>NZ_SRPE01000004.1 GCF_004785645.1 Empedobacter tilapiae | reverse complement strand
TATAAAAAGCTAAACCGGCAATTGGATAAAATTAAATTGCAGGTTACAGAACATATTGTTTCACAACGAGAT
This sequence comes from Empedobacter tilapiae, assembly GCF_004785645.1. Lineage (GTDB taxonomy): Bacteria > Bacteroidota > Bacteroidia > Flavobacteriales > Weeksellaceae > Empedobacter > Empedobacter tilapiae. Next base: position 321,186 of record NZ_SRPE01000004.1, on the reverse strand, counting down.
CTTCATAAAATTCCACTTCAGCGCGAACTTTCTAAGGAAATAAAAGATGTTTGTATCAACAAAGAGAAACAATTACCTGAGAATTCTCTTTTGTTTTTTATGGAGAATTATATCAATTTCAGAAAAGAAATTATTTGTCATTCTACTTATAAACGATACAAGGTTTTTTTGAGATTATTAGAACGTTTTGAAGGATATACAACACAACGACTGTATGTTGATACTGTRAACAGTAATTTTATTACCGATTTTATAAAATTTGGAAGAACAGAAGAGTACAGCGAAAATACAATTTATAGGACCATTCATTTTGTAAAAACCATTCTAAATTTTGCTGAAAGAAAAGGAATCAGGACGAATATTAGAGAGCTTGAAATTCGTCGAGAAAAACAACAAAAAACAATGACAACTCTTAATGAAGAAGAGATTTCAATTATCAAGAAAACAAAAGTTCCTCAGCATTTACAATCTGCAAAAGATTGGTTGCTTATTAGTTGTTATACTGGTCAACGATTTTCTGACTTTATCACATTTTCTCAAGAAAAATTGACTAAGATTAATGAGAAAACCTGTATTAAATTCATTCAACAAAAAACAAAGAAAGAAATTACATTACCGTTGCATCCTATTGTGATGAGTATATTAAAACGGAACAACAATTTTTTTCCAAAATCAATGCCTATTAAACAGTACAATGAAGAAATACGATTGGTTGCAAAAGTGGCAGAGTTAAACTGTTCTATGAAAGGAAAAAAAAGAGTTGGACATCGTGTCGAAGAAATGATTTTTGAAAAATGGCAATTACTTAGCAGTCATATTGGAAGAAGAAGTTTTGCGAGCAATTTTTATGGAAAAATACCAACACCGTTGTTAATGGAAGCTACAGGACATTCTACAGAGCAAATGTTCCTCAAATACATTAATCCAGTAAATAATGAACGAATTATGAGCTTATCTTCTTATTTCGAGTGCAAGTAGGTATTTATACAAATCTTTGATTACTTTCTACATTGTATGATTCTAAAATCTACTTTCTAAATCAACCAATTCTCTCTATACTCAGAACCGATATACAAACGTCGAACAATGGATATAGAGATTTCTCTCTTTTTTATGCATAATTTTTAACATGAAAGTTTTAATATCGTTTTCTTCATCCTTCATAAAATTAAATTCATTGTTATAATTGAATTTAATAAACCATTATTACTGAAGAATCCTATATCAATTCGACATTGTGATACTATATATTTATGTCGTTACATATTGAACTAAGAGATTTAATTGTTTGTCTCTTTTTGAAAAATTAATTTACATTTAAATAATTATATTAGCGAGTAATTTAACGAAATGAAGATAAGGTGTATTTTTACGAAACAAAAACTATATAGTTTCGTAAAAAAATCAATGCTGTAACGCAATTTTACAAAATCCGTTCAAATGGAAGATTTCAAAAAAATACTGAAACCTAAAGCTATAGAATTTAAGACTGAAATTGACGGAGAAAATCCTGAAATTTATAATATCAATTATGATTTATGGACTTTAAAATTAACTATAGGGTTTAATGAAATAAATAATCCGATTTACGTAATTTTTAAAAATGTTAGCGGTTTTAGGGTTTTAGATGAAGGTAATCTTTTAGAATTTTGGGACACCGAAGTAAGAGTGCCAGGTTGGATTTGGAAAATAGAAAGTGGTGGCTGGTTTGAGCTTGAAAAATTAAGAGATGGATTTTTAGCTCAGCATTTTGGAGATAGTCATAATGAATATTTAGTTAGAGGAATAAACGATTGTGTAAGTGTTATTGCTGAATCTGAACCAATAATTATTAATATTCAATAAAAACAGTGTACAACATCGGTAACTGTTGCACAACTCCAATTTTAGAAACAAAAAAAATAGTATAAATAACAACCTCTTTAAAAGTGATTTTAAGGAGGTTTATTTTTGGGAAATATATTAAATTGTAAAATTATAGTGGTTTAAAAACTCCCTTTTTAAGTTGTGAAAGTACATTTTTAGTAAAGCGTATTTCTTGAAGTTGTAGGATAAACTTGACATCAAAACGTGTTTATTGGCTTGTGATATTACTCTGCTGTTGATTCGTTTTAGGTTAAAGAAGTTTATCAACGTTCCTAAAACTGATTCTACTATAGAACTTCGACGTTTAACTAACCTGTGGTGATACAATTTATTTTTGGAGAGTTTTTCGTCCATTTTATCACACAAAGGTTTGTGAACGCTTACTTCTAACTTCTTAATCTTGGTTACTTTCCCACAACACCTTAATATTTAGAAGTAAAAATGAATGATTATAAATCATTTAGCAAATAGTCACTATTGACCAACTTATAAGCATTGACTTAATTTTTCTTGTACTGAGCTTATCAAACTATCGAAGTTCAAAATATAATCTGTACATAATACTTTTTCAAAATTTCAACTTCCATCAAGACCTCCAAAAGAGTATATGAATTCATATAAAAAAAATTAAAAAGTCATGAATAAAAATATTATTTTCTTTAATTTCGTTAACCTTAAATACTTTAAAACACAAGTGAATGATTTTAAAAAAAATATTGTTTTTAAGTTTTGCGATTAATTTCTGTTTTGGACAACAGCAGTCATTGTTGGATAAAAAATTAGAGAAAGACCGTATTTCTGCAGAATTTACAGAGCTCTATAATTTGATATCTACTATTCATCCAGGTCAATTTATGTATTCTACTGAAAAAGAATTTGATAAAACTTATTTTGATTTGAAAAATTCAATAAAGGATGATCTTTCTATTGTAGACTATTACAAAATCACAGCCACACTAATGGCAAAAGTGAAAGATGGACATACAACAGTTGACAGAGGGCAAATTACGACATTACTAAAAGATAAACCAGTTTTTCCGTTTAGTATCTATCAAATTGATAATCAATATTATTTCAATAAGTCAATCAATGAAAATGCAAATTATAAAGGTTTACAAATTCTTAAAATAAATGGAAAAGATATTCATTCTATCGTAAAAGAAATAAAAAAATATATTCATTTGGAAGGTAAAAATGAAACGGGATTGAATATGAAATTTATGAATTTTCCCTTTTATTATTTTATTTACAACCCAACTGAAAAATTTGAGATTGAATATAGAGACGAGAATAACAAAAAACAGAAAATAGTATTAAACGGAACTACTTTTGATCGTTTCTCAAAAAGTACTACAGAAAATATTCAACCTTTAACCACTGAAATTAGAAAAGATAAAATAGCCGTTCTCAAATTTCATTCCTTTAGCAATGGGTATAATGAAGCTGACAGAAAGATTGCGCAAGAACAATTAGATATTTTTTTTACAAAGCTTGATAGTTTAAAAACTAAAAACCTGATAGTCGATTTACGTGATAACAGCGGAGGAGCTGGAGAAATAGCCAACTATTTGTTTTCTTATCTCATAGATAAGCCTTATTACTATTTTGATTACGTAGGAACAAAATACAATAGTGTAAAAAACTGGAAGCATTATGCACAGTATCCCCAGAATATTGAAGAAATAAATTTGGCTGAAACAAAGAAAATAAGCGGACTTAATTGCTTTACATCAACTAATAGTGCAGATGATTTTTGGTGGTTTAAGAAGCAGGAAAATAAACCAAATCCTTACAAAGGGCAAATTCATGTATTGATTAATGGAGGTTGTTTTTCAACTACAGGTCATTTATTGGCCATGATGCGAGAATATAAAATAGGAACTTTTTATGGTGAATATTCGCAAGGTAGCAATTATAGTAATGCTGGAGGGCAGGCATTTGTCTTACCTTATTCTAAAACTGTAGCGTGGATTCCAACTTTTCAATATAAAATGAAAACTCCAAATTTTAAAGCTAATTCAAAAGGAATACAACCTGATATTGAAATACAGTTACAAGCAGATGATCTAAAAACAGGTTTTGATAGACAATTTGATTTTGTTATAAGAAGAATTGAAAACATAAGTCTTTAATAAAATAGAAATTGGATTTGTTCGAGTGTCCTTCTACAACGGTTCGGAAAAAGAGATATTTTGTCAAACAAGTGTCGAAGGATTGTCGAACAAAATAAGGAAAAAGTGAAAAATAAATAGGTTTTTATTTGAAACAGCAGTTATTTTCTTTTTAAAAATTGTATAAATAGAATTTTTAAGTGAGGTTTTTTATTCTTAAAAAAATCATCAAGGGATATCAATAAGGAAATATAAGTTATTTAGTATTTCTTGTCTTTTAAGAAAAGAGTGCAATTAAAAAGTCTCTAATTTTTAAAAAATTAGAGACTTTTTAATTTACAAATGAACCACACATCAACTCTGTATTGTCCATATTAATTGGGAAATATCATAACCTTTTTCTTCTGCATAGTTGAGATACTTCTGTTTTATCTCTTCTGAGATTGTTTTCTTTCGAGATAAAATCCACATATAATCACGACTTTCTCCAAATACTAAAGCTGTTTCATAATCTGGTTCCATCATCACAATATTATATCCTGAATAAAATGGTCCAAAAAATGAAACTTTCAACGCACCTTTTCCCTCTTCTCCATTAAAAGTTGCTTTTCCATGTGCTTCTGTCCATTTATTCTCTTTGTAATCAAATCCTCGGTTATGGACTTCTATTACTCCTTTTATATTTAGAAAATAAGTTGCAGTAACTTGACTCAAATTCTTTTCAAACTTAAAGTCTAAACGTCCTATTTCATACCATTTCCCCATGTATTGTTGCGTATCAAAATTTTCTACAACTGTTACATAAGTTGGTATTTTTACTTTTCTAAAATTTAACCAAGCATAACAAAGCCCTCCTACCCCAGCAATTGCTAAACTAGAAACAATCGTTTTATTTACTTTTCCCATCTTCTACTCTTTTTTATGTTCAATGTTTAACAAGAATTCAATCAAATCCATATTCAATTTTTCTTTATGTGTAATATTCAAACCATGAGGTGCATCTTCATAAACGATATAAGTGGCATGTGGAATTAATTTAGATGCTTGATCACCAGCAGTTTTTATAGGAACCGTTTGATCTTCTTTTCCATGAATAATCAATGTAGGAACATCAATCATTTTACATTCACTTCTAAAATCTGTATCCATCCAAGCTAAAGCAGCTTTCAAAGTCGCGATTGGAGAAGCATGAGAAGAGACAGAAAAATCAAAATCCAATTGTTCTTTGCTTACTGATTTCTTTAGTAAACCATGATTGTAAAAACCTTTGTGAAAACCTTCTAAAAACTCCAATCGATTTGTTTCAAGTTGATGAACAATGTGATCTAAATCTTTTTGTGGAACGCCATTTTCATTATCATCAGTTTGTTTTACAAGAGGAATAATTGAACTGATTAATGCAATTTTTGAAATATTATTATTTCCATAATTCGCAATATAGCGCACTACTTCTCCTCCTCCCATCGAAAAACCGATTAACACGACATTCTTCAATTGTAAAACATCAATCAACGCATGTAAATCTTCTGCCAAAGCATCATAATCATAACGATCCCATGTCGCACAAGATTTTCCAAAACCTTTTCGATCATAAGCTATACAACGAAAACCAGCTTCTACAATTTCTGGAATCTGATATTCCCACGATTGCAAACTAAGTGGCCAACCATGTATTAAAATAATGGGTTGAGCCATTTTATTTCCATAATCTACATAATGTATGTTGTAATTATTTCTTTTCAATTTAGCCATAATAATTATTTTTTGTGATAGTTTAAACTTGCTCTTCATCATTTTTACTACAAGCTTTAAGCCAATAATCACATTTTTAAAGGTTTAACATTTTTAAATTATTCAAACCAACAAGAGAGATATAATATTTTTGGCTTGATTTTTAGGGTACAATTTATCTAAACCACTTAACACAATAAACATGGATTTACATTCGGGATTACCATTTTGGATTGTAAAAAACGAATTTTTCGATTTATATAATCCTCTTCGTAAAAATTATAAAATTGATGTCGCTATCATTGGTTCCGGTATCACAGGTGCTTTAGTTGCTCATGAATTATGTGAAGCAGGAATAGAATGTGCATTAATTGATAAACGAACTATTTCTACTGGAAGTTCTGCTGCAAGTACAGCACAATTACAATACGAAATTGATACACCGTTAAGTAAATTAATAAATATTGTACCAGAAAAAATTGCTATCGATTCCTATTTTAATTGTTTAGAATCGATTACGGACATTGAAAATATATTTAAAAAGACTAAAATTGATGCTGATTTTTTGCGTGTTCCTACAGTTTTATTAGCCAGTAACAAACAAGGCGTTAAATTGTTAGAGGAAGAATACACAATAAGAACAGAAGTCGGATTACCAGTAAAGTTCTTAGATGCACAGCAACTAAAATCTTACCAAAATATCGAAGGAATTGTTGCATTACAAAATGACACATCAGCTCAAATGGATACTTATAAAGCCGCTATACAACTCTTAAAATATCATCAACAAAAACATCAATTACAAATTTTCACCCATACAAAAATTGAAAAAATACATGAAACTAAAAAAGGTTGTGAGCTATTAACCGATCATGAACATACTATTTCGTGTAAATATGTAATTGTTGCAACTGGATTTGAAGCAGGACAATTTCTTCCTAAAAAAGTGATGAACTTGTTGTCTACCTATGCCATTTGTTCGGCTCCTATTGATGAAAAAATGATATGGCCAAACCGTAGTTTAATTTGGGAAACAGCAGAGCCATATTTGTATATGCGAACAACAATAGATAATCGGTTGATTGTAGGTGGTGAAGATGAAGATTTTCAAAATCCTGAAAAAAGAGATGATTTACTTCGAAAAAAAATCAAAGCCTTAGAATATAAGTTTAGTAAACTTTATCCTGAAATTGAATTCAGAACCGAAATGGCATGGTGCGGAACTTTTAGTGCTACAAATGATGGTTTACCTTATATGGGACCTTGGAAAAAAGGTAATCGAACATTATTTGCATTAGGGTATGGAGGAAATGGCATTACGTTTTCTATGGTTGCTGCTCAAGTTTTGAAAAATATTATTCATAACAAAGAAGATAGTCGCTTAGAAACTTTTGGATTTAATCGACCAAATAATTAATACGCATAAATCTTTCCAAATCTTATAAGTGCAATAAGTAATTGAAAAGAATATTTAATCTAATTTGATAATAAAATATTATAAAAAATACAGTATGCAAAAGAAAATTAAACAAAACATCGCGCGATATACATTAGGAGCTTTTTTGATTGGAGCAGGAATTAGCCATTTAACAATAGCTAGAAAAGAATTTAAAGCTCAAGTTCCAAATTGGGTTCCATTGGATAAAGACGATACTGTTGTGTATTCTGGAATTGTAGAAATAACCTTAGGGAGCGCTATTATCTTAGTTTCCGAGCGTAAAAAAGAGATGGTTGGAAAAGTAGTAGCTTGTTTTTTTACAGCTGTATTTCCTGGAAACTGGGCACAATATAAAAACAAAAGAGATGGTTTTGGTTTAGATACTGATCAGAAGAGGTTAGCAAGATTGTTTATGCAACCTTTATTAATTCTTTGGGCCATAAAATCAACTAATAAGTAACCTCATAAATTAGTTACAATTATTTAAATATACTCTAAATATCAACATTTTAGAAAGTATTAACATTCAAATGATTGGTTTGGTGTGAAAATTACACTCTAATCACTATAATTAAATAATCACAAAAATGAATACAATTAGAATTTCAAAAACATTACAAAAAACATTAAACGATCAAATTACTTTAGAAGCATTTTCTGCTCAAATTTACTTAATGTTAGCTTGTTGGGCAGATGAAAATCAATTAGATGGTGTCAAAGATTTTATGATGAAACACTCTCAAGAAGAACGCGTACATATGGCAAAAATAATTGAATATGTACAAGAAAGAGGTGGAACTGTAAAAATCGATGCCATTGCTAATCCTGGACCTCAACCCAAAAATATATTGGAGTGTTTTCAAGCTGTTTTAAAACAAGAAATTGAAAATACTGAATCCATTTATAAAATTGTAAAAATGAGTATGGATGAAGAAGATTGGGCAACGTGGAACTTTTTACAATGGCTAGTGGCTGAACAAAGAGAAGAAGAAAAGTTAGCGCTCGATTTATTAGACAAAGTAAAGTTAGCAGGTGGAGCCAATATGTCGGATGCTGCTAAGTTTGATTTAAATAAAACAATTGGTAATACAAAACAAGAATTTCCAATCGCAGATCAAATCAATCCTTTAGCTGAATAATATTAAAGAAAAATCTGAAAGAACATAGAGTAAATTCTTTCAGATTTTTCTTTATTAAGACTTATTACCTATAACTCATCTATAGTGAATAGTAATAATGGCTAATACTAAAAAGCATATGAAGAAACCGCCTAAAAACCTGATTACAATATACTTAAAATATTTCTTGAATCATTTCATACAGAATGGAAGACAAGTTTTAATGAGAAAATAAGTACTGAGTTGAAAAGCTCATTAAATGTTGTAATTTTAGGTAAAGAAAGTATCTCTTTTAGCAATATGAAAATACAGAAAATTAGCTCAGTTCTTCAATTTTGGTTTTGATTTCATCATAGAAAAATATGAAGAAGTAAAAGCTGATAAACTTTTATACCCCACCTTAAAAGCAATCTCACTTAATGTATATTGCTCATTATTAATCAATTCAATACTTTTCAAAATACGTATTAATTGCATATATTTTTGTAGCGTAATGCCCGTTTCGTTCTTAAATATGCGTTGCAGACTACGAACAGACATTTGTGCTATTTCTGCAAGGTTATTAATATCAAAGTTAGATTGGTAATTTGAATTTATATAATTACAAACAGGAATCAAACGAAAATCGGCAGGAACAGGAATTTTCAAAAACTCATTTTCATTGCAAAAATGTGGTAAACTTTGAAGTATTGCTTTCAAAAAAGAAATTTGTTCTTCATCTTCGGATAGTAATTTATTCCATTTGTAGGCGTACAACAACATTTCCTTTAAGACAGGTGGAGCTGGAAAGATATGAATATCTTTATAAAAATCTTGATCAGAAACCGACTTAAACAACACAGTCATTAAATTGACTGTTTTAGCTTCGGAAGTAGTTCGGTGTTTTATGTTTGACGGAATCCAAATAACATGGTTTTGCGGAACAAGATAAATTTCTTGTTCGATATGGAAATACTGGTAACCTTCTGTCACATAAGTCAATTGGTAACGCTGATGCATATGCTCATAGTCATCATGCATCCAATTTTTTTCATACCAAACATAAGATTCAATGAATAATTCATCTACAAAAAGACCAGTCTTAGTTTCGCTTAATCCGCATTTTTGATTGTCGTTCTGCATATATTTTTTGGCAAAATTAATAAAAACGACAATTGTATTTTTGTATTAAATTTAATTTTTATAACAAATGAACAAAATAGGCAATTTTTTATCAGTCGTCTTTTTATTATTAACAACATTTACAGTTATGGCACAAGAACGAACAGCTAATATCCTAATCCTTATTCATTCAGATAATGGTGGAACTTATGAATTAGCAAAAGAATTAGCAAAAGGAATTGAAACCAATAAGAATGTTCACGCAGTTATCAAACAAGTAAAGGCTTCCTCAAATCCGAAATTGAAGATCATTCCTGTAGCTTCGATAGATGAGTTAGCAAACTATGACGGTATTGCGTTTGGTTCGCCAGTTTACTTTGGAAACATCAGTACGGGAATGAGCGAATTTCTGGCAAAGACTGTAAATTTATGGACGAATCATACACTAGAAGGAAAACCCGCAACTGTATTTATGTCAGCAGGAAGCGGAGCAGGAAAAGAATTGGCATTGCAGGCATTTTGGAACAGTTTAGCTGTTCATGGAATGGTTTTAGTTTCTAATGGTATTCGTGGTTACGAAAATATAGACAAAACTATTCCTCAAGGAAATTCTGTTTTGGGTACAACAAGTTTGGCCTCTCTTAAAAATGTAGAACGTCCAAGCAAAAGCGAACGCTATCTTGCCGAATTACAAGGAAAAAACTTTGCAAAAACTACATTAGCATTGAAAGGAACATTTGATAATACAGAAAAAATGCAACAAACTGAAAAAACAGTAGACATCAATGAGGCTTTGAAACAAAAAAATATTGTATTGCCTAATTTGCCAAAACCGGTAGGAAATTATGAGCTTTTTTCTCGTTCTGGGAATTTGGTATTTATCAATCAAGTTTCATTGAAAGATGGAAAAGTTTTAAATCCAGGTAAAGTTGGAGTAAATGTTACAGAAGAACAAGCAAAAGAAGCAACTAAACAAACAATGCTAAATATCATCGCGATTTTGAAAGAAGCTGTTGGCGGTGATCTTAATAAAGTAAAAAAATGTGTACAGCTGATAGGTGTTTTTAATACCACAGATAATTATACCCAACACGCGTTATTAATGAATGCAGCTTCTGATCTTACAGTAGAAATATTTGGAGAAAAAGGAAAACATACCCGAAATACTCAAGGAGCGTATTCTCTGCCCGTAGGTTCTTCGGTTTCTATTCAAGCAATTTTTGAAGTAGAATAACCTTTATTGAAATACCACAGCCATAACATCATATTGGCAAAATGACAGATTAAGAGAGAAATTGAAAAGTTTCTCTTTTTTTATCACAATAGGTTTTATATTTCATTTTTTCATAAATTTAGAAAATAATATAACGGCCTTGCTTAGGTTAGTATAAGATTGAAGGTTTGAACTTTCTAATCCAGTCGTCCTATCTATCAATACGCGAACTATTACTAGTCACAATTAAAAATAAATTCAACCCTAAAATGAAAACTTTTCCAGTAATTGCTTCAATAGTATCACCAATAGAAATAGGTAAATTTATTAGCGATGAATATCAATTAAATGATAATTTTGATTGCAAACTTTTTAGAACTGGAGTCAATCATACTTATTTTGTATCTAATCAAAATTCAAAATATGTTGTCAGAGTCTATTGTCACAATTGGAGAACAGAAATTGAAATTGAAGAAGAATTAAAACTTTTAAAGTTGCTTAAAAAGCATAACGTATCAGTATCTACTCCAATTCCTGATAAAAATGGAAATTTAATTCAGAAAATAAATGCACCAGAAGGCGTTAGACATGTCGTTCTTTTCACATTCGCAAAAGGTGAAAAAATGCGTTTTATGACATCTGAAACTTGCTCAGCGATTGGTTCGATTATGGCAAAAATACATAATATAACTGCTACAAAAAAAATCAGAAGAATCGATTACAATACTGATATTTTGATATATAAAGCTTATGATAAATTAAGCGAATTTTTCTCGGAAGATTTAGATGAAATGATCTATTTAAAACAAATTTCTTCAAAAATAGCAGAACATTTTGAAGAAAGTGATTTTTCTGAAAAACAAAAAGGAATTGTTCACCTTGATATCTGGTATGATAACTTGAGTGTAAATAAGGAAAATGAAATTACAATTTTTGATTTTGATAATTGTGGAAATGGTCCTTTGATCTTAGATATTGGATATTTTTGTAAACAATTATTTTTCATTGAAACGGACAAAAATGAATATGAAATAAAAGTTGATAGTTTTCTAAATGGTTATACAGAAGAACGAAATTTATCTGAAAAGGAGTTAAAATTAATTCCTGAAGCTGGAGCTTCTATTTTTGTATTTTATCTTGGCATCCAAGCTCAAAGGTTCGATTGGTCAAACATATTTTTAACAGAAAACTATCTTAAAATGTTTGTTGGAAGAATCAAAAACTGGCTTAATTACTACGAAGAAAAAAATAACAAGTATAACATTGTATTTCTTTAAATTGTTTTTATAAAAACAATAAACTAATTTAGTTTTTAAAAATGAGCAATTTGCTTATTAGCAGAAATATTAATGAAAAACCACATTCCAAAGATTTTAATATTTTCAAGACTAATTATTGGATTTATTATTTTATTACTTTGCTTCTATCAAATAAATAATTACAAAGAAATAATTGTTTTATTGCTAACTGTTGGACTTTTGACAGACATTTTCGATGGTATGATTGCAAGAAAATTAAACATTTCAACACAAATTTTAAGGAGACTTGATTCCACAATAGATCAAATATTCTTTATTTGTGTAATCATTTCATCTTATATAATTTGTCCTAAATTTTATGAGGAAAATTGGATTTTACTATCAATTTTAATTGGAACTGAATTATTAACATATAGTGTTAGTTTTATTAAGTTTAAGAAAGAAATTGCAACACACTCAATTGGAGCAAAATTTTGGACTTTAATATTATTCGCAACGTTGATTCAAATTATCTTAAACTGCGAATCAAAAACTTTATTTTTAATCTGTTTTTGGGTTGGTATCATTACAAGAATTGAGATCGTTCTTATAATTTTAACTTTAAAAAAATGGACAAATGATGTTCCCTCTCTATTTCACGCAATAAAATTGAGACGAGGATTACCTATTAAAAGAAATAAATTATTTAATGGATAAAGAAATACTTTATTTCTATCTATTTTTAAAATTAAAGAATCTGTTATATGACGAAATGCAAGAATTTGGTTAAATAGAAAACTACTACTTTTTATTCTTCAATTTCAATACATATTTATATACTTTTGTAAGGGATAAATTAAAAAACTGACATAGTTAAACTAGATTCCCATTAAATCTTATACATAATCTCTAAAGAAGAAAACAACAATGAATAGAAAAGTAATTTTATATATCGCAACAAGTTTAGATGGCTATATCGCAAAACCAGATGATAATCTTGATTTTCTTTCTATTGTTGAACAAGATGGACAAGATTATGGTTATAATGATTTTATACAAACAGTGGATACTGTAATTGTTGGTCGCAGAACTTATGATAAAGTCGCTTCAATGGGATTTGACTTTCCTCATAGTGATAAAGATGCCTACATTATTACACGAACACCAAGATCAAGTATTGGCTCGATTAAATTTTACACAGATGACCTTACACTACTTATCAACAAACTTAAATCTGAAGATGGAAAGAATATATTTTGTGACGGAGGTGCAGAAATAGTAAACGAACTTTTGAAAAACAATCTTATTGACGAATTTATAATTTCTGTGATTCCAATACTAGTTGGGAACGGAATAAAATTATTTAAGGATGATAGACCTGAGTTGAAACTAGAACTTATTTCTGTAAGATCATTTGAAAAAGGATTGGTTCAACTTCACTACAAACGTATTAACAAATAGAAAAATATTATCTTCTAAATATATCTAAAAATTGAAATTAGAAAACGGAAAAGTTATTTTACGTCCAATTGAAAAGCAAGATGCAACGCGTATTTTAGAATATCGAGGGGATAAAATAGCTAACGCTTATCAAGGTTGGATTCCCGAAAATTTAGAGGAAGTGGAAATTTTTATTCAAAAAAATCCAACAGATTTTAATCAGCCTGAATCGTGGTTTCAATTGGTGATTTTGGAAAAAGCAACCGGAAATCTCGTTGGAGATATTGGCGTTCATTTCTTTGGTGAAGAAAATTTGCAAGTGGAATTCGGAATTACATTAGCCAAAGCATCTCAAGGAAAAGCATTAGCTTCCGAATCTTTGAATCTATTAATTAATTATCTTTTCAAAGATTTAAAAAAGCATCGAATTATGGCTTCTTTTGACCCAAGAAATATAGCTTCTGAAAAATTGATGCAACGTTTTGGATTTCGTAAAGAAGCACATTTCGTAAAAAGTTTTTACCAAAACGGATCTTGGACTGATGATGTAGTTTTTGCGATCTTGAACGAGGAATGGAAATAACTTTAAAACCATAAGAATGATGACAACAGCATTAAAAGAAAAACTGGCAGAAATACTCCAACTCTCGCTAGAGCGTGTGGACGAGTTTTTGGAAATTTGCTATGTTGTCAACTATGATAAAAACAGAATGATAGAACCTAAAAACAGTATTTTTGATCGCTTAGGATTCATTTTGAATGGTGCTGTTCGTATTTATTATATAAACGAAAAAGGTGAAGACATTAGCTATCTTTTGCAGGTAAATAATGATGTGATTGGCGATTATGCGAGTTATATTACGGGTAAAAAGTCAGTTGCATTGATACAAAGTTTACTGAAAACTGAGGTTTTATATTTTGATAAAAAGGATGTTGAAGCTCTTATTCAAAAAGATATTTTTTGGCTTGGTTTGACAAAACACATGTCCGATTTAGCTTTTTTGGATGCAAAACAACGCTTAGACGAATTATTTTTCTACACGCCTGAAGAGCGCTATCTTAACCTTCTGAAAAAGTCGCCCGAAATTCTGAATAAAATTCCACAAAAGTATATTTCATCCTATTTGGGAATCACACCACAATCTTTAAGCAGAATTCGGAAAAGAATTTATTGATTCCGAAATTAACTTAAGTGAACGTTTTTAGCTTTTCGGACTTGTAATTTTGCCTCATCATATAAACGTAATTACAATGAAAATAGCAATTATAGGAGCCGGAATTGGTGGCTTAACAACAGCTTTAGCTCTACAAAAAAACAATCTAAATGTTACCGTTTACGAAAGTGCTCCTGAAATAAAACCTGTAGGTGCAGGGATTATCATGGCGAATAATGCGATGCAGATTTTTGACAAACTTGGCATTCGACACAAAATTGAAAATGCTGGTCACAAAATTTCAACTATTAAAATTACAGATCCACAGCTAAAAACTTTATCAGACGTACAACTGAATAAATTCGAAAGTAAATTTGGTGTTCATAATGTTGCCATCCATCGTGGCGATTTGCAACTAATTTTGGCTGAGGAAATTGGTTTTGAAAATATCCAACTTTCAAAACGTTTAGCCAAAATCGAAAAAAACGAAGATTATAGACTCTCTTTTAAGGACGGAACTATCACAAATGCTGATGTTATTATTGGTGCTGACGGAATCAAATCATTGGTTCGGAATCAAATTTTGAATATCGGAAAACTCCGAGATTCTGGACAAAAATGTTGGCGTGGTGTTGCAGATTTAGATTGGGCTACGCAATACAATCATCAAGCGCATGAAGCTTGGGGAAAAGGAAGACGTTTCGGTTTTGTACGAATCAATCATCGAAAAGTTTATTGGTACGCAGTTGTGAACGAAACTTTGGTAAAAAAATCGAACAATCTTACTGAAATTTTTACTGATTTTAATGCAGATGTTGTCAGAATGATTTTAGAAACGCCAAAGGAAAATATCTTTATGAGCGACATTATCGATTTGGAACCGATTTCACAATGGCAAAAAGATCGCGTTTGTTTGATTGGTGATGCAGCACATGCTACAACTCCTAATATGGGGCAAGGTGCTTGTCAAGCGATTGAAGATGCTTACGTTCTCGGAAAGCTTTTTGGCGAAGGAAAAATAGTAGAAGAAGTTTTCTCACAATACGAAAACTTACGCATGAAAAAAGCCCACTACATTGTCAATACTAGTACTAGCATTGGTAAAATATCACATTATGAAAACACTTTGGCTGTTTGGCTTCGTAATACTTTGATAAAAACAATACCAAATTCAATTAACGAAAAACAAATGGAAAAGGTCTTTGATATTACTTATTAGAAATCATTTTCCAAAATCATAAATATAATTAGAACTTATATGAACAATTATTGGACGTTATACGAAAAATCCTGAAAAAATAGGAAAGCGACTTTTCATTAGAACAAAAAAATGCAACTTAGCTCAATTAAGAAACTGAAAATTATTTCGACAAATTTTTAAGGGCTCTGTTCAAACTTCTTACGGAAACACCAAGGTATGAAGCCATATCTTCTTTTGAAATTTCAATTTCCTGTTTAGACTGCAGTTCCATAAGTTTACCTAAACTATGCTCAATAGTATATAGTTGTTGAAACGAAGCTCTACTTGCGGTATTAATAATTCGTTCTGCAAAAACATTTAGCAGCAGATTATTTAATTGGAGATCACTTTCAATAAGTTCTGAAAAATAATTCGGTGTAATTGCATAAACCTTTACATCAGTCATCGCTTCGATATTACATAAACAAGTTGTTTTTCTAATAAATTCAATTTCTCCTATGATTTCTCCTTTACCTGAAAATTCGAGAATATACTCTTTGTCATTGTCTTCCGTAATAAAACATTTCGTAATTCCCGCTTTGATAAGCACTATTTTCGTTGCCTTTTCGTCTTGAGAAAATAGTTTTTCGCCTTTACTATACTCTTTTATAATAATATTCTCTTTACGTTCTTGTTTTTCGTAAAGTACTTGTATATATGCTAAAAATGATTGATTGGTTTTTAACATATTGGTCGAGACAAATGTCCTTTTATTCATTTTTTTATTTATTGAAATTTGTCTTTTCGAAAATACAAAAAAAATGAAAGCTAACATAAAAGCAATAGCATTTGATGCAGACGATACCTTGTGGGTAAACGAGCCATATTTTCAAGAAGCAGAAAAACAATTCTGTGCATTACTTGAAAATTATATACCTCAACATTCCATTTCACAGGAATTATTTAAAACCGAAATGAAAAATCTTCATTTGTATGGATATGGTGTAAAAGGTTTTGTACTATGCATGATTGAAACTGCAAATAGAATTTCAAGTCACACCATTCCGCTGGAAGTGATTGATAAAATTATAGCCATTGGACAAGATCTTTTACAAAAACCTATCAAATTATTACAAGGTGTTTCTGAAACTTTGGAGCAATTAAAAGGTAAATATCAATTGATTGTTGCTACCAAAGGTGATTTATTAGACCAAGAACGAAAACTGAAAAATTCAGGATTAGAAAGTTATTTTCATCATATCGAAATAATGAGTGATAAACAAATCAGTGATTATCAAAAACTATTACAACATCTGGATTGTAACCCCGAAAACCTTCTAATGTTAGGTAATTCAATCAAATCTGATATACTTCCTATTTTAGAGTTGGGAGGTTATGCTGGTCATATTCCATATCATGTTACGTGGACGCACGAGCAACACGAACATCAGTTGAAACATGATAATTTTTTAGAACTAAAAAGTATTGATGAAATTTTAAATTATTTATAGAAATGAAAACATTAATCGATATTCAGCCATGGATTAGAAAAGAACATTATCTATTCTTTTCACAATTCGAAGAACCATTTTTTGGTGTAACTGTAAACATAGATTGCACACAAGCGTACAATGTTTCAAAACAAAAAGGGAATTCCTTCTTTCTCTACTATTTATTTAGAGCATTAAAAGCAGCCAACGAAATAGAAAATTTTAGATATAGAATTATAAATAAAAAAGTCTATCTTTTTGAGCAAATAAATGCTTCACCTACAATCAATCGTCCAAACGGTACTTTTGGCTTTGCTTATATAGATTATAACCAAGATGAAAAGGGTTTTTATACCAATGCCTTAAAAGAAATAGAACGCGTACAACAATCTAACGATTTAATGCCTGCAGTTTCAGGTGAAAATGTAATTCATTTTTCAGCTATTCCGTGGATTGATTTCACTGCTCTTTCACATGCTCGCAGTTTTTCATATCCCGATAGTTCTCCTAAAATATCTTTTGGAAAAATAACCGAGAATAACGAAAGAAAAACAATGCCTATTTCTATTCATGCACATCACGGATTAATGGATGGTTATCACATCGGTTTATTTATAGAGATATTTCAAAAATTGATGAATGAATTGAATGAAAATTCTATAAATATTTGATATTGATTAGTCAAATTATTACATATTTATCTGCTCTGAGTTATTTGTGTACAATAGATTTTAAAAAATAAAAAATTATTTGAATAGATGAGGTCTTTTCCGAATTGAGAAGAATTAATATGTAGAAAAAAATTGTTCTTTTTTGAACATATTTTCTACATATTTATCATAAAACTCATTTTATATTTTGAAAAACATCATAAACTAAGTCTCCTAAAAATGTTGGATTGTTTTCAATAAAGTGTATATTGTACAATATCAATTATCATTTCAATGAATAATAGCACACAATAGAAAATTAATTGTATTTTTCATTAATAGGATTAACTTTAATTAAATTCTTGAATTTTATAAACCAAATAATCGATAATTAATTATTTATCTAATTTTAATTGAATAGTAAGAATTAGATAAATTGTGATATATTAATTTGTCCCCCCATTTGTCCCCCTATCTTATAAAAACAACATAAACAAATTATTAATTTTACAAAATAATTATTAAAAAAATCAATTATAATCATTTTAGCGAATTAATTTTATACAAAAGCCAATAAAATAACTATTATTATGAACTAAACTTAAATTCATAAATATGAAAAATTTTATTCTTTTCTTGATTATCATAGGATGGTCACCCGTTAAAGCTCAAGTAGGTATAAATACGAGCACTCCAAATTCTGCAACTGTACTTGACGTTGTATCTAATAGTAAAGGAATTCTTATCCCTCGACTTACAGAAAGTGAAAGAAATACTTCATTAGCAGATAATGATCCTACTACTATTCCTCCTATTGGAGTAGCTAATACAAGTTTATCCGCAGGGACTTTAATTTTTAATACAACTGATAAACGTTTTGAATTCTGGGATGGACTCGTTTGGAGACAATTATTTGTAGCAACTAGCTCAATTGCTGGTAATGATGGTGTCGTTAAAATAAATAGTGGTAATGGAGGTCTAAAACCCGAAATAAACTTATCAGGATCAGGTAATTCTTACGGTACTCCTTTACAAATATTATATTCAACACCTTTGGTTTTTGCTAGTTCACCAACAACTAGTTGGCCAGAAACTACAGTACCATTTCCTGGAGAAACATCTAATATATACACGGGAAGTACCGCCTCAACACAAAGATGGATAGAGAATAAAATTAATGGACAAGTTCATATATGGAGATTAATAGCAACCGTTACATCTAGCTCAAATTCTACAGGTTCATTAAAGGCAAGCTTCAAGAATCCTGATAGTGGTTTTGAAATTAATTCAATTTCTGTTTTACCTTCAGGTTCTCAAGGATTACCTAAAGTTCTTACATTCTATTTTTATACAATTGCTGACCCTGAAAGTTTAGGAACTGGAAAAGGATATCAATTATTTGTAGAATCGGATGTTAGTTGTAAAGTCATTGTAGAGTCCCTAACCAGAGTTTCATTATTTAAAGATTAATTTTTTATAATAAGGGTTTTTAGTTGATAGAACCGCCTAACCTATTTAAACTGACTAGCTTTTCTAGAAATAGAAAAGCTAGTTTATTTGTATTAATTTTATTGAAAATGAATCATTAAAATAACTAATTATTCTTAATCTTTTCTTCCAAAACATTATTAGATAAAGATTCTATGTAAGCATAGATTAACAACGTAAAAATTGAATAAAATATTAAACTAGTCGCGCCTTGATAAACAGATATAACACTTAATCCAAAACATAAAAAGATAAAAGTACAAGTTGTGACAAATAGAGCTAATGTCAAATATCGAGGAAATCTTTTTAATAAAAATTCACTTTTTATTAGGCTAACAATCAATACAACAGGAACCAATAGTTCGATAAATCCTATAAAATAAATAAAAGGCTCAATCCCTCCTGGTAGTTTAGATAAAAAAGAATTCTTAAATAATAGAACATATTTATTCATCACTTCATCAGGATTAATAAGCTTTTGCCAAGCTGGAAATCCCATTGTATAAAATAAAACAAAGTAAATAGGAAATGTATTGACAATAGAAAAGGTTCGAAAATTCTTTTTCTTTTTTTCTACAATAAGAAGAAAAAAATACAACAACCCTACAAAGAAATACATATTCGCAGACGCTACATGATTTGATAATAACCTTACCATAAATCCATAAATTGCATTAGAAACAATAGCAAAAAAGATTCCCCACCTTAACATACAAATAGTATTGCTTTTTATGATTTCATTTTTTATTAATGATAATAAAAGTGCAGAAGCTGATAATATTTGTAAGATGGCCATCAGAATAAACAGATTATCATAATAAGAAGGATAATTTGTTATTTTTTCTTGATTATAATAATTAAGAAATTGTAAATGTGAACTATCTCCTCCTATCAAAATAGTTAAACCATTTAGAAACATATAAAATGTAAGACCTATTTGTATAAAAATCAGAATAAATAATCTTGCTGAAATATTTTTTAATGACATCATTGTATATAATTTTATTTACAAATAAATGAAGTAATTTGTCGAAATAAGGTATAAAACTGCGTAGATAGATGATAAAAACGCGAATTTTATATACTATCTTTAAATTCATTAGGTGTTAATCCTGTTTTAAGTTTAAAGAATTTGATAAAATTTGTAGTTTCTTCAAATCCAAGATCATATGCAATTTCTTTGATCAATATATTTTCATATGTTAGCTTCCTTTTAGCTTCTAGAATAACACGATCATTGATGATATCTTTTGGCGTTTTATTTAATTCTTTTGCAGTTGAAATTTGTAAACTCCGAATACCTACACGTAGTAAGTCTGTATAGAATACAAGCTTTTTTTGCTGTTTATAATTTTCCTCTACACTTTGTATAAATGATAGAACTATATTATGTTGTAAAGATTGCTTTTTTTCAAAACCTTCTTGAAATTCTATTTCACGTTCAGATAATAACAAAATACGATACAAAAGATTGTGTAAAATTTCACTTTGTTTATGATCTACAGGATTTTTTAATTCATTAAATATTTCTATAAAAAGATCATAAAGTTTATCAAAATTATTCTTAACATCAAAAAATGCTTGATGAAAAATATTTTTAAAAAGGATTGTAGATTGTAAAAATTGACAATCGTGAGAGGTTCTACAAAAAAAGTCTTCTGTAAAAATAAGCGCCCTACCATCATAGGATTCTTTTGGGTCGAATGCATGTACCTGTCCTTTAGAAATAAAAAGAATATGATTTGGTTTTACTTCTATCTCTTCGAAATCTACAATATGTTTTCCTTCTCCTTCTGTAAACAAATAGATCATAAAGAAATCTGTTCTATGAGGTGAGAAAAGATCATGCGGTTTCCTACTTAATCTTTCTTTAATAGTTGTGGTATTAATCTTTTGAATATGATTAATTGTATAAATAAAAGGATATGTCCGCATTGTTATTTTATTTCTGTGAAAAGAATAAATCTAATGAATTTATTTATTCCTTACTATTAATAAAAATAACCCTTGATATTTGCTTTCATACACATCAAGGGTTTATTTAGGCAATCCTGAATAAGATAATAGAATTTATTTAACTGATATTTATCTATTTTCTTTTATGAATTCTGTTATTCTTTTCATTGCCTTACCTCCTTCTATTTCATTTTCAGGATCTTTAAAATATTGAATAAATCCATGTTCCATCTTTGGATAAAGAATAAATTCATTTTTTACATTTTCTTTGGTCAGCTTTTCGGCAAACATTTTTATATGATCTTGAAGAGGATCATTTTCTCCAACTAATAATAATGATGGTGGAAAATTCGAAACATCTGCATAAAAAGGTGAAACAAGAGGTTGCTTCAAGAGTTTATCTTCTGTTCCAATATAAAATCTAGCACATTTATTCATTAATTCTGTTTGAGGAAAATGTTCTATTCCTAATCTTTTAAAAGATTCTGTATCTGGTAAAAATGATAATCCTGGATACATCATAATTAATGAAGTTATTTCTAATTTTACTTTTCTATCTAATGCTAAAATAGCTAAAGAGGCTGTTAATCCACCTCCAGCACTATCGCCAGCAATAACAACTTTTTCGGAATTCCCTTTAAATGATGTGATATGATCTTGTAGCCATAATAAAGCATTATAACAATCTTCTAATCCTTGAGGAAAAACATGCTCAGGAGCTAAACTATATTCAATGGATAAGGTTACGGCATTATTTCTATTTGCTAAGGCAGAAGCTATGACATCATGCGTTTCTATATCTCCCGACATCCATCCTCCTCCATGAATAAATAATATTGTTGGAGCATCTTGATCAATCTTTTTAGGAACATATACTCTATATTTTCTCGTTCCATTTTTAAAATCAAGGAAAGTATCTAATTCATCTCGTTCTCCTGCTGTTGGATTTAGACTTGTATAATAAGCTCTAAATTCTTCTGCAAATTTTAAATCTACATCTGTTATCTTTCTGTTCATATTTTTATTTATTTAAAATTCTATCTGCTATTTTTTCAGCAACCATAATTACTGTTAGATTAGGTGCAACAGAAACTGGTTCGGGGAAAATAGACGCATCAACTACTCTTAAACATTCTGTATTATACACTCTTCCTTCAAAATCTACAACAGCATCAACATCGTTCTTTCTTCCCATAGGTACAGTAGAAAAAGGATGATGATAAGTGTCTAAAGATTGTTTTGCTGCTTCTATGATTTCTTCATCTGTAGCTCTCGATGGAGGATTTAATTCTAATTTAAAATATTCTTTCAAAGGGCTCGTTTTTCCTAGTTTTTGGGCGATACGAATACCTTCAACCAATCTCTTTCTATCTTCTTCTTCTCCAAGAAAATTTAAGTCTATAAATGGTTGTGCAAGAGGATCCTTACTTGTAATTTTAAAAACACCTTTCGATTTAGGATTTGTTAGAGCAACAGCTAATACAAAACCTCTTCCTGTAGGACTTTGTTCATGAGGAAATAAATGTGTTCCTGTAATATGAATATCTAATTCTTCCTCTTTTGCAAAAGAGGTTTTTGTCCATACAACAGCTGCAATTGCTGGTGTTTGTTCTCCTGACTCTTCAGGATCTACGGCATAAGCATTATAGAAAAAAGGATGATCATATAGTTTTTTACCAACAGGAGCATCTACTAATACAGGAATATCTAGCTCTTCTAAATGACTTTGAACACCTATTCCAGATCGTTGTAAAATAGCAGGTGAGCCATAACTTCCTGCAGAAAGAATAATCTCTTTGCCTTTGTACTCTTCTCCATTAATTAGGCGTGCTCCTACAGCTTTTTTTCCTTCAAATAAAATTTTATCTGTATGTCCATTTCCAATAACCGTAAGATTGGGTCTACTTCGAAAAGTTTCTTTTAGATAAGCAATTCCTGTATTTACCCGAACATTATTAATATTATTCATTGGGTAAACACCAACTCCATATTGCTTCTCTCCATTAAAATCTGAACTTAGATTTTCGTATCCATTTGCTTCAGCAGATTGAATTAATTTTTGATGAAGAAGCGTGACATCTTTTTCTGTATATTGATAAACAGGAAACGGCCCTATTCTTCCATGTAGTACAGGATTATCTATATTTGATGTCTCTAATTTTTTATAATAAGGCAAAACATCCTCCCAAGACCATCCTTCAAGTCCGTATCTTTCTTCCCAATTTTTAAAATCTACAGGTAAAGCACGAGCAGCTACTCCAGCATTTACCGCAGAGCTACCTCCTAAAACTTTTCCTCTAGGAAGAGGTATCGATCTATTAATAAAACCAGGAGCAGAATGAAAACCCCAATCAAAACGACTATCTCCTACTGAACCTAATGAATTTCGATCTGCAATAACGTTTGGATATCCCTTAGAATCAAATAAAGCACCAGCTTCTAGAACGAGAACTTTTTTTGTATAATCTTCAGATAAACGATAAGCTAATACAGCCCCTGCTGATCCTGCTCCTATTATAATATAATCATAATAAGATTTTGTAGCGAATTCTATTTTCATAACACTTTAATTTAAATATAAGACACATTAAATCTGTGTTTTAATTTTAAAGTAAAAGTAGTTTTGTAAACAATTATGCGAAAGGTAAAAAAAGGTCGATTAGAGGTAAAAAAGTAACACAAACATCTTATGCACATGTTTGTATTTAATATATTTCACAAAAAAAACATTATTAATACATTGATTTCCTGAAACTTTCAGGAGAAGTTTTTTCAAATTTTTTAAAAAATTTCGTAAAATTAGTAGGTTCATTAAAACCTAATTCATACGCAATTTCCTTTATCTGAAGAGAAGGATCGAGAAGCA
Source organism: Empedobacter tilapiae (assembly GCF_004785645.1). Classification (GTDB taxonomy): domain Bacteria; phylum Bacteroidota; class Bacteroidia; order Flavobacteriales; family Weeksellaceae; genus Empedobacter; species Empedobacter tilapiae. The sequence goes on along the minus strand of NZ_SRPE01000004.1, from coordinate 297,146 downwards.
TTCGTTTACTTTCTAATAAAAGAAATTCTTGAACCATCAGTTTAGGTGATTTTCCAAAATGAGCTTCAGAAATCCTTTGTAAATTTCGAATACTAATTCCTATTTTTTTAGCATATTCAGAAATTGTCAATTGATCTTTGTATGATTTTTCAATTAGAGATTTAAACTGTAAAGCGTATAAAAACTCTTTACTTTTTTTTGGGAAAAGTGGATAATCTCCTCGTTTTATACGAAGTAAATTTAAAAGAAGAGAGGCTAAATGATTTTGTAAAATACTTTCTTGTAAATCATCATAGGCGATATCCAGTTCTTTTTGAATCATAAAGATTAATGAATATATATCTTCACGTTTATCTCCATTTAAATAAAGAGGTTCATCAATAATAAGCTCATTTAAAAAAAAAGAATTATTATGAAAAAAATGAGAATGAGATTTATACAAAAGAAAATCTTCAGTAAAAGCAATAATAGTTCCATCTGAATTTTTTGACGGAAAAAAAGCATGAACTTGACCTGGACGTATAATCAAAAAATCTCCTTTTTTTATTTTATGTACATTAAAATCTACTAAATGTTGAGATTCGCCAGAAGTAATGAATAACAATATGTAAAAATTTGCTCGATGTTGTCTTAAAACAGCATTTTCTCCCCTTCTTATACGTTCAGAAAAAGAAATAATATGTATTTTTTGATTTTCATTGCTAATAGGCTTAAAATCAAATGATTTTATTTTATTCATTGAAATGTGAGTTGGTAAAGGTTGATGGTTAAATAAATTTAAAAAAATAATTTCCATTTACACAATAGAAATATTCAATTTAATAATCTTAAATCTTAATAAATTACTCTAGATTTTTCTAAATACCTACTTTAATCTTATTTTTGCAAAAAAATTTTAAATTGAGTAAACTAGTTAACTGGATAAGCTGTAAAAACTGCAATGGACTTGGTAAAAAAAGTCAAGGAGTCTCGAAAAAAAAACTCTTGCGTTACGAATTTGCTGTTGCTCAATCTAAAAAGAATGAAAATTTTATTACTCCAAATAAACCAAAAAGTTCGATGCAGATTTGTACTATCTGCTCAGGAACTGGTTTGATAACTACAAATGAACGCCCGTCACCCAACGAAAAAAAATATCCTCATGTTGCAATTGTCGGAGGTGGAATTGGTGGAATTGCATTGGCATTGGCATGTTTACATCGTCAAATTCCTTTTACACTTTTTGAGCGTGATCGAGCTTTTAACGACCGTTCACAAGGTTATGGACTAACGTTACAACAAGCAAGTAAAGAATTAAAAAAATTTGGAATCCAAGCTTTAGAGGAAGGAATCGTTTCTACATTGCATTTAGCACATACTATAGAAGGAAATGTGATTGGCGAATGGGGAATAAGAAAATTACAAGATAAAGATGCAATTAAAGCAAAGAACAAAAATAAACATACTAATATTCATATTGCTAGACAGTCTTTACGCTTAGCTTTCTTAAATCAATTAGGAGGCAATAATCAAGTCTTATGGAATCATCAACTGACCGATTATAAAGTTGGTGAAAAAGTGGAATTAACCTTTGATGTTGATGGTATTCAAAAACAATTTAAAGCAGACTTACTTGTTGGTGCAGATGGTATACGTAGCTTAGTACGTAGATTATTGATAGATGAAGAAAAAAATCCGTTGCGCTATCTAGGTTGCATTGTAGTTTTAGGAATTTGTAAGTTAAATACTTTAGAAAATTTAGAGAGTTCTTTGTTAGATGGAGCTACAGTATTTCAAACAGCAAATGGAACTGAACGTATGTATATGATGCCTTATGATAAAGATTCGATTATGTGGCAATTTAGTTTTCCAATCTCAGAAGAAGAAGCAATAGCTTTAAGTAAAAAAGGAGTAGAAGAATTAAAAATAGAAGTTAGCAAAAGAACGCAATGGCACTCTCCTATTCCACAAATTATAGCTGCTACAGAAACGAAAGAAATTACTGGATATCCTGTTTATGATCGAGATTTATTAAGTCAAGATTTATTAAAAAATGCTGGTTTTGTAACATTAATTGGAGATGCTGCTCATCCAATGAGCCCTTTTAAAGGTCAAGGTGCTAATCAAGCGTTGTTAGACGCTTTGTTATTAGCGCAAAAAATTACTTCAGTTTCTAATCATCAAAATAATAATCTAAATCTACGCGAAAAAATCTTGTTATCATTTGAAAAAGAAATGATTGACCGAAGTAGTGTTAAAGTAAAAAAATCAGCAGAAGCTGCAAAATTTCTTCATTCTGAAATTGTTCTTAAAGAAGGTAATGTCACTTTTGGTTCTAAATGGTCTTCAAATCTATAAATCTAATCTTGATCAAAAAATTGTTTAATAAATAAAGTATAACATTTCGTTGATTTATTTTCGTAATTATTAAATTTGATAATGAATTATAATACTAAATATGAAAAATTATCTTTTCCTTCTTGCAGCCATACTTTTTGAAGTTATTGGAACTTCATTCTTAAAGAAGACTGATCAATTTACTAAACCTATTCCAACTATAATATTTATATTGTCTTTAACAACTTCATTCTATTTCTTATCGCACGCTTTAAAAGGAATTCCGATAGGAATTGCCTATGCAATTTGGTCAGCATTTGGAATAATACTGATTTCATTAGTTGGATATTTCGTTTATAAACAAAACTTAGATTTTCCCGCTATTATTGGAATAATTTTTATCATTATAGGAGTTATAATTATCAATCTATTCTCAAAATCTAGCGTACATTAATACTTTTAAAAAGCTTAAGATGTAATCAAGCTAATCTCTTACAATTCTAAAAAACATTATTATTTATCGTATAAACTCATTTTGATGAAAGAAAAGTTTAAAAAATATACAGTTCTATTTCTAAAAGATATTATTCCTGTAATCGCAGGTATATTAATTGCTCTTTTCATTAATGAATGGAATTCTGAACGAAAAGATGAAGCTTATATTAATCAAGTATTTTCAACTATAAGCCAAGAGTTAAAAGAGTCAAAAGAAGATATTATCGTAACCATTCCTCAACAAGAATCTTTAATCGATTCATTAGAATTTTATTCTACTCATCAAAATATAACGATTTTAGATGTGGTTATGAGATCTAAAGGAATCTATATTCCGAGAATAAAAATTAGCGCTTGGAAATCTGTTTCTAATACAAAAATTGATTTAATTGATTATAATAAAATAACTACGCTCTCTGATATCGAAGAATTAAAACAAACATTGAACAATAAAAGTGATTTTTTAATGAGTTTTTTATATTCAAATATAAATGAGACAGATAAAAACAAAAAACAAACTTTAAAAATGATTCTTTTAGATATTATTCAAACCGAAAGAACACTTCAACAAAATATTGAATTAATGGAAAAGTATAATAAAACTAATTAATATTTCTATTTTTAAGTATTTAGCATTCTCAGTTTATAGTTCTACTATTTGATTTAATAGCAAAATGTATAATCCTTGGTATAATTTAGATGAAAATTAATTTACACTCAATCCTTATTTGTCCAAACTGCAAATATGAAAAAGAAGAAATAATGCCAACGAATTCCTGTGCATATTTTTATGAATGTAAAAACTGTAAACAAATTTTAAAACCCAAAAAAGGTGACTGCTGCATATTTTGTAGTTATGGAAACATGAAATGTCCTTCTATTCAACAAAATAAAAAATGTTGTTGGTTTTAAATTCTACACATTCGATTTAATAAGCAGAATAATCATCCATTACGCCTTATTCTACTAAGAGAAGAAGATGTAATTCCTAGATAAGTTGCAAGCATACTTAACGGGACACGATTTGCTAAACCTGGATAATGTTCCAAAAAAAGATGATAACGATTGGTTGCATCTAAATTTTTCATTGTGCTTGCTGTTTTAAGTTTACTTTCTGCAACAAAAGCATACAGTTTACTCATTAACAAAGGCCAGATAGCAATTTGTTGTTCTAAAATTGTAAAACAATCATAATCAATAGACCAAACTACTGCATCAGTAATTGCTTCAATAAAATCATTAGAGAGAGTTTGTTCTTGAAAACTATGAAGATCACCAATAAAACGTCCTTCGTAAATAAAATAGTTGGTAAAATCGTCTCCTTTTTTATTGTAATAAACCGAACGAAATACACCTTCATCAACAAATGCAATTTTTTTACTAATGTTTCCGTGTTCCACGAAATAAGTTCCTTTTGGTATTTCTACCAATTTAAACAAACTTATAATGAGTTGTTTTTCAGTCTCACTAATAAAACCAAATTTTTCTATAAACGCAATAAGCTCTTTCATATCATTTAAAAGTACAAATATTCCTGCTCAGAAAAATTACCAAACAGGAATTATTTTCTTTTAATTAAATTGTTTTATCTTCTTTTTTAATTTTCTGACAATGAAATGATATCTTCTCTTTTTGGTCCAATAGAGAGATAATTCAACGGAGTTTGTAACTGATTTGTTAAAAATGAAATATATGCAAGTAATTCCTTTGGTAATTCTTCTTCTTTTGAAATAGCTGAAAAATTTGTTTTCCAACCTTCAAACCTTTTCCATTTAGGTAAAGCTAAAGAGAATGTATCATCCATAGCTGCTATTTCCTGTGATTTATTATCTATTTCATAATGCTCGCAAAGTTGTACAACTTCCATTTCATTTAGCACATCTGCTTTCGTCATAATAAGTTGAGTAACTCCATTAAGCATCACTGCATATTTTAAAGCTGGAAGATCTAACCAACCTATTCGACGTGGTCTTCCTGTATTAGAACCAAACTCATGTCCTTTTGTGCGAAGTTCATCTTCTAGCTCATCTTTTAACTCACTCGGAAATGGACCATCTCCAACTCGCGTTACGTATGCTTTAAATACACCAAATATTTCTCCCACTTTAGAAGGAGACACACCTAAACTAACACAAGCAGCAGATGCAATCGTATTAGAAGAAGTTACAAATGGGTAAGTCCCATGATCAATATCTAACATCGTTGCTTGCGCTCCTTCTGCTAAAATTCGTTTACCTAAGTTAAGAGATGAATTAAGAAAAAGTTCCGTATCAATAATAGATAGTTCTTTTAAAAATTCTATATCAGCTAGAAACTTCATCATCATTGAATCGAAATCAATCATTTCTACTCCTTTCTCCGTTAATTCCGTATATGCAAAATGAATTGCTTTCTTTATAGTATTTGTGAATTCTGTTTGAAAGATATCTGAGATTCTAAAACCTTGTCTTCGAGTTTTATTAGAATATGCACATCCTATTCCATTTTTAGTAGTTCCGATTGTACGATAATCATCCGAATTTTCGAAATAGATATCCCAATATGGATCAGTTGGCAACACTAAATGAGCTTTTTTAGAAATAAATAAACGTTCCTTAAAAATAAGTTTAGGATAAGTAAGTGACAACTGCTCGATTTCATTTCTTAATTGACTTGGATTAACAACAGTTCCTGTTCCAATGACATTTTGAACATGTGAATAAAAAACTCCTGAAGGTAACTGTTTTAACGTCACTTTTTTTTCATTCCAAAAAATGGTATGTCCTGCATTTGAACCTCCATTAAAACGTGCTATGATATCATAATTAGGACAAATATGATCTATAAATTTTCCTTTTCCCTCATCTCCCCATTGAAGTCCAACTAGGATATCCATTTTTGCTGTATTCATTTTTATAACGATTTATACAAGCAAAAGTATAAGCATTCAATCACATGACAATTGCCATTTGGCAAATAAGAACCAAATATCAATCATAACTTTTATTCAAAAAACAACTCAACAACAACGCTGCTAAATACAAGCCTAATCCGTAAATAAAATGTGCTTGTAAACTTCTTAATCTAGAAACAGCTGGATTCGGAGTTTTAGATGCTGCAAAACCGAAACCAAAAGCCGGTTGCATTAAAAACCAAGGAGCTATTGTTGTGGCAATTCCTAATATAATACAAGGAAAAAAAGTAGGATTTTTAAGCCAATTTATTCCGTAAATCCATAACAACAAAAATGCGAATGAAACACCAATAACATAATGCGAAATCCATCCGATTATTCGTTCTCTTTTTACTTTTTCGGATTGAAGTATATTTTGATGTACAAAAATTCCATTTTTAAAATTTCCTATCCAACGACCAACAATAGCGTAATCTAAAGATGAAATATTAAAAAATCGCTTAACTAAAACCGCATAAATATCCATAAATAATGTGGCTCCTACTCCAATAAATATCGAATAGCCAATGATTTGAAATAAAGTGTTCATTTGTTTTATTTTAATGATCGAAGTATTTCTAACAACTCATTTTCGTTTATCATTCCTGCTTTTCTCCAAACTTCTTTATTATTTTTGATTGCTACAAATGTTGGAATAGAACGAATATTAAACTGATTCGCAATAATAGATTCGGCATCAACATCGATTTGTTTTATAGTTAACCAGTCGTATTGTTTTTGTTGAATAGATGCAATTACAGGCATCATCATTCTGCAAGGCTGGCACCATTCTGCATAAAATTGTAAAAGTTCAAGACTTTCTGTTTCAGGATTTTTTGTTTCTATGTTTGACATATCTTATAATTTAACAAGACAAAATTACAAGGCGTCTTAATATTTCTTCTTTTAAAAACTAAGGATAAAATGGTACAAATCAAAGATTTTTATAGAAATAGAATATTTACTCTTTATAAACTTCGTCTAAAATCTGTAAGTGATTGTTTGGTTTCGCGTTTAAAATAACGTCCCATATAAGAAGGATCTTCAAAATGTAGTTCTTGCGCAATGTCATTTATACTTTTATTTGGAGTCTTCAAAAGCTGTTTAATTTCAAGAATAACTTGTCTATTTATCAAATCTTTTGGTGCATAATTCAAAAAATCTTTCGTTATTTGAGATAAATAAAATGGCGTAATACAAAGTTTATCGGCATAAAAAGCAACATCGCGATGTTGTTTTGCATAAGTACCAATCAAATCCCAAAACTTCCAACACAATTCTTCTTTCCTACTAAACTTTTTGTTCAAATCGTAATCGCTCTCTCCTATTTGTTCCGAAATTGCAAGAAAGAAATTTTGAAAATGATTACACAACATTTTTCGTTGATAAACTGTAATATTATGAAGTAAATAATCGCATTGTTGCTCCCATAATTCTAATTGTTTCAACTGCAACTCATTAAGATTTAAAATAGGATAATGATGCAAATAACTGTAAAGATGATTAGGTAAATCGAAAGCAATTTCACTCGCAAAAGGTCTGTCGATTAAAAAACATTTCATTTTAAAATCAGACGAATTTTGAGAAATAATCAAGATATCATCTTCAGACAAAACCAAAACCGATCCTTTTTCTATAATATTCATTTTAAAATTAATACTCGCCAAAGCATTTCCATCTTTAACGTACATTAAGACAAGATATGACAGTTTTAAAGGAAAATCTAATGCTTGATTGAAGTTCATATTACCATATTTCAATCCTATTTTATTTTCTATAAAAATATCCTTATTCATTCAATCAGTTTTTATAATTACATAAAATTAATTCTTTTATTGACATATTAAATCAATTAGTTTTCAAAAGTACCGAAACTACGAAAATAATGATCTATAATAAAGGATTGCATTCTTCTAATTTTGTATCAAAATAAAAACAAAATGGAATTTACAACAGAACGATTGATTTTGCGTCCGTGGACAATTGCAGATGCAGAAGATTTATACAACTATGCAAAAGACGAACGTGTTGGACCTATTGCAGGTTGGGCGCCACATAAAAGTGTAGAAGAAAGTGCAGAAATTATTCAGACTGTTTTTGCTCAGAAAGAAGTTTATGCAGTTGCCTTAAAAGAAAATAATCGCGCTATTGGCTGCATTGGTATTCTTATTGGTAAAAATAGTAATTTTGAGATTACAGAAACCGAAGGCGAAGTGGCTTATTGGATTGGAGTTCCTTTTTGGGGACAAGGTTTGATTCCGGAAGCGCTTAATAAAATCATAGAACACGCTTTTGAAACATTAAAGCTAACCAAACTTTGGTGCGGATTTTTTAAAGATAATGAGAAGTCTAAACGAGCACAAGAGAAATGTGGTTTTAAACATTCGCATATTATCGAAAAACAATTTAATCCGTTTTTAAATGATTATCAGGTAGAATATGTAAGCCGATTAACAAAAGCTGAATGGCAAAACAAATAAAAGAAAAGTCGATATAATAATATCGACTTTTTTATGTTATAATTTCTCTTTCAATTTTTAGTAAAGCAGAGTTTATTATGCTTCAATTAATGCTTGTGATTTTTACGAAATTGCAAAGGAGTAAAACCAGTTTGTTTTTTAAAAAAGCGATTAAAATACGAATCATCTGTAAAATTTAACTCAAAAGCAATCATAGAAACCGTATCATTTGTTTGTAATAATCGCGATTTTGCTTCTTGCAATAATTGTTTTTGAATAAAATGACTTGCAGGCAATCCTGTAACTTCTTTCACCAAATCATTGAGATAATTTGGATGTACATGCAATAAATAGGCATAATCACTCACTTGTCTTTTTTCGATAAAATGCTGATTTACTAATAACTGAAACTGAGAAGTTAGTTGTTCTTTTCGAGATAAAGAGAAATTTTCGTGCGTTGTTTTTTTATTATAAATTCGTTCGGCTTCCAACAAAATAACATTAAGAAACATTCGAGTAAGCAAATCATCATTAAAAGTTGTTTTCTGGCATTTTTCGCTATTTAGTTTCCAAAACAAATGTTCCATCATTCCTGTTTCACGTTCCGAAAGCTGAATAAAAGGTTCCTTATCCAAATCAAAAAAAGGAAATTGATTCAGTTTTATTTGATGTTTAATGCAAAGTAAAAAATAATCTGCATCGAACATACAATAAATTCCTTTCACATCTTCGCTCCAATATTCAACAGCATGCAATTGATTTTCACCAACAAAATACATTGTTTGCGGTTTAAATTCATATTTTAGATGACCAATATGTTCTTCAATTCGTCCTTCGGTTAATAAAATAATGCTATAAAACTTTCTTCTAGTTTGTTTTCCTTCAATCTGTTTTTGCTGCTTTTTAAGATCTTCTAAACGAGCAATTTCTAAAAAACCATTTCCATGTTCGTACGAAATTGCATTACATTCTTCACAAAATGTCAAAGAAGCATCTTTCAAATAAAAGTCTTTGAAATCTTGTTCGTTTCGTAATTCTTTAATCTCAGATTTTTTCATTAGAAATGGATTATTTTTTTAAACTAAGTAAGATTGATTGTGAATTTATTATGACTTAATTTAAATCCTAATCCTTCGTAAACAGCAACATTTTCGATTCGTTTTTTATTGGTTGTAACTTCTATACTTTTTAGATTATGTGTTTTCGAAAAATCTATAATCTTATGAATAAGACTTCTTCCAACACCTTTTCCTCTGTAAGATTTAGAAATATAAAACTCTTGAATTTCGCCAACTAAACCGCAATGATGTAACAAATTTTGTACGTGAAAGCTAATTAATCCTACTTTTTCATCTTCGATTTCAGCAATTAAATACACGTAATTTTGATTTGAAATATTTTCGACAAAAATTTCTTTAAAAAGATTAACATCAAAAGCTTCGTTTCCAAGATCGCAAATTGAATTGTAGACAAAATCGAAATCGTTAATCGTGATTTTTCTAATTTGAATTTTAAATTCGTTGGACATTTTCATAATTATTAGACCCAACTAATTTACTTATAAATACGATAAATTGTTTTGTTATTTCTAAACATTATCGATTTTTAAACGCATTGATTTACTATAGTTTTCAAAACCTTCGCGTATATATAAAGCTTCTGCCAACTTATTTTTAGCCAAAACATTTAATTCTAAATAATCAACTTTATTTTCTTTTGCAAATATTTTAACTTGATTCAATAAAGCTGTTCCAATTCCCTTTCCGCGAGCATTTTCATCGACCACAATATCCATTAAATACAAACATTTTAGTGGAACAAAACAATTATAAGGCAAACTTTCTTGTTGATGTGTAATCGCAAAACCTTCGACTTTTTTTGCTGATTCATAAACAAATGCAGTAAAAAAATCTTCTTCTGCAATAACCTTTTTTAAAAATTCTTCATCTTGATGAGTCTTTTCCATATAAAAAGGTTCATATTTTTCCATTTGATTAAACAACTGAAAATAAAGTTCTTTTATCCTTTGTAAATCGCTCAATTGTGCTTTTCTAATCATACTATTTTGTTCGGATTATAAACTCTTTACCATTTCAAATTGATTGATATCGTTCACTAAACCTTGTTTTTCTAAGAATATTTTTAGGTTTTCGGCTGCTTCATCAACATTATTTATTTGTATGGTTCCATCAGATAATTGCTTATTTACTTCTACTACCAATTGTTTTGCGATTCCTTTTCTTCTTTCTTGAGGTTTTACTGCTATTTGATAAATTCGATTTTTAGCAGAATTAAACAAAACGTAACCTACTAATTCATCTTCTATAAAAGCACCTAATGCAGTTGGTTTTGCATTATTCATACTCAGTTCAGCACTTTGCCAACTCGGAGAAATATCCCAAAACAGCTGAAAATCATTCCATAAAAATTCATTTAAAGGTTGAATCAAAGCTATATTTGAATGAGATTTTACTTGTAATTTACCACTAAAACAAAGTAATTTTCGGTTGATATAGAATCCATTTTTTTCGTAAGCTCTTATGGCAGATTGATTGTTCTCGATAACTTCTAAAACATGCTGATTGACTTTATTTTCTTTAAAAAACGGTTGAATATAATCGTACATTTTACCAACCAAACCTTGTCCGCGATACTTCGATAATACACCTGTTCCTGCATTGTACACAATTGTTTTGCCATTTTCTGTTCTGATTCCGTGCATGATAAAAGCAACCAATTGATCGGAATCAAAAACTCCAATAGACCATTCTAATAAAATATTTTCCGACTCAATTTTAAACTGTAACTGCTCATCATTCAGTTGAAAAGGAACAATGTAATCTGCAAAAGCTCCATTAATGGCTTTTAATAAATCGTTTGTATCTTGTTTTGCTAATTGTCGTATCTGCATTTTCAATATTAAATAATTATAGTAAAATAAAAAGCTCTTTTAATAAAAAAGAGCTAATATATGTTAATTAGTTTTCACTAATTCAACTCGTCTATTTCTAGCTTTATTGTCTTCTGAATCATTTGCTACTAAAGGTTTTTCTGCTCCATAACCATTAGCAGATAAACGAGATTTGTCTATGTTTTGTTTTATCAATATAGACATAACAGCATTTGCCCGATCTGTAGAAAGTTTTTTATTATGTGTAGCTTCTCCTGAATTATCTGTATGTCCTTCAATTGATATTTTCAAATTTGGATCCTTCTTCAATGCTTCAGCTATTTGTGTTATCACCTCATTCCCTTCTGGTTTTACAGTAGATCTATCTACATCGAAATTTATATATAGAATGGATTTTCCTTTTTCAGTGAGGTCTTTTACAATATCAGCCGCAGATACTTTAGTAATTGTTTGCTTTAAACTTTCTTCTTGCAATATATTTAATTTTCCTCCTTCATTATTAGCAGAAAATTGTATATAAATATTTCCTTTTTCTTTGCTTCTAATTACATAAAACTTAATATTTTCTTCTGCATATCCCATATCTCCTTCATCACCTTTATTTGGATCTTCTTTATTGTAACGATCATATTCTTCTCGTCCTATTTCTCCATCAAAAACTTTTACTGCACCTATTGAAATCAAGTAGTCTTCCATACTTTTTTCAAAATATCGTTTCGAAAATTGCTCTCCTTGTTCAGCGCTCACGAATATTTTATACAATTTCCCTTCAAATGGAGTCATTATTCCGTCAATTGGAAAAAAACATATATCGAAGTTTTTTTGTAATGGTTTATTTAATGATTTTAATCCCTTTGGTAAAGTAAAAAATGGGAAGTCTCCTAAATCCGCATTTGAATAAGGAATATTTTCAATATTAAATTTTGTTTTAGATTCGTTTGTAATCGAATCTTTGCTAGAATCAACTTCTATTATTTCAATGGAATTTTTGTCTTCTTTTGTAGTTTGTTTACAAGCAAAAAATACCATTCCTATTGCCAATAAAATTGTTATTTTCTTCATCTTAGGATTAGTGTTTTATATAATTAAGATTTAAATATCTGTTAAAAAAAATAATTAAACAACTATAATATTTTAATAAATTACTAATTGTTAAAACACTGTGACTAGATAAAATAAACTTCAACAGACTTTTTAATCTAATTATGAGAATTAGTCTGTAGAAGTTATTTATCTATATTATTATCTTTAAATTTTTAAGTAAAAGAATTACAAATATTTACATTTCTATTTCACTTAATTTTTCATACGTTTCTTTAATCATGTCGGCAGCTTTTTCACCCACCATAATTGCAGGTGCATTTGTATTACCAGAAGGAACATCTGGCATAATTGATGCATCCGCAACTCGTAAACCTTTAATTCCGTGTACGCACAATTCTGGATCGACTACAGCATATTGATCAATTCCCATTTTGCAAGTTCCTGTCATATGATGATATGTACTTGAAGCTTTTCTAATGTAGTCTATTACTTCTTCTTTGGTTTTATTTTTTCCAGGATATACTTCTTCTTTCATCCAATCCTTTAAAGCATCTGTATATCCCAATTTTCGACAAAGTTGTACCGCTTCATATAAAGCATCTACATCAGCTTGTTCAGCTAAATAATTAGGATCTATAATCGGTGTATCTTTAGGATCATTTGATTTCAACTTGATAAATCCTTTTGATACTGGTCGAATAATGCCTGCACAAAATGTAAATGCATTTTCTGGTCCTTCAAAGCCAGGTGCATAATAAGGTAAAGCCATGAACAAAGGTTGCATATCTGGAACTTTTAGTTCTGGTCTACTTTTCCAAAAAATTTGTGCTTCTAATAAGTTTGCTTTTGCTGGAACGATATCTTGCTTAGCTTCGAAGATAACACTACATAATAAATGATCTTGTAGATTTTTTCCTACACCAGGCAAATGATGAATAGGCTGAATTCCAGCTTCCTTTAATTCATCTTGATCTCCAATTCCTGAAAGCATTAATATTTGTGCAGAACCTATTGTTCCTGCAGACAATATAACTTCATTATTAATTGTTTCTTGTACTAATTTTCCTTCTTTTTCATATTCTACACCTATACATTTATTATCTTCTATAATTAATTTATTAACTGTTGCTTCTGTAAGAATGGTTAAATTTTCTTTACTTAAATGTGGCTTCAAAAAAGCTTCTGCTGTAGAACAACGAATACCGTCCTTTGTTACAGAAAGATCATTTAATCCTGCTCCCCAAATATTTTTATTAAAATCATCTGTTGTAGGATATCCTAACTCTTTACAGCCATTAATTGCTGCAATAGAAATAGGATTAGGTTCTTTAATTTTAGTTACTGCCATAGGACCTTCTCCTCCGTGTGTTTCATCTGCTCCTAACTCGTAGGCTTCAGACTTTTTGAAATAAGGTAAAACACTTTCGTAATCCCAACCATAACACCCCTTATATGCCCAATTATCATAATCTTCTTTTGCTCCACGTATATATATCATTCCATTGATTGCGCTAGAACCTCCTAACGTTTTTCCACGTGGCCAATATTTAGTTGTATTTCCTGCATTTTCTTGTGGAATTGTATGGTAAGCCCAATCTCGTTGCGTGTTCCAAATTAAAGGCCATTTTGCAGGAGATTGTATTTCATCTGCTAAATCTGATGGTCCAGCTTCTAAAAGTAATATATTAATTTGAGGATTTTCAGCTAAGCGAGAAGCTACTACTGCTCCTGCAGAACCAGCTCCAATTACAATGTAATCGTATGTATTTGTCATTTTTATATGGTTTTTTGAAATTATTATTTTTTATAACTAACTATTTTAGGTAATGTAACTGCTTTAAGTCCTTCAATTCCAAACTCAACGCCATATCCTGATTGTTTTACACCTCCAAAAGGTACAAAAGGATGAATAGCTCCATGTTGATTTATCCAGACTGTTCCAGCTTCCAATTGCAATACTATTTCTTCCAGTTGATTAGAATCTGATCCCCAGACAGAAGCTCCTAAACCTACTTCTAATGCATTTGCTTTTTCAATTGCTTCTTCAACAGTTTTATAAGTAATGATTGGTAGAACTGGTCCAAATTGTTCTTCATCTACAATAGGATCACCATTGTCAACTCCTGTTATATAAGTTATTGGAATAAAATAACCTTCTGATGGTACGTTTAGTTCAGGAATAAATAGTTTAGCATTAGGATTATTCTTTGCTGTTTCAATTAACTCATTTACTTTATCAAATTGCATTTTATTTTGAATTGGACCTAACGAATTCTCTTCATTTAATCCATTTCCCATTTTAAAATTCTTTGTTATATTAATTAATGCATTAACAGCTGATTCTAAATCATTTTCATGTACATATAAACGCTTTAAAGCTGCGCAGGTTTGCCCCATATTCAAGAAACTCCCCCAAAATAAGCCTTCTGCTATTTGATCAAAATCAGTTTTAGGTAAAACAATTCCGGCATCATTTCCTCCACATTCTAATGTCAACCTTGCCATATTATTCGTTGAAGCTTCAATAATTCTTTTTCCTGTAGCTATAGAACCCGTAAACATAATCTTACCAACTAATTTATGAGAAGTAAGATGTCCACCTATTTTTCCATCTCCTGTTACGCAATTTAAAACTCCTGCTGGTAAAACAGTGTTTATTAATCTGAACATTTCTAAAGATGCAATCGTTGTATATTCAGAAGGTTTAATTACAACTGTATTTCCCATTTTTAAAGAAGGAATTATTTGCCAAATTGCAATCATCAAAGGCCAATTCCATGGTGTTATTGCTGCAACAACTCCAATTGGTACTCTCTTCAGAATATCTTTTCTTGTATCATCTTCAAAAATTAATCCATCTTCTAACTGAAGAGAAGTAGGCACTTGTGTCCATCCAATACAAGCGTCCATTTCAAAATTAGAACCTGGTCCACTCAATGGTTTTCCTTGTTCTTTTGTAATCAATTCAGCTAAATAAGTTTTATTTGTTGTTAAAACTTCTGTTATTTTTGAAATATATTGATCTCTCTCCTCTTGTGACAATCTTGCCCATTTTACTTGAGATTTTTTTGCATTAATAACAGCTTCTTCAACATCCTCTATTGTCGATACATAATAAGAACCTATACTTTCATTATTTGCAGGGTTTGTTACATCTATTAATTTATCTGATGTTTTTTGTACACCATTAATTATATACGAATATTCTTTCATAACGAATTATTTTTTATTAATTTCATTTATTCAAATTTTGAAATATTTATATAGAATAAATTGAACTATCCTATAAAATGATTGATTTATTCTACAATTTTCACAAAATTAAAACTCGCCACATGGAAAAAATAGAACATAAAACAGTGTATAGTATACCCTACGGAGAAATATGCTTATATGAAACAAATGTTCCTTTTAAAGGACTTCATTTCAACTTTGATAGTCCTTCTATTTCTATGATGTTACAAGGTGAAAAACAAATAAAATGGAAAGATGAAATTTTTGAATTTGGCACAAAAAAAATATTAATTCCAGAAAAGAAACAAACATTAACCGTTGACGTTGAATCTGCATCTTTAGAAAATCCTTTGAAATGTGCAATATTATCTATTGACGAGAATTTTGTAACAGAGTTTTATGATGAATTAACATCTATTCAGAACAAAGATTGGTTAGACGTGATTGGAGGAGATCAAAATGAAATATTAAACTACTTTGTTTCTGAAGAAGGTTTATTAATCAATAGTTTTTTTAACTTATTAAATGATCGAACATCTCTTAAAGAAAAGGTTAATCAATTGGATTATATTTTTCAGTTAAAAATGAAAGAGCTTACTTATCTTATCCTACAATCAAAAGCTAGAAAGTTATTAATTGATTTGTCTATATCTCAAAACAATCCTCTTTTTGAAGTAATTAATTATATTAATACAAACTTTAAATCCAAAATAAAAATTGAAGAGTTAGCTAAATTAGCTTGTATGAGCGAATCAAAATTATTCTTAAAATTTAAAGAAAATTTTGGTTGTTCTCCCAATCATTTCATTATCCATAAAAGATTAGAGTACGCACATTCAATTCTATCGTCTAACAATCAAAATCTAACAATTTCTGAGATAAGTTATAGATGTGGGTTTAATAATGTTGAATATTTTAATAGAAAATTTAAAGAAACTTTTGCTGTAACACCAGGAAAAATTAGAAATACAAACTAAAAAATTACATACACGCAAAATGGTTTTTAAATAATATAATTAAATTTTAGCTCATCAAATGGAGATTATCGTTTTAAAACTGCTTTTCTTTTAAATTTCAGAAAATTATTCTTGTCTTCATTTTGTATTTTACAATATATAAATATTTAAATAACAATTATTTAAATTAATTATTAAGAAAAACTTCTATTTTGGAGTCTTTTTTGCAGCATAAAATATTATCAAAAACTCAACGTGTAACAATTTTATTGATTATACGACTTATTTTATTAAAATTAATTATGAAAAAATTCTTGTTAAGTATATCTGTTGCGATGTTTTTTGGAATAACATCTTATGCCCAAGAAACAGCAGCAATACCACTACCTAAAGTTGATCAAAAATATTGGCAACATGAATCTTTTGAGGAAAGTGGTGTTTATGGTGTAAATACTCAAAAAGCTTTGCAATTTTTAGAATCGAAAAAACGTAAACCTTCTCAATTAATCGTTGGTGTTTTAGATTCTGGAGTAGAAATTACTCATCCTGATTTAAAGGATAATATTTGGACCAATACTAAAGAAATTGCAGGTAATGGAATCGACGATGATAAAAATGGTTATATAGACGATATTCATGGTTGGAATTTTATTGGAGGAAAAGATGGTAAAAACGTTGACGGAGATACATTAGAGTTAACACGACTTTTTGTGAAATACCAGGATCTGTTCGAAAAAAGTACGAATGCCACTTCAAATAAAACTAAGTTTCCAAAAGAATTTGAAGAATATCAAAAAATCAAAGCTGAGTTCGAAAATAAGTTAGCCGAAGCAAAACAAGGAGCTGCTCAATACGGACAAATGAACGAAATTTTTAAAGTAGCTTTTCCTGCATTAGTCAAAGAATGGGGAGAAAGAGATCTGAACGAAAAAAATATGATTTCATTTAAACCAACATCTAAAGAAGCTCAGCAAGGAATGATAATTTTCGGTATGGTTCCAAAAGAAGCTTGGGAAGGAAAATCGATGAAAGATTTCTTGAAAGAAATGACTGATGAAATTTCTGGTGGAGCAAAATACTACAAAGAGCAAGTAGAAATAAACTTGAATACTGATTTAGATCCTCGTCCAATTGTTGGTGATAATTATGCTAACAAATCGGAACATATTTATGGAAATAATGATGTAGATGGTCCTGATTCAACACATGGAACACATGTTTCTGGAATTATTGCAGCCAAATCTGGAAATGGAATTGGTATGGATGGTATAGCAGGAAATGGTTATGTAAAAATTATGTCAGTTCGTACAGTTCCTAATGGAGATGAGCGAGATAAAGACGTTGCAAATGCCATTCGTTATGCAGCAGATAATGGAGCAAAAGTCTTAAATATGTCTTTTGGAAAAGCATATTCTCCAGATAAACAAATCGTTTGGGATGCATTTAAATATGCTGAAAAGAAAGGACTTTTGTTGATAAAAGCTGCTGGGAATGATAATATAAATATAGACGAAGAAGTGCATTATCCAACAGTATTTGATGGTAATGGAGCTATTGTTTCTAAAAATGTGATAACTGTTGGAGCTAATACTATGGATAATGATAATTTGAAGGCTGGCTTCTCTAACTTTGGTAAAAAATCAGTTGATGTTTTTGCACCAGGAAATGATATTTATTCAACTGTTCCAAATAAAGAAGGAGAATACAAAAATGAGAGCGGAACTTCTATGGCTTCTCCAGTTGTTGCTGGTGTTGCTGCTTTAGTTTGGGCTCATTATCCAAAATTAACTGCTATTGATATCAAACAAATTTTATTAGAATCAGTCAATAAAAATCCTGCTTTAACAGATATTTCTGTAACAGGAGGTGTTGTTGATGCATACAAAGCGGTTCAATTAGCAGAGAAAATGTATGTTACAAAAAAACTAAAATAATCTAATAATTATTATAAAAAAAGCGGTTCAAAATAGAACCGCTTTTTTTATAATAGTATTTAAAACATTTAAACCTCATCAAAATCAATTGATAAAGTAGCAGATTTTGGTCTAGAAATGCACGCTAATGTCATTCCTTCTTCATAGTCAGAATCCGTCAATACATAATTATCTCCAATATGAACTTCTCCTTCTGTTACCTTACACATACATGAAGAACAAACACCTCCTTTACAAGAATAAGGTGCATCTATTCCTGCATCTAACATTGTGTCAATCAAGTTTTTTCCTCTATCCCAAGTCACTTCAGAAGTTTCTCCATCAAGTGTTACAGTTACTTTTACCGTTTGGGGACCTTCGTCATGTTTCGTAAAAATATCTTCTGTTTTGATTGATGGATTAAACATTTCAAAATGAATATGCTTTTCTATAATTCCCGCTTCGTTTATTTTCTTCGCTAAAGTTAAAATCATTTCCTCTGGACCACAAATCATTGCTTCGTCAACTTCATTTATATCAATGATTTGATTTAAGATTAAATCAAATTTTTTCTCATCAATTCGCCCATTGTAAATAAAGTTCTCTTGATCCTGTCTTGTGTAAAAGTGATGAATAAAAACATTGTTTGGATATTGTTGTTTCAATTCCGTTAAACGTTCTTTAAACATAATTGAATTTTCGTCTCTATTTACATAAAATATATGAAAATTAACCCATTCTTCAGTTTGTAAAGTAAACTCTAACATACTCATAATAGGTGTAATTCCACTACCTGCTGTAAAAGCTAATAAAGTACGTTTTTCGTTTGGTTTTGTAGGAATCGTAAAACGTCCACTAGGTGTAGAAACTTCTATTTGATCACCAACTTTTAAATCATTAAAAAGGTAATTAGAAACCTTTCCATTTGGTTGAGATTTTACACCAATGCTCCATTTTTTATCATTAGGAGAAACACATAAAGAATAATCTCTTCGTTCTCCATTTATATTTAGTGTGATATATTGTCCTGGTAAAAAATTGTATTCTTCGTGTAACTCTTCAGGTACATCAAATGAAATTTGAACAGCATCTTCTGTTAATTTTACAATTTCTTTAACCGTTAATAAATTAAATTTCATAGTCGTATTACTATTTATAATTCTTAAAACAAATCAATATTTAAGATTGTTCTATTAAATTTGTACAAAAGTAAGATTTTAGATTAAATAGAAAAAATATATGGAAATTGCATTAATCGCCCACGATGGTAAAAAAGCTGAAATGGTCAACTTTTTAATGAAACATAAAGAAGCTTTAAACAAAAATAATATTACGTTTATTGCTACTGGAACAACAGGAAAATATGCTGAACAAACTGGCTTGAAAGTTACTCGTTATCTATCTGGCCCTTTAGGAGGTGATGCGCAAATTGCTGCTCGCGTTGTGGAAGGAAAAACTGATATGGTTTTCTTTTTTAGAGATCCAATGGGAAAACATCCTCATGAACCAGATGTAAATATGTTATTAAGATTATGTGATGTACACAACATTCCTCTAGCTACTAATCCTGCTACAGCAGAAATGTTATTGGATCATTTAAAATAAAAAAAACCTCTAACTAAGAGGTTTTTTTATTTATTATTTACTTGGCATTTCTTTTGCTGCTTCGTATAAAATAGAATCTTTTTGTTCTTGAGTCAAATTATACTTATAATTAAAAATAGCAGATTCCCAATCGCCATATCCTACATTTGGTAAAACAATAAAACGCTTTCCAAATTCAGATTTCAATGTTTCTACAGCTGCTGCTCTTTCTTTTTCTGACTTATGATTATCAAACAAATTTGAAAAATCTGTTAGACTATCTCCTAATAATAATACAATATCATAATCTTTTGCAACATTCTGACGACGAGTTTCTTTACTACTTTCCTTACTTCTTAAAATTAAATTTTGAGGACTTTGTAATGGATAATTATATTTTTGTAAGTTAGCTAAAGTACCTGGACGTTCTACTTCGTATCTATTTGTAATATAAAAAATTTGAACCCCTTTATTCGCAGCATATTGAAAAAATTCTAAAGATCCAGCCAAAGGTGTAGCAACTCCTTTAGAAGTCCAATTAGCCCAAGTGTCTTGTGACCAAGTTTTCCCTTGTTTTGCCATTTCTACTGCATAATAAGAATTGTCCAAAAAAGTTTCGTCTATATCAGTTACAATAGCTAAAGGTTTACTACCTTTATTAGCAATTGCTTCATCTAAACGAAATTTTGCGACATTATAAGCTTGTTGACTTAAAGCTTGATATTCTGCTGCTCTTTGCTGAAAAAAAGCGGCATATATTTTTCCATCAACTTGTAAACTTTGATATGTAGCTGATTTAGGTTGTTCCTGTGTAATTACTTTTGGTGTTTGACATGCTGTTAAACCAAAAAGCATTACACTTCCTAGCATCAATTGTAAATGTTTCATATAAACTAATTCTTGGCTGCAAAATTAAGCATAGTATCTAATTCATGAACTATGATTTTTGTATGAATTTAATCGAATCTAAATTAGATTCTAAAAGTGTTTGTTTAAATTTATACTTTTTTTGATTGATTTCCAATATTATTTCTACATAATCGTTTTCATCGAAAACTAAAAAATCATGTTCAAAAAAATAAATATTTCGAATCACATGTGAATTTGGAAGAATTGTATTTTTAAGTAAAATATCATTTGTTCCCATATTTAATTCTCCATAAAATGTAACATCTGCAGTAAAAGCTTGTCGTAAATCGGCTGAAAAATAAATTGCTTCTAATAAATTAATACGTATAGTCTTTTCAGTATGATTTCGTATAGATACTAATAATTCTAAAGTGTTATCTTTTTTAGTAATAGAAGAAATCAAAAAATCATAAGGGGTATTCTTTTCTGTAATTACCTTCTCCTTACAATCTGATTTTTTAACATTAATAAAAGATACATTTGGTTCTTTTATCTCTTTTTTTTCAATATTTTTTCTAAAATTTAATCTCTTATAAATCAAAAAAAACACTAAAACTAAACCCAATAAAATTAGATATTTCATTCGGTAAAGTTAAAGATTATTGATTTATTTAGAGAATAGATTTTCTTACTATTAGGATTAAATAATTTTTTTTCTGAAACGATAAGCACATAAAGCAACAACAAGAAATACAGCAGCTCCATACAAATTAATAGGATTTGATGATCTGGAAATTTCACTATTTTCTATATTGGCAAGTTGTTTATTATTTGTTTTCGCTAATATGTTTATAGAACTAGTCAAAAAAATAATCAATAAACATGATTTAAATAACACTTTCATTCTTGTAATTTTACAATATTAAAATTTAGTTGAAAGGCAAAGTCATTAGGTAGTTAAAAACACACAACACAAATACAATGCCTAATTTTTAGAAATATCCAAATTTCAATAATTTTGTTACTGTTTTACTTCTCTGCATTAGCAAATAATTAATTTCAATAAAACTAGTTTACAATTGTTTCAAATATATAAAAAGACTCAATTATAAATAATCGAGTCTTTTTATATATTTTTTTAATCTAGTTCTATTTTTACAAAGTGATTATTCAATAAATGATCAATCAAAACTTGCGATTTATAATCAATAGGATCTTTTATTTGTTCCTTAGCATTGCGATGTTCTTCTATTCGGTGCAAAGCTTTATAAAATCGTCGAACTTCATTCAAATTTTTTAAAATTAATTTTGGAGCTTCTGCTTTTTCTCCATTTTCTTCTTTACAAATCATTGTGAAATAAGATGAATTACAATGTTTGATTTCTCCTGTTTGAATATTCTGACTTTCAACTCTAATTCCTACTACCATTGATGTTCTCCCTACATAATTAACAGAAGCTTTTAGCGTTAATAACTCTCCTACCTCTACTGGTGTTAAGAAATCTACTCGATCAACAGATGCTGTTACACAGTACTTTCCTGAATATTTAGAAGCACATGCAAATGCAATTTGATCAAGTAAAGAAAGAATGAATCCACCATGAATTTTCCCACTAAAATTGGAATGCGATGGAAGCATTAATTGTGAAAAAGTTACTAATGAACTTTTTACAGTTTTGTAAATCATTTTATCTATTGTTGTGTGTGTATTCAATTTCTTTGAATTAAATTAAGTTTGTAAAATTCATCTGCAATTTCGCGATTATTAGACAAACGCGGAACTTTATTTTGTCCTCCTAGCTTTCCAATAGATTTCATATAATATTGAAATCCATCTTTATTAATCTCTGTAATAACAAGAGATCTCAAAATATTACCTGTTATTAAATCATCATAATATGTATTTTGCTTACGCATTTGTGTATCCAATTCATGATTAAATTCCTCTATATTTTGTGGTTTCTGATCAAATTCTATAAACCATTCATGATAAGGTAAACCTTCTACTGGATTAACTTGTGGCGCAACCGTAAATTCGTTTACACTCGCTGGATATTTTTCTAATGTTTTCTGCAATGCTTGTTCAACTTCGTGACCAATTACATGTTCCCCAAAAGCAGATGTATAATGTTTAATTCGTCCAGAAACTACAATTCTATATGGCTTTGTTGAAGTAAAACGAACTGTGTCACCAATATTATATCCCCACAAACCTGCATTTGTATTCAAGATTAAGACATAATCTTTTCCTACTTCCACATCTTTTAGTGAAATGCGAGTTGGATTCTCATCAAAAAATTCATCAACAGGTACAAATTCATAAAACATTCCATTGTTCAATAAAAGTAATAGATCATCACTTTTTTGAGAATCTTGATACGCAATAAATCCTTCTGAAGCTGGATATGTCTGAATGCAATCTATTTTTCGACCTATTAATTGATTAACTTTTTCTCTATAAGGTTCATAATTTACTCCTCCTGTCACCATTAGTTGTAAATTTTTAAAAATTGACTGAACGTTTTCTTTTCCAGAAACTTTAATCAATCGTTCAAAATACATAATCAACCAAGGTGGAATTCCAGAAATCAACGTCATATCTGCTTTTACGGTTTCATCCACTACTCTATCCACTTTCGTTTCCCAATCTTCAATCACATTTGTTTCATAAGATGGTAAGCGATTCTTTTGCAAATAATTTGGAACGAAATGTGCGCTAATTCCAGAAAGTCGACCTACTTTCAATCCATTTTTCTCTTCAAGAATTGGACTTCCTTGTAAGAAAATCATTTTTCCATCAACAAAATTAGAATTGTTTGTTTCATTAATATAAAATAACAAAGCGTTTCGAGCAGAATTTATATGCGATGGAACAGACTCTTTTGTAAGCGGAATATATTTGGCTCCAGAAGTAGTTCCTGAAGTTTTAGCTAAATAGAGGGGTTTTCCAGGCCACAGAATATCAGGTTTCCCTTCAATTACTTCATCAAAATAATGTTTCAAACCTTCATAATCATTGATTGGAACTTGTAATTTAAAATCTTCATAATTTTTGATTGAATTAAAATGATGATCAATTCCAAACTTTGTATTTTTTGCTGCAACAATTAATTCATTTAGAATTTTGTCTTGTGTTTCTAGCGGGTTATTTATCCACTTTTGTTCTTTATTGACAATGTATTTTGCAAAAATTTTCGCTAAAAAAGCTTTCATGCTGTTCCTTTAAAACATTATTATTGGTCGAATTTAAACGAATATTCTAAATAATTTAACAACAATTGCAATGATTTTTCTTAGTCAAATCACTAATCACATTAAAGCTAAAACGTTAGCTATCATTTTATAATCACTTCGTTAAAAGTCGCTTCTTTATTATTTCTATTCTATATAAAATTATCTTATTTTTTTGAAGGATACAAGATTTTTTCTAATCGAACGTTTTATTGTAGATTTGTTTTTATTCACTATCATGAAAAAGATTGTACTGAGTATATTCGCCGCAAGTTTTTTAATCGGCTGTTCTACACAAAAAAATAATTTCAAAAACCGACAATATCATAAAATGACATCGTGGTTTAATGGAGTATTTAATGCTGAAGAAGAGTTAGACAAAAAGAACACAGAACTACAAACAAATTATATAGAAAACTATTCAAAGATTTTACCTGTTGAAATAGAATATTTTTCTGTTTCTGATTCTACTAATCTTGGAAGTATGGAATCACCAAACTTTAACTTTGGTGGAGGAAATCGTAATAATCAAGATAGAGTAGAAAAACCTATCGGATTTGCTGCGGTTGAAGCAAAGGCTTCTAAAACTATTGAAAAACATTCGATGTTAATTAAAGGACAGGAAAAAAATCCTTTAATGGGACGTGCTTATCTTTTGATTGGAAAATCTCTTTTTTATCAACAAAAATATTTTGAAGCACTTGATGCATTAAATTATGTTGTCAAAAATTTCAAAGACTCTAAATATGCACAAGAAGCAAATGTATATAAAACCGTTGCAGAGATAAAAGGTGGAAACTACTTTGATGGAGCCGAAACTTTGCAAAAATTATATGAAAGTGATCCTTACAAAAGTAAAGAGCTAAAAACAATGATTGCTCGTACTTATGCTCAATTCTTAATTGATCAAAAAAAGTACGAAGAAGCCTTAGATCCTTTGCAAAAAGCAGAATATTTTTCTACAAATAAAGAAGAACGAATTCGTTTATTTTATACAATGGGACAAGTTTTTTCTAAGTTAGGAAAACAACAAGAAGCAGGAGAAGCTTTTACTAAAGTATATAAAATGAGTCCTGGGTTCGATATGGAGATTAAGTCGCAACTAGCTATTGCTGCAAATTTTGATCCTAAGATTAACAATTATTCTAATTACAAACAAAATCTACTTGATATTGCCAAAAAAGGAATTTATTCTTCTAAAAAGAATGAATTGTATTATGGTATTTCAGAAATAGCATTCCGAGCTGATAAAATGGACGATGCTGTCAAATATGCAAAATTAAGTTTGAAAGAACCAATGTCAGATCCATATATTCGTGGACGCGCTTTTGAAAATTATGGTGATATAAAATTTAAACAAAACGATTATGTTTATGCATCTGCTTATTATGATTCTGCACAAACAAGTTATAATTTAAAAGAAGATCAAACACGAATTCAGAAACGAAATGATGTTCTGAAAAAATTAATGGAAAAGCATTATTTAGTTCAGAAAAATGATTCTATCTTAAAAATCGCTTCTCTTTCAAGAGAAGATCAATCAAAATTTTTCACGGATTATATTGAAAAATTAAAGAAAAAGGAAGAAAAGCAAGCGGAAGAAGAACGAAAAGAAATGGAAACATTTCAATTAGAAACCAAAACAGCAAGTTTTACTTCAAGTTTTAATAATACTGATAAAGGTAAATTTTATTTTTATAATCAAGGTTTAAAATCTTCTGGACAAGCAGAATTTCAACGTATTTGGGGAGGGATTTCTCTGAAAGATAATTGGAGAAATTCTAATGCTATTAGTACTGTTATTGAAGATAAACAAGCTGAATTGACAGGTCAAATTGCAGCTGGTGATCCAAGACGCTTTGAAATAGATTATTATTTAGAACAAATACCTACAACTCAAAAAGCATTAAATGATTTAAAAATTGTACGTGATACAACTCAATTAGCCCTAGGAATTGGCTATTTTGATACATTTAATAATAGTGAATTAGCTGGAAAAGAATTAAAAGCATTAGTTGCTACACCTCCAAAATCGGAAGATGTAAAATTAAAAGCAACTTATCAATTATATCGTATTTATAAAAATCGTGATAAAAAATTAGAAGATCAATACAAAAACGAAATACTTACAAATTATCCAAATACAATATATGCTGGTTATATTTTAAATCCTGAAGTTGAATATATTACTCCAGAAACAAAAGAAGCTGTAGAAGCATATAAAATTGCTTATGATCTGTACAAAGAAGAAAAATACGAAGATGTAAAGAAAAAAGTTCAGGAAGCAATTATAAAATTTCCAACTGAAATTATTGTAGCAAAATTTGTTTTATTAAATGCTTATGCTTTGAAGCAAACCGCAACGCAAGAAGAATTTGAGCAAGCATTGGAAGTTGTAGCAACAGCTTATGATGGAACAGAAGAAGCAAAACAAGCGAAACGATTATTGGATAAATTAAGAAAATCTAAAACTCTAAAAACTGAAGTACAAAGTAATACAACAGTTATTGATGAGCCTAAAGTTACTAATGAAGAAATTATTTCACCTCCACCACCTTCTTCTAGAAAGAAAACAATTATAAAATCAGAAGAAGATATAAACCCTCCAGAAGGAAATCAAAATACAATTTTTAAATAAAAAAGAGAGCTATAATAGCTCTCTTTTTTATTCTTTAATGTGTACTTTTCAATTTAAAAATCTTCTTAAAAGTTGTAACAATTAATACAACTAATAAACCAGCTACTAAAGCAACCAATGCTTCACTAATTATAGCAGGAATATTTTGAGGTAAATGATGATGAATATATTCTATATTATGAACAAAAATTTGACCAGAGACTAACAATAAAGCAATTGTTCCTACAACACCCAAAATTTTAATTACATATGGTAATCCATCTACCAAAAAGTGTCCTAATTTGGAAACAGCCCCTTTATCATGAGAAGCTTTTATTAATTTAAAACCAGCATCATCCATACGAACTATTAATGCAACTATTCCGTAAACACCTACAGTTGCTAATATTGCAATTAAAGAAACTGTAAAAACTTGTGTCATCATTGGTTGTTCTAAAACCGTACTCAACGCAATAATCACAATTTCTATAGATAAGATAAAATCTGTAATAATAGCTGATTTCACTTTTGATTTTTCTGAAACTTCTTTTTTATCATCATCAATAACTTCTGTTCCTTTTTTAGCTCGATGAAATATAAACTCAATTATTTTCTCAACACCTTCAAAAGCCAAATAAAAACCTCCCAAAATCAAAACATATTTTATTACTTCTGGCATATAATGATTTAGTGTCAAAACAATAGGAACTATAATCAGTTTATTAATAAAAGAACCTTTTGTAATTGCCCATAAAACTGGTATTTCACGCGAAGACAAAAATCCCGTTGCTTTCTCAGCATTTACAGCCAAATCATCTCCTAAAATTCCTGCTGTTTTACTCGCTGCTACTTTACTTGTAACTGCTACATCATCCATCAATGCTGCAATATCATCTAAAATTGCAAATATTCCTGAAGCCATATTATTGTTATTTTTGGTTCGTAAAAGTAAAAAATAATAACAAATCTTTATAGATTATTTTCATGTTCTTTCAACGATTCATTTCAAGCGAATTACACTCCTAATTTCGACTTTAATCCTGACTAATCTTTAGCTAAATTAAGTTCTTTATAAACAAATCATTAATTTTAATGAGTAATACATTAAGATTATAAAAATGGAAAATTCTTTTGATAATTTAAAAAAACATATACAATTTTTTACATCTATTTCAGATGAAGAATTTGCTGCTTCTATTCAATACTTTGAAGAAGTTTCAATCAAGAAAAAAGAAACGGTTCATAGAGCTGGAACAGTTTGTAAGTATAATTATTTTACTGCTTCAGGATGCGTTAGAATGTTTTTTATTAATGAAAAAGGAGTTGAACAAACTATTGATTTTGCAATAGAAAATTGGTGGATAACAGATCTTTTCTCTTATATCAATCAACAAAATTCAGAGTTTTATATCCAAGCAGTAGAAAAATCAACTATTCTAACAATCAGTCGAAATAATGAAGAAATATTGTGTGAAAAATTTCCAATTTTTAATTCTTATTTTAAACTAATTTACCAGAAGTCAACTGCTGCTGCACAAATGCGTTCGAAATATTTGAAACAATTTTCGAAAGAAGAGTTTTACCTTCATTTCAAAAAGAATTTTCCCGAATTTTTGCAACGTGTTCCCCAATATTTATTAGCTTCTTATTTAGGTTTCACACCCGAATATTTAAGCGAAATCCGAAAGAAAGAGTTTTCTTAAACCAGTTTAATTTTATTGAATAAATAATCGTCGAACTTTGTTAAAAATTAAAAAATGAAATCACGATTAAACATTCAAAAATTAGAACCAAAAGCTTACGAAGCGATGTATGGTTTAGAGAATTTTTTAGCAAATTCTGAATTAGATAAATTGCATTTAGAGCTTATCAAAATCAGAGCTTCACAAATCAATGGTTGCGCTTTTTGTATTAATATGCACACCAAAGATGCGATGAAATTAGGCGAAACAAATCAACGTATTTTTTTGTTGAATGCGTGGCGAGAAACGACACTTTTTACAGAAGAAGAACGTGTAATATTGGCGATGACCGAAGAAATTACAAATATTAGTCAACATGGTTTATCAGAAGAAACGTATCAAAAAGCTTTGTCACTTTTTTCTGAAAATTATATTGCGATTATCATTATTGCAATTACCACGATTAATGCCTGGAATAGAATTGCGATCAGTTCTCATATGATGGTTTAAAATTTTAGCTTCAGAATTCTGAAGCTTTTTTTGTGCTAAAAATCGGCTTTCGGATTAAAATAGTTTAATTTTGAGTCTTGAAGTAAAATTGATATGAATATTTACGATTTAATTGTTGACGATAAAGAAGAAATTTCTTTGAATGATGTTTTTTTGGATGATCAAAATCTTGCGCAAGTAAAACAACTGATCAAAGAACATCGATATATAGAGGAATTGAGTAAATATAATTTGCCTGTCAATAATAAAATTTTGTTGCATGGATTTTCGGGTTGTGGAAAAACAACAACTGCAAAAGCAATTGCAAATGAAATCGGAAAACCTATATTGATTCTGAATTTAAGCAATATTGTTTCGTCAAGAATTGGTGAAACTTCGCAAAATATTCGAATGCTTTTTGATAAAGCTGCACGTGAAAAAGCGATTCTATTTTTGGATGAGTTTGACCAAATCGGAAAAGCGCGCGGAAATGACGACAAAGATGTTGGCGAAATGCGTCGTTTGGTGAATACGGTAATTCAATTAATTGATTATTTACCACAAAATTCGTTGTTGATAGCCGCGACAAATCATCCACATATTATTGATGTTGCATTATTGAGAAGATTTCAGTTAAAAATTGATTTCAAAATGCCAACTTCCGAAATGTTAGATGTTTATTACGATAAAATTTTAAACGATTTACCAAAAGATATTCAATCTCTTAAACGACAATATAATATTTCATTTGCCGAAGCAAAAGATTATGCGCTTACAAATGCAAAAGCTTTACTGATTGAAAAATTAGAACGTCAAGCAAATTCTTAAAACTAAAATATGGAAGACGAATTAATTTATTTCAGGGAACTTTTGGATACTGATGTAGCGCGACTTTTCGAAATTTATTCGAATGCTGAAGCCATGAAATATCGCGAAACCGCACCAATGAAAACGATCGAAGATTCGTACAAAATGCTGGAAAGAGATAAAGAAAAAAAGAATTCTGGATATGAATTTCGTTTTGCTGTTATCGAAAAATCTTCTAAAACCTTGATTGGTACTGTGATGTTTCAACCTGTACACAACAAAGCAATTATTGGCTATTCGATTGATGAACAATTTTGGAACAAAGGTTATGCAACACGAATTATCAATCTGATTTCGAAAGAATTGAAATCGAGAAAATATATGCTGATTGAAGCTTGGGTGAAAAAAGAAAATATCGCCTCATCCAAAGCCTTATTAAAAAATAATTTTCATCAGATTTCGCAAACAATTTATCCGAAAAATCATCTTTTTCAATTAAGATTTACCTATTCTTAAGTTTTACTTAAGATAAATCTTTAAACGTTTATTTCTAAAATCATCGCCCTAATTTTGTATCAGAATAAAATTTCTGATCATGATTTTTACTATTTTTCTGCTATTTATTGGAGCAATTTTAGCATTTTGGATAAGTGCAATTTGTGGCGGTGGCGCAAGTTTAATCTTAATTCCAATCCTCAATCTTATTATTCCAACTTCGTTAGTTCCTTTTTCATTAACAATTGGAACATTTACAAGTTCTGCCTCTCGAATAGCGGTTTTCAGAAAATCTGTACATTGGAAAATCTTCTTTTGGTTCGTTCCTTTTTCAATTCCAGCAGTTTTAATGGGTGCTTATTTAATCAAATTTATCAACCCAATTTATTTGCAAATTATTGTAGCTGTATTATTGATTTCAAATGTTCCGCAATTATTTCTAAACAAAAAACAACAAGATAATGAAGAAAAACCTTCGCCAAAATATATTTTAGCTATTGTTGGTTTTTTAGCTGGATTCGTTTCTGGAATAACAGGTGCAATTGGCTTATTGTTCAATAGATTTTATTTAAAATACGGACTAACAAAAGAAGAAATTATTGCAACGCGAGCTGCCAACGAAATTATACTTCATATCATAAAATTAATCATTTATATTGTTCTTGGTTTATACTCAAAAAACGCTTTATTACTTGGGTTGACGATTGCAGTTGCCTCAATTATTTCTTCTTATACAGTCAAATATATTTTACCTTATTTTAGCGATTTTATTTTCAGAAAAGTTGGCTATGCGGCGATGGTTATTTCTGGAATTACACTTTTTTATACAAGTTCTCAAAAAATCATTCAAGAAGATAAAGTTCAACTTACAACAACAAGTAAAGGTGACGAAAATGAAACAACTTTGAAATGGCGAAACAGTGATTTTGTGATGGAATATTCGTTAGATGGTGAATTTGAGATTGAACGTCCAATTCAACCGAATGAGTTACCTGAAAATTTACTAAAAAAATACAATGAAATTTTACCTAATTACGATAAAATCCACCTCGAAAAAGTATTCAGAATTGGAGAAGATAGTTATGAATTTTATTGTTACAAAGGCAATAAACTAACGAAATTTGAACTGAAAGAATAATCAAATTATAGATATTTATAGTACTTTTGAATCATCCACTATAATGATTATGCGCTATTTATTTCTATTTTTTATCACCATTATTTCTTGTCATGGTCAAAATACAATTTTACCTAATGAAATTAATAATCCTATTACTGGATTGAATCAAATAAATAACACTCGTTTTTTTGTCTCAAATAATTCAGATTTCAATCAAAAAAATACCACTTTTCATTATAAAAAAGACAGTTTATCTGGAATTTATTTTAATGAATCTGTTGGTAATTTTTATAGAATTTCAAATTTTATAACTGAAACAAATGCGAAAAATAATATCAAAAGTTATTCTATAAAATTTAATCGATTAAATGGAATTTATTATTTAGAACACGAAAATGATACAGAACAAATTTCTATACATTTTGGAAATGATACAATTTTCAATTCAATTAAAGCTGTTTTCAATCAAAAAACTAAAGATAATGTTATTAATTTCATAAAATCAGCAAGTTTTGATATAAAACATAAAATAGATTATGGTAAAATATTTTCTTTTAAATTAAACAATTCGAATACTTCCTTTAAAGCAATTGAATACAATCCGAATGTTATTATTTATTCTACAGAAAAGTTAGTAACTGCTGAAAATCCTCTTTATATCGATAAAATTTATGTTTCAGAATTTTATAATAAAAATGTAGAAGGTATTGTAAAAAATTATTTGAATAACATTGACGAAAATATTTATCAATTGGAATTAAATGAGCAACCTGAAACTACTATTGATAACTTGCCTACAACTCGTTTTACTTTGACTGGTACAGCGACTTTAAGTCATCCTAATGGGCAAAATATATCTAAAAATGTTTCGATTGATTTTTACTTTATTGAAAAAGGCAAAAAAATCTATGTTATACGAACAGAAATATTTAACAATAATCAAAACGCTGTAAAAGACGTTGAAAAAATACTACAAACTATAAAATTTCAATAATTTGAAAAGATAACTTTAGTTTCTCTATTTTTTTCTTAAGTTTAACCAACATTACTATAAAAAATTTATGAATACAAAAGATAATCCCAAACTAATACGAGCTTGGATTTCTTACGATTGGGCAAATTCTGTTCATTCTTTAGTTATTGCCTCTGCTATTTTTCCAGTTTATTATACTTTAATGACCTATGATACGAACGATCAACCAATTAAATTTTTAGGATTATTACCAGAATCTGCCTTCAATTTTTCATTAGCAATTGCTTTCTTTTTTGTGATTGTTTTGTCTCCTGTTTTATCTTCAATTGCAGATTTAATCGGAAATAAAATCAAATTTCTTCGCTTTTTTTGTTACTTAGGATCGTTCTCATGTATCGGAATGTTTTTCTTCACATCGAGCGATTTAGTTTGGTTAGCTTTATTACTCAATATTACCGCAAGCATAGGTTTTTGGGGAAGTTTAGTTTTTTACAACGCCTATTTACCAGAAATTGTCTCAGATGAAAAAATGGACAAAGTTTCAGCGCAAGGTTATATGTTTGGTTACATTGGTTCTGTCATTTTATTGACAATTTGTTTGGCGATGATACAATTCGCTCCAGAAGAACAACAAGCAATGTTTACTCGAATAAGTTTCTTATTAACAGGAATTTGGTGGTTAGGATTTGGACAAATTGCATTAAGTAAATTACCAAATCACAAATATGATCGCGAAATTCCAAAAGATATCATAAAATCTAGTTTTAGAAATTTAAAACATACTTTCAAGGATCTGAATCAATACAAAAATATTCGTGTTTTTTTGGCTGGATTTTTCTTTTACAGTTTAGCTATGCAAACTATCTTTTTAATGGCAGCAATGTTTGGAAGTTCAGAAATAGGAATGGAATCTTCAGAATTGATTATGACTATTTTATTAATTCAAATCGAAGCTGTTTTAGGTGCTTGGTTTTTCTCTTTTCTATCAGGAAAAATCGGTAATAAGAAAACCTTATTAATAGGAATTTTTATTTGGATTATTACATGTATTATTGGTTATTTGATTAATAAAAATGATCCAAATGTAAAAACTCAGTTTTATGTAATGGCTGCAATGGTTGGTCTTGTAATGGGAGGTTTACAAGCTTTGTCGCGTTCTACTTACGCGAAATTATTACCAGAAACAAAAGATACTACAACCTATTTTAGTTTTTACGATGTCTTCGAAAAATTTGCGCTGTTTTTAGGTTTAGTAATTTATGGTTTATTGATAGAATATTCTGGTGGAATGAAAGCTTCTGCACTTGCAATGGGTGTTTCGTTCGCGATTAGCTTTGTGATTTTATTGTTCTATAAAATGGAAAAGAAGTAAAGTCATCTATTATAAAAAAATAACCTCCAATATTAATTAATATTGGAGGTTATTTTTTTATAATCTTCCTTTTTCTGAACTACTTTTTGATTGTTCTATTGTAAATGATTTTCCAAAATTGTATCGAATTCCAACACGATAAAAACGTACTGATTGTCCTGTGTAAACAAATCTTGTATCGTTACTATAACTTTGATCTTGCCAAGCTTTATCTTTGAAAACGTTATTTACATTAAACGAAACTTCAAACTTTTTATCCAAAAACAATGCTTTCAAACCTAAAGATGTCTTCCAATTTTCACGACCTCTTGACATCGCATCAATTGTTTTTGTTGAATAATTTGTAGTATGGTTAAATAATAATGTTTTAGATTTATTCAGTTCTAAATTATTTGTCAAACGAAATTCTCCATTAAATCCATCCAATGTATAATTATATTCTGGAATAATTCCTTTCGTTTTCTTGTAATACAAATCAATCGCCCCATTAACTTTCCACCATTTTACAGGTTTAAAGTTTATATTTTCACTAATCCCAAAACTTTCAGAATCAGCGTAATTATACGGAATCCAATTTTGTGTATTTTCGGTCGGATTTACAACTACAATTTGACTGATCTCATTAGTAGAATTTTGGTAATATAAAGTTGTAATTGATAAATCCTTATAAGCATATTCTAATTCATAATTATATGAATAAGAAGATTTTAAATCCGGGTTACCTTCAGCAAAGGAATAAGGTGAATAAATAGTACGAAAAGGATTCAGTTGCCCCATAAATGGCCGATTAATACGACGTCCTACATTCACACTTAACGAATGATTTTCTGCTGCTTTATACATTAAATAAGCTGTCGGAAATAATCCATCATATTTGTACGTATCATGTTGATTTTTTTGTGGAGAAAAACCTTTTGCATTTGTATTTTCGTATCTCAAACCAACTTTTGCAGACCATTTTTCTGATATATCTTTTTCGATACTTCCATAAAAAGCCAAAATATTTTCATCATAATAAAAACCATTACTAAGCTTCTTATCAAAAACAGGTGAGCCACTAGTTGTATCGTAAAATAAGTTATCACTATTATTTTTGGTCCAACTATAACGACTTCCATAATTTAACTTCCAAGTATTTATAGGATGTTCCATATCTATATTCAAACTATAATTATTTGCTATTTGGTCTGACAAACTTTTATTTCCTTGATATTCTGCTATATTTTCAACATCTTTTGAATCAAAAAATCTGTTTGAAGTAACGCTTGTATTGTTATTATTAAAATTGACCCAATCAAAATCAAACGTCAATTTCTTACCAATTGTGTCCATTTTATAAATCACATGATAATTCAATGTATTGTATTTCGTATTCCCTTTGCTCCCATTTCGATCATTCAGAATATAACTCAACAACTCGTTTTTATCCAAACTATTCATCGTTGTTATTGTACCTCCAGTCCCTTTACGGTTTCCTGCATATAAATCAACCGTAAAACCTGTTGTCAACTTATCTGATACTTTGTAATCTAAACCTAATTTTCCTCCAATACTTCCATTCTTCCCGCTATTTCTTTCTCTTTCAGTCCAAACTTCATTTGTTTTCGTGAAATAAATATCCGATTGACCAATTCCATCATATTCACCAAAACCTCCAAAAATATTCGAAACTAATGTCCATTTATTTTTTCGATAATTAAATGATGCGCTATT
The DNA here is from genome assembly GCF_004785645.1 of Empedobacter tilapiae. Classification (GTDB taxonomy): domain Bacteria; phylum Bacteroidota; class Bacteroidia; order Flavobacteriales; family Weeksellaceae; genus Empedobacter; species Empedobacter tilapiae. Next base: position 261,954 of record NZ_SRPE01000004.1, on the reverse strand, counting down.
ATTCCAATATGGTTTATTATAATGTTGAAATGACGACGACAAACTACCATTCCACGAATCTTTTTTTCCAGATTTCAACACAATATTCAGAATTCCACTATTTCCTATTGCTTGATATTTTGCAGGCGGATTAGTAATTACTTCAATTTTTTCAATATCATCTGCACGAAGCGTTTTAAGATAATTCGTCAATTGATCACCAGACATTTCTAACAAACGATCATCCACCATTACACGTAAAGTACTTTTACCAATAATCGATACCACATCATTATCAACCTTTACACGAGGAGCCAATTTCAACAAATCTAGAGCATCTCCACCTCTTGCTCCTTCTGCTAAATCAGCATTAAAAACAAGTCGATCAACTTTCTTTTCAATTAATTTTTTCTGACTTTTTACAACCGTTTCAGTTAATGTAATGTTTTCAGTTTTTGGAATAATAATAACGCCTAAATCTTGATTTTGTCCACACAAAATTGTTTGATTATGAAGCAAAATACCAGCTTCTTCTATTCGAAAAGTATAATTTCCTATGGCTAATTCAACAATAAAATTTCCTTTTTCATCTGTCGAAATTTCATCAATAATTTGATCATCTTTTATAATAATCACATCAGCTAAACTAACAGGCGTTTGATTCACATATTGTAAGCTACCTTTATATTGTTGCTGAGCAAAAATCGAAGTAGAAGCACATAGTAGAATCGGTATATATAATTTAGACATATTAGGTTATGTTTTTATAAAGACGTAAGAATTATAAAAAAGTTACAGATTTAATGAATATTAAAAAAATTATCTTGAATGACACCTATTTAATATAAAAACAAAAAAAGAGCTTTATAAAGCTCTTTTTTTGTTTGATAATATTTCTAAAAGTTTAGATTTCTTTTCTTAATCTCGCAACTGGAATATTTAGTTGTTCGCGATATTTTGCAATTGTACGACGAGCAATTGGATAACCTTTTTCTTTTAAAATTTCGGTTAATTTCTCGTCTGTCAAAGGTTTACGTTTGTCTTCATCTGCAATTACATCTTGCAAAATTCGTTTAATTTCGCGCGTCGAAACTTCTTCACCTTCATCATTTGTTAACGATTCTGAGAACAAATCCTTAATCAAAAATGTTCCGTAAGGCGTTGTGACATATTTAGAATTCGCTACACGAGAAACAGTAGAAATATCCATTCCAATTCTGTCTGAAATATCTTTCAAAATCATCGGTTTAATTTTCGTTTCATCTCCTGTTAAGAAATATTCTTTTTGAAATTTCATAATCGCTTCCATCGTGTACAAAAGCGTGTTACGACGTTGCTGAACCGCATCAATAAACCATTTCGCAGAATCTAACTTTTGTTTGACAAACATCACAGCTTCTTTCTGTTGATTCGATTTATTTTCGGTTTTTTTGTACGTATCTAACATTTCTGCAAACGCACTCGAAATTTTCAATTCTGGTACATTACGTCCATTTAACGATAATTCTAAATCGCCATCGTTGATATGAATTGTAAAATCTGGCGTTATTTGCTCTACAATTTTACTACTGCTGGAAAATGATTTTCCTGGTTTTGGATTCAAACGTTCAATCTCCGAAATTGCATCACGTAACTCATCATCATCCGCATCATATTTCGCCATCAATTTCGAATAATGCTTTTTCGTAAATGCATCAAACGATTCTGAAATTAATTTTTCAGCTAATTCTACTGCTTCCGTTTGGTTTTTATTTTCTAATTGAATCAATAAACATTCTTGCAAATCACGCGCACCTACTCCAACTGGATCCATTCGTTGAATATAATTAATCAACAAATTTTCTACTTCTTCTGGCGAAGTGTAAATGTTTTGTGAGAACGCCAAATCATCAACCAACGATTTAATATCACGACGCATATAACCATCATCGTCAATATTTCCTAAAATAAATTCTGCAATTTGAAATTGTTCCGAAGTTAATCGATATGTATATAATTGAGATGTTAAAAACTCGATAAAACTCTCTCCTTGTGCGTAAGGAACAGATTTATCTTCGTCATCATCACTATAATTATTCGTATATGTTTTATAATTTGGGATATCGTCATCACTCAAATAATCATCAATATTGATGTCACTTGTATCAATAACTTGTTCGTCGCCAAAATCATCACTCTGATTATCCCATTCTTCCTGCTCTCCTCCATAATCTTCATCATATTCAGAAGATTGATCATCCAAAGCAGGGTTTTCTTCCAACTCTTCCTTTACGCGTTGTTCAAAAGCAACCGTAGGAAGCTGAACTAACTTCATTAATTGGATTTGTTGTGGCGATAGTTTTTGTTGTAATTTTAAATTTAATTCCTGCTTTAACATATTTTGGGTTTTGGCTTATATAAAAAAACGGATTTAGCTTAAAGTTACAATATTTAAGCGTAAATCCGTAAAAAATATTTTAATTAAAATTCAGCGTTATTCGGTGTTCTTGGGAAAGGAATTACGTCGCGAATGTTCCCCATTCCTGTAACGAATAATACCAAACGCTCTAAACCTAAACCGAAACCTGAATGTGGCACAGAACCAAAACGTCTTGTGTCACGGTACCACCATAATTCTTCTTTATCGATTCCGAATTTTTCCATTTTTTCATCTAAAACTTCTAAACGTTCTTCACGCTCAGAACCTCCGATAATTTCTCCGATTCCAGGGAATAAAACGTCCATTGCACGAACTGTTTTTCCATCATCATTCATACGCATGTAAAATGCTTTGATTTCTGCAGGATAATCAAATAAAATAACTGGAGTTTTGAAGTGTTTCTCAACTAAATAACGTTCGTGTTCAGATTGTAAATCTGCTCCCCAACCTTCGATTGGATATTTGAATTTACCTTTTTTATTTGGTTTAGAATCTTTTAAGATATCAATTGCTTCAGTATAACTTAAACGAATGAATTTATTGTTTAAAACATATTCTAAACGCTCAATTAAACCTAATTCTGAACGCTCTGCTTCTGGTTTTTGCTTTTGTTCTTTGTCAAAACGTTCAGCTAAGAATTTCAAATCATCTTTACAAGTTTCCATTGCATAAGTAATAACAGATTTCATGAAATCTTCTGCCAAATCCATATTTTGATCTAAACGGAAAAACGCAACTTCAGGTTCAATCATCCAGAATTCAGCTAAGTGACGAGAAGTATTCGAGTTTTCCGCACGGAAAGTAGGTCCAAATGTGTAGATTTTTCCTAATCCCATTGCAGCAGTTTCTCCTTCTAATTGTCCAGAAACCGTTAAGTTAGTCGATTTACCAAAAAAGTCTTGTGTATAATCTATTTTTCCTTCTTCGTTTTTAGGTAAGTTTTCCATATCCAAGTTCGTGATATGAAACATCTCTCCTGCTCCTTCAGCATCAGATCCTGTAATAATCGGCGTGTTGATGTAAACGAATCCATTTTCGTTGAAATACTTGTGAATCCCGAACATTAACGCATTACGAACACGCATAGTTGCAGCAAAAACATTTGTTCTGAAACGTAAATGTGCTTGCTCACGCAAAATTTCTAAACTGTGTTGTTTTGGTTGTAAAATTGTTCCTTTTAAATCATCAGATGGTGCAGTACCTAAAATTTTGATTTCTTTCGCAACAATTTCAATATCTTGACCTGCTCCTTCACTTTCTACCACTTCACCTTTTATTTGCAAAGAAGCTGCTGTAGAAATTTGTTTTATAATTGATTCGTCAAAATTTTCAAAATCTACTACTACTTGAATATTATTAATTGTAGAACCGTCATTCAACGCGATGAAACGATTACTTCTGAACGATCTTACCCATCCATTTACAACTACTTCCTGTAGCAACAAATCCTTGCCTTTTTCTAATAAGGCTTTAATTCCGTACGATTGCATAATTTTTTAATTTATCCTTACAAATTTAGTTATTATTTAAAGTTATAAAAATTATAGGCATAATTTTTGCGAATATTTTTCAACCAACCTAAAAATCCTTTACAATTTCAATGAAATTGTAAAGGATTTTTGATTTTAGTTTATTTTTTGAAGTGATTTAATTAAACAAGTTTAGTAGGAATATAAGTGTAACCAATAATGTTGATAATATAATATACAAAGAATATTTATTAGTACTCTTTATTAACTTACCATTTTCATTAATTTCACTTAAGTTTTTATCTTTAATAGAAGCTTCAAACCTACTTTTCTCCATCATAGAGTATTCTATATAAATTAAAAAAATCAAATTACATATTGGAAACAAGATTGTATTTATACTCACATTTTCTTTAAACTTTGATAAAGTAAAAAAACCAACAATTAAAATATTATTAAAAGTAAATAGTTTATCATGAATTCTATCAAAATATTTTAAAATATCTCTCTTTCCATCATATTCAACTTTATCAAATGTTTCACTAATCTTTTTATGATCCTCTTCCATTTTATCAAAATCAAATTCTTTATTATCCATAACTTACAAGAAATTCAAATTAACGGTTAATTTTAAATAGAAATTATCTTTGAATTTTTCCTCTGAATAAGCACCTAAACGATAGAAAGCTCCAAGTCCGAATGTTTTGAAAATTAAATTATTTACTTCAATACCTGTTTCGTGATAGTAATGATTCAACGTTTTGAATTCTAAATTTTGATGATCTGCTTTATCTTTCATATCACCCAAAACACCTCGGTAAACAAATTGTGGTAAAATAATTTTGTTTCCAACTTTAACGCCAGCAAAAATGTGTTTCAATTGAAATGATACAAATCGATCCGAATAAAATTCACCTGGACGCATTGTTTCGAAATTCGTTAAACCTCCTACTCCAAAATTCAAAAAGTCATTTCGTTTTGCATTTCCTTGTCCTTCGAACAAATTCATCAATGGCATTTTTCCTTCAACCCAACCCGCATTTACATTGAAATTTGTTTTACCTACTCGCGTATCAAAAACATCAAAATAAGAAACATTGAAACGAAGTGGATCATAATCAGAATTAAAAACATCCCAATATTTTGTAAGCGTAGCATAGAAAACAGATTTTCCACTATTTACTGTCACTTTTCCATAAGGTGTTCTAATAAATTTATCTTTTGGTGCAAAACGAATCGCTAATTGCGTGTTGTATAAATCGTACCAATCAATATTATTTTGGAAAGAATAATCAAATTCTGCTTGTTGTTTTTCATAATTTGCGGAGATGTTAAATGTTACATTTTTAAAAATATCTTGTTCGTAGCCTAATGAATAACGCTTATATGAAAAATACTCGTGGTTATAAATATTACTAAATGCTCCACTCATTAAACGCGTGTAATTTGATTGTAATAAAATTGGTGTTTTACCTGAAGCAGAAACATCTTGCGAATATTTCGCAAAAATCCGTCCTGAGTAAGGTTTATTTACAAAATAATCTCCTCCAAAACCAAATTTAAACGACTCATCTTTAAAACCATAAGCCGAATAAGCATTCAATGAATATTTATCACTCCAATTTTCATTCGTATTAAAAGCAGCCCCAAGTCTAAAACCTTCATAATCATTAAAAGCTAAGATTTTTGTTAGATCTAAATCAACTTTACCTAACGATAATTTCCCACCTGAACTCATAATTCTCATGAGCTTCATTTGTCGTTCTAACTTATATTTATCTGCAATACTATCGATAGTTGTATATGTATTTCTTTCTTTGCTTGATAAAGATGAATCACGATAATTTTCCATTACATTATCCCATTTTTTCTCATCCATATTCTGAAAAGAAATCTCATCTTCATAACCTAAAAATTCATTGCGTTTGAAATGAGCTGGATTCTGAATATCCTTAAAAGTTGTTTCAAGATTAATCCAAATCTTTTCTTTTTTATCAATAAAATCGCTACCTGCTAATTTTTCTGTAATCTTAAAATTACCTGCTTCCATACGATATTTCTGCTGATTCGGAATCCAAGTTCCATTGTTCAATTTCCAATCAGCTTCTAATTCAGCAACATAATTTGTACTTGTATTTTCTCCTTCAAATTTGACTAAAGCAAATGTTTTATCATCAATCCAAAGTGTTCCTTTAATTTGACGTTTATCTGTTTTTATTGACGGAAAAAAACTAATTACGATTGTTTTTCTTCCATCTATAAAAATATCTTCTTTAAATCCATAACGATAATTAGAAAGCCCTTCTCTACTAACTGGATTTACAATTCCTTTGAAGAAAAAATTGATTTTATCTTGATCAAAATTAAAAGCAATTGGTTGCATTGCCAAATATTCATACAATGGTGAACGCATTCCTGAAATACGAGAAGATTGCACGATATTTTTTAGTCCAAAACGCTTCGATACTTTATGATCCATTGCACGTTCTCCTAAAAATAAATGGCTATTGTCTAACAATTTTTTCCATTGATTATTGACAGAATCTTTGTGACTTTGAGGTTGAATAATAAACGGAATTGAATCATTATTTACTGTACTCCAAAACTTTGTATACGATTTCAAGAAAATATTCCCTCCATTTTTAATCGTATTTCTGGATTGATTGCGAATTGCTTTGATAATTATATTTCTTCCAACAGAATCATTCGTTGTAAATGTAACCTCATCCAAACTAATGAAAGAAGGTTTCATCATAATTTCTATTAACTTTTTACCATTGGTTTGTATACTTTCTGTAAAATATCCATTTTTGAGTACGTCTATAAAATGAATTGAATCATTAATATCTAATTCACCCAATTCATCAGTTTCTCCAAGAAATTGTTTCGTATCACTATATACATTAGCTCCTGTTAAACGAAATTCGTCTTGAGCATCGAATACTCTTACTTTAATTTGAGCAAATGTGGCAATTGAAATACAGAAATTTAGCAGGAATATATAATTCTTCATCTTTTGAAATTGATTATGCAAATAAATAAAAAAAGCAGCGAAACGCTGCCTTAAAATATTTTTTTTTCAAGAAAGATTAAACTTTCATGATTTCAGCTTCTTTTTTTGTTAAAGCTTCTTCTAATTTCTTAGAAAACTTATCTGTTAGTCCTTGCACACGTGTCTCGTAATCTTTCACCATGTCTTCAGAAGCTTCTTTTACACCTTTCAATGCTTTGTTTGCATCTTGGCGCGCATTACGAAGAGAAATTTTTGCATGTTCCATATCCGCTTTTGCCATTTTCACCAACTCTTTACGACGTTCTTCTGTTACTGGAGGAATACTGATAATAATTGTATCTCCATTGTTAGAAGGTGCAAAGCCTAAATTAGCATTGATGATTGCTTTTTCGATTTCATGAATTAAATTTTTCTCATATGGTTGAATGCTCAATGTCATTGCATCTGGAGTATTTACATTTGCAATTTGAGTTAACGGAGATAAACTTCCGTAGTAATCAACACGAACTGAACTTAACATTGCAGGAGTAGCTTTACCTGCTCTTAATTTGTCGAATGCAACCTCTAAGTGACTTACAGTTCCCTGCATTTGCTCCTTAGCCGTTTCTAAAATAATATCTAATTCTTCCATTTCGGGATTTATTTATTTGTTACTAGAGTACCTACGTTATCTCCTAAAATTAATTTTTTCAAGTTACCATCTGTATTCATATCAAATACAATAATAGGTAAATTATTTTCTTCACTCAAAGTAAAAGCTGTCATATCCATTACTTTTAAGTTTTTATCGTAAACTTCTTGATAAGAAATTGTTTCGAATTTCTCTGCTGTTGGGTCTTTTTCTGGATCTGCAGTATAAATTCCGTCAACACGAGTTCCTTTCAAAATAACATCAGCTTGTGTTTCAATTGCTCTCAAAACTGCTGCTGTATCTGTTGTAAAATATGGATTTCCTGTTCCTGCACCAAAAATTACGACACGACCTTTTTCTAAATGACGCGTTGCTCTCCTTTTTATAAATGGTTCTGCGATTTGCTCCATACGAATAGCCGTTTGTAAACGCGTATTAACGCCAGCATCTTCCAAAGCTCCTTGCAATGCCATACTGTTAATCACAGTTGCTAACATTCCCATATAATCTCCTTGTACACGATCCATACCAGAAGCAACACCTTGTACACCTCTAAAAATATTACCACCTCCGATTACGATTGCTACTTCGCAACCAAGTTCTGCAACTCCTTTTATCTGTTGCGCATATTGTTTCAGCATATTTGGATCAATACCATATTGTAAATCTCCCATTAATGCTTCACCACTCAATTTAAGTAATATTCTTTTGTATTTCATCTTGTCAAAGGTTTTCTTTTGCAAATATAATTTTTCTAATCTGATTTATCCTAACGTTCGAAAATGTCAAACGCATTTTTTGTTGTAATTGCTGCAATTTCAGTTGGTGTTTGATGATAAATATCGACCAACTTATCGCAAACATGTGTCAAATAACTACTTTCATTTCGTTTTCCACGAAACGGAACTGGAGCTAAATAAGGTGAATCTGTTTCGAGAACGATATCTTTGATATCAAAATCACCTAAAAATTGATCTATTTTTCCATTTTTGAAGGTCACAACTCCACCAATTCCTAATTTTAAATTGAAATCAATTGCGCGTTGTGCATCTTCTTTTGTTCCAGAAAAGCAATGAAAAATTCCGAATAATTTTTCATCTTTTACTTCTTCTAATACTTCAAAAACTTCGTTGAATGCATCACGACAATGAATCACAATTGGTAAATTCTTTTCTTTTGCCCATTCAATTTGTATTTTGAAAGCATCTTGTTGCGTTTGTAAAAATTCCTTTTCCCAATACAAATCAATTCCGATTTCGCCAATCGCTTTAAATGGACGTTTATCAATCCATTCACGCACATGAGTCAATTCCTCTTCTATCGTATCTGGATGAACCGAACACGGATGTAAACCCATCATCGCAAACATCGAATCTTGATGTTGACATTCTAATGCCAACATTCTGTCCGTGTAACTTTTATCAATTGCTGGCAAATAAAATCGCTCTACTCCATTTTGCTTTGCTCGCGCAATTACTTCATCTATATCATTTTCAAATTGTTCCGAATATAGATGTGTATGTGTATCAATTAACATGTTTTATTTTTGATTTCAAAAGTTCTTTTTCAGCTGAAAAATCGAGTTGATTTCCTTTTTCTAATTCATTCATCAATGTAATCGTTTTTACTAAAAATTGTTGATGATTATCTGATTCTTCATTAAAAGGACGGTGTTTAATCGCTGAAATAACTTTGTTTATTTTTTGAATAATTGTTTGCGTTGATTTTTCGAAATAAGTTTCCGAAAATTTTTCCCAAATATAATCAACGGCTTGTTTTGTTGGATGAATCAAATCTTCTTTGAAAAAACGATAATCTCTCAAATCATCCAAAACTAATTCATATGATGGAAAATATTCAACTTGATTATTTTGAAGACTCAATTCATATAAAGCGTCTAACAATCTCGCTTTGCTTACATTATTTTCGATCATTCCATCTTTTGTATGACGAACTGGACTAACTGTTGTAATGATGTGAATTTTTGGATTAATTTTCTTCAAATCTGAAAAAATTAATTCCAATGATTTTAGATTTTCTTCTGTTGTTAATAATCTTTTTTCAAATTGTTTTGCGTCAACTTTATGACAATTTGCGACAATTTGATTAGATGTTTTCCATTCATAAATCCACGATGTTCCCAATGTAATCATCACAACATCACAAGAAAGAATATAATCATGAACTTGATCTAAAGTCGAATTTAATTCCTCTAAAACAGCTTCTTTCGTCAACGCATTAAACGACGAATGTACATCAAAACAGAAAAATTCTTCTCCATTTTGATGTACATCTGCTGTTGTAAAATATTTTTTTAGAATGCTTCTTTCAATTAAATTTTGAATAGAATGCGAATTAAAAATCACACCAAATGGATTAATTAATCCGTCAAACTTTAAATCGATCAAACGTTTTCCAATTTCATCTGAAAAACAAGAGCCTATCGTCAATATTTTGTGTTGATGATTGAGTTTAAAATCAGAAGATTGAATTTGAAAAGTCGTTCGAAATTGCATTTTTATCCTTGTCGATCAATTAAAACTTCGCTTAATTCTCTCAAATAAGATTTACGTTCTTCTGGAACATCAATTTGATCCAAATAGCTGTGCGCTTTATTTGTATACTCTCTAATTAATGTCGAAAGTTTACGGTTAACATTCAGTTTTCTGAATAATTTTTCTACCGCATATACTTTATCTATATTATCTGTATTTGAACTATACCAATATAATAATTCCTCTTTTTCTTCTTCGTTTGCCGCTTCTAAAGCAGAAATGTAAAGAATTGTTTTCTTATTCTCGAAAATATCCCCAGCATGTTTTTTACCTAAATGTTCAAGGCTACCAAAAACATCCAAATAATCATCTTTCAATTGATATGCGATTCCTAAATTCAAACCATATTGGTATAATTTCTCTGCATCTTCTTCCGAAGCATTTCCAATCATTGCTCCTAATTTCAAAGCACAGCCAAGTAAAACACTCGTTTTTAAAGAAATCATTTTGATGTAATCTTCATACGAAACATTCAATTTTGTTTCATAATTCACATCCAATTGTTGTCCTTCACAAACTTCTAAAGCAGTTTTAGAAAATAATTTTGTCGAACTTTTAAATAATTCTGGTTCTAAATCTTCTAAATATTGGTACGCTTTTACCAACATCGCATCACCTGAAAGAATCGCCGTATTTAATCCAAATTTTTCGTGAACTGTTGGTTTACTTCTTCTCAACGAAGCATTGTCCATAATATCGTCATGCATCAACGAAAAATTATGAAAAAACTCAATCGCTAACGAAGGTTTCAACGCTTTTTCAAGTTCTCCATCAAACAAATTAGTTCCCAATAAAGTCAAAATTGGACGAATTCTTTTCCCTCCAATATTCAAAATATAATCCATTGGCTCGTATAGCTCTTCTGGATTTTTAGAAAATGGATCTTTATCGATTGTTTCGGCAATTAATTCGTGAAATTTATCAAATGAGTACATAGTTTGATTTTTGTAAAAATTAAGTTTTGGCAAATATAACTAAGAATGATTGATTTTGGGCTGTTTTATTTTATTTTTGATGAAGCTCAAAAATTCATTTCCAACAATCAAATACAAAAGAATTTGCCCAATTATTGCAGCAATAAAAAATGGATGTCCTTTTTCCAAAACTATAACAGCACTTTGTACTAAAGGAATTGTCCAAAAATAAGTTGATACAATTATTAGAAGTAATGCATTAAGTCTAAAAATCCAGACTTTATTCATTTTATACGTTCCTAAATGAATAAATAAAGCACCTAAAAAAGTATAAGCTAAAACCTCGAAAAATTCGTTTAAAACAAACTGTTCTCTAAATAATTCAAAAATATCTTTATGACTTACAAATAGAAATACTTCTGGAACAACATAGCTCCAATGATTTGCAATAAAAAATAAAATAAGATTTAGCATCAAAACAATTGTCAATTGATCTTTAAATTGATCAACAAACATAGAATAATAATTGAGTTTTGAAATTTTTTTTGATTTCATCTAACGAAATAATTCACTAACAATTTGATAGGATTTTCGTTTTGCTTTTTGATCAAAAATATTTGAAGAAACCATAATTTCATCAATCTTAGATTCAAAAATAAATTCGTCAAAACTTTGAGACAATGCACCTTTGCTACCTATAAAAGATAAAGCTGTCATTCCTTTTAACATATATTTCTGTTCTGGAGAAGCTAATTCTAATTGTGTTTTCTCTGGAGAAACTATTGGCTGACGTTTATCTGTTATAATATTCAAGAAACCTTGGTACATAGACATCGATAAATAATGTGCTTCTTCGTCTGTATTCGCTGCAATTACATTGACACAAGCGATTGTATAAGGTTCCTCCAAAAACTCTGAAGGTTGAAATTGAGATCGATAAATCTCAACTGCATTATAAAACTGTTGCGGTGCAAAGTGTCCTGCAAACGCATAAGGTAAACCTAATTTTGCTGCCAAAAAAGCTGAATCTGTACTTGATCCCAAAATATAAAGTGGAACATTTGCTCCTTCTCCAGGAATTGCACGTACTTTACTTTCTTTATTTTCTGAACTAAAATATTGTTGTAAATTTTTGATTTCAGCTTCAAAATCATAATTCATAAAATTATCTCCTCGACGAAGAATTGAGGCTGTTAATTGATCTGTTCCTGGAGCGCGACCTAATCCTAAATCGATACGATTTGGATAAAGAGCTTCTAACGTTCCAAATTGTTCTGCAATTGATAATGTTGTATGATTAGGTAACATTATCCCTCCTGAACCTATTTTTATTTTTTTTGTAGCACCAGCTACATATCCAATTAATATAGAAGTTGCTGCACTTGCAACATTTTGCATATTATGATGTTCTGATAACCAGTAACGACTATATCCTAATTCGTCAACAAATTTTGCATTTTCTAACGTGTTTTTGAACGTTTGATTTAATGTTTCTCCTTCTCTAACATAAGCCAAATCTAACACTGAGTAATTTATTTTTTTCAATCGTTCCATTCAAAATAATTCTAAAACTAAATTACGAAGAATATAGTTCAAAAAAAATTCCTCTAAAGGTTATACCTCTAAAGGAACAAAAATTGGATAATTAGATTTATAATAAGTTTAGTTAATTGAGAGTGTAATCTTATTTACTTAATAGTTTGGTAATTAGTAATCCTCATTACTTATTCAAATTTAGAAAAAACGAAAATAAAATTTATTTTTTTAAAGGGGACATTTTGGGGGACAATCACTAAGAGACTAATAAACAAACACTTATTCACGTCTTAATTGTTTATAAAATACTTATTCATTTACTTTTTATAACTAATTTTTCAATTTATATTTGAAAAAAAAATATGCTAAAATCCTTTATTTTTTTTCTCTTTACTTTATTTATCTTATTTACCAATATATCATTTAGTTCAGCTAGAAAAAATGAAGATTTAGTTTTGTTAGAATACGTGATCAATCAAAACAAAGAGATTACAGATTCTATTCAATTACAAAATAATTTTAAAGGCTTACAAAGTAAATCAACTCCTTTAATTTCTGAAAATTTAAATATTATTTATAAAGTATATTTAGCAAAAATTTATGCTAATAATCTAGATAAACTTAATTCGAAAAGTGATATACTTTTTAAAAAAGCTAAAACTTCAGCTGAAAAAATAGATTTAGTTAATTTACAAATTTGGGTAAATACTCAATATGGATATTACTATTATTCCTTTAGTGATTACCAAAAGGCATTTCCTTTTTTTATGGAAGTTTCTAAGCTTCTCGAACAAACAGATAACGAATATATTTTTCAGAAAAGTGATATTTATAAGAAAAATGCTTTTTTCTTTATGAATGTTAGAGAATTCGATAAAAGCAAAAAATATCTACTGTTAGCCTTACAATATACAGATAAAAAGGATAAAGAATATGGTACAATCTTAAATGCAATTGGACATATTTATCTCGAAAAAAATGATTTAAAAAAGGCTAATGAATATTTTTATCTTACACAAAAGTATGCTTTACAAAACAATGATAAGATTAGATACGCAAAGGCGTTGGGCGATATTGCTGCTATTAATATTCATAACAAACAATACGAACTTGCTATTAGTAATTTAAAAAAAGACATTGAAATTTCCAAAGAAGAAAATAACTTAAAAAATTTAATGTATGCTGATATAAAACTGGGTGAATTATATTTAAGTTTAAATCAAATTGACAAAGCAGAAAAGTTATTAAATGAAGCAGAAAAAATTGCTTCAAGAAAAACACATCTTAATAGTTTCGAATATGATATCCAATCCATTTTACTTCAAATTGCTATTAAAAAAAATAATAGTAGTGAAGAATTAAAAATAAGAAGAAGGTTAAGCGGATTAGAGATTGATTTAAAGAAAGCTGATGGAGAAAATGTTATAAATGAAATAAATTGGAGTATTCAGAAAGATAATTTCAATTATAAATATAAAGCAGAAAAAGAAATAAGAGAAAAAACAACTTTATTAAAGAATACATTCATTCTTATTGCTGGTTTATTATTTATCTTAATTTTATTTGTAGTTATTTCTTTTAAACGCAAAATTAAAATTCAAAATTCTATTTATGAAAATAAAGTTTTGAAACTTCAAAATCAGAAATTAAAATCAGAAAATCGTCTAAACGAAGCAAAAAAAACTTTAGATTCTTATAAAACTTATTTATCTGATAAAAATAAACAAATCGAAGTCTTAAATAAAGAGATCAATAATATTTCATACTCTAGTTTCTCAAAAATGGAGGAACAACATGGAAAGTTAACTCATTTATTAAATTCACATTTAATGACAGATGAAAACTGGAACAATTTTAAAAACATTTTTGAATATGAACAGAAAGAATTTGTTAAATATTTAAATCAAAATTTTCTAAAACTTACTGAATCAAATTTACGAATTATTTACCTTTTAAAATTAGGACTAAATAACATAGAAATTGCTCACTTATTAGGTATAACTCCCGACTCTGTAAAGAAAGCTAAACAACGATTAAAAAAGAAATATGATAATTATGATCTTATTTTGCAAGATAATTCGAATAACAATGACAAATAAGTTATTCTATTCGTAATTTATTTAAGTTGCTTCGATAGTTTTCTAGCAATAAACTTTCTGTCACATAACCTTCGTATTTACCTTTTTTAGTTAACAAAATATAATCTATTTTTTTATTCTCCATCATCTTCATCACATTCGCAGCATTTGTAAAAATAGATGTAGAAGTAGCTTCGGTTATACATTCTAAAAAACTCTTATTCTTTATTTCTTCATTAAAAATAAATGATCGAATGTTATCTAAAACAATAATACCATAAATTGATTGATCTTCATTTAAAACAGGAATAAAATCTTGGGTTGTAGTTGAAAAAATTGTTTTAATATCTTCTATAGAATCAAAAACGGTTAATGTTTTAATATTTTTAATATAAATAGAAAACAAATCTATTTTATTAAATAAATTTCGGTCTTTATCTGATGTAAATACAATTCCTTTATCTGCTATAGCATAAATATCCATTGAATATTTATCATAGCGTTTTGATATCGCAAAACTAATTGATGAAACAATCATCAAAGGAATCATTAAACCATAACCTCCTGTGATTTCTGCAATTAAGAAAATTGCTGTTAAAGGTGCATGAAATAATCCGCTCAAAACAGCTGCCATTCCGACTACTGTAAAATTTCCTACAGGAACATCTTTGAAACCAATTAAATTGAAAAACTTAGCAACAACAAAACCCAAGTAAGAACCTACGAATAGGGAAGGCGCGAAATTTCCTCCATTTCCTCCACTTCCTAAAGTTAAACCTGTCGCAATAGATTTTATTAAAATCGTCACAAAAACAAAACCTAAAACAATCCATTGATTTGTTCTAAAATTTTCTAATAAAGAATTATTTAAAATAAATCCTGCTTCATCGTTTGCTAAAAACTTAATACTTTCATATCCTTCTCCAAATAAGGTTGGGAAAAAGAATATTAAAATTGCTAAACTTCCTGCTCCTACTATTGCTCTCCAATAGACATTATCAGAATAAGTACCTATAAGGTGTTCCACTTTTCTAAATAATCTTGCATGATAAACAGAGACAAATCCAGCTAAAACACCTAAAATAACATAAAAAATAACATTATGGTAATCAAATCCTAAAGCATATCGAAATGAAAGTAACATATTACTTTTTAGTGTCAAATTTGCTATTAAAGCTCCTGTAGCTGAAGATAATAATAATGGAATAAAAGCAGTTACACTCATATCTGCTAATACAATTTCTATTGCAAATAAAACTCCTGCGATAGGAGCATTAAAAGCTGCTGCTATTCCTGCCGCAACACCACACGCTAATAGAAGTGTTCGCTCTTTATACTTAAACCTATAATATTGTGCATAATTTGATCCAAATGCTGCCCCCGTAATTGTTATTGGAGATTCTAATCCAGCAGAACCTCCCATACCTACAGTTAAAGAGCTTGTTAAAATTTGAGCATACATCTGTTTTTTAGGCATTATTCCAGACTTTTTTGCTACTGCAATCATAATCTGTGAAGTCCCTTTTTCTATAGAACCATCAAGAAATTTCTGCACTACAAAAACAGTCAATAAAATACCTATTATAGGCAGTATACTATTTATATATGGAAGTTTAACCAAGTTATTAATATATACAGTAAACTGAAACACACTATGAGCGAAACTTTTCAAAACGATTACAGCTAATGCAGAAGAAATCGCTACTAATATACATGAAAGGTATAAAAATTGTCTTTCTGTTAAAACAAGTTTTAAGAGATTCAATAAATTTTGAAAAAAATTAACTGATTTTTTTATGTATTTAAAAAACTTTTGTTTTGTGGAAAGCTGCATGGTTCAAAAATAGTATTCCTTTTATTTATACCCTAATTATACTGCACGAAATACACAAAAAGTAAACCAATAATTAAATAAAGTATAATTTAATTTTTAAATTAAGATATATAACTTAAAACGAACAAGAAAATAGCTGTTTTATTTTTAATATTTATTTCAGAAAAATTGAATATTTAATAAAAATGAAACCGTAATTATGATTTTTAAAATCAATACTGTGATAATTACTTTACTTAATTCAAAGAAATTCCTCAAAATCAATTAAATAACACCAACGGATATAATATTGATTTTCTATACACTAAATTTTAAAAAATCAGAAAACAATACACTCTGTTTCTAAAAACATTTTTTCTAAAGCTAATCAACATAATTTTAGAATGAAATTAATTAACACATTTTTGATTATGAAAAAAGTTTACTTAAAACTTAAAAACTTAGTAGCTATAACAATGTTATTTGTTGGAGCAAATCTTGTTGATGCACAGGTTTATGTTATTGGAGCGGGAGAAACAGCTTATAGTGTTTCAGATGATGGTAAAGTAGTAACATTAAATACTGTCGACAATAATTACTATTGGACTCAAGAGAATGGAATTCAATTGTTGGGGGAATTAGCAGCTGACACAGCTAATTCTGGACATCCATTAGTAACATCAGATGGAAAAAAAATAGCTGTTATGGTTATGAATCCTACTAGTGGAGCTAATGAAATGTCTATTTTTAACCTTGAAACAAAGGCATGGAAATATTTAGGAGGATTAGGTGGAGTTTCTGAAAATGAATCAAGTTCTGTTTGGGGAATGAGTGCTGATGGAAAATATATTTCAGGATTAGGAGCAACAAAAGATGGAAGTTTTCATGGTATTGTATGGAGCGAAAATACAGGATTTGTGGATTTAAAAACTGATGGAGAATATTATTCTAGAGCAAATGGAATAAGCAACGATGGACGAACTGTTGTTGGATGGCATGATACAGATTTCGATCGTTGGGGTGTATACTGGGAAGATGGTGTAAGACATCAAGTTTTGGATCAGAATGGAAATGAAGTTCTTGAATTAGGAGGTATTTCTGGTGATGGAAAATGGATGATTGGAGCTACAGGTGACGATATAGCTATGCGCTACAGCAAAGAAACTGGTGTTCAAAAAATAGAACATCCTAACCAAGGATTTTACTTTAACGGAGCTTCTACTGCAATAAATAGCGACGGAAGTGTAATAATAGGTTATTATAGACCTTGGCCTGGTCCTGCAGCGATGGGAGAAGGTTTTATTTGGACAGAAAAAACTGGACGAATTGAATTAAATGAATATGTAAAATCACTAGGTTATGATGATTTAGGAATTACTTTTGCACTACCATTAGGCCTTTCAAAAGATGGTTCTAAAATTGTAGGCTTAGGAAAAACTAATTCAGGGGTAGTTTCATTTTTAGTATCATTACCAAAATTAGGAACTTCTGATATAAATTCAGTAAAATTTGAAGTTTATCCCAATCCAACAACAGACTTTATTAATATCGAAACTAAAGGTACTGTCTCTAACTCTATCCTATATAATATGCAAGGACAAAAAATATTAAACTCTAATCAAAATCAGATTGATATTTCAGTTTTACCAAAAGGAACTTACATCTTAAAAACTACAATTGATGGAAAAGATGTAACTAAAAAAATAATTAAAAAATAATTAATTATAGGCATAAAAAAATCTCGCAATTGCGAGATTTTTTTATTTATTCATTTGTTTCAATATACTTAATGTTTTTTTATCGACTTGATCTGCATAAAAAAACTTCAAAACATCTTTAATAATTTTTTCTTTCGGAACTATAAAATTGAATAATGTCAAACTTGATTTCAGTTTCATTGCATCATTTTTTCCGAAAATTAATTGCGGAATTACGCCTTTATGTTGCATTAATAATACAGATAAAACTTCTAAATAATTTCCCCAAAGCTCTTCATCTTTCACAAAAGCTCTCGCCTCTTCTTTTGAAGAAATCGAAAACTCTAATGACGAATCACTCGAACCTAATCCAACTAATTGAGGAAACATAAAAACAATCCAATTCGTTTGCTTTTTTCCTGCATGAACTTCCATCAAAATTTCATCATACACAAAACTTTGCGCATCATGAAATCGTTTCAAATTAAATTTATCGTGAGGATCTTTTTGTTTCAGTAAATCTCCTATTTTCATATTGTAAAGTTAAAAAAATACCTCACCAAATTGATGAGGCATTTTATTTATTTTATAAGTCGATTACATTCTTTCTGGAACACCAATTCCTAATAAACGTAACGAATTCTGAATTGTATTTGCAACCCATTGAGAAAGATATAAACGGAAATTTTTCACGTTTTCATCTTCATTTTTCAAGATTGGATTGTTTTGGTAGAATGAATTAAATAATTTCACCAATTCGTACACATAATTCGCAATCAAAGCTGGACTCATTTCTGTTGCTGCTTTTTCTATTGTATCTTCGAAATCGTATAATGCACGAATAATTTCTTTTTCAGCAGCATTCAATTCTAATGCATTTGCATCAAATTCTTTTGGAGATTCTTTTCTCAATAAAGACTGAATACGCGCAAAAGTGTATTGAATAAATGGTCCTGTATTTCCATTAAAATCGACAGATTCTTTCGGATCGAATAAAATACGTTTCTTAGGATCTACTTTCAAAATGTAATATTTCAAAGCACCCATCGCAATTGTTTCGTACAACTCAGCTTTTTCATCATCAGACATTCCGTCTAATTTCCCTAATTCTTCAGAAATCTCTTTTGCTGTATTGTAAACTTCTTGCATCAAATCATCTGCATCTACAACTGTTCCTTCACGAGATTTCATTTTTCCGTTTGGTAAATCAACCATTCCGTAAGACAAGTGATGTAAAGCATCAGCCCAAGAATAACCTAATTTTTTCAAGATTAAGAACAAAACTTTAAAGTGATAATCTTGCTCATTTCCTACAACATACGTTAATTCTTCTAACGTTGGATTATTTTTGAAACGCTCTACAGCTGTTCCCAAATCTTGCGTGATATAAACTGAAGTTCCGTCCGAACGTAAAACTAATTTTTCATCCAAACCTTCTGCAGTCAAATCAATCCAAACAGAACCATCTTCTCTTTTGTAGAAAATACCTTTGTTTAAACCTTCTTCAACAATATCTTTTCCTAAAATGTAGGTATTCGATTCGTATAAATATTCGTCAAAAGCAACACCAAGACGTTTGTACGTTTTCGCGAAACCATCATACACCCAACCGTTCATTTTTTGCCAAAGCTCAATAACTTTTGGTTCATGTGCTTCCCATTGACGCAGCATTTCTTGTGCTTCTAAGAAAATTGGAGCTTCTTTTTTCGCTTCGTCTTCCGTTTTTCCTTGCGCTTCTAATTCTTTGATTTCTTGACGGTAATGTTTGTCAAATTCCACATAATATTTTCCAACCAAATGGTCGCCTTTCATATTTGCAGATTCTGGCGTTTCACCATTTCCAAATTTTTCCCAAGCAATCATCGATTTACAAATGTGAATCCCACGATCATTGATAATTTGTGTTTTAATCACATTATTTCCTGCTGCTTCAATGATTTGAGAAACCGAAAATCCTAACAAATTATTACGAACATGTCCTAAATGCAAAGGTTTGTTCGTATTTGGCGATGAATATTCTACCATTACCGTTCTCGAATTTTTATCAACTTTCGTAATTCCAAAAGTTGAATTTTGAGCATTTTGAGTAAAATTTTCTAGAAATTCTACTGAACTTAAACTCATATTCAAGAAACCTTTTACAACATTGAATGCTGTAATTTTATTATTTTCAACCAAATTTTCACCGATTTTAGCACCGATTTCTTCTGGTTTACCTTTCAAAGTTCTGATTAATGGGAAAACAACTAATGTATAATCACCTTCAAACTCTTTCCTTGTGAACTGAATTTCAACAGATTCAGGGTTAATTTGATAAACGTTTTGAATCGCTTCTAAAACATTCTGCGTGATGTATTGTTTTAAACTCATTTTATTCCTTTTTACTTAATCGAAATGCAAAAGTACGAAGTTTCAACGAATTTGAACGGATTGCACATTGAGTTTTTAAGAAGTCATCAAGAAAACTTATCTTTGCAAAATGAAAGCTACATTCGCGGATTTCGAATTAACAAAACAATTGAGTTCGGCTTTAGAAAAGTTGAATATCACAACCCCTACTCCAATTCAAGAAAAATCATTCAAACCGATTCTTTCTGGACGAGATATAATGGGAATTGCCCAAACAGGTACAGGTAAAACAATGGCTTACTTATTGCCTTTGTTGAATACTTATCAATACTCTAAAACGAATCAACCAAAGATTGTTATTTTGGTTCCGACGCGCGAATTAGTTGTTCAGGTTACCGATATTTTAGAGCAATTAACAGAATTTATCAATGTTCGTGTTTTAGGAATTTATGGTGGTGTAAACATCAATACACAAAAATTATTGATGTATGAAGGCGTTGATATTTTGGTTGGAACGCCAGGTCGTGTCTTAGATTTGGCGATTGACAATGTGTTGTCATTCAAAGAAATGAAGAAATTAGTGGTTGATGAATTTGACGAAATGTTGAGTTTAGGTTTTCGTCCACAACTGATTCATTTATTTACAATGATGAGCGATAAACGTCAAAACATTTTATTCTCTGCAACGATGACAGATCAGGTTGATGATATGTTGCACGAATATTTCAAAAATCCTATTGAAATTTCATTGGCTCGTTCGGGAACTCCTTTAGAAAAAATTTCTCAATCGGCTATTCCAGTTGAGAACTTCAATACTAAATTGAATTTAACTGTTCATCAATTAGAAGACAAAGCAAAATTTGAGAAAGTTTTAATTTTCGCAAATAATAAAAAACATGCTGATTTAATTTTTAATCATTTAGATGAAATTTATCCAGATGAATTTGGTGTAATTCATTCTAACAAATCTCAAAATTATCGTTTGAGAACAATGGAAGCTTTTACCAGAGATGAATACCGAGGTATTATTACGACAGATATTATGGCTCGTGGTTTGGATATTCCAGATGTTACACATGTAATCAATTTCGAGATTCCAGATGTTCCAGAACAATATATTCACAGAATTGGACGTACAGGACGTGCAGATAAAAAAGGTGAAGCGATTTCTTATTTTTCTGAAAAAGAAATTGAACGTTTAGATGCTATTGAAGCATTAATGGATAAAGAGATTTACGAGATTCCATTCCCTGAAGAGGAAGTAAAAATCAATCCTGTAAAACGTGAGTTTGAGAAAGATGTTGTAAAAATGAAACAGCTTACAACTGTAAAAATCGAAGAACGTGGTGCTGCATTTCACGAGAAAAAAGATAAAAATAAAAAGGTGAATTTAGGAGGTCCTACGAAACGTAAACCACCAAAATCTAAACCTAAAAACCGTGGTCAGCAAAAACAAAAAGCGAAAGCACGCAAAAAAGGAAAATAAAATGAAAGCGACCAATTGGTCGCTTTTCTTATTTTAAAATCTGTTTGAACTTAGATTTAAATTTTGCAATTTTTGGTCCTACAACTGCCGAACAATATGGCTGATCCGGATTTTCATTGTAATAACCTTGATGATAATCTTCGGCTGGCCAAAATTTATCTAAAGACTCTATTGTTGTAACGAATTTATCTTCATATAAAGTTCCGTTGTCAAACTCTTTTAACGATTCTTCAGCTTGCTTTTTTTGATCTTCTGATGTGTAAAAAATACTCGAACGATATTGTGTTCCAACATCATTACCTTGTCTATTTAAATGAGTGGGATTGTGAATGTTCCAAAAAATCTCTAATAATTCTTTGTACGAAATAACTTCATTATCAAATGTAACTTCAACAACTTCTGCATGATTTGTGTCTGTATCACATACCTGACGATAAGTAGGATTTTCTACATTTCCTCCTGTAAAACCAGAAATAGCCTCCTCTACTCCATTTATCGAATTAAAAATTCCTTCCACACACCAAAAACACCCCGCTCCTAAAACTGCTATCTCCTTACTCATTTCTGTTTTTATTTTATATCAATTGATAAGCAGTATCATCTTTTACATCACCTATTACAAAGGTACTGTGAGTACTACCAATCACATTTATAGTTGTTAATTTATTTACCATAAAATCTCTGTATTCGTCCATATTTTCAAAAGACATTTTTACAATATAATCATAATCACCGCTGACATGAAAACAAGCTTGTACTTCTTTTAAATTTTGAATTTCAGTTTCAAAAACACGAATATTATCAGCTGAATGTTGTTGCAGCTTAATATGGCTAAAAACCAAAAGTTCTTTGTTTATAAGTCTTCTATTCACAAGCGCAACATATTTAGAAACAATTCCAGATTTCTCTAATTTCTTAATTCTTTCGTGGATTGCTGTTGAAGACAGATTTAATTTATCAGATAATTCTTTATAGGTAATTTTACTGTTTTCTTGTAGGTACATAAGTAGTTGTTGATCGAGAGTATCAAATTTCATATTATAATTATTTTTTTCTAAAGTAATAATAATAATTTGAATAATTATCTAAAAAAGAACAATAATTTACATTTGTTTAGAAAATAACTATGCAAATCATTAAATTCCATCATGTTTATTCTATTTAATATTTCATTATCGAATTGAATGAATAGCTTTAACAGACTAATAAATGTTAAATTTCTTTCTTTATTCATATTATTCATTGTATATTTGAACTCGAAAAATCAAGAGGAAAGATTTGACTGATTGCAACCTCATAAAAATAATTGCTAAAACAGGACTTCAGTTATCTCCTCCCCTCTTTTATATTATATAAAAAAGTATAGAAATGTCATATTTATTTACATCAGAATCAGTTTCTGAAGGGCATCCGGATAAAATTGCCGATCAAATATCTGATTCAATTCTTGACCATTTTTTAGCATTTGATGCAAAAAGTAAGGTAGCTTGCGAAACATTAGTGACAACTGGACAAGTTGTTTTAGCAGGAGAAGTTAAATCTAATTCATATATCGATTTACAACGTGTTGCAAGAGAAACAATTTCTGAAATTGGTTATACAAAAAGTGAATATATGTTTGATGCAAATTCTTGTGGAATTTTATCTGCAATTCACGAGCAATCTCCAGATATTAACCAAGGTGTAGACAGACAATCTGACGAAGAGCAAGGTGCTGGTGACCAAGGAATGATGTTTGGTTATGCTACAAGCGAAACTGAAAACTATATGCCTTTGGCGTTAGATTTATCACACAGATTATTGAAAGAATTAGCGCATATCCGCAAATACGAAAAAGATTTATTGCCATATTTACGTCCTGATGCTAAATCTCAGGTAACAATTGAATATGATAATGACAACAAACCTGTTCGTATTGATACTATTGTAATTTCTACTCAACATGATGACTTCGCGAATGAAGAAGCAATGAGAGATAAAATTACAAATGATTTAGTAAGCATTTTAATTCCTCGTGTTAAGGCACAATTACCTGTTCATTTACGCGATTTATTTACAGATAGTATTACTTACCATATAAATCCTACAGGAAAATTCGTTATTGGAGGACCTCACGGAGATACAGGTTTAACTGGTCGTAAAATTATTGTAGATACTTACGGTGGTAAAGGTGCACACGGTGGTGGTGCTTTCTCAGGAAAAGATCCATCAAAAGTTGACCGTTCTGCTGCTTATGCTGCACGTCATATTGCTAAAAACTTAGTTGCAGCTGGTGTTGCAGACGAAATTTTAGTACAAGTTTCATATGCAATTGGTGTTGCTGCTCCAGTTTCTTTATTAGTAAATACATTCGGAACTCAAAAAGTTGAGTTAACTGAAGGAGAAATTTCTACAAAAGTTTCTGAAATCTTTGATATGAAGCCTTTCGCTATCGAGCAAAGATTAAAATTAAGAAACCCTATTTACAAAGAAACTGCATCTTACGGACACTTAGGTAGAGAACCAAAAACGGTTTCAAAACGTTTTGAATCTGCTAATGGACAAGATGTTGTTGAAGTTGAAGTTGAATTATTCACTTGGGAAAAATTAGACTTCGTAGATCAAATTAAAACAGCTTTCGGATTATAATCTGAAATTTTAAATCATAAAAAAAACCACTCAATATTGAGTGGTTTTTTTTATGATTAATTTTTACTAATCGAATTGACTAACCAATATCGTTTTCCTTCTTTGTAAGAAATATTTATACTATCTTTGGAAAGCATAATCAATTTTGTTGGTGTCCAACCCACGTTTCTTAACGAATTGCTTCCTGTCATTTCCATTTGAATATTTTCTATCGGATCAATTTTTTGAGATGTGATAAAATCAAATTTATATAAATTCTTAGATTGAGAAACTTGCACTACTCCACTATCTTGTACAATTCCTCCTAAAGAATCTTGAAAAATAATAAATCGTCTTTCATATTTTTCTTTATAAATAGTATTCTGGCTATCATCCTCATTATTACAAGAAAATATCATCAATAATAATGAAGCAAAACATACAATCGTTCTCATAAAACATCATTTTATATTTAACTATTTTCAGCTCAAAATATTGTATAAAAAAAGACGCTCACTACTGAACGTCTTTTCTATTATTATTCCTAAAAATTATCTTGTTGCATTTGCAGTCCAAGTTTTACCGTCTTTTGTGTAAAGAATTGTCAATTTAGCATTATCAATTCTAATATAAGATAATTCATCTGCTCCAACACTCACTAAAGTATTGTCACCTTTCTTCTCAAACTCAACACCGTTTAAATCTGGAATTTTATCAGAAAAAGCAAAATTATACTTTGTTCCGCTTGCAATTTTTGTTACAAACACACTACCACTTTGAGTTGATAATGAATTATTCGCGTCTTTATAACTTATACTTCCTTTGTAAGTTCCTGCAAAAAAATCGTTATTTGCAGGATCGTCATCATCATTACAAGCTGTGAATACAAATAAGGCGAAAAATGTTACCGCCAAAAATTTCAATAGATTCTTCATGTTTTTATTTTTTTATTGGTTATAACAATCAATATTTTCAATTATAATACCATAAAATGTTAAATAAAATTGATAAAGTATTTTTTAACATTTTTAACTCTCACAAAAAATCGTATTTTTGAAGCAATATATAATACCTATAAACATGAATTTATTGCAAGGTAAAACAGCAATCGTTACAGGCGCAACTCGCGGTATTGGAAAAAGTATTGCTGAAGTTTTTGTTAAAAATGGCGCTAACGTTGCCTTTACTTATGCTTCTTCTGTAGAAAAAGCAAAAGCTTTGGAAGAAGAATTAGGACAATTCGGTAAAGTAAAAGGATATCAATCTGATGCTTCTGATTACGAAGCTGCTCAAAAATTAGTGGAAGATGTAATTGCTGAGTTTGGTCAAGTTGATATTGTAATTAATAATGCTGGAATTACGAAAGATAATTTGTTGATGAGAATGTCTGCAGAAGATTTCGAAAAAGTAATTCAAACAAACTTAAATTCGGCTTTCAACTTAACAAAAGCAGTTATCAAACCAATGATGAAACAACGTTCTGGATCTATCGTGAACATGTCATCTATTGTTGGAATCAAGGGAAATGCAGGACAAGCAAATTATGCAGCATCTAAGGCTGGTTTAATTGGTTTCTCTAAATCTGTTGCGTTAGAATTAGGTTCTCGTAACATTCGTTGCAATGCAATTGCACCAGGTTTTATCGAAACTGAAATGACAGAAGTTTTAGATCAAAAAGTAGTTGAAGAATGGCGCAATGGAATTCCATTAAAACGTGGAGGACAACCAGAAGACGTTGCAAATGCATGTTTATTCTTAGCTTCAGATTTATCAAGTTATGTAACAGGACAAGTTTTGAGTGTAGACGGAGGTTTACATACTTAATTCTTTAAAATATCATACTTTTTGAAAGGTTTTGTTTAGTAAATTTGCTAATCAAAACCTTTTATAATTTAAGACAACTACGTTGAGAAAAATATCAAATAAATTAAATGTTCAATTGATTGCTGAAACTTTTTTGGCTTTCGGAATTGATCATATCGTATTATCGCCAGGATCTCGAAACGGAGCATTAACGATGCAATTTGCCAATGACAAACGTTTCAAAACTTATAGTGTAATCGACGAGCGTTCGGCTGGATTTGTCGCTTTAGGAATGGCTCAGCAAATTCAGAAACCTGTTGTGGTTTGTTGTACTTCTGGTTCGGCAACAGCAAATTATTACCCAGCAATTACGGAAGCTTTTTTTCAAAATGTTTCTGTAATCGTGCTTTCTGCAGATCGTCCCGAACATTTAGTTGATAATTTTGATGGACAAACCATTCGCCAAAAAGATATTTTTGAGAAACATTCTGTTCATAATGTTCAGCTTTCCGAAAGTGAAGAAACGGATGATTTAACGCGAAATATGTTGTTGACGAAATATGCGTTGATTGATTGTATGCACAAATCTGCGCCAATTCATATCAATATGCCTTTTTCTGAACCCTTGTACGAGTCTGTAACAACTCCAGATATTGAAATTGATACAATTACAATTCCTGCAAAAGATTATCCTGAAATTGATGTGATTGATTTGATGAAACGTTGGAATGCTTCGACGCGTAAAATGATTTTGGTCGGATTACATCATCCTGATGCCAAATTTGATCATTTTTTAAAACAATTGGCGCAAGATGATTCGGTTGTTGTGTTGACAGAGGTAACATCAAATATTCATGATGAACGATTTTTCAATAAAATTGATCAAGTTATTTTCCCTTATTCAGAAGAAGAATTAGAAGCGTTGAAACCTGATATTTTATTGACAATTGGGCAAAATATCGTTTCCAAAAAGATTAAAAAATTCTTACGCGATCAAAAACCAACGCAACATTGGCATTTAGATGAATATTGGCAACCAGACACTTTCCAAGCATTAACAGATAAAATTGAAACGAAACCTGAATTATTTTTAGAACAGTTTGTTCCGTTTGTTAATCCAAAAGAATCTGAATATTACATTACATGGAATTCGAGACGAGAAGCAAATAATATCAAACACAAAAACTACATCAATATGATTCCGTTTTGTGATTTGAAAGCATTTGATTCTATTATCAGAAACTATCCTAAAAATTGGCAAATTCAGTACGGAAATTCGACAGTTATTCGTTACGGATTATTGTTCGATCATAACAATTCGAATCCTGTTTTCTGTAATCGCGGAACAAGTGGAATTGATGGTTCTACCTCTACAGCAATTGGCGCTTGTATCGCTTCTGGTCAAAATACGGTGATGATTACAGGAGATATTTCATTTTTCTATGATTCGAATGCGTTGTGGAATGTCAATATGCCGAATAATTTTAGAATTATTTTGATTAATAATGGAGGCGGAAATATTTTCAAATTTATTCCTGGTCCATCTGAAACCGATGTTGTTGAAGATTATTTTGAAACAAAACACCATTTCACTGCCGAACATTTGGCTAAAATGTATGATTTTGAATATAACGTTGTTTCAAATTTAACAGATTTAGAAAATTCATTCAACGATTTTTATGCAGAAAGTAATCGCCCGAAGATTTTAGAAATTGATACACGAAATTCTGCTAACGATGCTATTTTAAGAGGATATTTTAGTAGTTTGAAGTAAGAATATTAGAAGAGAAATCATTAGTTTGATTTCTCTTCGACTTTAAAAAATATTTTATCTTCATTTCCTTCTTTCAAAACTATCTCATAATTATTTGTATTAAAATAATTTTTCTTTAAATATTTCTTGACTTCAATAGCTCTATTTTCTGATAAACCTTTTTTACTATTTTTCCTTTGAGTACTAATAATAACTAATTTATCAATTTTATTCGTTTTACTCAATTTTATTATTTCATCTAACATCTTTAAATGATGATTTGCTAAATGTATTTGTTCAAAATTAAAAATTAATGATAAAGGAAATTTACAAATGATTTCTTGCCACTGACATCCATTATTTTCTTTTTGACCTTTTACAGTTGGACAATGATCTTCAATATCAGGAATTCCATCTTCATCAGTATCAATCAACTCTTGAGCAAATATAATTGGACTAAAAAATAGATAAATTAAAAATTTTCTCATAAGATTTTTAAATATATGGTATATTATTTTGCCTCGGTTTATTTTTTAATTCCTTCTTTGATTTTAAAAGTTTTTGTATGTAAGTATCAAATTCCATGAAATTTTTGTATTCCTTATCAACATTGTTTCCTCCAACATCAAAAAGTTTTATGATCTTAGAATTTCTATTTTTTAAATTGAAATGGTATTTTGTTTCGTATGCTAAAGTTTCAAAAGAATTATTTTTTAAATAAATTTCTGTATCAGTAGGATAAGAAATTACATATTTAGTATATAAAACCTGAATTGAATCAAATTGTTGCTTTGACAAGTTAAATATAATCGTATCATCTTTTTTATCATAAAAATGAGTGATATATTGAGATTTTGGGTATTTAAGAATTATATCATTACTTAAGGATTTTTTTATATAAATAGACTCAATTTCTTCATTATTTCCATCACATGAATTAAATAAAAACAACAATATCGGAATAAGCTTTAGAAATTTTGTCATATTATCTCTATTTTCTCTCCTAAAAATTTAGGTTGAATACCAAAAAAGCTATCAATAAAAACTTTAGTTCGAGCAAAATATTCACGGATATTAGTTTTTAATCCAGTATGTTTATTGACATCTTTTGCATTGTAACCAAATGCATTAATTCCATTTTGACGGGCAATGTAAACCGCTCGTTGATTATGAAATTCTTGGGAAACAACAATAAATTCATTCTGACCAAAAATTTCCTTTGCACGTATCATCGAATCTAACGTTCTAAAACCTGCATAATCCAAATAAATCACATTTTCTGGAACTCCATTTTTTATCAAGGCTTGTTTCATCGCTTCAGGCTCATTGTAGCTTTTTCGACCATGATCTCCACTCAAAATAAAGTGCGTTACTTTTCCTGATTGATACAATTTTGTTGCAGCTTCGATACGATACGTAAAGTAATAATTTTGATAACCATTTACCAAATTAGGCGCAGTTCCTAAAACAACTGCAACTTTTGTTTTGGGTAATTTTTCTAATTGATTTGTAACAAATTCTTCAGTGGAATTTTCTATTTTAGAATTAGCAAAAACAGTAAATAAAAGAGATAACACACAAATAATTGTTCCGTAAAGAAATATTTTCTTGATAATATTTTTTGCTTTGGCTTTCATAAAATGAATCTAGTTGATTTTAACTAATAAAAAAAGTAGCTAAAATTAGCTACTTTTCTTTATAATTATTGAGAATTTATTATTCTTTAATACGTTCTACATAAGAACCGTCTTCTGTGTTGATTTTCACTTTATCACCTTCGTTGATGAATAAAGGAACACGGATTTCAGCACCAGTTTCTGTTGTTGCAGGTTTTGTAGCATTTGTAGCTGTATCACCTTTAAGACCTGGCTCTGTGTATGTAATTTCCATTACAACTGTAGTTGGTAACTCAGCTGCTAAAGCTGTTTCATCAGATGCACGGAATAATATTTTTACTTCGTCACCAGCTTTCATAAATTGTGAATTATCAATCAAATCTTTGTTTAAATAAACTTGAGAGAAATCATCATTATTCATGAAGTGGAAACCATTATCATCTTCATATAAATATTGGTAGTTACGTGTTTCTACACGAACTTCTTCAATTTTATGACCAGCAGAAAATGTATTGTCTAATACTTTTCCATTAGTTAATGATTTTAATTTTGTACGAACGAAAGCAGGACCTTTACCTGGTTTTACGTGTAAAAATTCGATAATTTTATACGTATCATTATTAAAAATAATACATAAACCTTTTCTGATATCAGAAGTTGTTGCCATTTATTCTATTGTTATTTTATTAAACTCCCGAGCTATATCCTTTCATAATTCCGCGATCACTTGTATTGATAAAATCAAGGATTACTTCACGATAATGTGAATCAGGGAATTTTTCTAAGATTTGTTCTACAGCTTGAGATACGTTATTTTTTTGTTGATATAAAATTCGGTAAATACCCTGAATCTCGTAGATTTCTTCTGATGTAAAACCTTTTCTTCTCAATCCAATTGCATTAACTCCCGCATAAGCAACAGGATTTTTTGCTGCTTTAACGTATGGAGGAACATCTTTACGAATTTGTGTCGCACCAGCTACAAAAGCATGTTCTCCAATTTTTGTAAACTGATGAACTGCACTATAACCTCCAATAAAAGCGAAATCTCCTACTTCTATATGTCCAGCTAAACCAACAGCATTTACGATTACGACATTGTTTCCTACGACACAATCGTGCGCAATATGCGCTGTTGCCATAATCAAACAATTATCACCAATCTTAGTATAACCTAATGCATTAGTTCCTTTGTTTACAGTAACACATTCACGAATCGTTGTATTGTCACCAATATATGTTAAAGTTTTTTCGCCTTCATACTTCAAATCTTGAGGCTCACCAGAAATTACTGTACCTGGATAAATTTTACAATTTTTTCCAATACGTGCTCCTGACATAATTGTTACATTAGGACCAATCCATGTTCCATCACCAATTTCTACATCTTCGTAAACAGAAGAAAAAGGACTTATTGTAACATTTTCACCTATTATTGCAGTTGGATGAACATATGCCATCGGATGATTCATAACTTCCATTTCTTTAATTATTCTTTTGTAATAACTGCCATCATTTCTGCTTCCACAGCAATTTGATTGTTCACATATCCAATTCCTTGCATATGAACAATTCCTCTTCTAATAGGTTCAACCAATTCTAATTTAAACACCAATGTGTCACCTGGAATAATTTTGCGTTTAAATTTAGCACTTTCAATTTTCATGAAATAAGTTGAATAATCTTGAGGATTTTCTAATTCTCCTAAAATCAATAAACCTCCTAATTGTGCCATTGCCTCAATCTGCAATACACCTGGCATAACAGGTTCTTTAGGAAAATGTCCAACAAAGAAAGGCTCGTTCATCGTTACATTTTTCACACCGATTAAACCTGTTGCGCTTTTTGAAATTACCTTGTCAATCAATAAAAATGGTGGACGATGTGGTAATAACTTCATGATATCATTAATATCATAAACTGGTTCTGCTGTCAAATCAAATTCTGGAACTTTATTACGTTGCGCTAATTTAATTTGTTTGCTTAATTTCTTTGCAAAATTTGTATTGGTATGATGTCCAGGCTTTGTTGCAATAATTTTAGCCTTTAATTTTTTACCTACTAAAGCCAAATCTCCTACTACATCTAATAATTTGTGACGAGCAGCTTCGTTTGGATAATGTAAAGTCAAATGATCTAAAATTCCATTCGGACGAATAGAAACATCATCTCTATTGAACGCTTTACATAATTTTTCTTTTGTTTCTGGTGTAATTTCTTTGTCAACATAAACAATTGCATTGTCTAAATCTCCACCTTTTACTAAACCAGCTTCCAACAATTGCTCTAACTCATGTAAAAAACAAAATGTTCTTGCTTGAGAGATATCTTGTTTGAAGTTTTTGATAGATGTTAAAGTTGCATTTTGAGTT
Organism: Empedobacter tilapiae; assembly: GCF_004785645.1. GTDB lineage: Bacteria > Bacteroidota > Bacteroidia > Flavobacteriales > Weeksellaceae > Empedobacter > Empedobacter tilapiae. The sequence goes on along the minus strand of NZ_SRPE01000004.1, from coordinate 229,864 downwards.
CCCAAAACTTTCGTTCCGAAATCTACCATTGCTGTAACTTGGTATTCATCTGCAGGAATTGCAGTGATTTCTGATCCTGTTTCTGGATCTACGTATGTTACAATTTCTTTAATTCTATAATATTCTCTGTCTTTATCTTGCTCTACAATTCCAGCAGATTCTATTGCTTCAACGAAAAAACGAGAAGAACCGTCCATAATTGGTGGTTCCGCATTGTCAATTTCAATGTAACAATTATCAATATCCATACCTACCAAAGCCGCCAAAACGTGTTCTGTTGTATGTACTTTAACTCCTTTCTTCTCTAAAGTTGTTCCTCGAGCTGTGCTCACAACATATTGTGCATCAGCTTCCACTTGAGGTTGACCTTCTAAATCTGTTCTAACAAATACAAATCCTGTATCAGGTTCTGCTGGTTTAAATGTTAGGGTAACAAATTTACCTGTATGTAAGCCAACACCTTTTAGAACGGCTTCATTCGCTAAAGTTTTTTGTTTATCAGACATTAACTTTTACTTTTGTTTGTTCTCTTTTTCTAATTTATCGATTCGTTTCACAATTTCTGGAAACTTTCTAAAATGTACATATGATTTTCTAAAGCTTGACGCTTCTATTGCTGGTGAACCATACAATTGCATTTTACTTTCTACATCACCATTAATACCACTCTGAGCTTGTACTTGTACAAAATCTCCGATTGTCAAATGACCTGCGATACCAACTTGACCTCCAATCATACAATTGCGTCCAATTTTTGTAGATCCTGCTACTCCACTTTGCGAAGCAATAACAGTATTCTCACCAATTTGAACGTTATGAGCAATTTGAATTTGGTTATCTAATTTTACTCCTTTACGAATAATTGTAGATCCCATTGTTGCTCTATCTATTGTTGATCCTGCTCCAATTTCAACATTATCTTCGATCAAAACATTTCCTATTTGAGGAATTTTTTCGAAAGAACCGTCTGGATTTGGCGCAAAACCGAAACCATCAGCACCAATCACAACATTAGAATGAATGATACAATTTTGACCAATTTCACACTCTTCATACACTTGTACGCCCGAATGTAAAACGGTATTATCACCAATCTTAGCATAATCGCCAATCGTTACATTTGGATATATTTTAACATTATCTCCAATCGAAACATTAGCTCCAATATAAGAAAAACTTCCAATATATACATTATCTCCTAGTTGCGCAGTAGAATTTACTTTCGTATATTCTTCTATTCCAACTTTATTATTTTTTATCGTATTGTAATACTGCAACAGCTGTGTAAAGGCTTGATAAGCATCTTCAACCACAATCAATGTAGACGAAATAGAATCTGTTGCCACAAAATCTTTACTCACAATAACAATAGAAGCGTTTGTTGTATAGATAAAATGCTCGTATTTCGGGTTAGCCAAAAACGAAATCGAACCTTCTTTTCCTTCCTCTATCTTCGATAATGTGGAAACCTCTACATTTGCATCACCTTTTACGGTTCCTTGCAATAATTGCGCAATCTCTGCAGCTTTAAATTTCATAGTCTGCAAAACTAATAATTATTCTTAAATTTATAAAATGATTATTTAAGTTATTTAACTTTTTTGTCAAATTCTTCAAATCACTATTTAAACACTGTGGTAATGATATTTTGTAATTTCTTGTTGCAAAAATTGCGTTAACAAACTTTTTTCTGAACTCGAAATTTCTTTTACCTCACCATTTTTATATAAAACCTTTATTGGACTTTTTGATTTTTCGTATGGAACAATTTTTATCGTTGTCTGTTCCACAAAATAACTTGCATCATCAATTCCTAAAGCTTTTTCTACTCTATTTTTTTCTACCAAAATTTCTTCTTCAGATAATTTTGTATCCATCAAATATGATTTTGGTAATATACGCTGAATGATATTTTTTGATAATTTACTCAAAATTAAATCATCATGAAACTGCCATTCTTTTATCGCTGATAAAACATCCGAATCGTCTAGACGCGTAAAAATTTCTAAACCTTCTTTTGATAAACTTCCAACTTCATTTTCTTCTAAAAAGTATTTAAAAGCAAACGTTGCAAAAAGATTTTCTCCCGCTTTTGTCAATTCTTTCGCTCTTCTCAAAACGCTAATCAAAAAATTCTCTGCTGTAAACGATTTCTTATGCATATACACTTGCATATACATAAACATACGCGCCATCAAAAATTTCTCTACCGACGAAATTCCCTTTGCTTCTATCACCAACTCATCATTCGAAACATTCATCATCGAAATAATTCGTTCTGGATTGATATTTCCTTCTACCACTCCTGTGTAAAAACTATCGCGCTTCAAATAATCCATGCGATCGCAATCCAATTGACTAGAAACCAATTGTGACAAGAATTTTTTCGGATAATTTCCTTTAAAAATCTGAATAGCTAAAGCTAATCGATTATCAAAAATTTGATTCAATTCTTCCATCAAACGAAGCGAAACTTCTTCGTGATGTGAACCATTAATAATAGAATGTTCAAGAGAATGAGAAAAAGGTCCGTGTCCCAAATCATGCAATAAAATCGCAATTAAAGCACCATTTTCTTCTTCTGGAGTTATTTCGACGTTTTTTCTTTTGAGAATATTTAAGGCTTTTTGCATCAAATGCATACAACCTAAAGCGTGATGAAAACGAGAATGTCTAGCACCTGGATACACCATTTCTGTTAATCCAGTTTGCGTAATTCTACGAAGTCGTTGAAAATATGGATGTTGAATAATCTGATAAATAAGCTCGTTTGGAATCGTAATAAATCCATGAACGGGATCATTTACTATCTTCAACTTATTATTGTTTAATGGATTCAAACGTACTATTTTATCAGCAAAGATAAGAATTTTTACTCATTCTAAACGTTACTTTTTTGATTAAAAATGGTTTTTATAAAATATTTTAGATAAAAATTATTTTTGGAATTATTTATGCTAAATAATCATCGCAAATTTTGGGAAAACTACAATTTTGTTTAACATACAATTTTGATTTTAACATTTCCGTTATCGCTATATTTGGAATAATTCTAAAAGTAGAAATCAATATAAAAAATAAAAACATAACAAATGACTATAAAAATTTTATGGATTGATGATGAAATCGATTTATTGAAACCACACCAACTTTTTTTAGAGAAAAAAGGATACGATACAACAATGATAAATAATGCGACTGATGCATTAGAAGAAATAGAAAAAGAGAACTTTGCAGCGGTTTTAATTGACGAAAATATGCCTGGTTTGAGCGGATTGGAAGCTTTACCAAAAATTAAAGAATTACGTCCAAACCTTCCTGTTATTATGGTCACAAAAAGTGAGGAAGAACATATTATGGAAGATGCAATTGGTTCGCATATTGCAGATTATTTAATTAAACCTGTTAATCCAAATCAAATTTTATTGAGTTTGAAAAAGATTTTGGATGCATCTAAAATTATCTCTGAAAAAACGGTTATCAATTATCAACAGGAATTCAGAAATATCACAATGGATATGATGAATGCGCGCGATTTTGAGGATTGGCAAGAAATTTATAAAAAATTAGTTTTTTGGGAACTTGAACTTGAAAACATTGAAGATACAGCACTTTCTCAAATCATCGAAAATCAAAAAAGTGAGGCAAATGCAGCTTTCTTCAAATTTATAGAACGTAATTATGAAGATTGGTTGCATGACGACGAAGATCGTCCCGTTTTATCGCACACAATTTTCAATCAATTGGTTCGTCCACATCTTGGAAAAGATAAAAATGTTTTATTGATTATGGTTGATAATTTACGCTACGATCAATGGAAAGTTATTGAGCCAATTTTCAATCGTTATTATAATTCAGAAGCCGAAAATTTATATTACAGTATTTTACCTTCAGCAACTCAATATGCTAGAAATGCGTTTTTTTCAGGTTTGATGCCTTTAGAAATTGAGAAAAAATATCCTGAATATTGGTTGAATGACACTGATGAAGGAAATAAAAATATGCACGAAAAAGAATTGTTAGGAGAACAATTAAAACGTCTGGGAATGGGAGATTTATCCTATAATTATTTCAAAATTTTAAATTCTGATTTTGAGAAAAAAATTGCGGATGATTTTAATAATTACAAAAAAAATAATTTGAATGTAATTGTCTACAATTTTATTGACATTCTTTCACATGCAAAAACAGATAATCGAATTGTTAGCGAAATTATTCGTGATGATAAAACGTATCGTTCGATCACAAAACATTGGTTTGAGAATTCATATTTAATGGAAATTGTGAAAAAAGCAGCGCAAGAAAAAATGAAAATTATTGTAACAACCGATCACGGAACAATTTACGTCAAAGAGCCTACAAAAGTGATTGGTGACAAAGAAGCGAGTACAAATTTACGTTATAAATTAGGGAAACAATTACAATACGATCCGAAAGATGTTTTGGCCGTTGAACAACCAGAAAAATTCCTTTTACCTAAGGTTAATGTTACGTCAAAGTATATCTTTGCAAAAGAAAATTTATTTTTAACGTATCCAAAAAATTACAATCATTTCGTTAATTATTACAAAAACACTTACCAACACGGTGGAATTTCGTTGGAGGAAATAATTATCCCAATGGTTGTTTTAACACCAAAAAATTAAATGGAATTTATCATCAATAATTTAGACGAATTACCAGAAGTTGCTCAAAAAATAATCGATCAACTTCAATATAAATTAATCACTTTCGAAGGAGAAATGGGAGCTGGGAAAACAACTTTTATCAAAGAATTTGTAAAAGCTTTGGGAACAAATGATGAAACTTCTAGTCCTACTTTTTCGATTGTAAATGAATATGAAACAGATAAAGGAAAAGTTTATCATTTCGATTTTTATCGTCTAAATCATGAAGATGAAGCCTTAGATTTTGGGATTGAAGAATATTTATATTCTAATCAATATTGTTTAATGGAATGGCCAGATAAAATTGCTAACTTTATACCAGATGAGCACCACACTATTACATTGAAAAATGTAGATGGCGTTCGTCATTTAAATTTTAGTTAATAATATATGGACGGAAAAAATATTTTTACGCCTTTTTCTCAAGAAGATCTTATCCCACAACCCGAGCGTTTAGAGATTCCTCATAAGAAAGAACGCTTTGATATTGGAATTCCTAAAGAAACAAATAATCAAGAAAAAAGAATTTGTCTTTCTCCTGATGCAGTAGAAATTTTGGTCAATAATGGTCATCAAGTTACGATAGAAACTGGAGCAGGAGAAGGTGCAAATTATTCTGATAAAGAATATTCAGAAGCTGGCGCACAAATTTCTTACAATACGCAAGCTGTTTTCGAGAAGCCTATTATTCTAAAAGTTGGTCCACTTACTTTAGATGAAATTGATTGGATAAAACCAAATGCTTTGATTATTTCATCTGTTCCGACTAATACTTTGAAACGTGAATATTTTCAGAAATTAATTGCAAAACGAGTTAATGCGGTTGGATTTGAATTTATTCGTGATGAACAAAATCAGTTACCTGTTGTTCGATTATTAAGTGAAATTGCTGGAACAACAGCAATTTTAGTCGCAAGTGAATTGATGTCTTCTACAAACGGAGGAAATGGAGTTTTAATGGGCGGTGTCACAGGAGTTCGACCAACAGAAGTAGTCATTCTTGGAGCTGGAACGGTTGCAGAAAATGCAACAAGAACTGCCCTAGGTTTAGGCGCTTCAGTCCGTGTTTTTGATAATTCATTAACCAGATTAAGACGATTACAACAAAATATTGGACAACGAGTTTCAACTTCTACTTTAGATCCAAAGGAATTAGGAAAAGCTTTACGTCGTTGTGATTTAGCAATTGGAGCACTTCGTGGAGAAACTCGTACACCTTGTGTTGTTACAGAAATGATGGTTCAAAACATGAAAGCTGGTGCTGTTATTATCGACGTTAGTATTGATCAAGGCGGATGTTTTGAAACATCTGAATTAACAACCCATGATCATCCTATAATTATTAAGAATGATATAATTCACTATGCCGTTTCAAATATTACTTCTCGCGTTGCACGTACCTCTACCAAAGCGTTAAGCAATTACTTCTTATCTTATTTATTTCAAATTTCTGAAGAATCTGGTTTTACGAATGTAGTACAATCAGATAAAACTATAAGAAATGGCGTATATTTGTACAAAGGAAGAATTGTAAAAAAGAATTTATGTGATTGGTTTGATTTACCATTTCACGACATTAATTTATTAATCATATGACATTTACGCAAAGGTTTATGAAGTATTTAATGGGAGTAGGAATCGGGATGGTTTTCGTCGCTATGGCGTTTGGTCCTCGTGCTTTCTCATGTAATTACTTTCCAAATGCAAGGGTTTTGGATGAAGCTTTTTCAAAAAGATTATCTATTTCACCAGAAGCACAAGCTTTTTTAAAAACAGAAAATTTAGATTCTACATTTTTGAAAAAAGAATTATTCAAAAGAAGTAAAGTTGATTTTGACCATTCGAAAAAAGATCAAGTTCCATGTAGAGAATATTTAGCAAATTATAAAAGTAAAGACAACTCTAAAAACTATGATTTTGTTCTTGAAATTTGTAAAGAAGATTCTAAATTAGTTTCTATCCAAAAGAAATAAAAAAAAGCCACTTATTCAGTGGCTTTTTTTTATTTCTTTTGGATAATTTAATTTATAAATTGTAATAGGACTAATACCACAATAAAAATAATAATTGATACTATTACTATATCCTTAAATTGGATTTTCTTAGTCCCAAATTGTGCATTTCTATTTAGACTTTTTTTCTTTTTATTGGCTTGCATTGGTTGATATTTGAACTACAAATTTATAAAAATAATTCAAATAGATATTATAATATTTTTTTTAAAATATTTAAAAGCAATTAGATATCTTAAATCCCAATTTCTATCTGAAAACGCGCGTACCAGTTGTTTTTCTTTTCTAAATTATAGAATTTTTGTTGTTCATATGTAAACTCAGCTTGCAATTTGAAGGCATGTTCCCAAATATATTTTGTTAATCCTAACGTATATTGATTTGTGTTTGGCGTAAACTCAAAAATATCTTTATCTACTGTTTGAGTTGAATAACGCCCTATCACTTCCCAATGTTTCGGAAATGTGTACGAACCTTGAAAATCCATACCTTCTCCATTATAGATATAATTAAAATCAGAAATATCTGTAGGATTATAAAATAATACATTATCAGAATTACGATTCATATAAGAATACATCAAGTTCCATCCACGATATTTTAACATCGCATCCAAAAATAAAGATTTTATATTAGCTGTTCCTCCGCCTACAATATCATCTCCTAACATCCCCGCTGTTCTATGCGCTCTATCGTTATAGCTATAAGCTCCAGAAAGCATCAATTTTGGTGTTTGTTCGTGTACTAAATCACCTTCGTAGTTACTTCCTCCTTTCGTAAATTCTCCAAGTGGAAACAACTCAACTTTTCCAGTATAAGCTAAACCTGTATCTTTAAAATTAGTCCAATTTCGCCCTTCACCAGTAGAAATAGCTCCTCTCAAAATATATGAGAATTTTTCTTGATTTCTTTTATTGTATAAGACCTGAAATCCAAAATCGCGATCGATATTAAAATCTGCATTATTGATAGATCGATCCGTTAATTGTAATGCTCCAGAAGAATTAACACGTTGTCTATTTCCTGGAAGTTTTGTTTGACCAAATCCTAAACTCCAATGTTTATTTGGGTAATAGAAAATCATCGCATCACGAATAATATTCGTATTCTTCCCTTCTTCTGCTTTTCCAACATCTCCTGCAGCGAAAGATAATTGCATCGAATAACCAAACTTTGGATCTCCGATATATCCATCAAAACGCAATCTTAAACGACGAATTTGTCCATCAATATTATCTTCTTCTCCATCATTATGATTATAACTAATGCGATTTTGCATACGAAATCTAATGTTGACCTGATAAAGACTATCTGGAGAAGTAATCCCCAATCCGTTACCATAGCTGTAATAGGGCGACATCATATTCTTAAAATCCTGTACAGTTTTCTTTTTAGACTCTGTAGAATCTTTTACTTGCGCATACGAACTGATTGAAAATACAATAAGTATTAATATTAAAAATTGCCTCATGTTTATTTGTTTCTTGATTCGTGTGCAAAAATGCAGTTAATAAAATTAAATAATTGTAAAGCGTAAATTAAATTAACGTTAACAATGACTCGAAGTTACGTATTCGATGATTGTCATCAATTTCTATGATTTCGATTTGTTTTGGAAATATACATTGTTGAATTTCGAAGAAACTTTTTAATTTCTCAAAATCTAAAACTTCATCATGTACAGAAAGGAAAACCTTTGTATTTTCGAAACGATTCATATCAACTAAATATTGCGAAAGATTTTCTGGAAAATTATTTTCGACTTTCATCGACACATCAACCAAAGGATTTAACAAAATCAATTCGCTTGATTTTCCATTTTCCTTTAATTTTTGTTGCAATTGCCAACCAAAATTTCCTCCAGTAGAACTTCCTATAATTGTCAAATCATTTACCAAACCTTTTAAATGATCGTAAGCATCAAATAAAACAGTTCCTATATTATGTTCAGCTTTCCATTCTACACAAATTGCAGAAGGATATATTTTTAAAATAGATTTAAACTTAGTAGAATTAGCAGAACTTTTTAGTCCATGGATATAAACAATTTGTCGATTATTTGTATTCATATTCAGTGCAATTAAATCTTTAAATTAAACTTTTTCAACAAGTTAATCAAAATGAATTGTAAATTTAACAATATAATTGTGTTGTAAGAAATTCTTTTAACAAAAAAAGCGATCAAATAAATTTGATCGCTTTTACTATTTTGTCTACTTATTTCTCAAGATCGAAGCCCCAATCAATGCCTTTATTAATTGCTGGAACTCCTTCTGTTATCCATTTTGGAGCAGGTTTATCTTTCAGATAATGATCAAAAAACTGAACTTGACGTTGTTGAATATCATTTTTATTCGCACGTTTTATCAAATTATGATCATCACCATTATAATTTAACATCCAAGCTGGTTTTTGTAAACGACGCAATGCCATAAACATCTCAATTCCTTGATACCAAGGAACAGCACCATCTTCGTCATTATGCATGATTACAACTGGAGTCGTAACTTTTGGCATGTTAAACAAAGGCGAATTTTCGATATATAATTCTGGCGCTTCCCACAAAGTTTTACCAATTCTACTTTGCGTTTGTTCGTACTGAAATTGACGACTCATTCCCGTTCCCCAACGAATTCCACCATAAGCAGAAGTCATATTAACAACAGGCGCACCCGTCCAAGCAGCAGCATACATATTTGTTGTAGTGATCAAATGTGCCACTTGATATCCTCCCCAACTTTGCCCTTGTATAGCAATTTTACTACCATTTACCCACGTATTTTTCTTCAATGCTTCTACTCCAGAATTGATATAATCTTCGGCAGATTTACCAGGATGACCAATTGTATACGAAATATCTGGTGTAAACACAATGTAATCGTTACTTACAAAATATGTATGATTGATACGAGAAGGGGTTGGCGCAGGCGCTTGATAACGATTCAAATTATCTGAAAGTTTTTCATAGAAGTAAACAATCATTGGATATTTTTTATTTGGATCAAAATTTTCTGGTTTGTAAACAACGCCTGTTGCATCTTTCCCCGAATATGTTTTCCATGTCATCAATTCACCATTCCCCCACAAATAATCTTTTTGTTGCGGATTGATTGCAGATATCTTTTTCTCATCTTTAAAATTCGTTGAAATATAAACATCAGGCGAATTTCGAAACGATTCTTTTGTATAAATAAATTCGTTCGCATTCAACGCTTTCGTCATTTTTTGTGTTCCCCAAGTATTCGACATTACAACTTCTTCAGGATTTTTTGCTTTCGAAATGACTGTTTGATAAACTCCAGATTGTTTATTTTGATTATTAAAAGCTCCTAAATAAACTAAATTATCACGATTAAGTGTTTTAATATCATCATTCAATTGATTGATATCAAAAGTGATGTTATGTTTACGTCCAAAACCATTTGTCATGTTTTCAGCACGACGATTTCCAACCAAATCAAACTCCCAAATATCATAACGATCTTTGATTAAAACTGTTTCATCATTTTCAGTAAAATAAGCAACACCATATTCTTGTGCTAAAGTTGGCGAATCATTTTCTTCGTCATAGAATTTCACTTTTAGCTTTTTATTCAGAACTTTTGTTTCCTTCGTTTCGATATTATAGCTCGACCATAAGCCATTTTCAGCATTATAAAAAACAGCAAATTTTCCATTCGGAGACATTTCAACTTTTCCTGCTAAAGATTTTACTAATAGCTCTCGTTGTCCAGTTTTTAAATTAACGATATAATAATCCCTACGTCCAGTTAAATCCCAATTTGAACTTAATCGATAGGCATTATCAGAAGTTCCTAAAGCAAAATTTGAGTTTCCTTCATTCAATATTTCGACCTGATTCATATCCAAATCCGCTAATTGTATCACCTTTATAGGATTCGATAAATCAATCACAGATAAATACGAACGCTTTTTTTCACGTTCAAGATTCTTTAATTGTTGTGGCTGAATAAAATCGTCTTTGTAACTCCAAACATCCACTTTTGCATAATCATCAGCAATTAAAGTCGTATCCTTTTCTGCTAATTTCGGCATCAAACCGATAAACAAAGAATTTCCATCTTTGCTAAATTTTGGTTGACGATTTTCTGAAACTTGCCAATCTTTTTTCAATCCTAACAATTCAGATTTCTTGATTTGTTGTGGATTATTTGTTGCAGAATAATATAAATAATATGTTTTATTTTCCTTTTTCTCTTCATCAGAAGTTCCAACAAAAGCGACCTTATTTGCTAATTCATCAAACGCAAATTGTTTGAAATCGCCAATTGTATCAACCAATTGTTTTTGAACAAAAGTTGCGGTATTTACCAAGAAAACGCCATATTTAGTTTTATCTAAACTGTCTTTTTTCTCTTGTTTTGTCGAAAAGATTAATTGCTTACCATTCTCACTAAACTCATAATTCATCACATTTTTGAAAGATTTTTTCTGACCAGAAATCAAATTTCTCAACACCAATTCTAACGGCGTATCTTTCTTATCTTTTCCAGATGGTTTTGCAACTTTATCCTTCGTTTTTGTAGAATCTGACTTATCTTTTTTATCATTTTTCACTTCTTCTTTTTCTAATAAATAAGCTAAAAGAGATCCTCCTTTTTTCGGTGTTTTAAATGATTTTATATTCGGTAATTTCTCAACTTGATTTGTTGCAAGATTTAAAATTCCGATTGAATCTTTTGCAATTTCATGTTCTTTTTTCTTTTTAATTCTAACCAATTTCAAATCTTTATAAAAAGGTCGAATTTTAAAAACGGCAAATTTAGAATCGGCTGTAAAAACACTTTGTTCACCACGATGAAAACTTAGATTTTTATCCGTTTTCAAACCAAAAAAGTTCAATGTATTGTCACTTTCTTGCGCGTTAACTTGATAAGCAACCCACGAACCATTATTCGATAATTCTTTCATTCCAATTGATTGCCATTCATCAAAAACAGTCAAATCTAATGGTTTCTTTTGCGCATCAACATTTGTTGCCAATAAAGCAATTGCCGTAGCATACATTGCTTTTTTTGTCATCAGTTGAGTCGCATAATTTTTCAATATTTTAGTAGATAATTTCGATTTCATTCTAACTAATTTTTATGCGTTAATTTTTTAGAAATGTGAAAATACTAAAGTTTTTACAAAGTATTAACATAATTTAGTTTAATAACACTTACAATTGTATTTTTGTCAAAATTGTCTCGTCATGAAAAAATATCTATTAACTATTGGTTTTACAATTGCTACAATTGCTTTTTCTCAAAATATTCAAATTGTTCCACTCGGTGTTTATGGAGGAAGTAATGAGAGTAATCTTTCTTCTTATTTAATTGCTGAAGAAAGTACAAACAATTATTTAGCTTTGGATGCCGGAACAATCTATTCTGGAATTAATAAAGCAATAGAAAATGGAACTTTTAATGAAGATCAAAATAAAATATTGAGAGATTACATAAAAGGATATTTTATTTCACATGGACATTTAGATCATCTTTCTGGAATGATTATCAATTCACCCGAAGATTCCAATAAACCTATTTATGGAATTTCTGAAACAATTTCTGTTTTAAAAAACAAATATTTTACAAATGATGCTTGGGCAAACTTTGCCAATGAAGGCGAATCTCCTATTTTGAATAAATATTACTACAAGAATGCAGAAATAGGAACACCTTTCACAATAGAAGGAACTAATTTTACAGGAACAATTTACGAATTGAGTCATGTAAATCCTTTAAAAAGTTCTGCCATATTAGTTGAAAATGATTCAAATGCAGTTCTTTATTTTGGAGATACAGGAGCAGATAGAATTGAAGAAACAAAAAACTTAACTACTATTTGGAAAGCTATTACTCCAAAAATTAAATCAGGAAAATTAAAGACATTAATGTTAGAAGTTTCTTTTTCTAATTCTCAACCAGAGAAATTATTATTTGGTCATTTAACTCCTAAATTAATTAATGAAGAATTAGGAGAACTAGGAAAACAAGTTGGAAAAAATAAATTGAAAGGATTAACAATTATTGTGACACATATAAAACCTAAAGGTGATAACGAAGAAAAAATTAAAGAAGAATTATTAAAATATAATCCATATAAAATTAATTATATTTTTCCAAAACAAGGAGAAAAAATAGTTTTAAAATAAATAATTTTTTTCACATTTATCTTTTTAAGTCAATATAATTTTTAGATATTTATTTTAGTCGGTCAATTTTTATTATTTTGATAAAATAGTGCTGTTGATTTTTTATTTATTCATTCTGCTATTTTACATTTGAGTAAAATCATAAGAAATGACTGCTCAAATAGGGGAAATTTTATCTATTGACAACCAACAATATATTATAGCTGAACAACCATTATATCATTATTTAAAAAAATTTAGAAATCCTCCTTATTTCACACCTCCTTCTCCTACATGTTGGAGAGGTTATTATGGAAAATGGGAATTAAGAAATGATGAATTATTTTTAATTAATTTTAGAGGTTACCTAGATGACTTAAATGAAGTAGATATGTCTTATCTTTTTCCAAAAGAAAAAGAAGTTTTTGCAAGATGGTATTCTGGGATTGTAAAAATTCCTCAAGGAAAATTATTAGAATTTAATCAACTAACACATACATCAATTTATGAAGAAGATTTGATGCTATGTTTTGAGAATGGAAAACTAATCGATTATATCGTTCATAGCAATTGCACAAATTCTGAACGTGAAGTTGAGATTTAATCAATCGACTACTTCAAAACTTGTCGGTGAATTCGTCTTGTTATTTGACCCTATTATTCTTCGAATTCACCGATTTATTAATGACTAAGTTTTCCAAAAGTTTACTTTTAACATTACTTTGCTATAGGAACTTGAGACGGCCAAATTAACTTACTTGTATCAAACCCTACTTTCTTAGCAGAATCCAAGAATCTCTCTTTTACTTTATCAGATATCTCTTTTTTACGTGACAAAATCCATAATTTCTTATAATCTTCACTTGCTACTAAAGCATTATTATAATCTTTATCAAAATCAATTATATATAATTTTTTAGCAAAAATTGGTAAAAAGGTTGTTGAAAATAATCCAACATTCTCAATATCTTGTGATGCTATGCCTTCCAATTTATTCCAACTTCTTTTCTTTGTATCATAACCACGTACAATTATCTCTAATGATTCTTTCTCTTCATTTAAAATAAAACGATGAGTTACATTTGTTTGATTTTTTTGCACTTTATTATCTAAACGTGCTATTTCATACCAACGTCCTAAAAATCCTCCTAAATCAAAATTTTGAACAGGTTTATATTTTATATTTTTTTTATTATGATTAACAATATAAGCAGTTGTTCCAATTGCTAGAGCTGCTAAAGCTAATTTCTTAAAATTCATCTACTAAATTATTAGGATGCAAATGTATTAATTAAAATTAAAGTTGAGGAAGTATCAATATAAAAACTCACTTATTTGTATATCGGTATCTAAATAAACGATTGGTAATCTTTTTTTGTTAAATTCACAAAGAATTTTCAATAATATGATAATGATTCATTATAAAGAAATAGAACAGAATTTACAACAAGAATACTTTATTCTTAAATCAAAGAAAAGTAAATTAGGTAATATACGATTGGGCTTTTTTGCCCTTGGTTCCGTTCTATTTTATTTTTACGCAACATCTACCAATAATTTATACCTGATATTATCTATATTATTTTTTGTTACGTTGATTATCCTTATTATAAAAACTTCTAAAATAGTTGCTCAATTAGAATATACTACACAGGCATTAGAAATTATTCAACAAATAAAACTTGATGATACTACAGATCTTTTTGTAACTGATAATGATAAATTTGATAATATATTTAACAAGGATTTAGATATTCTTGAAGAAAATTCTTTATTCAATAGGATTAATAAAACACAAACTAGAATTGGAAGTTTACAATTGAAAAATTTTCTTTCAACTCCTTTATTAAATAGAGAAGAAATTACAAATAGACAAAAATCTTTTGCAGAATTAGCTAAGAAACATGACTGGATTATTAAGTTTTTAACTTATGCAAAACGTTTAAATATAAATGAAACATCTATTTTTAAATATGAGAAACGCGTATTTGTTAATTTATCTATTCGCTTTATTCCTTTAGTTATTTCAATTATTAATTTCTCAACTTTTCTTTATTTAATCATTTCAAAATCAAACACTAAAGCTTATTTCTATTGGCTCCTTGTTGCTTTTATAGTTGGAGTTCTGATAAATTTTATTTTTAAAAAGCAAATACGAAAAGTTTCTGCTTATACAACAATGAAAGCTGATGAGTTAGTAAATTTATTTGAAATTTTTAATCACATAGAAAAAGAAGATTTTGAAGCTTATCTTAACAAGAGTATTCAACAAAAATTCAATCATCAAAACCAAAAAAGTTCCGAACTTATAAAAGCTATATCATTAAGCAAAGAAGCTATTGAAGCTTCATATTTTCCTCTTGTCGGTTTTATTCTTGATAATTTATTTTTATGGAGATTGTATTATTCTATTCAATTCGAAGATAGAATTCAAAGAACTGTTGAACTTTTAAAACCTTGGTTGGAAGAATTATCAAAAATGGAAGCTTTTATTTCATTTGCAATCTTCAATAATAAATTCCAAAATTTTAATACGCCCATAATTGTTGAACAGCCTTTCTTATTTGAATTAAAAGATGCTTACCATCCTCTTTTAAAGGAAAATAAAGCAACAAAGAACAGTTTCGAAAATCAATATTGCAATAACATTGCAATAATAACAGGTGCTAATATGGCAGGAAAAAGTACTTTTTTGAGAACTGTTGGAACTAATTTAGTTTTAGCAATGAACGGTGCTAATGTAAGTGCCAATGAAATGAAATTTTATCCAATGGAATTATTTACAAGTATTCGTACTGTAGATAATTTGTCTTCTGGAGATTCTTATTTTAAAAACGAAATAAACAAATTGAGAATACTGATTGATTGTCTAGCATCTAATAAGCCTCAATTTATCATTCTTGATGAAATTCTGAAAGGAACAAATTCCGAAGATAAATTGATTGGTTCTAGAAAGTTTCTAGAAAAATTAATTAAATCGCCTACAAAATTAATCGGTTTTATTGCAACTCATGACTTGGAGTTAACAAAGATGGAAATAGAATATCCAAATCACATTACAAACTATTGTTTCGAGTTAAAAAATGTAAACAATCAATATTTCTCTGATTATATACTAAGAAAAGGTACAACGAAAACAATGAATGCTTTATACTTAATGAAACAATTCAATATTATTGATTAGTTCTAAGTAAAAAAACTGATCAAGTTTTACTAACAAGCAGTTCCTCCTTCAAAGTTTATTGTAGTTTTAGCTTGATCAGATTTTCTTGTAATTGTAAGTATTCCTGATGCTAATGCTGAATCTGATTGCATATTTTCTTCACTTATTTTAGCATCTATTTCAACAATATAATGCTCATTTTCTAATCGTAAATTATAACCTTCTTCATCGACAGCCATTTTAGTATCTTCATTATTAGAATAAAATATTTCCTTCTTTCCATTTATTGAGATATAGTTTATCCAGGCTTTATCATCTTTAGAACTTGTTTGCACATAAATCTCATCATGCATCTTTTCTCCTTTTCTATAATATTCAGTTATACAACCAAATCCCAATTCATCATCAGAAAGTGTAAGATTATCTATTTTCACTTCCGAAAGGACATTATTTCTTACCTTGTTTTCAATCGTTTTCTTTTGGCAAGAAATTAATCCTATCATGAGAATCAATATCAAGAAAACTGACTTAGTTCTTATCATATCATTTAAGTTTAAAACAAATGTAATAAATTCTAAGTTCGCTAAACAAAATCTTATTTCTTGATCTACATCAATTTACAACACAATCAAAACAACTAGTTTTACAATTCTTATTAGTGATTCGTAATTAGAAAGTTTCGAATTTATTTATACAAGTATATTCATAGTATAGTTAATTGTATAAGGGTTATTTTAGATTAGAGTGTTTTAATAAAGAGCGGTTCTTCGCTCTTTATTTTTTTAATTTAATAAATATATCTTTTCATAAATAACCTCAAACTGAATATATTATTCTTAAAATAACTTCATATCACCATCTTTTATCCAGTTTTTCTTCTTCATAAGAACATAAATTAAATAAGAGATGACAGCTGGTGCTACAAACTGCAACAACAAGATAGAGGTTAAAATATAAGTAGTATCATACTTAGATTTCATTGCGTTAAACGTTCCTATTTGTCCAACCAAACCACAAGACCCCATACCTGATTCCAAAGCTGTATTCTCCATCTGAAAATAAATAATAGCAATAGGCCCAATAATCGTCGATGCTAAAGTAGGTGGAATCCAAATTTTCCAATTCTTATATATATTTGGAACTTGCAACATACTCGTACCTAATCCTTGAGCCAAAACACCTTTCAAACCATTATCTTTATAGCTAATAACTGCAAAACCTACCATTTGTGCACAACAACCTACTGTTGCTGCACCAGCCGCTAAACCATCTAACTCCAACATTAGACACAAAGCTGCCGAAGAAATAGGTAAAGTCAGTACCATTCCTACAATCACTGCAACTACAATTCCCATAATAAATGGATTTGCATCAGTAGACAACATAATAACTCCACCTATCCATTTCATTAGTTCTTGCACAGATGGACCTATAATTTGCGCCAATACCACACCTACTAAAACCGTTACTATTGGTGTAATCACAATATCTATCCGTGTTTCTCCCGCAACCATTTTACCTACCTCTACAGCTATTATTGTAGCTATAAAAACACCCAAAGGACCACCTAATTGATAAGAAGCAATACCTACAACAGCTGATGAAAATAATACCAACTGAGGTGCTCTCAAACTATATGCGATTGCCAAAGCTATTGCAGGGCCTGTTGCTTGATTAGCAACTGGCCAAACAACATCTTTCAAGAAAACAATATTAAACTCTTCCCCAATTGTCTTTAAAATTGTCCCCACAAGCAATGTCGCAAACAAACCATAAGCCATTGCTCCCATCGCATCTATAAAATATCGTTTCGCAGAAATCTGAATATCCTTTTTTAACAAGAAGTCTTTCATGCTTGAAATTTACAAATTAATTAAAAAACAAAAACCTAAGAATTCATATTAAAGCTATATACTCTATTCTTACATCCTTTCATCTAAACAACCTCCTTCAATATTTTTATCAACTACTCTCTTATGGCGCCTTACAATAACAATAAACCATTTACAATTTGCTTTAATGGATTTAATTAACTAATTTACAAGTAATTAACCACTAAAATTAGAAGTTATGAGTATTAAGTACACAGTAGTAGAACGTGGCCAACCTGGTGTAACAGGCGGTGGCACAAAGAAATGGTATGCTCAGGTAAAAACAGATGGAGAGCTGAGTATAGACCAATTGGTAGAAGAGATTGAGAAGTTTTCGGCTTTGTCGGAAGCTGATATTCGTGGCGTAATCATCGCTCTAGAAAACGTTATTCAAAAGCAATTAGCAAACGGAAAGATTATTCGGTTAGATAAATTAGGTAGTTTCTATCCTAGTTTAAGCAGTGGACCATCGGCAACAGAAAATGAATTTCATACAGGTTTAATAAAGGGTGCTAAAGTAAACTATCGACCAGGTAAACGTATAAATGATGCACTAAAAGTTGTCTCATTTATAAAAGTAAAGCAATAGACGATTAAAAGCCGCGCAGGTTTATAGAAGAACCTGCGCGGCTTTTGGTTAAAACCTGCTTACCTTTTACTTAAAACCTGCGCAGCTTTCTATCGAAAGCTGCGCAGGTTTTATTTGACAGCTCTTTAGCGCTCTATTTATCACTTGTTACTATTAAGTTAATCTATAACAAAAACCTCCTGATTACGAGGTTTATTATATTTAAATTCTAAAGTTTTAATATTAAATAAAATAGATTATTTACATAATTAAAGATCACATATAAGTTAACTATAATTTATATTTTTTGCTTCTTATTGAATGAATAAATTAAGTAAAATAGAAATGGTAAAATGAATATCGAGCCGAGTAATAATGCCCACGCTAACATATTTATTGTACTCATTGCGCCATAATCTTTCAATAATGATAATGTTGAACCATCTTTGAATAACACTAAATTTGGAAAGTGTGAATAAGATGCTGCAAACAAAATCATCATCACAATTATTCCTGCATAAACTTTCAACAAAGAATCCTTCGCTTTATTTAAGGCTGTAAGCAATAATACAATTGAAATTGATGCGATTACAATTGCGATATAACCATAAATTTCTGATGTTATCCAGCTAAATAATGGAATGTTTTTCCAAAGTGAAACTGCAAAAACCAATGCACCAGCAACAAAAATTAAAGCTGTATAAATCTTCGCTCGTTTTCTTAAAATCACTTTATCTTCTTCGTTTTTAACAGTTTGAATTGAATAAACCGAAGCCAAGAAAGCACAAATCACAACAGTGAAAATTCCGACCGAAAAATTAAACCAACTTAACCACGAAAATATATACGCATCTTGAAACGAAAGTGCATTATCATCAATACTTCCCGAAACGATAGATCCTGCTATTATACCCAAAAACAAAGGTGTTACAACACTTGAATAAGTAAAAATGACATCATACAAATTGTGCCATTTATCGTTGATTGCATCATAATTTCTGAACGTAAACGATGTTCCACGCGCTATGATTCCCAACAACATAATCACCAACGGAATATGTAAATAATTAGAAACATCTGCATAAACCTTAGGAAAACCGACAAACAAAATTACAATGGCAATGATTAACCACATATGATTTGCTTCCCAAATTGGTCCAATCGAATTGTACATGATCTTCTGTGTACGTTTTTTATAACTCTTTTCAGAGAATAATTCGACAATTCCAGCGCCGAAATCTGCTCCGCCTAAAATTAAATATAAACAGATGGCAACCCACAAAAATGCTATTACTACGTAAATCATACTTAATGTTTTTCTGGTTTATAATTTGGATCTTCTGGATCATAAAGCTTGGCAACCATTTGTATCTGTCGATTCATTAAGAATACCAAAATAATGGACAATGTGATGAATACAAACGTGAAAATGTAAAACGAATATTGAATTCCTGGCATTGGCGTGATGGAATCTACAGTTCGCATAATTCCGTAAATAATCCATGGCTGACGACCGACTTCTGTTACCGTCCAGCCTGCTTCTAAAGCGATGTATCCGAAAGGTGTCGCAATCATAAATAATTTATAAAACCATCGTTTTGTTCGCCAATCTTTCTTAAAAAATTGCGCAATCAAATAAATCACAGCTATTCCCATCATCAACATTCCGAATGTTATCATAATCTGAAATGCATAATGTACAACTGCTACAGGTGGCCACTCATCTTTCGGAAATTCTTCTAAACCTTTTACAGGCGTTTTGAAATCTGAATGAACCAAGAAACTCAACACACCCGGAACTTTTATCGCGTATTTAATTTCTTCTTTCGATTCGTCCACTATTCCACCCAAAACAAATGAAGCACTTTCTTCTGTTTTGAAATGTGCTTCCATCGCAGCCAATTTAATTGGTTGACGTTTTGCTACATCTTTCGCCGAAATATCACCACTCAAAGGAGCTAACATTGCTGCTGTGATCGCTAAAACAGAACTAATTTTGAATGCTTCGCGATGAAAATTTACATTCTTACCTTTCAAAATAAGATAAGCATGTAAACCCGCAACCGCAAATCCAGTGGCACAAAAAGCTGCAATTGTCATGTGCAATGCTTGTGAAAACCATGCATCATTGAACATAGCTTTTACAGGATCTATGTTAAGATATTCACCATTTACAAAATCGAAACCTGACGGAGAATTCATCCAAGCATTTGCAGCAACAACCAAAATTCCTGAAGCTAAACCACTAACGCCAACGATTACACCACAAATCCAATGAAACCATTTATTGAATTTGTCCCAGCCATAAAGGAAAAAACCTAAAGCAATGGCTTCAATAAAAAAAGCTGTTCCTTCTAACGAAAATGGCATTCCGAAAATTGGTCCTGCGTGTTCCATAAATTTAGGAAATAGTAATCCTAACTCAAACGAAAGCATTGTACCAGAAACTGCTCCAGTAGCAAATAAAATTGCGACCCCTTTGCTCCAAGCTTTGGTTAACCCTTTGTAAATTTCGTTTTTAGTTTTGAGGTATTTGTAGTGAGCAATTGCCATCATAAAAGGCATCACCATTCCAACACACGAAAAAACAATGTGAAAGGCAAGCGACATCGCCATCTGACTTCTGGCAGCAATAAAATCGTCCATAAGTAGTCGTTTTTAATTTTTTATGTTGGTTAAAGTTACTAAATAAAAAGAGGCAATTCGTTTTTGAATTGCCTCTTTTTATATGATTTTGATTAGATGTAATTTTTAAAAATTATTCAAATAATCTACATTCGGTATTTGATAAACTTTATTACTTTCAAAATTTTTAATTTTATTACCTCTTACCATAATTCTTTTAGTTCCAGACTCTGTTGAAAAAATAATTTGAAAATCTTCATCAAAATTTTTAGAATCTATTTGTTTAGCTTTACTTAAAGTAGCTAAAAGTTGTTTTACCTGATTATTATTTAATTGTTTTATCTCAGCAAATTTTCCATTTGAATTACTATCAGATCTTTCTAATACAACTTCTTTAATTTCAAGAATATCAGATGGATAATTTAACCCATCTATATTTGAACATGAAATTATAAATAGAAAAAGTAAAACAATCTTGATATACATCTTAATAAAATTTATTATCTACTTAACTGTCGCAGGAATTAACCATTTGAATTGAGGTCCATCTTCAGGAATCACAATACGTTGCGAAATTCTATCCATTCTATCTGGGAATTTCATAATGTAATCTCTTGCTTTTTCAGCCTCAGCATTCAATCCAGAGATTTTATCCAATTGCCAAGCTTCAATTAATTTTCGCATAATATCGATGTAATCAAATGCTGTGTACACACCAATACGTTGCGCTGCATCTGAAAACGCATCAAACAAAGTTCCTCTTTCTTCTCCAGAAGCTCTTAAGAAATGCGCTGGCATTACAATTTTAAGTTTGAACATATGTTGAACAGCTAACATCATTTCTGAAGGATCAGCTTCGAAAATACGACGAACGAATTCTGTATAAGCTAAGTGGTGACGCATTTCATCTCCAGCAATAATTTTACACATACGCGATAATTTTTTCGCTCCGTATTTTTTTGCAATTGCTGATACATTATTATGCGATACATAGGTTGCTAATTCTTGGAAACTTGTATAAACAAAGTTTTTGTAAGGATCGTGTGCTGTTCCAATATCAAATCCGTCATTTATCAAATGTTGCGTTGTTACTTCAACCTCGCGCATATTGATACGTCCTGATAAATACAAAAATTTATTCAAAACATCACCGTGGCGATTTTCTTCTCCTGTCCAATGGCGAATCCATTTTGCCCAACCATTTTCTAGGTAATTTCCTTCTTCATCTACTACACCGTCCATTTGCATCAACCAAGATTCGTAGGTTGGCAAAGCTTCTTCGGTAATGGTATCTCCAATCAATGTAATCCAGAAATCATCTGGCAAATCTTTCGAAAGCTCTTGTAATTCTTTGATTTCGTCAAAAAAAGAATCTGTTTGAGAATTCGGTAAAAAATCTGTTGGTTGCCAAATTTTATCGGCTGGAACTAAGAATTTGTCCATATAAGCATCAATATCTTTCTCAAGAAATTGCATTACTTCCAGGCGAACATTTTTTATTGACATATAATTATTTTATGCGGTTATACTACTTTTTACAGTTTTTTCGGTAAGCTCGAATATTTCATCAAACTTATATTCACTTACTTTTAAGGGTTTATGATATTGTATTGTTACTTTTGCTCCTAAATACATTGGGAATTTACCCCATTTCTCAATTTCCCATGTATTATTTAGCGTAACAGGAACAACATAAGCGTCTTTAGCATATTTCGTCAAAACTTTCAATCCATTCTCTTTGAAAGACTTTGGTACTCCATTTTTGCTTCTTGTACCTTCAGGAAAAATAATAGCTGAATAATTATTTTTCTGAATGTATTGCGCTAATTTTTTTATTTCTTCTATTGCTTGTTTTCCGTTCTTACGATCGATTAATGCAGAACCTCCATGCGTTAAATTGTACGACACACTCGGAATTCCTTTACCTAATTCTATTTTCGAAATAAACTTTGGATGATAATCAGCCAAATCATATTCCAAAGGAGAAATATCATACATACTTTGGTGATTACTCACAAAAATCAATGGTACATTTTGTATCAAATTTTCGTGTCCTTTATAGGTATATGTTGTACCCAAAATTCTTGTCCAAAAAACCAAAAGACCATTCATCACTTTTACACTTTTATGATGAGTAGCATAACCTCCAAGATTGTGACACAACCATTGCACAACGTGCATTACCAATAACGTTAATCCATAAAAAACATAAAAAATTATAGATAACGGATAACTTAAAACTTTCTTCAACATTAGAAATTTAGACAAATTTAATAAAAAATTATGCTAAGCATAATATATTTTCTTGTGATTTATTTTATTAGATTCAAAGTTAACTTTTCTTTATGAGCCTCATCATAAAAAGTAATTTGATTTGATGATTTTACTTTAAAATATGCAGTTTTTTGCAAATTTTGAATCAAAATTAGAGGAATTTCACAATCAGAATTCACTTGTTTTAAATGATTAAAAATTATAGCTTGATTTATTTTGGTATAATCAGCCGTAATAATTCCGCAAGTCGTTTTCATTACCATTTTTTTCGTTGCATCTTCAAAAATAATGTAATCTCCTCCATCATTTATATTCCATTTACCCGACAAATCACTAATTTCTGGAGTCACAACTTTTGTTTCGGAAACTGTTTTGGTTAGTAAACAACTTGTTAATCCTAAAACAAAAAACAAAAGTATTGCTTGAATTGTATATTTCACGTGGTTTTATTTGTAACGAAGGTAGAAATATTTTGAATATTACGAATTGATTTTTTTAATATTCAATTTTATTAAGAAATTTGTTCTTCTAAATAAGAAACAATGGCAAACACAAAGAAAGGAGAAGTTTTCACGGATCAAAATAACATTAAAAAAGTAAAAATAGAACGAAAACCAAGTTTTCCTAAGGTCTATATTTTAACCGATGAGTGTCAATTCGTGGAAGATGGCTTATACGAATTAGATTTTTTTGAAACGCCAAGTGTTACTAATTTCAAGTCTGAATTGAATCCAACTATTCCTGCAATTAACTTTAAGCAGTTGAGTGAAAAAGGGAAAGAAAATTTAGTACAAGTCTAAAAACTTCCTCCGAAATTAGCACCTTCAAATAGTTTTAAAATTCCAACAAAAGGAATAAAACTTAAAAGTAATACAAGATATAATATCCTATTTCTATAGTTAAAAATAATTGACAGTATTGAAAAAAGTGGACATAAAATAAAAGACGCAAACCCTATAATGGCTATAAAATCTAACATAAAATTTTGACATCTAGCAATCTCATTTCCATCAATATTATACATAATAATAAAGCATAGAAAGAAGAAAATTGTCAATCCTAAAAATATTCTTGAGACTTTTATTTTTATAGATTGATTCATAAAATTTATTTAAATAAAAATAAGTACACTATACTGAAAGGATCTCACTAAGAATAGTGATTTTCAATTTACTCAAAAATTTAATTGTAATAAAACAGAAATAAACAAAAAACCCACACTGATTATCATTGTGGGTTTTCTTTAGATTGTGATCCAGTCAGGATTCGAACCTGAGACCTACTGCTTAGAAGGCAGTTGCTCTATCCAGCTGAGCTACTGGACCAATCCAAAATTTTATTACTAAAATTCGTCGGGGTGGCAGGATTCGAACCTGCGACCTCCTGCTCCCAAAGCAGGCGCGATGACCGGGCTACGCTACACCCCGAATGGTGTTTATTACAAGCTTTAAAAAAGCGGAGAGACAGGGACTCGAACCCTGGCATCGGTTTCCCGATGACAGATTAGCAATCTGCTCCATTACCGCTCTGGCACCTCTCCTAACTTTTAAGAATAAGACTGATTAGTCTCATAAAGCGGTTGCAAATATATATTGACTTTTATTTCAAAACAAGTCTTTTTAGAAAAAAAATTAAATTATTTGGCTTAATTTTGGCTATTCAAAAGACTATTTAGAACTAAAAGAATGAATTTTAAAGGATTAGTATTTTCGGCAATTTCTTGTTTTTTTATTTTGGCTAGTTGTGCAACTAAAAAAGTTCCACCAAAAACAATTACAAAAGTAATTCGTGACACAGTCATTATTAATTCAAAAACAGACCAACCAGAAATGACTCGAGCTGCAAAGCTTGACAAGTACAAGGTAACAACAGATTATTATCCATCTATTTCGCAAGATGAACGTGTGCGATTTTTGGTGTTACACTACACAGCTATTAACACAGAATTATCGTTAAAAGTATTGACTCAGAAAGATGTAAGTGCACATTATTTGATAAATGATTATGATGATAAAACAATTAATCTTTTAGTTGACGAAACAAAACGTGCATGGCATGCAGGTGTTAGTAGTTGGAAAGGATTGGATAATATAAACTTTTCTTCTATTGGTATCGAAATCGTGAACCTTGGAAACAAAGGAACGGATGCTTATCCAAATTACGCGCCTTATCCAGATTATCAAATCAAAAAAGTAGGTGAATTGACACAAGATATTGTGAAACGTTATAACATTTCTCCTTTTAATGTAATTGGGCATTCTGATGTTGCGCCAGGTAGAAAACCAGATCCGGGTCCACTTTTCCCTTGGAAAAAATTATATACAGATTACGGTGTTGGTGCTTGGTATGATGATACAGACAAGTATATATTTATGCAACAATATCCTTGGGATACAACAAGTTCAGTTTTTATAACACAAGTGCAAACTGACCTTAAAAAATATGGTTACAATGTTCCTACAAATGGAATGATTGATACGCAAACAAAAAATGCAATTGTTGCATTTCAGATGCATTTCCGTCCAGAAAAATATGATGGAGTTGTAGATGCTGAAACTTGGGCAATCTTAAAAGCATTAAACAAAAAATATAATCCATAAATCAGTTTTTGATTTATAGAATGAAACTCCTATGTGTTAGGAGTTTTTTTATGGAATAAACTTTCGATAAAATAATATTAATTAATAGCATAATTATCATTCAAAATGCGATTGAGAGTTAAGAAAAATTGAAGTAATTTTATCGAAAATAATATAACATGGCTTTTAAAAGTTTACGCCCAATAATTTGGACGAAAGATTTACAAAAAACAACAAAATTCTATAAAAAATTAGGATTTAAAATTGCTGATCAGAATGAAGATTGGATTTGGGCTTGCTTGCAAAAAGACGATGTAGAAATTATGTTGGCTTATCCAAATGAAGGAGCAGATTTTGAACAAGCAAATTTCACAGGTTCTTTTTATTTTGTTGTAGACAATGTAGACGAATTATGGAATCAGGTGAAAGATGATTGCAAAATTGTTTATGAAATTGAGACATTTGAATGGGATATGCGCGAGTTTGCGATTTATGACAACAATGGTTATATCTTACAATTTGGCCAAGAAATAGAAATTACATTCGAAGATTAATATGTTGACAAAACGATATTACAACATAATTTTAGCGATAATTATTCTTATTATTCCAATTGTTTTTTACATGATTATCAGCACAATGTTGAGCATAAAAAATGAAACAAATGGAATAGAAACTTGTATTTCTTCTGTCACAGGAAAAAATCTTTGTTCGCAAATAAATCAATTAAAAGTTACCATTTATATTGATATGATTGTGATGATTTTTTGTTTAGCTTTAAGAAACTTTATCGTAAAAAAATAATAACATGGATTATCATTTCGAAGAAAAATTTGAACAAATCAATTTTTCAGAAAATCTAAATTTAGTTAGTGAATACGAGAATTGTCAGTTTATTAATTGCGATTTGAATAACTTAGATCTAAATGATGTGAAATTTATCAATTGTGAATTTATCGAGTGTAATTTAAGTAATACAAAGCTTATCAATACGAGTTTTCAGCAAGTTGAATTTAAAAACTGTAAAATGATCGGTTTTAATTTAGAAGAATGTAATCAATTTGGATTAAATGTCAATTTTAATCAATGTATTTTAAATGATTCATCTTTTTATCAATTACCACTTAAAAAGTCGAAGTTTATTGAATGTTCATTACAAAATGTCGACTTTTCTTATACAGATTTAAGTAATTCTTATTTCAGCAATTGTAATTTTTCGAATGCTATTTTTGATCAAACTATTTTAAAACAAGCTAATCTTAAAACTTCTTATAATTTTAGAATTAATTCGAATGAAAACCAATTGAAAGGAGCTATTTTTTCGAAAGATAATTTGATTGGTTTAGTTGAACACCTTGGAATTAAAATAGAATAATAAATTCAAAAAAATTCCATTATTTAAAAAATAATGGAGTTTTTTCATTAGAAATTATAAGCGTATCCCAAATTTATAGAACCTATTCCTGTTCCATCTTTAGCCATTCCTTTATAAGCTAAATACAATTCAGACTGCTTAATATCAAGTCCTACCTTTGGTTGAAAATAGAATGCACCAGTATCAGAATTTTCATTTAGAATGAATGCATAACCTAAATCAGCTCCTAAAAAGAATTTTGATGTTAAATTAAATTTAGCTGTCGCTGCAAGCGGTATAATTTGAACATCTTTAAATTCAAAAGTTTCAGAATACCCCATAAAACTAACTGTCTCCTCTTTTCCAAAATAATTAGAAAAACCCGTTGTAGCACCCAACTCTACTGTTTTATTTAATCTCCAAACGTAAGCTACATCAAGTCCTAAATTCACTGAGTAACCAAAATCAATATTAACTATAGGAATCCCTACATGGGTTCCAGCTTTGAAATGTCCTTTTTCTTGAGCATTAACACTTATCAATCCCAAAATAAATAATGAAGTTGATAAAATTTTCTTTTTCATGATATTGTATTTATTTTAATGCAAACATAAATAGTTATTTTAAAAACAGAAACCATAAAATAAAAAAAGTCCGAGAAACTCGGACTTTTTTATATATAAACTTGATTAAGCTTCTTTATTTTCTTGAGGTTTATCCTCTTTTTTGTCTGCTGGCTTAACTGGTTTCTCTGTTCTTTCAGGTTTTGGCAATAATGCTTTACGAGATAATTTCATTTTCTTTTTATCATCATAACCTAAGAATTTAACATCAATTTTATCACCGATGTTTACAGAATCCTCAACTTTCTCAAGACGTCTGTGCTCTAATTCAGAAATATGAACTAACCCTTCTACACCTTTTGCTATTTCTACAAACGCTCCAAATGGTTTAATAGATTTTACAACTGAATGATATGTTTCACCAACTTCTGGAACGAAAGCAATTTGTTTGATTCTTTCTACAACACGATCGATGTTTTCTTGAATCACGCCATTGATTTCTACACGTCCTGTTGTATCCAACTCAGTAATTGCAATAACTGTTTCAGTTTCTTTTTGTAATTCTTGAATTACTTTTCCACCAGGTCCGATTACTGCTCCAATAAATTCTTTTGGAATTTCAACAACAACAACTTTAGGTGCATTTGGTTTCAATTGAGGACGAGGCGCTGGTAAAGTTTCTAGTAATTTACCTAAAATGTGCTCACGACCTTCTTTTGCTTGTAATAAGGCTGTTTCCATGATTTCCATAGATAAGCCTTGAACTTTGATATCCATTTGACAAGCTGTAATACCATCTGCAGTTCCTGTTACTTTAAAGTCCATATCTCCTAAGTGATCTTCATCTCCTAAGATATCAGACAATACTGTAAATTTACCTGATTTAGTATCTGTAATTAATCCCATTGCAATACCTGAAACTGGTTTTTTCATTTGTAAACCAGAATCCATCAACGCTAATGTTCCTGCACAAACTGTCGCCATAGAAGAAGAACCGTTAGATTCTAAAACTTCAGAAACGATACGTACTGTATAAGGACATTCGTCTGGTAACATTTGCGCTAATGCACGTTGAGCTAAGTTTCCGTGACCAACCTCACGACGAGAAGTTCCTCTTAATGGACGAGCTTCACCTGTAGAAAATGGAGGGAAATTATAATGTAAAAAGAATTTTTCGTCGAAGTTTGTTACAACTCCATCTACCATATTTGCATCTTTAGAAGAGCCTAAAGTTACTGTAGCTAATGCTTGAGTTTCTCCTCTAGTGAAGATTGCAGAACCGTGAGTTGAAGGTAAATAATCAACTTCAGACCAAATTGGACGAATCGTTTTTGGATCACGACCATCTAAACGAATTCCTTCGTTTAAAATTAATTGACGTACAGCTTCTTTTTGTACATCATGGAAATAGATATGAGCAAAAGGTTTAACACGTGCTAACTCTTCTTCATCTTCTGCATATTGTGCTAAGAATTCTTCTTCAACAGCTGCAAATTTTTCACCTCTTTCGTGTTTATCAGACGGATGTTTTGCAATATCATAGAATTTATCGTAACCATAAGCCCACACTTTTTCGCGAATTTCTTCGTCGTGAGTTTCGTGATTATATTCACGTTTTGGAGTAGATTTTCCTACTTTAACTGCTAAAGCCTCTTGTGCTTCAATTTGTTTTTTGATTTCAGCATGAGCAAATTCAATCGCGTCTAACATTTCACGCTCAGAAATTTCGCTCATCTCCCCTTCTACCATTACAACAGAATCTTTAGAAGCACCAACCATAATATCGATATCAGCTTGTTCTAATTGTTCTTTTGAAGGATTAATCATCAACTCACCATTCAAACGAATAACACGAGCTTCTGAAATTAATGTGAAAGGAATATCTGTAATTGCAATGGCTGCTGATGCAGCTAAACCAGCTAAAGCTTCTGGCATTACATTTTTATCATAAGAAATAAGTGAGATCATTACCTGAACCTCAGCGTGGAAATCTTCTGGAAACATTGGACGTAAAACTCGGTCTACAAGACGCATTGTTAATACCTCATCATCAGATGGTTTTGCTTCTCTTCTGAAGAAATTCCCTGGGATGCGTCCTCCTGCATAAAATTTTTCTCTGTAATCTACAGTTAATGGTAAAAAGTCTACACCAGGATTGGCTTCTTTGTTTGCTACAACTGTAGCTAATAACATGGTGTCGCCCATGCGTACAACCACAGATCCGTCAGCCTGTTTTGCTAATTTCCCTGTTTCGATTGTAATTTCTCTTCCGTCTGAAAGAGTAATTTTTTCTGTGATCGCCTGTGGAATCATTCGTCTTCTTAGTATTTAATTCGTCTAAAGTTAAAGCCGTTTACTTTAACTGCATTATATAAAGATATATATCTTATTTTAATTTATAACAAAAAAAAAGGCAATTTCTACGTAATTGCCCTTTTATATTGTTTTTAAAATTACTTACGTAATCCTAATTCAGCGATAATCGCACGGTATCTTGTGATATCTTTTTTCTTTAAGTAGTTTAATAATGCTTTACGCTTACCAACTAACATAACTAATGATCTTTCTGTGTTAAAATCGTGAATATTCTTTCTTAAATGACCAGTTAAATGGTTAATTCTATACGTGAATAATGCGATTTGTCCTTCTGCAGATCCTGTATCTGTTGCAGATTTACCATGCTTTGCGAAAATTTCGCTTTTTACTTCTGATGTTAAGTACATGCCAATATTGTTTAATAATTATTATGTAATGAGGTGCAAATGTACAACTAATTTTATAATTAATTGATTATTTTTAAAGATAAAAAAAGAGACCATTCTGGTTGGTTTGGTCTCTTGTAAATTTGGTTTAGTTTGATTTAATAGTCAATAGAAAGTGATGTAATTATTTTCTATTAAATCGTAAAAAAGGTTTGTTTAGTTGTAAAAGTCAAGCTTTCACGATTTTTGGTTGGTAGGTTAAAGTCGGCTTGGTTTTTTAATAAATAATTAATAGGTTGGTTAATAATTATAAAAAAATAGGTTTAGGCAGGATAAGATTAATCTTCTATAATTCGTATTTTTTTATTTGTTATTACTTTTATCGGATAGACAATTTTCTCATCTTTTGTCTGTATCGTCATACATATATTATTAATAGCAATTATTACGCCTTGTACATCATCTTCAATTATAATTTTTTGTCCAATTTCAAAATTTCGATTGGTATAAAAAGACAATAATAATCTATAAATAACGTCTTTAGATCCAAGACCAAAAGCTATTGCTAATGTTAAAAAGATTGATCCTAGAATTAAAGACAGATTATTTGTAATCAAATCTGTATTAACTCCAGCTTGGTTTAATGAAGTAATTATTGTAAAAATAAGAACGATATAAAAAATTATGTTACTTATAATATTAGCTCCATTCAGATCAATTGATTTAATTAAGCTTCTTAAAAAAGTTTTAATATAATTTGCTAAATAAAAACCTCCTGCAAAAATCAATACTGCACTAAAAAATTGAGGTAGATAATCTACAATTCTTCCTATTTGATTTGAAACCACTGTTAGTCCAAAAATATCTGATCCAATTATTATAATTAATAAGATAATGAATAATCTTACAAATTGTAATATAATTTTAGCTGGATCTATTTCAATAGAAGAGTTTTTTAACGCCTCATTATTATTTAATGCATTTTTTAGTTTATCTATTTTAGATAATTTTAAAATGTATTTAGTTAGTATTAAGATTAATTTTAGTAGAATATAAGACAATATAATAAATACTATACCTCCCACAACTTTAGGAAACACTAGTACCATTTCTTGATATAAACTTTCTAACAAACTAAAATTTAAACCTATATTCATATACTCTATTTCTAGTTAATCTTCTTTTTCTTTATTACTAGGTTTGTTGTTGGTTGTTTTTTTACTAATTCCAAAGAAATTCCCAATTGTGCTTGGGTATTTTACTGAAACCAAATCGGCTACTTCTAATGATAGTTTAATCAAAGCAACATCATCCATTACTTTTTGCTTTATTGTATCAGGAAGCTTTTCATTGGCTAATATAGTCTTAAAAGGATTTTCCATTTTACAAAGCATTATAAATTTTTAGTAAACGTTTTTTTGCTCTATTCAATCTCATCTTGGTTGCACTTTCACCAATCTCTAAAGTATCTGAAATATCTTTGATCGAAAATTCGTCTTGATACTTCATAAGTAAAATAGATTTATCCTCCACTTCCAATTCTTTTAAAGATTGCGTTAGTTTTTCGATTTTTAATTCAAAAATTTCTTTATCATCAATTATTTCTTCATTATAGTTATCAACCAAATCATCCGTAACCGAATAATTTTTTCTTTCTTCTTTTATTTTGCGTTGTACATGATTGACACAAAAATTGTATGTAAAAGAATATAACCAAGTTGAGAATTTAGATTTTGACTCATATGTTTTAAGTTTCACAAACAACTTAACAAATATATCATGCGTCATATCTTGTGCTTCTTCTTGTTCTTCTACAAAACTCAAACATTTATTATAAACTGTATGTGCATACCTATCATACAATATTCCAAATAAATGTTGATTCTTTGTTTCAACAATCTTATACACCAAAATGTCATCTGCAATATTTTCTATAGAATCTTTTGACATTTTAATTGCTTACATTTATTATGACACACCAATTCCTATTTGGTCACACATTATTTTTATTTTTTTTAAAATATTTTAATCTAACACAAATATCTACTTAATTTGCAATAGAATACAAAAAAAACCGATAAATAAAAATTTATCGGTTTTTATAAAATAAATAATTATCTACGAATTATTTCTTCAAAACATCTAAAACATCCTGAAAACCTCCTCCATTAAAAATTTCATCTACACCTTGAGATTGTAAATATTGAGCTGCTTGACCTGAACGGTTTCCACTTCTACAAAATACTACAATTGGTTTAGACATTCCTTTAAATTCCTCTACTTTTGTAGGGATGTCTCCTAATGGAATATTAATTGCATTTGGAACAAACCCATCCATATCCAATTCATAAGGTTCACGAACATCTACTAATGTAACATTCGCATTGTTTATTGCTTCAACTGTTGTCATTTTAATAATTCTTTTTCTATTTTTTATCCAATCAATAATTTTGCCAAGCATATTACCAAATTCTGATTCGATCTTTTGGTGCTTTATACAATTTATCCCCTGGTTTTGTTTTAAACGCATCGTGGAACGCATCAATATTAACGATTGGTCCAAAAGAACGGTAATATCCAGGTGAATGCGGGTCTGTTTTCACTTGATTTACCAAAGCTTCTTCTGTTGCTTTTGTTCTCCAAATTGTTGCCCAAGATAAAAAGAAACGCTGTTGTGGTGTATATCCATCAATATTTCCATAAGTTCCTTTATCTTTCAAGTACATTTGTAAAGCATCAAATGCCACTGATGCTCCTCCTAAATCTCCAATGTTTTCTCCTGATGTAAATGTACCATTAACGTGTGTTCCTGCTACTGGTTCATAACCATCATATTGCGTTGCCAAAGCTTTTGTAGCTTTTGCAAATTTCTCTTCGTCTTGTGGTGTCCACCAGTTTACTAAATTACCATCTCCATCAAATTTAGCACCTGAATCATCAAATCCGTGAGAAATTTCGTGACCGATAACTGCTCCAATTCCACCAAAGTTTACAGCTGCATCCGCTCTATAATCATAAAAAGGTGGTTGTAAAATTGCTGCTGGGAAAACAATTTCGTTATTAGTTGGATTAAAATATGCATTTACCGTTTGTGGCGACATTCCCCAACGAGTTTTATCAACTGGTTTTCCAAAATCTTTCAAGTTTTCTGCTTGACGCCATTTGCTAATTGCCATTACATCTTCAATTAAGTTTCCTCCATCTGCCAAAGATTTTACTTGTAATCCAGAATAATCTTTCCATTTATCAGGGTAACCAATTTTTACAGTAAACTTGTTTAATTTTTCTAACGCTTTCGTTTTAGTTGCGTCAGACATCCAATCTAATTCTTTGATGTGTTTGTCAAAAGATTTGAATAAATAACTGATTAACTCTTCAGCTTTTGCTTTTGCCTCTGGCGGAAAATTATCTTTCACATAAATTTGTCCTAATAATTCTCCTGTTGCTCCATTTACAAATGCTAAACCTCTTTTTTCTAATGGACGTTGCTCTTTTTGACCAGATAAAGTTTTTCCGTAAAATTCGAAATTAATTTTATCTAAATCAGATGTTGAATAACTTGCATAAGAATTGATTAATTTAAAACGTAAATAATCCTTAATCAAAGGTAAATTCTCTTGATTTAAGATTTTATCTAAATTTTTATAATAATCTAATTCACCAATAATTACCGTTTCAGGATTAATTCCTAACGCTTTTACATAACGCTCAATATCAACATTCTTCGTTAAATTCTTAACTTCTGATAATTTTACAGGATTGTATGATTTATTTGGATCACGATCTTCTTCAACAGTTTTGATGTATTTCGCCATCATTTTTTCGAAAGCCACAATTTTTGGACCTTTCAAATCACGTGTTTTAGAACCTGTATAAGGCATCAATTGATCGATAAACTTGTTCAAGTTAGCTAAAGTTTCAGTGTTTTTAGCATCTTCTTTTTGGTAATAAGTTTTACCTAAAGTCAAGTCAATATCTCCTAAATAAACAGCATTTTGTTTACTATTTTTAAGGTCAGTATAAACATAAGCACCATAAAATGGGTTCTCTCCGATAGAAGCTACATCAATTAAATAATCTTGTAAACCTTTCATATCTTTGATCGCATCAATCTGCTTAAAATATTTTTGTAATGGTGCTAAAGCCGTTTTGTTACGCGCATCAACATTCATATACGCATCATACAAATCTGCAATTTTTTGCTCACTTGTTCCTTTAGCGTGTTTAGTTTTAATTAAATCTTTTACTAATTTTAATGTAACTTTATCTGTATTTTCACGTAATTCATCAAAACTCCCCCAACGTGCTCTATCAGAAGGAATTTCAGTGATTTTCATCCAATTTCCATTAACATAATTATATAAATCATCTTGTGGACGAACAGACTTATCCATATAATTTGGATTAAAAGCCTGATAAGCTTCTTGCGCCATTGCTAACATAGAAGTACATGCAAAAGCTGCAACAAATAATTGTTTTTTCATGTTTGTACTAAGTATTTTGATATTATTTGTCGTAACTTCTACGACGTGTGTTACAAATCTACTAAAATAAGTTTAAAAATTTAACAGATTATTTTACCTTTGGAGGAAACAAACAATAGTAACTTTTAGAATGGAAACCGAGACGATTTTGATCACCGGCGCATTAGGACAAATTGGTTCTGAATTAGCCGAAAAATTAAAAACAATTCATGGAAAAAACAATGTAATTATTTCTGATATACGAGATCCTAAGGAGGTTGATTACGATGGTATTTACGAAGTAATTGATGTTATGAATACAACACGAATAAAGGAAGTAATTGCTAAACATAATATCAAAACTGTTTATCATTTAGCTGCTCTACTCTCTGGTACAGCTGAAAAAAATCCAATGTTCGGTTGGAAATTAAATATGGATACTTTACTAACTTTTTTAGAATTAGCTAAAGATAAAGTAATTGATAAAATATTCTGGCCTTCTTCTATTGGAGTTTTTGGCCCAGATACACCAAAAGACAATACACCTCAAAATACAATTCAAACACCTTCTACAGTTTACGGAATTTCAAAATTATCGGGAGAATATTGGTGTAAATGGTATCAACAAAATCATAATGTAGATGTACGTTCTGTACGTTTCCCTGGTCTTATTTCATGGAAAACTCCTGCTGGTGGAGGAACTACAGATTATGCTGTCGATATTTATTATAAAGCAATCGAAGAAGGAAAGTATACATCTTTCTTAAAAGAAGGAACATATTTACCGATGTTGTATATGGACGATGCAATTAATGCAATTGTTGAGTTAATGTCTGCTGATCCAAAACAATTAGGCGAATTTAAATCTTATAATTTAGGAGGATTAAGTTTTGCACCAGAAGATTTAACGGCTGAAATACAAAAACATATTCCAAACTTTACAATTAATTACACACCAGATTTCCGACAAGCTATTGCTGATTCTTGGCCTTCTTCTATCGATGATTCTGTTGCAAAAGCAGATTGGGGATTTTCTCCAAAATTCGACATCGATAAAATGACGACAACAATGCTTAATAACTTGAAAATAAAATTAGCTAAAGCTTAATTTTATTTTGTAAAACAATATTTTTAGGAATGCTCTTTGATTATTTTGATTAAAACCATAAAATATGTCAGGAGCATTTTCTAATTTAAAAAATATTATTCATCTATTAAAATCTGTTGATTTAGAGCAATTAAATAAAATTTCTCAAAAAGTAGATTTACCTCTTTTAATGGAAAACTTTTCGAAACTTGATGATAAACAACTTCAAGGAATGATTAAAATGTTAAATCCAAAGAAAAAACACAAAGAACTCCCTCCTATTGATGGAGATTTTTATGATGTTTTCCATACTCTTACGCCTGAACAACGTGAATTACAACTAAAAGTAAGAGCTTTTATGGAAAAAGATGTTAAACCTATTGTAAATGATTATTGGCTTCGTGATCAATTTCCATTTGAATTAATTCCGAAATTTAAAGAACTTAATATTTGTGGTGTGACTTACGACGGCTACGGCTGCCCAAATTTACCTTTTATAATGGAAGGTGTGTTGGCAATGGAAATGGCTCGTATTGATGCCTCTATCGCAACTTTTTTTGGTGTTCAATCTGGTTTATCAATGGGGTCAATATATATTTGTGGTTCTGAAGAACAAAAAACAAAATGGTTACCTCAAATGCAAAATTTTGAAAAAATTGGAGCTTTTGGATTAACAGAACCAGAAGTTGGATCGGGAGCTGCAGGGGGCTTAACAACAACTTGTAAAAAAACAGAAAAAGGTTGGATTTTAAATGGTCAAAAAAAATGGATTGGTAATGCAACTTTCGCAGATTTAGTGATTATTTGGGCAAGAGATATAGATGATGGAGAAGTAAAAGGTTTCATTGTCGAAAAAGATAATCCTGATTTTTCTGTCGAAAAAATCAAAGGAAAAATGGCTTTAAGAATTGTTCAAAATGGTTTAATTACATTAAAAGATTGTTTAATTACAGAAGAAAATCGTTT
The DNA here is from genome assembly GCF_004785645.1 of Empedobacter tilapiae. GTDB lineage: Bacteria > Bacteroidota > Bacteroidia > Flavobacteriales > Weeksellaceae > Empedobacter > Empedobacter tilapiae. The sequence goes on along the minus strand of NZ_SRPE01000004.1, from coordinate 192,834 downwards.
ACAAAATGCTAATTCATTTAAAGACACAGCAAAAGTATTGCGAATGACACGTGCTGGAGTTGCATGGATGGCAACAGGATGCGCTCGTGGCGCTTACGAAAGTGCTTTAGATTATACACGAAATCGAGAACAATTTGGGAAACCAATTGCTTCTTTTCAAATGATACAAGGGCATTTAGTCGAAATGTTATCTAACTTAACAGCTATGCAAACCTTAGTATTTCGCTTATCTGAAATGCAAGATGAAGGGATTTTATTGGACGAACACGCATCTTTAGCTAAAGTTTTTTGTACAATGAGAACACGAGATGTTGTCTCACGAGCACGAGAAGTAATGGGTGGAAATGGAATATTATTAGAGCATGACGTCGCTCGTTTTGTTGCCGACTCCGAAGCTATTTATAGTTACGAAGGAACAAAAGAAATCAATTCTCTTATTGTTGGTCGATCTATCACAGGATTTAGTGCTTTCGTGTAATTGAGAAAACTTAAAAAGGATTGAGAAAACTCAATCCTTTTTATTATTCATATAATTTTGTTACAAAATCCTTCATTGGATTTCTAACTTTTTTCATAGGAGCTAACCAATCTTCACTATCTCTGTAACCTAAAGGAAGTAGTAAAACACTCTTCATACCTTTCTCTTTCAAATCAAGTAGATCGTCTAATTCAACATTATCAAAACCTTCCATTGGTGTACTATCAATTTTTAATTCTGCTGCTTGAGCAAGAGCAAAACCTAAACCAATGTATGCTTGACGTGCTGTATGAACAAAATTTTCTTCCGAAGTTTGAGGTAAATAAATTCCTTTCAACTTATCAGTATAAGCTCCAAAGCGACCTCTTGGTAAATCCCTTTCATCAGTTGTATAATCGTAAATTGCATCAATTCGATCTTCTGTATAACGATCCCATGCAACAAAAACTAATAAGTGTGAGCAATCTGCTACAGCTTCCTGATCATAAGCAATCGGAACAATTTTCTGTTGCAATTCTTTGTTCTTTATCACTAAAATTCTGAATTGTTGTAAACCTGATGAAGTTGGAGCTAAACGTGCTGCTTCTACAATTTTTTTAACGTCTTCTTCTTCAACAATCAAAGACGGATCATATTTTTTTGTGGCATAACGCCATTTCAAATCATCTATTAACGCCATAATTATGTATTTAAAATATTTTTAAAATTACATCAAAAACATAATTAAAAAAGTTAAAAACATGCTAAGATTTATCAGTTTTTATTTTTCTTTCCATTCTAAAAAATAACTTCCAGTTGCATTCGTAGAATTCCAACGAATTTGATAATTACCTTTTGTCAAATCAAGTGTAAAGTTTTCTTCTTTCGAATTTATAAGTTGACGGTTAAACACTACTTCATTATTTTGATCTACAATTTCAAAATTCATTTCACCATCTATTTTGATATTTGAATGAAAGTTAGCTGTTAAATTTTTCGAAATATTTAACTTGATATAACTCGTTCCAGAAGCATCATCAAACTTAGCTTTCGTCCAATTATCTCCATTAGAATTCGACCATTTGGAATCTCCAACTCCTTTATCAAAAAAAGTTCCTTGTGATTTGATATTCGGATTATCAACTTTTTTATAAAAACTATTCGAATCAACATCCGCATTAACTTTCACTGTTATACACGATTGTAACGAAATCATTACGATAATAAGTGCTATTTTCTTCATATTAGTTCTCTTTTTACTAAATAGATGCAACATTTTGAAAAAAGTTACAGCTAACAAATATTTTTAAATCATTTTTGATATGCGTAACTTTCGCAAAATATTCTGATGAACGATACTACAGCTCAATTTTTGCAAGAAAACTTTACTCAAAAAGCAATTGAAAGTTTAACTCAACTTTCGGGAGGAGGTTCGGCTCGGGTTTATTCGAGATTTTTTGATCAAAATCAATCGTATATTTTAGCAGAAAGCTCTAATATCGAAGAAAATAAAGTGTTTATTCAGTTTTCATTAGATTTAAAAAAAGTTATCAATAATATCCCAGTAATTATTTCATTTTCAGAAGATTTCGCCACCTATGTTCAAACAGATTTAGGTGACGAAACTTTGATGAATATTGTATTGAATGATTTTGAAAAAGCAAAACCATATTATTTTAAAACCTTAGAAAAATTAGCAATTGCTCAAATTCAAGGAGCAACTAAAATCGATTTTAATCATACTTTTTCGTATCCAAAATTAGATAAAACATTAATTTTAAGAGATTTATTTCAGTTTAATTTTTACTTTTTAGATGTCTTAGGAATTGATTACAATGCAGGAAAATTAATCAAAGATTTTGATCGTTTTGCATCTCAATTTGATAAACTTTCACCACAAGGCTTTGTGTTCAGAGATTTCCAAACGCGCAACATTATGATTCATCAAAACGAACCATATTTTATCGATTATCAAGGCGGTTTGTATGGGCCTGTTGTCTATGATTTGGTTTCATTAATTTGGCAAGCGAAAGCCAATTTATCATTTGAATTTAAGAAAGAATTGTATGAATTTTATTACCAAGAATTAACCAAACAAATTCCAACTTTGGTCCCGATAGATTTTCGTCAATCCTATGAATACTGCGTTGTTGCTCGACTTTTACAGGTTTTAGGAACCTATGGGTTGAGAGGAATTATCGAACGTAAAAAACACTTTTTAGAAAGTATTTCGTTTGGTCTTAAAAATTTAGAATCTATAATCGATTATCCTATTTTACAAAATTATTCAGAATTAAAACATATTATAAAAATCCTTGTTCTTCCAGAAACGTTAGAACGTATAAATCATAAAATAAATGGCTAAATTAAATATCAACGTTCGTAGTTTTTCGTACAAAAAAGGAATTCCAAACGATCCAACAGGAAATGGTGGCGGTTTTGTTTTTGATTGTCGTGGAATCTTAAATCCAGGGCGTATCAAGGAATATAAAACGCAAACAGGACGCGACGAAGACGTGAAAAAATACTTGGAAACAGAAACTAAAATTGTAATTTTCTTGGAAGGCGTTTTTCAAATTATTGATATTTCTATTGAAGATTATTTACAACGTGATTTCGAGAATTTAGAAATCAATTTTGGTTGTACAGGCGGGCAACATCGTTCGGTTTATTCTGCTGACGCGACTGCAAAACATATTCAAGAGAAATTTCCTGAAACGCAAGTTACATTACATCATGTTATTCAAGAAGAAAAAAATTGGATAAACGAGACTTATTAATATGAAAGCAATGATTTTTGCAGCGGGTCTTGGAACTCGTTTAAAACCATTTACTGATAATCATCCCAAAGCTTTAGCTGTTGTAAATGGAAAACCTCTTTTGCAACGAAATATAGAATATTTGAAATCTTTCGGAATTAATGAAATTGTAATTAATGTTCATCATTATGCAGATCAAATCATTGAGTTTTTAGAAGAAAATAATTATTTCGGAATTGAAATTACTATTTCTGATGAAACGGATCAAGTTCTTGAAACTGGTGGTGGTTTGGTGAAAGCAAAAGCTAATTTCGAGAAAGATTTTTTGGTGATGAATGTAGATATTTTAACAGATCTAAATCTTGCTGATTTTATCAAAGCACATCGAGAAAATAAAGCATTGGTAACATTGGCAGTTTCGGATAGAAATTCGTCTCGCAAACTATTTTTCAATGAAAAAAATGAGTTAAAAGGTTGGCGAAATCTGAAAACTGAAGAAGAAATAAAAGCTGTAGATTCCTTAGACAATTGCAAAGAATTGGCTTTTAGTGGAATTCATGTTATTTCTCCTACTCTTTTTGATAAAATCACGGAGAAAGGTAAGTTTTCGATCATGAAAGTCTATATGGATTTAATGCAAAATGAATCGATTCTTGGTTTTGACCATTCTGGCGGAATTTTAATCGATGTTGGTCGACCTGAAAGTGTAATAGAAGCAGAACATTATTTTAAATAATTCAAAAACTCAATTCGATGAATTGAGTTTTTTTATGCAAAAAGTTTATATATCTTCGACAGAATGAAATACATCAATTATTTTGTCTATTTAACTATTGTTGCAATGATAATTCTAGCCTCAATAATTTACTTTTCTTTCAAAACTAAAGTTGGGAATATTAATAAAAAAGAAATTATCGATAAAGACACTTCTTTTAAACCTTGTTCTTCTACAATTTATCAATATTATAGTACTAATGGAGGTTATAAAACTGAACGTTATGGAATTCGTAAAGTAATTTCTGAACCAATTCATCAATTAAAGTTTCCTAATTTTTCTGGAAATATAAATGTTCGTTTTGTAATTAATTGTAAAAACGAAATTGGATATTTCAAAATTAAAGCAATTGATCAAGATTATAAAAAAGTCGAGATTTCTGACGATTTGCAAAAGAAAATTGTTGCTATTATTCAGCAATTAAAAGATTGGAATGGAAAAGATGAAGATTCCTATTATCAAATTCAAATAAAACTGAAGAATGGAAAAGTTGAAGACATTTTTTAAGTCAAAAACGTGGCGAATTATTTGTGGAACATTGAAATTATTGATTTCTATTCCTATTTTTTGCGGAAGTGTTTTTGCTATTTATCAATTCTTATTTTCTTCTAACAATAAAAAATTTGTATTAGCAGGTGACACTCAGGGTTCTTTTTATTCTGATTTTATGTTTGATCGTTTATTAAAATCAGAACCTAAAAATTCAAAATTTTGGTGGGAATCTTCAGTTGCTTATAATAAAAATGGGGATTTTGAAGAAGGAATGTATCGTTTAAATAAAGCAACTTTACTAAACCCTCTTGATCACTTAGGTTATGCTGGTTGGATAAAATATACAAAACTAAAAGATTACGAAAATGCCTTAAAAGATTTTCATCGATTGGATAAATTGTCTAACGTTGTGGAATATCCTTGGGGAGAAAATATTTACTTTCAAATGGGAATTTGTTATCAAGGTTTAGGCAATTATGATTTAGCTATTGTTTATTATGATAAATTTATTGCGTCCGAAAAAAATCCTGATAATATTTATCCAAGAATGTACACTTATCGCGGAAAAATTGAAGCTGATCGAAAAAATTATCAAAAAGCTTTAGATTTTTATAATAAGACTATTTTTTTAGATAAAAATATTGCAGAAGCTTATTATTACAAAGCTGTAACGTATCGACTTACCAATCAAAAAGATTCTGCAAAATTCAATTATCAAAAAGCTTTAGATTTAATCAAAAAAAATTATAAAGATCAAGACATTTACGATGAACGGTTTTTAGAAATCTATGACACAGAAATTAAAGACAAATTAAAGGAGTTATAAAAAATTTATCATCATCTTTTTTATCATCATTACAAGAATATAACAAAAAAAGCGAATCGTTTGATTCGCTTTGTATTTGTTTAGAATGTATAACTAGTCGCTCCTTAATTAGATGACATCAAATTAAGGAGCGACTAGTTATGTTAATCCATATTCGGAAAAAGTTTGCGTTATTATGCAGTTGATGAATACCAATCCGATTCAGAACAGTTTCACGTTTCTCAATTGATGAATCATAATTTATCGAATGGAAAAAAGTTTACAAATTCAATGTATGATATTCATACAGGACAAATATTGGGCTTATTTGGAAATAATATTAGCTTTTATGTCTTCAATAATAGTAGCAAGTTTACCAATTACAGGTTTCATTATTTGGCGAAATAAGAAGCGTAAACACAAAAAAAAACTCAGTTAAATAACTGAGTTTTTTTTTATAAAATCATTAATATTTTTCATGAAAGAATTCATTTAGAATTTTAGCTTTAGCTTGTTTATCTTTAGCTTCTTGGCTACGTAATTCTACTCGACGAATTTTACCTGAAATTGTTTTTGGTAAAGCCTCAACAAATTGAATAATTCTAGGTATCTTATAACGTGCTAAATGCTCTTCTGTATATTTAAAAATGTCCTTTGCTAACTCTTCAGATGCTTCATATCCAGGAGCTAAAATAATAAAAGCTTTTACAGCATTACTTCTTAATTCATGAGGACTTGCAACAACTGCAGCTTCCATTATTGCATCATGTTCCAATAATGCACTTTCTACTTCAAAAGGACCAACTCTAAAATCCGAAGCTTTTATAACATCGTCGTCTCTCCCTACGAACCATACATAACCTTCCTCATCTTTATAAGCCTTATCACCAGTATAGTATAAACCATGTTTAAAAACCTTCGACATTTTGTCTTTTTGAATCAAATAGGTTTTAAAAATTCCACTAATTGTGTTATTATTATAAACAACACAAATATTCCCTTCTTCGCAATCTTGTACAACATTTCCATTTTCATCAGCAATAACAATGTCATATAAAAAAGCAGGTTTTCCCATCGAACCATATTTTATTTTTTCATTTGGTAAATTTGCAATCATTGCAGTTGATTCTGATTGACCATAACCATCTCGAATTACTATTCCAGTTCCTTCTTTCCATACATCAATAATTTCAGGATTAAGAGGCTCTCCTGCTGAAACACATTGACGAAGTTTGAAGTCATAACTTTTCAAATCTTCCAAAATCAGAACACGTAGCGCTGTTGGTGGGGCACAGAAAGTTGTTACTCTTAAATCTTGAATCGTTTGTAATTGTTCTTTTGGAACAAATTTATCTGCATGATAACCTAAAATTGTTGCACCCATATTCCAAGGGGCAAAGAAACTACTCCAAAAGAATTTTGCCCAACCTGGCTGCGAAATATTATAATGCAAATCACCTTTTTTCATCCCAACCCAAGAAGAAGTTGTAAAACCTCCAAGTGGATAAGTATAATGTGTATGTACTACAACTTTTGGCATTCCTGTTGTACCAGAAGTAAAAAAATAAAACAAATCATCATCTGCTTTAGTATCTGCGGCTTTAGAAGCAATAGATTCATTCCATAACTCATCAATATTAATCCAACCTTCTCTTTCTCCTTCAGTGATTAATTTAACTTTAATTCTTTTATCAAATTTAGCTTCCGCTTCATCTATTTTAGATGCATTCGCTTGATCTGCTAATGCTACTTCGGGAAAAGAAGATTCAAATCTAAAAGTTAAATCACGAGCCTCTAAAGTCGTTGCTGCAGGTATAATGATTAATCCTCCTTTAATAGCTGCTAAATAGCCTATCCAAGTAACTGGTAATAATGGAACTTGAGAAAACATTTTATCTCCTTGCACAATTCCTTTATTTCGGAGATAATTTAAAAATTGATTGTATTTATTCAACAAATCCTGAAAAGTATAATCTTCTCTTTGATTATTATACTTCCAAATTAATCCTTTTTGTTTTCCAAGTTGGTTAACATTATAAGGTTCAAAAATATCTCTTACCCAATTAAATTTTTCTGGTTTAAAAATTTTAATCTCTTTTAATTGCGCATAATTTTCTTCTTCGATAGTTAATCGAATAGAATTAAATAATTCTTGTACTGTCATTTATTTGTGGTTTTGAATAAATATAGAAAAATTATTTATTCAAACATGGCTTTTCAGGAATAAAAAAAGGATGATTTTATTAAAATCATCCTTTTTGTTATTATTTATTGAGAATATATTAATCTCTACCTCTTCTTGAGTTTCCTGTTCTATTACGGTCTCCTCCGCGGTAACCACCACGATCTCCTCCTCTAGAATCTCTTGAATCACGATCTCCGCCACGGAATCCACCTCTGTCTCCTCCGCGGTCACGATCACCACCACGATAACCTCCACTTCTTTCGCGGTCATTATCACGACGGCTGTTGAAACCACGTCCACGAGAATCTCCTCTGTCATTACGACGACGATCTCCACCACGACGCTCACCATCACCACGTCTTGGTTCTGGTTTAGAAATTTGAACATCTAAATCTACACCATCACGTTGTGCATCTTTGAAAGATTCTAACACTAATGATTCAAATTGTGTATCAACTTCGAAGAAAGAGAAATTACGTAAAATTTCAATTTTTCCGATTTCAATATTACGGTTACGAGTTTGCTCGTTGATTAAACCAATTAAGTTTGGAACACGTAAGTTGTGTTTTTGACCTATATTGATAAAGAAACGAGAGAAATCACGTCCCCCACGACGATTAGAAGAACGATCTCCTCTATCCCCACGATCACCTTCAGATGTAATATCTTTCGTGTTTTTATAATATTCTAAGAAAGAATTGAACTCAACTGTCATGAAACGTTTTAATAAATCGTCACGATCTAAGTTTGCCAATTTTTCGTTTACAGTTTCCATGTAAGGTTCGATTAATTCTTCATCAACTTCGATATTCTCGATTTTGTCAATTAAAGATATTAAACGTTTTTCACAGATTTCTGCTCCAGTTGGTACATTTTTAGGCTCTATTTTAGAAGCGATTAATTTTTCTAAATCTCTAATTTTACGAGCTTCGCGTCCTCCTGAAATAATGATAGAAATCCCTTTATTCCCTGCACGTCCTGTACGTCCTGAACGGTGTACATAAACTTCTGGATCGTCTGGTAAATTGAAGTTTATTACATGTGTCAATTCATTAACATCGATACCACGAGCAGCAACATCTGTTGCAACAAGAATTTGAATATTTTGGTTACGGAATTTATCCATTACATGATCACGTTGTGACTGTGATAAATCTCCATGTAATGCGTCCGCATTATAACCATCTTGCATCAATTTATCTGCTACATCTTTCGCTTCGCGACGAGTTCTACAGAAAACGATACCATAAATATTTGGGTAATAATCGGCCAAACGTTTTAAAGCTAAGTAACGATCAGAAGAACGCACTAAATAAACGTGGTGCTCGATATTTTTTGATGCAGTATTTACTTTACTTACAGCAATCTCAACTGGATTGTGCATATACTCTGAAGCTATACGACGAACCTCTGAAGGCATTGTTGCTGAGAATAATAAAGTTTGTTTTTCTTCTGGAGTAGTTTCTAAGATAGAATCGATTTCGTCACGGAATCCCATGTTCAACATCTCATCTGCCTCATCTAAAACTGTCCATGTGATGTCATTAATTTTTAATGCACCACGTTTGATTAAGTCCATTGTACGACCTGGAGTTCCTACAACTATTTGTGGATTATCTTTTAATCCTCTAATTTGTTTAACGATGTCAGCACCACCGTAAACTGCCTGTACACGTACTCCACGCATATCCGCAGAAAAAGATTCTAATTCTTTTGCAATTTGTAAACATAATTCACGAGTAGGACATAAAATAATTGCCTGTACTGATTTTGAATTACTGTCTAATTGATTTAAAATTGGAAGCCCAAATGCTGCAGTCTTTCCTGTTCCTGTTTGCGCCAATGCAATAACATCTTGTTCTGATGAAAGGATTTGAGGAATAGCTTTTTCTTGGATTGGAGATGGGGTAACGAATCCCATCTTCTCAATTGCAGTTAGGATTTCTTCTTGAAGTCCTAATTCTTTGAATGTAATCATGTTAGATACGATACCGAGATAATGAAATTCATTTATATTTCATATCACGGTTTTTATTTTAAATTATTTAACCAACAGATATGAAAGAATAAAATTAAATGGCTGAGCAGCCTAAAAAATCCCTAAATGAATATTCTTTAACATCCGTACCTTATTTCTAAAAGGCTGTGCAAATGTAAGGATTTTTTTTGAAACACACAACACACTTTCACAATCCTTACAAATCGCACAATTATAATTGTATCAATATGATTATAAATACATTACTTAGCAATCTGCAATATTTACTGCTACTGCTAATCCTCCTTCGGAAGTTTCTTTATATTTATTATTCATATCTTTTGCTGTCTCCCACATCGTATTAACTACTTTATCTAAAGGAACTTTTGCATTTAGAGGATCCGTATCCAATGCTAATTCTGCTGCATTAATAGCTTTAATAGCTCCCATTGTATTACGTTCAATACATGGAATTTGGACTAATCCAGCTATTGGATCACAAGTTAATCCTAAGTGATGTTCCATAGCTATTTCAGCTGCAATTGTCACCTGAGCAGGGGTTCCTCCCATTAATTCACATAAAGCTGCAGCTGCCATTGCCGATGACACACCAATTTCAGCTTGACAACCTCCCATCGCTGCTGATATAGTTGCTCCTTTCTTAAAAATAGAACCAATCACTCCTGCTGTTGTCAAAAACTGTTCAATTTCTTTTTGACCTGCTTTATGATTTTCGATAACTAGATAATACATCAAAACTGCTGGAATCACACCTGCACTTCCATTTGTTGGAGCTGTTACAACTCTACCTAATGAAGCATTTACTTCATTTACTGCTAAAGCAAAACAACTTACCCATTTCAGAATTTGGCGAAAATATACTTTAGTTTTTCGGATAGATGAAATCCATTCTTGTGGATTAGAATATGGAGTTGTTCCAACCAAATTCTTATGCATATCATAAGCTCGTCGTTTAACATTCAATCCTCCGGGTAATACACCTTCTGTATGACAACCTATGTACATACATTCTAACATTGTATTCCAAACTCGCATTAATTCATCATGAATTTCAGTTTCTGTTCGAATTGATTTTTCATTTTCGAACATGATTTCTGAAATTATTTTATTCTCTCTATCACAAAATTCTAATAACTCTGTAGATGTATTAAATAAGTATGGAAAAGAACAAGTTACATCTTCATTTATAGAATCGTCATTTTCTTTTGTAATGAAACCTCCTCCAATTGAAAAAAATGTTGAGGTAAATTCTTCGTCTTCATAAAAGGCTGTAAACATCATACCATTTGCATGAAAATCTAAAAATTCTCGATTGAAAACAATATCTGTTTTAGGGTCAAAATCGATTAAAAATTTATTACCAAAATTTAATTTTTTATCGCTATTTATTGTATTAATTATAGTTGAAATGTCTTCTATAGGAATATATTCAGGATCTGCCCCATTTAATCCTAACATTACTGCATAATCTGTTGCATGTCCTTTTCCTGTTAGAGATAGAGATCCATACAGATCAACACGAACATGAGTAATTTTATTAAAAAGTGACGCTGCTTCTAATTCTTTCAGAAAAGCTTCTGCTGCGCGCCATGGGCCTAAAGTATGAGAGCTTGACGGGCCAACGCCAATTTTAAGCATATCAAATACTGAAATACAATCCATTTTGTACCTTTAATTTATTTTTTCCACACGAGACAAATATAACCGTTAAATTCACATATTCACTTTATTTTCATAGTTTTTTTATCAAGTTAAACAATTATTAAGCTTAAAATATTCATATTGAATGATATTAAGTAAAAAAGCTATTTAACATCATAAAAAAAGAGGTTACAAAATGTAACCTCTTTTATAGACTTTATAATTTTTTGTTTATTTGAATTTGTACCAATAAGGATAAACAATAGCTAAGCCATAACCTATAAACACAAATAATGAGAACATTGTAAATAGCGTTCCATCTGCCATAAATTCTGGTTGTATAACTGCTGATGCAAATAAAGAAATAACAACCATATAGACTCCTACTCTTTTATAATTGTTAACCAAAAATATTCCAATCAATGCTAACACACCTAAAACAATTGTTACAATAGGATACCATTTTGGCATTTCTGGAGCATCTTCATTTAACATTTGTCGGAATAAATAATCATTTGTAATCAACAATTGAAAACCACGATAAAGAATGCTTAAAATTAAGAAGACCATTATAAGAATCATTGATTTAAATAAAAATGATTTTTTATTTCCTTCATGTTTGATAGGGTTTGAATTGTTGCCTTTTTGCATCAAAACATCTGTATCAAAAATATCATCTCTTTCTTTATCTTGCGTTGTATTTGTCATAACTTTTAATTTTTAAAATAAGAAATCATATCCTTTCAAACTTAATTTTTCATATTTTTCTTCATCGAAACGATATAATTTAGAAACTTTACGATGTTGTTTTGGATCTGTAGTATTTCCAGTTTCAATAATCAAATTTGAATTAAATATTTTCTTTCTAAAGTTACGTTTATCTAATTCTCTATTCAATGCTTTTTCATATAAACTTTGTAACTGAGCAATAGTAAACTCGTCTCCCAAAAGATTAAATCCAACTGGACGACGCTTTACACGACGTTTTACACGTTCTTTTGCATATTTTACAATCTCATTATGATCAAAAGCTAAATCAGGAACTCGATCATATGGAAACCACACCCCTCCTTGAGCTTTTACTTTCGCCTCTATTTGTGGAGTTAATTTCACCAATGCATAATATGCTACATTTACTACACGTCCCAATGGATTTCTAAATACTTTAGTAAAAGCTTTTAACTGTTCTATGTATGTTTGATGCTCATCGTAAGCTATTTTTTCGATAAGTAATTCATGAATTGCTTGATCATTACTTACCGTTGGTGCAATATATTTTCCTGGTAAAACCAGAGCTCCTTTAAAAGGTTCGTTTAGTTTTTTATAGACTAATATTTTAAGATCTTCACCATCAAACCCGAAAAGTACGAGACTTGAACATAGAGCGACCTGAAAATATTTTTCTTTTTCTTCGTCTGTCATTTTGTGGGATGATTAAAAAAATTAAACTTCTTAATGAAAAATTGAATGCATCAATCTATTTTTATCATTAAAAGATTCTTCCAACGAAATCATAGATTCTGTTCTCAAAACATCATCTATTTGATCTATTTTATAGATAACATCTTTAGCATCTGCAGTATCTTTAGCACGGATTTTACAGAAAATATTGTATTTTCCTGATACTACATGTACTACTGTTACGTTAGGAATTTTATATAACTCATCTATTACTTTCTGAGTTTTATTTGTTTTTGTAAGTAATAAACCTACGTAAGCAACAAACTGATAACCCATTTTATCATAATCCGTAATTAGTGTTGTTCCTTTGATGATTCCGGCTTCCTCTAATTTTTTGACACGTACATGAATAGTCCCTGCAGAAACATTCATTTTTTTAGCTATTTCTGTAAATGGCATTCTTGTATTATCAATCAAATACATCAAAATTTTCTTATCTACATCATCAATTATATAATTCATTTTCCTAATTTTTGATTATTATTGTTATTTTAATAAAAAATCGAATTAATTTTTAGCAAAATTATAAATAAAACAAACAAACATCAAAATATTTTTTAATGATTTATTTAATATTTTACTTTTGCTACAATAATAGTTCAAAAAAGAAAGAACTAATCACTTTTGTTTGTTTGCGCGAGTTTATTGTCTAACCACAATAAACTCTTTTTTTTTTATTTGATTTTGACTAATCCACGGCGTTTTTGCTGAACCTTGGGCTGAGTATTTTTTTGATAAGTCACCTTGATAGAATCTTTATTATTTTGATGTGTAGAATCTATTCTTTTTTCTTCAGTTTTAATCTGTTTCGGAAATACAATCGAATCAAATTTCTCTTGCTTTTTTTCAATATTTTTCGCTTTAGATTTCTTTTTATTTTCATCTAAACCTATAAAACCTCTAAATGTATCGAAACTTTTATTATACTGAATACCAACTCCAAAACTTTGATTTAAGTTATTTTCCATTCCTGGTAATAACCCGAAAGTTGTTGGTTTTGTAAATGCTCTTAATAATAAAGAACCATTATTTAGTTTAGAAATATCGTATGTAACATCGAAGTTTCCATCAAAATTTTCTTGTACACTTCGGTTATTTGTTACAGCAATTCCATATGATCCTCTCAAACTTAATCGATTATTAACACGATAGGAAACAGATGTTCTAATTTTATCATTTGTATCAGATTGTGCACTTCCTCCTACATACTCCATTTGTATATCTACATTATTCGCTATAGAAGACAACATTCCTGCAATCGTTGATAAACCAATGTCAGCCGCTGTACTTGTAACTCCAGATTGAACAGCTGAGGCGTCACCAAACTTCCCTGTTAATAAAATATAACTAAACTGAAGCATCTGCTCTTCAGTATTAGAACGGAATTTTGATTGTAATTGCGAATTAATATCTGATCCAGCATTTGGAATTGTTAATCCAAAATCGATAATCGGTTTTTTCAATGTTTCAGAAATATTAATTGATAAAAGAGCATCATGAATCTGCGAATGTCCAACTCCTAAGTAATCTCCAACATTTGAAACTGAACGCTGATATTCTGCTGTAATATTAAGTGTTGCATCAAGTGGATTTCCTGCAAATTGCACAGAAGATCCTTTTTTGATTTTAAAATCTTTCGGAATCAGTGGAAATTGTCTAAACTCATATGTTCCGCTTTCTATATTATATACTCCCGTAATATTTAATCCCGCTTTGTTCATTAAAAAACGAAGATTCTCAGCTGTTCCACGTGCAGTTGCTTTATCATTTGTGGTTGCATCAAAAATTAAATTTACCATCGCATTTGGGTACGCATTAATATTAACATCAATAGACATTCCTTTTGGCGCATTAACTTGATTATTTTTAGCTTTCTCATCCAAATGTTGATTTGGAACAAAACGAACCAAGTTATTTTCAGATTCAATAGTTGTACTACCAGTATTAATTGTCAATTCTGAATTCCCAACTACAGTTGCATCACCTGCAATTTCTAACTCTTCAACCGCACCAAACATGGTAACATTTCCTTTCGCAAAGACTTTTCCATAAAACAATTCATTATCTTTGATTGTTGTATTCATTACCAATAAATTTTCGGTATCAAAATCTAAATTGAGACCCCATTTACTTAAATTTCTAAAAAGTATTGCTCCATCTACCTTTCCTTTTGTATTATAAGCCGTATCTCTAAAAGCAATATCATTTAACATAATAATCCCTTGCCCTTTTCCTTGTTTCGAAACAAGCAATTCGTTTTCTCCTTCAAATAAATAATCTGTTCCTAAGAAATTAACTTTTAATCCAAGGTCTTTTGCAATCATATTTCCACTAAGATTTGGTAGATCAACTGGTCCAGTAATTTTTAAATCACCAGACAATGTTCCACGCATATTAGAAAAAACTGATTTCAAGAATCCTTCTAAGAAATCTATATGAAATTCATCAAAATTGGCATCTACATCAACTTCAGGACCTGTTGGTTTATTAATAATATTACCATAAGCAACCAACGATTGAATTTGCTCTTTCTGCAAGCTCGTTTCAAAATTAAATTGTTTATCTGCTACATTATAACCTCCTTGTAAAGTCAAATTACCAAGCTCAAAATCATTTAAACCTAACTTATCAATTTTAGCTTCAAGCGTTGGTTCTAACTTTTCTTTTGTCCTAATAATATCTACTTTACCATTTGCTATACCAACTATTTTTAAGTTATTCAACAATGTTTTAGGAATGATCTTTTCTAAATGCAAATCTTTAAAATCAGCATTGAAATTATAATCTACATTGTTATTAAACAAACCACTTACTTTTAAATATTGCTCTTCCGATTCTAATGATAAATCTTCAACTTTCAATGATTTATTGATTCGATTAAAAATTACACGATTCGAATTTGCATCATTCAAATGATTAATTGTCCATTGTGTCGAATCTATTTGTATCGTCGAAGGGGAAAATCCAAAAATCAAATCATTATTATTCTGAACTGTATGAAAAAGATTCAGATTAAATAAAATTGGATTTTTGCGACCTATATTAAAATCTGTTTTGACAATCATTGTATCATTCTTCGGAATTGAATTTACATTAATCGCATTAATCGTTACACCACTTACTTTTAAACTATCAATCTTTGCATTTAAGGTTGGTAATTCTGCAATTGTGTTTAGATTAACATTGGACTGAAACAATTGTATTCCAGCATATTTTATCCCTGGTGTTTCGAGTGTAGCTTCTAATTGATTTTCAGTTCCATCAATATAACCTTTTACATGTGTATTAGGTTCAATAGAAATCGATGGATCAATATATTTCAATAAGTTTTCTTGCACATAAACATCAAATGAAAATGCTTGATTTGGTGAAACTTTTTTATGACGGAAAGATGGAATTAAATCTACAAGCGAATTATTGATGACATTTGCAACTTCCGTAATATTATAGCGACCATCTACTGTAGCGCGCATATAATTAGGAACATCCAAAGTCATGATTTTATGCGACCCATTAATTTCTGAATTCAAGATAACATGTGACAATTCTAATGTATCTTTTTTGGAACGGAAATAAAGATTTTTGACATCAATATTTCCTCTAAAATCATTAATATTTGTTAATTTAAAATTTCCTGCAACATCACCACGTACAACTGCGTTTAGATTTTTTGTAAGCCCAAGAAAATCTAAATTAATCTGACGAATATTCGAAGTAAAATCAAAATCATAAGGTTTTCCGCTAAAGTTAATTCTACCTTTCAATTGCGCATTTAGATTAGGATCTTTGATATCAAACAAACCATTGAATTGATAATTTTTGACCAAACCATCAACCGTAATATTTTGATAACGTTTACCCATCAAATCCATATAACGAAGTGTTCCGTCTACATCTAAATTGATATTTTTCAAGTCTGTTCCTCGTCCATCAAATCTAAATTTTCCGCTTACATAACCCAAATCTTTTGCATTTGTCAATTGACGAAGATTTAAATTTTTCGCATCTAAAGTTCCTTTATAAATTAAAGCTTTTACATTTTTATAATTCTTGATTTGCGCTTTAATATCTGCATCTCCAAGTCCAGAAACTGCGTAACCATTCGCATGAATTTCATTTGGATTTAATGAAATATCTCCACGATAATTTAAATTCCCAAAACGCGTCAACAAATTCGGAATTTTCTTCGAAACAAATGTCGGAAGTAATTTTGTAATTTTCTGATATGATGTATTGACTTTTAGATTTCTTGTCGAAAAATTCAATAACGAACCATGTAAAACATCTTGTAATTGCAAACGCGAAGCTCCAACATAATTATCTTCTCCTTTCAATTCGAAATCAGAAAAAGTCAAATTATTCAGCGTTCCGTTTACTTTTCCATATAAATCTACAGACGAATTTTTATCAAATAAAGGAGTAAAATAACGAATTTCTTTAAAGTTAATTTTAGAACCTCGATCAAAGAAAACATCCCAACGAACTTTATTTTCAAAGTCACTCATATCCGAAGGTTCGTCGTAACTCAATAACAAATTCCCAATCAAAACAGATGTATCCGTTCTCAAATTCAAATTCCCAACTCGAATTTCTTTTTTCGAATAATGAACTTTTCCTGTAAAATTTTGTACGTTATACGTTTCTTTATTTTTAGTTGCAATAAAGCAGAAGTTTTCTAAATCAGCCGTAATATCAGAATCAACTAATCGAAACTTTTTTACAGTCATGTTCAATTGTTTCGAATCCAACCAAACATTTCCAGAATTTTGATTAACAATTGAAACTTTACCATCTTCCAAAATAAAATCTCCATCCAATTTGAAAATCTTTTTCGGATCTTTTGGTTTATCAGAACTAAAACCGTTCACAAATTTGATAAAATTGGAAATCGAATCACCTTTGTATGTTATCACACGAATTTCCGGCTGAATCAATTTTACCTCACTTAAATTAATGTGATCTTTTTTAATTCCTGGCAGAAGTGTCCAAAGATTAATTGTTGTTTCTAAGGTTTTCGACTTCATAAAATCATATTTATGATCGTCTTTTATCTTAACCCCATGGAAATATATTCGTCCAAAAAAATCAATATCCACCGAATCCACATACATTTGAGTATTTAGAGACTTATTTAATTTTTCTAACGCAAAGTGAGCTATTTTTGTCTGTACCGCAGGGATTTGTATTGCGATTGCTACTGTTAAAACAAGGGTTAAAACGAGTATAATCAATGACAATAAAAATCTTCCTATTCGTCTGACTATTTTCAATGGTTTAAATTTACGATATTTGCAGGGTAAAAATAAGTTATAAATTTTATTCTACAAGGAATTATGAGCGATAAAAACTACATTTTAGCCATAGAATCTTCTTGTGATGATACAGGCGCAGCAATTATTGACGGAAATAAAATTATTTCTAATGTTGTCGCAAGCCAAAAAATTCACGAAATATATGGTGGCGTAGTACCAGAATTAGCTTCGAGAGCACATCAACAAAATATTGTTCCCGTCGTAGATCAAGCCTTAAAACAGGCTAATATTAACAAAGAAGAACTTAAAGCAATTGCGTATACGCGTGGCCCAGGATTGATGGGTTCACTTTTGGTTGGCGGAAGTTTTGCAAAATCTTTCAGTCAATCATTGGATATTCCGTTGATTGAGGTCAATCATATGCAAGCACATATTTTAGCTAATTTTATAGAAGATGCCAACGACGAAAAACCAACTTTTCCATTTTTATGTTTGACAGTTTCTGGAGGACATACTCAAATTGTAAAAATCAATAATTATTTTGAGATGGAAATTTTAGGTGAAACAATTGATGATGCGGCTGGTGAAGCGTTTGATAAAGCGGGTAAAATTTTAAATTTACCTTATCCTGCAGGTCCAATAATTGACAAAAAATCTAAGATTGGAAATCCTACAAAATTCAAATTTGCAAAACCAAAAATTGAAGGTTTAAACTTTAGTTTTAGCGGTTTCAAAACGTCAATTTTATATTTTATTCAGAAAGAAGTCAAAGCGAATCCTAATTTTATCGAAGAAAATATTGATGATTTATGCGCTTCTATTCAGCATTCTATCGTTAATATTTTAATGGAAAAACTAAAAAAAGCATCGGACGAAACTGGAATTAAGCAAATTGCGATTGCAGGTGGAGTTTCGGCAAATTCTGAAATTCGTCAACGATTAAAAGACGGAGAAACTGAATTTGGTTGGAAAACTTTTATTCCAAAATTTGCTTATACAACAGATAATGCAGCGATGATTGCAATGGTTGGAAGTTTAAAATTTGATCAAGAGTTATTTACAGAAAACACAGCGAAATCTGTGGCTAAATACCATATTTAATGAAATTATTTTTTGGAAAAATTCATCAAGAAACAGCTATTCTGAACGAAGAAGAAAGTCATCATTTTGCGAAAGTTTTGCGCGGAAATGAAGGCGATTTGGTTCATGTGACAGATGGAAAAGGAAATTTGGCGGAAGTAGAAATCACGTCGATTTCTAAGAAAGCAGTTGAAGGAAAAGTTATTGATTTAAAAACAAGTTTCGAGCAGAAAAATTACTATTTACATGTTGCAATTGCACCAACAAAAACAATGGAACGTTTGGAGTTTTTCTTGGAAAAAGCAACTGAAATTGGTATAGATGAAATTACTTTTCTGCAAACTTTTCATTCGGAACGAAAAAATATTAAAATCGAGCGAATCGAAAAAATTGTTCAGTCTGCAACAAAACAATCGTTAAAAGCGTATTTGCCAAAAGTGAATGATTTGACAAAATTCAATGAATTTATCAAACAGGATTTTGAAGGTTTTACGAAGTGTATTGCGCATTGCGAAGCAGATATTGAACGCACTCCTTTACGAACAGTTCTGGAAAATAATCCGCAGAAAATTTTAATTATGATTGGTCCTGAAGGTGATTTTTCAAGAGATGAAATTTTCGCTGCAGAAGATCATAATTTCACAGAAATTAGTCTTGGGCATCAACGTTTTCGTACTGAAACTGCTGCTTTACAAGCTGTTTTTGCGGTTGATTGGGGATTGAAATAATTTAATAATAAAAACTTCAACTCAAAAATTGAGTTGAAGTTTTTATTATTTACTTTGTTCTTTTATAAAATCATTTATTGTAACATTTAATCGTTTATTACGAATATCTTTTTCAAAACGAATTGGATCTGCAGCTCTCTCTACACAATCTTTCATTCCACAATTTTCGCATGTAACCGCAACCTCCCTTACAGGAATTGATGGGTCATTCATAAATTTTATTTTACGTTGAGCCGACTTATATAATACTCCAATTGTCACGCTACGTAGATAATTAGGATTAAAAGGATCTTTTGTTGCTGAAGAAATTACATAATATTTTTGATTATTATTAAATGGATACAACGATATCTGAGCTGAAATTTCATGATGATCATCTTGATGTTTTTCTAATCCTTTTAATACATTTAAAGAAACCCAACGTCTACAATAATGTTCATCTGTTTCATTTGCCTGAGGTGATTGTTGCTGATTAAGATGCAACTCTTTCGTTAATTTAAATGAATTCGATCCAACTTTTGTAGATAATCTTAAGAAAAATAAATCACGAATATTAAAATGTTTTGGCAACAAATTCGTCATACGTTGATAAACCGTTTCAGGAGACTCAGTATACTTACCTAAAATCTCTTGAAATTTAGACAAATCATGATGTTCTACAGCAAACAAATCCTGCATATCTTTCAATAATTTGGCTTCCGGTAACAATAATGCGCCTGCAAAATATGAAGCATAGAAATTATTTAACAGTTGGTCAAAAGTTTCGAAACTTGCCCACGAAAAAGTATATAAACGCTCCTTTAAATCAAGATAATTATATCCTAATTCTTTCGCCAAGATAAATCTTTTTTGATCGTTATCAGAAATTAAATTAATATAAAGTAGTTTTTTTTCTTTTATAAAGATTGAACGTAGCTTAGCTAAATCTTTTGCTCCAAAAAGACTAAAATCTTTATAAACTATTGTGTAATTATATTCTTCTTTAAGAATTTCCTCCATTACTTCATTCGATACAAAATCATCTGAATCAACTAAATATTCTCTTAAGAAGTTTTTTGCTGAATTTTCTATTTCAGGAAAATAATTATCATTAGCTTCTTGAAAAGAACGCAACGATGCTAAGAAAAAACTTTCACGAGTAAGATTATAATTATTTCCAATTTCAATCAAAGTAGAGATAAAAGCATTTACTTTCATTGGCGCATTCGAAATAATTTCGATTAAATCCCTCTCTTCAATTCCAAACAATTCTAATGGAATCTCCTGTAACAAATTTGACTGAAGGATTTCTGCAACTGGAGCTAAATTTTTATCTAATTTCAACGAAACTAACTCATCATAAGGAACTTCTAATGCTTCAGCAAGAGCAACAATTTTATCAGTTTTTGGATATTTCTTTCCTTTTTCAATCTCATTTAAATAAGATTTTGAAAGCCCTGTCAATTTAGACAACTTAAACAAAGACAAATCTTTAGACGATCTTATTTGTTTTAATTTTAATCCAAAAATTAATTTAATATATTCTTCCTGCATAATTTTTTTAAAAATATTTGGTAAATGTAAACGAATTTTTATAATTTAGCGAACGTTCGCTGGAAGTAAATTTCCGCTTAAGATAACTAAACCCAAAATTACAACAAAAAACACAAAGAATGGATTCTATTACAACTGATTTAAAATTATCGCAGAAAGAGCTGGATAGTTATCCAGACATTTTGACAAAAGAAGCTGTTGATTTTTTAACTGCTTTACATAAAAATTTCAACGATAGACGTTTGGAGCTTTTAGCCGAAAGAAAAGAAAGACAAATCTTTTTTGATTTAGGAAATTTCCCTTCTTTTCTTTCAGAAACAAAAGACATCAGAAATAGCGATTGGATAGTTGCTCCTATTCCAGATGATTTACAAGACAGACGCGTTGAAATAACAGGACCTGTTGACCGTAAAATGGTTATCAATGCATTGAATTCTGGTGCAAAAACATTTATGGCCGATTTTGAAGATAGTAACTCTCCTACATGGGATAATAATCTACAAGGTCAACAAAATTTAAAAGATGCAGTAAATGGTGTAATTTCCTTTGAAAATAATGGAAAATATTACCAATTAAATGAAAAAACTGCTGTCTTAATGGTAAGACCGAGAGGATTACATTTGAATGAAAAACATATCATAATAAATAAACAAGAAATATCAGGCTCACTATTTGACTTTGGTTTATATTTTTTCCATAATGCACACACGTTACTTTCCAAGCAAAGTGGGCCTTATTTCTATCTTCCTAAATTAGAACATCACCTAGAAGCGCGCTGGTGGAACGATGTTTTTGTATTTGCGCAAAACTATATCGGCTTACCACAAGCAACAATTAAAGCTACTGTTTTAATTGAAACAATTACCGCTTCTTTTCAATTAGATGAAATTATTTATGAACTTAAAGAACATATAGCAGGATTAAATTGTGGTCGTTGGGATTATATATTTTCTTACATCAAAAAATTCAAAAAACACCCGAATTTTATTGTTCCAGATCGTTCACAAGTTACAATGACTTCTCCTTTTATGGCTGCTTATTCACAAGCTGTTATTCAACGTTGTCATAGAAGAAATATCCATGCAATTGGAGGAATGGCTGCTCAAATTCCAATTAAAAATGATAACGTAGCTAATGCAATTGCTTTTGAAAAAGTGAAGAATGACAAACTTCGCGAAGTAAAAAATGGACACGATGGAACTTGGGTTGCACATCCTGCATTAGTTGAAATTGCTTCAAATGTTTTTGATGAATATATGCCTCAAGCAAATCAAATTTCTAATAAACGTGAAGATGTTACAACAACAGCAGAATCTTTATTAGAACTCCCAAAAGGAACTGTAACCGAACAAGGTATAAGAGAAAACATAAATATTGGAATTTTATATATAGAAAGTTGGTTAGCTGGTCGTGGTGCAGCAGCTCTTTATAACTTGATGGAAGACGCTGCTACTGCAGAAATTTCTCGTACTCAAGTTTGGCAATGGCTACATCAACATATAAAATTAGAAGATGGATGTGAATTTAACATCGATAAATATAAAAAATTAAGAGCCGAAGAGGTTCAAAAAATAAAAGAATTAGTCGGAGAAAAAAGCTATTCGAAAGGAAAATTTGAATTAGCTATCCAAATTTTTGATGAATTGGTTTTATCTCACAAGTTTACAGAATTTTTAACATTAGAAGCCTATAAGTATATTTAAAAGCACATTATAACCAAGAAACACACAACACACTTTCATAAACAAAACACAAAAACACAATTATGAGCAATCAAGAAAGAATTCAAAAAATTCAGCAGGATTGGAAAACTAATCCACGCTGGACAGATGTAACTCGTCCTTATTCAGCAGAAGAGGTAATTCGCCTAAGAGGTTCTTTGGACATCGATTACACTTTAGCGACTTTAGGTGCTAAAAAATTATGGGAAGGATTAAATTCTAAACCATTTATGGCTGGACTTGGTGCTTTAAACGGAAACCAAGCAATTCAAGAAGTTCAAGCTGGCTTAGATGCAATTTATCTTTCAGGATGGCAAGTTGCTGCTGACGCAAATCTTTCTGCAGAAATGTACCCTGATCAATCTCTTTATCCAGCTAATTCTGTACCTATGGTTGTAAAACGTATCAACAATGCATTGCGTCGTCGAGATGAAATACAATCAGTTACTGAACAAGGGAATATTGATTATATGGTACCGATTGTTGCTGACGCAGAAGCTGGATTTGGAGGAAATTTAAATGCCTATGAATTGATGAAACAAATGATAGAAGCTGGTGCTGCAGGCGTTCATTTCGAAGATCAATTGTCATCAGCTAAAAAATGTGGTCATCTTGGCGGTAAAGTTTTAGTTCCAACACAGGAAGCGATTAATAAATTAGTAGCAGCACGTTTGGCAGCAGATGTTTGTGGGACTCCTACGCTATTAGTTGCACGTACAGATGCAGAAGCCGCAAATTTAATTACATCGGATATTGACGAAAGAGATTTGCGTTTTATTATTCCTGGAAGTAGAACTTCTGAAGGATTTTACAATGTTAAAAATGGTTTGGAACAAGGAATTGATCGTGGATTAAGTTATGCACCTTATGCTGATTTAATATGGATGGAAACATCTAATCCAGATTTAGGAATGGCAAGAGAATTTGCACAAGCCATTAGAGAAAAATACCCAAATCAGATGTTAGCATACAATTGTTCACCATCATTTAACTGGGCAAAACATTTAACAGAAGCACAAATGGAAACATTCCGCGAAGATTTAGCTGAAATGGGATACAAATTCCAATTCATCACTTTAGCTGGCTTCCATGCGATGAACACCTCTATGTTCGAGTTATCAAGAGCATATAAAGCTAAAGGAATGGCAGGATATTCCGAATTACAAGAAAGAGAATTTGCGTTACAAGAAAAAGGTTTTGCAGCTGTAAAACACCAATCTTTTGTAGGAACACAATATTTCGATTACGTACAAAACACAGTGCAACAAGGCATTTCATCTACTACAGCCATGGCTGAAAGTACGGAAGCCGCACAATTCTAATACATACTTTTCAATTAAAAAGGACGTACCGCAACTACGTCCTTTTTTCATTTTATGTATATTTGAACATGTTATCTACAAAAGAGAAAATTAAATTTATTTACAAACCATGGTTAATTAGTTCATGCGTTTTTACTATTGGTTTTACATTATGCTTTACCTTTTTAAAAAGCATCTTCCTTGATAATTTTGATTTATTTATTATTGATTTTATTTTTCCAGTGATATTTGGATTTATTTTTGTCTTTATTTATCTGTATAAATTTTCTTTTAACAATCTTATTATTGAAAATAAATTCAATTTTACGCGCTCAATATTATTTTATACAATAACGCCATTATTTATTCTTCAACACACAATCTCAAAGTATTTATTAAAAGAGGATTATATTAAATCATTTCTATTTTTTATAGGTATAACATTAGTAATACAACTTATATTTTTTATCACTTTAAGATTTATTAAAGTAAAATTTTCTAATCAACTTTCGTAATCTGAAACGACTTTTCATTCATTTCGAAAGTATCTTTTTCGACTTTCCAATTAAAATTTTAGCCAAAGGGGTTTGAGTTGATAGGACAAATATCTTTTTATTCTCGAAAATAATTTCACCAAAACTGCACGCCATACAAAAATTCCCCATCGTAGTTTCAACATAACACCCTAAACCAATTGTTTTATTTTCCGCAATTTTAATTTTAGAAAAGATTTCTTGCTGAATCAAGGCTTCATTCAATTGATTTTGAATTCGAGTAATTTCCTGTTGCATCATTTCGCGCGACGTTTCATACTTATCACCCATACTACTTTTAGTATCGTTGTTAGAAGCACGTAAATCGTCAATCAAACCATTCAAATACTTAATCTTATCTTTAATTTGTTGTACTATAAATTGATATAATTCTGCTTTCATTTCTTTCAATTAAATCGTTTGCGGCTTATTCTTAAATTTCAGCATATAAATGGTTCCCAAAAGACAAATAAATGCCGAAACATAAATCACCATCGGAATTCGATCCAAATAATCCTGAAAATACCAACCTGCACACAAT
Organism: Empedobacter tilapiae; assembly: GCF_004785645.1. GTDB lineage: Bacteria > Bacteroidota > Bacteroidia > Flavobacteriales > Weeksellaceae > Empedobacter > Empedobacter tilapiae. The sequence continues at coordinate 167,571 of NZ_SRPE01000004.1, read as the reverse complement.
GCTCCAAGTCCTATACCCGCTTCCATCGCGATATACATAGTTGCCATAGCTTTTCCACGTTCATCAGGTTTGCTAAAATCTATTGTCCAAGCATTTAGTGCAGGTGAAAGAATTCCAGTTGAAATTCCATACATCAAACCACCTAAAATCAAGCCTATTTTTGCATCAATAGAAGCTAAAAGTACCAAAGCCACAATCAATAAAACCAATCCTAATTTTATCACTAATACACGTCCTTTTTGATCAGATATCTTACCTGCAAAGAAACGAACCATCATTGATGATATTGTAAATACAATAAAGAAAACGCCTTTGTTTTGAAAACCTAAATGTTCAGTCCAATCTGGAATCAAGGTCAATATAGAACCATAAGCCACATACGAAAGAAACGTAATCAATGCCGCTGGTAAAGCTTCTTTTGCAAAAACATCTTGCTTCGAAATCTTTAGTAATCCAAACGAAAATTTTTGTTTATTTTGCAAGGTTTCTTTCATATTGAATAAAATCAAAATTGATAATAATGCAAAAAAGGAAGACGTAAAAAACATCACATTAATCGATGAATATAATGTAATTGTACTTCCTAACGCAGGTCCAATCGCCATTCCAATACTGAAACAAATCCCGTGTAATCCTAATGCTTCGCCCCAACGTTCGCGCGGAATAATATCCGCAATATAGGCAGCTGTTGCAGTGGGTTTAAAACCTGTCGAAAAGCCGTGTACCAATCTCAAAAATAAAAAACCTGAAACGGTTGTTAAAACAGGATATAAAATTCCGCACACAAAGCAGACAATAGAACCGACTGCCATAATGGGAACCCGCCCTACTTTATCAGTTAATTTTCCACTAAAAGGTCTCGAAATTCCCGCTGTCAAGGTAAACAATGCAATAATAAACCCTTTGTATTCTGCTCCTCCCATACTACTTAAATAAGCAGGTAATTCGGGAATCATCATATTAAAACTCGCTGAAAACAACAACGAACTCAAACACATTAAAATAAAATGAAGATTATAAACAGGATCTGAATTTAATTTTTTCTTGATAGCAGAAAACATAACGGATTTTTTGCAAAGGTAATTTATCTGCACAGAAGTATACAATAGAATCTTATATTTGGTAATTTAGATTTTGTCACTTTGGTTTTGATTAATACAGAAGCTTAAACAATATATAAAAATCACTCTTTATTTGAATATAAAAGTGATTAATAAGCATTATAAAGAAAAATATATTTTAACAAAAACTAAAAAACGTCTAAATCAAAGATATATTACATTTTGACTTAGACGTTTTCAATCTCATTTATACTATTAAAAAAACTTAGTGTTCTATAATTGTCAAATTATTATAAAAAGAGGTTAAAGTGGCTCCACTTCCAGATGAAGTAGAGTTAAACAACTTTTGTTGACTTGGATCTAAATCAATCCAAGCTTCAGGTCTAATTTTTTGTCCTGCTAACATATAAAAACTTGCTGTACAATTAGACGCAGCTGGTGCACTACCTGCATCATTTGTATTATTTCTACTGTTACTAGGAAAATTATTAGCACATTTGACTGCATTTATTTCTATTCCATTTGAATCTTTTAATCTCCAAATAGCTTCAATTTGGTTATTATCACTAGCATTAGGTAAAGCTCTAATCATACCTGATGCTAAAGCAAATGTGAAAGTTGCTGTAAAAACGCCATCTCTTTTTGCTGTAAACTCTCCATTAGTAGGATTAAATATACCTCCATCGTTAGAATTATTATACTTCTGAGTCCATGATGTTATATAACAAGGTGTACGATGTGGCATACCGTTATAAGTTCCTGGGCTTACTCCTCCTTGTGTATAACACACGACTTCTTGCGAATTTTTAGTAGCAATAAATACTGATTTCTCAATTGGGTTAATAATAACATCATTCCATTCAATTCCATTAGAATACTGTATTTTTTTAGATGTCTCATTGTATCGAATTGCCCCTTCTTCTGCTTCTATTGCTGTTTGACTTGTATTTCCTAATCCTATAGCACTTTCTGTAGCTCCTCTGACATCCAATTTAACCTTAGGCGAATTATTTCCTATCGCTATGTTTCCTGTTGTATTTTCTACTAAAAAATCATCTGTTGCACTTGAAATTGTGTTAATTGTATTTTTTAAAGGATCAATATGTAAGATTCCTTTTGGTTGTTCTATTCCTACTCCTATTTGTGCATTCGCATCCATATAAAGAAAGAAAAAAGAAAATGTTAAAAATATAATCATATTTTTCATAAGCCGTAAATTGTTAAGGTATTATAACTCGCATCATTAATTAAGTTTCGACTACCACCAAAAGTATGGAAAATGTTAGGTGATAATGTTTCATTTTTTTTCAGATAAAAAATACCAGTACAGTTTATTGAACTAATATTAGTTGCATTCCCTGTTGAAAATCCTGGATAAGAGTTTAAACATCTATACTCTGGAACCCCTTGACTTGCATTAGATTTTAAATGTATTTCGATATAACTATTATTAGGAATAGCAGCAGATGACAAAGCAGCATTAAAACTTACTACATAAACTCCATCTTTAGGAGCTGTAAAAATTCCAGTTACAACATCTAAACTATTAGTTACATCTTCTTGTTTTGTCCAACTTTTAATTAAAACTTGTGTATTATTTGCTAAAGATTGATTAGAAGAATTATTAGCGTAAACCAAAGCATTTAATGATTTACCAGGAAGATTTATCCAATTTGCACCATCAGACAGTTTTAAATTATCATTGTATTGCAAAGCACCTTCTTTGGCTTGAGTAGCCGTTTGTGTAGTAGAACCTATAGCTATCACATTATCTGTTAACGTCTTACTTCTTAAATCAACTTTTGTTATAGGATTTATAGTTCCAATACCTAATTTACCTTCTGAAGTTATAACTACATCATCTTCGTAAATATTTTGAGTAGAACTATTATTATTTTTTGCAGCATCTACATGTAAAACTTGCTGAGGATTAGTTGTTCCCACTCCCACTTGCGCGAAAAGAGTTGTTGTAATCAGAAAACTAAAAATTAAATAAATATTTTTCATATACCTTATTTTACTGCTCTACAATTGTCAAATTATTGAATCCAAAATTAGGAGTATTTACTACAACATCTGAGCGAAGACCTCTCCCTCCACTCGTAGAGTTATCAATCCTTTGAAGCAATTTTACAACTACCTTATCATTTTGATTTAATTTCATACTACTTACACAGCTTCCTCCAGCTTGAGCTCCCCTTGTTGATTTACCATATGTTTTTAAACATTTTACTTCAATTACATTCGTGTTTTTCACAAACTGACTCTCAACTGAACTATTTGCCAAGAATGTATTTCCTTCATGAACAAAATCATAAGCAAAACTAAAAGTATAAACGCCATCTCTCGGAGCAACAAACTCTCCAGTTACAGCATTAAAATTATTAGAAATATCATTAGTAACCTCCCAACCAGCAACTGTAGTTGCAGTATTATAAATAAACTTAATTGCTTTATCTGCAGTCCTAATTCTTGCCACTACAAACGATTTCTTTGGTACAGAATAAATATCCATCCATTGAATACCATCAGAAATTTGTAACTTTCCTCCAGAAGTATTGATATAGCGAATAACTCCTGCTCCTACTGATTCTGCTGTTCTAGATGTAAAACCAATACCTAAAGCATTATTAGAGTTAGAAGTTGATCTAAGATCAAGTTTTGTAATAGGTGTTATCGTACCGACTCCCACATTTCCATTAGTTGTTACTATAAAATCATTATCGGCTTGTTCATTAGTAGGTGTACTAAGATTGTCTATCTTTCCATCTACATGAAATGCTCCTTTTACATCTTTTGTATTAATTCCTACCTGAGCAAATAAACTGAAAGTAGTACCCAAAAGAATAAAAGAAGTAATCTTTTTTTCAAGGTCTTTTATCATTGGTTGATTTGGTTTTTAAATTGATACTACAAAATTATAATATGGTTAATTAATATAATCTTTTTCTCATTTCACATATTTTAAAAATTCAGAATTCTTTCAATATTTAAATTAAATATTCTTATTTTCAAAAACCTAAACAACTACAAATAAACACTCTAACTATTTATTCAATTTTAAATATTCGGAAGGATTCATTCCTGTTTTCTTTTGAAATGCCTTTATAAAAGTAGGATCAGATGAAAAACCAGCTAACTTAGACAAATGACTTATTTTATAATTTAGAAAAGATTCTTCATTTTTCAACTTTTCGAGTAAATATTCAATTCTAAGTTCATTAATATAGTTTGAGAAACTCTTTCCATATTCTTCTTTAATTGTACGTGAAAGATATTTTGTATTACATCCTATTTTATTAGACAAATGATATAAAGTAATATGTTGATCGATAAAGCCTTCTTCTATTTCGAATTTCTTCAATTCTTCAATAATTTTATTTTTTGTTGAATCATTAATCGAAAACGAATCTTCTTTTTCTGTTAAATCAATAGAATTATCACCTGAAATTTTAGTACTTCTTTTAGTATAAAACCAAATTATTGTTGAAACAGTTATAAGTAGAAAGGAGATTAAACCAACATAAAACAGTTTTTCATACTTTGTCAAACTATTTATTTTAGAATTTTTTTGTTGAACAACTGAACTTACAGCAGATTTTGCTGACTTATCTATTTCATGAGTCAATTCCATAAACTCTTCATTCACTTCATTTGCCTTCTTATAATCTCCTAAACCAGTATAAGCTTCAACTAATCTTTTTAGGATTTCTTGTTTCTTACTTAAAAAGTCTGTTGATTTACAATAATCCAATGCTTTTTCTAAGTAATTTATAGCTTTATTATACTCATGTTTTCTCAAAAAAATCAGACCTAAATCATGATATATAGCTGCATTCATATACTTATCAGAAGGATCTACTATAGATATAGCTTTTTTTGAGTAATTATATGCTGAATCGTACTTTTCCAATTTTGTATACATATAACTTACATTTGTATAAGCAGATGGCAAAACTTCTTTTTTCCTCTTTAATGACTTTAAACGTTCATAAGAATGGATTGATTTTTTAGCAACATTTAGTTTTTCTTCTAGATTTACAGTATCATCCATTAAAACAAGTTTTGAAGCAAACAAACTTCCTCTTAAATCATTTGCTTCCTCATTATCTAGATGTTTTATTAATACCAAACCTTTATCCAAAGCAGAATCAGATTCACTTAACAACCCCATTTTCGCATACTGAGTCCCCAGAAGACGCAATCCCATTGCTTCTCCTTCTATATAAGAAATATTATTTGCTCTATTTATAGCTTCATTCGCGTAGAAGACACATGAATCGGCATTATTATTCAAATAATAACCAAAACCTTTCAAATAATCTAGCTTTGTTACTAATTTTAAATCTTGAGAGGCTAATGCATTTAATTTTTCTTTTTCAATATTTTTAAAGAATTCATTAGGAGAAGTAGTTAATTCTGTTCGCAGTTTTTCATAAATATATTCAGATTTTTGAGCAGAAATTACAGAACAGAGTAATACCATAAAAAAGTAAAGAGTCTTTTTCATATATAAGTTTTAGGTTTTTTTTATAAATATATAATAGTAGAAATATAACTTTAGTATTTCATAAAATATGCCAAAGCAACCTTCGTTTCGATATTCAAAGTAACTCTATTTTATTTTTAATGAAAACAAATTTTGAATCACTTTATCAGTAAAAACAAACACTTCAAGAATGAGAATCTTTATCTCTTTTACGATAAACCATAAAATGATATAAATTTATTTATCGAAATTTGAAGAATAACGCAAAGGTAAGAATTAAACTATTCTATTTAGTATAGTTGTATATTTAAGAAACTTATAAAAAATATAGTACAATGTATAACTTTTCACCATCTTTTACTGAATTTATTGAATTGAACAAAAACGAAGATCAATCTGAGTTTTTTACAAAGGTTATAAATTCTTTCTAACAACAGTTTGATTATCATTTATTTAAATCTATAATAAAGGATAACATTCAAGATATTCAATTAGAAGCGATTGATTGGTTAATCTCTTACGCTAATTTTATTTTATCTGACGGAATAATTACTGAAATTGAACTTCAAGATTTTACTTTTTTGAAAAAAATATTCAGTATTAAAGAAGGTGATTTTATGAAGTATAAGAGTTTTGAAGTAAGTGAAATTCTTAAAAAAGAATTCATTCGAATTTATTCTGATAATTATGTAAATGACAAAGAGAAATTATTGAACATAAATTTACAAGCATTATTTAATTTAGGTTATGATGAATTTGAAGAATTAAAAAAGGATGAAATTATCATTTCATTGATTCAAGGAGCAAACCCTAAAGACTTAGATATTACAAAATTACCTAAAGGTTTTATTGTAATTTAGACAAGTTAACTACTAAAACTTATATAAAATATGAAAATTAAACTATTAACATTCATTTCTTTAAATTTATTCTTTTACTCATATTTAATTGCTCAGAAAAATGCTTGCTTAACATTAGAAAATGATTTGAAAAATTGTAAGATTAAAAATGAAGAATTAATTATTCAAAATAATTATTATAAAGAAACATTAAATTTAATAAAACCTATTCAGTCTGTTAAAATAGATGATTTACAACTTGACATAACAAGTGTTATTGGATCTAAGATTGATAAAACCATTACTATTACATTTATTTATAAAAATATAGAAACTGAAATTCGAAATTTTTTTCAATGTGAACAAGCTTACTTCGTAGATTTACAAGGAAATCAATCACAAACATATGAGGTTATTGTTTCTTTTAATAATGGAATTCGAGCTGAGAATATTAACCCTAATATTCCAACTAAAGCAACTATTACATTTAGAGAAATTGAAACAAATATTCCTATTATTAGAGAATTAAAACTATCAATTTTTTCTAAAGATTTAACAAACCGACCTCAACAAGCTGTTTTTGAAAATTTGGAGGTAAAATGGAAATAAAACACGTAAATCTGTTATAAAGATAAATAGTTTTCAAATGTTATATAAATGAGCTAATTATATAATGATTCAGAATACTAATTTAAAAAAAAGGTGAGTCCAAAAGAACTCACCTTTATTTATTGTTTTTATTTATTATTTATTCTACAGGAAATGTTGGTCGATCCATTTTAAACTTGGATCCACTTAAGGCTTCTAAAAAAGATTTCAATGCAGCTCTCTCTTCTTTCGTTAAATTCAAAGGTTGCAATAATGGATCTGTATAAGGGTATAAAGCATCAGCAGCCTTTTTTTCAGGTGTAGGATCTATCATATGCATTCCACTATTGTATAAATTAATAAGTCCGTCTAAATCATCAAAAAAGCCATTATGCATCCACGGTCTTGTATTTAATAAATCACGTAATGATGGTGTTTTGAATTTTCCAACATCGTCTGCATTTTTTGTAATTTCGTAACGTCCTAAATCTTGAAACTTTCGTTTGTAATAAGTCAATCCTATATTATGAAAAGATTCGTCTGTCAAATATTTTCCATTATGACAATTCATACAACGTGCTTTTGTTCGAAACAAATGCATTCCATAAATCTCCTGATCTGATAAAGCTTTATAATCTCCATCTATAAAACGATCAAAACGACTTGGTTGACTTTTTATCGTTTTCTGAAAACTTGCCAGAGCTTTTGCAATTTTTTCATTTGTGATAGTTTCGTCTTCAAAAGCATCTTTAAAAAGCTTTTTATAACCTTTATATTGATTTATTTTTTCTGATAATTTAGTTAAATCCATATCCATTTCATGAAATGCTGACAATGGTCCAATCGCCTGATCTTCTAGTGTGCTAGCACGCCCATCCCAAAAAAAAGACGTTCTTTCCCCTATATTATATAAAGACTGAGTATTTCTTGTTCCTGCTAAATGATTATTTCCTAATGATACTTTTCTACGATCTGTCCAACCCATTTCAGGATCATGACAAGAACTACATGAAACTTGATTTGAACCAGATAATTTAGGATCAAAAAATAACATTTTCCCTAATATAACAATTGGTTTTTCTTGTGTTTTAAAATATGCTGTATCTCTTTGAATAGAACTAAACTCTTTCCATTCAACACCTTTATCAATAACTGGTTTAGGCCAAATACTGATATTCTTTTTATAACTTTCTACAATGTCTTGAATCGTTGGATCTTGAAGGTAATTTAAATCATTTTTTACAGCAGGTGCAAAACTTACCAAGAAATAAGAACATAGAATTAAGAAGGTAATAAATACTTTTAGTTTCATTTTATTTAGAATGTAATTCCTACTAAAATAGTAGAAAAATTATTATTTTTTGATTGAATTTTAGCTTGAGAAACTCCTGCTTCTATATATACTGCAGGTATTTTCTCTAATTTAAAATCATAACGCAAACTTGCCCCTATTGTTTTTATTTCACTAGCTAAATAATTATAATCTTGATTGATCCAATTGTTTATACTAGGCAGACTATTTGTTGCTAAAATATTTTTAGATGAGGAAACTGATTTGATATCAAAAAATGGTCGAAAAGTTATTATTTGATTATTACTTAATTGTTGTTTATAATCCATTATTAATCCAACAATAGAATACTCAAATTTTTGACCACTATATGGATTAATTCGTTGTTCTTTGATTTCATTCAAACGATAATATGGTATTACAGAAAAACTTACCTTTTCCTTATTTAAAGAGTAAAATAACGAAAAACTAGTTAAAGTTTCATCTCTTTTATACGATAAACGTTTATAAATTTGCTCTAACAATTGAGTATTATTCGTATAACCATATTCTTTTCCTTTTATTTTATTTGACAAATAATTTAGCTTTATCCCAACTCTATGATTATTAATTTGAAAAAATTTTACTCCTTCTAATTCTAAATAATCTTTTTCTAGATCAGCTAGATCATAATATCTATTTGTAGACCCTCTATAACTTTTTAGCATACTAGATTGCCCTATTTGAGCCAAAATATAAAAATCTTTTCCTTTATTATGATTAATTTCTCCTCCAATTTTATATCCAAACTCTTCATGAATTGTTTCTAGTGAAGATGTTCCTCCACTAAAAAGATTATTATAAAGTCCCAATCCTGTCATTTGATAAACAAGTGGTTGCCCAATTTTACTTGCAAATCTAATCTTGCTATTTTGTAAATATCGTTCACCTTCAGCAAATAATGAAACATCAAATTTTTTGTAAAAAGCGTAATTAATACCTACTTTCAGATTTAATTCTGAAGTAGTATTATTTATTCTTGGATCTCTAGCTCTTGACCCCAATTGAGCATTATAACTAGCTTGAGCTCCTAAGGTTACTTTATTAAATTTTTGAGCATAACCACCTAAAAACTGGTATTTTTCAATTTCTAAATCACCTCCAACTGTATCAGATGAAATATACGGAGCTACTCGATCAAAATCTAAATTCTCATTATATTTTATACGTTTTGTTTTTAGATTTTGATAAGAAGCACTACCCCAAAGCGCTTTATCGTTTTTGAGCTTTTGATAAGAATTTGTTTTCACTCCAAATCCTTGTTTTTCTGAACCTTTTTGTTGTCGATATACTTTATCTTTTTGATTAAAATAATCTACATATAGTTCTGATGAAGAAAAAGAACTATAATCCAACATATTTGCTGGATTATAGAAAGCTTTTATTTTAAAATCTCTTTCAGAATCATATTGATTCTTCAAATTTTGAAAAAGTGAAAGACTGTCTTGTGCACTTACAAAATTATAAGTAAACAATACTATCAATAAAAAACGAAAGCTATTTAAAATTTTCAAAATAAATTATTTTAATTAATGAACAATACCATTTTTTAAACTTGGTTCAGAATTTTTTATAAAATCTACCGTAGAATTGTTAGTGTCTTTATAAACATTTTTTCCGTTTTCCATTTTTCCTAAAACATTTCTACGTACAGATTTTCCTAAACGACTGGCATCATTCCAAAATTCACCAACTCCTGTCCAGCCTGCATCAATTGTAGGTGATGTCAAGATATGTAAAAATTTATCCGGAACGCTATTATTCATTCCATCTACTATCCATGTATTTGGAATTTCGTATGTATTTTTCTTTGTAATATTTCCAGCCGAATTTACGTATTCGTAACTATATTTATATTTTTCTAAGAAAGTTGTTGTACTTTCTCCTGCAGGAAAACGAGCAATAACATAAGATTCTACACCGCTGCTATGTAAGAAAAACATATTATAATTCATTTGTGAATAAATAATATTTACATTTGGTACGTTAGGATTATCTACTTGTCCTAAAGCAGGGTTTTCTGATGGAAACTCAAAATCTGCTTTGCTCAAATCAAAAGCTGTACTAGTTACTGAATTATGATTTACTGCATTATCAGCAATTACAATGAAATCTCCTGGTTGTACAGGGTAATCAGTTCCATTTCCAGGTAATACCATCACTCCTTTTACCGCAAAAGCTGTATTTGGATGATAAGGTGTTACTTTATTATCTACTTGCGTTAAGAATTCTGATTGTGCTAAAATTAATTTATCTGCATATAATACTTTATCTGTATTATTTGTTATTTTAAAATAACGACTTGAATTATAGTTTTTTCCTTCTGGTGTTTTAACTCCTGTATAAAAAGCTTCCTCTATAATAAAATCATCATTAAATTGCTTAACAAACAATTCTACAGTTAAATTTTCTGCTGTACTCTTAACATCTATTGTTGATGTACCTCCTACTTTTACTTCTTCATTAGTTGTTGTAATAACTGTACCATTTACAGAAATCTTGTATGATCCTTTTAATAATTCAAGTGTATATGCATTGGCTCCTTCTATCGTTTTAGTTGTTGTTGCTCCTGTATTTAATTCTTTTACCTCTATTTCTAAAGTCTTATATGTTGAAATATTTTCTCCATTAAAAGATAAAGTTAATGTACTATTTTGAACAATTTCAGTTCCAAAATCATCATCATTAGAACATGATACTAATGTATAAGAAGTTGTGAGTGCTAAAAAACTTAGTAATAAAAATCTTTGTTTCATATGATTCTATTTAAATATATTTTAAAAATTATAATTCATTTCAACACCAAAATATGGTGTACTTTTATTTACCATTTCTACTTTTATATTATTGAAATAATAGGGATTGGTATAATTATACAGTTGATTCACAAACATAGATGCTCGTAATGCTTTGTAAATACTTTTTGTTACCTTAAAATTGACATTAATTGTATAACTTTTCTTTTCAGATAATGGTTCTGATCTTGCAACGTTTCTTTCTAAATGTTGTTTATATATATCCGTTTTATCTACTTCTGTATATGGTTTTATCTGTCCATCCAAATCAATGTAAGATGTTGGAAATGCGATAATTTTCTCTCGAATGTAATGGTTAAAAATAGAACCTTGTACAGACGCCGAAAATGTTAAATCTAAACTTGGAATATATGTATCCATCATCATATTATAATTTAGATTAGACCTTGTATAAGCATCATCATTTTCATAAATTCCTATATACGGAAAAGAACCTATAACTCCTCCTATAGATATAGTTGGTTTTTCATAAACAGGAATATCATTGTAATATTTGGTTTTAAACCAAGCACCACTTAACGTAAATCGTGTATTAACACCTTTGAAACGTGGTGTACTATACTGAAATTCTATTCCTTCTTTATCCGTAACGCTTCCGTTTTCTGTGGTTGTAAAAGCTGCATGTTCTCTTACAATAGTATATGGCACATTTGTTAAATCTGGTCCGTTTGCTGTCCAATTGTTAAGATCTACTTTCGTAGCGTCATATTTTTTATATGAATTAACTCTGAAATTATTAAATGGTCGAAAACCATTATTCATATCTTCTTTGTAATAGGTAATCGAGAAGTTATGCTTATTGTAAGAAAAATCTACTCTAACTTCTTTCTTTATATTTTTTGCAGCTGTAATATTTTTATTTTCTAATGATTGCACATAAGTCATATAATTTATATAGCGATAACGCGCATCATCATGATAATAATTTAACTGAACATAGTCTGTAAACTGCTTATTAGGATATAAATAATAAGTCGTTGGTTGCTTATAGAACAATCCATATCCTAGTGTCAAATCAATTTGAAGTGGTTTTCCTGCAATCATGAATTGTGGTAATCCGTACTGAAAATTAAGACGTGGTTCTACAAAAATTTTATTACTTATTTTATATGAATTATCTACACCCAACAATTTACTCATACGTAAACCTCCATATAGAGTAAAAGAGTGTTTATTTAATTTATAATTGATACGATCTCCTATAAAAGCAGCAATATTTTGTGTTGCAGGAATATCTCGAAATGCTCTAGGGCGAATAGACATACTAGGAGATGGAGGCTGTGTAACATCATATACATCTCCTCTACCATTATTTTTACTGTAGCGCCAATCTATCCCAAGTTCGTAAGTATTTGTAAATCCTAAAAAACTCTTCTTACCTGTTGTTTGTAATTGAGCATTCAAATCCAAAGGTTTACCATCAGTCATATATTCAGACACAAAGCTAGTAGCTGCAAAAATCCCTACACTTTCTCCTTCTTCTGTTGACAATGGTAAAGCTCTTGGTCCCGAATATTGTATAAATTGTCTTTGTTCAATACGATCAAAACCTTGTCTAATAGACGTATTTAGAGTTACTAAATCAAAAAATGATTTTTTAGGAAGTTCATATATAAAATTATTTGTAACCGTAAATTTTCTTGTATAAGATTTATATCTATCAGTTGGTGCATAAGCATTATCAGGATCAATACTAACATTATCCAATGTTCCTGAAAAGTCTAAATTAGATCTCAATTTCAACGGATTGTTCCATAATTTAAGTTTTAATTCAGATCGTAATGAAGCTGTTATACGTTGATAATTTTGCTGATCATCACTTGGATCCATCTTTGCGTCTAAAAAATCGAAAGAAGTATTCAACTTCCAATTATCACGTAAACTAAAACCTTTTCCTACATAATATTGTTTACTATAACCATCTACTTTAACACGTGCTTGTAAAGGAGTTACACCTATTTTTCGTTCTATTTTAATTAATCCAGAAGTCAAATCACCATAAGCAGCAGAAGGAATTCCTCTTATTATCTCTACTTTTTCTATATCATTCGTTGAAATGCTTCGCATATCAATCCCTGTAGATATTGTATTTCTACTCTTTGGAGCTGAAGAAAAAGCCAGTTGATTTAATGAACGTTGCATATCCGAATTAGAATTAATAATATTATCATCTACCATAAATTGTACACCTAGAGATGATGTATTATAACCACCTTCTATTGGTCTTCCCGAACTTTCTCTAATCAGAGCAACATTGGTCGTTGTAAGGTTAGGTTGTTTGGCTAATCCACCAGGTAAAAGTTCCATCAAATCAGAAAAACTAGATGGTTGTAGATGTTCCATAGCTTTTCTATCTATTACAGATTTAGATGTCAATCCTTTATCTTCTTTTGCAGTAAAAACAACTTCTTGCAAAGCAATTTCTTTAGATATGAGTACATATGTTAATGTCCTATTTTTAGTAAGACTTATATTAACGTTTTTGTTTTCATATCCTAAATGAGAAATATTTAAACTATAATTACCAATTGGTAAAGTTATTTCGGCAAATCCTCTATTATCCGTTTGAATAGATTTACTATTATTAATAATGATGTTTACATCTTGTAATGCTATACTATCACTATCTATTACATGTAATTTTAATTGTTGATTGATATTCTGAGCATTTACACTTGAACTAAAAACCATAATTACAAGTACACCTCTAAATTTCCCCATTAAATTACCAAACATTCGCTTCTCAAATTAGATTGCGAAGATAGAATTATTCTAAATAATTAACAATTTATTTAGACTAATTATTAATAAACTGATATTATTCAAGTTCTCTCAGCGATTTTTTAGTACACATAATTCTTTATTAGCTAAAAAAAGCCGATTAGAAAAAGTTTCTAATCGGCTTTTTTATTATCAATCTTATATTTTAAACATTATGATATTTAAAACTTTGTTCATTTTTTATTGATTTCACCGATTCATATATCAATTCAATCACATTCTTTACATCCGATTGATGAACCATCTCTACAGTTGTGTGCATATAACGAAGTGGTAAAGAAATTAAGGCAGATGGAACTCCACCATTACTATAAGCAAAAGCATCTGTATCAGTTCCAGTAACACGAGAACTAGCAGCTCTTTGAAAAGGTATATTATTTTTTTCTGCAGTATCAATTATCAATTCACGTACATTATTTTGTACTGCTGGTGCATAATAAACAACTGGCCCATCCCCGCACTTTTGTTCTCCTTCTTTTGACTTTGTAATCATAGGAGTTGTTGTATCATGTGTTACATCTGTTATAATAGCTACATTTGGTTTAATTGTTTGTGTAATCATTTCTGCTCCTCGTAATCCAACTTCTTCCTGAACTGCATTTACAATGTATAAGCCAAAATCTAGTTTATCTTTATTTTCAGACAATTTACGCGCAACCTCGGCAATCATAAACCCTCCCATTCTATTATCAATAGCACGACAAACGAAATAACGATCATTCAATGTAAAAAATTCATCAGGATATGTTATCACGCAACCTACATGAATTCCTAATTCTAAAACTTCTTCTTTCGATGTACAACCTGTATCAATCCAAATTTTATCTGGAGTTGGAGCCTCATCTTTTCCTGCTTGACGTAAGTGAATCGCTGGCCAACCAAAAACTCCTTTTACAATTCCTTTTTTTGTATGAATGTTTACTACTTTAGAAGGAGCAATCATATGATCAGAACCTCCATTTCGAATAACATAAATCAAACCATCTTCCGAAATATAATTTACAAACCACGAAATCTCATCTGCGTGAGCTTCTATTACAACTTTATATTTTGCTTCTGGATTAATAATTCCGTAGGCAGATCCATAATTATCTGTTTTTACTTCGTCTACATATGGTTTAACATAATTCATCCAAACTTTTTGTCCTTCGCTTTCAAAACCAGTTGGAGAAGCTGTATTTAAATATTTAGTCAAAAAGTCTATTGATTGTTGATCAAACAAATTATTTGTACTCATTTTAGTTTATTTATCTAACAAATGTACTAATTTTAGGAACAATTTTTGAACAAATTCTAATATGAAATTTTACATCTATCATATAACTTTAATACTCTCATTATTTGGTTTTAATAATCTTAAAGCTCAAATTTTCGGATTAGATTTAGGTGGGAAAAATCCTTCTCAAGAAATTAAAAATGATTCGATTAATATTGATGATTTATCTTTTAGTCCTTTTGACACAATTCATTTGAACGAATCAAATTTTTATTCTGTACATTTAAAAACTGATTTAGAAAAAAAATACTATTTATGGTTAAGAAAACGTGTGCGTGATGTCTGGCCATACGTAAGAACTGCTGTTAGAGAGTACAATTATGTTTCGGACACCATTCAAACAATGGATAAAAGACGTGAAAAAAAACGTTTTATTAAATCTCGTCAAAAAGATCTAGCAGATCAATTTGAGAATCAATTAAAAAACATGTCAAGTTCTCGAGGGCAAATTTTAACAAAACTAATTTATAAAGAAACTGATAAAACATCATACGATATTATCAAGGAATTAAGAGGAGGATTAAATGCTTTTCTATATCAAGCAGCTAGTGGTGCATTTAATATAGACTTAAAACAAACTTTTGATCCTAAAAGAACTCGTGAAGATTTGTATATTGCGGTAATTCTTCAACGCGATTTTGCAGATGGGATCTTAAAACCTATAGACGAAGATTAATCTATCTTTAATATTACCTATAATAATAATATTCTGTTTTTTTTTTATATTTGATTTAATATAAAGGATAAGTGGAAAATAATATAAAAAAAATAGGTGTATTAACATCTGGAGGAGATGCACCTGGAATGAATGCAGCTCTACGTGCTGTTGTAAGAGCATGTAAATATTATGACATCAAATCTGTTGGTATCCGCCAAGGTTATGAAGGTTTGATTAATAATGACATGATTGAATTAGGTCCGCGTTCTGTAAAAAACATCATCAACCAAGGTGGAACAATTCTAAAAACAGCTCGATCAGCTGAATTTAAAACTATAGAAGGTCGTCAAAAAGCGTATAATCATCTTAAACAAAATAATATTGATGCATTAGTTGTTATTGGAGGAGATGGTTCTTTTACAGGTGCAAACATATTCCATAAAGAATTTAACATTCCTTTTATAGGAATTCCAGGTACTATTGATAATGATATATTTGGAACAGATTTCACAATCGGATATGATACTGCTTTAAATACTGTAATTGATGCTATTGATAAGTTAAGAGATACTGCAACTTCACATGATCGTGTATTTTTTGTTGAAGTGATGGGTCGAGATGCGGGTTTCATCGCTTTAAATAGTGGTATTGCTTCTGGAGCACAAGATATCTTAATACCTGAAGAGCGTGATAGTGTTGAGGATTTATGTTCTTCTTTAGAACGTTCTGAGAAGTCTGGAAAAAAATCAAGCATTGTTGTAGTTGCAGAAGGAGAAAAACTAGGAGGTGTTTTCGAATTAGCAAAACAAGTTCAAAATCGTCATCCAGAATATGATATCCGTGTCACAGTTTTAGGGCATATTCAGCGTGGAGGTTCTCCATCTTGTCACGATCGTGTTTTAGCAAGTCGTTTAGGTATTGCAGCTGTAGAAGGTTTATTAAATGGTCAAACTAACTTAATGGCTGGTATTCGTTCTAATAAAGTAGTTTTTACTCCTATTGATGAAGCTATAAAAAAACATAATGAAATTGATTCAGAATTAATAAAAGTTGCCAATATATTAGCAATTTAAAAAAATAAAAGGGAATTATATATGTCAAAAATTAAAGTTGGAATAAATGGATTCGGAAGAATTGGTAGTCTTGTTTTTGGGGTTGCTATTGAAAGAGAAGACATCGAGATTGTAGGGATTAATGATTTAGTAAATGTTGATTATTTAGCATATATGCTAAAATATGATTCTGTTCATGGAAAGTTTAATGGAGAAATTAAAGTAGAAAATGGACATTTAATTGTAAATGGACAAAAGATTAGAGTTACTTCAGAAAAAGATCCTGCTAATTTAAAGTGGAATGAGGTTGGAGCTGAAATTGTAATTGATGCTACAGGAATCTTCTTGACAAAAGAAACAGCAGGAAAACATATAGAAGCTGGAGCAAAAAAAGTTGTTCTAACAGGACCTTCTAAAGATGACACACCAATGTTCGTAATGGGAGTTAACCATGAAAACGTAACTGCCGAAGATATAATAGTATCTAATGCTTCTTGTACAACAAATTGTTTAGCTCCTTTAGCAAAAGTAGTTCATGAAAAATTCGGAATTGTAGAAGCGTTAATGACAACCGTTCACGCTACAACTGCAACTCAAAAAACAGTTGACGGTCCTTCAAATAAAGATTGGAGAGGTGGTAGAAGTGCAATGGTAAACATCATTCCTTCTTCAACTGGAGCTGCAAAAGCTGTTGGAAAAGTAATTCCTGAATTAAATGGAAAATTAACAGGAATGTCTTTCCGTGTACCTACAGTTGATGTTTCTGTAGTTGATTTAACTGTTAAATTAGCAAGAGAAACTAATTACGATGAAATAAAAAAAGTAATGCTTGATGCATCTGAAGGAGATTTAAAAGGAATTCTTGGTTACACAGATGAACCTTTAGTTTCTATGGATTTTAGAGGAGATACTAGAACATGTATTTTTGATGCAGAAGCAGGTATTATGCTAAACCCTACTTTCGTAAAATTAGTTGCTTGGTATGATAACGAAATTGGATATTCACACAAAGTTGTTGATTTAGTTCAACACATTTCAAGATTATAAGTAATAACACACATTAAAAAGTCTTTCCAAAATTGGAAAGACTTTTTTTTAATATTTTCTTAATATTTTATGGACTAATATTTGATTTTAGTTTAACAAATAATATAAAATGAGAAAAGAATTACAAAATGTTGGCCCTAAAAAATCAACTGTAGATAAATTATTAGCTTTTTCTAAATCCTTATCAAGTGTTAAAGTAAAAAAATTGGGATCTCAACTAAATATTAATTTAAACTAACTCTTATTTTACTAACTACTATCACTTTATAAAATCCACAATAATGTAAATTTTAAATTAATAAAATTTACAAAAATTAACATTTATTTATTTTTTTAAGAACTTTTTAAAAAAAATTTAGATTTTTTATGTTAAAATACTTGTAACAAAATTTTGTTTAACTATATTTGGATAAACAAAAAAATACAGCCTATAGATTAAATTCTACTTTATTATTAACAATTGCTACTATGAACTATGAAGATGACTCTCTAATAATTCAAGATTATTTAAGAGGTAATGAAAATGCTTTAGAAACATTAATAGAGAAATACAAAGGAAGAATCTATAGTTTTATATACTCTAAAGTCTTAGATAAAGATGTAACTGAAGATATCTTTCAAGATACCTTTATCAAAGTTATCCTTACTTTAAAAGGAGGACGATATAACGAAGAAGGAAAATTTTTACCTTGGGTTATGCGTATTGCTCATAATTTGACTATCGATTATTTTCGATCAAATAAAAGAATGCCCACTGTAAGTGAAACAGTTGGCTACAGTGATGATTTTAACATTTTTGATTTTATTGGAATTTGCGACGAATGTTCAGAAACTAAACTTATTAAAACTCAAATTGAGCATGATTTAAGAAACTTAGTAACTCAATTACCTGAAGATCAAAGAGAAGTCTTAGAATTAAGAATTTTTAAAGAATTAAGTTTTAAAGAAATTGCAGAAGAAACGGATGTGAGTATAAACACTGCATTAGGAAGGATGCGTTATGCAATTATTAATCTAAGAAAAGTTATAGAAAATAATAACATTATTTTAACAATCGATTAAAAAATAAACTTATGTATTTAGCGTTTTACAATAAATAAGTTTAAGATGATAGAATTCTACTCAGAAGATTTACAACCACAACAATATACAATCGATAAAATATTATTTTTTTCAAAATCAGTTAGATTCATAAAATCAACGATATTACATGAGGACTTTATCATAAATATGAACTAATTATATTTTGAATTCAATGAAAAAAGGTCTAAGATGATTTACATCTTAGACCTTTTTCTATAATTAAAATTCTATTTATTTTTCTTTGAAAGTAGATGTGATATTTAGCTCTTCCATCTGAGTTTGATCAATTGGAGATGGAGCATCAATCATTACATCACGACCTGAATTGTTTTTAGGAAATGCAATGTAATCACGAATTGTTTCAGAACCGTCTAAAATAGATACAAAACGGTCAAATCCGAATGCTAAACCTCCATGAGGTGGTGCTCCATATTTAAAAGCATTCATTAAGAAACCAAATTGTGCTTCTGCTTGCTCTGGTGTAAATCCTAATAATTCGAACATTCTTGCTTGAACATCTTTATCGTAAATACGAATAGAACCTCCACCGATTTCATTACCGTTTAAAACTAAATCATATGCATTTGCACGAACTTCACCTGGATTTGTAGAAATTAATTCCATGTCCTCTGGTTTTGGAGAAGTAAATGGGTGATGCATTGCGTGATATCTTTCAGATTCTTCGTCCCATTCTAATAATGGAAAATCTACAACCCATAACGGTGCGAAAACTTCAGGATTACGTAAGCCTAAACGTTCGGCAATTTCCATACGTAACGCAGATAATTGCGCACGTACTTTGTTTGTGTTCCCAGACATCACCAGCATCAAATCTCCTGGTTTTGCATTCATACGTTCTGCCCAAGCTGCTAAATCTTCTTGAGAATAGAATTTATCTACAGATGATTTGAACGTTCCGTCTTCGTTATAACGAGCCCAAACTAAACCAGTCGCACCAATTTGTGGACGTTGAACCCATTCAATTAATTTATCAATGTCTTTGCGCGTGTAAGAATTACATCCTTCAGCAACAATACCGACGATTAATTCTTGCTCATCAAATATTTTAAAATCTTTTCCTTTCGCTAAGTCTGTAATTTCACCGAATTCCATTCCAAAACGAATATCTGGTTTATCATTTCCGTAACGACGCATTGCTTCAGCAAATGTCATACGAGGAAAATCTCCAAACTCTAAACCTTTGAAGGTATGTAATAAATGTTTTGCCAAACCTTCGAAAACATTCATGATATCTTCTTGTTCAACAAACGACATTTCACAGTCAATTTGCGTAAACTCTGGTTGACGGTCTGCACGTAAATCCTCATCACGGAAACATTTTACAATTTGGAAGTAACGGTCTAAACCTCCCACCATTAATAATTGTTTGAATGTTTGTGGTGATTGTGGTAATGCGTAAAATTCTCCTGGATTCATACGAGATGGAACCACAAAATCACGCGCACCTTCTGGTGTAGATTTAATCAAAACAGGAGTTTCAACTTCTACGAATTCTTGTGCATCTAAATATTTACGAACTTCCTGAGCTACTTTAGAACGGAAGATTAATTTTTCTTTTACTGGATTACGACGAATATCTAAATAGCGATATTTCATACGGATATCTTCTCCTCCATCTGTATTATCTTCAATAGTGAAAGGTGGTAAAGCAGATTCATTAAGAATTTTAATATTTTCTGCTAAGATTTCGATATCTCCTGTTGGAATGTTTGGATTTTTTGAAGCTCTTTCTATTACAGTACCTGTAACTTGAATTACGAACTCACGTCCTAAATGACGAGCAGTTTCAAATAATTCTTTTGAAGAACGTTCTTCATCTAAGATGATTTGTGTGATTCCGTAACGGTCACGTAAATCGATCCACATCATAAAACCTTTGTCACGTAGCGTTGATACCCAACCGCTTAACGTTACTTTTTCATTAATGTTGGCTTGTGTTAATTCACCACAAGTATGAGTTCTAAACATTTGTCGTCAAATTTATTGAGCAAAGGTAAAGTTTTGATGTGAAATAAAGAAGTTATATAACTTTTTTGAGAAAATAATTTCAATAAAAAAGCGATTCAAAATTGAATCGCTTTTAGAACTATTATGAATTTTGATTTCTCAGTTTACTATGTTTATAACCGTAAGTAAAATAAATTGTCAAACCAATTGCTATCCAAATTAAGAAAATCATCCAGTTTTTAAGTCCTAATTGTGCCATCATATAAAAACAACACAACATTCCTGCTAATGGAATAATAGAAGTTCTTTTGAAAAAAGTTCTGACAACCATAAAAACATAAATCATTAAAAATAGAATCATTGGAATTTTGTGTTTGAAAACATCCCAACCTTTTTCCATTTTCTTATCCTCGTAAACTGGCAATTTGTTCAATGTAGATTTATATTGTTCAGGTGTTAATTGCGTCAAATAATCATCTAAAAATTCGATTTCAGATCCCGTTAATTCATTAATTGTTGTATAAGAATCTTTTAATTCTTTTGGTGTTAATGAACTTACAAAATGTTCAACTGGCATAGGTTGTGGCTTATTTGTAAAGAAATCAATCGAATCATCTTTAAATGTTGTTGCGCATAAAAATACAATAACAGCTGTAACAATTGGCATTATATATTTTGCATCAATAAAAGGTGTCTTGAAATTTCCTCTTCTAGCATTTGGATCAGCATCCATCTTTAAAACAGCAGCACAAACCAAAACGAATGCAAATAGAGTTCCGATAGAACAAGCATCTACAACCAATTCCAAGTCTGTAAATAAAATAGGAACACCAACTACAAATCCAGTAAATATAGTAGCAAAAGATGGTGTTTTAAATTTTGGATGAATTGTAGAGAATTTCTTTGGTAATAAACCGTCGCGAGACATCGTCATCCAAATACGAGGTTGTCCAATCTGAAATACTATAAATACACTCGCCATTGCAACTACAGCCGAAAAAGCAATAATTCCAGCCAACCATTTTAAATCCTTTATTTTATCAAAAACATAGGCTAAAGGATCTCCAACATTCAATTCAGAATAATGTACCATCCCTGTTATCACCAAAGCAATCAACACATATAAAACAGTACAAATAATAATAGATGCAAAAATTCCACGAGGTAAATCGCGTTTCGGATCTTTACATTCCTCCGCAGTTGTACTTATCGCATCAAACCCAATATAAGCGTAGAAAACAGATGAAACTCCAGCCAATACACCTCCTATTCCATTCGGAGCAAAAGGATTCCAATTATCAGGATTTACATAAAAAGCACCAACAACAATTACTAAAAGCACTACAGCTAATTTTAACACAACCATTGCATTACTTGCTTTTCTCGATTCATTAATTCCACGATAAACCAGCGCTGTAATCAAAAAGGTAATAATTAAAGCTGGAATATCTACAACTAAATTAAATCCTAGATATGGCGCATCTTTAAAGGCTAAATATTTTGGAATCTCTTGTGCATAAGGCGAATTTGCAATTCCTTCTAATGTTTTACCTTTCGCTAATTCATTTGAAACAAACTCAAAACCTTCTCTCGCAGTGAAATAATCCATAGTCATCCATTCTGGCAGATGAAGCCCCATTCCGGAGAGTAAAGTGGTAAAATAATCACTCCACGAAATAGCAAGTACAATATTCCCTATTGCATATTCCATTATCAATGCCCAACCAATTACCCAAGCAAATAATTCTCCAAACGCAACATAACTATAGGTATACGCACTTCCCGAAACAGGTACTAATGAAGCAAATTCGGCATATGCAAAAGCTGTAAAACCACAGGCTATTGCTGTAAATATAAATAAGAAGATAACTGCAGGTCCACCTTCAAAACTTGCTCGACCAATAGTACTAAAAATACCAGCTCCAACAATCGCGGCGATACCAAAACCTGTTAAATCTCGAACGCCTAAAGTTCTTTTCATTGTAGTCGTATTTTTAGCTGATTCTGCTAAAATAGACTCAACAGATTTTTTTCTGAATAATTGTGACATAATTTATTTAAAAACGGGCAAATATAAAAAAGTCAATTCCAAAAATGGATAGATTTCGCATAAATATTGGTTTTTTATACAAAATTTCTTTTTTCTTTTGCTGGGTTAGATTAATTTTAAATTTAAATTAAAAAATTTACATGAAACAATTTTTATTTGCAATTGCTTTAGCTGCTACTTTAGTAAGTTGTAATTCTACAAAACCAATTTCTCAAGAGAAATATCAAAAAAGTCTTGTAAAATATACAGATAAAATTTCTGAAGCTGAATTAAAAAAACAGCTTTACATCATTGCTGGAACAGAAATGGAAGGTAGAAATGCAGGAAGCGAAGGTGAAGTAAAAGCGGGTAATTATATATCTAATTATTATAAAGAATTAGGAATAAATGGACCTAATAATAATTATTTTCAAATTATTCCTGCAAGTACTTTTAACCGTGTAAAAGGTCAGATGCGTAATGTTATGGGATTTATCAAAGGTTCTGAAAAACCTGAAGAAATTGTGGTCATTTCTGCTCATTATGATCACGAAGGAATAAAAAATGGTAAACTTTATGCAGGAGCAGATGATGACGGATCTGGAACTGTTGCTGTTATGGAAATAGGCCGCATTTTACGAGAAGCTGAAAAGAAAGGAATTAGTCCAAAACGATCTGTTTTATTACTGCATGTTTCTGGTGAAGAAAAAGGATTATTAGGTTCTAAATATTATTCAGAACATCCCGTTTTCCCATTAGAAAGTACAATTGCAAATGTTAATATTGATATGATTGGACGTGTAGATTATGAACATAATGAAAAAACAAGAGATTTTGTGTATGTAATTGGTTCAGAAATGTTATCCTCTGATTTACATAAAGCTGTCTTAGCAGCAAATGATGGTTTGGGCATTAATTTGGATATGCGTTATAATACGCCTGATGATCCTAATCGTTTTTATTATCGTTCTGATCACTACAACTTTGCAAAACATAACATTCCTTCTGTTTTCTTCTTTAATGGTGTACACGATGATTATCACCAACCAGGAGATACACCAGATAAAATTGAATATGATTTGTTAACACGTCGTACAAAATTAGCTTTCAATACTATTTGGATTTTAGCAAACGCTGAAAATAGACCCGTTGTAGACAAAGAATCTCCAATGCCTTCCACAAGATAAATATCTAATTACAAATAAAAAACTAGAAGCTTCTCATCTACCAATAAAAAGCTTCTAATTACTCAAAAGGAAGCTTCCCGTTATATAACGAGAAGCTTCTTATTTTATAACAAGATTATACTTCTTATATTCCTCTGCTCTCTCGGCAGTATACTTCTACTTTTCTTTCATTTTATTTATACTGTTCTAAATTTTCATAATAAGTTTTAATTACCATAAATAAATAGTATAAAAGAATGATTAGATATTAATACAACTTAATAAGGTAAATTTAAAATCTCTTTCTTTTAACTATTCCGAGCAATTCCGTAACTTTGATGAACAATAAAAAACAAACAATGAATAACGATATTCTTAATTTGGAACCAAAAGCAATCTGGAAAAATTTTTCAGCATTAAACTCAGTTCCAAGACCTTCTAAAAAAGAAGAAAAAGTTCGTCAATTTATCATCAAATTTGGTGAAGACTTAGGTTTGCCTGTCGAAACGGACGAAGTAGGAAATGTTTTGATCAAAAAAGCAGCTTATCCAGGAATGGAAGACCGTAAAAAAATAGTGATGCAATCACATTTGGATATGGTTTGTCAAAAAAATAATGATGTAGAATTCGATTTTGATACTCAAGGAATTGAAATGTACATTGAAGATGATAAATTTGTAACTGCAAATGGAACAACTTTAGGTGCTGACAACGGAATTGGAGTTGCGACAATTATGTCTATTTTAGAATCGAAAGACATTCCTCATCCTGCTATCGAAGCTTTCTTTACGATTGACGAAGAAACTGGAATGACTGGTGCTTTAGGTTTGAAAGCTGGATTCTTATCTGGGAAAATCTTGTTAAATTTAGATACAGAAGAAGATGATGAATTAGATATTGGTTGTGCCGGTGGTGTTGATGTTACTGCTACTAAAACTTATACTCCTGAAAATACAAACGGAACGGCTTTTACTTTAACATTAAAAGGCCTAAACGGAGGTCACTCTGGAGTACAAATTCACGAAGGTTTAGGAAATTCGAATAAATTAATCGCTCGTTTGTTAAACGCTGGAAATGAGTTTGGTTTGCAAATCGCTCATATGGAAGGTGGAAGTTTGCGTAATGCAATTCCTCGCGAATCTTGGGCTACAATTGTGATTCCTACAGACAAAGTGGATGCTTTCAAAGCTACTTACGAAACTCTACGTTCAGAAATTATTGAAGAATACGAAACGAAAGAACCTAAAATGGTGATTACTTTAGAGGTTGCCGAAGTAACTTCTGCAATATCAGCACAAGACTCTAAAGTTTTTATTCAAACTATAATGGCTGCTTTCAATGGTGTTTACAGAATGAGTCCAGATGTTGAAGGTTTAGTAGAAACGTCTAATAATGTAGCGCGCGTAGAAGTTATCAACGGTAACGCTCGTGTTTTATGTTTGACACGCTCTTCTATAGAATCGGGTAAAGAAGCGTTGGCACAAACATTAAAATCAGGATTTGAATTAGGTGGTTTTGAGGTTAAATTCTCTGGTTCTTACCCTGGTTGGAAAGCAAATACACATTCAGAAATTTTAGAATTGATGAAAGGTATTTATGTTTCAAAATTCGGACAAGAACCAAAAGTTGTAGCATGTCACGCAGGTTTAGAATGTGGAATCATTGGAACAAATTATCCTGGTTTAGATATGATTTCTTTCGGTCCTAATATCTCTGGCGCTCACTCTCCTGACGAAAAAGTAGAAATTGCTTCAGTTCAAAAATTCTGGGATTATTTACTAGATATTTTAAAAGATATTCCAAACGATGGTCCAGTTGATTATAGCTGTGCAAATTCTAAAAATATATAATTTAAGCTAAAAACTTAATTAAAAGACCACTTTTGTAAGTGGTCTTTTTTATTAAAATAACAAATATAAATCTCAAGCTAATATTTTCTTAGTCATTAATTCTATTGATATTTATTCAAAAAAACACAATAATACTTTATTAAATACCTAATAATTAGGAGAACTTCAAAGAATCAATTATTTTAGCATTTCGTAAAATTGAAGACAAACAAAAATGAAAAGAATTTTATTATCCACTCTTTTAGTGGTTATGCTTTTTCCTTTTAAAGTGAAAGCTGACGAAGGAATGTGGTTTTTGATGTTCATCGAACGTCTGAATCACCGTGATATGCAAAAACAAGGTTTACAATTAACTTCAGAAGAAATTTATAGTATCAACAATAACTCTTTAAAAGATGCTATTGTACAATTTGGTGGTGGATGTACTGCTGAAATGGTTTCTGGTCAAGGTTTAGTTTTGACAAATCACCACTGTGGTTATGGTGCAATTGCTGAATTATCTGCTCCAGAACATGATTATTTAAAAGACGGTTTTTGGGCAAAAGATAAAGCTGCCGAATTAAAACCAAAAAGCTTAAAAGTACGTTTCTTCGTTCGTATGGATGACGTTTCTAAACGTATTTTAGGTGTTGTAAATGATAAAATGTCTGAGTTAGATCGTGAGAAAGCGATTAACCAAGAGATTGCAAAAATTGAAAAAGAAAACAGTGAAAACGGAAAATATGTAGTTTCTGTTCGTTCATTCTTCCAAGGAAATGAATATTATTACTTCGTTTACCAAGATTATGAAGATGTACGTTTAGTAGGAACACCTCCAAGTTCTATCGGGAAATATGGTGGAGATACTGATAACTGGGAATGGCCACGTCATACTGGAGATTTCTCAATGTTTCGTGTTTATGGTGACAAAGATGGAAATCCTGCGGCTTATTCTACAAGCAATGTTCCGTTACAACCAAAACATCATTTACCAGTTTCTTTAAAAGGATACCAACCAAATGATTTTGCTATGATTTTGGGTTACCCAGGTCGTACAAACCGTTGGATGCCAGCACAAGGAGTTGCTCAAAATGTAGAGTACGCTTATCCTGCATGGGTTGAAGCTTCTAAAGTGACAATGGATCAAATGAAAAAGTATATGGATCAAAATCAAAAAGTAAATATTGATTATGCTTCTAAATATGCTGGAGTTGCGAACTATTGGAAAAATCGCGATGGAATGATTGAAGCGTTAAAACTTCATGGAACTGTTGCTAAGAAAACAAAAGAAGAAGAAAAATTCAATAAATGGGCTCAAAAAGGAGCTAACAAAGCTGAATATGGTGATGTTGTTTCTAGCTTGAATAATTATTATGCGAAAACAAATTTAGATGCTCGTCATAACAATTACATCAATATTTTATTACGTTACTCTACTTTAGCAAGTGCACCTTATTCTATCGGAAAAGCATTAGAAAATTATGCAGCTGCAAATGATGCAAAACGTGATGAAATGCGTCCGAGAATTCAGAATGCAATCAATGCATACTACGAAAAAATGTATTTGCCTTTAGAAAAAGATTTATTGGCTGCTCAGTTAAATCTTTATGCTTCTAAAGCGAACGAAGCTGGTTTAGCACCTTATGTTGCTGATTTAGCGAAGCAAAATAATAAGAACTTTACTTCTTTTGTAAATGATGCAGTTGAAAGAAGTTTCTTCGCTGATCAAAAACAAGTTGAAAATTTCTTAATTTCTCCAGATGTAGAAGTATTGAAAAAAGATCCTTTATACGTTTTATCAAATGCTTTAGTAGAAAGAGCTTCTAAACAAACTGATGAGCAAGCTAATTTGAATGATGTTTATTCTAAAAACTTCCGTTTATTAGTAAAAGGTTTACGTGAGTCTAAAATCGGAAATATCTTATATCCAGATGCAAACTCTACATTACGTTTAACTTACGGATCTATCCAAAATTTACCAAAAAGTACAAATCCAAAACGTCAACCAGATGTTGCTTCTAATTATTTCACAACATTAGAAGGTACAGTTGCAAAACACATCGCAGGTGACGAAGAGTTCGAAAATCCACAACGTTTATTAGATTTAGCGAAAGCAAAAGATTATGGACAATATGGAGATAAAGATGGATATTTACACGTAAATTTCTTATCAAATAATGACATTACAGGTGGTAACTCAGGTTCTCCAGTAATGAATGGTAAAGGTGAATTAATCGGTATTGCATTTGACGGAAACATTGAAGCAATGGCTGGTGATGTAATCTTCGATCCTAAATTACAACGTACGATATCTGTAGATATTCGTTATGTTTTATGGGTTGTTGATAAATTTGCTGGAGCAAAACACATCGTTGATGAAATGACAATAGTTCGTTAATAAAAGTTTTTAGCAATATAAAAAGAGCCTTACATATCTCAATAATATATAAGGCTCTTTTTTTATAAATATATTTTTTTCCATTTTGCTACCGTATTTCGACTTAATTTAAAATGATTCGCTAATTGAGAATCATTTAATTTATGCTTTTTTTGATAATCCAAAATAAGTAGAATATCTTGTTCTGAATAAGATTTAAATTTCTGATTAAGTGCTTTATTTTTATAATGTTGTTCACCAAAAACTAATCTGTTCAATTCAAGTATATCTAGAACAGACAATATCTTCTTATTCATTATTTCTTGGCAAAACGGTAGTCTTTCAGGATATAATTCGATCAAAATATCTGTGTAAAGTGTTTTATAATCTATTTTTTGTATCATTTAATTTTAGTTTTAATCAGTAGCTATTGTTTATTTCGTTTTATATTTACTAATCCACTTGTATAAGGTTGTTTTAGGGATTTTATATCGTTCTATTACTTCTGATTTTTTCATCTCTCCTTTCTCAATTTTATTCAGAATATAATCAATCACTTCTCTCGTATATATATTTTTACGAAAACGCGGTAGTAACGATTGGTTAGTATTCTCGTTCTTTACATTATAATTATTACTACTTAGTGGAGCATAGAGAATCAAATGCTGCGAATAGAGACGAAAAAAGTCGTACTCCAAAAGTTTACTCCATTTTAATAAAATTTCTGCATCTAAACTTTTCATTTGATACATTTTATCAATTTCTTTTTCTGTACATTTTAAGAAATTACAAATTCTAAGATTATCAATTTCTTTTTCTGTAATCAATTGTTTAATTAATGTTCCAATATGGATTTTTTTGAAATTCATAATATTTAGGTTAGATCTAGTTTATTACAAATACGGGATATTTCTATCCCGCTTTTGTAACAGGTTGATTAATTAAGATTTTTAATATTTTTTTAGAAAACTAACGTTATAATATTATTTCCAATAATTCCAAACTTTTCCATCAAATACAGCTAAAGATTTGCTTTTTGTATCGAAAACCATTGTACCAGCTGTTGGTGATTTTATAGTCAGATGTGGATCTTCTATTTTTGGTAAGATCAATGCTTTATCTATAGCTTCTAATACCAAGATTCCAGTTGCTCCTGATGGAGCGTTGCCATTTGCATCGATATCGCCAATGATTACACCGTCTCCTTCTTCAACAGTTGTATTTAAAACTCTTTTAGTCGTTACGTCAATGTTTTCTCCTGCTCCATTTTTTCCTTGTTGTATCTCCAAAGAACCTTCATCACTTAGCTCTAACCATTCTTCTTTTTCTTCATTATTTTGATTAGTATATTCATAATATACTTTCACCTTCTTGTCTTCGGTATCAAAAAGAAAGGTTCCACTCGTTGGATTTTTTGGTAATTCTTTTACTGCGGGAAGAATAATTCCGAGATTATCATTCCCGAAATCCAATAATCCACCTTTTTCAACCTCGCTTTTACCAATAGAGACTTGAGAAAAAGCTTGTGATGAAATAAGCAAAATAAATGTTATGATTATTTTTTTCATATTGTTACTGTTTTTGTGTGACATATAAAACCTACCAGAATTACTCTGGTAAGTTTAACTTTTTGTTCTTCTAATTTTTGTTACAAGAACGTTGGATACATTTCCATTCCGTACCGTCATAGATATTGATACACTTAAGGTCTGTATTGTATATAATCATACCTTCTTTCCAGTTTGCTTCACCAATAGCTTCTGGTGTAGTTCTAGATAGAATCATTCCTTTTTTACCTGATTCAAGTACCAAGTAACCGTTTGCTACGTTTTGTGGCCATCCTTCTATTTGATCTTTAAATGCAGAAATACCAACATTTGATGGAGTAGGTTTTCCTCCTGTAGGTAATTCTGTACAGAAAGTACAGAAAGATAAATCTATAGTTCCACTTGCATTGGCTGCAGAAGAAGCTGTACAAACATCATCTGAATCAATAAAGAAGTCAAAACCAAACGACACATCTTCTGGCGCGAACGTATTAGGATCTATATTGTTATAATCTGCTTCATTGTCAGATGATTTTACAGTATATGTTATCCAATACTCTTGATCATTTTTTAGTGTAAAACCTTCAAATTCGATACTTCCAGTTTCATTTATTGGTTCATAATCAGGATCATTTACATCGTCTATAAGCTTATCTAATAAACCGGGGATATTTGTCTCGATACCATAATTTTTGTCTTTACCGTATTTCAGTTTAAAGATATCAACATCAAAATCCAAGTTTAAATAAGCGCTATTAATTATATCTCCATTAGGGTTGGAAAGAATTACTTTAACTTCAATTTCACCATTTACATTATAACAGCTTTTATCTGTTTCGATAGTTGCTATAATTTGTTCTGGGCGATCAGAGTTAAGCGCATTTGTAATAGTTTCTTCCTCACCTGTTAAGCGATCTGTACTATATAAACTTTCAGTAGCTCCCGTTATTCTATTTGTGTATACTATATTAGCTCTATTGGTGTACGCTCCAGCTGTAGCATTCTGTTCAAAAATAGCTTTTGCACGAATAACATGTGTTGCTCCACCTCCAGGAACTTTCAAGTTATCAATTGTTAATTTGCGAGTACCGTAGCCATTAATTGATCCAGATTCTAATTCTGTACCTACAGAATTATTCACCCATATCATTCCCATAGGTAGTTCATCTGTGAATGTCATTTCTTTTTCATCACAATTTGTATTGATGATACGGAATGAATAATCTACTTCCTCACAAAGTAACACTTCTGGTGTTCCTTGTTTTACGAAAATCAATCCTTCTTCATTTGGTGCTGGGAGTGGTGCTGGACAATAAAACTCCATTGGTCCAATACCAAAATCTGTTATATGACTAAGTGGGTCTGAAACATCCTTTTCTATTGTATTGATAATCTCAATTTTTGAAACAGGTGATTCAAATTCTACGAAAACTCGTCCATATTTGTTTGTATAACCAGTAGAACCACTGTATCTTTCTCCTCTCTTTTTGGCATATGCTTTACCTTGACCTATGATGTTATATTTACTTCTCTCTGGGCGACGTTCTTCTATATAAGTCATCTTAGGATACACTCTTGCTCCGTCACAATAACCAACTACTTGAAGCTGTTTATAATTATAATGTTGCCTGTCTACATGATAAAGTTGAAAATTAACCGTTGAGCTTATTGGAGATTTCTCAATTATTTCAGTATCATTTGGGCCTTCTGTTACTACATTATTATAGAAGTTAAAAGTTGTTGTAACATTATCTGTTCCTTTTCTTCTTTCTCGTAAAGTTTTTTGAACATAGGGTCTTGGATAATTTCTAGACATTAGGTTATAATCCTCCACTTTTACATCTACAAAGAAATTATCATCAAGATCGAAAGTTCGCTCTTTTTGACCTCTATCCCAATTATTTCTTGGGAAATCTAATGTTTTGATACCTCCAAATTCACATCTATCACAATCTCCCATAACCGATTTCGCTCCAAACGTAAAATATGTATACTCTTTCGTAAATATATAGTTTACTTCATGTTCTCCGTCTACATATGTCATAGGTACTGTTTGGATGTTCTCCCAATTACTATTTTTCAAATCAGCTTCATTATTCGATATCATAAGATACACTTCAAAACTAGCACCATCAAATGGAAAGATCTCTCCTCCAGCTCTTATAGTAATGCTTTTAGAAGTTGGTATTACATTTCCCTCTGACGAGTTTTGTGCTAACCAAATACGACCTTCTCCACCATTTGTCATTGTCAAAGAATGCTCTATTGAACCGCAAGAACTTTCAGCAGCAGCTTTCTCTTTATAATCTACACTTCCGTTATTATGTCCTACAAAAATCCCATTTCGATTGTCAAATTCTTCACCATTTACACCACATGTTTCTGTTCCTTTGGTAAGTAAAGTAATTGAAGCTCCCTTAGCTGTAGATTTTGCTCGGCGAATATTCAGATTCTGAACATCGTCTCGTACCAATCCAGCTACATTGTTATGGTATTTATTGTTTGGTACACTATTACCTGCCCATACTTTGGTTAGATTATCTGATAAAATATAATCGTAATTTACTGTTGTACTTGCTCCATCGGCATCTAATGTGATAGCATATTTCATTCCTAGATAAGAACGAATAGCATTTTGTTCGACTAGTGTAAGCTCTCTCTCATAGAAGAAAACTTCTGACATTCTTCCTTGAAAAGAAGCATTACTTAAACTTGCACCTCCAATTGTACCTCCTTGTGCCATACGAAACCCATCTCCAAAATTTCCAGTAGCATTAACATGATCTTGCCATCCTCCAAAATCATGTATAGTATAACCTGCACCGCTAACACCATTGGCTTTTTTTGTGCTAATCATTTGTAGTGCTGTAGTGTTTATTTTAAATCCTTTAGCATTTCCATCATTGTTAGTTTGTCCAGTACCATCATTTCTTAATCGACCTACTTGATCATCTGGTGCAAATCCCATAGCAGGATATCTTGTGGCACTAGTTGTAGGATTAGTTCCTCCAAAACCATGAGTATAAAGTCTATCTCTATCTGCATACGCTGTTGCGCTATAAACAGTAAAAGAGGTAAACGCATTAGGAGCATCAGTACTCATTGGTCCGTTTGCAATTGCTAAATAATCATTGATACCAAAATTAACAGATGGATTAAAATTCATTAAAGGATCACAAGAAATATAAGTAGGACGTAATCTTCCTGAACCTGCTAATGCAGCGTACGAGTAATCATTTCCATAAAGAGACAAATCATTCCATACATTTACTTCGTTCCCGTTTACTAAATCTAAGTTCGTTTCATCAGCATTTAGCCATACTCTCATCCCGTCAGTAACACCTCCTGGAGCAGTTAAGAAATAAGCATAGCTAATATAATTTCCATTGTTTATCGCTACATTTTTTGCAATATTATTAGCATCAAGCGGATATATCTTTGTATTTACTTGAGAAAAAGTAGCGTCATTAGATACTAATACATGTGTTGCACGTACCTCTGGGCGGATGTTTACAGTAAATGCTTTTGTCGCTTGCGCTTTCAGTATTGTACGCGTTCTCCTATTTACATCTTTTGTAAATGTACCTCCTAATGGAAAAGAAGTACCTTCACTATATTCGTAAACAGTTCCTCCTGTCATTCCGTTAGAACCAAAAATAAGATAATCTCCACTATTAAGTGATGTATCAGTATTTTCGTTATTCGTTATTGCTAAATCTCCTAAAAATACAGTTGCAAAACTTTTATCAAAACTAGTAGATTGCTTTTGGTACAAACCACTAGCGTTATCACGCCCTATACCAAATCTATGGTTGTTATACGTAACATCTTCTGTTCCATTCCAAACAACCGTATTATCAGAATTAACATAGTTTTTTTGAGCTTCCTTATCTAATGAAATACCATATTTCAAAGCAAGATAGGAAGATACCTTTCTCAATTCATCTGGATGAATCATATCACCAGTAACATTTGATGACAACACTATAATTTCCTGAATATTTCCTACGAAAGGGTAAGCAGTCGTTATATTAGAGTTTCCTATAACTGATGCACGAGTCAAATCACTACCAGCAAAAACATTAGCAGTTCCTTCAACAGCAGTTCCATTAAGAAGTGTACTAGGCACCCCATTATGGTATATTAAATTTCGATTAGTTGTTCCTGTCTTATTCTTAAAAATAGCAGTGTTTATTCCATACATACGACGCATAGTATTAGTATTACTAGTTGCTGTACTATAAACGAATGGGTCTTGATATCTCCATCCAACACTACCATCAAGATCTCCATCTATTGAATAAGTGACAGATCTTGAGGTATTATTAATAACTTTTGATACGTAGAAAACAAAATAAGATTTCGTATTTGTTATAAAAGGAGTATTCAATATCAACTTTCGATTAGTTGGAGATGCAGGAAAACTCAATGAAGGTTGGAAGTTCATTAAGTTCTGTTTGTCAAAAAGAGGTACCGCATTGGATCCGTTTTGTACATAGTTTCTTCCTTTGCCTGAATTATCAGTCCAAGTAGAAATATTTGCTTTATCTGCTACTGTAATGTCATCTGCTTTTAGCCAAACTTCTACGTCAAGGGTGGTGTTCCCAGGCTTTGTTTGTGCAAAAGAACTGATACCTAACAACGATATAGCTAATAGGTTAAAGATTTTTTTCATTCTTTTAATTATTGGTTATTATTTACATACTCAGAAATTTCATTTTTCTAAGATCTGTATTGTTTTTTGTAACTGAACGAAGTTTACTAGACTCCGTTTAGCATTATTATTAAGTTTAAAACATTAGAGAAATGTTTCGTTTTTTCTGGTGGTCCACGTGAATGTTTTGAATGAAATAAAATATAGTTGTAAGTATTCTTGTATAAAAAACAATTCTTTTTCGCCAAGAAAATGAAGATTAAAAGTATTAGGAGCAAAGGTAAAATAGTTGTATGCCAATGGGAATTAACAACTAAAAAGGCTTTGTGTAAAGAATCAGTTCCCAAAAAAAGAGTTTGTATTAGATTTCTCGAATACAAAAGTTTTTTCCACTGTATAACTTTCAGTGTTTTAATTTCTTTTGTTGATGTTTTTTGACTGATTTTTCTTTTTACCTCTGAATAAGATTTCGTTTTATCTTTTGTTGTATTATCAATTGAAACGATTTCTGCATGAGAGATTTTTTCTAAATTAACAATCGTAGTTCCCTTTGTTATAAAAATCTGTGTTTTTTCGGCTTCTTTTTTTTGTTGAATTATCTCATTTTTAGAAACAATAGTATCTCCAAAACCATATAAAATAGTATTTTCTTTTACATAAACCTGTGCAGATAAATTAAGCGAACATAAGTATAGGAAGAGAAAATAAATTTTCCCTTCCCCTACATGTTTTAGTTTTTTTATCCACTTGATCATGGAGGTTAGTTAGGTATAATAAATAATAAATTGGTTTAAATAAAAATCTGAAGTACAAGACCCAAAATATTCATTTGTATAGAACGAATAAACATATTTTATCTACGTTGACAAATATTCTTTGTTAATATTGATAAAAGACCTTTATCTGTTCGGACAAATGTCTTTTGGCTATAAAATACTCAATATTTTGTCGAAACTTGCAGTGCGAGGCTCCTTTAGTAAAGTGCCTACGGCATATTGTGTAACAACCTCTATGGTATAAGTAGCAGGTAGTAAATTTGGAATGACCACGATCAGTTCTGACGGGTTATTGATAACAATATCATTCGTATCTACTACTATTCGGTCTTCAGTTTCAGTATTGATGAAGTAAATGCCAATTGAAGGATTGTTACCTGCAATTTTTATTTTATTCCCACTAATTATCAGATTACGATTTGGAGTAAGAACATCGTTTATTGTACCACTTTTTATATCTTTTACTTGGAGAATTGCAGATCCTATTTCTGCTACACCTAAAATAGAAATTTCTATTGTGGAGATTAGGCTTCTTAATTTCTCACCTTGATTAAACTGAAATAAAATATTATGTTTTTGATTATTAAAAGTTTCTGTCCCGCAGTAAAATATCCTGTATTTACAGAAAAGCCATCGCATAATTGATATGCCATTTCTTTCAGAAAAAGTTCAGTTGCATGCTCCATCGCAGTTGCCGAAACATCAGCTCCACCTCGTATTACAGCGGCTTCACAAATCTGCTTCACATTCAATGATCGCTCGCTCACAGTACGCGCGATAAAATCGTTGGGATTGTCTTTTGTTAATACGTTATCATAGAGATACGCTTTAATTTTATGTAGTAACATAGGTTAGATATTTTAAATGGTTTGGTAATAGTAGTCCTATATAGACTATTTATAATTTTATTTATTTAAAATATAATAATGTATAAATTGATTTATAGTAAAATATTCATTTAATAAACGAATATTAAAAAAAATCAATTCAATAATTACTTCCTGAAAACAAACTTAAATCACTATTTATCAATCATTTGTTTTATTCATTATAGTCTATATAGGACTACTTTTTTTATTAGATTTGTGCTTTAAAAACACAAAAATGATGCTTAATTTTTTCTTACCTAATTATGGAAATCTAAAAAACATTCATCTTTCATTAATTGACCCTGTACAAAATACGACCTATACATTTCGTACACAATTACAGATTTCTGAGGATGATTGGGACAAAGAAAAACAACGTCCAATTAATATTTACCTAAAGAGATTTAAGAAAATAAATAATTTGTTGGATAAAATTAAACTACAAGTCACTGAACATGTTCAGGAAAAACTCGCAACTAAAAAAAATATTCAACAGCGTGTTTTATCTAAAGAAATCAAACTAATTTGTAAAGAAAAAATCACAAAAATTCCTGATAATTCATTGATGTTATTGATGGAAAATTATATTTTTTTAAAAAAAGAGAGCATCTGTCATTCAACATATAAACGCTATCAAGTTTTTTTTAAATTGTTAGAACGTTTTGAAGGTTTTACTTGTAAACGGCTGTATATTAATCAAGTTAATGCAGATTTCATGAGAGATTTTATGATTTTCGGAAAAGATGAAAAATATAGTGAAAGTACAATTTATCGTACCATTTGCTTTGTGAAAACTATTCTAAACTTTGCAGAAATAAAAGGTTTCAGAACAAATGTTAGAGAACTTAAAATACGCCGAGGAAAACAATCGCGAGAAATGGTTACCTTAAATGACAAAGAAATTAAAAAAATAAAATCGACTAGAGTTTCAAAAGACTTAAAAGACGCAAAAAACTGGTTATTAATCAGTTGTTTTGTAGGGCAACGATTTTCAGATTTTATGAATTTCAGTTCCGATCAATTGATAAAAATTGGTGATAAATCTTGTATTAAATTTACCCAACAGAAGACAAAAAAGGAAATTATTTTACCCTTGCATCCTATTGTTTTAGATATTTTGAGAAGAAATAAAAACCAGTTTCCAAAACAAATGGATATTCAACAATATAATATAAGCATTAAAAAAATTGCTAAAATAGCACATATTGATGAAACTATAAAAGCTCGAAAACGTTTAGGTTTTCGTTCCAAGACTATGCTGGTTAATAAATGGGAAATGCTATCAAGTCATATTGGAAGAAGAAGTTTTGCGACAAACTTCTATGGAAAAATTCCAACTCCTTTGTTAATAGAGGCTACAGGTCATAGTAGTGAACATATGTTTCTGAAATATATCAATCCAAGTAATTATGAGCGAATTATAAGTTTATCTTCTTATTTTGAAAAGTTATAAGTAATTTTTCTAAAACACACATTTAAAACATAAAACACTATACGATAAAAGTTTTTCCAATAGATTAAACAAGAAACGAATTACCTTTGTAAAAAATAAAAGTAAATGAAAGTTATTCCTCTATTAGAAGGTATTTTTCATGTTGATGCAAAAAAAGAGTTTCATTATTTGAGTGATGATGTAGATGTAAAACGTCCAATAGATGGTTACAATCTTATTGTACGTTCATTTTTGGTACAAGTTGGAGAAGAAAATATTTTAATTGATACTGGATATGGTAGTGAAATTGAATGTGAACCAATTATTCTAAAAAAACTACGTGAACATAATATTACGCCAAATCAAATCACGAAAGTATTGATTTCCCACTTACATAAAGATCATATTAATGGAATTGGAACATGGATTGGAGAACAATTTGTATGTAATTTTCCTGATGCAAAAATCTATATTCAACAACGTGAATACGATTATGCGGTTGCTCAATCAAATAATTCATATAATTACGAACGTTTAGAAAAATTAAAATCATTCAAAAATATTGTTTGGATGAATGATGAAAATTCGGGTTCTATTTCAGAGAATATCCAATTTGAAGTGGTAGGAGGACACGTTCCGTTCCAACAAGTTTTTTGGATCAAAAATGATGAAGATATTGTTTTCTATGGTGCGGATAATTTGCCTCAACTTAATTATTTTAGATATCATGCAGCTTTCAAAAATGATGTTGATGGAATTAAAGCTATGGAGGATCGTTTACAATGGGAAATTCAAGCAAAAGAAGAACATTGGAAGATTCTCTTTTATCATGGAAAAAGAACTGATGTAAAACAATTTTAAATAAATGGAGTTGATGGAACTCCATTTATTTTATTTAACTATTATAACAAAATCATTGCTTGAATTGTAATCATATCATCCATATTTTTTGGCTGATCAAATGATTTTTGATATTCTATTGATATTTTTGCATTTTGTCCATCTATATACCAATTTCCACCAACTTTCAATTCATTTGCAGGCTTTACTAAACTTTTAAAATCTCTATAAGAATATCCTACATACGGTTGTATTCTATTACGAAATTTCCCCTCTCCTTCTTTAAGATTCTTAGGCAAAAGATAGCCTATATGTCCAGAAAATTGATTACCATTCCCTACAACATTTCCTTGAAGATAATTCTCACCCATATCAGAATTTTGATATTTTGCATAAGCTGTAATAGATGAAGTCTTACCTATTGGTGCGTCATAAAAAGCATCAACAGCAAAATGAGTAACATTCTCTCCTATTAAATTATCATCCTCTTTTTTAACAATGGCTTTACTTTGATTAAAAAACCCAGCTCCAAGATTAAAAACTTTTTTAGTACCTAAATAAGTTCCTACACGATATGGTAAAGCGTTAGATTCTTGATCAAGAAATTGATAATCAAAATATCCTGAAATAGCATATTTACCTTCTCCAAGTAAAGCTTTTCCTAAATATTTTTCTTGACCATTTTCTAATATAGTACTTGAATTTCCATCTAACGTATTTGTTATTGCATCACTTAGTGCCAAACGATAATTTAATTTTCCTATTCTCCCTTTAGCAAAAATCCCTAAATGATTTGAAAACTGATCAGATAAACCAAGTGTAGACCAATCCGCTCGATTATTGTCTAACATCAACATATTAATAGACCCTTGCCCATTTCCACGTGAAATCCCTCCAAAATTATGAACTCCTGCTCCTATTGCTAAGTTATTTGTAACTTTATACTGCAAAAACATTTCATGCAAAAAGAACGAAACATCTGAACTTTTTCCCATTGGAGAGAGATTATTATCATAAATTCCATTAGCTCCAAAATGAGTTAAAATCATAAATCTATCATTAATTTGTGAATAAGCTAAAACACGAGCTCTTTTTATTGAAAATCCATCATTTGCATGCTTTCCTTCATAATCTTGAAACCAAGTCTGTCCCCATAATATAAATCGGACATATTTACTTCCTTCTGGGTTCAGTTTAACAACTAATCCTCCATCATATTCTGATGCATATTGTGCATTAACTTGTGATATTCCAACGATAAATAAAGTGGAAATTGTAATAAAAAATCTTTTCATATTTTGTGGTTAATTTTGTAGTTATGTTTAATAAATTATATTCAAAATGTAATAATACGTGATTTTTTATTAAATAAGGAATCCTTATATCTACAATTTTTTATTAATTCTATTTTTTTACAAAAAAAATAGAATTAACATTTTTTTGGTACGATGTATGCAGACTTCTTTTAAAATCAACAAATTATGAAAAATTTATTTTTAACATTAGTATTCGCAGCAACTGCAACAACTGCGTTTTCTCAAGATTTAACAACTCCACAAACTTCAGCAGATGTAGGTTCCACTCCAATCAAACAAGGAAATTGGTTAATTGGAGGTTCTATCGGGTCATTAGGTTATTCATTTGAGGGAGAAAAATTCAATATTAATATTAATCCGCAAGCTGGTTATTTTATATCAGATGGTATAGCTGTCGGTTTAGGTGTTGGAGCTGGTTTACAAACAGTGAAAGAAGGTAAAAATATTTGGAATTATAAAGTAGCTCCATTTGTACGTTACTATTTTCCTGAAGGTGCAAGCTCTACAGGACGTTTTTTTGGTCAAGGTGATATTGGTATTTCAGGAACTGGAGCAACAGCTGAGCAAAATTCACAAACGTCTTTTGCCTTTGGAATAAATGCAGGATACGCACACTTTGTCTCAAGAAATGTAGCTTTAGAAGGAATGGTTGGTTATAACTATTCAAAATCTGATTTAGCAAATGCTCAGGCTCAAAATGGATTAGGTTTAGCCGTAGGTTTTCAAATATATTTAGGACATAAATAATTATAAAATTCTCTTAAATTATTTAAAGCTATCAATTATAAAATTGATAGCTTTATTTTTAGTTTCACTTTTTTATAATCAACTTTTCAAATTGGATTAGTTAATCTATATTTAAAATAAAATTAATGTTATTAAATCGTTTTCCTCAACGTATTATTTGTTTAACTGAAGAAGGGACTGAAATTTTATATAATATCAACGAACAGCATCGATTGGTTGGAATTAGTGGTTTTACTTATCGCCCTCCAGAAGCTAGAAAAGAAAAACCAAAAGTTTCTACTTTTCTAGATGCAAAGTTTGAAGATATTATTGATTTAAAACCAGATTTAGTAGTCGGATATTCAGATTTACAAGCTAATATTGCTTCAGAGTTAATAAAAAGAGGAATCAATGTCTTTATATTTAACCATCGAACAGTTGAAGAAATTTTAAATATGATTATTCAATTTACTTCATTAATTGGTTGTCAAGAAAAAGGATTAAAATTAGTGGAATCTTACGAAAAAAAACTCGAAGGAATAAAACAACAAGCTTCTCTCCTTTCTTATCATCCAACTGTTTTTTTTGAAGAATGGGATGATCCTATCATTTCAGGAAGTGCTTGGGTAAATGATTTGATTGAAATCGCTGGTGGAAAATTAGCCTTCCCTGAGCTCAAAAATAAAGCTTTAGCAAAAGATAGAATTTTATTGAATGAACAAGTTATTGCTCGAAATCCTGAAATAATTATTGGTTCTTGGTGTGGTAAAATGTTTAAACCTGAGAAAGTAAAACAACGAATCGGTTTCGAGAATATAAAAGCTATACAACAAAATCAATTGTATGAAATAAAATCTGAATTGATTTTACAACCAGGTCCTGCAGCTTTAACAGAAGGTTTAGATAAAATTGCAGAAATAATCATTAATAGTTGTCAATATTATTTTGATTAATAAATTCTTAAAATTAAAATCAGCCTAGAAATATTTTCTAAGCTGATTTTTTTGTAATTATATAATCTATTTTTTTATTATTAATTTTTGAGAGTGATTAATCTTATCTCCTTCAACTTTCATAATATAAACTCCATTTGGCAGATTTGAAACATTTATAGATATCTGATTTAAAGCACTATAGTTATCTTCTTTTACTACAGAACCTGTCATACTATAAATTTTTATATTATAATTTCCATTTAAACTTTTACTATTAATAAACACTTCATTTTTAGCTGGATTTGGTGAAATGATAATTTGTTTAGTTGTATTAATGTCAGAAGTTGAAAGTTCACACTCTTTAGGTACATTAAAATCTTCTACTTGATCATAAAGATCTGGGTTTGGTTGACCATCCGTATTATACCAAGTTCCATTAACACCTCCTGGAGAAGCATTAATTCCTAACCCTCGTTTTGCAAAAGAATTCCATATTAAACATTTATTTTCACCGCCTGTCTGAGCCTTATCGGCTGCTAAAATAGCATCGCGACCATCAACAAACGAAGGATTACATTTTTGTAATTTCATTCCATCCATTACAAGCTGTAAAGCTCTTGCCGTCCCACTTTTTTTATCAGCTGTTACGTCATGATTATAACCATATTTTTCTACATATTTCCAAGTCAAATCCCATAACATAGTATTCCAAACAAAGCCTATACTATGAACATCAGGCATAGTTCCTACTACAATTCCAAAAATACTTGCTGGATATTCCATTCCGTTTGTCCTACCATACGTATAATTATTGACACTAAAATCAGGAGAATATTGAGCAGGACGAATTCCTAATCCATTAATATCTTGATTCTGAGAATAAGTTCCTATACCTCTTGGTATTGTTTCATTATCTGTCGGTTTTAATGTTAACATTAATGCCAAATAATCAGACCATCCTTCTCCCATTTGTTCATTAGATTCTGGTGCTAATAAACATAATCCATCACCTAAACCAGTTAAACGGTTTGAAATACCATGAGTATATTCATGTGCAATGATACCATTATCTAAGCTACCATCTGGCTGAGGAACTGATGATAAATCTTTATTAATTGTTAAATTAAGCTGACCATGATTTTTTAAACCTTCTTTTAATATTTCGCCAGCTTTATGATCAACTAAGATTGAATAAAATGCTAAACCTTCTACTAAAACACCTGAATTATAAGCCCCTAATACTTGCTCGTCATTTGCATTATAATAAATAATTGCTTTTGCATTTGCATTCGCTGCGTTTATATATTTATCTTGAAATGAGCATTCTCCCCTTTTTATAAGTACTATTTTATCGACTACACTTTCAGGATTAGTAAATTCAGAACAACCATTCTCTGGCAATGCAATCGCTATATTTCCAGTTATTCCTTCTTCTGGAAATGTCAAAACATCCGCAGGATATTTAGTATTTGTAGAAAAATCTTTTAATTCAGAAGGTGAGTTAACTTTTATTCCATTTATATATTTTGGAGACCAAAGGTACATTTGCATTACAGCTGGTCTTCCATCTTCTAAAACTTGAAAATTAGCATTATCATAACCTCCACCATCTCTGGCTTCTGCCATTACGAAATCTGCTTCTTCCCCACCTCTATTTAGATTACTATATTGAAAATTTTTAGCTGTTTCTGTAAAACCAAATTGATAAGAAATATCATGCATTACATTATTCATATAGAAAAGGTTTGTAATAGCCGCTTCACGATAAGTATCAACTGAAGAATTTATATCCAGAGGAAAATCAAAGTTTTTAGAAGGCCCTCCATATGCGGCTTGAGATAAATCATCAAGGGCATTTCTATTATTTTCATCAGTATAAGCAGCTACATTATTTCCAATGGAATAATCTTTAAAACCTTCAAAATCTGGATGATTTGTATCGTGCCATCCAAGAGGAGCATAAGTATCATTAAAAGGTTCATTTACAATACTTCTATTCCCAAAATTTGGTGCCTCTACAGGAAGTTTAAAAACATTATATCTAGCAGTAGTAGCTTTAGTTTTTTCAGTAGTTTTATTAAGCGGATAAGCTACTGTTTTCTTTGAATCTTTAGAAGTATAGTTTTGAGAAAGAAATGAATCATTTTGATGAAAATGATCATAAATTGTAGTATTCGTTTTAAGTAATATTTCGGAAGTTGCAGCATCTACTATTCCTAACCAATTATTAGATGTATTTTTTTCACGAAACACAATTTTATAAGCAAGTTTAGCTTCGTTATCTTTTATATAATAAATTAAATCTGTTTTAACCTGATCCAATTTACTTGTTTTCAATAAATTATTTTCTTCTTTCGATTTTTTT
The DNA here is from genome assembly GCF_004785645.1 of Empedobacter tilapiae. Lineage (GTDB taxonomy): Bacteria > Bacteroidota > Bacteroidia > Flavobacteriales > Weeksellaceae > Empedobacter > Empedobacter tilapiae. The sequence continues at coordinate 123,722 of NZ_SRPE01000004.1, read as the reverse complement.
TCAAAAGTATAAGAAGATGCATTTTTCAATTCTATTGAATTAGCAAAAGTCAAAAAAGCATTGGTTTCATTCGTTACCTGTTTCTTTTGATCTAGATTTCTAATATTAATTTTGTATTCAAAACCATCAGTTACATGATTTATTCTGCCATCTTTAATTAAAAAAGTAGCAGAACGATTAAAAACAGGAATACCATTAATTTCTTGCTGAACTGAAACAATATCAGCTTTTAAAGATTTGGAAGGATCTACATTTACAATCTTAAAATCTTTTAATTGATTTGAAGCTTTTAAGCTTTTCAAATTCGTCTGAAAATATTTTTTTACTTCTTGTTCATGATTTTGAGCATTCAAAAATTGGAAAGATAAAAAAGGTAAAAGTAGTAAAGCCTTAAATTGATTTTTTTTCATATTAGTGTTAATTTATTTTGTGATTAAATTATATAAAAAATGTATAACTTAACTTTTTTGATAATGTTTTATCCTAAAAATTCACAAAATATCTACTAATATTAAGAATGATAGAAATTATTTTTAAAAAAAGTAAAAAAAGCAAAAAATTAACTACTGTTTGTTAGTTAGAAATACAGATATAAAACAAAAATAAAGGTATATTTATTAAATATGTAATTTTCACTACTAATAATTGCTATTTAAACTTTTCTTTTATCATTTTTGCAACTGGTTTCTCAAAATACTCAAAAGTAAAAGCACTTAAAATTAAAGCAATGCTTAAATAGATTCCAATTTTCACAAAATCGTTTATTGCAGGTAAATATTGATTCCCATATTTTATAACAATCATATGAATCATATAAAATGCAAAACTAATTTCTCCTAAATAAACAAGACTTCTATGTTGAAGAATCTTAGAAAATAAACCTTTCTGTAATGCAAAAACTAATACAATTCCAATCATCGGAATCCAATAATAAATTCCATAACGAAAAGCTCTTGCAACATCATTGTGGAAATAAAAAAAGATTATCAAAACTGTAATAGCAGCGATTTCTATTAAAGTTCCTTTTGAAAAATTGATAGGAGTATCTTTTATCTTTTTATAGATTTGACACGTAATAATTCCTAAAATAAAATCGAAACTGCGAACAATTGGATTGATATAAAAAATTGCTTTCTCCAACTTCATATTTGTTCTAAAATAAGGTTCAGCAAAAATGATAATCGGAATAATTAGTAATAAAATATATTTCAGCTTCGAGAATTTATGCAACCAAATCACATAAAAAGGAAACATTAAGTAGAAAAATAATTCGGTGGAAATACTCCACGAAACGTTATTAATAGAGAAATAAAAGTCTTTTATCGGAATATAAGATTGCAATAAAAATAAGTTTGCGCCTGCAATATCCCAATGAAAATAACTTTGCCAAACATTGATGATAACAAACGGCAACATGACACAAAATGTTAGGACATGAAGCGGATAAATACGAGCAATTCGCGCGATATAAAACTTCTTTTTATCAAAATTTGGATTGTCAATGATTTTCTTTTCGTAATTAAGAGCCAGAACAAATCCGCTCAAAATAAAGAAGAAACCAACACCTAAATAACCTTCGAAAAAGACGTTGTTTTTTAGATTATTATACCAAGCTAAATCGGTTTTTACAAACGTTAAATGGCTTAAGAATACGACAAAAGCAAAGAAAAAACGTAAAGAAGTTAAGCTATTTAGCATTAATCAATAATTTTAATTTCCATTTGATAATATTCGTCAAACATGCGAATAAATTCATCTAATTTACTTTCTCTTACAGAAATTATAAACATACACTTATCAGAAAAATGTTTGTCTTTAATCTCACCAGAAATACGATCGACATTGCGCTCTACAATTCCTTGTTGATCATAACTAAAAACCATTTTCACACGTTTCGAAACAAATTTTTCTACAATATTTGCTTCTTCTAGTACAACTTGTGCGGCATATTTATACGCTTTTACCAAACCAGGAATACCTAATTTTGTTCCACCAAAATAACGTACAGAGACAATCAAAATATTAGTGATTTCACTTGATAAAATTTGATTATAAATTGGTAAACCAGCCGAACCACTTGGTTCCCCATCATCATTTGCACGATGATTTTTACCATCAATTCCAAGTGCATAGGCGTAACAATGATGATTTGCATCGGGATAAATTTCGCGCAATTGATCCAAATAAATTCTGATGTCATCTTCATTTTCAACTGGATAAGCAAAATTAATAAACTTACTACCCAATTCTTTGAAAATTACATCTTCCACCGCTTTCTCGATTGTACGATAATTGTCCGTCATGTTGTATTGAAAAGTACCGCAAAGATAGTTTAAATAGTACTTTTAAAGAAAAAAGGTTTTATATTTATAAGTGATGAAAAGGAGTAAATTTTCAAAATCAATAAAAATTATTTTAGCAATTCTATTAATTGGATTGGCTTATTCGGTTTTTCAATATCATTCTAATCATGAAAAAAATGTAATCACTGAGCAAATTTTGAATGAAACGAATATTATTTCTGGTTATAATATAGTAGAGGCTGAAGATAATATTGAATTTGATTCTGAATATTTAAAATCTTTTTCATTAATTGATAAACCTTCTGTTTATGTACAATTGCTATTTTCTAATTTTAAAGAATTAGTAAATTATAAAAGCCGAAATAAGTTTAAGAATCTCAATAATAAGAATCAAAAAACAACTTTTTATTATTCAGTTTCTGAACCAATTTTATCCTCAAATTCTGATTTAGCACTTATCAAAATAACAGAACATTGTGAAATGTTATGTGGAGAAAGTTCAGTTTATATTTTTGAAAAGGTGAATGGAAAATGGAAGATTAAAAAGAAAATCTTAATTTGGATTAGTTAACATTAAATAATTAACATTATGAATCATATATTTTTAAGCTTATCATTTGTCTTTTTATTATTTAATTATTCTTGTGGACAAGATTCTAAAAATCGAATTGCTTTATCAAAAGAAGCTGCTGAATATCAATTAAAAGAAGTTCTTGCAAATAATAAACTTCATAACATAATTAATTCTAAAGATAAAATAATTAAAAATCAAGAAACGTTAATTAGCGTAATAGAACCTATACTTTTTGATATTTATGGGAAGAAAAATATTGAAGATCAAAAACCTTACGGAATAAATGATTTTGGAAATTATTATGTTGTAAATGGAACTTTGGATAAAAATTATATTGGAGGAACATTTCTAATAATTATTGATAAGAGAAATGCACAAATACTTAAAATGACTCATGGAAAATAAAAAAGAACCTTAAAATCTAAGGTTCTTCAATTTCTATTCTATTTTCGAAAATATTTAATTCATCATTCAAAAAGCGATGTTTTTCAGTTCGAGTTCCTTTTAGTCGAGGAGCTAAAATTCCTTCATTCCAAATGGTATCCGAACTCAAAATTCGTGCTTCATCCCACAAATCAGCATCAATAAAATGTTGAATGGTATCACTTCCACCTTCAATAATCAAGGATTGAATATTGTTTTCGTACAAATAATCCATTACTTGAGGCAATATTTTTTGCGTAAAATCTAATTGAACAAGTTCTAGATTTTCTTCAGAACAATTTTCAATCGAATTAAAAATAACAGTAGGTTGTGATTGATCAAACAAATGGAAACTTCTCGGAATCGCTAAGTTTTTATCAATCGCTATTCTCAACGGATTATTCCCTTCCCATAATCTTGAATTAAGCTGCGGATTATCAATAAGAGCTGTATTTTTTCCAACTAAAATAGCTTGTTCTTCCGTTCGCCATTTATGTACCAATTGTTTTGTATATTGGTTTGTAATCCACAATTGCACATCATCGCGTCCCATATAACCATCTTCTGTTTGCGCCCATTTTAAGATAATATATGGACGTTTTTTTTGATGAAACGTCATAAAACGCTTATTAAGTTTGATGCATTCTTTTTCCAAAACACCTAATGTTACATCAACACCATTTTTCAGTAAACGCAAATAACCTTGTCCATTTACTTTTGCAAAAGGATCTAGAGTTCCAATTACTACTTTTTGAATTTCTTTTTTAATAATCAAATCGGCGCAAGGAGGCGTTTTACCATGATGCGAACAAGGTTCTAACGTAACATATAATGTGGATTCTTTTAATAATTCTTGATTTTTAACCGAATTAATTGCGTTAACTTCCGCGTGCGGCCCACCATATTCTGATGTAAAACCTTCGCCTATTATTTGATTATTATGTACAATAATAGAACCAACAAACGGATTAGGATATGTTGTTCCTAACCCGTTTGTTGCAATTTGTATACAACGAGCCATATATTGCTCATCGATAGATTGTTGTGCCATGCCTAAAAATTATGCATTAAAATCAATATTGAATAATGTTTTCAGTTTGATTTCAGCCTCTATCAATTTTTTACGTTTATCGTCAATCTGCTTATAAACATCTTTTAACAAAGGATTGTTTTCATTTGCATTCGAAAAGAAATGTACATTATTATCTAATTGATTGATTTCTTTCTCTAAATCTTCAATTATTTTTCGTGTTTTTCTAATCTCATCATCTAATAAATTCCCATTATTTCCAGATTTTACTTTATTTACAAAAGATTGTAATTTGTAATCATTCAATTCATTTTTAGAAAGATTCAAAGCTTCTAATTTCTTATGATATAAATCTGTAAACTCTTGGTTAATCGATATTTTATCAGAAGGAACTTTTCCTAAAGCTGTCCAATTATTCTGAATTTCTTCTAATTGTTTCAACGCCTCATTCTTATTTTCAGAAATTGTTTGATTCTTGAAATCTTCTAAGAAAGCTTGTTTATTTTCTAAATTCTGTTCGAATTTTTGATTCGCTTGTTCGTGACGTTTTTTATAACGATCAAAGAATTGATTGCATGTATCCTTAAACTCTTTCCATATTTTATCAGAGTTTTTTCTTGGTACATGACCAATTTTTTTCCAATCATTTTGGATTTTTTTAATGACTTGTACAGATTTATTCCAATCAATACTATCTGTATGTTCTTTTGCTATTTCAAGTAATGCTAGTTTCTTTTCAAGATTTATTTGTTGTTCAGATTTTAAATCTTTATAAAAATCATTTTTGATGTGATTAAATTCTCTTGTAACTTCTTTAAAAGCTTCCCAAGTAGCAGAATTTTTTTCTTTCGGAACTCTACCTAAAGAAATAAAGTTTTCACGCAATGTATTTACCTCTTTAATTGCTTTTTGCCAATCGCTATGTGACTTACTTACAGTAGTTGATGCTATTTCTTTTATACGAGCAATAATTTGATTTTTCTTCTCTAAATTATCTTTTTGTTCTTGTTTTATTTTTTCATTCAATTCTCCTTTTCGGTCATGAATTTTATTTGTCAATTCTTTGAATTTTTGCCAAGTTGGCTCGCGTAAATCTTCTTGTACAGGAACAGCTTCTTCCTTCCATAAACGGTGAAGATATTGTAACTCATTCAACGCTTTTTGAACATTATTTTCTAAGACTAGTTCTTCTGCTCTTTTGATAATAGAATAACGAACTTCAAGATTATGCACGTAATCCAAAGTTTGTAATTCTTTATTCATGTCCAAATATGTATAAAAGTTGTCTAAATGGAAAAAGTAATTTTTGAATACATTTTCAGCATTTTTACTTGGTATTCTTCCTGCATTATGCCAACGAGTTTTTAATTCTCGAAATTTCTTGAACATAGCAGCAGATGAATCATTTGGCTCTTGATATAAAGCTTTTAATTCATCAATAATTTCTATACGTTCTTTTAAATTTTCAGATTCCTTTTTTTCGTTTTCTTTATGGAAAATTGCCAATTGATTTTTAAAATCGTTATAGACAGCATTAAATTTTGCTCTAAAAGATGTTTCGTATCTAAAATCTAACTCTTCTCCTCCTTCATTTAAAAAAGCTTCTTTTTTTACAGCTTCATCTTCTTCCAATTTATTTTTAAATGCTTCTCGAATTTGATTAAAATGTTCACGAATATCCTGAACATCGTATTTACTTAGAAGATTTTTAGCTTCGTTAATCAATACATCAAAACTAAATGTTTCGTAATCTTTAAAAGAAATATTATTTACATTTTCTTGATTCGTTAACTCTTCTGTTTTGTATGTTTCCGTGTTAGAATCATTTATAGGTGCAGATTTTGGTAATTGTTCTCCATCTGCATTTTGCAGGTTATCCATTTCAGTATTCATAAGAAAAAAAGTTTTGTTCCTCAAACTTAATAAAATTTGGGGACAATATCAAGTTCATTAATCGAGTTTATTCCAAATATCCCAAGCTTTTTCAGCCTGTAATATTAACATTTCATGTCCATTTTTTATTTTAGCTCCTTGATTTTTACCATTTTCTAAAAACTTTGTCAATGGTGGATTGTAAATCAAATCGTACAATAAGTGTTTTTCATTGATTAATTGATAAGGTAAAGATGGAGAATTTTCTACATTCGGAAATGTTCCAACAGGTGAACAGTTAATAATAATTTGATGATTATTAATAACTTCTTCATCTAATTCCTCATAAGTTAAATAATTATCTAATTTTGCTCTCGAAACGATTTTATATTTAATTTGTAATAAATCAAGAATATAATAAACTGCTTTTGCAGCACCTCCATTTCCTAAAACTAACGCTTTTTTGTGATGTGATTCTAAGAGAGGTTCTAATGAATGATGAAAACCATAACAATCTGTATTATGACCGATTCGCTTTCCGTCTTTTATTAAAACTGTGTTTACAGCACCAATTGATTTAGCTTCTGGCGATAATTCATCCAAAAATGGAATTATTTCTTGTTTGTAAGGAATTGTTACATTAAATCCTATTAAACCTTCCGTTTCGAATACTTTTTCTACTTCATCGATTTGCTTTAAATCAAAAACATTGTAGACAGCGTCTACAATGTTTTCGTTTTTAAATTTTTCAGCAAAATAAGATTTAGAAAATGAATAGGAAATATTTCTTCCGATTAATCCAAATTGTCTCATTCTTCTGTTTTATTTTTATTGAATTGAGCTTTCACTAAACGAATAATTAGTGGCATATTTGCCAATAATATTATTCCGAAAATGAATTTCTCTAAATTATTTTTTACAATATCAAATTGACCTAATGTATGTCCTAATAATGAAATTACACCAACCCAAAGTACCGCACCAATAAAACTATAAGTAATAAATGTTCGGTAATTAAGGTTTGTAACTCCACAAATAAACGGAATTATGGTACGAACAACAGGCATAAAACGAGCGATAATAATTGCTTTTTTACCATTTTCATTAAAAAACTCTGTTGCTTTTTCTATATGTTTCTTTTTAAGAAACCAAGAATCTTTTCTACCAAGAATCCATCCTCCAAATTTACGTCCAACATAATAATTTACATTATCTCCAAGAATTGCTGCAACCATTAACAATGGAATAATATATTCGATATGTAAATGGTTTTGGTCATCATTAGCTGCAATCATTCCAATAGAAAAAATTAGCGCATCCCCAGGTAAAAATGGCATTAAAAATGACATAACAATTAAACCTGTTTCAGCAAAAATTATTAGGAATAAAATGGCATAAATCCAATAACCATAATTATTGATTATGTCCATTAACACCTTATCTGGACGTTGAACAAAATTTGTGATAAACTCAATAATAGACTGCATTTTTTATCTTTTAAGCTCTTATTATATCAGCTCCTAATGCACGTAAACGTACATCAATATCTTCGTAACCACGGTCAATTTGATCGATATTATGAATAACTGTTTTTCCTTTCGCAGAAAGTGCAGCAATCAGTAAAGACATCCCTGCACGTATATCAGGAGAAGTTAATTCTGCACCTTTTAAAGGTGTTTCATGATTAAGTCCAATAACTGTTGCACGGTGCGGATCACATAAAATAATTTGCGCACCCATATCAATTAATTTATCTACAAAGAATAAACGAGATTCGAACATTTTTTGGTGAATCAAAACACTTCCTTTTGCTTGTGTTGCAATAACTAAAATTATAGATAATAAATCTGGAGTAAACCCTGGCCAAGGAGCATCAGAAATTGTTAAAATGGAACCATCTATAAAACGTTCAATCGAATAATTTTCTTGAGCTGGAATATAAATATCATCATTAACTTTTTCTAGTTTAATTCCTAATTTTCTAAAAACATCTGGAATAACGCCTAAATTTTCCCATGAAACATTTTTAATTGTTATTTCAGATTTTGTCATTGCAGCCAAACCTATCCATGATCCAATTTCAATCATATCTGGTAAACATGTATGTTCTGTTCCTCCTAAACTCTCAACTCCTTCAATCGTTAAAAGATTAGAGGAAATTCCAGAAATCTTAGCTCCCATTCTGTTCAACATTTTACACAATTGTTGAATATAAGGTTCACATGCTGCGTTATAAATAGTTGTTGTTCCTTTTGCTAAAACAGCAGCCATAATAATATTTGCAGTTCCTGTTACAGAAGCTTCTTCTAATAACATATACGAACCTTGCAATCCGTTTTCGTCCACTTCTACACCATAAAAATCTTCATCAGGATTGAATCGGTATTTTGCTCCTAAAGCAAAAAAGCCTTCGAAGTGTGTGTCTAAACGACGACGTCCAATTTTATCTCCTCCTGGTTTTGGCATAAAAGCTTCTCCAAAACGAGCTAAAAGTGGCCCCATTAGCATGATTGACCCGCGTAATGCAGCACCGTCTTTACGAAATTGTTTTCCTTTTAAATAATCTAATCGTAATTCGTCTGCTTGGAAAGTGAAATCTCCTTTTCCATTTTTTTGTGTTTTTACGCCTAAATCGCCTAAAATTTCAATCAGACGATTGACATCTCTGATATCTGGAATATTTTTAACACGAACTTGTTCATTAGTTAATAAAACTGCACATAAAATTTGTAATACTTCATTTTTTGCACCTTGAGGAGTGATTTCTCCTTTTAAAGATTTACCTCCTCTTATTTGAAATGTAGCCATTTAGTTTATATTAAATAGTTTTTATTTAACCTTTATTATTTCGAACGTTTTGGTTTCGATTGTTATTATTGTTATTATTTCGGTTATTGTTGTTTTGACGATTATTCGAATTTTGGTTATTATTTCGGTTATTGTTATTACCTTGATAATTTCTGTTATTGTTTTGGTAATTTCTGTTATTTTGATTGTTGTTTGAATGATTGTTATTATTATTCAAACGCTCAGGAGAAACTAAATTATCATCTACTTTTCTCAAATCAATTTTACCATCAGATAATTCGTACAAATGATTAAAAATAACTTGATCATCAACAGTATCTTTATTCCAAAGTAAATAACATTTTTTCATGTGATTGGCAATAGCAAAATATAAGCCTTCTCGCTTTTCACCTTCTTCCCAAGTAACAGCAACATCAATCATTTTTCGAATATTATTACCATAATATCTATACTTGTAAATACTTTGCGGATAATCAACTTTATTTGGTTTGCTATTTACAGTATCTTTTTTTGTAGGAATAGGATAAGGTGATTTCACATCCAAATCGAATTCAGCCATAATAAAAAGCTGATCCCAAAGTTTATGTTGAAAATCTGGGACATCTCGTAAATGAGGATTTAGTTCGCCCATTACTTCAATTATAATTTCAGCAAACCCATTACGTTCTTTTTCGTCTGTTATTGTTTTACAATGATTTACCATTTCTTGAATATGACGTCCATATTCTGGAATAATCAATTGTGTACGAAGTGTATTATATTCCATTAAATTTTCTAATGTATTGGTTACAAATTTACAAAATTCTATCTGATTATTGGAGTTGATTAAGCGGATTGATTACTAAAATTTTATTAAAAAATTACCATCCTAAAAGGATCTTATAGAAGAATAAGACTATTTTACTTATTAATATATTCTAAACTAAATTGTAAACAAACAATTCTAGTTTTTAAAAAGATAGGATTATTTTGATATAACAACAAATATAGTATTTTCTTTTTCAAGAGATGGCTACTTTTATTATTTTTTACAAATAATTTATAATCACAAGTTTAATTACTCAAAATAAAAATATCAATCATAAAAAAAACCAACTTTTCAGTCGGTTTTTCTTTTATTATTAAATCAAAAATTAACAATTTTCGATTACGCTTTTTACCACGCGAATTACATTTGGCATTGCTGTATTCGCTGCGTTTAATACATCTTCGTGCGAAACATCAAACGAAATTTCTGGCCCACCTAAATCTGTAATAATAGATAAACAGAAAACACGCATATCCATGTGACGAGCAACAATAACTTCAGGAACTGTACTCATTCCAACACAATCTCCGCCAATAAAACGAACCAATCCGTACTCAGATGGCGTCTCGAAAGTTGGCCCTTGTAATCCTACATAAACTCCTTGATGAACCAAAATATCATTTTCTTTTGCAAATTCTGCTGCTTCGTTCAACATTTCTCTGTCATATGCTTTTGACATATCCACAAAACGAGGTCCTAATTCGTCGATATTTTTTCCACGTAAAGGATGTTCTGGCATCATATTGATATGATCTTTTACCAATAAAATATCTCCAACTTGGAAATTTGGATTAACACCACCAGAAGCATTCGATAAAACAACTTTCTTAATTCCTAATCCATTAAAAACACGCATTGGGAACGTTACCTCTTCCATCGAATATCCTTCGTAATAATGGAAACGCCCAGCCATCATCAAAACTTTTTTACCTAAAATAGTTCCGTATACTAAGTGACCTTTGTGCCCTTCTACTGTTACTTGAGGAAAGTTTGGTATATCTTTGTAGCTAATAACAACTTTATTTTCTACTTCGTCTTCTAATTTTCCTAATCCAGATCCTAACACAATTACAAATTCTGGTTGATCTGGCAATAAATTATTGATGTACTTTACAGCCTCATTAATTCTGTCCAACATACTCTAAAATAGTTTGATTAAATTTTTCTTTATCGTTAATATCGATACTAATTGGGATGTAGTATAAATCGTCTTTTATCATGGATTCCTCCATCAAACGCATATAATCTTTCTCTGTTGTCATGATAATTTTATCAAAACGCTTTCTACCTTCCGTATCTTCGTATCGTTTGTAAATATACTCAATTTCTGATTGACTAAAATTATGATGATCTGGATATTCTAAATGTAAGACATTTGCAAAATTTTCTTCCGCAAATTTTACCAAACCTTCTGTTTTAGCAATTCCTGTAACCAAAATAACATTCAGATTTTTCCAAGTTAATTTTTCAACATTATCCAATTTCCCTATCAATTTGTTATCATATACAATTTTCGAGAAAAATAATTGCTGATGAGATTTCAACTTAATCTTTTTCGAAATTTCTTTGTGTTTTTCCTCCGAAATTCGATCAGGACATTTTGTTACAATTATAATATCTGCCCGGCGAACTCCACTTCTACTCTCTCTCAAATCACCTGCTGGCAATAAAAAATCTTTGTAATATGGATTATTGTAATCTGTCAACAAAATATTGAAACCAGCTTTTATTCCACGGTGTTGATACGCATCATCCAACAAAATTGTTTCTGCATTGTAATGATCAATTAATTTTTGTGCACCAAAAGCTCTATCTTCACAAACCGCAATCAAAATTCTGTTTTTAAAACGTTGAAAAAACTGCATTGGTTCGTCTCCAATATCATAAACTTTGGATGAATAATTTGCAATCAAAAAACCTTTTGTTTTTCGTCCATATCCTCTACTCAATGTTGCAATTAATTTTTCATCTTTCAACAAATCAATTAAATACATGATATGAGGTGACTTCCCAGTTCCGCCAACAGAAAGGTTTCCAACATTAACAATTGGAATATTGAATGATGAAGAACGCACCATTCCTATATTGTAAAACAGATTTCGAACCGAAGTTCCAATCCAATATAAACCAGAAAATGGAAGTAAAAATCTACGCCAATTCATTTTTATTTTTAATATTAAGCGAAAATACTATTTTCAATTTTAATTCTAAAGAAAGAAACACTTCATTTCTTTATTTAGCTAAAAAAACCTATTCTTTTTGAACAGGTTTTTAATTATTTATTAATCGTATAATTTATTCAATTCGTTGGCATAACTGGTTTTATCCTCTATTTCCCATCCATAAGTTTTTGCAAGGAAATACAAATCACCAAGATTTTGAATTAATTGTTGATGTGCTTCGTGTTTTAGTTTGGTTTGATCGACGGTTTTTTCTACATGCTCCACAGCACGTTTCTTAATTCCATTCAAATCATCTTTACTAAATTTATTAAAAACACTTTGATCCATGTCATAAAAACTAACATCTGGATACACTTGAATTTCAACTGGAGGAATAGATTTAATGATAATTTTTTTATTCACCGAATCCAATTCAATATCCATTTTTTTCAAATCATACGTTGCTTGTGCTTTGGCCTTCACCAAGAGAGTTACCTTTTTATCCGCAGAAAAAATATCCGTTAAACCTGGCAGCGATTTCTTTGAAGTGTGATTGTATAAATCTGAATATGTTTGTTCTGCAACAATCATTTTATTCATTCGTTCGATTTGATACGCAATCACATGAGATTGTTCTGTATAGCTTTCAGATTTGAATTTGTCCATGATGAAATATGTTATCATCACACCAAAAATGAAGGCTACAACAACAAGAATTATTTTTTTAAAATTATTCATTTTGCATAATTTGGAGTCAATGGCGTACCATTCACAATCTGTGCCAAATCCTCTTCTAAATAGCCCGAAACTGGAGATTCTACAATTCTACCAACTTCTTCTTTTTTATTATTATATACGATAATTGTCGGAACGTGTGTTATATTTTTATTGATCTCTTCACCATAAAAACTTTTCTTTTGACGGTTTACTCCAATCACTTTCAAACGATTTTGAGGAAATTTTATATCATCTAAAATTTTATACAAACGAGGCAATTCACGACGAGAATCAGGACACCAAGTTCCAACAAAAACTTCCAAACGATAATTGCGTAAATTTTTTATTGATTTCAATTTACTTTTCTCTACTTCATAAGAATCATATTCAGAATGATACCACTCTTTAAATCCTTCTTCTTCTAAAGCTTTTCTATTGAATTCTCCTGTCAACATTTTCTTCCCATTTTCAGCCGTAATCGTACGATTCAATACTTTACTTTGAGCAAAAGATTGAGTAGAAATTCCTAACATTACAACAAGAGCAATTGCCAATATTCTTTTCATTTTATTTTTAGTTTAAGGTTTTAAATGTAATAATAATTATGCAATGATTTGACCATTTTCCATCTTTATTGTACCAATTTCGAAAGTAGCCAATTGATTCAATAAAGGATAATTTTTAGACATTCCTTTATAAACTTGTTTCTCAGCATCAATCTCGATATGACCAATAAATTTACGTAAATCACCTATTTCAATAATTTTTGCAATTTGTTCTACCGAATTATTTTGTTCGTTGTATTCATCTTCAAAATAAATTCCCAAATCGACAACTGAAGAGTTTTCTCCATTTTGGATTTGAACATCATGAATTACAACATCCAAATATTTTTGTCCATTTTGAGGAATCGATAAATATTCATCAAACGGAAATTTTTCTTGCGTAGCTAAAGCATCCAGTCCGGCTAAAATAGCCAATGCATTATATTTTCTTGTTGTATTTCGTTGATAATCATTCGGGAAATGTCCCGCTTCAAACAATACGCAAGGATAACCCATTTTTGTAAAATTATCTCCAGTTGACATCGGATAAAATTCTGATGTATAACGACCTATATGACCAGAAATTACTTTTTGCAATTCTGTATTCATTGCTTGAATAATTCCCATCGTTTTTTCACGAACTTCGTTCACATCTTCTTCAACGTTATAAGAAGGTGCTAAAAAAGAAAGCGTTGCAGGCTTTGCTGTTTGTCCAACATTGAAAATTGTACGTTGATCATGCAAATTGAATAATGTTTGATAATTTCCTTTCTCTACTTGATCTAATAAAACATGAATTTCTGTCGATTCTTTTGCTAAAAAATCACGGTTAATATCAATTCCAACAGCATTTCTACGTGTATTAACATTTGCTCCATCAGGATTTAACATTGGAATAAAATCAATGGTCAATTGAGATAAAATTGTTTGAGCTAATTCAGATTTTTGTTCAAAAAAATTAATCACATCAAACATTGCACGCGTTCCAGATGATTCATTTCCGTGCATTTGAGACCAAATTAGTAATCGTTTTTCTCCTGTTCCAAAACTTAATTTATAAATTTCGTTTTCTAAGAAAGATGTTCCAATTTGTTCTTTTTGAGATGATTTTAATGAAAAATATTGATTTAAAGCTTCAAAATTTAACCATTTCGAATCAAAACCTTCTTGTCTGAAAGTTGAATATTCTTTCTCTAATTGATGAATATCAAACATTTAGTATTTTTTATGTTTTATTTAATTGGATTGACTTTCGATATGTTTTTCTTGCCTTATGATTAACAGGCGAGTATGCTTTCCATAAAACTTGAATACTTTCATTATCCGCTAATTCTGGATTCGTTTCTAAAAACTCAATATTATTTCTATTGAATGTGTCAAACATTGCACTAAATATTAATGCAGTAACACCTTTTCCTTGAAATTTAGGATCAATACCAATCAAATAAAATTGAGCGGAATCATTATTTTTACTTGCTCTCATCAAATGCCACCAACCAAAAGGAAAAATTTTACCTTTTGCTCTTTGCATTGCTTTCGAATACGAAGGCATTGTAATTGCAAAAGCAATCATTTTATTATTTTCGTCTACAATACAATTTACAAAATCTGGATTGATAAACGGAATATATTTCTTTTTGTAATACTCAATTTGATAATCCGCAATTGGCACATAGGTATCCAATTCACTGTAGGTTTTATCTAACAAATCGAACATTTCGTCTACAAAAGGAATAATTTCTGAAGTTTTAGTAAACTTCAACTCTCTCAATTTATAACGTTCACGGATAATAGTATTAAATTTTGTTACCTTCTCTGGTAAAACTTTTGGAGCAGGCAATTCATATTCTACCCATTCGTTTGCTGTTTCAAAACCTAACGATTCCAAATGTTGAGGATAATAAGCATAATTATATAATCCAACCATTGTTGCTAGTTTATCGAATCCCATCGTTAGCATTCCTGCTTTCTCTAAATTCGAAAAACCAACTGGTCCTTCTACATATTCTAACTTATTTTCTTTTCCTATTTCTTCTACTTTAGCCAAAAGAGCTTTTGTTACTTCGATATCATCAATCATATCAAACCAACCAAAACGCATTTTACGTTTTTGTTGTTTATTGACTTCTTGCCAATTGATAATTGCAGCAACACGTCCCACAATCTTACCTTCTTTTTCGGCAAGAAAATAACGCGCTTCAGCATCTTTAAAAACGGGATTTTTAGAAACATCTAATGTTTCCTTTTCCTCATTAATAAAGGGCGGAACGTAATATTGATTATCCTTATACAAATTCATCGGAAACTTAATAAACGTTTCCAAATCATGTTTTGACTGTACTTCTTTAATACGAATACTCATAGCGTGCAAAGGTAGTAAGTTTTGTAATTTTTAATAAAAAATTTTCAACAAAAATGTCAGTTTTATGTATTGAAATTACATGATTTAATACAGAATTCTGCCAAAAAGCCAACAATTCTACTATTTTTGTCTCTATTCAGTTATTGGAATACTTTTTGAATTTCGAATGACATTAAAACGATTAAAAAATAAAATAGAAAATAGATGACAGGTTATTACATTATTATTGGGCTATTCATGCTGATTAGTTGGTTTGTTAGCAACCGACTTCAAAGTAAATTTAAGTATTATTCGAAGGTACATTTAGCAAATGGAATGTCAGGAAAAGAAATTGCAGAAAAAATGCTTTCAGACAATAACATTCATGATGTTCGTGTTATTTCTACTCCTGGTCAATTAACAGATCACTACAACCCTGCTGATAAAACAGTAAATTTATCAGAAGTTGTTTATCATGAACGTAACGCTGCTGCTGCTGCTGTTGCAGCCCATGAATGTGGACATGCAGTACAACACGCTATTGGATATAATATGTTGCAATTACGCTCAAAAATGGTTCCGATGGTAAACATTGCATCGCGATTGAATCAATGGATTTTGATGTTAGGATTAATCGTTATGGCTTCATCTAAAAATGCAACTTTATTGTGGATAGGAATTTTCTTATTTGCAGTAACTACAGTTTTTGCTTTTGTTACTTTACCAGTAGAATACGACGCTTCTAATCGTGCATTGGCTTGGTTAAAAGGAAACAATATGGTAATGCCAAACGAATATGAAGGTGCAAAAGATTCATTAAAATGGGCTGCAAGAACATATGTAGTTGCAGCGATTGGTTCATTAGCACAATTACTTTATTTCGTAATGATGGCAATGGGCGGACGACGAGATTAAAACTTGATTATTATAAAATTTTAAAAAAACCTTCAAAATTTTTTGAAGGTTTTTTTAAAATTTATTTCTTATCGTATAATTTGTTGTATAAATCTTGATATTTTGCCAAGACATTTTTACGTTTCAATTTTAATGTTGGTGTTAATAATCCATCATCAATTGTCCATTCTTCTGGAGTTAATTCAAATTTCTTGATCTGTTCCCAATGTCCTAAACCTTTATTCATTTTTTCAATCTCACGACTTATAACATTTAGAATCGAAGGTTCTTTTATCAAATCAGAATTAGAAGATGGCTCTGCAATTCCTTTGATTTTTAAATAATCTTTCAACACTTGAAAATTTGGTTGAATGATCGCACAAGGCATTTTCTCTCCTTCTCCCACAACCATTACTTGCTCAATAAAACGAGATTGTTTAAATTTATTTTCGATGATTTGTGGTGCGATATATTTTCCACCTGAAGTCTTAAACATCTCTTTCTTGCGATCAGTAATTTTTAACAAACCTCTTTCTAAAACACCTATATCTCCCGTTTTAAAATATCCATCTGGCGTAAAAGCTTCAGCTGTTTTTTCAGGATCCTTGTAATATCCTTGTGTAACATTTGGTCCTTTTACTAAAATTTCACCATCTTCAGCAATTTTAACATCAATTCCTTTTAATGGAGCTCCAACAGTTCCAATTCCAAAACCTTCTTTTTTCATACAATTCACTGAAATTACAGGAGAGGTTTCTGTCAAACCATAACCTTCTAAAATAGGAATTCCTGCTCCCCAGAAAATATGATTTAGTCGAGCAGCTAGAGGAGCTGATCCTGAAACCATACAAACAAGATTACCTCCCACTCCTTCTTTCCATTTGCTAAACACTAAACTTTTTGCTATTGAATGTTTTAAACCAAATAATCCACCTTTTGGATTATAGGGGTCGTAATCTTCAACAAGACTTAAAGCCCACATAAAAATCTTAGTTTTAAGACCACCTGCAGAAGCTCCTGTATTATATATTTTATCGTAAACTTTTTCAACTAAACGTGGAACTACAGTCATAACATGAGGTTTTACTTCTTTCATATTATCACCTAATTTTTCTATACTTTCCGCATACCAAATCCCTATATTAAGGTGTTGATATAGATAAATCAACATACGTTCGAAAACATGATTAATAGGAAGAAAACTTAATGCAATTGCGTTATTTGGAAAGTCAGGAATACGATCTACAGACATCAAGACATCAGAAACAATATTTTCATGAGTTAATACAACACCTTTTGGACGACCAGTTGTTCCTGATGTATAAATTAAGGTTGCTATATCAGAGGGTTTTATAATTTCTTTAATGCTATCTACCTCATGTTGAGTTGAATTATCTGATCCCAAATCTAATATTTCTTTATAATTAGGAACGCCAGAAATTTCATCAAAACTATAAATTCCAACTAATGTAGGAATCTTATCTTTTACAGCTGCGACTGTATCATATAAGCCTCTATCAGAAACAATAATAAACTTACACTCTGCATTATTTAATATATAATCGAAATCATCCTCGGAGAGTGTAGGATATAACGGTACAGAAATCGCGCCAACTTGCTGAATACCGATGTCACAAATGTTCCATTCGGTACGATTAGTTGAAGTGACGATTGCTATTTTATCTTGTGGTTTTATTCCTAATTGTAATAATCCTCGACTAAATGCATTTGCTTTGCCAACATATTCTTGGGTAGATGTTTTTATCCAAGATCCGTTTACTTTAGACACTAATGCATCTTCTCGAGGATTATTTTCTAATTGATTTTGTGGAAAATCAAATAATCTTTTTATTTCCATGGTTTTGAATAATTTTCTTAGTTGCAAAATACTAATAAAAAAATTATAATGCAAGCATATAAAATTATTTTAGTGTAAATCCTACACTAGTAAAAACATGGAAATTTATTTATTCAAGACTTACTCTTCTTCATCTAATAAAGACATTTCTTGATCATAAAAATCTAAAGCGTCTTCGATTAAATTAGCCATTTCAGTATTAAACTCTTCATTATCTTCTTCTTCAGAAATATCTTCAAACCACTCGATATCATCTGTTTCTACATCCAATAAAAAACGAGGATACTCTGTATGTAAAATAAAGATTTTGTCTGGCATTGTTGAATTATCTGCCAATAAAAATTTTGGTAATTCCATTTTAAATGTTTTTTAATTTATCTTCTAAAATTATATCAGAATTAGGGTTTTCCCTAATCATTTTTTTTGTTTGACGATTATATCTAATCATTAAAAATACTGCAGAGGCTGTTAGCCCTATCCCTAATCCTATCCACATTCCAAATGCACGCATTTCAAAAACAATTGCTAATACAACACCAATAGGAATTGCAATTAACCAATATGAAACAAATGTTAGAATTGATGGTATTTTAACATCTGTCATTCCTCTTAAAGCCCCTAATAAGACTAATTGTACTCCATCTGACATTTGAAAAAGTGAAGCTATAATCAACAGTGAAGCAGCTAAATTTATCACATCAGGATTATCTAAATAAATTGTTGGTAGCTGATAGCGGAAAACAATAAACAAAATTCCACACAAAATCATGAATGATAAAACCATCAAAATACAAGACCAACCTGCTTCTCTTAAAGTTTTATAATCTTTTAAACCTAATTGATTTCCTATTCGGACTGTTGCTGCAACTCCAATACCAGTACACATCATAAAAGTTGTTGAAGCAAGATTTATCGCTATTTGATGTGCTGCTAAATTTACTTTTGCTAATTCTTGATCTGCAATAGAATTTGTAAATGTATAACCGCAAACAAATGCTGCCAGAGAAAATGCACTCATTTCGAAGAAAGAAGTTAACGCAGTAGGAATTCCAATTCCAGCAATTTTTTTAAATATAATTTTCTGAAAATTGCTTGCCTTAAACTGTACTTCTTGTAAAACCGATTTTGTTTTTTTGAAATTAAATAATACAATAATTAAGAAAATCATCATAACTGAACGAGCAACAAATGTTCCCCAAGCCGCACCAGCTACTTCTAAACGAGGAAATCCCCAGTTACCATAAATCCAACCATAATTTAACGTAATATTAACTACATTACTTAAAATTGTTGCAATAGTTACAGGAATCGTTAATGACAAACCTTCTGATAATTGACGAAACGTTTGAAAAATCATCAATGGAATCATTGAGAATGTCATAATTGTCAAGTATGGGATACACTTTTCTACCACATCAGCTGGTTGTCCCATATAGAACATCAGCGGCTTTAGGAATGTTATTAATAAAAATAAACCAATTGATAAAGTAACATTCAAGACTAAACTATGTGAAAAATAATTTGCTGCCATTTTCTTATTTCCTCTTGAATCTTCGGCTGCAATTAATGGAGATAAAGCAAAACTAAAACCAAAAGCAAATACTAAAACTGCAAAAAATAATGAATTTCCTAAAGAGGCTGCTGCCAAAGCAGTTTTACCTAAAACTTCATCTTCAATATTATCATATTTACCTCCAAGTCCACCTACCATAATGTTATCTATAATGTTAACAGAAATCTGTCCCATTTGAGTTATCATTACAGGAAATGCTAATTTTATATTACGTCTTAAGTGTTCTTTTAAATCCAATGTTAAAAAGTTTAGAGTTGCAAAGATACATCAAAGGTTTTGCTTCTACATTTAGAAATTATAAAGGAATTTTAATTTTTACAAAAATATTTTATAACTATATTGCATCTTGTACCACATTAAAAAATTTTAGTATGACCCTACAAGAATTTAAAAATAGTTTAGATCTTCCTTTAATTACTTCACCTATGTTTCTTGTTTCTAGAACTGAATTAGTTGTAGAAGCGTGTAAAAATGGAGTATGTGGAACTTTCCCTTCTCTAAATGGAAGAACTGCAGAAGATTTTGAGCAAATGTTAATTGATATTACATCTCAATTAAAACAATTTGAAGAAGAAACTGGAAAAAAAGCAGCCCCTTTCGGAGTTAATTTGATTGTAAATAAAACAAATCCTCGTCTTGAAGGAGATTTAGCTTTATGTGCAAAATATAAAGTTCCTCTTATTATTACTTCTCTTGGTGCTGTAAAACAAGTTGTAGATGCTGTTCATAGTTATGGCGGATTAGTTTTTCATGATATTATCAAGAAACGCCATGCAGAAAAAGCTGCTGAAGCTGGTGTAGATGGAATTATAGCTGTTGCATCTGGAGCTGGTGGACATGCAGGTACTGCAAATCCTTTTGCTTTGATAGATGATATCCGTACTTTTTACAATGGATGTTTAATTTTAGCTGGTGCAATGAATAATGGAAACGACATCTTAGCTTCAGAAAACATGGGAGCTGATTTCGCTTATATGGGAACCCGTTTTATTGCAACAAAGGAAGCTTCAGCAGATCAGGATTACAAAACAATGTTAGTTGATTCTACTTTTGAAGATGTTATTTATACAGATGGAATTTCTGGTGTTAATGCTAATTTCCTAAAGCCAAGTATTATTCATTCTGGAATAGATTTAGATGAAAAAAAAGAAGAAGATTTTTCCAAACTAATAGGAGGTGACGGACATAAAGCATGGAAAGATATTTGGTCTGCAGGACATGGAGTTTCTGGTATTCATGATATTATTTCGACCGAAGAATTAATAAATCGGATAAAAAGAGAATATAAGACTGCATTAGAACAAAACGTGCAGAAATTAAACAATTTGAAATTTTAGATTAAAAAAATGAAAACTACTCAAGAGCTTATTGAATTGATTTCATTAAAAAAATTGGAAGAAAATCTATTCGAAGGGAAGAGTTCTTTTATGGGAAGTTCAAACGTTTTTGGAGGACAAGTAGTAAGTCAGGCCTTACATGCTGCTTATCAAACAGTTCCTTCAGATAGGTTTTGCCATTCTCTTCACTCCTATTTCATTTTACCTGGTAATTTGGAAAAACTTATTTATTTTGAAGTAGCAAACCTTCGGGATGGAGGAAGTTTTAGTACACGAGTTGTTACTGCAAAACAAGATAATGTTCCTATTTTTGTAATGACTTGCTCTTTTCAATTGAAACAAGAAGGCTATGAACATCAAGATGAAATGCCTATTGTAACACCTCCTGAAGAATTAATGAGTTGGAATGATGTTGCAGAACAATTTGGTTCTATTTTACCAAAGTCTATCATGCGTTTCGTTTTAGCAGAACGCCCTTTAGACTTTAAGCCTGTAGAATTTGTTAATCCATTTGATAAAAAAGATTATCCTAATAGCAGTAATGTTTGGTTAACATTTAATGATGTTCCTGAAAATTTACCTTTACCTATTATTCATCAATTAATCGCATATAGTTCTGATTATAATTTATTATCAACGGCTATAAAACCTCATGCTTCGAAAGCGCACTTTGGAAATACACAAATGGCAAGTCTAGATCATTCTATTTGGTTTCATAGAAAACCTAATCTGCATGATTGGATTTTAGTAAACGTACAATCTCCTAGTGCCAATGATACAAGAGGTTATACTCGTGGGAGTTTATTTAATCGTTCCGGAGAAATGATTTGCAGTGTAGCACAAGAAGGTTTAATCAGACCGATAATAAAATAACTGATTATTATCTTTAATTAAAAAAAACATAAAAAATCTCAGTATATAACTGAGATTTTTTTATAAATAAACTTTAATCTTTTCTTGATAAATCCACCAAGTAACGTAAACCAGCACCAAATCCTAAACCTTGATTACCATAACTTCCTATCGATGAATTCATTTTAGAAATACCTGCATCTCCATGAAAATCAACAAAAGCTAATAATTTATTTGGAATTAATACTCTTTCAACACCAATTTGATACAAGAAATTAACTTCATTAGATTTTGGTTCTAATTCTGTATATAATTTATCAAAAGCTTCTGTTTGCAAATGATCTCCTTTATAATACTTTTTTGTATCCATAGAATTTGTTCCCAATCCTATATTTAATGTCAAAATCCATTTAGGAGAAACTTCTCTTGCAATTCCAAACATTAATCCAAATCCATTTGTATCTATTTCAAATCGTTCATCTGAAAATCGTTCACTTTTTGATCCTCTTTGCTGATTTTGATAAAAAGCAGTTAATCTATAATTCATTTCATTTCCAGGCTTTCTAAAGTTATAAACAGCCTGAAAACCATATTCGGTCTTCCATAATGCATTACCAATAACAGCTCTTTTAGTTTCAGCTTTTCTATCAACAATATTATTAAATCGATAACCTATTGTTGGTCCAAATTCTATTTGTTGAGCTTTCGCAGTCATCAATGTTACTAAACCAATACAAGTAAGTAAAATTTTCTTCATATAGTTATTGTATTTTTTTAAAAGCTCAAAAATAATACAATATTATAATCTTTGAATAAGTTTTTTATTTCAATTCTACATATCTTATTTGTTTAATTAAGATTGAAATAAGAATAACAGTTAAGATAGTCATTGATCCTCCAAAAATAATTCCTGGAACTAAACCTAAAAACGTAGCTGCTATTCCACTTTCCAATGCACCCAATTCATTAGAAGAACTTACAAAAATTGAATTTACTGATGAAACACGTCCTTTTAAATTTTCTGGAGTTTTTATTTGCAAAATACTTTGTCTAATTACCATTGATATTGCATCAAAAGCTCCTCCTAACATAAGAATTGCAAAACATAAATATAAATTCCGACTAAATCCAAACGAAATAATACAAACACCAAACATTGCAACTGCTCCTAATAATTTTGGACCAACATTTCCTTTTAATAAGCTTGGAATCATAGACAAGAAAAACATCATAATCAAGGATCCAATTCCATGAGCTGATCGTAATAATCCAAAAGCTTCGGAACCTTGATTCAATACTTTTTCTACAAAAGCTGGTAACAAGGACTCTGCCCCACCAAAGAAAACTGCAAACATATCTAAACTCAAAACTGCTAAAATAATTGGTGTTCCCCAAATAAATCTCAAGCCTTCTTTTATACGCGTCATTGGTGATTCTACCGATTCTGATTCTGATATTTCTGCTGGCTTTTTTGAAATCATCAAAATCATTACCATCGAAATACACATAATAATAAAAGCAGTTATTAAAGCAGCCTCTATTCCAAATTTTGCTAAAATTACTCCTCCTGCTAAAGGTCCTAAAACAGAACCTATCATAAATGCAGAAGAAGAAATTGGGATTGCTTTTGTATAATTTTCTTTACGAACAACTAAGGCTAAAAGAGCAAATAAAGCAGGTCCACTAAATGCTCTCGTTAATCCTAATATAAAAAATGCAAAATAACAAACTCCTAAATAAATAGGAATTCCTATTGCTTCTCTAACTGAAGGAAAATTGACAATCATTAAAACAAAAGAAGCTGTCATAAAACAACCTACACTTCGAACTAAAATCATTCGTTTATCTAATTTATCAACTAACTGTCCTGCGTAAAAAGCAGTTAAAAGAATAGGAAAAAATTCTGCTAAACCTATTAGTCCTAGAAAAATCTCTTTTTGTGTGACTTTAAAAATTTCGTAAGCAACTGAAGTACTTTGAATAAATAAAGCAAAGATTAACGAAAACCTTAAAAAAATGAATGGAATAAATTCTTTATTTTTCCAGACCGATGGAATTTGTTCTTCCGTTTCCATTGTTTATAAATAATTTTTGAAGTTCTAAATGTACATTGATTTTTATCAAACCAACTTGATTTTAGTCAATAAATTTGAATGAAATCAAAAAAAATAAACATTATTATTAGAATATTTTTAAGATAATATTCTATATGAATTTCTTTCTTAATCTCCTTAAAAACTCTTCTTTATTTTTTAATATGTTAACATGATAAATATTATGCTCTAATGTGATAGAAATAATTTGCAGAATTTGATATTTTATTTAATTTAGACTAAATAAAAATAATATAAAATATGAAAAAATTTACTTTTTTATTAGCACTATTACCATTTGCATTAAATGCTCAAAATTTCAAAGAAATAGAAACTATTATGGCAGACTATTATTATTCTTCTAGCGATGTTGCAGATTTCGATGGAGATGGTTTTTTAGATATTGTTTATAATGGAGCAATCGATTCTAATAAAGATGGAAGTGTTGATTTTACTCATAACGAAATTTACAAAAATGTAAACGGAACTTATTCTGTATATGGAGATTTAGGAATAAACTCTACACATCTAGGAGATATAAAATTTATTGATTTTGACAATGATGGTTTATTAGATATCATATCTACTGGTTTAAGTTACAATGATATTGTCAATTATCAACAATATAAGTTTAAAAATACAGGAAACGGTTTCGAATTGATTGATAATACTCCTGGAAAGATTTATGGCTCTTTAGAAGTTTTTGATTTCAATAATGACGGAAAACAAGATTTTGCTTTGAACGGAACACAATATGTAAAAGGGAAAGGATTTACTTTCGAACTAGATTTTTATAAAAACAATGGAAATGGTTTTGACATAAAAAATGCTTGGTTACCTGGAACTCAAAATGGAAATTTCAAAGTATTAGATTTAAATAATGATCATCTTCTTGATGTTGTGGTTTTTGGATTTAATGCTGATATGACACCTACTTTTAAAGTATATCTAAACAACAATGGACAATTAGAGTTTTCTCAGGACTTACCTGCAATGAGTGACGGGAAAATGGCTTATGCAGATTTTAATGCAGACGGTTTTTTAGATTTGGTTGCTTCTGGAGTCGATGAAAACTTTAATGAGTATCTAACTATTTTATGGAACGATGGAAAAGGGAATTTTACGACTGAAATTATCGAAAATGAAGGTCTTTCTGGATCTAGTGTTCAAACTGGAGATTTAAATAATGACGGTTATTATGATTTTATAGTAATTGGAAATGATGCAGATTTTAACGGATGGGTAAAAATTTTTCTTTATAATCCTTCAACTCATTCTTTTACAAAAGCAGAAGATACTGGTTTATTTAACCTTGGAAGCCAAGGTAATATCGTTCTTTTTGATTATGATAATGACAATCACCTCGATGTATTAATGTCTGGTTTTGATTGGAGTCACGAAGATATGCCTTCTCTAACAAAACTGTTTAAAAACACTACGAAAGAAGAAAATAAAAAACCTCTTGCACCTACAAAACTTAATGTAGAAAAAAAAGAAAACAGATTTAATTTTTCTTGGAATGAAGCAAGTGACGATAAAACTCCAACCAAAGCATTACGATATGAAATTAAGGTAGGAACAAAATCTGGTGCTCAAGATATAGCTAAATATATTGTAACAACTCCTTCTTGGTTCTTAGAATTAGATGATGCTCCTGAAACTGTTTATTGGAGCGTGAAATCTATTGATGCTTCTAATACTTACTCTGAAGCTTCTAAAGAAGAGAATCTTTCTATTACAAATTATACTATTACCAACGATTTACAACTTTATCCAAATCCTGCGACTAACAAAGTTTTTGTAAAAGCCGATAGCTTAAAGTCAATTGAATTATATGATCTGCAAGGAAGAAAAATAACTTTTCAATTGAACTCAGACAATTCTATTGATATTTCATCTTTACCAAAAGGTGTATATATTGTTAAATTGAACATTAATGATAAATCAGTCACTAAAAAATTAATCAAAAAATAATTAATCACTAAAAACTAATCGATGTAAACAAAAGGTGAGCTGAAAATGCTCACCTTTTTCTTATAAAAAAATCTTCAAGCATTTCTACCTGAAGATTTTTGAAAGTTTATAGTTAATTTTACATTATAATTTAAGCTATTTCTAATTCTTTTTGTTTTTCTAATTGAACACGATACTCATAAATATCTTCAATTGTTAAAACTGTCATATTATGTTTTTCTGCAAAGTCTATAATTTGAGGAACTTTAGCCATTGATCCATCAGGATTTGTCAACTCACATAAAACAGCTTCGTCTCCCAAACCTGCTAATTTCACAATATCAATACTTCCTTCTGTATGTCCTCTACGTTCCATTACTCCTTTGGGACGACCAATTAAAGGAAAAATATGTCCAGGACGATTTAAATCCGAAGGTTTTGCAAAAGGATTAATTGCTGCTTGAATAGTTTTTACACGATCTCCTGCTGAAACGCCTGTTGTTACACCTTCTTTTGCTTCAATAGTTACAGTAAAAGCTGTATGAAAACGTGAATTATTATTCTCTACCATCGGATTTAACTCTAATTGATTTGCTTTTTCTTGTGTAAGACATAAACAAACAATTCCACTACATTCGCGAATTAATAAAGCCATATCAGGAGCTGTAATTGTGGAAGCAGGAAAAATGATGTCACCCTCATTTTCTCGGTTTTCATCATCGATTAATAAAATTCCTTTTCCATTTTGAAGTTCTTGAATTGCATTTGCAATTCTTTCATTGACATTATAGCCAAATTGTGTGATTGTTTTCATTTGATTTTTATTTTTATCATGAAACATCACTTCAGGGCGAAACATAACAATACTATCTAAAATCTATTTCTTCTGGATTATATCAATAAAATATAATACCAAAATAAATCTTGGAATGCACATTATATTCAATTTTCTTCTCTCATCCAGACTCTAACTGTCGGTTTTGGATTTTCACCAAATCAGTCCTATAACAAATGTTAAAGGAGTCGCGGACTGTACCGCCGGTAAGGAATTTCACCTTGCCCCGAAGAAAATTTCGTTTAATTAATACTAATTTGTTTTTAAATAAATTACTATAAACTTTCGATGACGAAGATACAAAACCAAAATGAGTTATTTATAATGAATAAAGATAAAAAACAAATAATTATTTACTTTTAAGCCTTATTATTTTCTATATTTGATAAAAATAAACAACTTTTCTATGAAAAAATTTTTATTCTCTGGAGCATTATTAGCTTCTACAATTTCATTTGCTCAAATTACATTAGAAAAAACTTTTTCTAAAGATGAAAAAGTACACGTAATTTCAAATAATAAAGATATTTCTTACGTATCAGCAACTAAGGATAATAAACTTGTATTATATAACTCTGATTATTCAATAATAAAGATTATAAATGTAGATATTCCAAGTGGTTATACATTACATTTTTATTATGATTCACATGAAAGCTGGTTTACAGTTTCTAAACACATTTTTAATACAGATAATAATTATGAATTTGTAATAGAAATTAGAAATAATGGTATTAATAAAACTTTAATTATAGATGAAAATGGTAAAGTATTAAAAGATTTTTCTCCTAATGAAACAGATTCAAATTATGAACTAACAGTATTTCATGATGAAAAATCAAATAAAAATAAATTAATTATTGATGTTACGACAAACAATTTTACCGATACTTATCAACAAGTTTATGTTTTACCAACTTCGTCTTTATCAATTGAAGAAGTAAAAGAAAATTCTAAATTACAAGCTTTTCCTAATCCTGCACAATCAACTTTAAATATTGTTAATCCTAAAAACGGTGCAAACAATGTAGAAATTTATGACATTACAGGACGATTGATTCTTAAAAAAGATTTTAATTCTAATGAAAGTAATATTTCTGTAGATGTTCAAGATTTATCTAATGGAAACTACATCTACAAAATAGGTAATTCTTCGGCAAAATTTATAAAAAAATAAATCTTAAAAAAGCACCTTATTTAAAGGTGCTTTTTTTACAAATATTTCTCAACAATCGGTTTTATTTGATTTGCGATAAATTGATACCCTTTCTCGTTTGGATGAATACCATCTTTTGAAAGAAATTCTTCTTTAGTTAAATTAAAACTTGAGAAAATATCAATAAATTCTATTTGATTTTGATAGGCTAATTCTTTTAATTTTTGATTATATAATTCAATTTTTTCTGTACTACGATATTTACGTTCTGGAATTTTTATTCCATCAACCGTTTTAGAAATTGGTAAAATACTTATCACATAAATGTTAGCTGTAAATTCTTTTGCTTGAGAAATTACTTCAAAAAGATTTGATTCAAAATTAGCAAGAGAGACTAATTCTACATCATTTTTTTCGGCCAAATCATTTGCGCCATAAAAAAAGAAAATTAGATTTTCATCAGGAGAAATGCGCGCTTTTGTCTCAACTTCAAATCGGTTCATTAAACCTTCTGTTGTCTCACCTCCTATTCCGAGATTAAAACAATTGACTTCATTTGCATTGTTATTATAAAATTCTGCATGGCAATAACGTTTTAAAATTTCTACATAACCTCCAAATATTCCGTTATATTCACCGTAAGTAATACTATCTCCAAAAAATAAACAGTTTGTCATTTTATTATTTTATCCAATTTAATTTTTCCATTTGATTGATAATAAGTTGAAATAACTTGAGATTAAGTGTCATATCATTATAATTCATAGAACTATAGTTTGCAGCTAAATCATGTTCTCCTTCAAAATATGGTCTTTCCCAGATTCCAAAATAATCAGAAATAAATATATTCACTTTTTTCATTTGTTTTAAATGAAAAATAATTTCATCCGTAAATAATTTTTGAAATTCTTGATTATTATTTGAAGAAAAAATAAACTTCTCATTCAAATCAGCATCAATTATATCTAACTTTTTTCGTCGCTTGATTATATTAACCAATGAATCTAAAAATTCCTTTATAATTATCACTAAATAATTTTAATTCTCCTTCTATTTGAGCATTTTCCATAACTAAAACAACACTTTATCCTCTTTTCTCAATTCTTCTAAATAAGCAGCTTTTTCGTCGCGATAAAATAAATTCATTGTTTCGAATGGAATTAATTTCAAATCTTTGTTGACGATATGTACGCAAGATTTTTTAACAGCACGAACATCAAAATCATGTGCATCCATAAAATTCATAATGATTATTCGGAACAAATTATCGTAATCTAAATCCAATTCAGGCGCACAAACTTCTGGTAAACAACAAAGTAATTGATTCACTTTTGGTTGTACTTTATCAACCGAAATTCCTGTACTAAAAATATCTAATAATTGTACTTTCAATTGTTCATCTTGTTCGTATACAATTGTATTTTTCGATTCGTTATTCAACAAATCCGCAGGATTAATATAACGTGTAAGCGGAATTACCTCATCATTCAATTTCAGCATATACCCCATCGCCAAAGCATCTGGATTACACGGAACTGGAATAATATCATCTGAATTAAAAAGTGGATATTGATCAATAATTTCTTGACGAACTTCTGTTAATGTAATTTTTTCGTGAGCCGAATCATCTCTATTTCTCCCCGCGATTTCGACAGGTTGAAACGTTACGCCACGCACACATTTTTGTTTAAGCGCAAAATCAATAATCTTCCCGATTTCATCAATATTTTTATCTTTTTGCAACACAACAACTAAAGTTGTAGAAAGATTTAATTCATTCAATTTTTCTAAAGCTTTCATTCGAACATCTGTCAAATCTTTTCCTCGAAAATCTTCTAAAACTTCTTTTTTGAATGAATCAAATTGTAAATAAACTTCAAATTCAGGCGCATAAGTCGCTAATTTTTCAGCAAAACCAGGATCATTTGCAATTCTAATCCCGTTTGTATTCAACATCAAATGTTTAATTGGTTTTGATTTTGCAATTTCCATAATCTCAAAAAATTGTGGATGAATTGTTGGTTCACCACCACTAATTTGCACTACATCTGGCTCGCCTTCATTTTTTACAATTGTATCGAACATCGCTTCAATCTGCTCCAAACTACGATGAGAACCATAATGTGGCGACGACATAGCATAACAAGTGGGACATGTTAAATTGCATCGATCCGTCACTTCAACAATTGATAAACACGAATGTTGCTCATGATCAACACACAAACCACAATCGTATGGACAACCGTATTCGACATCCGTCCCAAAATGCAAAGGCATTTCCGAAGCTTTGTTATAATTTCTGATGTTTTTGTAATAATCGACATCTGTTGCAATTTTTGCTTTGAAGAAACCATGATCTGGACAACGTTTTGTCATAAAAACATTTTCGTCTTCAATGATAATTTTTGCACCAACTCGTTTCAAACATTCTGGACAAAGACTTATTGTATAATCGTAATAAGTGTAATTTCTAACTGGCATAGTATGAATTTTGAGTGATTAAAATCCTCCAAAAATGAGATAGATTAAAGCTATAAATAATAAAAACAATCCTATAAATGATCCAAAAAATAATGTAACTAATCGTTGTATATTAATTTTCTTTTGAATTGATTGATAAATTAAACTAATAAGAGAAATAAAACCTGCACCAATAAATGATACAAGTAATAAAAACAGAACAATATCCTCTGTATGAATAAATTGTTGAGAGAAAATAACTGCTAACATTGGCTAAAATTTACAATGAACCACAAACCATTCCCGAAATAACAAGTGTTATTAAAGCACACATTCCGAAAACCATTAAATAATATTTTGTTTCTTTTTTATGTCCAGAAAGTGAGTTGATAATAAGCGAAATTAATGTACCAACAGCACCACCAATCATTGCAATTCCTAACAAAATTGCAATGATAATATAAATAAAATCTCGACCAAGACCTCCTTCAGCAAAAATAACTGAATATATCATATTAGTTTCCAATTAAAATTAATCCACAAATTGAACCCGAGGCAAGTAAAATCCCTATTCCCCAAACCATTAATTTTAAGGATATTTCTACATTTTCCATCTCGTTTTTATTCTTTGTAAATAAATACAAAATAAAACCTGCTACAGAAAGTATAGAACCAATAAGAAGTAAAATAAAAACAATTGTAAATAAAGATTCCATTATTTAAATCTAGGTTTAGTTTGTAATAACTTAAAGATATAATAAATTATGACACAAACACATGTTAATTGTATAGAACTTAAATCTAAAAATATTGGATGAATTGGTTTAATAAAATCTAAACAAAAACGAAACAAAAGATAGGTAAACATAAATACTTGAAAGAGATATCCAGAAGGATAAATATATTTTTTCTGAATAATTTCCAAAACTATCCAAAGAAAAATAAGGTAAACAATTTCGTACAGAGCAACGGGATGACGCAATAATCCATCGCCCAAATCCATTCCAAAAATAGATGTTGTTTCTATACCATACGTTTGTTCATAAACACCTGTTAAAAAGCAACCGATTCTTCCAATTATCATTGCCAACATTAACGGAAAAACAATCAAATCTCCTGTACTTTCTTTATGGCCAATAATTTTTTTAGTGATTTCTACACCAATCAAACCAAAGGTTAATCCACCCACAATTGTATTACTTGTCCAAAAATAAAGAAACTGATTTTTTGCATCCAAAAGAGCTTGCGGGTTTTCTAATGTTCCAATAATTTTAGAACCCAAAAGTGCACCTATTAATGCTCCAATAATAATACTAAACGATTGGATTGTTGTTAAACTTGATTTGTTACGTTTTCGTAGAAATGCGTAATAACGCATCGCAATAAAAATTCCGACCGATTCGAGAATAGGATGAATTAAGACTGAATGTCCAAAAATTTCGATGGAAACAGGAAAATCTATTGTCACAGATTAATTAGGTTTTGAGTAAATGTAATTGATTTTAAGAAATATTGCCGTAGATTTTATTCAAAAATTCTCCAATTTATACAAATAAAAATAGTTCTTTAATTTATGTATATTGCTTGCAAATTAACTTAACCTTTTAATATGAAATACAAAATATTAGTTTTTACTCTTATTCTATCTAGTTTTTCCTTCAGTCAAAAGCAAGAAAATATATTCTTGCAATGGAAAATAGCAAAAAATGATACATTAAAGTATCAAACAACAATGCATGTTATAAAAGCAGAAAATAAAATTATTGAGAAAAAAGATTCTTCTTCTATTTTTCATGAACTTGGTAAATTTCAAGATGCACTTTTTCAAATAAATTCAAATATTAAATATCAAACGAATCTTCATTTAAACAAAAAAATGAAAATCTAATCGATATTGAAATGTTTATGTTAAATAATGAGTCGAACCAATATTTAGAAAAATTAATGAATGAGGCTAATCTTGAAAATCAAAAAAAAGATAAAAAGAAACAAAAAAAGGTTAAAACTGAAAATAATGATATCGAAAATCTAAATTTTGATAACGTTTTCAAAAACTTAATTGACTCAAACAATAATGTCGTTTTAAGAGGTCGTATTTCCAAAACAGGTGAAATAATTAGTACATATTATAAAAATTCTCAAAAAAATTTAATTTCAATATTGTTTAGTTTACCAAATAAAGAAGTTGAAATTGGAGAAAAATGGAAATTAAACCTAAATTTAATCGAGATGGATCAAAATTTTGTTGCTGATAGCACAAGTAATCAAAATACAGTTTATATCGAAAAGATTATTCATCAAAATAACGATCAAATCGCTGTTATTAAATACGATATAAACGAATATGTGTTAGGTGATTTTAATACTCCAATGGCTGAAATGTTTGGAATGAAAAATAATGAGAAAATTTACATGAAAACATCTTTCATTGCAACGGGATATTTTTCATTACTTAAAGGCAAATGGACAAACTATGAAGGTGAAATGGAAATTGATTCCAATTTTTCGATGCTTGGAGGAAAATCTAAAACAGAGTTCAAACTTATAGAATAAAAAAAGCGATGTTAAACATCGCTTTTAGTTTATATTTTGAAAATTTTCTTATCTAAATTTAGAAAAATCTCTTGGACGTTTTTCTAAGAATGCATTACGGCCTTCTACAGCTTCCTCTGTTCCGTATGCAAAACGTGTTGTTTCTCCAGCAAAAATTTGTTGTCCAACTAAACCATCGTCCACTAAATTGAAAGCAAATTTCAACATTTTAATTGCCGTTGGCGATTTTGTTAAAATCTCTTGTGCCCAATCAAAAGCAACTTGTTCTAACTCGTCATGCGGAACAACTAAATTTACCATTCCCATATCGTAAGCCTCTTGAGCAGAATAATTCAATCCTAAGAAAAAGATTTCACGAGCACGTTTTTGACCAACCTGTTTAGCCAAATAAGCCGAACCGTAACCACCATCAAAAGAAGCTACATCAGCATCCGTTTGTTTGAAAATTGCGTGTTCTTTAGAAGCCAATGTCATATCACAAACCACGTGCAAAGAATGTCCACCTCCTACTGCCCAACCGTTTACCACAGCTACAACAACTTTAGTCGAAAAACGAATCAAACGCTGAACTTCTAAAATATTCAAACGTCCAACACCATCTTGTCCTTCATAACCTTTTGCACCACGAACTCGTTGATCACCTCCTGAACAGAAAGCCCAACCACCATCTTTTGCAGATGGTCCTTCACCTGTCAATAAAATTACACCAACTTCACGATCTTCTTCTGCTAATTGAAAAGCATCTAATAATTCGAAAACAGTTTTCGGACGAAATGCATTACGAACTTCAGGACGATTAAACGCTATACGCATTACACCATCACATTTCTTGAACGTGATATCTTCGTAATCCTTTACCGTTTGCCAATTGATTGTTGCCATTATATATTTTGTTTTTTGATTAAAAATTTAACTTTTCGAAATTAAGGCTTTTCTATTAATTAAGAATAAAGTTAATAAAACTATAGGTTATTTTTTAATTTGATTTCACCAACAACTCTCCTATTGTTTTTGATTTCAGTTCTGTTTCTCGCCATTCATTTTCTGGAATAGAATCAGGCATTATACCTCCTCCAACATATAAATTAACTTTATTCGAAAAGATTTTCGCACATCGAAGATTAACGAAATACTCTGATTCTGTTTTATTTTGATAGCCCATAAAACCTGCATAAAAAACACGATCATATCCTTCATTTTTTAGAATAAAATCTTTTGATAAATCTTTTGGCATTCCTCCTACAGCAGGCGTTGGATGCAACGCTTTCAACAAATCATACAGTTGCGATTTATCTTTTAATTGAGCTGAAATAAATGATTTCAAATGTTCAAAAAAACCAGCATTTACAGAAAATGGTCCATCAACATCAATATAAGATGTATAAGGTTCTAAAGTTGACGAAATATAATCGGTTACCACTTGTTGTTCGTGATATTCTTTCTCTGTCCATTCATCTTCTTTTGCTTTTGTTCCAGCCAAAGAAACAGTTTGTATAAAATGGTTATTTTCTTTCAGTAAAAGCTCTGGCGAAGCACCAATCCAACAGCCTTCTTCTGCATCAAATCGCAAATACACATAGGCATTTGGATAATGTTGATGTAAATTTTTGAAAGTTTCAACTAAATTAATATTCGTTTCTGGAAGTGAATTGATTCGACTAATTACAATTTTTTTCGTTGGAGATTCACTTTGTAATTCTTGAACTGTTTTTTGAATTAAATCAATATAATTCTCATACGAAATCGCTTCATTTTGATCAGATTTTGGTAATGAAAGTTCGAAATTTGGTAATTCATCAATCGAAATTTCTACAACCTCATCATCATTAAATTCAATCAATTTTGTATTATCAAAACTATTACAAATAAACTTATTATCCGATTCAAAACCTTTATTTTCCCACAACTCCACTTGTATAGAATTTGGTTTTCTAAAAAGTAGAAACGGTTTTTGATTCTGAATTAATCTTTCAAGTTTATCTTGAAATTTTTTAAACATGTTTTTTAGAAATAATAGCGTTTGTTAAATGTGTATAACAGATTAACTTATCGTTTTCATCTTTAATTTCAATCTTAATCAAATGCGAAGTGCGACCTTGTTTTACAACTGTTGCATGTCCAAAAATTATTCCTTCCTTCTTTGGACGAAGATGATTTGCGTCAACATGTTGACCAACCGCCACAAAATCATCCGAATTTAGAATAATATTAGACAAAGTACTTCCTAAGGTTTCTGCCAAAACGATAGAAGCGCCGCCATGCAACAAACCAAAAGGCTGATGAACTTTGGAAGTAACAGGCATTTTTCCTGATAAAAAATCTTCTCCAACTGCCGTAAATTCTATATCTAAAGTTTCAAGTAATGTATTTTTCGACATATCGTTAAACTTCTGTAAAATATCTTGTTCATTCATGATTTAATGTATTTTTGGGTTATAAAGTGCTGGATGTTTTGCCGTAACATCTTTGTAAAAATCTTGAATTTCATCCATTACATCTTCTAAATCTCTGTTTTCTGTATTCACAATTTTTGAAATTCCAGCTCGTTTTTTCTTGAAATCACAATAAGCCAAAACAATCGGAACATCTGCTTTTTGTGCTATATAGAAAAATCCATTTTTCCATTTTTCTGCACGAGAACGTGTCCCTTCTGGTGTATTGATTAAGTATAATTTATCTGATTTTTTTAAAATATCTGAAGCAAAATCGACCATATTATGTCGTTGAGAACGATCAATTCCGATTCCGCCCATTTTCTTGATAAAATATCCATACCAAGGCTTTGTCCAAGCATCTTTAATAAACATTTTCATTGGAATTCCCATTTGCCAAAAAGCCAAAATAGTGTAGTAAAAATCCCAATTGGAAGTGTGTGGAGCACAAACCAAAACGCATTTATCTACCTTCGATAAATCGAGATGATTATCTAATTTCCAACCTCCTAATGAGTACAAAAGTTTGCCTAAAAAATTTTTCATAAAATAATGCTTTATGCATTTGCAAACATACAAAACTCGAAACGGATATTAGACAATGTAGTCAAAAATAAAAAGAGACATTTCGAAATGAAATGTCTCTTTTTGAATATTATTAATTAAAATACTTCTTAAGTCTACGCAAAGAAATCAACGATTATTTGAATGATTTCTGTAGTTAATGTTAATAGAATCTGTATCATCTTTATAGTGTATTTCTTGGTTTGATTTATCTTTTTTAGATTTCGAGTTATCAATGTAACCTACTCCTGCAGATTTACCATTACTTTCAACTCTTAATCCATTCTTATCGATTATGACTTTCGCTGAATCGTTTCCGTCGTTTACATTTATGTTTAGATCCTCTGAATCAAGATTGATATCCTCCTCAGAATCTGAATCTTTTTGACAATTCAAACATACGAATTTTTTTCCATTATATCCAATAAATTTATTCTTCAAATCATATAAATAATCACGATCATTATCATTATTAATAATTGTCATTCGATCAGTGTTATTCGTGTGAATTAATTTGTTCTTAGGAACATACAATTTGATATCAACCGTTTGATTTCTAAATTTACCATCTTTAGGAATTTTAATAAACTCATCTAAATAAAGTTTATTTCCATTTAATTCATAATTATATCTAATTGCTTCTAAATTGCGTTTTGCTTCTTCTTTGCTTCCTCCTTTAGAAGAATAAGTTACTTGAATATGAAGTTTATCGTCTGTACTTTCTTCAATCTCAAAAATATCATCAATTGGAATAATTAAGTTTCCATCAGCATCTATTAATTGGTCTAAATCGTTAAAAGTTTTAAACTTTAAGTTTCCTTCATTATTTTCTCTAAAATAGACTTGTAGCGTATCAGAAGGAATAACATAACTTTTTTCTTGTGTCATTTCAACTGAGTTTCTAAACTTACTTGCTGTACTTACAGAAATTCCAATGATTGCAAATAAAGCAACAAACCAAAGAGCAATTGCTCCAAATATTACAGCTTTACTAACTTTTACTCTATTCCAGAAACATTTTACACCTAAAATTGTCAACAAAACACCTGGAATTACCATTAGTATTCCTCCAAATATTTTGGCTGCCATACTCATCCATTCTTCTTCTACAAGATAACCGAATAATTCCGTAGGCATTTCTGTCCAAGTTGTAAAGAAGAAAAAGAATCCTCCAATGATTAATCCAATTCCTGTACTTAGAATGATAAATCCAATGAACCAAAGTAAAACTCGACCAAAAACACCAAAAGCTCCACCTAATTTATTACTTAATTCTTTGCTTCCACTTACAACAGCTTCACTGGCTTGTTCTACGTTTTTTTTTAACGTATCAATATTCGCTGGTTGCCCGTACATCTGCAACTTTTCTGATGTTGTTTTTGCTTTTGGAACAAAAATTAACAAGATAAAATAACAGAACACTACTAAGAAAAACGATACACCAGCTGTGAAAATTCCTAGAATTCCCAGAACTAACCAAATAGAACGTACAAACCAAGGATCAACGCCCATATAATGCGCCAAACCAGCAGATAATCCTGTTACAATTGTATCGTCTGGATCGCGGTACAAACGTTTCGCACCAGTTTGTTGTCCTCCATACGATTGATTATTTGACGAATAATTGTATGATGAATTTGTAGACGTTTTTTCGTTCTCTTCATCTTCTTCAACTTTGTATTGATCTGGATGTCCCATTGTTGCAATTACAAAATTGATATCATCTTCGTTTACGACTTCTCTAAATTTTAATCGCTCACGAAATAATTCAGAAATACGGATTTCTACATCTTCAATAATATCTTCTACACCTTCCGTACCTCTCAAAGAAGTTTTTACATCTTGTAAATAGGTCTTTAATTTATTATAGGCGATTTCGTCTAACACGAAAGAAAATCCTCCTATACTTATTGATACTGTTTTATCCATTTTTGTACGTTTCTGTGGTTACTTTATTCACGGCTTCAATTAACTGTTCCCAAGTTTCAGCTAATTCTTTTAAAAAATTTTCACCTAACTCTGTAAGTGCATAATATTTGCGAGGTGGTCCTGACGTTGATTCTTCCCAGCGATACTGTAAAAGGTCATCATTTTTAAGTCTTGTCAAAAGCGGATATAATGTTCCTTCAACAACAATCATCTCTGCTTTTTTCAATTCGTCTATGATATCAGATGCATATGCATCTCCTTTTTTGATAATGCTGAGAATACAATATTCCAGTACACCTTTTCGCATCTGAACTTTTGTTTTCTCTATATTCATAAGAACGGCTTGTTTTATTTTGTTATACAAATATATATAAAAGTTTTAGTATTATGCAAAACAAAGTACTGAATTATTTTTAGTATTATAAATAAAAAACATAACAATCGGTCTATTTATTAAGGTTTGTTGAATTAATATTTTTTTATTTTTTTTTTAAGAAAATATTAAAATTGATATTTTTTTAATGAAAAAGAGTCTTATTTTCTTTGAAAATTATTAACTATCGTTTAAAAATCACCTTCAAAAATCACTCATTCTACTTGAATTAGTTTTATTACCTTTGTCAAAAATCGAGCTCACATAATGAAAAAAATTATAGGAAGTGCAATGCTTTTAGGTGCATTTTTAGCTTCAGAAAGTGCTTTAGCTTGGGGATTAACAGGTCACCGAGTGGTTTCTCAAATTGCAGAACAACACATTAGCAAGAAAACTCGTAAAGAAATCACAAAAATTATTGGTCCACAAAAGTTAGCGTATTGGGCAAACTGGCCAGATTTTATTAAGTCTGATGATTCTTGGAAACATGCTGATTCTTATCACTACGTTAACATTCCTGGAGATTTAACACGTCAACAATTTGATGCTGCTTTAGAGCAAACTTCAGATGAAAACATGTATAAAAAAGGATTGTTTTTAATGAATGAATTAAAAAACAATAAAAACCTTACAATCGAGCAAAAACAACACGATTTATATTTCTTGATTCACATTCTTGGCGATGCGCATCAACCACTTCACGTTGGTCGTCCAGATGATTTGGGAGGAAATCGTATCAAAGTTGAATGGTTCCGCGATAAAGTAAATATTCACACGGTTTGGGATTCTAAATTGGTAGATTACGAAAACTATTCGTACACAGAATACTCTAATTTATTGGATATTGCGTCAAAAGAGCGTCAAAAAGAAATGAAAGAAGGTACTTATGCTGATTGGATTTATGGTTCTTATATTCTTGCAAACAATATCTATGCAGGTGTAAAAATGGATGATAAATTAGGTTACCGCTATCATTTTGACAATAAATCTATCATCGAAGATCAATTATTAAAAGGCGGAATTCGATTAGCGAAAGTTTTGGACGAAGTTTTCAAATAAAAGAGAATTTTAGATCTTTCTAAAATAAATTCAAATCCTGAAAAGTCAATTTTTCAGGATTTTTTATGCTTTAAACTTAAATTTCGGACTTTTTGACACAATTTTCTTTATAACACAAGTCATTTTGTCTTGTAAATTCATTTTGCATATTATTTGAAAAGAAGTAAGTGTAAATAATAAAATCAAAAATTTAAACATACAAGACATGAATACAGTTAGAAAAAATAAAGCAAATTATTTTCCTTTTGGATTTGAAAATGCAATGCGTCCAAAATTTGAAACTTTTGTAAATTCTCAAACTCAATTTCCAGCAGTAAATATCAAAGAAAATGAAGATAGTTTCGAGATTTTATTAGCTGCTCCAGGTTTAAACAAAGAAGACTTCTCAATTGAAATTGATGAAAATATTTTGAAAATTTCATCAGAATTTAAACAAAATGAAGAAGTAAAAGAAGAAAAATTTTCAAGAAGAGAATTTAATTTTTCAAGCTTTAAAAGAGCATTTACATTACCAGAAACCATAAACGAAAATAAAATAGAAGCTTCTTATGTAAACGGAATTTTACAATTAGTTTTACCTAAGAAAGAAGAAGCTTTACCAAAAGAAAAACGTAGCATACAAATTTCATAGATATAGTTAATTTTAGTTGGTTAGTAAATCCTCAATTCTTCGGAGTTGAGGATTTTTACAAAATGAAAGATAGTTAAAAAACAATATTATATTTTCAAAAAAACATAATTACACAAAAGACATCTATAGATGTCTTTTTTTATTTCCCAAAATATTCTACTTTAGACTTAATTTGTAAAATTTATCACACGAAATTAGTTTAATTATGAAATTGATTAACACATTAACCTACTCTACAATCGTATTATCATCTATTGCAGTACATGCACAAGAAAAATTAGATCCAACTGTCCAAAGTTTTGTAACAGAAATACAAAATAATTCACAGTTGAAGAAAATTTCGCACGAATTATTAGATGGTATCGGACCACGTTTAGTAGGAACTCCTCAAATGGATCAAGCAGGGGAATGGGCAATTAAAACTTTAAAGTCTTGGGGAATTGACGCACGACGAGAAGATTACGGAACATGGAAAGCATGGGAACGCGGAATAACGCATGTTGATATGACCTATCCAAGAGCAAAATCTATCGAAGCTACTCAATTAGCATGGTCACCAGCAACTAAAAAAGCTGTGAATGCAGATGCTATTGCAATGCCAGTTTTCAAAACAAAAGCTGAATTTGAAGCATGGTTACCTTCTGTAAAAGGAAAAGTTGTTTTGATGTCACAAAACCAATCATATGGACGTTCTGATTATCAATACAAAGATTTTGGTTTAGAGGATTTGTATAAAAAAGTTACTGAAACAAAAAAAGCTGAAGCTGAAGCTTGGGCAAATTCTATCAAAGTGACAGATTACAACAACAATACACTTCCAGAAGTTTTTGAGAAAAATGGAGCTGCAGCAGTTGCAATTTCTTATTGGACAGGAATTATGGGTGCGAATAGAATTTTTGGTGCAAAAACGAAAACGATTCCAATGTTGGATATTTCAAATGAAGATTACGGAATGTTATATCGTTTAGCTCAAAATGGAACTGCTCCAAAATTAACTGTTAATGCGCAATCTAAACACAATGGAGTTGCGAAAACATTCAATATTATTGGAGAAATTAAAGGAAAAGAAAAACCAAACGAATATATTATTCTTTCTGCTCATTTTGATTCTTGGGATGGTGCGCAAGGTGCGACTGACAACGGAACAGGAACAATTGCAATGATGGAAACAATTCGTACCATCAAAAAATTATATCCAAATAACAAACGTACAATTTTGGTTTGTTTATGGGGAAGTGAAGAGCAAGGATTAAATGGTTCTCGCGCATTTGTTGAAGATCATCCAGAAATTGTAAAAAATACACAAGCAGTTTTCAACTTAGATAATGGAACAGGACGCGTTGTAAATATCAATGGTTCAGGTTTCGAAAAATCGTACGAATATATGACGCGTTGGCTAGCTGCTACGCCTTCTTTTATTCGTAACGAAATTAAAACTGATTTTCCAGGAGCTCCTGGTAGTGGAGGTTCTGACCACGCTTCTTTTGTTGCAGCTGGTGTACCAGGATTTATGTTGAGTTCTCTTAACTGGGGTTACGGAACCTATACTTGGCATACAAACAAAGATACTTACGATAAAATTGTTTTTGAAGAAATTCAAAGTAATGCAATTTTAGCTGCTACATTAACGATGATGGCTGATAAAGAAAGTGAATTAGTGAATCGTGATCGTCGTGTTTTACCAACTGGTAGAAATGGAAAACAACAAGAATGGCCAGAAGTTAAAAGTCCAGCAAGAAATTCTGATGCTTACATGAAATAAGATATTAACAAAAAAGTCCTCTTAATACGAGGACTTTTTTGTTAATTCTACTCCAAAATTATTCTTTTGTTTTAAACTCAATTTTATATTCTTCTTCTATAAAAGGATAACCATCTAATGATTTGGTTGAGCGATTAGTGATATAAAAATCATACAAAGTATTTGGTTGTAAATCTATTGTTTCTACTATCAAAACTGTTTTATCAGCATTTAAACCAACAATTTTATTCAATGGAAAATGAGCTTTACCATTTTTAGAAAAATTGATTGAAACTTTATCATTCAAAGGCTTTGAAAAAACAATTTGAATTTGCTTTAGTGTTGTATCAACTTTTTGCGCTCCGTTTTCAAATTCTATAATTTTTACTACGCGAGGTTGATTCTTTTCATAATTTGCTTTCAATTCTTCTATATTCAATACTTCTGAATAATACTTTGATTGATTTAAAACTTCAAATACAGCTTTTTCATCTTCATAATTCAACTCAATCAAGTCTTTTATCGCTTGCTTTTTATTCTTCGAGTTGGCATAATAATTCTTCGAAATCACATAACCTACAAAATATCCCAGATCTGGATGTTCATTCGTTTCACTATTGTAAAACCAGTTCTCATAATTTTGGCTAAATAGTTGATTTTTGAATTGATTTCTAACTAAATCAAAATTCTTAAAACCATAATCTAAATAATGTGAATTATACTTCTCTTTAAGAGCCAATTCAGCTATAAAATCCGCAGAACCTTCTTTTATAGCTTTTGCAAGCACATTTACTTCACTCCCCTTCTGAAAAGTATGAATAAACTCGTGTACACTTACAAAACCTAATAACGAAGGATTAGAAAACTGAAACATATTTTGTAAAGTTTTGTTCTCAAATTCAGATGTGTTAGTTGTTTTATCTCCAACTACTTTCTCTAGCCCTACAATTAAATCCGCTCCATTCGGCATTCCTCCTGATCGCAAAGCGCCAATTGTGTAATAAATATTTCCTTTCGATTGGTTAGAATAAAGCTTTTTGAATTCTTTTAAAGCTTTCTCCGTTTTTTGAATTTGTTTACTTGAAACAAGTGTATTTTTTCGAATACTTTTCCAAAATTCAGGATATTTCGCAAAAGCTGTTACATAATTTTTTTCATTAAAGTCTTTGTATTTCACAAAATCTTTCAATCCTATTGTGCCTTTATCTAAATACAATTGCTTAAAAACTGATGTTTTATTTTCTTTTACTTTATTAACGCTATCATAAGCAATCCAAAAATTATCAATATCAGTTGTAATAATTTGTTGAGCATTCATCTTTGTTGATAGAACAATCAACAAAATTAATTTTAGTAATTTATTCATGTAGTATTTTTAATTATTATGGAAGAGAAATTTATTAAAATAATTATTCTCTATAATCAACAAATGTAATTGGCTTTCTACTTTCCGGTTTGAAAACAATTGATTGTAATTCTTCGAAAGTTTCAAATTTAATAGATGGTGTTACACGTAATTTTGCTCTGAAATAATCTTTTATTCTTGCTAAGAAAACATCGGTTTCATCTGTCGAAACTAATCGAATTAAGATTTCATCTGTTCCAAATTCGTTCGAATAAATTTCGATTAAATGTAATTTGATTTCATCAAAATGATTCAAAATATCATGTAAAGCTGGCGGATACAAGGTAGTTCCTTTGTACTTTATCATATGTTGTTTTCGCCCTTCAACTGGTCCTAATCGATACGAATTACTTCCACATTTACATATACCAGAATGTTTTCGCAACAAATCACCTGTTTTAAAACGCAATAAAGGCATTCCTTCTATTCCTAAAGTTGTAATTGTCAATTCACCCAATTTACCATCTTGTACAACTTCATTATTTTCATCTAAAATTTCTGTGATAATCAAATCTGGCTGATGATGTCCTCCTAATGATTCATTACATTCTGTAAACGCTGTTCCCATCTCCGTTGAAGCATAAGTCGAAAAAAGTTGAATATCCCATTTCGAATTTATTTTTTGCGTCAACAAAGACGAATTCAAATCTTTATCACGCAACGATTCACCAATACACAAAACCGCTTTTACAGATGAATTTTGATAATCGATGTTATTTTTCTCTGCATAATCTAACATTTTCAGCAAAAAAGATGGAACAGCAACCAAAAATTTGGGTTGATATTTTAGAATAGAATCCCATTGCAATTGCGGAACACCAGCGCCAACACGAATAACACCTGCACCTATTTTTCTCAAACCAAGAAAATACGCCAACCCAGCCATAAAACGACGATCAATCGTTGTCATCAATTGTACAACATCACCTTTTTGAACACCAATTCGTTGAAAAGAGTTCATCTCATTTATTGCTAAACGATCTAAATCTTTATCCGTTAAACCAAATGTTACAGGATCGCCCAAAGTTCCAG
Source organism: Empedobacter tilapiae (assembly GCF_004785645.1). Lineage (GTDB taxonomy): Bacteria > Bacteroidota > Bacteroidia > Flavobacteriales > Weeksellaceae > Empedobacter > Empedobacter tilapiae. The sequence goes on along the minus strand of NZ_SRPE01000004.1, from coordinate 79,409 downwards.
ATGTAGTAGAATAATCAATAATTTCTGTTTGTGGAACGCACAAGAAATCGAGATTATATTGTTGTAAATCATTCTTCGTTGTAACAGGAATTAATTTTAAATCTTCCGTTGTTTGAATAGATTTCCAATCAATTTGATATTTTTTAAATAAATCTTGATAAAATTTGGAATGAGTAGCAAGATATTTTAATTGTTCTTGAAGTTTTTTATTTTGATATTCTTTAATCTCTTCTACAGATTGAAGTTCTATTGATGTTAACGCTTTTTTCGAGAACATTTGGCTAATTTTTTCTGAATTTTATTTCGCTCAGGAATTGTAGTCACTTCCTTTGTCAATGCTAATTTATAATAAAAACTCGCTTGTTGATAATCTTTCTGTTGAAAATAATAATCGCCAACTTTATCATAAACCAACCAAAAATCAGGATTATTTTGAATATAATCAGTCAAAAAAGTTTCGTTAATCTTTTTATTTTCTTTTATCAACTTGTTAATTTTATACGTTTGCTCACGGTATTTTTCATAATTAGAATAATCATCAGATAAGAGAAACTTATCTTTTTCAATTCTCAAGCTATCTACATTTAACGAATAATTTGAAATAGAATCTTTAAAAATTTTATTCAAATCGTAAGCTGTGAATTCACCTAATTGATATGGATTTGACGAAACCCAAACCAATCGGTTATCTGGCTGAAAAACAACTGCATGATGCGCCAATAATTGATTCAAAGCCTTTTCATTTCCATAACCTAATTTTGTATTTTTCAAACCATTTGTATCGCGCAATAATTCAACCATTTTAGTTGGATTCAGTTTATTTTCATTCGAAAGATACTCTTCAATTTTTTCAAAACGATAAACCGAATGACTTTCTTCTTTTTGAGTATTGTTTCGCTTATCATCCAAATAAACATCACTCTGAAAATGATTTGTACAAGCCAAATAAGGTTGGTTATTAACTTCATAAACACCAAATTTCTTAGGTGAAATTTCTATCAAAACAACACGATGATCTTTTGCACTACCAATCATCATACTTTCAGAAACGAAAACTTTTTTAGTTTTTGCTATTTCAACCGCTTCATCAATTGTTGAGGCATATTGTAAAATTTCTAAAGCTACAAGAGAAATAGGCGTTTTCGCTTTAAGTGGGATAGACGATTTTCCTGCATTTATCGTTACTGTAAGACCTTCCAAATTCATTCCAGACGAAACACCAATCATTCCTCCCCAAGTCACTGACATATATGGATAACCAGAGTTAGGTTTAACAAACGAAACTATTTTGTTTTTGGCAAAATCATCATTTGCATAAAAATCGAAATTACGACCAATTAACAAACCTCCATCTTCAGATTTATTATCCCGAACTGCTAAAGATGAGCAACCAACTAGCATCAAATCATGCATTGCATGTCCAATATCATGCGCTCCATGTAAAAAGAGATTGCGATTATATTTATCTATTAACGAATCATAGCGATTATTTGCAGACTCAGAAAGTCCATAAATTTGTGCCTTATACTCATTACTTACATATTTATGTAAATCTCGATTATAATATTTGAGTATTTTGAAAAGAAATTTTCTACGCCTTTCAGAAGGAATAAAGTCTGTAATCAAATTCATGAATGACTGTTCTTGAAAAGCATATAATTCTTTCGTCAAAACGCCAGTTTTCTGACCAATTTCTAACGGATCTCCCGAAACAAAAAGTTCCCAATTCTGTGTTTTATTTTTCTTTAAAAAATTATTTCCAATATAAAAAAGTGAATCATTCACTTGTTGACGACTATATTCTTGTGCATTGTAAGAAGAAAGATCAGGACGATCTTCTAAACTTTTTTGAACACCACAAGATATAAACGTAAAAAATATAAACGTAAAAAAGTAAATAATTTTATTCATTCGCATTTGGTTCTATTTCCCGATGAACTTTATTCATTAAATATTCAGCTCCAAGAATTTCGCAACATGTTACAAACGCACCTACTGTCACTCCTAAAACCCCATGAACACGCACATTTTGACCTGTAAAAAAAATATTTTTAACTTTAGATCTTGGTGAAATAAATGTTTTCATGGGATGACTACTATCTTTCAAATACCCATACATATTTCCTTTTTCAGATCCGATAAAATCTCGATAAGATAAAGGTGTAGATGTATGAATATCAGAAATTTTTTTTCTAATACCAGGGAATTTTTTTTCTAATTTACGAATGATTAATTCCGTTTTCTGACGTTTAAATTCTTCATATTCTTCTCCTCTATTTCCATAATTATCATTAATATCAACATTATACGATTCTTCCCATTTTTGTACTTCATCAAAAGTCATATAAGTCATAACCGTCATACTTTCCGAATATTCTTCATCTTTTTGATCCATACTAAATGTTGCAATGTATGTATTTGGCCAATTATTTGTAGGTTTTTCGTAGCTATCCCAAACATCATTTATCGAGTTAAAATGATAAATATTATGATTGATATAGGAAAAACTTTTTGGCTTAAAAACAATATAAATAGTAAATGCAGATGGCGTTACTTCCAAGCTTTTGACACGTCGAGAAAATGGTTTACCAAACTTACGTTCGCCTAACATGTCTATTGTTTTTTTAATGTCAATATTCGAAATGAATAATTCACCAAAGTAACGTTTTCCTTTTATTGTTTCACAACCAATTACTTCTTCATTTTCATTCTGAACAAACGATTTTATTTCTTGGTATTTATAAATTTCACCACCATATTTCTTCAATTCTTTGATCAAAAGTTTTGCAATTTGACTTCCTCCATTTACACATCGCCAAGCCGAATGTATATAAGAGTTAACAGAAAGAGCATGAATATACAAAGGCGTTTTCTCTGCTTGCCCTACATAAAGAAAATTATTTCCTACTAAAACCGCTTTCAAACGCTCGTTTGTAAAAACAGAATCAATGTATTCTTTCGCATTAATTGACAAAAAATCTTCTTCATCAGCAAAAGTTCCGATATTCAAATTATACATAGGAAAAGCAGAACAAATTTCCTCTAATTTTTTGCTGTATTGTATTAAGTTTTCTCGCTCCGTAGGAAAAAAAATAGCTAATTGATCAACAAAATTCTGATAGGTTTGTGCAATTGGATATTCTTGAATATCATCATCAAACGAAATCATATCAAAACCATTTTTATTCAACTGACGCAATTTTAATTTGTCGGATATATTCAAATAACTGAAATAGTTATACAAATTTTCTCCTTTATCTAAACCTCCAATATAATGAACGCCTGTATCAAAAATAGTTTTATTTCGAACAAAAGTCTGCAAGTTCCCTCCATACTGATTATTCTTTTCTAATACTACGACTTTTTTGCCTTCTTTAGCTAAAATAAGCGCTGAAACGAGTCCTCCCAAACCACTACCTATCACGATTACATCGTAATGAGGTTCAGAATTATTTTGTATAAACTGTGTATTCATTTGTTTCTGTTTGTTGGGCAAAACTTGTAAAAAGTGATTCGTCAATATCTCTATTCTTTAAAACAACTATTTTCTCAAATTGATTTATTGTTCCTTGATAAATATTTTCAATATCAGTTGAAATTAAAAGCGTCTTATAATCATCTATAACATCAAGATCAGAACGATATTCTAACGAACGAATTTTAGTAATGTAATTTGTTGCTGCAATCTCTCGCTTTTCCTCCTCTTTTACAAACGTTATTATTTTTCGGTTTGCCTGTTGCACCAATAATAAAAAATCAATTTGTCCAAAATCATTCGAAAAATGAACTATTTTTTCATCTTTCGTAAATGTATTATTCAGTTGATGATAAACAGATTTATTCAAACTAAAATCCTTTTTTACAGCTTGAATAATTTCAGATTCTTTGTACAAAAAACTTAAAAATAATTTCTGTTTCCAATAATTTTCATCTTCATGTTGATTTCGAATTTCTTGAAAATTAACTTTAAATTCTTTACTGATTTTTTTCGTTCGCTCCGAATAATTTGATCCATAATTTTCATCATTCCAAGCAATTCTTTTACCTATTATTGAATAAATATGTCCATCAAAAATTAAAAATTCTCCTTTTGGAATAATCTCAGAATTTCCATGAATATAAATTGGTAAAATATCAAGTTGCAATTTCTCCGCCAAATAAAATGCACCTTTGTGAAAACGATTAATATTATTCGTTCGAGAACGCGTTCCTTCAGGAAAAATCATCAACGAAAACTCATTCCCAATTCGAGTTTTAATCTCTTCAATATTATTTTCAACACCATTTGAAACAGGATAAAATCCAGCCATTTTCACAGCTCTACCAAAAATCGGCGATTTATAAACCCAATCATTTACCAAAAACACAATTTTAGGCGTACACATTCCAATCGCCAACGTATCCAAGAACGAAGTGTGATTCGCAATTATGATTGATTGTTTCTTAAAATCTTCTTGATTTGGATTAATAATTTTCTTGACAACCGTTGGCTTTAACATCAACACAGATTTCATAAAAGTTGACATTCCCCAACCAAAAAGTTTATATTTTTTTTCTTTCGAGATCGGTAAAATAAGCATCAAAAATCGAAGAATTAATGAAGTTACCGTACCAAATAATCCAAAATAAATGAAGAAAATTCCACTTTGAATTGCCAACCACAACGTCATTGGACTTTTACCTTTTTTTGGTCGATTCGAAATAAAAAATCGAAATAAAATTGGGTAGAAAATAAACGTAATCACTAATGCTGCAACAACTCCAACCAACGAAACTGATGCAATTGATTTCAACGCTGGATGTTTGGCAAAAATTAACGCTCCAATTGCTAAAATTGTCGTGATAACTGCTAACAAAATCGAAGTGCGATAAGTAGGCATTTCATCTTTTCCAGTCGTATATTCTTTTTGTAAAGCACTCGTCATAAAAATACTAAAATCTACTCCATGACCAAAAATTAATGTACAAACAATACTACTGAAAATATTGAATTTAATATCAAAAAGTCCCATCAATCCAGCTGTAACCAAGCCCGATAACGCAATAGGGATCGCGCTTATAATCACCAATTCGATACGTCGAAAGAAATACCACAATATTAATAAAACAGCAATAAATGAGTAATTGACAAGATTATTAAAATCAGTAACTAAATTTCCTAAAAAGTTTTCGTTTAACTGTTTTCGATCAATTACAATTGTTTCTTTATTATGATATTGTTGAACAAAATTTTCTCGGCTTTCTTCCTTTAATTTTACTAAAGTAGAAATCGTATAAAACCCATTTTTATGAGAAACAAATTCTTCAAAAAGTGAAGGATTAAACGCGCGGTAATCTTCTAATTTCAAAGGATTGTAGGTTTTATCAAAAATTGAGAAAAATTGATTATAAATTTCTTCTTTAAAACCATATTGTTTTCCGTCCTTGATAAATTCATTCTTCACAAAATTCACTTTTTCAGAATTCCAAAATTCTTCCCAATCCTTTATTTTTTCTTGTTGAACTGAAATTGGTAAAACCAACGATTGAATGGAATTATAACTTAAAATCTCATTCTTATCTTCTGCTTTTTGCAACTTATTTGTTAACGCAATATTTTGATTTAAAACATCTTCTACATTATCTCCATAATTGACTACATACAACGATTTTGAGATAGAATTTGAAGAAGTTTCTAACTTTTGTTCCGCTATTTTTTGATCGGTTGGAACATAGTTTAATTTAGATAAATCTTTATCAAAATTGACATTATTAAACGTAAAACAACTCACAATAATTAAAAGAACACAAGCTCCAATTAATATCTTGTTATTATGAAATGAAAAGAATGCTAACTTCTCTATTATTGAAGAATTATTTTCAACAGCATCTTCTTTCGGATGATATAAATGTGGAATAATCAATAAAGAAAAAACACCAGAAACAACAACTGTTATTCCAGCAAAAATCCCTAAATCTTTCAACACATCCGATTTTACAAAAAGTAAACACAAAAATGCAATCGCTGTAGTTGTACAGCTCATTATAAGCGGTTTTGTAATCTCTTTAAATAAAATCTTAGAATCGCTATTGTGCTTATAATGCGTCATGATATGCAGCGAATAATCAATTGTTATTCCTAATAAAACAGCTCCAATACTCAAAGAAATTGCAGAAATTGTACCTTGAATAAAATACAAAAGTGCCAAAGCGAAGAAAAAGCCAAAAACGGAAGGTATAAAAATAATTATCGGAATGTAAATTTTTCGATAAAAAACCATTAAAATGACCATTAATGTAATCATCGAAATCAAAACGGTTGTAATAATATCTTGTTTAATTTGCTTTGCATTCGCTACTGCAATAAAACTTGAACCAAAATAACTTAATGTTGATTTCCCGCTATATTCTGGATTTAAATGCTGTTGAATTTCCTCTAAACGATTAACAAATTCGGTATTATGTTCTGTTTCACTTCCTGAAAATTTAGGATTGATAAAAAGAAATAATCTCGAATGATCTTTCGTTACAATAAACCCATTGTAAACTTCAAAATCATCCGTCAAATTCTTTTCTTTTAATCGATTTAACGCAACAAAAGTCAACCCAAGCGGATCTTTCAACATAAACTCTTTCGAAACAATTCCAGTCGGCGTAATCAAACTTTTGTAATTACTTTCAACAATAGAAGCTATCGAATCTTTCGACAATTTTTGCTCTAACGTTTTATAATCTTCATTCTCTAAAAAAAGCGGTAAATTTTGATGAACAAAATCAAAAGTCGAAGCAAAATTATCTAAATCATATTGACCTTGAATATCATTATAATAGTTATTTAACGGTTGAATACTATCTAAAAAATCAGTTGCCTGAGCCGTCATATCATCTAACGTTCCTGCTTTATCTTTTTCGATAATCACCGCAACTTTATCCGTAAATTTTAATTGAGCAATAACCTTTGCCATTACATCATTTTTCTCATCTTTCGGAATGATTCGCGTAATATCTTCTTCAAATTTTAGACGATTTGCAAAAAATGCACAACCAATTAAAAAGAGAATAAAAAGAAATATACTCAACCATTTATTCGCTCTGATTTTTAAAAATATGTTATAGAAAAATTTATGCATTCTTAATTGTCTTTTGACTGAAATAAGTTAATAAAAAATAACTTACAATTCCACTAACAACACTACAAAAAGTTGCTAAAACAAAGCTTCCGACAATATAACGAAGCAGATTTTTTTTGATAATTTCGAAAGAAACCAAACTCAAATCTAAATGAAAATTGTCCTGCAAAATAAATCCACCTGTCAACAAAGAAAGATAAATAATTATCGGAATCATTGGCGGAATACTAATATTGGAACAAAAAAAACTGATGACTTTATTTAGTCGAAACATCGACGCTAAAAAGATAGATAAAAAAGTTTGAAAGCCCCAAAATGGTGCGATTCCAAGAAAAATTCCCAAAGCAATTGAAAACGCTTTTACTTTATTACTATCATTACTTCCTAGGATATCTTCTTTAATGAATGTTCGTATATTTTTTTTTTTGAAACTGAAGAAAAAATTTCGTGGTTTGATGTAAAAAATTGTCAAAAAAACCAGAAAAGTATTCAAAATACTAATTCGCGTAAAATCTTGAAATGGACGAAAATGTGATACGCGTTCGTTTGGATCGTACAAAATATCAATCGGAATATTCTTCACCTCAATTCCTTTCCAAGCTGTTCGTACAATGATTTCAATTTCGAATTCAAATTTATTTGTCCAAAACTTTTTCGGAATAAATTTCAATGGATACAAACGATAACCAGATTGTGTATCATTCAGCTTAATTCCTGTCTCAAACCAAAACCAAAAATTAGAAAACTTATTTCCAAAACTACTTTTCTTCGGAATTCCATCTTGTTCCATTTGACGACTTCCAATAATTAAAACAGGCTTATTTTTTTGATCTAATTCTGTAATAAAACTTGGAATATCATGCGGAAAATGTTGGCCATCCGAATCGATTGTCAATGCATAATGGTAGCCTTTTTCTCGCACAGTTTTAAAACCAATACGTAGTGCATTTCCTTTTCCTTTGTTCTCTGGAAGTTCAACTATAATAAACTGATTCTGATAATCTTTTAAAATTTCGGAAGTAGAATCCGTCGATCCATCATTTATAACTATAATTTGATTCGTGTATTCCAAAACTCCGTCAATCACACGCTTCAATGTTTTATGATTGTTGTAAGTCGGAATAAGTACACAAACTTTTTGTTCGTCTATTTTATGTCGAATAATCGAAAAATCCATTGATTAATTTAGTTTTTTCAGCTGCTGCGCTGTAAAAGTATTGTATTTTTTGGCGTAAGATTTCACTAAAGTTTTTACTTCTTTTGGAGCAGAACTATAATTTTCGACAATAAATGTTTTATCTTCTTGTATATTTTGATTGTATTTGATGAATTTTGGAATATTCTCTTGCACAATCAATCGAATTAAACGATTTTCAACATCTTTCGAGTCCTTTTTTATCGAATTATTGATCAAAGTTGCTCCATCTGTAAAATATTGTTTCTTCGTTTCCTTATCTTTTATATACCTTGCTTTCAGAATTTTAGACGCTCCTTTATATGCAATAATTGTTTGATTATCACCTGAATAATCATCTAATTTATTATACAAAATAGATACATTAATCGATGATTTCGAAGCGTTTTCAAAATCTGTTCTCAACTCGGATAAGGTTAATCCAAAGAGAAATGAAACCGATAAAAAGATAGATAATAGAGTTTTCATTAATCTAGAACTTTATAAATTGCACTAAATTTCAACGCATTTGTCGTTTCAAAAAAAGAAGAATTTTTCACTTTCACTTCATTATTTTCACAAATAACATTCAAATTCAAATCCAAAATAGGATTAATAAACGGATTTATCGTCGCCATAAACTTTACATTCGAAACTTTATACAAAAACAAATCTTTCGAAACAAAACCTTCTGTCACTTCCTTTATTATCTGCATCATGCAAACACCAGGTGTAATTGGATTATTTGGAAAATGACCTTCGAAAATTTGGTGATTTGGGTTTAATTCAATCTGAACTTTAAAGTTTGTTTCATCAATTTTCTCAGTATTTTTAATGGTATATAGATTAGGAATAAGCATTTGTAATTGTTTTGAGTTACAAATATAATCTAAAAAAAGATGATTATAGGTTTGTTTACTCTTCCTCTAATTGCATATTTACTTTTGAAAGCTCTATACTCAAATTAAAGTTATTATGTTTGATTAGGATTTTATCTGGAAAATCTGTTTCATTTGTAGTAAATTGATTAATTGTTTTAATTTTATTGTTCTTCAAATGAACTAATTCTTTGAAATAATTTAATTCATTTTCATCAAAAATCAAACTCACTTCTTTTGATTTTAAAATCGTTTGATTTGTCGTTTTTATACGCTCATCAACTTGAAAATCATTCTTAAAAATCGCTTGTAAATCTTCAGCAAGAGTTTTAACAACTATTTTCTTATTCAAATCTGGCATCGCATAATTCAAAGTATAATCGTAGTCTGTAACCGACAAATCGAATAACGTATTCCCAAAATCAGAAGTCATCACCACACGATGCGAGTTGTAACCCAATTTTTTCACAACAAAATTACCTTTCATTTCCTTTTTCATGAACGTAATCTTGAAACGATAACTATATTCTTTATCAATTGAACTAAAATATGGGTTCAAAAACTCCCTTTCATCCTTTTGTTGTCCTTGTATATCAATAATTTTGTAAGTCGTTCCACAAGAGGTTAAAATAAAAGAACTAAGGATTAAAAACAGACGCATTGATTGTTTTATTTAAAGATTTGTTGGTAAATAAAATTTTTGTGTAATCATCCGAGGGCTCTATTAATTTGACTTCCGTAACTGTCGATTGACCTGAATAAAACGTCAACTGAATTTCTTTAATGTACTTTTTTACATCCTTTATTTTTGGTTGTAATTTCGCAATTCGGGCTTTATCTGTTTTTACGTAAGTTATTACAAAATCGTTTGTATCAAACAAATTTCCACTTACACTTCCTACGATTAATTGATTTAATTTTTCAAATTTTTTATTTCCTTGTAAATCTACACTCGATTTTTTTCCTTCATCATTAATGTAAATTTTCCCATTGTTAAAAATCACATTATAATCAATCGGCTGAGTATAATTCCAACGCATCGCTTTCGGATTTTGCAAGTGCAATTTTCCTTTCGAAACAATTGGTTTATCCAAGAAACTCATCACTTTATATTGTGTAAAATCGGCAGTTAAAGTTTGTATTTTCTTAGAATCAGCTATAATATCTTTTTTGAAATTTTCAATTTCAACATTACTCATTTTACTTTCTTGAGCAAAAATTGTCAAGTGAAAAAAAGCTAATAAAATGAAGATTTTAGTTTTCATATACATCAATTTTCAAGAGTTCATTTAAAGGAACTACTTTATAATTTTCCTTTTGTAAAAATACGAATAATTGCTCTAAAACATTCGCCGTTTTGTCCGAAGTATCATGCATCAAAATAATCGAACTAGGCTTTATTTGACCAGTAATTCGGTTCAATAATTTTTTTTCATCATTGATAACTGTATCAAAAGAACGAATATTCCAACCAATTACCTTATGTTTTGTTTTGTTTAAAGCCTTTGCTATATGCGGATTTATCACACCAAAAGGTGGTCTAAAAATTTTCGTTGTAACGTTTATTTTTTCTTTAATAAGTTGATTGGTAGAAACGATTTCATAAATGATTTTTTCTGTTGAATAAAAACCGTTTTTAGAAGAATGGTGAAATGTATGATTTCCTATCAAATGACCTGACTGATAAGTTTCTTGAAAAATTTCAGGATACTTTTCGATTTGTCTACCAATACAAAAAAAAGTTGCTTTTGCATTATTTTTTTCTAATATAGATAAAATTCTCGGCGTAAATTCTGTTGGTCCATCATCAAAAGTTAGAGAAATTATTTTCTCTGAATGATTATTTCCTCGATGATAAGCTTTCAAAAAATAGTTAAATCGAATTTCAAAAGCTCCAAAAATTGTCAATGTTAACCAAATAAAAAAAGGTATCAATAAATAAAAAAAAGAAAAACCTTTTGTAAAACAACCAACTGACAAACAGATTAGTATAATCACAAAAAGGATTGTTGCAACTCTAAATTTCATATTGATTGAAGCAATACTAAACTTAAATCCTTGCCTTTATAACCATTTACCAAAAGTACATTTTTATAACTTTCAGCTTTTACATCATTCTTTTTGAATTGGTTTGGTAAAGTTTTATTTTTCAATAATTCACAACCTAACACAAATCCGAAAGCAGAAGAAGTTCCAAATTCTCCAATAAAATCTTTGTATTCAAATAACTCTATTCTTTTTAAGCTATTAACATTCAATAAATTTTCACCAGAAACAATCGCATTAATATCGCTTAAATTCATATGATTCAATTGAATAAATTTTAGAATTTCGGAATATAAATCTTCATATTGATTTAAAATAGAAACATCTAAAACTTTCGCGTAAGAGTTTTCGTTTCTCTTGTTAGATAAAACACAAAAATGTACGCCTTCACTATATTTAATTCCCTGATTATCTTTTGATTCAATCTCACCAATTAATTGTAACAACTGATATGTTCTTTCTCCAATTTCATCAATTCCACCAACCAAAACATTATTTACTTCTTGATTTTCAACTTGTAAAAAACCATCCAAAAGTGCATTTTCAAAGGAATTAAAACCATTCGTATACGTAAAATTATATGCATTACAACTAAGATGCAAAGCAATTTGAGAGCCAACCGTATTATGCGTAGATTGAATAAAAGCTGTTGGTGTTAAAAACTCTTCTTTATTTTGAATAATATTTGTCAAAAACTTTTCAGAATCTACCAAACAACCTAGTGCTGTTCCCGTAATTATTGCCTCTGGTTGTTCAATTCCTGCTTCACTCATAGCTTTTAGAGAAGAATAAATTCCCATTTTTACTCCAGAAGCCATTCTACGACTCATCGCAGGAGAAATAATATCTTTAAAAGAAGGAGATTTTGCCTTTGTTATTGAAGTTTCTAAAGGAAGAAAATCATTCGTAATTTCATCTATAAATTGTGCATTTACAAAACCTAGTCCGTTTACAAATATTTCTTTCATGATTTAGAAAAAATTAAAGTTGAACAATTTCCTCCAAAACCAAACGAATTTGATAACACATATTCAATATCTTTCTTTTCCAATTTTGTAATCGGAAAGATATTCAACTCTTCAATCGGAGATTGAAAATTAAGATTTGGATAAACAAGATTATGTTGAAGACTTAACAAACTGAAAACCGCTTCAACACTTGCAGCAGCAGCCAATGTATGACCCGTATATGGTTTTGTAGAACTGAAATTAGGAACATTTTCTGTAAAAATTCTCTTCAGAGCTCGACCTTCTGTTATATCATTATTGTTTGTTGCTGTTCCGTGGACATTAATATAATCAATTTCGGTTGGTTGAATAGTTGCTGTTTCAAATGCTTTTCTCATCGCCAAATACGCTCCTTCTCCATTTTCAGAAGAAGCTGTTTGATGAAACGCATCATTCGAATTTCCTGCACCAATCAAATAACCAAGGACTTTTTTATTTGATTTTTGAACAGATTCTTCTGACTCTAAAACCAAATAAGCAGCCGCTTCACCAAGATTCAAACCTTTTCTATTTTCATCAAATGGTTGATTAAATTCATCACTCAAAATCATCAAACTTTTGAATCCATTAATGGTAAATTTTGACAAAGCATCCGTTCCGCCAACAATCACTCGATCTAATTTTCCTGAATTAATCAAGCGCGCACTATACATAATCGCATTCGCAGCTGAAGAACAAGCCGTACTAATCGTCGATACAAAGCCTTTCAAACCAATTTCATTTGCAATTTGATTAGAAGAAGCACCAGCATCATGACTCGAAATATACTTTTGTTTTTCAGGCAGATTTTCATAATCCAAAAAGTAATTTTCTGTCCTATCCATTCCTCCTACACTTGTTGAAGAAATCAGTCCTGTTCTGACTTCATTTACATTTTCGATTCCTGCATTTTGCAGAGCTTCTTTCACTGCAATTAGTCCTAACATCGCTGTTCGAGAAAAATTATTCTCCGGAGATAAATTTAAAAAAGTTGCTAATTCATCGTTCGATAATTTGATTTCACCTACAAAAATTTCGTTTTTATGAATAGATTCAAAATTTTCGAGTCGTGATAAACCATGCTTTTGATGAATTAATGAATCGAAATTCTCTTCGACATTTTTACCAATTGCCGAAATGATTCCCATTCCTGTTATCGCAACTTTTTTAGCCATTATTTTGTTCTATTTTTCTCAATATAATCTGCCATTACTTCAACCGATTGAAAGATCGTTTTTCCTTCTTTTGGATCAGTAATTTTAATTCCATATTCTTTATCCAATAAAACAATCAACTCCAAAGCATCGATCGAATCTAATCCCAAACCATCTCCAAATAAAGGATCATCATTTTTGATATCCTCTACTGATACATCTTCAAGATTTAAAATTTCAATGATTTTAACTTTTAAGTCGTTAATTAAATTTTCCATAGTATTTTTTATTGTTAACTAATATTGTTTTTAATCTATTAAATACATTTTCGCTTCGTAATCACCTTGTAAATAATCTACCCAGGCCAAAACAACTTTCTTTGCTTTGTTTTTTCGAATTAAATAATTCGCATACTTTTTTAATTGTTCTTCATTGAAATTTTCCGAAATAAAAAAAGCATTTTCGGTTTTCAATCGATGACGAATACTCACTTCACCCAAACAAATATTTGCTAATGTGTAGACAAAAACTGCTGGACTCGGAAAAATTTCATCAGTAGATTGAATACTTTGTTGATGTTTCAAATCGGATTCTAAACTCGAATTTCGATTTGCAAAAACCAATGCAATATCTTGATTTTCGTTCAATGTATTTTCATCTTTTAACAAAATTTCAGCAGCTAAAAAAGCTAATTTACTCTGATGATCCATTTTATAAAATTTTGGATAATCAATTTCGAAAGATTTGAAAAAATTTTTCGAAAATATAACAAAATCTCCTGAATAATCTTCAAAATAAAGTTCGTCATTCAACCAAACTTGTTCGCTTTTAATCTCAACTTTAGTCATTCTGAACTTTTTTTAGAATAATTACGGCATTACTTCCTCCAAAACCAGATGAAGTTTTCAAAATAATATTGACTTCTTTTTGAAGATTTTCATTCAAAATATTTAATGGAACTGAAACTCCTAATTCATCGAAATTATGACTTTTCAAAATCAAATTTTCTTGTGCTTGTTTCATTGAAATAATCAATTCTAACAATCCAGAAGCACCCAACGTATGCCCATAAAAAGCTTTTAAACTATTTGTCGGAATCGATTCCATTTGTAAACGATTAAAAGCAATTGCTTCCATTTCATCGTTATACAACGTTGCCGTTCCATGAGCCGAAATATAATCTATTTCATTTGATGAAATATTGGCTTCTTTCATCGCCGATTCTATACTCAACACCAAGCCTTCACCTGTGCGAGATGGTCCAGAAATATGATTTGCATCGTTGATTGAAGCTTCTCCTAAAATTTCAAAACTATTCTTTTCTTGATTTTTAGAAAGATAAACGCAAGCGGCAGCTTCACCTAAATTCACACCTATTCTATCTTTGTCAAATGGTTTACACAACTCGAAATCCATTGCTTGAAATGAATTGAAACCAGTCAAAACAAAATTTGTCAACTCATCTAAAGCCAAAACATACACGTCATCAAACTCATCAATTTCAATGAAACGTTTTGCAACATTAACTGCTAAAACTCCAGAAACACAAGCATTTGAAATGATAATTGGTTCAGTTTTAAATCCATAATAATCTGCAATTTTCTTGGCAAAATTTGGAATAGACACTTTTTCTAACGAATCAGAAAGTTGATCTATATTACCTTTTGTTGTTGAAAGAATAAATCCCGTTTTAGAATTAATTTTTGATTTATCAATAATAGATTGAAGTGCCAAAATACCAATTATTTCTAATCGAGTATAATATTGATTATCTTTTACGTAATTTTTTAAATTTAGGAACATTTCGTCACTAATTTTACCTGCATAAAAATTCTTTAAATGACCAAATGAATCAATTTTAGAAACAGCTGAATTACCTTTAACTAACTGATTCCAATTGATTTTGATAGAATTACCAAAAGGTGTTAATATATTTACTCGATTAATGTAAACTTTTTCCATTACAATAATCCTACTTTTTTCTTCCATTCTTCAAAAAATGGTGGTAATGTTAACATCAATTCACCATCACTATCTAAAAAAACTTGAATCGTTTCTCCGATGCAAACTAATTTATCATCTTGATTGAAAATTTTGAATTTGTATATCATTTTAGCAGCCAAAGTATTTTCAAAAGTCGTTTCTATTCTACATATGTCACCATATTTCAACGGAAATTTGTGTTCACAAACCGACTTAATAATTGGTGTTACAAATCCACTTTTTTGAATATCCAAATAACTAATTCCAAAATGGCGTCCAAAAGCTTCCCTTCCATCTTCAAAATACGTAATATAATTCCCATGCCACACGATTCCCAACGGATCGGTTTCATTAAATCGTACTGCGAAATTGGAATTATGTACTAATTTTTTAATCTTCTCTTCTGAACTTATCATAATATATAGCGGCAAACAAGGTAATAATATAGAACAAAGTTAACAAAATAATATTCGGAACAATCTGAAGAAAAGATTGATTTCTCAAGATTAAACTATAATAGCCATCGAGTGCCCAATTCATCGGTGATATTTTCGCGAAATGTTGCATAAAATCTGACATAGCAAAAACTGGAATCCAAACACCGCCTATTGCAGCTAAAATAACGACCAAAGTAGCTCCAAAAGGTGCAGATTGTTCTTGGGTTTTCGCAATTGTACCAATTAAAAGTCCTAATCCAATTGCTGCTAAAGAAGCGAATACAGTTAATCCGTAAATCGAAAATAATATGCCATCCGTTTTGAAACCTGGTAAATCAATCAATGGAAAAACTAATTTAGCGACACATAAAATCATAGTAAATTGTAGTAAACTTATGATTAAATACGTGATGGTTTTTCCAATAATTTGAACAGAATATGGCATTGGACTTGTTAATAATCGAATATGTGTGCCTAAACTTTTTTCTTTTACAATATTGATAGACAGTGGAACTACGATAAAAAATATCGCAAACAATGTCCATGCAGGCACATTATGTTGTGTTACATTTGGTTTCAAAACTGATTTAGAATCTTCTGGAACAATCTCTTGAAAATGAATAAACTTTTCATTCTGAAATCCTAAATCATTTGATCCCATTTCTTGTTGAAATGCTTTGTAAATACTTTTATTCTCAGTATCAGTAATTAATTTATCCAAAACATTCGACACATTTTCTTTGAAAGCCAGCGAAGTAGCAGGATCAAAGTATAATTTAATCGTCTTTGGATTGACTTGTTGATTATATTTCACTTGCGTGCTATCAAAAGCAAATTCATTCAGAATTTTCTCAACATTTTGATTGATTTTATAATTCAAATCTTTTGACAATCGCACTGGTATTACAATTCCTACTTGGTATTTACCTTTAAAAACTTCGGATTTCAGTTTATCTTCCGTTAATTTTTTTCCATTTAATTCAGTTACAATTTTTAAATTTCCAGAATGTGAAATATGTTTTTTTACAATTGCGGAAATACTATCTTGATCATGATCAATAAATAGAACAGGAATACTCGCTTCGGCAAAAGAATCGTAAGTACTTTTCTGAATTTTAGTCACCGTAATAACCAAAATCAAAGGCATTATGAAAAGAATCACCAATCCGCCAATATCGCGAATGAGTAACAAAACTTCTTTCTTAATACATGCTAAAAGTTGGCTCAACATATCACGATAATTTAGTTAGATTAACAAAAGCTTCCTCCAAATTATACGCATTTACTTGTTTGATTAATTCTTTCGGTTCAGCTGTTACAATCGATTTTCCTTGATTCATAATCGTAACTTGTGTACAAAAATCTTCGGCTTCTGCCATATGATGAGATGTATAAACGATCGACATTCCTTGTTGATGCAATTCTTGTAAATAATCCAATAACGCAATTTTTGATTGAATATCTACGCCAACAGTTGGCTCATCTAAAAAAAGGATTTCTGGCTGATGAAGAATTCCTGCCAATAAATTAATACGACGTTTCATTCCTCCCGAAAAAGAATCAATTTTTTTATCTAAAAACTTACTCATTCCTACTTTTTCAGTCAAAAGCTGAATCTTTTCGTGTAATTCTTTTGAAGGAACTTTATAAATTTTTCCAAAAAATTCTAAATTTTCTCTCGCCGTCAAAGTTGGATACAATGCATATTCTTGTGGTACAATTCCAATGATTTTCTGAATCTTTTTTAAATCCGTTTTTTGATTTAAATTTTGAATCACAACATTACCAGAAGTTGGTTTAATCAATCCAGAAAGTATCGACATCAAGGTTGTTTTCCCTGCTCCATTTGGACCAAGTAAACCGTGAATTTCGTTCTGTTTTATCGTCAAAGAAAAATCTTCTAACGCAAAAACATCAGAATTTTTATATTTTTTATATAATTTTTCAATTTCAATCATCTGTGGCTAAATTGCTTTTCTTAAACGTTTAAAAAACGATTCTTCCAAATCTGCTAATTCCAATAATTGATCCGAAATCACATCGTAAATATCTTGCGCATTATTTCGTTTTTTATAAACTCTTGATGCATTTAGAGCAAAATATCTCCATTTATCTCCTATTTCAGAAATTTCTAAGGCAAAATCATTCAAATTTGGTTGATTCAATTTTTGTGAAGCTTCTTGTAAAAAAGCAGCATAAATATATCGAAAACCTCCACCTCCTGTCCCAATTTCTTCTTGCATTCGAATCATTTGTGCCAAAAAATAATTTGTCTTTGCGTTCCCTATTTTTTTTGGCATTTTTTTGATTCGTTTCGCAACCATTCTAATTCCACGAACACCAACAATCGGAACTGGCGCTAACATTTCACGACACGTTTTCTTAATCCCTTTTTTGATTGCTTTCTCAAAATCTATATTTTCTGGAATAAATTCAGGATAATATAAATGTCCTTTTGGTGCTAAAACTCCTTTCGAAAAACGAACTTTTTCTAACTCATTTTCAGTCAATTTTGTCATTTCTTGCATCACAGGATCACTGATTAAATACGTTTGATCTTGCTTTCCGAAAACAACTAAATTATGTCCGTTAAAATGAAATTTATATTCTTCGGGAAAGTATGTTAAATTGTACACACCAACCTGTAAACCGCAAGGTCGATTGGCTAAAAGTTGCTCATCTAAGAAAGTCTGAGCTGATTTTGTAGAGCGAAATTTATGACGTTTCACCTTTATGCCAAGATTCTTCGCTGCACGATTAAAAATCATTCCTGGCATCGGACGATAACTAATTGCTGGTGCATGATTAACTTTTAAGAAAGGTAAAAACACAAAAAAAAGACCAGAACCAATCCCAAAAATCATCGGTTCTGAAATATCAATTCCTTTATTTTTTAATAAGTTGGAGGCAACTCCATTTTCGCAATGTGCTGATTGAAAATGTTTAAAATCAGTTATGGTTTCCATCAAAGTTTTTTAATTCATCAACCGAAATTTCAAAAGCTTCGGCATATTTTTTTAGTGTTGATTCTTTTAATTTTGAGAAAACAGCTGGTTTTACATGTCTTTTGACAAAAATCTTCCAAATTCCCACATAATTAGACAAAATTTCCCAATCCATACGTTTCAATTCCATGAAATATAATATTGGACTTGCTTTTCCATCAATTACTTTTTGTCTTGCTTCCTCTGTGCGTTCATCCAAAATTTTTAAAGTTTCGGACTGAACAATATTCTTCGCTTCCCAACCCGCACTCAATGTTTGAGAAAACTCTCCCTGTTCATCAATTGCGTAATAAACTTCGTTGAAATTCTTTAAATGTCCTTTATCTTGTGGCACTTCTGATTGTTTCATTTTTTATGGTTTTGAAGCATTAAATTCATTGTAGCTGTTGCAATTATTTCGTCATTCAAGATAACTTTTGCTTGCATCAGACTAATTGTAAATTCATCATAATCAAAAACTTCTAACAACGTTGCTTTTGTTGTAATCGTTTGATTAACTTTCGGCAATTGCATAATTTCAGCTTGTTTAATTGAACTAATAAAGCCAATTACATCGCCTTTGTGTACATCAGAAAAATTAATAAAATAGTTTTGTCCAATAATTGTCGAACAAACTTGCGCCATATTTTCCAATAAACCGACTTCAGTAAAATATTCGTTCTGAATAAATAATTGGTCCGATTTTATTGTAAATAAAGCTTCAACATAAGTTTTCTCAATCCAAGAAATCGTGTCTACAAAAAGCATTGGTTCACGATGTGGAAGAAATTGTTGAATATCAATTTCCTGATTTACTTTCATAAAATTATGTTTCTGCAATCACTGTTTTCATTTCTCCTTTTGCAATTACTTCTCCTTCTATCTTTGTTTCAATCGAAACCAAAGTTACTCCCATTACTTCATGCAAAATAATTGCTGTTGTTGTTAAATTTTCATTCACTTTTGGCAAACGATTAACCTCTATTGACTTCATCGAGCCAATATATCCTGTTGGAGCTGATTCGTTTCGAATATAAAATTGATAACCTGTATACAAAGCAACTGTTTGTGCCATATGCTCTAAAATTCCAGATTCTTTCAATTGATTATTTTCGACAAAAATTGAATCATTTTTGACTGTTAAACCTCCAACAACTTTTCCGTCTTCATATTCAAAAATAGCATCTACCATTATAATTGGTTCGCGTTGTGGAATCAATTGTTTGATAAATTCTATCGTATAATTGGGTAATTGTATTTTATTCATTTTTTAAACGACTGTTAAATAAGCGTACGAATATGAAAAACGTCCACTTTCTGGTACGCAAAGCATAATACGATCCCCTTTTTTAAGATTTCTTTTCTGAAAAAGTTCGTCAAGCATCAAAAAAACAGACGCTGAACCAACATTCCCAACTTTACTTAAATTCATAAACCATTTCTCTAATGGAATATGAATGTCTTTTTTACAAAATTCGTCATATAAACCTTGAACAAAATAATTTGACGAGACATGCGGCAACAAATAATCAATTTCATTTGAAGATAATTGATGTTTATCCATTGCAGCTTTCATGCTTTCAACTCCTTTCATTAAAATATTACCATTCAAAACTTTAACATCTTGTTTCAAAGAAAAAACGGATTCCTTTAACCATTCTTCCGAAGAAAAATCGCTCCAAGGTTTCATTTCTCCATTCATTAATTTATCACCTCCGGCATACATACACGTTTCCAATTCGTGAGCGTAAGAATAAGATTCCATCCACTCAATTTTAAGTGAAATCGAATCTTCGTTTGGTTGATTTTGCAATAAAAAAGCTGCAGCACCATCTGATAACATCCAACGTAAAAAATCTTTTTTAAATGCTATAATTGGTTGCTCTTCTAATTCTTTTAAATTGTCAACTTCATGCTCAAACTTTTCAGCTTTCATCCATGTCGAAACTCGCTCAGAACCTGAACAGATTGCATTTTTAGAATTCCCTGATTTTACCGAAAGATAGCCAAATTTCAACGCATTCATTCCCGAATTACAAACTCCCGAAGAAGAATTTAACTCTATCGAAACATTATTTTGCAATAAACCGTGTACCATCGCAGCATGAGAAGGCAACAACAAATCTGGCGTTGAAGTCCCACAAGACAACACTTCTACATCATTTTGAGAGAATTGATTATCAAATAAATTTACAATCGCATTTTTTGTTAATTCAGCATTAGAATGCGTGATATTTCCACTTTTATCGAGAGCGTAATAGCGTGTTTTGATTCCATTATTTCTTAAAACAATTCTTCGAGCTTTTGAAGGAACTTGATTTATTTTTCCTAGAAATTCTTCCATTTCTTCATTAGAAATTGGTTTATTTGGCAAAAACTTCGATGTTCTCGTTATATATACATTTTGCATATTATTTTATTCCTTGAAAATATTTTACCTGTTTTTTGTATTTAAAATAATTGAACGGATAAAATATAATATATAACAAATTTACTATTGGAGATATTATCCAAATGGCTAAAATTAAATAATAATAAAAGAATTTCAAATACTTTTCTCTCTGTTTGCCTTGTTTAGAATCAATAATTTTAGACCAAACTTTAAACATTCGATTCCCTTTTTTATCCACAGAAACTAAAAAAGGTTTTACCTCAACGGCTCCAGATTGGATTAGATTTTCTTGTAGATTAGAGTAATTATTATTTTGAATTGAATTTAGAATAATTTTGCCAAATCTTCTACTTTCTTGAATAGTTTTTTTACTAATCCCTGGCAAAGGCAACAAATTGAACATTCGTTTTTTAACGCCTGAAAACATCCAATTTACAATTGTCATTGCACTTACTAAATTTGGAGCACGATCGACTAATGCAATATTTCCAACTAATTTTGCTTTGCCTTCTTTCAAGATTGTTTTGATTTTTTCTTGCGCCAAGAACCACATATTTCGCGAACCACTAATTGTAATTATTTTAGAATTTTCTAAAAGTTGTTGCGTTTGTTTATCCCTTAAAAAAGAATTTATTGGAATAGATGGCGATAAAAACCAAACTTGATAATACAGTAAAATCAAATCATATTTCTGATTCAAGATTTCGGTTGGAATTGGTTTAACCTTCTTTTCTTTTTGAAGAAAACTATCTGGAAAAGCATTAAAAAAAGAATAGAAATCCCACGGAAAAGGAAATTCCTCTTCCATTTCTATCTTGTATGTTGTTAAATTAATATCTTGGTTTTGAACTAAATCATAAGTTGTTTGATCAACAATCTCCTTTAATTGTCCTGACTGAGAGTAATAAACAACTAATACGTTGGTCTTCATGTAAAAGTTTAAGTTTTATAGTAGTTTGAAAATTCATATTATTGCGTAATTTACTTCCAAAAATCGAAATAATTAAACCATTGATAAGGATATTTTTTTACAATGGTTTCTAGATTGATGCAAAACTCTTTCAAAAGTGCATTTGCATCACGATGTTTGAAATTTGCTAGACGCGCATATAAATGATAATGTAGATTTTTTTCCTTCATTACATATACAAAAGCAACGGGCACTTTCAAGCGAGAGGCGATAGAAAAAGGTCCTGCAGGAAAATTAGCTTGTTTTCCAAGAAGCACTTCTGACATCGTTTTATTTCCTTCGAAATAACGATCTCCTGTAAAACAAATTAATTCATTTCGACTAAGCGCATTATTAATTTCGAAAATATGGGATAAATCTTCTTGAATCAAGATGAACTTTACCGAAGGTTTCATCGAAATACTTTCCAAATACTCTTTGATAACATTTCGTTCTAAATCTGTTGTAACCAAATTAATTTGATAATCAAAATCGATGTCCGCAAAAAAATGTTCAGCAACTTCGAAATTACCAACATGTGCGCTGATTAAGATTCCACCTTGTTTTTGATCCAATAGATTTTTCAATAATTCTATTCCATCAAATTCATACGAATATTTATTACGCAAACCTGCATTAATCGCTGTTTTATCAATCAAAGTTTGTCCAAAAGTATAATAACTTTTGTAAACACTTAAAATTGATTTGAGAACCGAAAAATTTAGTCGATAACGAAAGTATTCGTAAATAGATTTGTTACTGCTATAAGCTATTATAAAATAATAAAAAGCTACAAAAATTAAGACTGAGTAAGCAGACTTAATTCCGAGCTTTTTCATAACGTTGACAAATATTTTGTATCCCAGGACCGTTCCTTTAGAACGACCATCCCATTGTTTCATATCTGTTATTTGTTCTCTAACTTTTGTTCTACAATTGCATAGAAATCTTCAAAAGTTATCATATTTTGAAAATCTTCTTTAATTAATTTCACACCGAAATTAGATTCAATGATTACCACTAAATCGACATAGTCTAAACTATCTAAATCTAAAGATTCTTTAATATTTTTTTCCTCTGAAATCACAGAAGGATCAACCTCAAATTCATCAATTAAGATAGCGTTTAATTTTTCAGCGATTTTACTTTTCACCATATTAGGAGTTAATTTTTTTAATTACTAAGGCAGAATTCGTTCCACCAAATCCAAAAGAATTCGACAAATATACATCAAATTCTTTATTTAAGGTTTCTTTAACAATGTTTAATTTAGCTGAATCTTCGTCTGCTTCTTCAAAATTAATATTTGGTGCAATAAAGTTATTCATCATCATTAAATTAGAATAAACAATTTCACTTGCACCAGCCATCCAACATTCATGTCCTGTCATTGATTTTGTAGAACTTACAAAAGGTTTTGTTTTTCCAAAAACTTGGTCAATCGCTTTTGCTTCGTTTGCATCACCAACTGGTGTAGAAGTTGCATGTGCATTGATATATTGAATTTCATCTGCCGAAATTTTTGCTTGTTTCAACGCTCTATTCATCGCAATTGCTGGACCATCTACATTTGGTGTAGAAATATGTCCACCATTCGACGAAAAACCATAACCTAAAACCTCAGCAATGATTGGCGCACCACGTTTTATTGCGGATTCATAACTTTCTAAAATCAATGTTGCTCCACCTCCACTCGGCACCAATCCATCACGATTTTTATCGAAAGGACGACAAGCTTGTGTAGGATTTGCTTCATTTTCGGAAAAAACACCTAGACCATCAAAACTTGCCATTGCATACTTATTAATCTCCTGCGCTCCTCCACAAATAATCATATCCTGCAAACCGTCTTTAATCATCATATAACCTAATCCTATCGAATGCGAACCACTCGCACAAGCTGCACTAATCGTAAAATTAATTCCAGTCAACTCGAAAATAGTCGCAAGATTCATGGTAATAGTAGAATTCATGGATTTGAAAATTGCTCCAGAACCAATTAATTCAGTATCTTTTTTCTCACGAACAATATCTATTGCATCAATAATTGCTTTTGAAACACTATCGTTTCCATATATAATTCCGACCTCGTTAGTCTTGATATACTCTTCCGTCAAATTAGCATTTTTCAACGCTTCTAAAGTTGCCATATAAGCGAACTCTGTTTCTTGACCGATTGTAATTCGTTGTCGACGATTCAAAAACGGCTTCAAATCTGGTACTGGAACAGTTCCCGTCAAAGCAGATTTAAAACCAAATTCTTTGCGTTCTTCATCAAAAATAATTCCTGATTTTCCTTGACGCAAAGATTCTGTTACTTCTTCTAATGATGTTCCTAAGCAAGAATAGATGCCCATTCCTGTTATTACGACTCTTTGGCTCATTTTATCTAAGAATAAATTCCTCCATTTATATTAATAACTTCTCCTGTGATATAACTCGATTTTTTAGAAACCAAAAAGCTTACCAAATCAGCAACTTCTTCCGCTTTTCCAAAACGATTTGCTGGAATCAGCTTTTTTAACTCTTGTTGATTCAATTCATCTGTCATATCCGTTTCGATAAAACCTGGTGCAACAGCATTCACCGTTACATTACGTTTTGCTATTTCTTGTGCCAATGCTTTGGTCGCTCCAATCACAGCTGCTTTAGCAGCAGAATAATTTGTTTGTCCTGGCGTTCCTTTCAATCCAGAAACAGAAACTATATTGACAATTCTTCCAAATCTATTTCTCAATAATGGATTAATAAAGAAATGAGTTACATTGTAAAAACCATTCAAACTTGTATTAATCACATTTGACCAATCTTCTTGCGAAATCCACATAAACAAATTATCTTTCGTAATACCAGCATTGTTAACAATAACTTCTACAATTGCATCTGTATTTTTCTCTGTCCATTCGGTTAAAACTTGTTGCGTTTGATTTGCATCAGCCACATCAAATTTTAAAATTTCTCCTGTTCCTCCTAATGCTTCAACTTCTTTCAAAGTCTCTAACGCAGCAGCTTCATTCGAATTATAATTTATCAAAAGATGATAATCATGTTCTTCGGCAATTTTCAAACAAATTGCTTTTCCAATTCCACGAGAACCACCTGTTACAATTGCACATTTCATGCTTTATAAAATCTATTTTTTTTTAATCATTAAAAAGTTCAGCATTATCAAACCATTGATCTGCTAATACATTTCCATTCTCATCAAGAAAAGCCCACTTTCCTTGCTTCTTTACTCGAGCTAATTTACCATTGAACCCTTTATCTTTTTGTGAAAATCCGAAACTTACAGAGATGTCATACAAAGCAGGAATGACTAATTTACCTTCTTTATTGACAAATCCCCATTTACTACCTTCTTTTACTGGAGCTAATCCTATTTCACTAAAAACTTCTGCATTATTATATTTTGGTTGAATAACGACTTCTCCTTGTTCATTAATAAATCCCCATTTCCCTTTATCTTCAATAGGAGCCAACCCATTAGAAAATGATTTTGCATTAGAAAAAATAGGTGTTATTATCCACTCTCCTTTTTTATTTATAAAACCAAACTTATGATTTTTTCGAGCAAAAGTGTATGAAGCAGAGTTAAAATTCCCTATAAAATCTACTCCTTCTATAGCTATAAATTGATTATTAGAAACAATTCCAAAATCAGTTCCCTTTTTTGCCCAAACAACATCTTGATTAAATTCACCAACATCATCATATTCTAAGTTGACAACCAAATTTCCTTTTGTATCAATTACACCCCACTTTTTGTTCAAGGCTACTTTCGCATATCCATTTATAAAAGTCCTAATAACATGATATGCTGGCTCAACAAGTACATTTCCATTATAGTCAATTAAACCGACCAAATCTCCTTTTCGGATAAATGCAACTCCTTCATTAAAGTCATATATTTTATCGGTTAAAGGATAATTTTGTTGTTCACCTTTTGTATTAACGTATGTCCATTTTTTATCAATCTCAACCATTGCTATTCCCGAATTAAACTTCTTTGCATTGGAATAAATAGGTTCTATTACCCACTGATTTTCTTTATTAATAAATCCCCAAAGATTTCCTTTTTTAATTGCAGCAAGTCCTTCTGAAAAATCCTTTGCGTCAGAATATTGAGGTTCTATTAAATATTGTCCATTTTCACCAATAAATCCAATTTTATTTTTTGTTTTTACTAATGCTAATTTCTGTGCAGATAATATTCCAAAAGAGACAGTTAAAAATGATAATAAAAGATATTTTCTCATCAATATATTTTTAAAATTTTAGTAAATATTTTTTAACTTCCTTAAGATAAGGATAAATCACCTCATCTTCTTTAAATACTGGAACAATTTTACGAATCGAATCATAAAAAGCTTTTCCTTTTGATGATAACTTATCTTGTATTTGTAAATATTCTATCGCTTGTACGACAGCCAAACTCTGAACTGTTAACACTTCGAAGGTATTATCAATCACTTTTGCACAAATCGTCGCTGCATTTGTTCCCATACTCACAATATCTTGATTATCGTTATTGTTTGGAATACTATGCACATACATTGACGTAGAAAGCGTTTGATTTTCAGCCGTTGTAGACGTTGCCGTAAATTGAGCCGCTTGTAAACCGAAATTGAAACCAAGTGTTCCTAAATTAACAAAAGGTGGTAAAATATTATTAATTTTTGGATTGACTAAATAGTTTAACTGACGTTCACTCAACATCGATAGACGTGTTACAGCCAATTTTAATTTATCCAATTCTAACGAAACATAATCACCATGAAAATTCCCTCCATGATGAACAGTTTGATTTTCAACATCAATAATTGGATTATCACTTGCAGAATTTATTTCGTTTTCTACTACTTCTTTCGCAGCATTCCATGTATCGTAAATTGGTCCTAAAATCTGAGGAACACAACGCAACGAATAATATTCTTGTACTTTTTCTTCAAAAATTTTCTCATTACGTTCTTGATACATTTCATCTGCACGTTTTTTGACTAATTTGCTATCATTCAAAAATTCTGACATTTTATTCGCAATATAACGTTGACCTATATGCTGTTTTGCTTCATTCAACGGTTTTGAATAATGATCATCAAAAGATTGTACAATTTCATTCATCATGGAGCTTAACGTAATCGAAAGATTAATTAATTGATTCACTTTAATCAAATTTACCGTTCCAATTCCTGTCATTACTGAAGTTCCGTTCATAATTGATAAACCTTCTCGAATATGAACTTCTATTGGTTGAAGATTTTCTAGCTCAAAAACTTCTTTCGTTGATTTGATTTCGTCTTTATAAAAAACTTCTCCTTCTCCGATTAATGTCAAAGCTAAATGTGCTAACTGAACCAAATCTCCACTCGCGCCTACACTTCCATGCTGATAAATTACCGGTAAAATATCGCGATTTACTAATTCTTGCATCAATACCAAAACTGAAGGATGAATCCCCGAATACCCCAGAGACAATGTATTAAGACGAGCAATAATCGCTGCTTTTGTTTGATCCAAAGTCAAAGGCTCTCCAATTCCCGTACAATGACTTCTAATTAGATTATATTGAAGCTGAATCGTATCTTCATCTTCAATACGATATTGTGCCATTGGTCCAAACCCCGTGTTTACACCATAAATTATTTTATTTTTTGAAAATTCTTTTAAAAAGAGAAAGCTCTTCTCTACACCATCAAGAGTTGTCTTATTTAGAATCATTTTTTTATTCTCAAAAAGTATGTTTTCTATAGTGTCAATTGTTAATTTTGTCATGTTATTGATTAGGTAAAAAAATTATCGATTTTGGTTATTTGTTCCTTCAATCAGTTGCAAAAATAATTAAAAAACTATACAAAAAGTCATGATTGAAAATACAGATGTTTTAATCATTGGTGCAGGACCTTCGGGATCAGTTTCAGCAGCCTATTTAAGAGAAAACAACATTAAGGTTATTGTTTTAGAAAAAACGCAATTTCCCAGAATTGTTGTAGGTGAAAGTTTAATTCCTCGCTCGATGGATCATTTTGAAGAAGCTGGTTTGTTGCCTTATTTGGAGAAACAAAACTTTGAAGTGAAACCTGGCGCAAGATTTATTCGAGGCGAACAGATTTGTATTTTCGATTTCAGTAAAAAATTTGGAAAAGGTCAAGATTGGACTTGGCAAGTTCCGCGCGCTGATTTTGACATGACTTTAGCTGATGCTATTATAGAAAAAGGAGCAGATTTACGTTTTAATCAAGAAGTAATTGATGTTCAATTCGAAGGAAAAAAATCGATTACGACTGTTAAAAAACAAAATGGAGAAACCTATCAAATTAATGCGAAGTTTTTAATTGATGCAAGTGGCTATGGTCGTGTATTACCACGATTATTAAATATTGATAGTCCTTCAAAACTAAATCCTCATTCAGCAATTTTTTCACATATTGATGATGTTCGTCGACCAGAAGGTCGAGAAGGAACTCAAATTTCTTTTGATATTATCGAAACTAAAGTTTGGTTGTGGGTAATTCCTTTTTCAAATGGAAAAACAAGTGTCGGGATCGTTGGCCCAACAGATTATATCAATCAATTATCAACCAATCAAGATACAACTGAAGCTTTACAAAATGCAATTCAAAAATCCGATTTTTATGTTAACCGTTTTGGAAATTTACCATTTGAATTTGATCCAATTTGGTTAAAAAATTATTCAGCTGCGGTTACTAAAATGTTTGGCAATGGTTATGTTTTAACAGGAAATAGTACTGAATTTTTAGATCCTGTTTTCTCATCTGGTGTTTGTTTTGCAACAGAAAGTGGTTTGAAAGCCGCTAAACTTGCTGTTAAAGAAATAAATGGAGAAAAAGTAGATTGGCAGACCGATTACGAAGATTATATGAAGGACGGAATCGATGTTTTTACCACTTATGTGCAAGAATGGTACACTGGAAATTTGCAAGAATTATTTTTTCATCAACCCGAAAATCCTGATGTTAAAGAAAAAATTTGTGCTGTTTTAGCAGGATATGTATGGAATAAAGAAAATCCTTTTGTTAAAAAACACTATAGCGTAATTCAAAATATGGCACATTTAATCCGAATGGTTAAAGAAAAAGAATAAAATGAAAAGTCAACAATATGTTGACTTTTTTGTATCAAATTCAATTGGATTATCTATTTTTGAGAAATCCTATACTATAAAAAACATGCAATTTCAGTCTATTGATACAGTTGAAGCGATTTCTAAAGAAGAGTTTATCAAAAATTATCTCAAAAAGAGAAAACCTTTGTTATTGAAAGGTTATGCAAAGAATTGGAAAGATTTTGACAAATGGAATCTCGATTATATCAAAGAAAAAGCTGGAGAACAAATTGTGCCTTTATACGATAGCAAACCTGCTGATGCTAATAAAAGTTCGGACACTCCTGCAACACATATGAAGTTTAATGAATATGTAGATTTGATCAAAAAAGAGCCCTCTGATTTGAGGATTTTTTTCTTTATCATCAAAGATAAAATTCCTGAATTACTTAAAAATTTTACTTATCCTGATCTTGGTTTAAAATATTTTGAACGTTTGCCTACATTATTTTTTGGAGGAAGTGAAGCCAAAGTTTTAATGCATTATGATGTTGATATGACTGATTTTATTCACTTTCAATTTCAAGGAGATAAACGAATTTTATTATTTGACCCAAAACAATCAGAAGCTTTATACAAAGTTCCTCTTTCGGTACATACGATTTATGAAATTGATTATGATTATCCTGATTACGAAAAATTTCCAGCTTTGAAACATGCAAAAGGTTTTGATTTTGTGATGAATCATGGCGATGCTTTATTTATCCCACGTGGTTATTGGCATTATAATCGTTATTTAGAAGCAGGTTTTTCGATGTCTTTACGCGCTTTTCCGAATGAATTTTTTCAAGTTTTAAATACAGTTTATCATGTATTTATTATGCGCTATACAGACAAGCTAATGCGTAAATTATTTAAATCAAAATGGATTAATTTTAAAGAAAAATGGGCTGTAAAGAAAAGTCATTCACATTATAAAATTTAAAATACGTTGTGTATTCTAATCTATTATTTCAATAAAAAGCATAAAAAATCCGTTCGAAAATTTCGAACGGATTTTATATTTTTCCTAAAAAAGCAGTTTTTAGTAAGCAGCGTCTTTGATACGAGCTTTTTTACCACGTAATGCTCTGAAGTAGAAGATACGAGCTCTACGAACTTTACCTTTTTTGTTTACTTCAATTTTTTGTAACGCAGGCATGTTAACTGGGAAGATACGCTCTACACCAACATCTCCAGACATTTTACGGATTGTGAAAGTTTCTGTAGTTCCTTGTCCTCTTCTTTGGATAACAACCCCTTTAAAGAACTGAACACGAGTTTTTCCACCCTCTGTAATTTCTTGATAAACTGTAATAGTATCACCTGCTGCGAAAGCTGGGAACTCTTTTTTAGCTACGTATTTCTCTTGTACGTATTTTACTAAATTTTCCATTATTATAATTTCAATTTATTTGAATTGAGCAACTTAAACGTCTTTCGTCAGAGGTTGAACAATGTGGGTGCAAAATTAATCAAAAATCTTGATTATACAAATGATTCTCTTTCTTTTATGAATGATTTTTTATTAATTCATTTTCAAAAGTTTGATTTTCTAATTTAGAAATAATTGATTTCATCGCTAAAAGTCGAGCTGCTTTTTTATCATCTGTCACAATTTCTAGCCAAGACGAACTTTCTGTTCCTGTTTGTTGAAACATTTTGTCAATGTAATTGGTATAAGCATCCCACAATTCTTGCGCCTTTTGATCCAATGAACCTAATTTCCACTGTTTCATTTCGTCGTCTTTTCTGTCTTGTAAACGTTCTGCTTGTTCTTCTTTCGAAATTGAAAGAAAAATTTTAATCAGAATAATTCCATCATCTTGTAAAAGCTGTTCTACTTCTACAACTTGTCTCATAAATTTTGAATATTGCTCTTCCGTACAAAACCCAAAAACTGGCTCTACAACAGCACGATTATACCAAGAACGATCAAAAAATACAATTTCACCTGCATTTGGTAATTCTTTAAAATATCGTTGAAAATACCATTGTCCTTGTTCTATTTCAGTCGGCTTTGGTAATGCTTCAACACGATATTTTTTCGGATTTAGAAATTCTGTTATTCTCGAAATTGCTCCTCCTTTTCCAGCTGCATCTCTACCTTCAAAAATGATTAATATTCGTTTATTCTCTTGAATAACTTTAGATTGTATTTCTAACAATTTTTCTTGAAGTTCTTTTAATTCCTTCTCATAAGCGAGTTGTTCTTTGAACTTCTTTTCTTTTATAATATCATGTTCAACCAAAAAATCAATAATTTCTTGTTTATTATTAATTTTTTCTAAATCATTTAAATCAAATTCAGCCATAGTTTTAGGTCTAATTATAATTCTCTTCTTCTAAGTTTTGATGTTTCAAAATACGTTTATTTTTATCATCGTACGGTATTTTAGATAAAATATATTCCATTGCCTCTACTCTAGCCTTGTACTTTTTGTTTGCATCAATTACTTTCCAAGGAGCAATTTTTGTATTTGTTTTCTCAAACATTACATCTTTATAAGCTGAATAAACATCAAATAAATCTTGTGCTTTTTGATCTACAGAACTGTACTTCCAACGTTTAATTGGAGATTTAATAATATCATTAAATCGTTTTGCCTGTTGTTCTTTTGTAATAGAAAAATAAATTTTTATTAAATATATACCTGAATTAATCCACATTTTTTCTACATCATTCACTTCGTTCATAAACGTTTCATATTCGTCATTAGAACAAAAACCATTAACAGGTTCTACAACAGCACGATTATACCAAGAACGATCAAAAAAGACTATTTCTCCTTCACGAGGAAGTTGACGAACATAACGTTGAAAATACCACTGTCCGCGTTCTACTTCATTAGGCTTTGGAAGTGCTATAATTCTATGTTCACGAGGATTTAAATGTTCTACAATTCGACGAATAGCACCACCTTTTCCAGCTGCATCTCGACCTTCAAAAACAATCACTACTTTTCGTTTATTTTCGGCTACCCAAGTTTGTAATTTTATCAACTCTTCTTGTAATTGCTCTATCCTATTTTCATATTTTACAGTACGCAAGGCTTTTGCAAAATTCAATTTCCCATGATCAGATTGCAAAAGTCCAACAAGACCTTTTTTGGTTTCGATTAATTTTAAATCTTTCGGTTTTAACTCCATTTTCTTACTATTTAAAATTAATGATTCAGTTCTTTTACCATTCGATAATAACGCTCAATCACATTTGGATCAACCATTAAATTTACTTCAGCATCTTCTTTTCCTTTATAATTAAACAAAGAAAGCACATAACGAATAGATTCTAATCTTGCCGCATTTTTATCATTTGCGTTGACAATGATCCAAGGCGAAAAAGAGTTGTGCGTCCGCGTAAACATTTGATTGATATAATGCGAAAATTCGTCCCAAAGCTCTTGCCCTTTTGCATCAACTGGACTGTATTTCCATTTTTTAAGCGGATTATTTAACCTCGAATCAAAACGTGCTTGCTGCTCCTCTTTCGTCACAGAAAACCACAATTTGATAATATATGTCCCTGATTCGTACAACATATGTTCAAATTCCGAAACTTGCACCATAAATTGCTCATATTGTTGCTCTGTACAAAATCCCATAACTGGTTCTACAACTGCTCTGTTGTACCAACTTCTATCAAAAAAAACAATTTCTCCAGCATTTGGTAATTCTTTGATATAACGATTGAAGTACCACTGATTTTGCTCAACTTCTGTAGGTTTATTCAATGCAACAACACGCATAGAACGCGGATTAAGATGCTCGCGAAAACGGCGAATTGTTCCTCCTTTTCCTGAAGCATCTCGTCCTTCGAAAATAATTGCAACTTTTTTCTTTTCTGTCGAAATCCAATTTTGAAGATTTACTAATTCTGATTGCAGTTTTAGTAACTCATTTTCGTATTCAAACTTCTTTATCACATTTTTATAGAGAGGATTTTCTTCTTGATTTTCAATTAAAAATCTCATCAATTCTTCTGTTGTTGTAAAATCTAAAATCTTACTTTTTTTCATAAATATTTATAGATTGTAAAATCTTTTTTAAGGTAAAAATTTTACAGAACATAAAAGTGAAGATTATGATAAATCTTTCTTTTAAAATCATAAATTTTATCATATTCAACCTCAATCAATTTGGTTAAATTTGTCAATAAATTAGTTTTTTGCGCATATTATTTTTCATATCACTCATATTTTCTATCGCATTCCGTCCTTTAATGCCGATGATAGATTATGTTTTGAGTTATGAAGAAATCGCAAATGAACTTTGTGAAAATCGAGAGAAACCTGAATTACTTTGTAATGGTTTTTGTTATTTGAAAGAGGAAGTTTCGAAAAGTGAAAAAAATCAGCCCGAAAACCATTTTATAAAAAATTCGGTCAAAATTTTAGATGCGATTGTTCCTCAAAAACAAATTATTTCTCCTAAAAAGTATTTTACACAAGAAAATAAATCTTCAACTGATCATTATCAAGATATTAGCTCTAACTATATTATTCGTTTAGTTTTTCATCCACCAATTGTTTAATTTTTTTATCTATATTCTGATTTACAAAATCAGAGAAACAATTAATTAAAAATAAATAAACAATTTAAAATGAAAAACTTAAAAAATATATTCGCTTTAATCGTAGTAGGATTTGCATTATTTTCTTGTAACAAAGAGCAACCAAAACAAGAGAATTTTGAAGTAAAACATGTTTCTCACGAAGAAATGAAAGCTGCAAAGAAGCTAGATATTGCTGTTGTAAACGAATTTGATCCTATTTGTGGAATGAAAACTGCTGATCACTTAAGCGATACAGCAACTTACCAAGGAAAGACATATGGTTTTTGTTCGACAATGTGCAAAGAAGAATTTTTAAAAAATCCTGAAAAACATATTCATGAATAAGCAATTAATCGCAATAGTAATTATTATTTTAGGTGTAATTGGAACTGTTTTTTGGTTAAAAAACAAACCAAAAGATAAATTATATAATGTGATGAAAGTTCCTGAATTTTCGATGATTAATCAACATAATCAAACAATTACAGATCGTGATATGTTAGGAAAAGTATATGTTGTAGAGTTTTTTTTTACAAGTTGTCCTACTATTTGTCCCGTAATGAGTAATAATTTACGCTCAATAGAAGATGATATTAACGATTCAAATCTTGGTTTTATTTCTATCACAATTGATCCTAAACGAGATACACCTGCACGCTTATTAGAATATTCGAAACAAATTGGAGTAAAATCTCCAAATTGGTTTTATTTAACAGCTGATCGTGAAGAAATTGAGCAACTTTCGGATAAATTCAATATTTATGTTGGAAAAGATGAAACAACAGCTGAAGGTTTGAATCATAGTGGAAAACTTGCTTTGATAGATAAGCAAGGAAATATAAGAAGTAGGTATAGCAAATCTGGTGTTCCAATGTTGTTTTATTCAGGATTAAATTACAAAGATTCTGAAGGAAAAGAACCTTCTCTTGGAGGAAAGTATCATCCTGAAATTGATTATTTAAAAGAAGATATCAAAAAACTTTTAGCAGAATAAAAATAAGCGTCAACAAAAAGTTGACGCTTATTTTTATTTAAATACTTCCTAAGTCTTTAAAAAAAGCTACCAATTGATGATTACTTGTTACTTGTAGAGATTCCTTAAGTATACTTAATCTTTTTTCCACACTGCTTTTACTTGAAGGTTTTATTTCTTTTTCTACCAAATGAAATGGAATATCTTTTAGCAAAACTCCATTAGAGAGCAGAGAAACTAAGGTAATATCATATGATGTAAATTCAAATGTATTTTTATGTTTGATATTTTGTTTCATAGCTAACCCGATATGTATATTTCCTTCAAAAACTGTTTTTATAGCTTTTTTTAGTTCTTTGGAATCTTCTCTTCCTTTCGCTACAAATCCATCAATTTTATAATTTTGGAATAGATTATCTACCATATCTGCTTTTTTTTCTACTGAAAAAACGATTACTTTTAAATCTGGTTGAATTGCTTTCACAGCTTCTATCAATTCTCTTCCTCCTTTTAAATTCTGTTCTCGATGATCTTCTTCAAATGATAAATCAGAAATCAACAAATCATAAGGTTGTTTATCATGCAATGCTTTTTTAACTTTCAAAAAAGCATCATCACAATAGAAAGCATAATCAGGATTTTCGACATTTAAATCCTTTAAAACTTTTTGAACTGAAATATTAAAACTCTCAAAATCTTCTGCAATCAATACTTTTTTAAACATATTTTTATATTAGGTTATGAAATAGGAAATGTAATTATGATTTTTAAACCATTTATATTCTCTGTTTCAAAAATAACGTCTCCATTTAAACTAGAAATACGTGAAACCGTATTTTTTAAACCATTTTTTAGTTTTAACTCAGAAATTCCTATTCCATTATCAGAATAATTGATAATAATTTGCTGATTTTCTTCTTTAAAATTTAATATAACTCGTGAAGCTTCACTGTGTTTTTTCATATTAGTAAGTAACTCTTGCAATACTAAGAAAACTTCTGTTTTAGCATTGGCTGATGCTTTTTTCCAAATACTATTTTCATTTCCAATAAGAAAAATCTTCACTTGTTCTGAATCATAAGAACTTAATAATTGAGATAATATATCTGCAAAATTATCTTGTTGATAATTATCAATCTTCTCATAAGAAATATCTCTAGATATTTCATAAACTAATTCTAATTTATCTAAAATTTCTTCTCGCTTTAATTCAGACTGATTCTCGATATCTGACATTACATGATAAATTCCATTTGCTACCTTATCATGCACTTTTTTTGAATATTTAAGTTCTGTTTTTTTAACTTCTAATACCTTCTCTTGTTCTAACAAAACTTTTTCTTGTTCTAATTTTTGTTTGCGTTTTCTGTACAGGAAATAGGCAAATCCAAACAGTACAACCAATAAGCCGATAAGTATATAAAGCCTTAAAATATCATTTTTTTTCTTTTCATTTTCAGCTTCAGCCTTTAAAAAATCAGCCTTGTTTTTCTCTGAATCATAACGTACTAAAGCAAATTGATTTTTGGATTTACTACGGACAAGCTGAATACTATCGTTTAACTTTTGGTAAGCTTCAAAATTCTTTTTTGAATTTGTAGGGTTTTCTAATAAAATGAGTTGCTGATAAACTTCTAATTGATCATCCACACTATTATTTTCGAAAGCAATTTTTTTTCTTTTATAAGCATAATCCAAAGCTTTTTTATAATCTACATTAGAATAATAATCTATTAAATGTGCATAACTTGCATTTTGCCCCCATAAATCATTTTCATTCAATCGAATTGTTAATGCCTTATTTAAATCTTCTTCAACATTTAGATGCTTATTTTGTAACCATTTAGTGTAGCCTAAATTATCCAAAACACGAGCATACTCTTTTGGGCTTTCAATTATCTTTTTATTCTTCAATAAATCCTGATAAATCTCTATTGCTTCATCAAATTGTTCGTTATAACGGTAGCTATTTGCAATATTGTTTTCATTGATAATAAACACTGTTTCATCAGTAGAATACTCTATCGCTTTCTTATAGTAATGAATTGCTTCTTTATAATTTCCTAAATTATGTGTACTCTGTCCTAAACTATTGTAAGCACTAGACAAGATTTCTCTTTTATCTTTTTCTTTAGAATTTAAGAGTTTTATTGCTTCTATAGTTAATTCTTGGCTTCCAAAAAAATCACCTTTATCCTTAGAAATATATCCCATGTTAATCAGACACTTCGCCGCTTGAGATTTATTATTCTGTTTAAAAAAAATATACTTCGCTTGATTAAAATAAGCATAAGCACTATCACTTTCTTCTTTTTCATAGAACTTCCAAGCGGTATCATAAACTTCATTATTAGAACTTATATTCTCTTCAGCTTGGCTATCTTGAGTTGATTGACATGAAAAAATTAGTAGAATTAAACCAAAAAATAAACTTCTTTTCAAAACATCATATTTACTCAATAAAGCTAAAGAAAAAACGGATAGATTTCTCTATCCGTTTCAAGTTTATTTTTTTGGAGGAGTATTACCTGTTTCTCCATTTGTATCTCCATCTACAAAATCTGTTGATGTTTGAATAATTTGTTGCTGATTATTTGATATTGTGTTTGTATTTTGATTTGGAAAAAAGAATCCCAATAAAGCGAATAATAATTCTAACATAATTTTAAATTTTATTTTTTTGACATAAGTGTTCTTCCTCGCAAAACAGATTGCAAGTAGTCTACACGGAAAAAAAGAAGCGCTTCTTTAATGGGAAGTTTTGTAGTATGAAAACAGTTAAGGAAAAATGCTTCCCTTCAGTTGACCTCAACTATTTTCAATACTATATTTTCAGAAATCAAATTATTTTGTTTTTGTTTTGATTTCTATTGCAAAGTAAATACAGTACACAAAGTCGCTGTTAGACAAACAATGGACAAGTTTTGGACAATTACTAGACATCCCATTTTACGTGAAACCGTAATTTATTTTGACTAAAATTTGTCTATTTTGTAAAAGAATTAAAAGTGAAATGTCTACGAAAAAACAGTTATTCGAAAAAGTTTTTGAGAAAGCAAAAAGAGATTGTGGTAGCTCAAGCAAGAATGCGATATCAACTTATCTAAATACAATTTTTATTGATGATTATAATTTCTCGATTAGCACAAAAACGATTTCGAGATATTATGAATCTTTAGAGAAAAATGAAATCAATGAAAAAAATATCTCTATTGATACATTAAACACTCTTGCTCATTATATCGATTATGAAAATTTTGGAGATTTTAATCAAAAAAATCAGCTGAAAAAAAGTGAAGAAAAAGAAGTTAATGTAGAAGAAATCGCATCCATAGAACCAATACTAGATGATAATATTTCTGAAGAAGAATCAATAATTAATCTTTCATCAAAAAAGAGTAATTTCTTTGAAAAAATAAAACTTCAAAAAAATAAAATAATTATAGGAGGCGGAGTTACAACTGCTTTGGTTGCAGGTAATTTATTTCTTAATTCAATCAATCAAAATTCATCTTGTATGGTTTGGAAAGAAAATCATTATGAAGAAATTGAGTGCGAAGAAACTTCGCTACAAATGAATGCTGTTCCATATAACGAAACTGTTTTTCAATTGAAGAAAATCACAAAACCTGATACTTTAAATATAGAAAATGCACTTGATAAAGTTTGGTATACGAAGATAAATGGAGAAGTAGAATTTTTCACCAATTATGGTTTACATCCCGAAAATGGTAAAACATTGAAACCTGTCACGAAATATATTTTGACAAAATATGTCCTGAAAAATGAACAATAAAAAACACTCAACATACGAGATGAAGAGTGTTTTGATTATTAAAAATGATATAGAAATTTTAGAAAATTTTAAAAAGAATACGAATACTAAATATGATAACTAGAAAAGCAACAGCCAAAATAGCAA
Organism: Empedobacter tilapiae; assembly: GCF_004785645.1. GTDB lineage: Bacteria > Bacteroidota > Bacteroidia > Flavobacteriales > Weeksellaceae > Empedobacter > Empedobacter tilapiae. The sequence goes on along the minus strand of NZ_SRPE01000004.1, from coordinate 40,765 downwards.
CTTTTTGAGGGATTTTACCTGCTAATTTTGCCGCAATTGGCGCTGCTAAAGCACCTCCAATAATTAAACCAGCAATGATAAATCCATGGCTTACACCTAAGGCTGCAAAAAAGGTTAAAGACGCTGAAAGTGTCACAAAAAACTCAGCTAAACTAACTGTTCCTACCACTAAGTTTGATTTTTTTCCTTTTGCTAATAAAGTTGATGTAACAACTGGCCCCCAACCTCCTCCTCCAAAAGCATCTAAAAATCCTCCTGTAAACCCTAAAAACCCAACTCGTTTTACTTTTTTTCGTTCTATTTTTTTTCTAAATGCTAAAATGATTAATCGAATTCCTATGATTAGCGTGTAGGAAGCTAAGATTCCGTAGGTAATTGTTTCATATTTATTTCCTAGATAAACCAATAACAATGATCCAGAAATAGCTCCAATAACACCTGGTATAGCCAATGCTAACAATAATTTTTTGTTTACATTTCCAAATCTATAATGCGAAAAACCACTAATTCCGCTCGAAAACATTTCAGCTGTATGAATACTTCCGCTTATTGAAGGTAAATTAACCCCGAATAGCATCATACTCGTAGAACAAGTTACGCCATAACCTAAACCAACTGCTCCGTCGACCATTTGCGCGAAAAAACCAACCGCTAACATAATGTAAAAAACATTCGGAATATGAAGCACAAAATCCTTTGCTTCTGAAAAACTTATGATTGAAGACAATGCATATCCTATGAATAAAGCAAAGAAAATTAAAGTAATTTCAGTAACTAATCGTTTATATTTTTTTGATTTTTTTTTTCCTTTGAATGAAGAAGTTAAATTATTTTTCATTTGATTAATCAATAAACATCAAAGCTGCAACTGTATTTTTCGTCGTTTCATCAATCAAAATAGCATTTCCTGTATGAATATTTTCTTTGAAAGAATCGAAAAACAAAGGTTGATTTGTCTTTAAAACCACTTGTCCAATATCATTTAGCTTGATTTCTTCAGATGGAATAAATTCCCAATTATTGATATTCCATTGCTGATTGATTGCTTTTATTTTTGCACGAACTGAATGAAAACGATGTTGCAACACATACGTTTTTCCTTGTTGCAATGCATTATTGTCTAACCAACAAATCCACGCTTTAGGTTCGTTTGTCGTTTGCGGTTTTTCGGAAGTTTTTACAATTGTATCTCCTCGACTGATATCAATATTATTTTCGAGATGAAAAACAACATTTTCGCCAGCTTCAGCTTGATGAACTTCTTCTAAATGACGCTCTATTTTAGCAATTTTTGATTCGATATTTGATGGATAAACCTTGATAGAATCACCTACTTTATAGACTCCACTCAAAATTTGTCCCGCATAACCTCTATAATCGTGATGTTCTTCATCTTTTGGACGAATTACCCATTGAACCTGAAAACGAGCTGCTAAATTTTTATCTGTTTCAATCGAAACTGTTTCCAATTGATGCAATAATGTTTCACCATTGTACCAAGGCGTTTTCGCAGATTTTTCGACAATATTATCTCCAACCAAAGCAGAAACTGGAATAAAAGTCACTTCATCATAATTCAATTGATTTTGAATTTGTTGAAAATCATTTTTTATCGTTTCGAAAATATCTTGCGAATAATTAACCAAATCAATTTTGTTAATCGCGATAATTGCTTTTTTAATTCCCATTAACGAACCAATACTTGCATGACGTTTTGTTTGAGAAGTAATTCCTTTTCGTGCATCAACCAGAATAATAATCAACTCTGAATTTGAAGCACCTGTAATCATGTTTCGCGTGTATTGCTCATGTCCAGGCGCATCTGCAATAATAAATTTTCGTTTTGTAGTCGAAAAATATTTGTATGCTACATCTATTGTAATTCCTTGTTCGCGTTCGGCACGTAAACCATCTGTAATCAAAGACAAATCAATTTCGTCCTCTTCGTTTGATTTACGTTTTTCTAAAACACCCAATTGATCGGTGTGAATACTATTTGAATCGTAAAGTAAACGCCCTATTAGAGTACTTTTACCATCGTCTACATTTCCTGCTGTTATAAATTTTAATGTATTCATTTTACTTAATTCCTATAGATATTGTAGAATTTTGTTTAAAAAAATTTTGACTTAAAAATAACCTTGTTTTTTACGATCTTCCATCGCTGATTCTGACAATTGATCATCCAAACGAGTTTGTCCTCTTTCACTAATTCTTGTATTGATAATATCAGTAATAATATCGTCAATCGTAGAAGAATCCGAAGGTACAGCCGCTGTACACGTCATATCACCAACCGTTCTGTAACGTACTTTTTCTACCACAACCTCATCGTCTGCATTTGGCTGAATAAAATCTGAAGTAGCAATTAATTTATCATTGAAGACAATACATTCGCGCTCGTGAGCAAAGTATAAATTTGGTAATTCTATGTTATTTTGTTTGATATAATTCCAAACATCTAATTCTGTCCAATTGCTAATCGGAAAAACACGAACATTATGTCCTTTTTCAATTCTTCCATTCAAAATATTCCACAATTCTGGACGTTGAAGTTTCGGATCCCATTGACCAAAATCGTCACGAACTGAGAAAATACGCTCTTTTGCACGTGCTTTTTCTTCATCACGACGCGCTCCTCCGATACATGCATCAAACTCATTTTCTTCGATCACATCTAACAAAGCATACGTTTGTAAGGCATTACGAGAAGGAAAACGACCAGCAGTTTCTTTCAGATTATATTTTTTAATCGCATCTTCTACAGAAGTAACAATCAATTTTTCACCGATTTTATCGACCAAATAATCTCTAAATTTTATCGCTTCAGGAAAATTGTGTCCTGTATCTACGTGTACCAAAGGAAAAGGGAATTTACCTGGACGAAAGGCTTTCAAAGCTAAATGAATCAAAACAATCGAATCTTTTCCTCCTGAAAATAACAACGCTGGACGCTCAAATTGAGCTGCTGTTTCTCTCAAAATGTAGATTGCTTCGTCTTCTAGTTGATTTAAATAATTTTTTTCTTGACTTGACATTCTTTCTAACTTTTTTTTGACAATAAAAAACTCCTCAAAATTTTGGAGGAGTTTATAATCTATTGTTCTCATACTAATACATCACAACATATTCCTCTACTTTTGAAGAATTATTCATAAATATCGATATATTAAATCCAAAATTTTTCATACAAATTATTAATCTATTATTCCGATAGATTTTATGATGTAAAAATAGAAATAATATTTAAAATACAAAGATTGATTCCAAAAAAAGATAAAAAATTGAATATTTCTACGACTTCATTACCTTTGCAAAATGTCAAGAAAAGCGAAACAAAAAATCATATTAAATAATATAGAAGTTTTACGTGGTGGTGCAAAAGGTGTATCGGTTGGTAAAACAGAGGAAGGAAAAACAGTTCTAATAAAAGGTGCCATTCCTGGAGATGTTGTAGATGTACACATTTTGAAGAAAAAAAGCAGTTATTTAGAAGGACAAGCAATCGAAATTCATACTAAATCACCTTATCGCGTTCAGCCAGAATGTGAACATTTTGGTGTTTGCGGTGGCTGTAAATGGCAAGATATGAGTTATGATGCGCAACTTAAATTTAAACACGATGAAGTGGTTAATAATTTGGTCCGCATTGGAGGTTTTAAAGATTTAGAGGCTGAAATTGTTTCAATTTTAGGTTCTAAAGAACAATATTTTTATCGCAATAAATTAGAATTTACTTTTTCTAATGCACGTTGGTTAACGTTAGAAGAAATTCAATCAGGTAAAGAGTTTGACGATCGTGATGTAGTTGGTTTCCATATTCCTGGTGCTTGGTCTAAAGTTTTGGATGTTACGAAATGTCACTTACAACGCGATCCTTCGAATGTGATTCGTGTCGAAGCAAAACGTTTTGCATTAGAACATAACTTAGATTTCTTCGATTTAAAAAATCAAGAAGGTTTGTTGAGAACGTTAATGATTCGTACTTCTCAGAATGGACAAGTGATGGTTTTGGTTCAATTCTTCCGTGAAGAAAAAGAAAATCGTGAAGCTTTCTTACAAAACTTGAAAGATAAATTCCCAGAAATTACTTCTTTATTATATGCAATTAATCCAAAACAAAACGATTCTGTTTATGATTTAGATATCGAAGTTTTTGCTGGAGAAGATCATATTATGGAAAAGATGGAAGATTTGAATTTTAAAATTGGTCCAAAATCTTTTTATCAAACAAATCCAGAACAAGCTTACGAATTATACAAATTAACACGCGATTTTGCTGGTTTAACTGGAAATGAGTTAGTATATGATTTGTATACAGGAACTGGGACAATTGCACAATTCGTTTCGAAAAAAGCGAAAAAAGTAGTTGGTGTAGAATCTGTTCAAGAGGCAATTGATGCTGCAAAAGCAGCTGCAAAATTTAATGGAATTGATAATTGTGATTTCTATTGTGGTGATATGAAAGATGTGTTGAATCAAGATTTCATCAACGAACACGGAATTCCAGATGTTTTGATTACTGATCCTCCTCGCGATGGAATGCACAAAAAAGTAGTTGAAAATATTTTGTTCATGAATCCAAAACGTATTGTTTATGTTTCATGTAACTCTGCTACACAAGCCCGCGATTTAGAATTGATGAAAAATCAATATAAAATTGTTAAAGTTCAGCCAGTTGATATGTTTCCACAAACGCATCATGTAGAAAATATTGTACTTTTAGAGCGAATTTAAAATTCAATTCTTGAAAATGAAAAAATTTCAAACCATCTTATCAGTTACAATCGTCGCTATTTTGACAAGTTTTGTTTTATATAGTTGCGAAGATGATGATATTTGTACAGACGAAGGCGAAGTTCCGCGCATGGTTGCAGATATCTACTATAATATAGACAAAACAACGAAACTAGAAGATTCTATTTTCTATTGGGCTTATGTTTTAAAAGATTCTATCCCAACTGGAACAAGTAAAGACACAATATTAATTGATCAAGGTTCTGTAAATATGAAATCTTCTTTTGCTGCTCCAATTCGTAATAATAAGAAAAAAGAAATTTATTATACGATTGCACAAGGTAAAGATAGAGAGGTTAAAGATACTGAGACGGGACAGGTTACTGTTATTCCTGCAAAACGCGATCGTTTGATTTTGAAATACGATACAATCGGAAATGCCTATACTTCTAAAGCTTGTGGTTTTGGATTAACCTTTAAAGGTGTTGATGTAAAATTGGTAACGAAAACTGCAAATGGAGCTGGAAATTGGATAAAAAATATAGAAACTGTAAATACTGAAATTAAAGATGGTTCGACAACTATTATTAAGCTTTTTGCTGACGAGCGCAATTAATTTTGCATTTGGTCAAGAAAATAAAACTGATTCGACAAAAGTTTCGTTTACAGATTCTATTCCAAAGAAAAAACCCCATGATATTTTTATCGGTGTAGATTTATTCAATCCTGTTCTAAGCGCTTTCAACGATAAAAAAGGTGTTAGTGCTTATGCTTCTTACCAAATCAATAATAAATGGCATGCTGTTATAGAAGCTGGTTTTGAAAAAAATAAGTTCAATGAAATTAACTGGGATGTTGATGTTGACGGTGTTTTTGCAAAACTTGGTGCAAACTGGTTTGTGACACAAGATGTCGAAAATCAATCGAACGGAATTTACATTGGTGGACGAATTGCTTATTCTAAATATTCGCAAACAATCAATAGTTATCCTATCAGAGATTTACAATCAAATGAAATCATCAACAAAGGAAGTTTACCTAAAGCAAATGTAAGCAGTTATTGGATAGAAGCTGTTGTTGGAGGACGTGTAGAGATTTTCAAGAATTTTTATGGTGAATTAGCTTTGCATCCTGCAGCTTATATTGGTGGTAAAAAAGATCAAGGAATTGATCCTTTGGTTATTCCTGGTTATGGAAAATACAGTGGACCATTTAATATGCCTATTTTTTGGGGAATTGCTTATAAGATAAAGTAAGATTAAAACTTTGTTATGAATCAAATTAGAATAACAAAAGATAACATTTCTCTTTTTCCTAAATATGAAAAGTTACTTCATGATAAAAAAATAAAATTCGATTCTTTAGGCCGATTAAGATATTTACATGGAGCACCTATCGGAGATTTGATTCAAATTAAAATAGATCAAAATAGAAAACCAATTTTTCAAGAAATAAGTGATGAATGGTTTGATCCTGAAAGTGAAAAGGCTAAAAAATTTGTTTGGTTATAGATTTATATACAAACTAAAAAAGGAACTCTAATTGAGTTCCTTTTTTTTGTTTTGAGAAGATTTTAAATTAATCCAAAACCTTTGCTCCTTTTACTTTTTGATTTGTTAAAGCAATTTCCAAAACTTCTTTCATTTCTTTTACAAAATGGAAAGTCATTCCTTTTACATACTCTGCTTTAATTTCTTCAATATCTTTTCGGTTATCTTCGCACAAAATAATTTCTTTGATATTTGCACGTTTCGCCGCCAAAATTTTCTCTTTAATTCCACCAACTGGTAAAACTTTTCCACGAAGTGTAATTTCTCCTGTCATCGCCAATTTAGCTTTTACTTTACGTTGTGTAAAAGACGAAACCAAAGACGTCAACATTGTAATTCCGGCAGATGGACCATCTTTTGGCGTTGCTCCTTCTGGCACGTGAATATGAACTTTATAATTTTCGAAAACTTCTGGTTTAATACCTAATTCATCTGCATGCGCTTTGATATACTCTAACGCAATTGTCGCCGATTCTTTCATCACAGTTCCAAGATTTCCTGTAATCGAAAGTCCACCATTTTTCGCTTTTGATAAAATAGATTCGATAAACAAAATATCTCCTCCAACACTTGTCCAAGCTAAACCAACCACAACACCTGAAACTTCGTTGTTTTCGTATTGATCTGGCGTAATAGAAGGTCCTAAGATTTTCGAAATATCTTCGATTGAATATTTAGCATTAAATTCTTCTTCCAACGCAATATGTTTTGCAGCCGAACGAACCAATTTCGCAACTTTCTGATTCAATTTACGAACTCCAGATTCGCGTGTGTAACCTGTAATTAAGTACTCAATTTCTTTTTTACCCAAAACAACATCTTTCTCCTTCATACCATGATCTAACAATTGTTTTGGTAAAAGGTGACGTTTTACGATTTCAGATTTCTCCTCGATTGTATAACCTGCAATATTAATCATCTCCATACGATCACGCAACGGACTTGGAATATCTCCAATATTATTGGCAGTCGCAATGAAAAACACTTTCGATAAATCATAGCCAATTTCTAAGAAATTATCATAAAAAGTTGAGTTTTGCTCTGGATCTAAAACCTCTAACATTGCTGATGAAGGATCTCCATGCGCACTCGCTGTCATTTTATCAATCTCATCTAAAACAAAAACTGGATTCGAAGATTCTGATTTTTTGATTGATTGTAAAATTCGTCCTGGCATCGCTCCTATATAGGTTTTACGGTGACCACGAATTTCTGATTCATCATGTAAACCACCCAACGACATACGTACATATTTACGCCCAATCGCTTCTGAAATAGATTTCCCCAACGATGTTTTACCAACACCCGGAGGTCCATATAAACAAAGAATTGGTGAACGCATATCTCCTTTCAATTTCAAGACTGCAAGATGCTCCAAAATACGTTCTTTCACATCTTCTAAACCATAATGATCATGATCTAAAATTTTCTTTGCATTCTTGATATCAAAGTTATCTTTTGTCAAGGTATTCCAAGGTAAATCCAACATAAATTCAAGGTAATTACGCTGAATATTATGTTCTGGCATTTGCGGATTTAGACGAGAAAGACGATTAATTTCTTTATCAAAATGATTGGCTACATCTTCACTCCAACTTTTCGTTAAAGCACGTTTGCGCATTTCATTTATTTCTTCTTCTGTCGAATTTCCTCCTAACTCTTCTTGAATCGATTTGATTTGTTGATTTAAGAAATACTCTTTTTGTTGTTGATCTAATTCTTTGCGAACTTTATTCTGAATTGTATTTTTCAACTCCAATTTCTGAAGCTCAACATTCATAAAACGCATCACTTCCATTGCGCGAAGTTTCATATCAGAAATTTCTAACAACAATTGTTTTTCATCTAAACTCAATGTTAAATTAGATGCTACAAAGTTGATTAAAAATGTATTACTTTCAATGCTTTTTATAGCTCCTGCAGCTTCCGAAGGCAACATTGGGTTTTCTTCTACAATCTGAAAAGCTAAATCTCTAATCGACTCTATAATTATTGGGTACTCTTTGTTACGAGAAGTTGGAACTTTTTCAGTTAAAATTTCAACCTCTGCTTTAAAATAAGGATCTTCAGTTACAAATTCTTTGATTTTGAAACGTTTCATACCTTGTAAAATCACCGTAATGTTTCCATCTGGTAATTTTATCATTCGCATAATTTTTGCAACTGTACCAACTGTATATAAATCATCTTTTCCTGGATCTTCTACCGAAATTTCTTTCTGCGAAAGCACACCAATTATACGATCTTCTTTATAAGCTTGTGTTAAGAGCTGTATAGATTTATCTCTACCAGCAGTAATTGGTGCAACCACTCCTGGAAATAAGACTGTGTTTCTTAACGATAATATAGGCAATACCGAAGAAATATCTTGTTTACTAAGCTTACTTTCTTCGTCTTTACTCATCAAAGGAATTAATTCGATTTCTTCTTCCATTACTTGTGCTAATGACAAATTGTCTATGTTCATAATTTTTTTGTACGTTCAAAGTGTCAGTAAAACCATTTTTAGCTGACGAAAGCTTTTCATTAATATCAAAATAAACAAGAAATAGTTCTTGTTTAAAGCTTTTCGAAAAGCGAGTATAATTAAGTCAAACCTTATGCCAATAAAATTAATTGTCAGTTTTTCAACAAAGGTTTATAATGAAGATAAATAAAATAAGATGGTTTTGGATAGAATAGTAGGATGTAGATTCAATATCTAAATATATTTTAGCTTAATTCCTTTTACGTATTTGACATAAATACAATCAAATATTTATTTATTTCCTTTTTTTTGTTTAAAATACTGTAAGACATTTTAAATAAATAGATTAAATTTAGTTTTACCGCAAGAAAAGTATTTTTTTTAATAGCTTTATATTCTATGATTTGAAAAAAATATAAAAATGAACAACACACTTAAAGTTTCTGTAAATAAAGAACATAATTTCGAGTTTACAGAAGAGCAAATGCTTGCCGTTGATGCGGTAAGCTTAGATCAAAAAAACTTTCATGTGTTACACAACAATACTTCGTATCATGCAGAAGTTGTGAACACCGATTTCATCAACAAAACATATACAGTGGTTGTGAATAACAACGAATATGTGGTTTCTATCGCAAATCATTTAGATCAATTGATCAAGGAAATGGGATTTGAAGTAGGAAAAACCAAATTAGTAAATGCGATTAAAGCCCCAATGCCAGGATTGATTTTAGAAATTAACGTAGCAGTAGGTCAAGAAGTTCAAGAAGGAGACAACTTGTTGATTTTAGAAGCTATGAAGATGGAAAATAGTTTCGATTCGCCTCGTGCCGGAGTTATTAAATCTATCGCTGTTGAAAAAGGACAAGCAGTAGATAAAGGTCAATTATTAATTGAATTCGAATAATCATAATGAAAAAAATATTAGTTGCTAACCGTGGTGAAATTGCACTACGCGTTATGAAAACAGCAAAGAAAATGGGTATTAAAACCGTTGCTGTTTATTCGGTTGCCGATCGACAATCGCCTCACGTAAAATTTGCTGATGAAGCTGTTTATATTGGCGAAGCACCGTCGAATCAATCGTATTTATTGGGTGATAAAATCATCGAAGTTTGTAAAGAATTAGGCGTTGATGGAATTCATCCTGGTTATGGATTTTTATCCGAAAATTCAAAATTCGCTGAATTAGCAGAGAAAAACGGAATTACATTTATCGGACCAAAATCGCACGCAATTGAAGTGATGGGAGATAAATTAGCAGCAAAAGATACCGTAAAAGCTTACGATATCCCGATGGTTCCTGGTTTAGATCATGCGATTACAGATATTGACGAAGCAAAACAAGTAGCGAAAGAAGTTGGTTTCCCAATTTTGATTAAAGCTTCTGCTGGTGGTGGTGGAAAAGGAATGCGTGTGGTTGAGAAAGAAGAAGATTTCGAATCTCAAATGCAACGCGCTATTTCTGAAGCGACTTCGGCTTTTGGAGACGGATCGGTTTTTATCGAAAAATATGTAGGTTCTCCTCGCCATATCGAAATTCAGGTTATGGCAGATACGCACGGAAATGTAGTGTATTTATTCGAGCGTGAATGTTCGGTTCAACGTCGTCATCAAAAAGTGGTAGAAGAAGCCCCTTCGGCTGTTTTAACTCCAGAAATCCGTAAAGCAATGGGCGAAGCTGCTGTAAAAGTGGCAAAATCGTGTGATTATGTTGGAGCCGGAACGGTTGAGTTTTTATTAGACGAAAACAAAAACTTCTATTTCTTAGAAATGAATACGCGTTTGCAGGTTGAACATCCTGTTACAGAGTTAATCACTGGAATGGATTTGGTTGAATTGCAAATTCATGTAGCTCGCGGCGAAGTTCTTCCAATCAAACAAGAAGATTTACAAATCAAAGGTCATGCACTTGAATTACGTGTGTATGCCGAAGATCCATTAAACGATTTCTTGCCATCGGTTGGTAACTTAGAAACCTATATTTTACCGGAAGGCGAAGGTGTTCGTGTAGATAATGGTTTTGAACAAGGAATGGATGTGCCGATTTATTACGATCCCATGTTGTCGAAATTGATTACCTATGGTAAAGATCGTAACGAGGCGATTCAGTTGATGTTAAAAGCAATTCAAGATTATAAAATAGAAGGCGTTAGCACAACACTACCTTTCGGAACGTTTGTTTTTGAACACGAAGCTTTTGTTTCTGGAAATTTTGATACCAACTTCGTTAAGAAATTCTATAGCGCAGATATCATCAAAGAAAATCAAGCGAAAGAAGCCGAAGTTGCTGCTTTAGTTGCTTTACAACACTATTTAGCAGATCAAAAGGTTTTACGTGTACCAACGAAATTATAAATGGATTCGCCACAGATTCACAGATAAAGAGGATGAGAAGCTGAAACAAGTTCAGCTTGACAATAATAGTCATTCCGAACTTGTTTCGGAATCTCATATCAAACATTCTCTCAAAACTTTTGACAAATTCTTTCAAAGAACAGGCATTATTATTTAGTTAAATATCTGTGGAAGTAAAAAAACAAAACTATGAATACAAAATTCGATATTTTAAATAAAAAACTAGCCGAAGCACAATTAGGCGGAGGTGAAAAGCGTATTGAAGCTCAACACGCGAAAAAAAAATTAACTGCTCGCGAACGCATCGAGTATTTCTTTGACGAAGGTTCTTTCGAAGAAATCGGAGCTTTTGTAACCCACCGTACCAAAGATTTTGGTTTAGATAAAGAACATTATTTAGGCGACGGAGTTATTACAGGTTACGGAACTGTAAACGGACGTTTGGTATATGCTTTTGCTCAAGATTTTACGGTTTTTGGTGGTGCTTTATCTGAAACGCATGCAGAGAAAATCTGTAAAGTAATGGATATGGCGTTGAAAGTGGGTGCACCAATGATTGGATTAAACGATTCAGGTGGAGCGCGTATTCAAGAAGGTGTTCGTTCGTTGGGTGGCTATGCAGATATTTTCTTCCGTAACGTACAAGCGTCTGGTGTTATTCCTCAAATCTCTGCAATTATGGGACCTTGTGCTGGCGGGGCTGTTTATTCTCCAGCAATGACCGATTTTACCATGATGGTCGAAAACACTTCTTATATGTTTGTTACGGGACCAAATGTGGTAAAAACGGTTACAAACGAAACAGTTTCGGCTGAAGAATTAGGTGGAGCTTCAACACATTCTACAAAATCGGGAGTTGCACATACAACTTCAGCTAACGATGTAGAGTGTTTAGAAGATGTAAAACGTTTATTAAGCTATATTCCTCAGAATAATCAAGAGGTTGTTGAAGATTTACCTTTTGAATTGGGTGATGAATTACGCGAGCAATTAAATACGATTGTTCCTGATAACGCGAACAAACCTTATGATATGCACGATGTAATTAACAATGTGATTGATGAGGATTCGTTCTTCGAGATTCATAAAAATTATGCCGAAAATATTATTGTTGGCTTTGCTCGTATTGGAGGAAAATCAGTTGGAATTGTAGCAAACAATCCAATGTTTTTGGCAGGATGTTTAGATGTAAACTCTTCAATAAAATCAGCTCGTTTTGTACGTTTCTGTGATGCATTTAATATTCCGCTATTAGTATTAGTAGACGTTCCGGGATTCTTGCCAGGAACAGATCAAGAATGGAATGGAATTATTATTCACGGAGCCAAATTATTATACGCTTTATCCGAAGCTACTGTTCCAAAAGTAACGGTAATTACACGTAAAGCTTATGGTGGAGCTTATGATGTGATGAACTCAAAACACATTGGTGCTGATATGAATTTTGCTTGGCCAGGTGCAGAAATTGCAGTTATGGGAGCAAAAGGAGCATCAGAAATTATCTTTAAACGTGAAATTGCAGAGGCAGCAGATCCAGCAGATAAATTGGCAGAGAAAGAAGCAGAATATGCCGAAAAATTTGCTAATCCATACCGCGCTGCGCAACGTGGATTTATTGATGAAGTAATCTTCCCGCAAGATACTCGTCGTAAATTAATCAAAGCTTTTAAAATGTTAGAAAACAAAGAAGTTGCAACACCAAATCGCAAACATGGAAACATTCCGTTGTAATTTTTTGGAAGTTATATTCTATATGAAAAACCGTTCAGCGAAAGTTGAGCGGTTTTTTAATGAATAAAAAAGGAACAATATTATATTCAATAAAACATCTCTTATTAGTAATAATCTATTTAATATATACTATAAATCAATACAATAAAAGCTTTAAGTTATACAATAGCTATTCTTTCATTTGTACGAATTCTAATGAATCTACTTGTCTTTACTTGTATAAATAATCTCAATAAATATCGATAACTTAACCGATGCCTATCCGTGACTTAACGGATGCCTATCCGTGACTTAGCCGATGCCTATCCGTGACTTCACCGATGCCTATCGATTGAAATATCTATTTTACAAAAAAAATCGGGATTTACCCGATTTTAGATTTTGAAATTACTTTGTGATATAATTCTTCATATTGTGGAAGAATATTCGTCTTATCAAATCTTATTGCTTGTTCTTTTGCTTGATAACTAAACTCTGCCAAACGTTTTTCATCTTCTAAGATATAGATTGCTTTTTGCGCCATCATTTCGACATCTCCTACAGGACAAACAAAGCCAGTCACTCCATCAATATTTACTTCTGGAATTCCTCCTGCATTTGATGATATAACAGGAACACTTGCCGCCATTGCTTCAAGAGCAGCCAAACCAAAACTTTCTTGTTCTGATGGTAAAAGGAATAAATCTGCTGCTTTCAACACATCATTCAAATCACTTACCATTCCAAGACTTTTCACTTTATCTTGAATTCCTAAATCTTGAATCATTTGATCTGCCATCTCCCATTCTGGTCCTTCTCCAGCAATAATCAACTTTGATGGAATTTGTTTCTGAATTAAATTAAATGTGCTTATTACATCTTCAATACGTTTTACCTTTCTCAAATTTGAGGTATGCAAAATAACCTTCTCTTTTGGTTGTGCAAAATTATCACGACAACACACACATTTCTCTGGTAAATATTGATCGTTATCAATAAAATTTGGTACAACTTCTATCTCATTTGTAATGTCAAATGCACAAAGTGTATCTTGTTTCAAACTTTCGGAAACTGATGTTACCGCATCAGATTCATTTATTGAAAACTCAACAGCCGTTTTATATACAGGATGTTTTCCTACCAGCGTTATGTCAGTACCGTGTAAAGTTGTTACAATCGGTAACTTATACCCTTTACGTTCCAACATTTGTTTTGTAAAATATGCTGCATACGCATGCGGAATCGCATAATGTACATGAACCAAATCTAATTCGTAATGCAAAACTTTATCATATAAAATTGTACTCAACGCCAAATCGTATGGTTGATATTGAAACAATGGATACGTTTCGACATGAATTCGATGAAAGTATATATTTGGTAATTTGATGTTTAATCTCGCAGGAACATTTGTGCTAAAAAAATGTACTTCATGACCTTTTTCTGCTAAATCCATTCCCAGTTCTGTTGCCACAATCCCACTTCCTCCGTAAGTTGGGTAGCATACAATTCCTATTTTCATTCGCGATTTTTATTTAGACAAATTTAAGGTAAAATTGCTTCATAAATTACTTGTCGAATATTTTCTCTTACTTTTTTAATGGAAAGATAATTTGGCTCGACTGTTTCATTGACACGATTCGAAAGAAAAATATACACTATATTATATTTAGGATCAGCCCAAACCATTGTTCCTGTAAAACCTGTATGACCAAAACTTTCAACTGACGGACCTATTTTAGACCTTATTTGCATTTTATCAAAACCAGCTCCACGATGATTTCCTTTGAATTGTTGTTTTGTAAATTCCGCCACTATCTCTGGCTTCAAATAAACCTCATCGCCATATTCTCCACCATTCAAATATAGTTGCATCAATTTTGCCAAATCAATCGAGTTGGAGAATAAACCAGCATGACCAGCTATTCCGCCCATCATAGCAGCTCCTTGATCGTGTACAAAACCATGTATCAATTGATTTCTATATGTTTTGTCGTATTCGGTTGGAATAATATCTTCTAAACTAAATTTTTCTTTTGGATTGAATGTTGTGCGATACATTCCCAATGATTGATAAAATTTCTCTTGCGTTAGTTGATTCAAATCTTTCCCAAAATCCTTTTCTAATTTCTTCTTGAAAATATAATAGCCTAAGTCAGAGTATTCGTATGATTTACGACCTAAAGATGATTTATAAATATCTTCATAAATCGTATCTTTTATAGAATTGATGATAAAAATGTTATCCGTAACTTTTATTTGATGTTCTTCATCTTGCTTTCTCGAATAGAAATCTAAATATAATCGCGCATTTTTTACATTGACAGTTTCGTTGTAAAAGCCAATCCAAGGCTTAAGACCAGCTTGATGCGCTAATACTTCACGAACTTTTAAAGAAGATTTGTTCGAGTTCTTCGCATCATTATCAATTTCTCCAATTGTTTGATCAAGGTTTAACTTGCCTTCGTTTACCTCCAACATCAACAAAGGCAACGTCGCCGTCACCTTTGTTACTGAAGCGACATCATATAAATCTGTCCACTTCACTTTTTTTGAAGAATTTTTATCTTGTGTTCCGAAGCTTTTATCATACACAATTTTCCCATCTTTCGCGACTAAAATTTGCATTCCAGGCGTGTAATGATTTGCAATTGCTTCTTCTGCAAGTCTATCTATTTCTGAGAGTTTTTTTTTCCTAAATTCACATTTTCAGGTGCAGTAAATCCTAAACGTTTTATATGTTTTGTTACAATTCCTTGCCCTTCTTTCAAATTTTGATTGATATCTACAGGAAACGTTCCATCTGCATCAATTGCTCCAAAAATAACTTGTGCAGCAGCTGCTTGCGCATCTTTTGTATTTTGATAATGAACTGTAACCGCGTCTAAATTTGATAAATCAAGATCTTTCAAACCGTAAGGACTTGTGAATAACGAAAAGATTTTCTTTTTGTCTTTTGGTAACGCTTTCAAAATTGCTTTTGAATTATCTGATAATTTATATGGTTTGTAAACCGTTTCATTCGATAAAAACGCTCCCGAAATAATCACATCATAATCATTCAATAAATTGATTTGATTTAGATTTGAAATCTTCACTAACTCAACATTTGTATATTTTTGTAAATGTGTCAAAAATTGATCATAATCTGTTTGTTCAAGGGGAATAAAAGCTATCTTTTGATTCAATTTTTTAATTGGTAAAACTTTATGCTCATTCTTTACAACTGTCGAAGCTTTTTCAAAAATCTTAGTTGTTAAAGCTAAATTTTCAGGAGAATTTAAATCTTCTAAAACATTTGTAGGATTTAAAGTTTTAATTTCGTTTAAACCTGTTATATATTTCGCCATCAAAATTTTCTTCACACTTTCTTCTAAACGCGCTTCAGAAATTTGACCTTTATTTATTGCATCAATAATTTTTTGTTTCCCAACATGTACATTTTGCGAAAACAACAGAATATCATTTCCAGCTACAAATGCTCTATAATCTACATCACCAGCAGGAAACATTTTTGCTACTCCATCCATATTTAATGCATCAGTAATCACAATTCCTTTGAATTGTAACTCACCTTTTAAATAATCTGTAATAATATTTTTAGATAAAGTTGAAGGCATTTTTGGATCTGGTTCTAAAGCTGGAACATTTAGATGCGCCACCATAATTGACTGCACACCTGCATCAATCATTTTCTTGAAAGGTGCAATGTGATATTTCTCTAAATCTGCTTTATTATCTGGAATTAAAGGCAAAACTTTGTGCGAATCTTGGTCTGTATTTCCATGTCCAGGAAAATGTTTTGCAGACGATAATACGTTTTGCGCACGCATTCCATCCATATAAGCAACTCCTTTTTCTGCAACGCGATCAGGATTTGAACCAAAAGAACGATTTCCAATAATTGGATTATTTGGATTAACATTGACATCAACCGAAGGTGAAAAATTAAACTGAACGCCCATTCTGTTCGCTTGTATACCAATTTGTTTTCCAACTTGATAGACCATTTTATTATCGCGCAAAGCACCAAGCGTCATATTCCAAGGAAAACGCTCTACTTCTTTCAATCTCATTGCTAATCCCCATTCTGCATCCATTCCAATTAACAATGGAATTTTAGAAATGGATTGAAACTTATTTGTCAACTCAATTTGATGAGCCGCTTGATCTTGCATAAAAATTAATCCTCCTATATGTTCTTCTTCAATTAATTTTTGAATATCATTTTCATGCACCGCATCTCTGTTTGTATAAGCTGCAACGATAAATAACTGACCTACTTTCTCTTCTAATGACATAGAATTATACTTCTCGTCAACCCATTTCATCTGAATAGAATCTTTGTATAACGGCGAAATTTGTTGTGCTTTTGAAGCAATAGGTAAAATAATTGTTAAGAATACGTATGATATAACTCTTTTCATTCTGGAATAAATTAATTTTGTGCGTTTTTTCTTTTGTAGAAACATTTTTTAAAAGCTTATCAATTAGGATTGGTAAATTTATAGTAAATTGTCAAATTAAATAAAATTATATGAGTATTTTCAGTGTTGTGCAGGATAGTATGTTAAATCATCCTGGACTAATAACTGTTTTTGGAGTCGCAGTAATTATTATGTTACTGCTAGACTTAGGTGTTTTTAATAAAAATGCACACGCAGTTTCGAACAAAGAAGCACTTATTTGGACAATCGTTTGGATTTCCTTAGCAATGATTTTTAGTGGTGTAATTTATTTCGTCTTCAAAGAAGCAGATGGCCATGCATTTGCATTAAATAAATTTTCGCAATTTCAAGCTGCCTATTGGATAGAAAAAGCCTTATCCGTCGATAATTTATTTGTATTTATACTTGTCTTCGGATTCTTCAAAATCCCAAAAGAATATCAACACAAAGTTCTTTTTTGGGGAATTCTAGGAGCTTTATTCTTTAGAGCAATCTTTATTTTTGCAGGAGTTGAATTAATTAAAATGACTTATTTACCAGCTTTTTCTATTGGAGATTGGCACTTTAATCTTGGTGATGAAGCGACTCATGCAAATTTCGAAGCAAAACAATTCTTCCGTCCAAATGTTGTGCTAACACTATTCGGATTCTTCTTAATCGTTGCTGGAATCAAATCATGGAAATCAAGCGATGATAATGAAAACCAAGATTTATCGCAAAATTTTGGTGTTAAATTGGTACACAAATTCTTTAAGGTTACACCAAACTTTGATGGAGATAAATTCTTTTCTGTTCAAAACGGAATTAAAATGGCAACACCTCTTTTTGTCGCTTTAATGGTAATTGAGGTAACCGATTTGGTTTTCGCTGTAGATAGTATTCCTGCTATATTCGCTGTTGCTCCAGACGATCCTTTTATTCTATATTCATCTAATATTTTTGCAATTTTAGGACTACGATCATTGTATTTCTTATTGGCAAACTCGATGGATAAATTCAATAAACTGCATTATGGTTTAGCAATTATTTTGAGCTTTATCGGAATTAAAATGATTATCATGCCATTCTATCATTTCGAATCAACTGTTTCATTATCAATAATTGGTGGAGTTCTATTAACAACAATTATTTGGTCTTTAATTTCAAATAAATCAGAGATTTCTAAATAAAAAAAGTCGCTTATTGAGCGACTTTTTTATTCTATTTTATAATCCATAGGAACCATATTGGCTATTTTCTCCCAACTCCAATAACCTTCTACAATCAAATTTGCAGGATGATAATATGTTCCATTTTCTTCAATTTTTAATAAATCATCTTTTATTGCAAAAATGGAAAGCTGATTCGAAATATAATGTTGTCCATTTTGTTTTGCATAATCTAAATCTTCTTTCTCCTTTTTATACTCTACAGAATATAAACCTTTAAAATTAAGATACTGATTATTATTACTATCAATTATTTTCAAGCTATCATAATCCACCTTTTGATTCACTAAATAAGTAATTATTTTAGGAGGTACTTTACCTACAATTCTCCCTCCTAATAAAGTTTCTTCTTTGAATTTTATATAATCTGGATTTTCTTTTCTCACTAATCGCTTCACATCATATCCCTCTTCCTCAAGCTTATTATCATAAATAGCTTTCATAAAATGAGTCACACTTCCTAAATAAGATTTTTCTCTATTTAGTTTCCATTTTTTTATTTGTGAAGAATTCCCTTTAAGCTCTTTAAAAAATGCTGTTCCAAGTGTTAAAACATAATTTGTTTTATAATTAACATTAAAATCAATCAAATCATATTCAATTTTATAACCTAAATAATTATTCGAAATAATCAATGGATTTTTAGAAGTTGCTCTTAACTCTTTTGTTATTTTATCATAGCTAAATCGTAAATCTTTTTCATTCTCGATTTTACATTTTTTTGCAGCTTCATTATTTCCTAAAAATAATCTCAAAAAAGTTTGAAGATAATATTTCCAATCTTCCTTCGAAATTGAATGAACTATTGCTTCTTCTAACAATATTTTCTCTGGTTCTAAGACTATTTTAATGGAATGGTTTTGGTTAGAATCAATAAACTGAATAAAATTCTCATATAAACCAGCTCTAACAATCAAATTATATTGTCCATTTGGTAAATTAATTTCGAACTCTCCTTTTTGATTAGTTTCAGTTTTCAACGTTGAACCATCAACATAAATTATAGCATGATCAATTGGTTTTAAATTTTCATCCGTTACAATTCCTTTGAAAACATTCTGCGCATAAAGAAATGTTGTAAAAAATATTAATACCAATGTATAAACCTGTCTCGATTTCATCTTTTAATTTTATAAAAACAAGATAATAAAAAAACTCCTCAAAAAAAGAGGAGTTTTATAAATGTATGAGATTTCTATTATTTTGATTTTTTAATCTCTTCTTTCAAAGGCTTCGTGACTTCAGAAACACTTTTTAGTTCAGCTGCCTCTTTCAATGATTTTGTAGGACTTTCATTTCCTCTGTGACACATTACACATGTTACAACATTAATCATTTCGGGATTTTTTGAGTTTTCCCAATTGAAATTTTTAGCATTTATATCACGTGTCATCACAATCATATGACGTGCAAATTCTTTTTCTTTTTTTGCATCACTTGCAAAATCCATCTTTTTAGTCTCAGGATTTTCTGCATGGCAATAATTACATTTAACTCCTAATGCAGCATTGTATCCACGCATCAAACCTTTCAAACTATCTTCTGAAATATTTTGTGGTAACACTTTTAAGTTTTTCCATTCTGAATTAGAAATCGCTTTTCCTGTGTCAATTTGACGAGAAGTTGTAAACGAAAAGATACTAAACATCAACACTAAAACTCCCAAAGAAGCTATTATTCTATTTGTTTTCATTTGTAATAATTTTGTCTATACAAGGTAAAACAAATCTTAAACCTAATGAAAGTATTCAAAAATTTGGAACAATTTTAAATAGAACCTTTAATAACTTATTATTAAAATCTCCAAACCAATAAACGCGAAATTTTATTTCCTTGTTGCATATTTACAATTCGGTAATCTCTTACTTTTTCACGTTTCAAAATACCTTCTAAAATCCGAACGTTTTCTTTCTTAGAAACCAATGTTGTAAACCATTTCACTTGATGTTTATAATCGGCACTTTCTTTTATCATTTTAGTTATAAATAAACGCTCTCCTCCTCTACACCAAAGCTCTGAATTATTTCCACCAAAGTTTTGAATTGGTTTTTGATCAGATTTTTGCCCCAAGTTTTTCAGTTTGCGCATTGTTTGTTCCATCACTTCTTGATTTGATCTAAAAAATGGTGGATTACAAATTGTAATGTCAAATTTCTCACCTTGTTTAATTATATTTTTGAAAATATTGTTTGGATTAAACTGCATTCTAATCTCAACTTTGTTACGTAATCGAGCATTTTTCTTGACAATTTCTTCTGCATTTTTGAAAGAGGCATAATCTAACTCTGCACCAACAAAATTCCAATCGTACTCGTAATTTCCAATAATCGGATAAATACAATTTGCACCAACACCAACATCCAAGACTTTTACATCTTTTCCACGAGGAATTACACCATCAAAACTTTCGCCCAAAATATCTGCAACGTAATGTATATAATCGGCTCGGCCAGGAATCGGCGGACACAAATTATCTTTTGGCAATTCCCAATAATCGATGTCATAATATGTTTTCAACAGCGCTTTATTTAGCGCTTTTACAGCTTCTCTATCCGAGAAATTAATCGTTGGTTCGTTTTCTTTATTGGGTTTGATATATTTAGAAAGTGGCAAATAAATCGCACACAATTTTTCGAAATTATAAGGCGCTAAATGACGATTGCGCGAATGTAATTTTTTTAATTTACTCTTCTTTTCGGGAGTATCCATACAAAAATATTTATGCAAAAATAAGACAACCTTTGCAGTTTTCTGCAAAGGTTGTTTTTGAATTCGTTTATTTTAATTGTTTTTGTAGCGTTTCGATTTGTTTCAAAAGATGATGAATCACTTCTAAACCTTCTATATTAACGCCCAAATTATAATGAAATTCAATAAATCGTTCGATTAATTTCAAATCATTTTCTTCAATAAAATATTCTTGGTTACGTTCATGCAAAACAACCAAATCATTTTTGTACAAATCAATCACGAATTGAGGTTCAATCTGATGATATTTACTAAACTGAATAACAGATATTGTTACATTTTTCATGGTTTTAAGCTTTTTTAAGTGAACGTAATTTCTCGAATATTTCTTTCTCTTCTGCTGATAAATTAGTTGGAGTTTTTATTGAAAATGTCACATACAAATCTCCAAATTGATCATCTTTCTTATAAATTGGTAAGCCTTTTCCTTTCAATTTAACCTTTTTATTATTCTCTGTTCCTTCTTTTATTGGAACTTTCACTTTTCCAGAAAGTGTATTAATCATTGCTTCTCCACCTAAAATTGCATCGTATAAGTCGATGTCAATAATTGTAGATAAATCTGCTCCATTGACCTCAAACGATGTATTATTTTCGATATGAAACGTGATATACAAATCTCCATTTGGACCATTGTTATAACCTTTTCCACCGTGACCTTTTATCTTAATCGTTTGTCCATCTTCTACTCCAGCTGGAATTGTAATTCGAATATTTTTACCATTCACCGCAAAAGTTTGTTTATGCGAAGTCAATGTATCTGTCAAATTTAGTGTCAAACTGGCATTAACATCTTGTCCTTTATAACCTGTTGATCTACTTCTACCTTCTCGTCCAAACATCGAACTGAAAAAATCTGAATAACCATCGAAATCACCAAAACCTTCTGCTCCATCAAAATCACTATTACTATATTGATATTGTTGCTGACGAGCTTTCTCATATTCTTCTCCATGTTGCCAATTCTCTCCATATTTATCGTATTTTTTACGTTTTTCTGGATCACTCAACACTTCGTTTGCTTCGTTTAATTCTTTAAATTTCTGTGCAGCATCATCGTTATTTGGATTAAGATCGGGATGATACTTACGCGCCAATTTTCGATAAGCTTTTTTTATCTCATCTTGTGATGCGGTCTTTTGCAGACCTAATGTTGTATAATAATCTATAAAAGCCATAGTAATTAATAAGTTTGTGCCTTAATTCAATCAAAATCAGTTCCAATTTAATCAAAACTGACAATACGACTTATACTTTTTTATCTATTTTAAACTTTTTAATATTCTATCCAAAAAAGATAAATTTATTATGATTAATTCATGAAATTTTTAAAATAATTTGGATATATTCAAAAAAATCAGTTATTTTTCATTTATAAAAGAAAGTTATGAATAGAAGAAATTTTTCGAAAAATATATTAATTGGATCGGCGGTTGGTGACGCATTAGGAGTTCCTGTTGAATTTAAAAGCAGGCAATATTTACAACAAAATCCTGTCACAGATATGATGGGTTATGGAACATACAATATGCCTCCAGGCACTTTTTCTGACGATAGTTCAATGATGTTTTGTCTAGCAGAATCGTTATGTAATGGTTATGATGTGAACGATATTGCAGAAAAATTTCAGATGTGGATGCATGAAGGTTATTGGACAGCTGACGGAGAAGTCTTTGATGTGGGAATTTCTACACGAAAAGCAATAAATCGTTTACGAGTTGTAAAAAATCCAACCGAAGCTGGTTCTACAGCTGAATCGGATAATGGAAATGGATCGTTAATGCGTATTCTTCCTTTAGCAATTTTCACGAAAGATTTATCGATTGATGAACGTTGCGAAATCGTCAAAGAAGTTTCTTCTATCACGCATGCGCACAATCGTTCTGTTTTGGCGTGTATTTATTATATTGAATTTGCGTTGAATGTTTTGGATTCTGAAAATTTAGAAGAAGCTTATCTGAATACAAATTTTTGGTTAAAATTATTCTTAGAAGAAAATGAAATTTATAAAAATGAATTTCAATATTTCGAACGAATTTTAAACGGAAAACTAATTGATTTAAAAGAAGATGAAATTAAATCAACTGGTTATGTAATTGATAGTTTAGAAGCTTCTATTTGGTGTTTGTTGAATACAAATTCATATAAAGATTGCGTATTGAAAGCTGTTAATTTAGGTCATGACACCGATACAATTGCTTGCATTGCTGGCGGTATTGCAGGTATTTATTACGATATAGAAACAATTCCAACCAATTGGATTGAGAAATTGGCGCGAGTGGATGATATTTTACATTTAGCAGAACAATTGGAAGAGAAATATGAATTTTAGAAAGGTTGAACTATTCTAAATTCACCAAAAACATTTTCGTAAATTTGCAAAATGGAAAGTCAAAAAAATAATCCATTACACGGAAAACGTTTAGACGATATTATCGAAGAATTAGTGATTTATTATGGCGGTTGGGAAGGTTTGGGAAATCAAATTAACATCAGATGTTTTAATGATAATCCAAGTTTGAAATCATCGTTGAAATTTCTTCGAAAAACAGATTGGGCACGTGCAAAAGTAGAAGAATTGTACATCAAAAAAATTGCAAAATAATGAGTGCAACTATTCTTGAAAAAAAGATTTTTATTGATTTTGAACTCTTAACAAATATTGAAGAAGAAAATCAGGTTATTATACATTGTTGTATGACGGCAGATGAATATGCAAATGCTGCACGTATTTGGCCTTCTACTTTTATTATTGATAATCAATCAGGAAAACGTTGTCAATTGGTTTTTGCAGATGGAATTACAATGTATCCAAATTGGACGTATATTGAAGAAGGTTCTTCTCTTAATTTTACTTTAATTTTCAATGGTTTACCAAAAAGTTGTCAATCATTTGATTTGGTCGAAATTATTCCGCAAGCCGGAGGATTTGAATACCGAAAAATAAATCGAAATAAAAGCGATGTTTATCATATTAATTTTCACGAATAAATTTTAAAATGACAAGCATTAAAGTCTTTATGGCTCAATAAATATCAAAATTTTACTGAATCGTCAGCTGATTTTTCAAAACTCTGTGATTAAAAGATTGAATGTATGCTTTTATGAAACGTTCCATTTTTTCTTTCGTTTCAGGTTCTTTTTTGATTAGATTATCTTTTAAAAGCGTATCTTTTTTCCAATTATAAAGTCCTAATGATTTTGTTCCATCGAAAGCTAAATAATAATCTCCCATTTCTAAATTGTAAATATTATCTAGAT
Source organism: Empedobacter tilapiae (assembly GCF_004785645.1). Taxonomy (GTDB): domain Bacteria; phylum Bacteroidota; class Bacteroidia; order Flavobacteriales; family Weeksellaceae; genus Empedobacter; species Empedobacter tilapiae. Next base: position 16,278 of record NZ_SRPE01000004.1, on the reverse strand, counting down.
AATTCACAACAAAATCTTGTTCAGATTTATACGACTTTCCGTACGAAATTAGTTTAGTATTTAATTGAAGATAGTCGACCAAACTTGGCAAAATATCGATTTGTTGAAAGTTATTTTCGTCTATTTTTACCATAGAAGCATCGTTTGGAACATAAAACAAAATCGGAATTCTGAATTTCCCTACATTGTTTTTGTATTCTGATTCTTCGCCTGTAGATGAAGTGTGATCTGCTGTAATGACAAAAATGGTGTTGTTGAACCAAGGCATTTTTTCTGCAGATTCAAAGAATTTCTTTAAAGCAGAATCTGTATATGCAATTGATTCGTGAATTTCGGTTGTTCCTTTTGGAAACTTTCCTTTATATTTTTTAGGAATTGTGAAAGGTGCGTGCGACGAAATCGTGAATAAGGTTGTGAAAAAAGGTTGTTTAAAAGTCGTTAATTCTTTAGCGAAAAATTGTAAAAAGTCTTCATCAAAAACGCCCCATTTTCCATCGAACGATTCAGATCCTTTATATTCGTTTTTTCCGTAATAATGATCAAATCCGGCAACACTTGCATATTGATCAAAATTTTGACTTCCATTAAAAGCCCCGTGAAAAAAAGAAGTATTATATCCGTTATCTTTCAATATTTTCGGTAATCCATAAACATTATTCACAGCATAACTCGACGAAATAAAGCTTTTGTTCATTAAACTTGGAACACTTGAAATAGTTGAAGGAACTGCATCGATAGATAATTTTCCGTTCGCAAATCCATTTTCGAAAAAATAACTTTTTTGAATCAACGAATCTAAAAAAGGAGTTTGTCCGCGTTGAATATTTTCTCTTCCAAAACTTTCTAAAATCAATAAAACAACATTCTTTTTATTTGAATTTTCGTACGAAAAAGATTGAATTGGATTAAAAATAGTATTCGCTTCTTCTTCGCTAAAATAGTTTACTTCTTTTAGGCTTTCTTTTTTACTCAAGGTTTTAAGAACGGTAAACGGAGTATTTAAAACCAAAGCCGAAGTTCCGATTGGTCCAAATTTAGAAGCATCGACAATGCTTAAAGGTTTTCTATCGATTCCTCTTCCAGCTGTAAAAAGTAAAATTACCATGAATAATAAACTCGCGGTTGAAATGAAATTTGAAGATGTTTTAACGTTTCGATATTTTATTTGCTTTAAACCAAGCCAAAATAAAGTGAAAGTTAAAGCGACAAAAACAGGAATCATCCAATAATCAACAAAATACGAAACAATTAATCCTCCAATTTCGTTTGACATTCCTTCCGCCGTAATCATCGAAAAAGAACTTCTTCTTCCTACGAATCGGAAATATTCAAAATCGACAAAATTCAGACAAATAAAAATTCCGTTTACAATAAAAAAACTGTAAAATAAGAAATTTTGATAGGTTTTATTTTGTTGAAATTTACTAGGAAGCAAATGAAAAATAGCAAAAAGAATATTGATATATCCTAAAACGGAAAGATCGAACAAGAGTCCGCCAACAAAAACTTGAGCATTTATTTCAGGAAAAAAGGATTGGTTGTAAAAGTAAAATCCAATCCTAACAATTTGATAAATAGCCAAAACGAATATAAAACGTTGGATAAATACTGTACGTAATGTTTTTGATTTATTCATGATTTTCTGCCAAATAGTTGGCAAAAATCTGATAATATAAAAACTTAACCAAAATATAACATAAAAAAAACGATTTCTTAATTTAAAAAGAAATCGTTCTAAATAATTATATATTATTTCCTTGAATTAAACCGCTACATTATGCTCGCGTAATGCATCGTTTAATGATGTTTTTTTATCTGTAGATTCTTTACGAATTCCGATAATTAATGCACAAGGAACTTGATATTCACCTGCAGCAAATTTTTTCGTATAAGAACCTGGGATAACTACTGAACGAGCAGGAACATATCCTTTAATTTCAACTGGTTCATTCCCTGTTACATCAATAATTTTAGTTGATGCTGTTAACACAACATTTGCTCCTAAAACTGCTTCTTTTCCTACGCGAACTCCTTCTACAACGATACAACGAGATCCGATAAATGCATTATCTTCGATAATTACTGGAGCAGCTTGCAATGGCTCTAAAACTCCACCAATTCCTACACCACCAGATAAGTGAACATTTTTTCCAATTTGTGCACAAGAACCTACAGTAGCCCAAGTATCAACCATTGTTCCTTCGTCCACATAAGCTCCAATATTTACATAAGAAGGCATTAAAATAACTCCTGAAGAAATATACGCACCATAACGAGCTACAGCATTCGGAACGACACGAATTCCTTTTTCAGCATAATTACGTTTCAATTCCATTTTGTCATGGTATTCAAAAATTCCAGCTTCTAAAGTTTCCATTTTCTGAATTGGGAAATACATTACAACAGCTTTTTTCACCCATTCATTTACTTGCCAATCTTCACCAACTGGTTCTGCACAACGTAATTGCCCATTATCAATTAATTCAATTACTTCGCGAATTGCTGCTTGTGTAGCCTCTTCTTGTAACAATTCTCTATTGTCCCAAGCATTTTCTATGATTTGTTTTAAATTCTCCATCTTTATTAATAATAGCCACAAATATAAAAATTATAATCAAGGGATTTCATAGAGATTATTTATTATTGAATCGTTTTTTTAAATTTGCCAAATGTCACGAATATTAGCGTTAGATTACGGAGGAAAAAGAACAGGCGTTGCCGTAACCGATGAATTACAAATTATAGCTTCGCCATTGGATACTATTGATACATCAAAATTGATGGATTTCTTGAAACAATATATCGAGAAAGAAAACGTTTCTGACCTTGTAGTTGGACTATCCGTTCGTTTTTCGGGAGAATTAAATGAGATTGAAAATAAAATTCAACCTTTTTTGAAAAAATTTTCTGAACAATTTCCGTTGATTAAAGTTCATCGTGAAAATGAGATGTTTACTTCTAAAATGGCTTCACAAGCAATGTTTGTTGGAGGGATAAAAAAGAAAAAACGTCAAGAAAAAGGTATGGTTGATAAAGTGAGTGCTGTAATAATTTTACAATCATTTTTATCACATAAACTATAACAAATTGTATCTTTGCCGTTAAATTAATAAAAAAAGATCAGAAATGGTATTACCAGTTGTAGCTTACGGAGACCCTGTCTTGCGTAAAGTTTCACAAGAAATAGATCAAGATTATAAAAATTTACAAGAACTGATCGAGAATATGTTTGATACAATGTACGACTCTAATGGAGTTGGTATTGCTGCACCACAGATCGGGAAAGATATACGTTTATTTGTTGTTGATTGCTCACCTTTCGAAGAAGATGAAGATTATGATGATGTAAAAGATGAATTGAAAGATTTCAAACGTGTTTTCATCAACCCAAAAAAAATCAATAGCTCTGAAGGAGATGAATGGGCTTTTACTGAAGGATGCTTAAGTATTCCTCACATTCACGAAGATGTAACACGTCCAGAATCGGTTACTTTAGAATTTTTTGATGAAAATTGGGTCAAACATACCGAAACTTTTTCGGATATTCGCGCTCGAGTTATTCAACACGAATACGATCATTTGGAAGGAAAGCTTTTTATTGACTATATTTCGAGCTTTAAAAAGAAATTAATAAGTAATAAATTAAAAAATATAACAAAAGGGAAAGTAAACACGAGTTACAAAATGAAATTCCCTTCATAGACCCTTAAACATAATAGAATATGGATTTATCAAGAGTTATCGCAATTTCAGGAAAACCAGGATTATACCGTTTAATTTCTCAAACAAGAGGTGGTTTCGTTGTTGAAGATTTAGAAAAAGGTAAAAAAATCTCAATCGCATCTAACTATAATGTTAGTTTATTAGACAACGTTGCGATTTACGGTGTTTCACAAGAATATCCTTTAGCAGAAGTTTTCTTCAGAATTTATAAAAAAGAAAATGGAGGTGAAACAATCGATCACAAATCTTCTGGAGCAGAATTGCGTAAATATATGGAAGAAGTTTTACCAGAATATGACGATTCAAGAGTTTATGATTCTGATTTAAAAAAATTATTCCAATGGTATAATATCTTACATAAAAACGGATTATTAAACATCGACTTAGCTGCAGTAGAAGCTGCATTAGCTGCTCAACAAGCACAAGAAACTCCAGTTGAAGTTGAAACAGCTACAGAAGAGGTTGCTGTGGAAGAAAAACCAAAAAAGAAAGCTCCTGCTAAAAAGGCTGCTGACAAAAAAGATGCTGAAGAAAAACCTGCTAAAAAAACTGCTGCTAAAAAAACTACAGCAAAAAAAGATAAAGACGCTGAATAATTAAATTAGAGATGAATACACGTAAAGATCAATTAAAAGCTTTCGAAAGATTGTTGGATATAATGGATGAATTGCGTGAAAAATGTCCGTGGGATCGTAAACAAACAATGGAAACGTTGCGTACGTTATCTATAGAAGAAATTTATGAACTTTCGGATGCTATCATCGAAAAAGATTCAGATGAAATAAAAAAAGAACTAGGTGATGTTTTTCTTCACCTAGTTTTTTATTCTAAAATTGCATCAGAACAAAACAACTTCGATGTTGCTGATGTTTTAAATGGTATTTGTAACAAATTAATTCATCGTCATCCACATATTTACGGCGATGTAGAAGCAAATACAGAAGAAGAAGTGCTTCAAAATTGGGAACAAATCAAGCTAAAAGAAGGTAACAAATCTGTACTTTCTGGCGTTCCTACTTCTCTCCCAGCAATGATAAAAGCTTACCGAATTCAAGACAAAGTAAAAGGTGTTGGATTTGAGTTTGAAAATTCTGATCAAGTTTTTGATAAAATTATTGAAGAAATTTATGAATTCAAAGAAGAACAAAATCCAACAGATAAAGAGATGGAATTTGGTGATATTTTATTTTCTTTGATTAATTATGGACGATTTAATGGTATCAATTCTGAAGATGCTTTAGAACGATCGAACAAAAAATTTATCACTCGTTTTCAAAAATTAGAAGAAATCGCTAAAGAAAAGAATCAAAATATAGCAGATTTAACCATTGCCGAATTAGATAAATTATGGAATTTAGCGAAAATTCGCTAGTGTAAAATTGACACTATAAAATTTATTCAAATTCAAGAAAACATTATATTCAGGCGTTTTAACACTATTATAAATATCTTTTATCGACACCAATAAAACAAAGTATTACAAATTATTGTGCACGCACAGAAAACCGACATATATTTGCAATGGTTATAGCGGGCAATAGCTTGTAATAATGGAAGGAAGTTTGTTTACTAAGTAAACAGTTTTCTCATTTTTTTGTGGTTTTGATGAAAAGGTGACTTAAAGTCGCCTTTTTATTTTTTAAAAACTTCTATTTTAAATCACAATTCATAACAATCTTTTTTATCTGAATAATTTGTAAATTTGTAGAATGCAGTTTCAATTAAATTCTGAATTCAAACCAACTGGTGATCAACCAAAAGCTATTGAAGAATTATCAAATGGCATTCTAAACAATGATCGCTATCAAACACTTTTAGGTGTTACAGGTTCTGGTAAAACATTTACAATTGCTAATGTTGTACAAGATGTTCAACGTCCAACCTTGGTTTTGGCTCATAACAAAACCTTGGCGGCTCAGTTGTATATGGAATTCAAAGAATTTTTTCCGAATAATGCGGTCGAGTATTTCGTTTCTTACTACGATTATTATCAACCAGAAGCTTATATTCCTTCATCAGGAACATATATCGAGAAAGATTTATCAATAAATGAAGAAATTGAAAAACTGCGTTTAAGTACAACTTCTTCCCTACTTTCTGGCCGACGCGATATTTTGGTTGTAGCTTCGGTTTCGTGTTTATATGGTATCGGAAATCCTACAGAATTTCATAAAAATGTGATTCAGATTGAAACTGAGCAAATTATTTCTCGCACGGCTTTTTTACATAAATTAGTTCAGGCTTTATACTCAAGAACAGAAGGTGATTTTCAACGTGGAAATTTCAGAATTAAAGGTGATACATTAGATATTTTTCCTGCTTATGCGGATGATGGAATCAGAATTAATTTCTTTGGTGATGAAATCGAAGAAATCTCTGTTTTTAATGTTGAAACAGGTAAAACTTCAACTAAATTAGATAAAATTAATATTTATCCTGCTAATCTTTTTGTAACTTCTAAAGACACTTTGAATGGCGCAATTGCTGATATTCAGATTGATTTAGGTAAGCAAGTTGAATATTATCATGAAATAGGAAAACATCTCGAAGCAAAACGTTTGCAAGAACGTACTGAATTCGATCTGGAAATGATTAAAGAATTGGGATATTGTTCTGGAATTGAGAATTATTCGAGATATTTAGATGGTCGCGATCCAGGAACTCGTCCGTTCTGTTTGTTAGATTATTTCCCCGAAGATTATTTAATGGTGATTGATGAATCGCACGTTACAGTTTCGCAAGTTCATGCAATGTATGGAGGAGACCGCTCGCGTAAAGAAAATTTAGTAGAATATGGTTTTAGGCTTCCTGCCGCAATGGACAATCGTCCGTTAAAATTCGAAGAATTTGAAGCTTTGCAAAATCAAGTGATTTATGTTTCGGCAACGCCTGCGAATTATGAATTAGAAAAATCGGAAGGAATTGTTGTAGAGCAAGTCATTCGTCCAACAGGATTATTAGATCCAATTATTGAAATTCGTCCTACACAAAATCAGGTCGATGATTTGATGGAGGAAATCAATAAGCGAGTTGAATTAGACGAACGTGTTTTAGTCACAACTTTAACCAAACGAATGGCAGAAGAGTTAACAAAATACCTAACAAAATATGGTGTTCGTTGTCGATACATTCACTCCGATGTCGACACATTAGAACGTGTTCAGATTATGGCTGATTTACGTGCTGGCTTATTTGATGTTTTGGTTGGAGTTAATCTTTTGAGAGAAGGTTTAGATCTACCAGAAGTTTCTTTAGTTGCAATTTTAGATGCCGATAAAGAAGGTTTCTTGAGAAGTCATCGTTCGTTAACACAAACAGTTGGCCGTGCAGCTAGAAACATCAATGGATTAGCAATTATGTATGCGGATAGAATTACAGATAGTATGCAATTAACGATTGATGAAACGAATCGTCGTCGTGAAATTCAGATGAAATACAATAAAGATCACAATAAAGTACCACAAGCATTAAACAAAAAAATTACTAAATTAAGTTTAGCCGCAGCAGAATTTGAAGAAAACCCATACGAACAAAAACATTTAATTCAACAAGCAGCAGAAATTAACGAAAATTATTCTACAGAAGATAAAGAAAAATTGGTACAAAAATTGCAGAAGGAAATGGAAAAAGCTGCAAAAAATTTAGATTTTATAAAAGCAGCTGAGTTGAGAGATCAAATTCAACTCTTAACCAAAGAATAGCAAGTTTTTTTTAGTTTCAATGAAATTTTCAAGTTTTACATTTTTAATATTATTTTCTTTTCTTACCTCTTGTAATACTCATATTCTTAAATCTTCTAGTAACAATGAATTAATAGAGAACGAAGAATATAATCTTGTTCATCCCCGTGAGTTAAAGATTTTTAAAAAATTTGATACTCCCCCAAATTTTAATAGAAATCAGAACTATAACGATTTTGGAAAATGGTTAAACAATATTTCTCTCAAAAATAATAGTACGCCTGTTTATACATTTGATGGACAAAGAAAACCAAACCCTAATATTTATATTGGAGTATTAGATTTAGAACAACCGAAAAAAAATGTTCAATTTAACGCTAATGCAATTATGAGTTTACGTTTAGAATATTTTTATCGTTCAAAAAAATATAATGAAATGGATAAATTGGCTAAAATTTCATCCAAACCAACTCCATATACAAAATACGTGAAAGGTGATAATTCTTATTCAAAATACTTGGAATATTCTCAATATTATCTCGAAAACACAAACTCTACCACAATCTCTGAACTTTTAAAACCAATTCAATTCAAAGAATTACAAATTGGAGATGTTTTTTTCCAGAAAGGAAATATCAAAAGTCATGCTGTTATTGTAATGGATCTTGCTCAAGATGAAATGGGAAATAAAATCTATATTTTAGCACAAAGTTATTATCCAAGTCAAGACATTCAAATCATTACTAATCCTAGCAACGACTTAATTTCTCCTTGGTACATTGCTAAAGAAGGTGTAATACTAACTCCTGAATGGAGATTTTTATCTTCAGATTTAATGCGTTTTAAATAACAATTTACTTTTCCAATCATTACATTTTACTTAAATTTGTTGTTCAAAACCCTAATGTAAACAATAATACAGTAAAATAATCGATAATGCAAAGAGTATATTTAGACAACGCAGCAACAACAGCTATTCGTCCAGAAGTAGTTGACGAAATGGCTAATGTGATGAAAAATGTTTTTGGTAATCCATCTTCTACACATGTATTTGGTAGGGAAGCCAAGGCATTGATTGAGATGTCAAGAAAAAATATTGCTCAACGATTAAACGTTTCTCCTGCTGAAATTTACTTCACTTCTTGTGGAACTGAATCTAATAATACAATTATCCGCTCTTGTGTAAATGATCTTGATGTTACACGTATCATTACAACAGATATGGAACATAAATGTGTTCAAGAAAGTATTAAAGATTTAGAACATCGCGGAAAAGTTGAAGTGATCCGTTTAAATGTTCAAAAAAATGGAGATATTGATTATACTCAATTAGAAGATTTATTAAAAGATCAATCTAAAAAGACTTTAGTTTCTTTAATGCATGCAAACAACGAAATTGGAAATTTAACAGATGTTAAATACATTTCTAAAATCTGTCAAGAAAATAATGCTTTATTTCATACTGATACTGTACAAACAGTTGGACATTATGATTTAGATTTTCAAGATTTAGGAATGGATTTCGCTTCTTGCTCAGCACACAAAATTCACGGACCAAAAGGTGCAGGATTCTTATATGCTAAAAAAGCATCACATATCAAAGCTTTAATCGCAGGAGGTGGACAAGAAAGAGGTTTACGTTCTGGAACTGAAAATGTATATGGGATTGTAGGTCTTTCGAAATCACTAGATTTAGCATTAGACGAATTAAACACTCATGTTAATCATATCAAAGAAATTAAACAATATACAATTGACCAATTAAAAGAAGCTATTCCTGGCGTTTCTTTCAATGGATTATCAGAAGATTTAAACAAAAGTTTATATGCTTTGTTAAGCATCAAATTACCTTTTCACGATACATTAATTGGTTTCGAATTAGAATTGGCTGGAATTGCTGTTTCTCAAGGAAGTGCATGTAGTTCAGGTGCGGCAAAAGTTTCATTAGTAATGCAAACATTATACACAGAAGAAGAAATTAATCAAATGACTCCTTTACGTGTTTCTTTTTCATATGAAACAACAAAAGAAGATATTAATATCTTAGTTGATACTTTGAAAAAAATAGCAGAAAAACATCAATTACAAAACGCTTAATGACAGATTTTAATCAACTTGATATTCTGATTTTAATTGCATTAGCTTTTGGTTTTATTAATGGATTTTTCAAAGGTTTTATTTCTCAATTAATTGGTTTAGTCGGTTTTTTTGTCGCAATTTGGTTAAGTTTTAAATTCTATCAACTTATTGAAGTTTATGTCGATTCTTACAATATTGTTGCAGATAGTTTAACTTCATTAGTTGCATTGGTTATTACATTTGGAATTGCTTTTTTTACTATTAAATTAGCTTCAAGTTTAACACAAAAAACAGTAGAAGCTGTTGGTTTAGGAATCATCAATCGATTTGGAGGTGCAGCTTTGGGATTAATAATTTCTTTGCTATTAACCTCAAGTATTTTATATTATATCGATCCAGTTTTAGAATTAGGTTTTAAAGACACAAAAGAAAAAAGTCAGATTTTACCAATTTTGAATGATAGTTCTCAAATTATCAAGAATTCTATCTTCGAAACAAAAGATAACTTAAGAAATGAATCTCAAGATTCTATCAAATAACATAAAAAGGATTTATTAAAAGTAAATCCTTTTTTTATTTAAATAATATTCACTAACGACACTTCATGTCGTATAAAATTGTTCCTTTGTTTAAATTTTAAGATTATGAACAGCACAATTATTCTGACAGCAATCCTTTTTTTTATAATTGGAGCTCTTATCAGTTTTTTATATTCAAAATCAAAAGCTAATTCAGCAATTATCGGAAATGAAATTAAATACCAAGAACTTCAAAAACAATATGATTCACTAAAAAATGAGTTTATCGAAATAAAAGATGATGCTAATTTCAATTTGGATCAATGGCAAAAAGAGCGCGAAAAAAATACAGAATTAAGTGTTCGTCATCAAGAAACAATAAAAGCTGTTGAAGAACAAAAATCGTTTATGCTAGAAACAAATGAACGATTAAAAGAGCAGTTTGAAGCACTTTCTGCGCAAGTTTTGAGAAGTAATAATGAACAATTTCTTGATTTAGCAAAAACAACTTTAGATAAACATTTTTCCGATTCTAAAAATGATTTAGAAAAACGTCAACAAGCCATCGATTCGTTAATCAAACCATTGAATGAAAGCTTAAATAAATTTGATGGAAAAATTAATGAAATAGAAAAAGCTCGTGAAGGAGCTTATTCAGAAATTAAAGTTTTTTTAGATTCTATGCGTGGAACAACCGATAAATTACAAAAAGAAACTAATACATTAGTTTCTGCACTTAAAACTTCACATACAAGAGGAAAATACGGAGAAATTGGTTTACGTAGAGTAGTTGAATTTGCTGGAATGTCGTCTTTTTGTGATTTTGAAGAGCAAACTTCTGTTCAATCTGAAAATGGTTTGCTTCGTCCAGATTTAATCGTTAATCTTCCTGGAAATAGAAAAGTTATTGTTGATTCTAAAGTTCCTTTAAACCAATATATGCTAGCTTTCGAAACAGAAGATGAAAATTTGAGAAAACAACATTTACAATTACACGCAAAAGCAGTACGAGAACATCTTAAAAATTTAAGCTCAAAAGCTTATTGGAATCAATACTCAGAAACACCAGATTATGTAGTAATGTATTTACAAATTGAAAGTTCTTTTGGTGCAGCGTTAGAATTGGAGCGAACTTTGATAGAAGATGCATTAAACAATAGAATAATTATTGCAACACCAACTACTTTAATTACGATGCTTCGTACAATTGCTTTTAGTTGGCAACAATTAAATGTTGCTGAAAATATTTATCAAATGCGTGATGCTGGAATAGAATTATATAATCGTGTAAATGTTTTAATACAGCATTTAGCAACTGTTGGACATAATCTTAATCAAGCAACTCAGAGTTATAACAAAGCTATTGGTTCTCTGGAAAATCGCTTTATTCCTCAGGTTAAAAAGCTCAAGGAAATAGGTGGAACTCTAATGGAAAAAGAAATTTCAGAAACTAAGCCAATTGATACAATGATTCGTTCAATAAATAACGCGGATATTCAATAATCATTCTATATTTGTACAACTATTTACGAGAATGAAAACAACCCTATTTACGTTGATTTTACTATATTCTCCTGCTATTTTTGCGCAGGTAAATTTCGAAGAAAAATCTGTTCAGGTAAAACCAAATTTAGAATTAAATAAAATATATAATTATTCATTTACAGATCGTAACTTTTCGATTTCTGTAAATGATACAATTTCTAAAGTTATCAATCTATCCAATAAATCTATGGAACTGGTTGATAAGAATGATTTTGCTAATAAGTATACTTTTGTTAACGGTAAAAATCAATCTAATGATCCTGATGAATTTTATCGTGACTTTATTAATAATTCAGAAGGAATTGAATACCAATTCACAACAAATACTTCTGGAGAATTTTTGGAATTATTAAATGTTCCTCAGATTGAAGAAAAATTGCTTAAAATAACCGATAAACTCGGCAAACAGCGCAAAAAATCGGATGATTATAAAGCAAATATTGCGTATATCGAAGAAATGGTGAAATCTAAGACCTATGTTCCATATGTTTTTGAACAAGAAATACATGTCTTTAATTATTTTAATGGACAATATTTTCGATTAGGAGAAAATTATCAAGGAAAATCTGTTCAAGAAAATATTTTTGGATTTCCTATCTCTTCTACAACAAATACTTATTTAAAAAATATTGACAAAGAAAAAGGTACTTATACTATTGCTTCTGATCAAAATTTAAGTAAAGATGATTTTGAGAAATTATGGGAAGAAATGGCGTATTATATGCTGAATGATGCAAAATTGAATTTGTCGCAAGAACAAGTAAAAAGAGAAATCAAAAAATATTCGGAAACAGTAGAATTAAAAGTGAAATATGAAAATACATATAATTTAAATTCTATCTTATTAAAGTCAGAATATATGTTTAGTTTAAACATTGGTGCTAAAAAAACAGTCAATCATCTAAGTATAAAACTATTAAATGATTAAAATTTTATTTTTTAGTGATATAAAGACCTTTTTAGAATAATTTGGTTTAATTTTGACTAAGATTGATCGTATTTAAATGAAAATTAACTTTACATATTATCTGCTTTTTCTATTTTTTTCAATAAAAATATTCGCTCAAGATCCTATTCAAGATACAATTTCGCCAGTCGTTAAAAATGATACCATTTTTAATGCGCCACAAGAAACGATTATTTTCCCTAAAACATATTGGAATATTGGAAACGAAAAACGATATAATGTAACAACAAGTGAGGTGAAATTGGAAGATGATACGATTTCGCATCAAGAACAATATACATATAACATTATTATTCAGGTTGAAAATATTTATCAAAATGAAACCATTGTAAAGTGGAGTTTTAGAAATGTTCAATTTAATTCAAAATCATTTTTAAATAATCCTTTTTCTTTAGTTAACAATGTTTCTATTTCTTTTAAAGTTGATCAAGATGGAAGATTTTTGAGTTATACAGATTTAGATAAAACAATAAAACAGCTTATTTTATCTTCAGAAGATTTAGAAAATAAATACTTAGATAATCCTACTGCAATTGCATTGATCAAAAAGAATCTTCAACAATATTCTACGGAAGAAAATATTGTCAAATTATTTGATAAAGATATTCGTCAATATCATCATTTTTACGGAAAAAGTAATTTTACATTAGAAAATGCACCATTTGTTTATCAATCATATATGGACAATTTGTTCAGCACTTCTCCTACTCCTGCTACAACAGAATTGAAGTTAAATGAGATTGGAATTTCGCAAACAAATTACATTATGTCAAGTTTTCAGGAAGCGGATAAAGATTGGTTAGCCAATTCTTGGTACACATATTTAAAAGAATTAGCAACAAAATTGGGTACTGAACAACCTTCTGAAAAAAGATTGAAAGACGATATAAAATATTACGTCAAAACGACTTCGCGTATCAAGGATAACGGTTGGATTTCTTATAGTATCGAAACAAAAAAGGTTAAATTTCAAGATACTGATTACACATTAGAGCGTCGTTTTGAGTTAGTAGACTAAAACTCGCATCAATACTGATATTTCTTACTTTTTTAAATTATAAAAACTTCGTTAATCAAGATTATTTTTCATAATTTTGCTTTCATTTTATATAAATTATATTCACTATGCAATTGTCTGAACAAGAAATTATTCGTAGAGAAAAACTACAACAATTAAGAGACTTAGGCGTTGAGCCTTACCCTGCCGAAGAATTCGTGGTAACTTCTAATTCTAAAGAAATTAAGGAAAAGTACGAAGAAGGAAAGGTTGTCAAGCTTGCCGGACGATTGATGAGTGTTCGTGTAATGGGAAAAGCTTCTTTCGCTGAGCTACAAGATAGCGAAGGTCGTATACAGGTTTATATCTCAAGAGATGATATTTCTTCTTCTGAAGAAGGAATTGAGTACAATACAATTTTCAAAAAATTGATGGATATCGGAGATTTTATTGGAATTGAAGGATATGAATTCAAAACTAAAGTTGGCGAAATTTCTGTTCACGTAACAAAATTAACCTTGTTATCAAAAACTTTACGCCCATTACCAATTGTAAAAACAGACGACGAAGGAAATGTTTTTGACGCTTTTACAGATCCTGAATTACGTTACCGTATGCGTTATGTAGATTTGGTTGTAAATCCTCAAGTAAAAGAAATTTTCTTAAAACGTACACGCTTATTCAGCGCAATGCGTAACTTCTTCAACGATCGTGGATACATGGAAGTCGAAACTCCAGTTTTACAATCGATTCCTGGAGGTGCAGCAGCTCGTCCGTTTATTACGCATCATAATGCATTAGATATTCCATTATATTTAAGAATAGCGAACGAATTATATTTAAAAAGATTAATCGTTGGTGGTTTTGATGGTGTTTACGAATTTTCTAAAAACTTCCGTAACGAAGGAATGGATCGTACGCATAATCCAGAATTTACAGCAATGGAAATTTACGTTGCTTACAAAGATTACAACTGGATGATGGATTTCACAGAGCGATTATTAGAACATTGTGCAATCGCTGTTAATGGAACTTCTGAAGCAACTTTCGGAGAACATAAAATTGATTTCAAAGCGCCTTACAAACGTGTAACAATGCGTCAATCAATTATTGATTTCACAGGATTTGATATCGATGGAAAATCTGAAGCAGAATTATTCGAGGCTGCTAAAGGAATGGGAATCGAGGTTGATGAGACGATGGGTAAAGGAAAATTAATCGATGAAATTTTTGGTGAAAAATGTGAAGGAAACTACATTCAACCAACTTTCATTACAGATTATCCAAAAGAAATGTCTCCATTGACTAAAAAACACCGTGATAATTCAGAATTAACTGAGCGTTTCGAATTAATGGTTTGTGGAAAAGAAATTGCTAACGCATATTCTGAGTTAAATGATCCAATAGATCAACGTGAGCGTTTTGAAGCACAAATGGCTTTAGCTGATAGAGGTGACGACGAAGCAATGTTTATCGACCAAGATTTCTTACGTGCATTAGAGTATGGAATGCCTCCAACATCTGGTTTAGGAATTGGAATGGACCGTTTGATTATGTTCTTAACAAATAATCCATCTATCCAAGAAGTTTTATTCTTCCCTCAAATGCGTCCAGAAAAAGCTGCACCAGCTTACGAATTGACAGAAGAAGAAACTCAAATTATTGAAATTTTAAAAGCTAACGAAAACATTGATTTGAATGAATTAAAATCCAAAGCTGCTTTAAGCGGTAAAAAATGGGATAAATCAATGAAAAATTTAGCAAAATATAACTTGACTAAAGTAACTGTAAACGGCGATGCCAAAACGGTTGCATATTTAGGAGAGTAAATTATTACCCTTTCATCTATATTTTAAAAGCTCAACTTTGGTTGGGCTTTTTTTGTATGTGTAATTCTTTTTAATTCATATATTTATGATAATGAATCTGATTGAATACCACATGTAAAAGTATCTATGAAAGATACTACAATGGATATTTTAATAAAATTAATTATGAAAAAAATATTTATATTTCTATCCTTTCTATTTTTGGTACTTTCTGCAACTTATATATTATATTTAGTTCGTAAGACTTTTAATAATTATGAATTTGAATCTTATAATGAACTTTATTATAAAGTTCCACCTGTAAAGAATGCACAATTAACTACCCAACACACTCAATTCCTTTCGAGCAGAAATACAAAAAAACCATTCTTTTACTCCTAAGCTCATCGGACAATCATCGCATGCCCATCCGTGAACTCACCGATGCCCATCCGTTAACTCGCCGATGCCCTTTGAACAACTCACCGATGCCCTTCCGTGAACTAATCTATACCCGTAACCTTCTAAACAAGTAAGTTCTGAGAATTATAAAGGAAGCTTCCTTTTTTTATTAAGAAGAAGCTTCTCGTTGACTAATTAGAAGCCTCTTATCGACTCATAGGAAGCTTCTTGTTTTGAGTTCTGAGAGTTATAAGATGTTCAATACTTAATACTTAATACTTAATACATTGTACAAAAAAGTATAAACACAAAAAAGCCTCAAGTTGTTCACTTGAGGCTTTTAATAAAAACTGGCGACGACCTACTCTCCCGTAAGTAACAGTACCATCGGCGCAGGCAGGCTTAACTTCTCTGTTCGGAATGGGAAGAGGTGAGCCCTGCAGCTATAGTCACCCTAATATTTTTAAATAGGTTTTAGTTCCTAGTATATCTTGACATTATTATTATACAATCTGGTATTACTTTCTTAATCCAAATAAGATTAACTAACCTTCTCTAT
>NZ_SRPE01000003.1 GCF_004785645.1 Empedobacter tilapiae | reverse complement strand
CTCGGAATCGGGTTGCAAAGGTAATACTTATTTCTAAACTCGCAAATTTTATTTTAAATAAATTTTTGTCGCTATATAAGCCCTTATGTCAACTACAATACTACTCGTCTTTCGTATTGGGATTGCAAATATACGGTTGGATTATTCGTTTTTCCAAACATACTTTACATTTATTTTACATTATTTCCTTAAGTGATTGGTATAACGCAAAATATTTTTTGAAAGTTTTATCAAATAGCTAAATTTTCCATACAAAAACTCAAGTTCAATCTAGTAAATGGATACTTTGTGGTTGTAAATTATAAAAAAAGAGAGCATATTTAAATATACTCTCTCTTAAAATCAAAAATAGTTTTAAGCTATTAGATTATTTTGATCCAAATTTTATTACTGGATTTACAATCGCCTCATTACAATTTTTTAGTTTTACTCTTAAATATTGTGGATTACCATAATTTTGACCTTGACGTTTTGTTTGAACTTTAACTAAAATAAGTTCCTCTTTTTCAAATTCAGTATATAATCTATCTATATGATAATATTTTAATCCTGAATTCAAATGACTAAATCTTAGAGTTGAATTAGGAATATCTTCAACTTTAGTAATTGTTTTTATAGGATTTCCTTCCCTATCTACTAATTGAGTTCCGTCTTCATTAATATATGGTTCTCCAAATTCTAAAATTTTCGCAAATGAAATTTCATAATCTGTACAATAATCTGGACTTTGAATCGCTAATAATTCTGCCGCACATATTGTAGACACCTCTTTTGGATCATTTTGTCCTTCGAATAACATCATAGGTGCAATTCTGATATCGTGAATATGTAGCCCGTCACCTAAGTTTACATTTACAGTATTGAACTGTTCTATTTCGAAACTATCAAAAGGAATCGTAATTGGTCTTGAAATTACAGCTCTACGTTTATCTTTAAAATTAAACAATCCTATGTCTAGAATTCTAAATTTTTCCATTCGTTCTTCACCTACTTTAGTATCTCCTAAATAATAAACAATTTTAAAGTTTCCTAACTGTAGTAAACTTAGATTTAAAATATTTATATTAGGATAGGCTAAGGTAATTTGAACTTGATCTCCTGGACGAGCAGGTTGTTTCAAATGAGTACGAAGAAACTGCTTGTTTAATACACCTGCAGTAGCATTGAACAATGTATAACTATCGTAACTATCATCTACTGCATAATATGGATGAACAACAGAAGCTAAGCCGCTTGCTACATTTAATACTTCTGAACGGTTACCCCAGGTTACATCATTAGTAAATTCATTCAGTTTAATATTTTTGTTATTAATTCCAGTTATTTTCACCCCATCCACGTCTCTTTGCTCTGTAGGATATAAAAGTGAAGCTGGTGGATTAACAATAATATCCTCTTGAGGTGTATAACTTGGAGAATTAATATTTTCCTCTTCTTCTATATAAGCATAAAAAACTGTCGCTAAATCTGCTACACCTAATAAAGATCCTAACTGAATACGTATTCCATTATAATCTACAGGCACACCTTTACTAGAAGGTGTAAAAGAAAAATGAAATACATTATCTCCTTTTAATAAATCTAACAATCCTCCTTTTACAGCTGAATAACTCCCAACATTAGATGCATTAAGCAAACCTAAATTACCAGTTGTTACACCAGCATCTGTTTTACGTCCCACAATACTTACAGCACCAGCTAATTTTACACCAGAATATTGTTCTCCTAATTTTACTGTAACTTTTTTACCTTTTAATTCAGATGGAGTATATAAAGTTCCATTAGGTTTTGTAAAATACAAATCGATACCAACAGTACCTATTCCTAAAATAACAACTCCTCCTGTAATTGTAGCATAATCTGCACGGTTACCATTTACAGCATTATTTTTATTCGCTACACCACTTAATCCAGAGGTCCAACTAATTGCATTTGTTGCAAATATTTTTTTGTTTACTGTATTACAATCTTCTAAATTATATACCATTAATCGGATTGTAGAATAACTAACACAACCTTCTTTAGCTGCAGCTGATGTAGTTATTGCTTCTACTGTAAAAGAATATTCTCCTTTCTTAAGTCCAGAAACTGAGTTTCCAACTACTTGTCCTTGAGAATCAAATATTTTAATCGTTGAAGGAAGTTTTGCAGAAATTGTAGGAAAAGTAAACGCATCTCCTTCTTTTACAGCAAAAGAATTAACTCCTTCTGGTAAAATAATTTCATTCTCTTCTTGAACATTAATTGTGACTTCATTAGATGTTGCAGAAACATTATCACTTCCTCCTAAAATCATATTCATTTTAGCAACTCGTCTTACTTTTGTTTTACGTGTTACGTTGGTTAATTTGATTGATTGTTGTCCTGCGACCTCTACATTTCCATCATCATTTTTTATATCTTCACTTTTATTCCATGTCACCCCATCGTCAAAGCTTATTTCCCATGTATAGATAAATCTTGAAGTTTGAGGCGAAGTCGCTTTTTGCAACTCTAAAACCTCTATTTCTCCACCATAACAAATTATTTTCTCATTAACTTCTGCTCCACTTGTTAAAGTAATTTTTCCTGGATCTGGGAAACCTACATCTACCTTAACTAAAACTTGATTATTATCACAAGCACTTTTATACATAAAAGAGAATGATTGACTCGTTGCTGTTGGAACTAAATAGTTCGATGGAATCTCAGTCGTACCATCAACTAAATAAAATTTATATCCGTTTGTATTTGGTCCTAAATCAGCTATTTCACCAACAGTTATTTTATCATGCTGATTTACTTTTTTTGTTGATACATTAGGAACTTGGGTAGCATTACTCCAAAAAACAGAAACAAAATTTGTGTTGTTAGATAAATCTCCATCAATATTCGTATTAGACGCGTTTAAATAATTTAGAGAAATATTAAGTGAATTTATATTATTCTCTGTAGAATTCAATAATTGATTCCAATCTTTCGTAAACTGTAAAGTAATTGTACTATTTGCAGGTATAGTTGTGTTATCCTTTAAAGTAAATATATAATCATATGTAGTATTAGCATTATAACTTTCACTCATATTCCACTTACCATTATCACCTAATCCTGTATCAAATGTTTCAATTTTATTGTATCCAGCAGCATTACTTACATTAAACTTCACATTTACCTTATCACTTGCAGATGCTATAATAGGAAATGGTGAATTGTTTTTAATTGTTAATGTATAATTATTTTTTTTATCATTATATCCACATTGATTATCTACTAAACTTGTTATTGATAAATCATTTTCCTTATCATAAAAAATTACATTTGCTATAGAACAAGTTCCATTCAAATTACAAATTTGGTATTGCAATGGCTTTGTAGGCATTTGTGTTCCTGCAACAATATTAACTTGTCCTGTTTTTGTATCTAATGTAATTCCTGATGGCCAAGTACCTATAGTTGATATTATCGCATTCTTATTTGCTCCATCAAAGAATAACACTGTATTAAGTCCATCTAATTTATCATTTGTACCTAAAAATAAATTTGTTGAACCCCATCTGTAAATATCGTCATTTGCTTTTAAAATATCTGTCAATACAAATGCTGAATTATTTTCTAAATTATCATCTTCGAAAAGAATAGAATTTACAGAAACATCATTCTTGATTCTACTTCCATTAATAGCGCCTACATATCGTCCAACAATGGTTACTTTTCCTTCAGTAAATTTCTCTAACCCTAGTGTTCCTGTAATTTTATTATTATTATTCTGCAGCAAAGAATTACTAGTGTCTACAAATCCTGAAAGTAAAATAGACTCTACAACAAACTGATTCGCATTCAATTGAATACCATTCGCATCTTGAATTATATCTACAAATTGTATATCTGAAACTTTAGCACTTTGAAAATTACTAACTTCTATAGTGTATGTTATCTTATTTGCATCAGGGTTAGAAGCATTAGCTTCAGCTAGATGTGTTTTATCTGCTGATTTTTTAACACTAATCCCTCCAGGTGTTTTTACCGTTACATTTCTAATTTCATGGTAGTTTGTGCTACCTCCTGTAGATCCCGCAAAACCTACTTTCAAGGTTTTAAAAGGTTTCTCTGAAGAAACTGTTGAAAAATGTTCAACAAAAGCTCCGGTTATACTACTTTTTAAAAATGTCTTGATTCTATAACTTCCTTTTTCAGGAGTTATCTCTATTTTTACTCTTCTATAGAAATTTGCATCACTTGGACGAACTGTTGCAATTTTAGTATAAGCTATCCCTGCACTATAAGCTTTTCCAAACAGATATTTATAGTCTGGAGCAATTCCTCTTATAGATACATAATTTTTATATAAACTAGAACCTGCTCCTCCATTTTTACCTTCAGAAGTCGAAGCATAGTTTCCATACTCATCAAATCCAATCCCTATATAGCCACCAGTCATACCAGCTCCAGAGTTACTTTTAGAATATCCTAAAGCTCCTCCAAAAGCCCCTGTCTTAAAAATATTAGTTCCAGTTGGACCATAATTACCATCAAATAAGAATACTGTAAATCCATCTGCGCCATTTCCTCCCCAAGTTTTGTAATCAAATTCTATTGTCACTCCTTGTTCAGAAGGAAATGTTTCATTTATATAAGCAAAACCTTTTTGATTACCAGTACTTGCTGTTAATCGCAACCAACCGTCACCAGTAGCATCACCTTTACCTGATGTTAGTAATGCATTATCACCTGTAATAACATTAGAACTAACACTAGAATTTTTAAAGCTTTCATCAATAATAAACTGTGCAGACAATGTAACACACAGAATAAAAAACTGAACACAAAGCAAAAACCTTAATTTATTCAAACTCATTTTATACTATTTTTCAATTTAAACAACATTGCTATGATTAAGCTATTCATTACTTAACTTTCAATACTATATTCATGAAAGATCCTGTTCTTATTATCGCACTTGGATTTACTTTATATGTTAGTTCTCCTAAAGCACTAACTTTAATATCTGTAAATACTGAGCTATCTGCAAAAGTTACAAAATAGTCATACTTATCTCTTGTTAATACAAATTGATTCAAGCTTGAAGAACTAATACTAGACGCTACAGGTGTATTGAATTGTGTGCTGAATAAATCATATATTTTCACACTATAAGTAGAAGTGGCTGAATCATAAGAGTATGATAAATTGTTTGTATCCAAAACTCTTGCATCAGTTTCAACCGTAGGTAAAACAACTGAAGGCATATAAAAGAAGCCTGGGCTAGTATTGCCTGAAGATAACTTAACCCAAACAGATCCATCAAAATAATAGAATCCTTCTTTATCGATGTGAATAGCTGTTCCTGTTTGAGAACCTGTTGTTGTACTATTAACATAAATCATTGTAGATTTTTCTACACTTTTCATGGACTGAGCTCTTTCTCTGTCGACTCTTGGAATCAAAACACCTTCTACTGAAGCACTTGTACCAGCTACACTAACAGCAGTAACATCTAAAGTAGCTTTTGGATCATCTGTACCAATACCTACCTGCGCTTTAGCAAATACAGCAGAAACTATAAATGCTAAAGCAAATAAACCTTTTTTCATAAATATTCTATTAACTAAACCACAACAAATATAATTTGTTTTACAATTTTTTACTAGTTAATAACAGAAAAAACAACAAAAGATAAGGAAAAATAAAAATTAAAGCAATTAACATCAGATAAGTCTATGTTTTGCAACGTTTAATAAATATTGTATTTTTATACAATTTCAGCAACAACAAAGGTACTTCCACCAATGTAGATCATATCATTTTCTTTTGAATTCAATTTTGCTGCAATTAATGCTTTTTCTACAGAATCAAAAAAGTGTTTGTCTTTGATATCTTCTGGAATGATTTTATACAATTCGTCAATATCGTATTTACGCGGAACATTTGGTTGACAAAAATAGTATATTGCTTTTTTAGGAAAGAAATTTAGAATAGATAAAACATCTTTATCATTCACAAATCCTAAAACTAAGTGCAATTGATTGTACGCTTGTTCATTTATTTGTTTCGAAACTTCTGCTAAACCGTGCGGATTGTGCGCTGTATCAGCAACAATTAATGGATGTTGTCCCAAAATATCCCAACGTCCACGCAAATTTGTATTTTTTACAACATTCAATAAGCCATTTGTAATATTTTCAGGAGAGACTGCCCAACCTTTTTTTTGCAATTGTTCAATAGCGGTTAAAACGGTACGTTTATTTTTGATTTGATAAGATCCTTTCAAATCTGAAGACAAATCTTGAAAATGTTTTTCTTCTGCAAAAATGATTTCAGCATTTCTATCTTTCGCTACTTGTTCAAAAACTGGTTTTGTTTCTGCAGTTGTTTCTCCAATTACAACCGCTGTATTTGGTTTTATGATACCAGCTTTTTCAAATGCAATTTTATCCAATGTATCACCCAAAAATTGGGTATGGTCTAAACCAATGTTCGTAATAACAGAAAGCTCTGGCAAAATAATATTTGTCGAATCTAATCGTCCACCCAAACCAGTTTCTATAATTGCGATATCTACTTTTTGCTGTGCAAAATATTCAAAAGCCATTGCAATTGCAATTTCAAAAAAAGATGCCTTTTGATCGATGATTTTTTGTTCATGTTTATTTACAAAATCAATCACAAATTCTTCATCAGCCATTGCACCATTTACACGAATTCGTTCACGGAAATCTTTGAGGTGAGGAGAAGTCGTTAAACCAGTTTTGAAACCAGCTTCCTGAAAAATAGAAGCCAACATATGAGACGTACTTCCTTTACCATTTGTTCCTGCAATATGAACCGTTTTAAACTTTTTCTGCGGGTTTCCTAAATATTCACATAAAGCTGTAATATTTGTTAAATCTGCTTTCATTGCTGATGCTCCAACACGTTGGAACATTGGTAAATTTGTAAACAACCAATCGATTGTTTCTTGATACGTTCTCATTTATTCAAAAATTTTACACGAAGTTACGGAATCATCTTCAAAAAAAAATCGAATTTCTCCGAAGAAAAATTCGATTCTATTATTTATGAATTGACTATTCTTAATCTGAATAATCTTGTTTTGTAGTTAATAATATTTTTAAAACAATAAATCCAACAATAGCAGCTGTTAACGAAGCTACTAAAATCATCAATTTCGCTTCATTTATATAGCTTGGGTCTTTGAAGGCCAACATCGAAACAAAAATGGACATTGTAAATCCAATTCCTCCTAAAATTCCGACACCAAAAACTCGTTTGAAATTTACTGCTGTAGGTAATTCACACAATCCTAATTTAACCGCAATCCATGTAAATAATGTAATTCCGACTGGTTTTCCTACAACTAATCCTAAGAAAATACCCGAAGCTAAAGGAATACTAAAATGCGCTAATCCTCCACCATCTATCGTAATTGCGGTATTTGCTAAAGCAAATAATGGTAGAATAATAAATGCTACTGGAATATGTAAAGCATGCTCCATTTTAGCTGAAAGTGATTTAGAATCGTCCTTATCAAATGGAATTGTAAATGCAACCAAAACTCCCGCAATTGTAGCGTGAATACCCGAATGCAACATAAACCACCAAACAGCAATCCCCCCAATGATATAAGGAATCATTGATTTTACTTTTAATTTATTTAAAGCGAAAAGACCTAACAAAATGGCAATTGCAATTCCGAATTGTGTAAAATCTAAAGGTAATTCTGGATTTGGATAAAATAATGCAATCACTACAATTGCTCCTAAATCGTCAATTACAGCTAAAGCTGTTAAAAATACTTTTAATGATAATGGAACTCTTTTTCCTAACATAGTTATAATAGCAACAGCAAAAGCAATATCTGTCGCCATCGGAATTCCAAAACCATGAATGGTATCCGTTCCTTTATTCGTCAAAAAGAAAATAAATGCAGGAATTAACATTCCTCCCAAAGCTGCAAAAACAGGTAAAATTGCTTTTTTAGTATCCGACAATTCACCTACAAAAACTTCTCGTTTTAATTCTAAACCAATCAAGAAAAAGAAAATAGCCATCAAACCATCATTAATCCAATGTGCAAAAGAATGCCCAAACATATCTGTTAACCAAATCGCATCATAAAATTCTGCAATTGGTGAATTGGCTAATAATAAAGAAAACGCAGTACAGAAAATCAATAAAATTCCTCCTGAGGTTTGGCTATGAAAAAATTGGTTAAAAAGTTTAGAAACTATCATTATATTTTTTTTAGTTTGGTAAAAATAATGAACTCGTTTTTAACCGCCTAATCTAAACGAAACAATAAGACCTAAATTATCATTTATATAATCTTCAAAATACTTTTTTGATACCAATTACTAAAATTAAACATCTTTTCGATGATAAAAACGAATAAAAAAGGTAAAATCAGCAAGAAATAATTGTGAGATTGAATGATAAAGAAGTTACAAAACACTAAAAATCTAATATGTTCTAAATAAGGCACCCATCTTTTTTGTTCTAATTGTGCACCAATATTTATTAATGTTATCAAAACAAATGCAACGAAGAAACCTTTGGTTAAATTATCAAATTGATCAAAGTAATATGTTAGAATACTCATCGCTACAAACGATAAAATCAATTGTAAATTGATATAACCTTTGTATTTGAAATGATAACTATTCACTTTATTTTTAGACATCCATTTCTTTTCAATAATTGGTCTTATTTCTTGATCCATTACCGCTGGACTTCCAAAATATATTGTCAATTTTTCTTTAATGGAGGATTTTCTTCGAGCAGCTTCATACAACTCTAAATAATAATGAAAATGTTGCCACAAAAAACTGTAACTATTGATAGGATGCGTCAATCCATACCTTGGTTTTTCTTCTTCTTTCTGAAAAGTACCAAACAATTTGTCCCAAAAAACAAATACATCTCCATAATTTTTGTCCAAATATTTTTCGTCAGAAGCATGATGAACACCATGAAGAGAAGGTGTTATAAAAATATATTCAAGCCATTTTTGTTTCTCCAAAATCTGCGTATGCGTAAAAAAAGAATACACGCCATGAACCACCAAAATCGTCATCACTAAATTTGGATGAAAACCAATAAAAGGCAAAATACACCAAAAAACATTGCGAACAATTGCTTGCAAAGTCGTGATACGAGCCGCAACTGTAAAATTAAATTCTTCAGATTGATGATGCACAATATGGGCTCCCCAAAAAATATTGACTTCATGTCCCAAACGATGATACCAATACCAGACAAAATCTGTCGCTAAAAGCATCACAACCCAAATCCACCAAGCATTTGAAATATCTAAAAGACTATAATTTTCGTAAATCCAAACATACAAATTGTAAAAACTTACCGTAATAAAAAGATTCAATAATCGTTCTGCAATTCCTATTGAAATATTAGAAACTGAACTTTCATATTTATAGATATTCTTTAATTTCTTCTTTTTAACAACTACATATTCAAGCCATAAAAAAAGAAAAAAAGCTGGTAAAGCAAAAGCTAAATACTCGGGATGATTCATTTTTAAGCACTTAAAAATTGATTGATATATTGATTAAAAAGTAACGGCTGCTCCATCATCGGCACATGACCGCAATGATCGATGTAAGCTAATTTTGCATTAGGTAAATGTGCAAAAAACTCTTCAGCAACATCTGGCGGTGTCACAATATCTTGTTTTCCCCAAACCAACAAAACCGGCTGATCAATTTTATGTAAAAGATGTTTCAAATTTTGTCGCTTTGCATCTCGCGCAATCGAAATTATAGACAAAGCTTTTGTAGGTGTATTGGCAGTTGAAAAGACATCATCAATCAATTCTTTTGTAACAACATTTTTTGTTTCAAAAACTTCTTCTACCTTATTTTTGATATACTCGTAATCTCGCACACGCACAAAAGAAGCCTGTAAATTGCTTTCATACAAACCAGAACTTCCAGCTAAAATCAATTTATCAACCAAATTTGGATGTGCCAACGCATACAGCAACGCAACATGCCCGCCCAAAGAATTTCCGATTAGTATTGGATTTTCAATTTTATTTGATTCAATATAATTTTCTAGAAATTGAACTAAATTTTGAAGTGAATTTCTTTTGAAATGAGTTGAAAATAAAGGAAATGTTGGTGTATAAACATTGTAATTTATTTCAAGATTCTTGATAACATTTCCCCAATTACTAAGGCTTCCAAATAAGCCATGAAGTAAAATAACATCTTTATTTTTTGAATATTTCATATCGTATTTATTCTTAGTTATCGAACAAATGTAAATAAAATATTTTAAACTCTATTAACTACATAGATTTTATAGGTTGTATATAACTCCAGACGAATGATCTCTGCTCGCTCCTGTTACAGAAGCCAAACAATTTATTTTGTTATGAACACGACGATAACCAAGGAATGCAAAGATTAAAGCTTCTTTAAAATCGATTAAATTATCATTTGGAATAATGATTTCAACATTCGTTAATTTTCGTAAACGATTGATAAAAAATAAATTCCGAACTCCTCCTCCAGTTATCAACACATTGTTGATATCGTATAAAGCAAAGATATTCTTAATTTGAATTACGAAATGCTCCACACAACTTCTCAGCTTATCTTCGATAGAAATATCGTACTTATCAACAATTGTTAAAAACTTAGATTCAACCCATTCATAACCTAACGATTTTGGAAAAGATTGTTGATAAAACTCAAGTTCATTTAATTCTGCTACTAATTCATTGTTTACTTTTCCTTGTTCAGCAAAAACTCCATTCTCATCATATTCTTTTCCTAATTGTTTTGAGTAATGATTCAGTACAATATTGATCGGACAAATATCAAATGCAATTCGTTTTTCTTTTCTATTTAACGAAATATTAGAAAAACCACCCAAATTAAGACAAGCATCGTATTGATTAAATAACAATTCGTCACCAATTGGAACCAAAGGCGCTCCTTGTCCTCCCAAAACAACATCTTGCGTACGAAAATCGCACACCACTTTTTGTTGACAACGCGAAGCTATTGCAGCTCCATTTCCGATTTGTAAAGTAAATGACTTTTGTGGTTGATGAAAAATTGTTTGTCCATGTGAAGAAACAAAATCGACTTGTTGAATATCATTTCTTTGAATAAATTCCTTCACTTGCTCCCCAAGAAAATAACCAAACTCTACATCTAGTTGGCATAAATCCATTGCCGAATATTTATACGCTTCAGCTAGTTTTGTTCGCCAATCTGATGAATAATTAATAGTTTCTGCTTGCAAAATTTCAAAATAGTTATCATCATCAAAACGAACATAACAAATATCTAAACCATCTAAAGAAGTTCCAGACATTAAACCAATGCAAAAAGTAGAATTTATCATGTTGTAAATTTAAAGAAAATAGGAAAAGAAATAATCTTTCAAAAAGGTCCTTTTTAAGATTTTAAATCTTATCCGAAAATCTTATATTTGACTTATAATAAATACAAACAAAACATGGCACAAGATGTAATCTTCGATTTGATTGAAGAAGAAAAAGAAAGACAATTAAACGGAATTGAATTAATCGCGTCAGAAAACTTTGTTTCGGACAACGTAATGCGCGCGATGGGTTCTGTTTTAACAAATAAATATGCAGAAGGTTATCCTGGAAAGCGCTACTACGGTGGTTGCGAAGTTGTAGACGAAGTGGAAACTATTGCAATTGATCGTTTGAAAGCGTTGTTTAATGCAGAGTACGCGAACGTGCAACCTCACTCAGGTTCTCAGGCGAATGCGGCTGTTTACTTAGCGTGTTTGAAACCAGGAGACAAGATCTTAGGATTCGATTTATCGCACGGAGGTCACTTAACACACGGTTCTCCTGTTAATTTTTCTGGGTTAACTTACCAAACTTCTTTCTATGGAGTAGATAAAGAGACGGGGAGAATTGACTACGAAGCTATGGCAGAAACTGCTCGTAAAGAGAAGCCTCAAATGATAATTTGTGGTGCTTCTGCTTACTCAAGAGATATAGATTATGCTAAATTTCGTGAGGTAGCTGATGAAGTTGGTGCTTTGTTATTGGCTGATATCTCGCATCCTGCTGGGTTAATTGCCCGCGGAATCTTAAACGATCCTATGCCTCATTGTCATATCGTAACGACGACAACTCACAAGACTTTACGTGGTCCTCGTGGTGGAGTTATTATGATGGGAAAAGATTTTGAGAACCCTTGGGGAGCAAAAACTCCTAAAGGTGAAGTGAAAATGATGTCTCAAATCTTGAACGGAGCAGTATTCCCTGGTACACAAGGTGGTCCTTTGGAGCATGTAATCGCGTCTAAAGCTGTTGCTTTTGAAGAGGCTTTATCTGACGGTTATATGGACTATATTGTACAAGTTGTGAAGAATGCAAAAGCATTGGCTGCGGCATTAGTTGCAAAAGGATACGACATTGTTTCTGGAGGTACAGATAATCACTGTATGTTGATCGACTTACGTAACAAAGGTATTTCTGGGAAACAAGCCGAAAACGCTTTAGTTTTGGCAGAAATCACTTGTAACAAAAACATGGTTCCTTTCGATGATAAATCTCCTTTCGTTACATCAGGGATTCGTTTGGGTACGGCTGCTGTAACAACTCGTGGGTTGGTTGAAGCAGATATGCAAACTGTTGCTGACTTGATTGACGAGGTATTAATGAACATTGATAACGAAGAAATCATTGATGGAGTTGCAGATCGTGTGAACGAGTTTATGTCTTCTCGCCCATTATTTCAAATGAAATAAATAGAAACTTAGTTTCGATTATAACAATAGAAAAGTCCTGAGCATTGCTTAGGACTTTTTGTTTGATATAAAATATCGAGACATTTTGGTTAAAATCTCCTTAGGTTTTAGGTAAAATCACTTGACGTTTTTATTGAAATATCTTGAGGAAATATATTTGATTACAATTGTTCTTCATAAATTAATAAGTGATTATTAATTGTATCGATATAATATTTAGAATTAGACTTTAAACTATCATTCAGTAAATATAACTCAAACTTATTTGAAGCTTTAAACCAGTTTGGTTTATCAGATAATTCTTCGTCTTTATTATTCAGTACTAATAAATTTTGTTTAATAAATTCTTTTCTCCATTCTTTTGTAGTTTTTAATTCTATATACATGATATATTCGAATGTAAAATGAGAAGATTGCCAATATTTAGCATTAATTACTTCTACTTCTTTCGGAGGTTTTTCGCCGCTCCAATATGTATAAGCTTTAATTGGGTCAGTTGTATTTCTTTCTATACAAGAAGAAAAGTTAATGATTAGTAATAGAAGTATAAGTTTTTTCATGTATCAAATTTATTAATTTAAGGTAACAAAAAAAGCAACCTCTTTTGGAGATTGCTTTCTTTATTTAAAATAAGATAAGTCTTTGTTTTTACGCATTCAATGCTTCTGCACCACCAACGATCTCTAAGATCTCGTTTGTAATAGCAGCTTGACGAGCTTTGTTGTATTGAATTTTCAATCCTTTTTGTAGTTCGCTTGCGTTGTCTGTTGCTTTATGCATTGCAGTCATACGCGCGCCGTGCTCAGAAGCGTTAGCATCTAATACGGCTTTGAATAATTGCGTTTTCAACGTTTGAGGGATTAAGTCTCTTAAAATTTCTTCTTTCGAAGGGTTGAAGATATAATCTAACTCTGCTGAATTGTTTGCTTCTTCTTCAGTTTTCTCTAAAACGACTGGTAAAAATTGTTCGTCTTGTACAATTTGAACAGCTGCATTTTGAAATTGATTGTAGATAATTCTGATTTGATCAAAGTTACCTGCAGTAAATTTCTCTACTAAATCGTCTGCAATTTCAGCTACATCTGCAAAATTTAAATTATCCCAAATGCTTGATGCATTTTTATAGATAGTTTGTGTTTTACTAAAAGTATCATTAGCTTTTTTACCAATTGCTAAAATCTCTACGTGTTTACCAACTAATTCGTTCGCTAATAACGCATTTACTTTTTTGATGATGCTTGAGTTGTATCCTCCACATAAACCTCTATTTGAGTTAATAACGACTAAAAGTACTTTATTAACTTCGCGCTCTTCTGTTAATGCACCTCCTACTTCAGCTTCTAAAGTAGAACTTACATTTTGTAAAAGTTCACGTAATTTATCTGCATAAGGACGTAACTGTACGATAGAATCTGTAGCACGTTTTAGTTTTGCAGCAGAAACTAATTTCATAGCACTTGTAATCTGCATTGTAGAACCTACAGAAGTAATACGGTTACGTATATCTTTTAAATTTGGCATAATTCTATTTGAGATGAAGGATTAAAAGGAACTTAGAGATTCGGAAACCTCTAAGTTTCATTTATATTTTATTAGTATTTAGAAGTAGTTTCTGTGATAACTTTCTTCAATACATCCATAATTTCATCAGTCCATTTACCTAAACGGATAGATGTTAAAGTGTCTGCATATTTGTTGCGCATTAACTCAACAAAATCAGCTTGCCACTCTTTCACTTGGTTAACTGGAACGTTTTTCAACATACCGTTAGTACCCGCATAAATAACTGCTACTTGTTCTTCTACTGGAATTGGAGCGTTAACACCTTGTTTTAACAACTCAACGTTACGTTCACCTTTACCAATTACATTCATTGTAGCTGCATCTAAATCAGAACCAAATTTCGCGAAAGCTTCTAACTCACGGTATTGTGCTTGGTCTAATTTTAATGTACCAGATACTTTTTTCATTGGTTTTGTTTGTGCAGAACCACCAACACGAGATACAGAGATACCTACGTTGATCGCTGGACGAACACCTGAGTTGAATAAATCAGACTCTAAGAAGATTTGTCCATCTGTAATCGAAATTACGTTTGTTGGGATATATGCAGAAACGTCACCAGCTTGAGTTTCGATAATTGGTAAAGCAGTTAAAGAACCACCACCTTTTACGATACCTTTCATAGATTCTGGTAAATCATTCATTTGAGATGCAATTGCATCATCTTTGATTACTTTTGCAGCACGCTCTAATAAACGAGAGTGTAAGTAGAAAACGTCTCCAGGATATGCTTCACGTCCTGGTGGGCGACGTAATAATAAAGACACCTCACGGTATGCAACAGCTTGTTTAGATAAATCATCATAAACAATTAACGCTGGACGACCAGAGTCACGGAAAAACTCTCCGATTGCAGCACCTGCCATTGGAGCATATACTTGCATTGGAGCTGGATCAGATGCATTAGCAGCAACTACTACTGTATATTTATCTGCACCGTGGTCTTGTAATGTTTTCATAATTCCTGCTACTGTAGACCCTTTTTGTCCTACTGCAACATAAATACAGAAAACTGTTTCACCTCTATCGTAAAACTCTTTTTGATTTAAGATTGCATCTAAAGCAACAGAAGTTTTACCTGTTTGACGGTCACCAATGATTAACTCACGTTGTCCACGTCCAATTGGAATCATCGAGTCAATAGAAACGATACCTGTTTGTAATGGTTCATTTACTGGTTGACGATAGATAACTCCTGGAGCTTTACGCTCGATAGGCATTTCATATAATTGTCCTTCGATTGGTCCTTTACCATCGATAGGATTTCCTAACATATCAACAACACGTCCTAACATTCCTTCACCAACATTGATAGAAGCAATTTTGTTCGTACGTTTTACTGTGTCACCTTCTTTAATACCTTTTGAAGGTCCGAAAAGTACAATACCTACGTTGTCTTCTTCAAGGTTTTGTACCATTCCTTCTAACCCGTTTGAGAATTCTACTAATTCTCCGTATTGAGCATTGTCTAACCCGTAAACACGAGCAATACCATCCCCAACAGTTAGAACGGTTCCAACTTCTGCTAATTCAACTGCTGAATCGAAGCTAGAAAGTTGTTGTTTTAAAATAGCTGAAACTTCAGCTGGATTTATTTCTGGCATCTGTGAAATATTTAAAATTTAGGAATGAAATCGTTTTTCGAAAAATCTTTTTTAAGTGTAGCTAACTTAGTTTTAATAGATGAGTCTACTTGATTGTTCCCTATTTTTAATACGAAACCTCCAATTAAAGAAGCATCAACTTTGTTCTCTACTTTTACTTGACTATTTGCAGCTAAAGTTTGTTTTGCTTTTGCTACAATATTATCAATTGTATGTTGATCCAATTGTACTGCCGAAGTAATTTCTGCGGTTACAATATTATTTGCTTGATCATATAATGTTATGAACTGATCTGCAATTTTAGACAGGATATTCTCTCTACCATGTCTTACGACCAATGAAATGAATGTTTGAGAAGTTTTTGATAAAGATTTGAAAATCTCGTTCAAAGCAACTTCTTTTTTCTTCGCATCAATCACTGGAGAATTTAAGAAAATTCTTAAATCATCGTTAGATTTGATGATGTTGCTTACTTCATTCATTTCAGCATACACTACGTTTGTTTGGTTTGCTTCATTCGCAAACTCCATCAAACCTTTAGCATATCTATGTGCTGCTCTGAATCCTGCCATGATTAATTGAATTTAACTTGATCAATAACATCGTTCACTAAAGCTTCTTGAGCAGATTTATCTGCCAATTCTTTAGTTAAGATTTTTTCAGCAATTTCAATTGACAACTGTCCTACTTGATTTTTAATATCAGCCATAGCTGACGCTTTTTCATTTTGGATAGCTGTTTTAGCGTTTTCAATTAATTTGTTAGCTTCTACAGTTGCAGAATTTTTCGCCTCGTTGATGATATTTTCTTTCATTTCACGCGCTTCTTTCAAGATAGCATCACGTTCAGCACGAGCTTCTTTCATGATTTTCTCGTTTTGAGCGTTTAATAAAGCCATCTCTTCTTTCGCTTTTTTAGCTGCGTTTAATGCATCCTCGATAGATTGTTCTCTTTCTTTAACTGCAGATAAAATTGGTTTCCACGCTAATGATCTTAACAATACTAATAAGATGATAAATACGACCGCAGTCCAAAAAATAAGACCAACTGAAGGTGTAATTAAATCCATTGTGTGTATGTATTAAATTTTATTTTTTACTAATTAATTTTTTAATGAATTAGCTTCAATAACCAACCGTTATTGAAGCTAATTTTAATTCAAATATTATCCGTTACCTAATAACGCAACTACGATACCGAATAAACCTGCACCCTCGATTAAGGCTGCTGCGATAATCATAGCTGTTTGAATTTTTGAAGCCGCTTCTGGTTGTCTAGCGATTCCTTCCATAGCTGATCCACCGATTTTACCGATACCTAAACCAACTCCTAAAACTGCTAAACCTGCTCCGATTGCTGCAATACTTCCTGTCATGATAATTGTATTTAATTATTAAAAAATTATTTTATTGTTTTTTTATATTCTATTCTTAATGATGATCGTGTTCTGCTACTGCTGTCCCGATGAATAATGAAACTAACATTGTGAATACGAACGCTTGTAATGCCGCTACTAATAACTCTAAACAATAGATAAATAACGCTAATGGAATAGATCCACCTGCCATAGCTTCTGTTTGGAAAATAAAGATTAACGAAATTAACGACATAATGATGATGTGACCTGCTGTAATGTTCGCAAATAAACGAATCATTAAGGCAAATGGTTTTGTAACAATCCCGATTAACTCAATTGGAGCTAAGATTAACTTTACTGGAACTGGAACTCCTGGCATCCATAACATATGTCCCCAATAAGCTTTATTTCCTGAAAAATTGATTACAATTAAAGCTATAAATGCTAAAACAAATGTAACTGCGATATTTCCTGTAACGTTAGCTGCACCTGGTAACAATCCTAATAAATTGTTGATCCAAATAAAGAAAAATAACGTTAATAAATAAGGCATAAACTTCGCATATTTTTTCTCACCAATATTAGGAATCGCAACTTCATCACGAACAAAAACAATAATTGGTTCTATGAATCCTGCGATACCTTTAGGCACCATATTTCCTTTTTTGTAGTTAGATGCAACTGCAGAGAAAACTAAGATTAAAATAACGAAAGAGATTAACATAGATGCTACGTTTTTTGTAATAGAAAAATCTAATGGTTTTTCATTCTCTAAATGAATAGCTCCTTTCTCATCTACGTGAGGCTTGATTGTTCCTTGCGCATCTGTTTTGTAGATTTTTTCGTGGTAGTTGATATAGTAATTTCCATTACTTTCTACAACTGCCTCGTTGTGGTGAAATTTAGAAGACATAAAAACTTGTAAACCATTATCCCATAAAATAACAGGTAATGCAACACCTACACTTTTTTCACCTTCTCCCCATAAATGCCAATCGTGCGCATCTGCAATGTGGTGCATGATACCAGGCACTGGGTTAAATGTAGATTCGCCAGATTTCACTTTTGCAGCTTCCTCTTGACTTTTTACTTGCTCACTTTTAATTAACTCCTCAAACGTTTTTGGAAGACTTTCGTGCGGAACCGCTGTAGAAGCGAATCCGAAATTGAAAAGTAATAAAAACGCTAATAACGCTGAAAATTTCATGTATAATTCCTTTGTTTCTAAATTGCGTGCAAAATTATAGTAAATTAACCACTTACCAAAGTCAAATGCTAAAAATCATTAAACTTTTTTTAACTTTAAATTAATTAAGCGAATAAACACTAAAACTTCGGCTAGCAAAATTACAAAATAACTTATAATTAATTGCACTACATTTGATTTAATTTGTTCATTCACAACAACCAAAGCTAAAACAACTGCCATCTTTGCGATCATCCCGCCCATAAAGGCAAAGCCAACATATTCAGGAAACTTTATCTTTACAAAACAACCCACTTGTAAAATCATCAATGTGATTAATCCAATTATCAGATACATTTTTGGAACAATAAGCGGATTTTCGCTAAAATTATAATGTACTACAATTGTGTAATGAATTCCACAAAAAATTGCAACTAATACAATAAAAGCTATCGCTAAAAGAATAAATTTCTTAATCATTAAAATTATTTTTTTGGTAATTGTTTCAACATCAAATATAATCCTGCAAAAACACCCAGCAAAGATAAGCCAGCTGTCCATAATGGTTTATCTGTTTCTAATTTTTTATCCAAAAAAGTTCCTAGCCAAGTAAATAATGCAATCGTTATTGCCATTTGCATTCCCATACCAGAAAACTTTAAATATTGATTTACACCTTCGGTCTTTCGTTCTTCTTTCATAAGTTTTATGTAATTTTGCAAAAAATTATTTCGTGGTAAAGATAGGAAACATAGAATTACCAGACTTCCCTTTATTGCTTGCACCAATGGAAGATGTAAGTGATCCGCCATTTCGCCGTCTATGCAAAATGCATGGTGCAGACTTGATGTATACGGAGTTTATTTCTTCTGAAGGATTAATTCGTGATGCAATAAAAAGTCGTCAAAAATTAGATATTTTTGATTACGAACGTCCAATTGGTATTCAGATTTTTGGCGGAGATGAAGAAGCAATGGCAATGTCAGCTAAAATTGTAGAAACAGTACAACCAGATATTGTTGATATTAACTTTGGATGTCCCGTAAAAAAAGTGGTTTGTAAAGGCGCAGGAGCCGGTGTTTTAAAAGATATAGATTTAATGGTACGTTTAACAAAATCTGTTGTTGAAAGTACGCATTTACCAGTTACTGTAAAAACGCGTTTAGGTTGGGATTCTGACTCGATTAATATTTACGAAGTTGCCGAACGTTTGCAAGAAACAGGAATCAAAGCTTTAGCAATACATGGACGTACACGTACACAGATGTATAAAGGTCAAGCAAATTGGGAACCGATAGCAAAAGTAAAAGCAAACCCAAATATTGAGATTCCTATTTTTGGAAATGGAGACATTGATTCACCTCAGAAAGCCGTAGAATATAAAGAAAGATACGGTGTAGATGGTGTTATGATAGGCCGTGCAGCAATCGGTTATCCTTGGATCTTCGAACAAATTAAACATTATCGAGAAACTGGAGAATTGTTACCAGAACCAACAATTGTTAAGAGAATGGAGGCTGCTAAAAACCATCTAAATTGGGCGATTGATTGGAAAGGAGAACGAACAGGTATTTTGGAAACACGTATGCATTACACCAATTATTTCAAAGGAATTCCGAATTTCAAACCTTATCGTACAAAATTAGTTACGCAAGATAATCTTGTTGATTTAATGCAAACATTTGAAGAAATTGAAAAAGAATTTATTCCAACATTAGAAGAAATTTAATCGTTAGAGATAATTCATTAATATAAAAAAATCCACCAAAAAACTTGGTGGATTTTTCATTTAAACTTGAGACTATAATTAATTACAATTATCTACAAGCAGCACTTCTTCTGGATTAAGCGTATCATATTTCATCAATACAACTTCATCCACATCCGCTCTAGATCGTAAGGTAACTTCGTAAACTTCGTCATTTACAGGATACTGTATTGTAGCACTTGGACGCTTAAACGTTCCACTTGTTTCAACTACAACACCTTCCACGCATTTTCCCGTTTTTGCCAATTGATCTTCTAATTTCCCTTTAGAATATTGACTATATCCAAAAGCTGCAACACCTAAAACTGCGATTACGATATACAAATATTTTTTCATAGAATTAACTTTAATGTTTCTTATTAGTTTTGTTTGAAACAAATTTAGAAGCAATTCTATCGTTATAAAATCCCTATTATTAGCTAATTTTCAATATACAACATTGTTTATTAACCATTAATTGATCAATACTAAATAAATACTGAGATTGTACAGCAAGTAAAAATGCTGCTGTCGCACTTATCCAAACAGAATAATCAAAAGTAACTTTTACACCAAAGGCAATAGACATAGCTAGTGCAAAAATTGTTAAAAGTAAAAATGTACTTAGTGCTGTAATTCTAGTTTTAAATCCTATTAATAATAAAATAGAAAATAGAATTTCTAAAAATGTCGCACCATAGGCTCCTAATTGACTTAAATATTTTGGAAGAAAAAAAGTTAACGTACGAGTATAATCTTCAAAAGATGTCCAATTCCCCCAAGACACGTTTTCAGTCCAAATTCCAAATCGGTCAGCAACTGCTGAAAGCATGGAAAAAGCCAAAGCTATTCTTAAAAAAAACTGAGGAAGTCCTTGTTTTATCATAAGTATAAATTATTTTATACGACAAAACTAAATTAATGCTTCCTCAAAAATCTTAAACTAGATTAAGAAAGATTATTCGTAACTATTTTTCTGTTTCATACTTCGTTTTCAGTGCATAAAGTGCAAAAGTTCCCAACCAGTGACTTCCCATATAATCATCGTTAGAAATATTATTGAACGAATAATTGAAATGATGATTTGCCCAATCGTTCAAATAATTTAACTCTGGCAATTTTGCAGAAATTTGATACAAAGCTGTTGCTCGACTAAAATTTAATCCATCCAAATGTACCAATTGCCCATCCGTACGATCCGAAACAATTCCAGGTTTTAGCTCATGTTTTTTGTCAAACAATTGTGGTAAAAATGATTTCAACCATTTTTTATATTCATCATGCGGATGAATTTTAGATACTAACAAAGCTTCTTCCAAACAAGCAGAAAGAAAATCTGATCCACTTGGTTCGAAAGCAATATTGCAACTTTTATCTTTTAAATAAAGACGATTTCCATTATCAGTAATGACTTTTTCGAATGTTTTATCATTCACAGAACGTGCATAATCTATCGCTAAACTCAAACCAAAAGCCGTATTATCATGCGTTCCTGTACGAATTGGATAAACTAATTTCGGCAAATATTCTTTGTATCTAACAATAATCAAATCACTCAAAGGTTTCAGATTTTTTGCCCAAATTTGCGCATCTTTATCTTGCCAATTATTCAATTCCATTTGCAATTGTAACAACCAAGCCCAACCATAAGTACGCTCGAAATTCTTGTTATTTTTATCATTGAAAAAGGCCATTTCGACTGCAACATTTTCTGCTGTAATCAATTGATTTAACTCATTTCTAACCTGATTATTTTGATCCAATTCAGGAAAATCTTTCATCAATTTCACAATCGACCAAAATCCATGAACAGAAGAATGCCAATCAAAACAACCATAAAAAATTGGACGCAATTGCTTTGGCGTTTTCAAATCCTGATCACTTCCCAAAACATTTCCTAGTTTATTCGGATACTCAGTCTTGATACAATGCGTTGGTAATTCAAAAATCTTTTTAGCTTGATCTAATTGTAATTCTTGGGCAAAAGCAGTCGTCGTCAATAAAGTTGTTAAATAGAGTATTTTTTTCATCAAAATGTTTTTACCAAATTACTAATTTTTATTCGAGTCCAAGAATTTTTTCAATTCTTCTTTTGCTTGTAAACTTTCAGGAAAATTTTTCACATTTTGTTCAAAAAACTGTTTTGCTAAATCATTTTTCTTTTGTTTTACCAGATAATTTGCAACATTGTTAATATACGTTTCCGTTGGTTGAAAAGAATAATTCAATTTTCTAGAAATAGCTTCAAAAGAATCTTTTACCAAATTTGGTTGATTCGGAATCTCTTTAATATTCAAACGATAACCATCAAACTGCCAACGCAAATAATCAATCGAGCCAATCATCGGAACCGAACCATGTTCTTCGTCAACATATTGTTTGTAATGATAATTCAACGATTTATTCTTTGATGATTTCAAACGTTCGTCCACCTTTTTTATACTTTGATAATGGTCTCGTAAATGATCTGTATTTTGACTTTCACCAACTTGTGTTATCATCAAGAATCGATTCTCGAAAGAATGATTTTCTAAATTTAGATAAAGATTCAATAATTCTTTGTCATTAAACCAAACACTTGGATCGTGCGCAACATATCCATTGAAAGTTTTGGGATGGTTGTACAAGGTTTTCAACGCAAAATATCCACCTAAAGAATGTCCAATTAACAAACGAAAATCATTCACACGATAATTTTTCTGCATAAAAGGAAACAATTCATTTTGAATAAAATTCAGGAAATTAACATCATTTACATGTGTAAAATCTTTTGTTCGATCACCATTTTTATTCGTAATTCCAACAATAATTGATTCTGGCATTTCTGGATAAAAACCAGATTGAAATTTAGAAACTACACCTGTTAAAAACGTAAAATTAGATTCGGCATCTAACACATAAATCACAGGATAATTTACTTTTTGAAGTTTATTATTGGTATACGATTCTGGAAGATTCACCCAAATTTCTCGTTCAGTATTTAAGATTTTAGAACTTATTTTTTGGATTTCAGCAATTGATAATTTTTCTTGAGAAAAACCGATTTGAGAGAAAATCAAACAAAATAAAAGTAGGAATTTTTTCATGTATAAAATTTTCCTAAAAATAGCTATTTAGAATTATTCTACACAAATGATTTTGGACAGAAAAAACGACCTCATCAAGAAGTCGTTTTTCTATATAATTTGTATTTTTTTTAACTAAAAATATTCCATTTCAAGCCAAGTTGAAATTTGAAATCTCGGTACGGAACATTTGGCGCTGCAAAATAATCAGGTTGTTTTGTAAACGATGCATTGATATGTTCACCACGAATGTAAAAACGCATATTACGAACCTTGAAATTGATAAAAACATCCAAAATAGGATAACCTCCAATCTCTTGTATACTTGCTGGATCTTGCAATGCAAATTCGTTCAGAATTGGGATATAACGCAAACCATTGTATTTCGTAAAATATGTTGCATTAATACCAGCTTGCAGTTGAGCATTCTTGTTGAATAATTCTCCTTGCCAATACAATGTTTCACGAATCAAGAAATCTGGCAAAGGCATATATTCTTCGTTTTTCGTTACTTTTTGATATTGCGCTGTCGAAACTAAATTAATCTTTCCGAAACGTAAATGATTTTCACCTTTTATCTTGAAATAATTGATATTATCCGCCAATTGCTCATAATTCAAAATATCATTCAAATACACTTTATTGTCAATATTATAAATTGAAGCTTCTAAAGTCGTGTTGACTTTATCTAACTTTAATTTTGCAAAAAGATTTTGAACATTTTCGGTTTCAAATTTATTAACGTAATTAAAATTATTAAAGAAACTTTGGTTGTAAACAGCATTCAATGAAGGGATTTTCGACTGAATAACTGCACCAGCACTCAATGTATAACCTTCTATCGGCGTTACATCCAAAACCGCATCTACATTGTAAACACTTTTGTAATTATCAGATTGCAGATATTCAACATTTCCGTAAAGTTTCAACTTTTCATTCCAATCAAAATCTACCTTTCCAACAACTCCAAAAAGATTTTCCTCTATTTGCTTTGGAACTGCAACAATCGTCATTGCTTGATCAGCAAAAACACGTAAATTTTGAAATTTAACTCCTGCTTCTATCTTCACACGATCTGTCCATTGAAAACCAGCTGTTGTCGTATTGGATAAATCTGTAAAACTCTTTTTATTTTTGGTAGGAAGTCCTGCAATTATTGGTGTTGAATATAAATCTCCATTTGGCGAAGTATCTTCGTAGCGATATTTTTGTTTTTCGTACGAAAATTTATTCTTCAATTCGATTGGATTATAAAAAGTTGAATCTTTTTCATTCATCTTTTTTAAGATTCCGTATGAAGCATTCAATTCTATTCGACGCGCATCAAATTCAGACTTAGCTGTTTGTGAATTCACTGGAATATTACGTACATTCGTCATTCTACGATCATCTTGCAAAATAAAATCGTTAATATCTTCTATTCCTCCATTCTCATTATTTTTTAGATTTTGTGCTGCATAGTTCCACCACAATTTGAAACGTTCTGATTTTGTTTTATAGTTTGACGAAAAAACAAACGTATTATTTTGGGCTTTTTCATGCTTATAACGACCTTCAGAAATTAATCCGCGATAATGAAACGTATAATTGAATTGCTTGTTGATATTATGCGAAAATGTCGAAGACAAAAAGTTACCTTCCTTTACTCCATTTTCATAAATAAATTCTGTATATGGTGTTTTTACATCATAATATTTTATATCATTTGCGTAATAATAATTATACTTTTTACCTGTTGGCAACATCGACGGATTGAATGGCGTATCTTGATACTCCAAATCCACCACTACACCACCAACATTTGGAAAAAATAATTTTCCGAAAGCATCTCGTCTTATAAAATTTTGGTTATAGTAGTTTTTAATACTTAATGTAGTATCAAGCACTTCTGGTTTTCTACCATTTGTCCAAAACTTATAATCCTCGATTTTGGTTTTGTAATATGTAACCGAATCATTTGTTGATGATCCTTTTAATGGTTTTAAAATTTTTATAGAATCCTCTTGAGCCTGCGCTACAATGGTTACTAATAAAAATAAACCAATGATTGTTTTTTTCATCCTGTTGAATAAATCCTTACAAAAGTAATCTAAAATTGAGAGATACAAAAAAACCCACTTATTTCTAAGTGGGTAAATGTTATAAAATTTTTAATTCGTTAGTTTATTACCATAAAGGATGTTGAACTGCTAATGGATTAAT
Organism: Empedobacter tilapiae; assembly: GCF_004785645.1. Taxonomy (GTDB): domain Bacteria; phylum Bacteroidota; class Bacteroidia; order Flavobacteriales; family Weeksellaceae; genus Empedobacter; species Empedobacter tilapiae. Next base: position 379,094 of record NZ_SRPE01000003.1, on the reverse strand, counting down.
AATCAATTGCCCTTCAGAGAAAGGAAATACAAAGTACTTACTACCTGCAGGTACATCACAGTTACCTGGGCAATTTGTTCCTTTATTGATTGGTAAATTATAACGTTTTAAATCTAGAAAACGTTGACCTTCACCAAAAAACTCTTTATTTCTTTCAGATAAAATATCGTTTAATAAGTTTCCTCCAGAATAAGCACTTCCATTTCTTAATGAAGCAAATTCATTTAAGTTAGTTAGAGCTTCTGTATTTTTACCTAATTGATATAAAGCTTCTACTCTATTTAAATAAGCCTCAGAAAATCTTAGAATTTTATTATTCCTCGTATAATTTCCCCCTGGCTGAGCAGCTCTCTCATGTTTAGCCATCCAAACACCTTTCGGATTATCTTCAACAGGTATTGAAGTAAAACTAAACAAATCTCTTCTTACATCTGATGTTCCAAAACTATCATAAAAAGTCTGTTTAGCAAGCAAACCTCTTTTTGATCCAGTTCTACTGTAAAACACACTTAATGAACTATTAACACCTGGATTGTTTAAAACATTCATATCTAACTCCCATATAGTTTCAGGTTGATTTTCAGCAACTATATCCTCTGAAGAAGAAAAATAGTTTTTAAAAGCATCTTTTGTTGTAGATGTAAAAAGTTTAAAACTTGAAGGAGAATTATTAATAATATCATCTGTTAAATTATATGCTAATTGAGCATCTCCATTTTGTTGTCTTGTTAAATAAACTCGTGACAACATTAATTTAGCTGCTGTTTTAGTAATATAAATTTTACTTGTCGTTTCTGCTTTAGCATTTTCTATTGCATAATTTAAATCTTCAACAATTAATTTATAAACATCACTAATAGATGATCGAGCTATTTTTTCATCAGGATTATAAGGGTAAACTGCAATTGGCACACCTATATCTTGATTAAGTCCTGATTTAGGAGATGCTGCATAATAGTTTAACAAATTAAAATAAGTAATTGCTCTCAAAAATCTAGCTTCAGCTTTGTACTGTTTATTCAATTGACTATCAGTCAATTCGTTATTAATCACAAAGTTTGCATTTTGAATAACATCATAAGCAGAACGATAAAAATTTATATCTCCTGTATTTATAGGATCATAATTCATCATAATTAAGCTTGTATATCCTCCAAAATTTTTATTACTTCTAAAAAAAGTATCTCCTAATAAATCTCCGTAAAAGAAAAAGTTGGAGCCATATAACGAAGTTGACGAAATTTTTAAATAAGTTCCCATTAGAAATTTATTTACATCTTCTTCTGATTTTATTGCATCTTCAATTATTTCTTCATAAGGAGGTTTTAAATCTATAATATCTTCACTACAAGAATTAAAAATATTTAGTGAAAGAATACAAGCTATTGTAAATATTGTTTTTTTCATTGAATTAATTTTAAAAGTCTAACGACATACCTATTGAGAAACTTTTCATAATTGGAGTAGTGTAATTAAAAGCTCCTTTACCCATAAAAGACCAAGCATTACTAATTGATTCTGGATCAAAATTTAAATCTTTGTCAAATGCATACGTCCATAAATTAAACCCTTTCGCATATAAAGTCAAATTCTTAATACCTGTTTGTTGTTTAAATTTATCTCCAAAACTATATGCTAATTTTACCTCTTTCAAACGTATATGATCTCCTTTTCTTAACCATCGATCTGATACTAATCTACTATTATTTGGATTATTTAATTGAGGTTTTGGATTCGCTGCACCTGTGTTTTCTGGTGTCCAATAATCCATAGCATCTACGATTTGATTACGCCCTTGGAAGTTTCCATCATGAAAGAAAAATGAATGAAAATCATTATGAACATAAAAATCAAATTGACCTGTAAAAAATACATTTAAGGATAACCCTTTGTAAGAAAATGTATTTGATATTCCAGCCATATATTTAGGAAAAGCTGATTTATCTAACCAAACACGCTCAGCTTGACTTTTATCTGTTGTAATTGTAGTTCTAGAAGCATCTGTATACCAACTTCCTACTCCAAGTTCCCCAGCATTTGGATCATTATTAGGTCCTGCCCATAACCATACATAATACTCACCTAGCAATTTACCATCTTGAAGTGCGTTTAAACAATCTTCACAGTCCTCTCCCTTAGGACCCGAACTATTATAAAAATAAGGTTTAGAGTCTACATTTAATTTCTTTATAACATTCAAATTTCTAGAAAAATTTGCATTAATATCCCATTTAAAATCTTTATTAACTGGTGTACTTGTTAAAGTAATTTCAAATCCTTTATTTGAAATATCTGCAACATTTGCAATATAACTACTTGGACTTCCTGATTCTGGTTTTGTAACAGCATTAAATAAAGCTCCCTCTGTTTGTTTGTTATAATATGAAAAGATTAACCCAAGTGCTCTTTTATATAAGTTAAATTCAAAGCCTAAATCTAACTGCTTCGAAATTTCCCAATCCAAATTTGCATTACCTGCAGACGATATAGATGTATAATAATCATCTCCATACGGAATTGTTTGTGAAGTAGCAACTAATGCATAATAATCGTATTGTCTTCCCCACATATCAGCAAAAGGTACATTTCCTAAACGCCCATAACTTCCTCTTAAAATTAGATTATCAACAACAGAAGAACCTTTTAAAAACTCTTCTTTTCCTATATCCCAACTTCCTGCTACAGACCAAAATACTCCTCCACGATTCTTTTTAGGTAAAACTGAAATTCTATCATATCTAACTTGTCCTGCTAAAGTATATTTATTATCATATATGTAACTTAATTTAGAAAAATAAGAATCTTGTCTCCACTTAAAAAAATACCCTGACCCCTTATCTATATCTAAAAATTTTTCTGGATCAGAATATTGAAAATCAGGTATTGGTTCAGAAAAATCTCTTCCTTGTTTTTGTCTTAACTTGTATTCATGATCTTGATAATCAGATCCTATAGAAAAATCTACATCATGTAAGTCATTGAACTTTTTTCTAAAAGATAAAGTATTTGTCCAGTTCCAATCCCAAATATGAGTTTCTCCTGTTTGCATAAAACCATTTTGAGCTTTACCATCTCCAAAATTAGGATTCCACCAAACAACCTCATCCATTAATTGTCTTTGTCCTCCAAAAACAGTATTAAAAGTGAAGTATTTAAGAAACTTGTATTCTGCTGTAAATGATCCTAAATAAGTATCTATCTTTCCTTTTAAATAATTGTTATGTAAATTACCTATTGGATTAAACCCTTCAGTAACTTCACCTAAATTCGTTTGATTATAAGATCCATCAGGATTATAAATTGATTTTGTTGTTGGAATAAACAAAGATGACAACCAAGGATTTGCAGATGCATTTGCATCAGGAATAGTTTTTCTTTTAACTCCTGTATAATTTAAAGAAAAACCATATTTTAAATTTTCTGTAACCTTTTGATCAAAAGCTAGAATTGCACTTTTTCGATCAAAATCAGTTGTTTGAATTAAAGGTTTATTCTTATAATAAGTAATACCTGCACGATAAGAAATTCCTTTCGTACCTCCTGTTATTGAAAAATTATATGTATTCACAAAAGATTGATTTCGCTGAACAGCTTTTCTCCAATCCGTTTCTGTTATTCCATCCCATCCAGCATCATTATTCTTAATAAACTGACTTATTGCATCTTCAAGCGAACTAAAAGTTTGCCCTAAAGCTTTCTGAGAATTAAAAAAAGTCTGCCCTCCATATTGATGATACTGACTAGCATTCATCATTCTAATTTTGTCAAAAGCTATGTTTTGAATTGCCATATCTGATGAAAAATTAAAACGAGGAGCTTGTCCATATTTACCTTTTTTCGTCGTTACAACGATAACTCCGTTTGCTCCTCTTGCTCCGTACAAAGCAGTAGCAGAAGCATCTTTAAGTACCGTGACATTTTCAATCATATTCGGATCTATAGAAGATAATGGATTCCAAGATTCCATTAAACTAGCATTATCAGCTCCTTTACCTACTACAATTCCATCAATCACGTATAATGGATTTGGAGTTCCTAAAATAGATCCAACTCCACGAATCAACATCATATTTGAAGATCCAGGATCACCACTTGCTGTAGAATAATTTAATCCAGCAACACGTCCATTCAATACTTCATCAATAGAAGATACAGGAGTATTTTCAAAATTATCTCGAGATACAATTGTATAAGACCCAACTTTTTGTGCAGGATCAAGTTTAATTCCTCCTATAATATTTACAGTACCTAATTCTATATCATCGGATTTTTTAGAAGTAAACTTCACATCCCCTAAAGTTGTAGAGGTAACTTTTATCGTTTTTTCTTCTCCATTAGAATCAATAATTTTTAATGTATCTCCAACTTTTGCGTCTACATTAAAACTTCCATCTCCATCTGTAAAAACCGAAGTTCCTGTTCTTGTAACAATTACTTCGGCCTCTTCCATTGGAAAGCCATTCGAGTCTTTTAGAACTCCTTTAACTTGGGCATAAGCTAAACCTCCCATCAAAAAAAATGATAGAATACCCAAAGAAGTAAATTTTCTCCTCATATTATGTTAATTTTTAGTGCTAATTGTTACAAATATGATAAACATAAATATATAATGCAAATTTTTTGTTAAATTTTTAAAAAACTACATAAAAAAAAGCCACTTATTTATAAGTGGCTTAATTATAATGTTATAGTAATTTTAACTTATTTTAAAGACTAAACAAAGTAGTACCGTCAGCGCCATCTTTTAGTTGGATACCTAATACACTTAATTCATCACGAATCTGATCAGATAAAGCCCAATTTTTATCCACACGTGCCTGATTACGCATTTCTATTAGCATTTTTACTACACCATCTAATTTGTCAGAACTTTCGTTTGCAGCTTCTGTATCTAAACCTAAAACATCATGAACAAAACCATTCATAATTGCTTTTAAACGTTCTAAATCTTCTGCTGTAATATTCTCGAAACTATCTTTGATTGAGTTAATCATTTTCACTGCATCAAATAAATGTGCGATTAATATCGGCGTATTGAAATCATCATCCATAGCGGTGTATAATTTCGCTTCTAATTCATTAATATTAACAGTAGAAGTTTTCTTTGGTGTAATTATTTCTAATGTTTTCAATGCTTCAACCAAACGATTATATCCTTTTTCTGAAGCTAACATTGCATCATTTGAAATATCTAAAACACTGCGATAATGCGCTTGTAAGAAACAAAAACGTACAACAGCAGGATGAAATGGTTTTTCGAAGAAATCATTTTCACCATTCACTAATTGCATTGGCAAAATGTAATTCCCTGTCGATTTACTCATACGCTGACCATTCATCGTCAACATATTTGCATGCATCCAATATTTTACTGGCTCGTGTCCATTAGAACCTTTTGCTTGCGCAATTTCACATTCGTGGTGAGGGAATTTAAGATCCATTCCACCTCCATGAATATCGAAATAATCTCCAAGATATTTTGTACTCATCACTGTACATTCTAAGTGCCAACCAGGAAAACCATCTCCCCAAGGTGAAGCCCAACGCATAATATGAGCAGGCGAAGCATTTTTCCAAAGTGCAAAATCCACAGGATTTTTTTTCTCTCCTTGCCCGTCTAAATCTCTTGTATTATTGATTAATTCTTCGATGTTACGGTTACTCAATTCACCATAATCAAGTCCTTTTTTGTTGTAAGCTTCCACATCAAAATAAACTGATCCATTTACTTCATAAGCAAATCCTAAATCAATTAATTTTTCCGCTAAAGCAATTTGTTCTAAAATATGCCCCGTTGCTGTAGGCTCGATTGTTGGAGGGAGTAAATTAAATTTTTCTAAAACTTTATGAAAATCAACTGTATACTTCTGTACGATTTCCATTGGTTCTAATTTCTCTAATTTAGATTGTTTTACAAAACGATCATTTTCTACATTTCCATCATCTGTTAAATGCCCAGCATCAGTAATATTACGAACATAACGAACTTTGTAACCCAAAAATTTTAGGTAACGATAAATCATATCAAATGACATAAACGTACGCACATTCCCAAGATGCACATTACTGTAAACGGTAGGTCCACAAACATACATTCCAACATTATCTTGATTAATTGGTTCGAACGTTTCTTTCTGTCCCGTTAAGGAATTATGTAATTTTAATTGATTTTCTTTTACCATTTTATAGGATTTATATTTTAAACATTGAAAGTAGTTTTCATTCCGATGTACGAAATAAACTCTTTTCTTAATTGCTCATTATCTTTAAATGCTCCACCATACTCGGCAGTAACTGTACTTGATTCGATATCTTTGATTCCGCGCGAATTCACACACAAATGTTTCGCATCAATAATACATGCTACATCATCTGTACCTAACGCTTCTTGCATTGCTTTCACAATTTGCATTGTCAAACGCTCTTGTACTTGCGGACGTTTTGCATAATATTCTACAATACGATTCATTTTAGACAATCCGATTACTTTCCCTTTCGAGATGTAACCAACATGTGCACGTCCAACGATTGGTAAAAAGTGATGCTCGCAAGTTGAATAAACCACGATATCCTTTTCAACCAACATTTGATTGTAGTTATATTTATTTTCGAAAGTTGACATTCCAGGCTTACGCTCTGGCAATAAACCACCAAAAATCTCTTTTACGAACATTTTCGCAACACGTTTTGGCGTTCCTTTCAAACTATCATCTGTTAAATCTAAGCCTAAAGTTTCCATGATGTTACGGAAATCCGCTTCTATCTTTTCCACTTTTTCTTCAGCAGACAACTCAAAGGCATCAGCTCTCAAAGGCGTTTCTAAGTTTGCTGAAATATGGTCGTCCCCCATTTCGTCATGAAGATGTTTATCACACATTACATAAAAATTTTAGCAAATTTATAAAAGATAGTGTTATAAAACCTTATCAAATCTCAATTTATTACATCTGAAATGATTTCTATCTTTTATCAAATCAATGAAAAGATTATCTTTGAAGTATCACAAATTCGAAAAAATGATCAAGAAAACTTACGGTATCGATTTTCTTTCGTTCGAGGATTACAAAGGAATCAAAGAAGGAAACATCGAAATTAAGCTTAATGAAGCAAGTAAAGAACAAATCTTAAAATCTCAACAGAACGTTGCTAAAATAGTTGCTTCTGGACAAACAGTTTATGGAATTAATACTGGTTTTGGACCACTTTGCGATACTAAAATTTCTGAAGAAGAAACACGTCAACTTCAACATAATTTATTGATCAGTCATGCGGTTGGTGTTGGAAATCCAATCAAGAAAGAAATTTCTAAAACCATGTTAATTGCAAAAGCACATGCTTTGTCAAAAGGATATTCAGGTGTGACTTTAGATGTTGTGGAACGAATTTTATTAATGATTGAAAAAGATATTATTCCAGTCGTTCCTGAAAAAGGATCTGTTGGAGCATCTGGAGATTTAGCACCATTATCTCATTTATTTTTACCATTAATTGGTGAAGGAAAAGTTTGGGATGGCGATACAATTGTTTCGACAAAAGAAGCTTTAGCCAAACACAATTTACAACCTTTACATCTTTCTGCGAAAGAAGGTTTAGGATTAATTAACGGAACACAATTCATTTTATCTCATGCTTTAAATGGTTTAGAAAAATTCGAATATTTATTGAATTTAGCTGATGTTGCAGGAGCTTTATCATTAGAAGCTTACGAAGGTTCTCCTCGTCCATTCGAAGAAGAATTGCATCAAGTTCGTCCATTCAAAGGAACATTGTTGGTTGCAGAACGTATGCGAAATTTATTGAAAGGTTCTGAAATTGCTTTCTCTCACGCTGATTGTGGTCGTGTCCAAGATCCATATTCGTTACGCTGTATGCCTCAAGTTCACGGCGCATCACGAAATGCTTTTTTCCATTTGCAAGAATTAGCAGAAATCGAATTAAATTCTGTTACTGATAATCCAATCGTTGTCTCAGACGAAGAAGCTATTTCAGGTGGGAATTTCCACGGACAACCATTAGCAATGGTATTAGATTATGCAACAATTGCGGCTTCAGAATTAGGAAATATTTCGGATCGTCGTCAATATTTATTAATCGAAGGAAAATATGGTTTACCAAAATTATTAACAGAAAGTTCAGGATTAAATTCTGGTTTCATGATTCCTCAATATACATCTGCTGCACTTTGTACAGAAAACAAAACTTTGTGTTTCCCTGCATCTGCAGATAGTATTCCGACTTCTTTGGGACAAGAAGATCATGTTTCGATGGGAAGTATTTCTGGACGAAAATTCAACCAAGTCTTAGACAACGTAGAACGTATTTTAGCAATCGAATTAATGTACGCTTGCCAAGGTTTAGAATTTAGAAGACCACGTAAAACAAGTGCTTTCTTAGAAGAAGTTTTCACAAAAGTTCGTTCAGTTTGTCCAAAATTAGAAGAAGATCGTTTGATTGGAGATGACATCAATAATATAATCGATTTGCTACAAACAGATGATTTCAAAAAATTAATATTAAGTTTTTAATAAAATGAAAAACAACCGCCTAATCCTACTTTTATTTTTATTAATATCAATAATTTCTCAAGCCCAAACGACAACTTTTGGAGATAGTAAACCTGAAGAATTTGAGTTTTTACCTTACGAAGGAAGCCGAATTATACAAGGTTTTCGTGTTGATATGGGAAATGAAAAATTTTGTATCGTTTACTCAAAACCTGCAAAAGGTGTAACGCCAGACACCATTTTTATACAAGAATATAAAAAAGATGGTTTGGAATGGAAACAGAATTTGAAAGACAAAAGAAGTAGTAATAACACGATTTTCATCTGGGGAAAACGTGGAGGATTTTTTACAGATGATGCAAAAATTGGAATTGCATATACGGCTTTTAGCGAAGAAAATTTAGAAACAGAAGAACGTTTTATTGTCGGATATTTTATTCTATACAAGGATAAAGTCTTTACATTAGAAGAGAATAAAAATGGTAAAATCATGAAATCTTCTAATTATAACGAGCTTCCTGCAAAAGCACAAGAACGAATAGAGGATGCTTTTAGTCAACTTGATAAATGGAATTAATAATGTTCAAACTCGATAAAAAATCATTCATAATTGCAATTATTATCTTTTTGATTGAAGTAATTATTGCATTGTACATCAAAGACAAAATCATTCGTCCTTTTGTTGGTGATATTTTAGTCGTGATTTTTATTTACTATTTTATCAAAGCATTTATCAACACAGAAGCAATTAACATTGCCATTTTTACGTTGATTTTTTCTTTTGTAGTTGAAATTTTACAATATTTTAATTTTGTAGAAATGATTGGTCTAGGATATAACAAAGCAGCTCGAATAATTATCGGAACATCATTTTCGTGGATTGATTTACTTTGTTATTTTGTCGGATTTATCCTATTATTTTTTATTGATAAAGATTTGAAGAAAGAAATGTAATTTGAACGAGATTCCTCGACAAGTTCAGAATAACAACAAAAAATCGTAAAACTTATAGCGTTTAACGCAAAACATAAAAACACAAAAAAAATGACTTTTCAAGAACAAATAAAACAAGGTATTCCTTCTGTTTTACCTCAAAAAAAAGAGAGAGATCCTAATATAAGTCACGCACCTAAGCGTAAAGAAATATTATCGGAAGACGAAAAAAAATTAGCGCTTAAAAATGCATTGCGTTATTTCGAACCAAAAGATCATGCTGAACTAATTCCAGAATTTAAGCAAGAATTAGAAGATTTCGGGCGTATTTATATGTATCGTTTGATGCCTGATTACAAAATTTTTGCACGTCCAATTACAGATTATCCAGGAAATTCGCAACAAGCAAAAGCAATTCAATTAATGATTCAAAATAACTTGGATCACGCAGTAGCTCAACATCCAGAAGAATTAATCACCTATGGTGGAAATGGTGCCGTTTTCCAAAACTGGGCGCAATATCTATTAACGATGAAATATTTGTCTGAAATGACAGAAGAGCAAACCTTGGTGATGTATTCTGGGCATCCAATGGGTTTATTTCCTTCACACAAAAATGCTCCGCGCGTTGTCGTTACGAATGGAATGGTGATTCCTAATTATTCGAAACCGGATGATTGGGAAAAGATGAATGCGTTAGGTGTTTCTCAATACGGGCAAATGACCGCTGGAAGTTATATGTACATTGGTCCGCAAGGAATTGTTCATGGAACAACGATTACCGTTTTGAATGGTTGTCGCAAAATCGATAATGAAGGTACGGCTGGTAAATTATTTGTAACGGCAGGACTTGGTGGAATGTCTGGTGCGCAACCGAAAGCGGGAAATATCGCAGGTGTTGTTTCTGTAACTGCCGAAGTAAACCCTGCTGCGACATACAAACGTCATGAACAAGGTTGGGTGGATGAAGTGATTACTAATTTGGATGAATTAGTTGCTCGTGTTCGCGAAGCCAAAGAAAATAAAGAAGTTGTTTCGATTGCTTATGATGGAAATGTGGTTGATGTTTGGGAAAAATTTGACCAAGAAAATCTATACATTGACTTAGGTTCAGATCAAACCTCTTTGCACAACCCTTGGGCTGGCGGTTATTATCCTGTTGGATTATCTTTCGATGAAGCCAATGAAATGATGGCAAACAATCCAGAATTATTCAAAGAAAAAGTACAAGAATCGCTACGGCGTCATGCAGATTCTGTCAATAAACATACGGCGAAAGGAACGTATTTTTTCGATTATGGAAATGCCTTTTTGTTAGAAGCTTCTCGTGCTGGTGCAAATGTAATGGCAGAAAATAATATCGATTTTAAATATCCTTCGTATGTGCAAGACATTATGGGACCTATGTGTTTCGATTTCGGATTTGGACCTTTCCGTTGGGTTTGTACATCAGGAAAAACCGAAGATTTACAAAAGACGGATGAAATTGCTTGTCAAGTTTTAGAAGAAATCATGCAACATTCTCCGAAAGAAATTCAGCAACAAATGCAAGATAATATTACGTGGATAAAAGGTGCTCAAGAAAACAAATTGGTTGTTGGATCTCAAGCACGTATTTTATATGCTGATGCTGAAGGAAGAATTAAAATTGCGAAAGCCTTTAACGATGCAATTGCGAAAGGTGAAATCGGAGCAGTTGTTTTAGGGCGCGATCATCATGATGTTTCTGGAACAGATTCTCCTTTCCGTGAAACATCTAATATTTATGATGGTTCAAAATTCACGGCTGATATGGCAATTCACAATGTAATTGGAGATAGTTTTCGAGGCGCGACTTGGGTTTCTATTCACAACGGTGGTGGCGTTGGTTGGGGAGAAGTTATCAATGGTGGTTTTGGAATGTTGTTAGATGGGTCTTCAGACGCTGAACAACGTCTAAAATCGATGTTGCATTGGGATGTAAACAATGGAATTGCTCGACGTTCTTGGGCAAGAAACGAAGAAGCTATTTTTGCGATCAAACGTGCGATGGAAGAAGAACCTTTGTTGAAAGTTACTTTACCTAATATTGTTAATGAAGATTTATTGTAATGATCAACTTCAAACATTAAAACTAGAAAAGCATCTCAATTGAGATGCTTTTCTAGTTTTAATAATTTTATGAATTAAATTAATCCTTTATAAATTGTATATAATCACACCTAGCTTGTTCAAAAACACTTCTTAACCTACATCAATATAATCGACTATTTAGCTTCGTAAATTTGTATAACAAAAATAAAAACATATAAAAAATCATTATGAATACAAAAAATATAGAAGCAGTGATTGCACCAAGAGAACCACATTTTGTAGGAGACGGATTTAGAGTTCATAACTTCATTCCAAGTGGTTATCATTTAGATATGAGAAGAATGGATCCATTTATTATGTTGGATTACAATTCAAAATTTCATTTCCCAGCAACAGACAGACCAAAAGGTGTTGGCGTGCATCCACATCGCGGTTTCGAAACGGTAACAATTGCTTATGAAGGAAGCGTTTCGCATCACGATAGTTCTGGTGGAGGTGGAACAATTCAGCAAGGAGATGTACAATGGATGACAGCAGCTTCGGGTGTTTTACACAAAGAATATCATGCAGAAGAATTTTACAAACAAGGTGGTATTTTCCAAATGGTTCAATTGTGGGTAAATCTTCCTGCAAAGGATAAAATGAGCACTCCAAAATATCAAGCGATTGAACATAAAGATATTCCAACTGTAGAAGTTGAAAATGGTTTTATCGAAGTTATTGCTGGTGAATACAACCAAACAAAAGGTGCTGCATCAACATTTTCTCCTGTTAATATGCTGAATGCAAAATTGAACGAAGGAGGAAAAGCTAATTTTAATTTTCCTGCAAATTACAATACCGTTTTATTAGTTATTGATGGAGAAATAAAAGTAAATAATCAAGAAATTGTTCCAACTGATCATTTGTTATTGTTTACAAACGAAGGCGAAGATTTCTCAATAGAAGCAACAGAAAATAGTGTGGTATTAATTTTGAGTGGAGAACCTCTTAATGAGCCAATCGCTTCTTATGGCCCTTTTGTGATGAATACACAAGAGCAAATTCGAGAAGCTTTCGAGGATTTTAATAACGGAAAATTTGGTACTTTAGAAGATTAATAAACAACTTAAAAAATAAAACTGATGGAAATTAAACAAATTGATGATAAAAAAAATGGTGCTTTTATCGTTTTAGATGGCGATAAAAAAGCTGGAGAAATGGCTTATGTTTGGGCTGGTAATGACAAAATTATTATCGATCATACGGAAGTTGATGAAGCTTATGGCGGTCAAGGTGTTGGTAAAAAAGCTTTATTAAGCTTAGTTGATTGGGTTAGAAAAGAAAACATAAAGGTTATCCCTCTGTGTCCTTTTTCTAAAGCTCAGTTTGATAAAAACCCTGAAATTAGAGATGTTTTATCATAAAAAAACAAAAGGCTATTCGAATCGAATAGCCTTTTTTCATTATTAGTGTTAATTCATCAAAAATTTATTCATTTAATCTTTGATGATTTTTTGTGTAACAACTTCTTCTGTAGTCTCAATATTTATTATATAAACTCCTTTTGATAAACTAGAAACATTTATCTGAGGATTAATTTTATTTAATTGTTTATTGTAAACTTCTTGACCAGTCATATTAATAATTTTCACAGTTTTCACAATTAACTTATTATTAATTGATAAAATATTTTTCACTGGATTTGGATAAATTTGAATCTTTTTAGAATTTATATCTGATGTAGCTAAATTCGTTGTAATATTTATTGTATAGTCTTCACTTTGCCCAAACGCATAAGTAATAGAACAAGGATCATCTGGTACTAATCTATATGTTTTCATTATACGCATACGTGTTTTTCCTAACTTTATATTATCAGGAAGACTGATAGACTTTGTAACAGTCTTACCATCTGCTCCTGTAGAGCCTGTAATTGCACCAACATAATACCCTTCAGTATCTGGGTTGAAAACTCCATCTTGATTTAAATCAAAGTAAACGACAAATTCACTTTTCTCATTAGGTCCATTTGTATTTCCAGCAACTGTAATATCATATGTTCCTCCTTGAGCTAAATCTGTAGATTGCTCTAAGAAATATTCATTTTCATTCGCTGTAACATAATTAGTTGAAGTATTATCAATAGTTCCTATTTTAACACGAGTAATTGGTTCTACAATTGCTGTAAAACGAGGAATACAATAAGAATCTTTTACATAAATTTTGAATGATGCAGAATTAATTACTTTACCTTCAGCATCAACTAAATTGTAAGCAACTGTTGTAATTCCCATAGGAAATTCAGCTCCTGATTTTAGTCCATTCACTAAAACTAATTTGTAATCTGGACAATCAGATGTGACTTCATAATTTACTATAGCAGAAATTTCTCCTAATTTTGATTGTACTTCAATATCAGAAGGAACATTTATCTTACATTCTTTTGGATCAAAATATCCATTTAATTTCAATATCCATCCTGCAGCAACATTTCCATTCCCTACCTCATGCCCTCCAATAAAATCTCCATTTTCTGAAACTACATTTGCAGAACCTAATTTTCCCCCAGGAATCGTAATTTCTATTCCTTGTTCTACTAAAAGATCTTTTATCAATTTTGGTTGATCACCAAGAGATTTATGGTAGATAATTGCATCTCGATCAGAAACCATATTTTGAGCATATCCTACTAGAATTCCATTTGAAGAATATGAAAATGTACCTGTTCTATAACCAGCTGGTAAATCAAATATTTTATACTCATTTGTATTTAAATTATACATGAAAGGTTTTAGATTAATTTCTCCAACTACAATACCATCGTCATTTATATTCCAAATATGATTATTTATAGGAACGGCATAATCTGTCAACAATTTTTTAAACTTACCATCTTTCTCTATAACAGCTAATTCTCTAAAGGTTCCATTTACGTCTGCATCAATCCAACCAACTGTACTTCCGTCATTATTTACACTATAACCAGCTCCATATTTATAACCATTAGGAATTATATTTTTTAATTGTTTTGTTTGAATATCATAAACAAAAGGTAGAGCTTTCATTTGCCCAACAATATAGCGTCCATTACTACTAATTGAATACACAGTTACTCCATCATTTTTCGTTAAATCAGGAAAAACTCCTGTTGAGATCCATTCGGTTGTTTCTGCTAATTTATATACAGGGTATAATGAGTCATTTATCCTACTAACTCCTACAATATCACCTTTTTCATTCATATTTGCATAGCTGATAATACCATTATCCTTTTCAACAAATGTATTTGTTCCATAGTTATAAGTATATGCAGTCATAACAGCATTTCCATTATTAGCTATACCTCGAACTCCAGATTTCGGGATATCCATAGTTCTAAATTCCATCTTTTGCGCATATAAGCTAGAAGATATAAAGAGTAAAGCAACCAATTTTTCTAAAATAAAATTTCTTCTCATGTTTTGTAATTTTTCTCAAAAAAAATAAAAATTCAGAAGTCAAAAAATAAAGCTTGATTAATATTCACGAATCGACTAATTATTTTCCGAAAAACAAAACACCAAAATGTTAATTATCAATAAAATAACAAAACCACTAAATATTTAGTGGTTTTGTTATTTTATTGATTAATATCCTATAGCTTTATCATCTCCTCGTGGATCTGCACCTGCTTGATATGTTCCGTCTGCATTGACCAAAATTCCTTCTACACGCCCGTAAGTTTTACGTTCTTTCAATGTATAGCCTTTTTGTTTTAAAGATTCGCGAACGTTTTCTGAAATTGCATTTGGCTCATAATCGATTCGGTCTGGTAACCATTGATGATGAAACCTTGGTGCTGCAACAGCTTCTTGCATTGTCATTCCGAAATCAACAACATTTAAAATTGCTTGAAAAACTGACGTAATAATTGTAGAACCTCCTGGAGTTCCTACAACCATAAACAGTTTACCATCTTTCTCTAAAATCGAAGGTGTCATCGAACTTAACATTCTTTTCGAAGGTTCAATCGCATTTGCTTTTCCTCCAACCAAACCATACAAATTCGGCGTTCCTGGTTTTACAGAAAAATCATCCATTTCATCATTCAATAAAAATCCTGCACCTTCTACAACAACCAAAGATCCATACGAATTATTCAAAGTAGTCGTTACGGAAGACGCATTTCCATCTTTATCAACAATTACATAATGTGTTGTTTCCATCGATTCTTTACCGATTATTTCTCCCGCTTTAATTGCTGAACTTAGTGTTGCTTTATCAAACGAAAAACCTTTCATTCGATTCACATTATAACTTTTGTCCAACAATTGTTTTTGTGGAACATTTATAAAATCTGGATCACCTAAGTGTTCGGCACGATCTGCATAAACACGACGCTCAGCTTCGACCATCACTTGAATTGTAGAATCTGCCTGAAATCCCCATTTGTTGATTGGATAATCTTCGATAGATTGAAATAATGAAACCAATGCAATTCCTCCACTTGAAGGTGGTGGCATCGAAATTACTTTAAAACCTTTGTAATTTCCAGAAACTGGAGTTCTCCAAACCGATTGATATGATTTTAAATCTTCATGCGAAATAATTCCGTTCCCACGTTTCATTTCTTTCACTATTAAATCAGCAGTTTTTCCTTCATAAAAACCAGCTCTACCCTTTTGCTGAATTAATTTTAACGTATTTGCTAAATCTTTTTGAACCAATAAATCTCCTTCTTTCCAAGATGCTTTAGAAGTTAAAGCATTCATTTTTGAATTATATTTTACAAAATCATTATGCTTATTTGTCAATTCGCTCGCTTGCTGTTTTGTAATTTTAAATCCTTTTCGAGCTAAATTAATAGCTGGCTGAACTAATTCTTTCCAATTTAATTTTCCATACTTTTCGTGTGCTTTAACCATTCCATCTACAGTCCCAGGAACACCTGCTGAAAATTGCCCATATAAACTAAGATCCTTAATTGCATTTCCATCTTTATCCCAATACATATCTTCGAAAGCTTTCAAGGGAGCTTTTTCACGATAATCTAACGCATCTGTCTTTCCTTTCGCATCACGATAAACTAAAAATCCACCACCTCCAATATTTCCTGCATTTGGATAAACAACCGCCAACGCAAACTGAACTGCAATAGAAGCATCAATTGCATTTCCTCCTTTTTTCAGAATTTCAACTCCAACTTTTGAAGCTTCGGGATGAGCCGTCACAACAACTCCATTTTTGTATGACTCTTGCGCATTTAAATTAATAATCGCGAAGAATGAAACTATTATTAATGATATTTTTTTCATAAAATCGATTTAAACAAAAATACCAAACCTCTATCAATTACGACAAAGATTTGGTAAAACATATAAACTATTTCAATTATAAACTTAATGATAAACGTGCAAAAGCAAATCTTCCTCCTGTCCCGAATTGTTGACCAGTACGTGAATACACGAAATATCCTGCCCCTCTGTTACCTCCTATTTTAGTTTCATCAGGATAGATATCAAACAAATTATTAGCACCAATCGTTAATGATATATTTTTATTGAAGGCATAACCAAAACTCAAATCAGTTACAACTTTTGCGCTATACGTTTGAGCGTCAGCTATTGTATTTGTAGCCGCATCAACCTTTCCAAAGTAAACATTTCGTAAATAAACATTCCATTTATCAAGTGAATAATTAAGCGATAAGTTAACTTTTGTACGAGGAACTGCGGATTCTAAATAAATACGACTTGAACGATCAAAATAAGTAGACTCTTTGCCTTTCAACAAATCCGAAGCATGTACGTCTCCAACTGCATTTGTTTTACTAAATGTTGCCGATAAATCTCCACGTAACTTTCCACTACCTAATCGATCTTGATAAGTTAAAACAATATCTAAACCTTTTGTTTCAGTATCAATTGCATTTGCAAAGAATCGTGCAGAAGTTGCATTTGCTTGCTGTAATAATTCATAAATCTCTTTATCCTGAGCAGAAGCTGTAGGTGAATTACTTCCTGTAAATGCCCCTGTATAAATTACTCGATCATCAATTCTTATGAAATATCCATCAACGCTTAATTTAAATTTTCCCCAATTTGCAGTAACTCCTGCTGAAATACTTTTTGACTTTTCTTCGTTTAATTTTGGAATTCCTAGTAGTTTTGCGGCGCGACTATCATTTGTGAATGTCCCTGAATTTGAAATCACTCCTTCTTGGAATACACTTGATGTTGCACTAAAATACAATTGATGCAAAGATGGTGCTCTAAAGCCTGTACTTGCTGCTGCTCTAAGTACATAATTTCCTAATTTATATCGTGTAGAAATTTTACCATTTAGTGTTGATCCAAAATCTGAATAATCTTCATAACGTAATGCTGCTGCAACCAAAAAATCTTTCGTAAAATTGAACTCTGTATCCAAGTATGCAGCAACAGAATGACGGTTCGCATTTACTTCATTCGCTGGTAAGAAACCTGGAAAAGCTTGTGCTCCTCCTCCTAAAGGTATACCATTTTCAGCAAATAAAGTATTAATATTCCCGTTAAAATCTTGTACATAAATTGGTTTTCCATTTCCGTCAACACCAATCTGACGAACTTTACCATAATTTGCATAAGATGATTCTTCTCCTCCTACAATTTGATAATTTTCGTAACGAAACTCTGCTCCAAATGCAACATTAATACCTGCTAAAGCATCATCAAAAAAACGAGTAAAATCTAAATTGGTAGTATTTTGAGTGAAACGATATCCTCCAGCTTCAAAAGAAGTTGGTGATGAATCTTTCATTGAAGCATTTACTGTATTTTTAACTCCAAAATCAATCGTGTTATTTCCATAAGTATTTGAAAAGTCAACTTTCCAACCGTTAATTTCACTACGAATCCCAGCTGCTAAAGAGCGATCGTAATTATTGGTTTGAATTAATGGTAAATATCCATTAGGATAAATAGATGCAACAGTTTGATGTAATTGAGCAGGTTGACGTCGAAAAGCGGCTGATTCTCCTAAACGATAATTCAATCCTCCAAAAGCATAAATTTCTGTTTTATCGGAAACGGGGAAAAGTGAATTAATAAAAATCGCACCTCCTTCATTTTTTGATTGTCCAATACGCGAAACGTAATCAGCGCGTGTTTCTCCACGACGTGCTAATTCTTCCTCAGTAATATCTTTTCCTGTTGGATTTGGATATAAATCAGGGCGATTATAATCGGAAAAAATTGTTCCTGTAAATTCTTTTTGACGATTGAATGGTTGACGTTTATCATAAGAACCTGCAACATTTACAAATCCACCTTTTTCGCCAACTTTTACACCATAATTTACATTTGCTTGAAATGTTTCTCCGTCAAAACTATCTTCCGCATTTTTCGAAAGATTTCCTCCATATGAAATAGATGCACGTAATTTATCAGTAGAATCTTCTAACACAATATTTATAACCCCTGCAATAGCATCAGAACCATATTGAGCTGCAGCTCCATCACGAAGAATTTCAATTCTTTTAATAGCTGAAGTCGGAATAGCATTCAAATCTGTTCCGACAGATCCTTTACCAAAAGATCCATTAATATTAACTAATGATGTTGTATGACGACGTTTTCCATTTATTAAAACTAAAACTTGATCTGGACCTAAACCTCTTAAAGAAGCAGGATCGATATGATCTGTTCCATCGGAGATAACTTGTGTATTCGAACTAAAAGATGGTGCTACATAATTTAAGATTTGATTCAACGAAACTTGTCCTACATCCTTTGTCACCTCTTTAATATCAATCACATCTACTGGTGTTGAAGAATCTAATTGTGTTCGTCCAACTGCGCGAGAACCAATCAAAACAACTTCGCTAAGATCAGTATCAGAATTAATTGATTGTAAAAAAAAATCTAAAGAAACTTCATTTTCATCAATCACATTAATCGTTTGCGTCGTTGTTGGCTCACCTATTTTCGAAACAATAATTTCATACTTTCCAGGCACTAGTGTTAATTGATATAAACCGTCTGCATCTGTTGTTGTCGTGATATTAGTTCCTTTTACATTAACTGTTGCTTGATCGATTGGTCCATTTACATCTTCAACCGTACCTATGACTTTGGTTTGGGCAAATAAAAAAGTTCCGCCAAGAAGAGCAGTGAGAAAAAATATTTTTTTGAGTGAGTATAATTTCTTGTTCATATTTACAATTTTAAAAGTCTAGCAAATTTATAGACTTTATAGAATATAAAGCAAGTCGTTTTTAAATAAAATAAAAGAAAACTTTAAATTAATGTTAAACGTTAATTTTATTCTAAAAATTAACTCAATAATAGAGTAATATTCTATATAAAAACTAAAATACTGAATAATATTAAATAAAAATTCATAAAAAAAGGAGCTCAATTTGAGCTCCTTTTTAAAATATTTATTGAGAATTGATTATTTCAATTTCTTTTTAACCTCTACAGTTTCGTAAGCTTCGATAATGTCACCTACTTGAATATCATTAAAGTTTTTGATGTTAAGACCACATTCATAACCTTTGTTAACTTCTTTCACGTCGTCTTTGAAACGTTTTAACGAAGCTAATTCTCCATCATGAATTACAACACCATCACGAATGATTCGAACATTAGAGTTTCTATAAACTTTTCCGTCCAATACCATACATCCAGCAATTGTACCAACTTTAGTAACTTTAAATGTTTCACGAACTTCTATATTACCAGTTACTTGTTCTTTCAATTCAGGAGATAACATACCTTCCATCGCTTCCTTAATCTCTTCAATTGCAGCATAGATAATAGAATAAGTTCTAATTTCTACTTCTTCTTTATCTGCAATTTCACGAGCAGAAACACCTGGACGAACATTAAATCCGATAATAATCGCATCTGAAGCAGAAGCTAACAATACGTCAGATTCTGTAATTTGTCCAACACCTTTATGTAAGATATTAACAATAATTTCTTCTGTCGAAAGTTTTTGTAATGAATCTGTCAATGCCTCAACAGAACCATCCACATCTCCTTTCAAGATAATATTTAATTCTTTAAAGTCTCCTAAAGCAATACGGCGTCCAATTTCATCAAGTGTGATGTGTTTTTGTGTACGAATAGTTTGCTCACGTTGTAATTGATCTCTACGAGTTGCAATTTGCTTCGCTTCGCGTTCGTCTTCATAAACTTTAAACTTATCTCCTGCTGTTGGCGCACCTGCTAAACCTAAAATTGTAACTGGTGTAGAAGGACCTGCAACTTTGATATTGTTTCCACGCTCATCTAACATTGCACGTACTTTACCATGGTGAGATCCTGCTAATACATAATCTCCAATGTTCAATGTACCTGTTTGTACAATAATTGTTGATACATATCCACGTCCTTTATCTAATGCAGCTTCTACAACTGTACCAGATGCTTTACGTTTCGGATTAGCTTTAAGATCTAATACTTCAGCTTCTAATAAAACTTTTTCTAATAAATCTTCAACTCCTAAACCAGATTTAGCCGAAATTTCTTGAGATTGGTAAGTACCACCCCAGTCTTCAACTAATAAGTTCATTTGAGCTAATTGCTCTTTTACTTTTTCTGGATTAGCTGCTGGTTTATCAACTTTATTAATTGCAAATACCATAGGTACTCCAGCTGCTTGTGCGTGAGAAATTGCTTCACGAGTTTGAGGCATGATTTGATCATCCGCCGCAATCACAATAATTGCAATATCCGTTACCTGAGCACCACGAGCACGCATCGCTGTAAAGGCCTCGTGACCTGGTGTATCTAAAAACGCTACACGTTTACCACTTGGCAATGTTACGTTATACGCTCCAATGTGTTGTGTAATACCTCCAGACTCACCTGCAATTACGTTTGCTTTACGAACATAATCTAATAAAGATGTTTTACCGTGATCAACGTGTCCCATTACAGTCACAATTGGCGCACGAGTTACTAAATCTTCTTCGTTATCGATTTCTTCCTCTTCAGTTGAAATTTCTTCTTCAGCATTAGCAAAAACTGCTTCGAATCCAAAATCATCTGCAACTAATTGAATTGTATCAGCTTCAAGACGTTGGTTCATAGTAACCATGATTCCCAATGACATACATGCAGAGATAACTTCTGTAACAGAAACATCCATTAACGAAGCTAATTCATTAACCGTTACAAATTCTGTTACATGTAAAGTTTTGTCCATGTCCATTGCTTCTTGCTCTTGCTCAGCAAACTCACGACGTTCTTTACGTTTGTCTCTTCTATGTTTAGCCCCTTTAGATCCCTTTCCTTTGTTTGTAAGTTTATCTAGAGTGTCTTTAATTTGTTTTTTAACATCTTCGTCAGAAAGTTCTACTTGAGGAACTCTTGGTCCACGATTGTTTCCACCTCTAAAGTTTCCACCACCTTGACGATTTCCGCCTTGTCCGCCTTGACGGTTTCCGCCTTGACCTCCTTGGCGATTTCCGCCTTGTCCTTGACCTCCTTGACGGTTGTTATTATTTCCTCCTCCATGGTTGTTATTTCCACCTTGGCGGTTGTTATTGTTTCCTCCTCCGTGGTTGTTATTTCCACCTTGACGATTGTTATTGTTTCCTCCGTTTTCTCCAGTTTTTGCTACATCTTCTGGTTTAACGTTTTTCTGGATACGTTTGCGCTTTTTCTTGTCAGCAGCGTTATTAGCACCTTTTTGATTCCCTTTTTTATCGTCAGTTTTTTTCTTATCAAATTTAGATAAGTCAATCTTTGCACCTGTAAAATTAGGTCCATCTAATTTTGTGTAGACAGTTTCAATTTTTTGAGGTTCAACTGCTGCTACTTCTTCAATTTCTTCTTTCTTCACTTCAGGCTTCGCTTCCGTTTTTATTTCAGGCTTTTTTACCTCTTCCACCTTTTTAGGTTCTTCTTTCTTCACCTCTTTTTTAACTTCCGCCTTCGGTGCTTCCGCTTTTTTAGGTTCTGCTTGCTCTTTTTTAGAAGCTGGAGAATCTTGCTTTTTAGGTTTACCTGTATTATTTATTTTATCAAGATCTATCACTTTAATCACTTTTGGACCTTTCTTTTCCTCTTTTGATTCAGTTTTTATTTCAGCTTTTGGAGCTTCTTCTTTCTTGATTTCTTCTTTTTTTACTTCTTCCTTTACCTCTTTTTTTATTTCTTTGGCTTTAGGTTTCAAAGCTTCTAAGTCTATTTTTCCAACAGTCTTTGGTCCTTCCAATTCAACTTTCGTCGTTTCAATGATTTCAGGTTTTTTTTCTGCTGGTTTTTCAGTTGCAGCTTTTGCTTCTGCTTCTTTCTTTTCAGCAGCTTTGATATCTGAAATTTTGTTAATGACTACTTCACCGGAAGCTTGCTTTTGTTTAGCATCAGATCGGAACTCATTAACTAAAATATCGTAAGTTGGCACATCGATTTTAGAGTTCGGATTTTTTTCTACTGTTGTACCCTTCCCTTCTAAAAAATCAACAGCTCTATCTATTGATATATTTAATTCTTTTAATACTTTACTTAATCTTATTGTTTCCGACATATGAAGCTAATCTCTTATTTTAATGTTTGCAAATGTATGAATTGTTTATGACTTGAGTATGAATTAATCTTCAAACTCTTCTTTTAACACACGGATAACGTCTAAGATTGTCTCTTCTTCTAAATCCGTACGTTTAATTAAATCATCCACATCTTGTTCTAAAATACTTTTGGCAGTATCTAACCCGATAGCACTAAATGCTTCGATTACCCATGCATCGATTTCGTCTGAGAATTCTGATAATTCTACGTCTTCGTCTTGGGCTCCTTCTCTGAAAATATCAATTTCCATTCCAACTAATTTAGAAGCTAAACGAACATTGTATCCTCCTTTACCAATCGCTTTTGATACTTCGTCAGCATTTACGTAAACTAAGGCTTTGTTTTCTTCTTCATTAATTTCAATATTCGAAATTTTAGCTGGGCTTAAAGCACGTTGAATGAATAAACTTTGATTGTTTGTATAATTAATTACATCGATATTCTCGTTACGTAATTCACGCACAATAGAATGAATACGAGATCCTTTCATTCCTACACAAGCTCCTACTGGATCGATACGATCGTCATAAGATTCTACTGCAACTTTTGCTTTATCTCCAGGAATACGAACTACATTTTTGATTGTAATTAATCCGTCTAAAATTTCTGGAATTTCTTGTTCAAATAATTTCTCTAAGAATTTTGGTGATGTTCTTGATAAAATAATTTGAGGTTTTGCTCCTCTTAATTTTACATCATCAACTACAGCACGCAATGTATCTCCTTTTCTGAAAAAATCTGAAGGTATTTGATTTTCTTTTGGTAAAATCATCTCGTTTTGTTCATCATCAATGATAATCACTTGTTTGTGACGTACATAATGAATCTCTCCCGTTACAACTTCTCCAATTAATCCTTTAAATTTCTCGTATAAGTTAGAATTATCATGCTCCATTACTTTAGAAACTAATGTTTGGCGTAATGTTAAAATTGCACGACGACCTAATGCTTCAATCGGAATTTTTTCCGATACTTCCTCACCTACTTCGAAATCTGGCTCTATTTTACGTGCTTCAGATAATTCTATATCTGTTGCATCGTCTTCAGAAAAACCGTCTTCTACAACAATACGGTTGTGCCAAATCTCTAAGTCTCCTTTATCAGGATTCACAATAATATCAAAGTTATCATCTGTACCATATTTCTTTTTCAAAACACTTTTTAGTGTTTCTTCTAAGATTGCCATAAGCGTGATACGGTCGATATTTTTATCGTCTTTAAAATCTCCAAAAGACTCGATTAATGCAAGATTGTCCATTAAACTTTAATTTTTTTAAAAGGTGACTTTTATAATCGCTTTCTTGATGTCAGCGTAATTTATTTTTTCTTCGTGTTCTACTGTAATTTTCCCTTTTCCTAAAGGTTTCGGTTCGCGTGCTTCCCAAAAAATTGTAACACCTTCTTCATCGGCTTCCACAATTTCACCTTCCATCACTTTGTCTTCTAAAGTAGCTTCTAAAGTTCTACCTATATTTTTTGCAAATTGACGTGGTATGGTTAAGTTACTACCTACACCAGGAGAAGAAACCTCTAATGCAAAATCACACTCTTCTCTATCAAGATTATGCTCTACATGTCGGCTTATTCTTACAATTTCTTCGACTGAAAGACCTTCGTCTCCATCTGCTAAAATAATAATCTTATCATCTGGAGTGACTTTCCAATCGATAAGAAACAATGACGGATTTTCCGCAATTGCTTCGTCTATCAGCTGTTTTACTTTACTTGAATCCATATACAACAAAAAAGAGAGCTATAACCAGCCCTCCTCCATTTATTTCTTTAAATTCTTTGCAAATATAGGTAAATATTTTTTACTGACCTAATTTCAATCATTTAATCTGATTAATTCATTAATTGGTAAATAAATATTCCGATAAATATTAACGTTAATATAATATCGTAACCTGTTGTTAAAATAAATCCTACAAAAGATCCAAATGCAGATTTTAATGCAACTTTTGGTTCTGCTGCACTAAATATTAATTCTCCTAATAAAGCTCCAATAAATGGACCAACTATAAAACCAATTGGAGGAAAGAATAATCCAATAATCAATCCAATTATAGATCCCCAAATACCAAATTTGGTTCCGCCTAATTTTTTGGTCATGTAGGCAGGTAGCAAATAATCTAAGAGCGCACCTATTAATACGAAAAGTCCTGCTATAATTATCGTTCCCCAATTATAACTACAATCTCCACTAAATTTAAAAACCAACAATCCTACTAATGCTAATGGTGCTCCAGGCAGAATAGGCAAAACAGTTCCAACTAAGCCTACAACCAACAAAATTCCACTTATAAGATTTAGTATACTATCGTTATCCATTATTTTAGTATTTTAAAAACTGTAACTTTGCATTAACAAATCGATCAAATCTATTTAAAAAACTCAATTAACAGCTTATGCAAGATAAATCTTTTTATGAAGAATTTTCTGATGGTGTGAAATTTTTTTTTAATCAATATTTTAAAATTGACTTATCTGAGAATCTCTTTACTTTTTTTGAAATTGTTAGTTGGATTGCAATACTTTTTGTTATTGATTTTGTTTTAAGAGCAGGGATTTTACCACTTCTCAAAAAATTGAAAAATTTTACTGAAAATGATTGGTTAAAATTTTTATATTCAAACAAAGTTTTCATTTCTACAATCCATCTTATTCCAATAAGTTTTGCTTTAAGTATGAATCAAATTTTATTTAAAGATGATGGAAATGTGTACATTATTGTTCAACGCATTACAGAATTAATCTCTTTAATTGTATTTACACAACTTGTTTTCAGAGTCATTAATACTACTATTGATGTTTACAATGAAGAAAATAGTTATACAACAATTGGTGTAAGAACTTTTGGGCAAATGTTAAAATTTATCATAACATTTTTCTCTATCATTTCTGGAATAATGATTTTGTTCACAGTAGATAAAAACACAATTATTACAGTACTTGGAGCTTTAACAGCCGCTGTTTTACTAATCTTTCGTGATGCGATTTTTGGCTTTGTTTCAGGATTACAAATATCTTATTCTAGAATTGTAAAAGTTGGAGATTGGATTACCATTTCAAAAGGTGATATGGAAGGTATTGTGAAAGAAATCAATATTAATTTAGTAAAAATAGAGAAATTTGATAAATCTATTGCGACTGTACCCACAGTGGATCTAGTTTCTTCTCAAGTTACCAACCATATGGCGATGCTAGCAACAGGCACACGTCAAATAAAACGTTCTGTTTCATTTAATGTCAATTCATTTCAATTTTGTAATGAAGAAATGTTAGATCGATTCGAAGATATTACATTAATTCACAAATACATTCAACAAAAACGACAAGAAATCACATTGTTTAATCAAGATATTGAAAATTCAGATCTCGATATTAATGGTAAAAACTTAACCAACATTGGTGTTTTTAGAATTTATGTTGAACATTATTTAAAAAGTTTAAAAACTGTTTCTCAGAAGGATCCAATCATTGTAAAGCAATTACCTGTTTCACCACTTGGAATGCCTTTAGAAATTGGCTGTTTTACAACTTCTGCGAGTAATTTAGAATTTGAAAGAATTCAATCTGATATTTTCGATCATTTATTGACAGCTTGTCGTAAATTTGACTTAGAAATTATGCAAAGTATTTCTCTTTCTGATATTAAAAATTATAATATAAAATCATGACTAAATTAAGTGTTAATATAAATAAAATTGCCACAATTCGTAATGCGCGCGGTGGAAATACTCCAAACCTTGTAGAAGCGGCAATCAAAATTCAAGACTTCGGTGGACAAGGAATTACGATACATCCACGTCCAGATGAACGTCACATTCGTTACCAAGACGTTTATGATTTAAAACCGATTGTTACAACAGAATTTAACATCGAAGGAAAACCGATTGATAGTTTTATGGAATTGGTTTTAAACTCTAAACCAGAACAAGTTACCTTGGTTCCTGATGCAGAAGATGCAATTACATCAAATGCTGGTTGGGATACTATCAAACATTTTGATTATTTAACAGATGTGATTAAAACCTTTAAAGATGCTGGAATCAGAACATCCATTTTCTTAGATCCAAATCCTGCATTAATTGAAAGTGCTGCAAAAACTGGTACTGATCGAATCGAATTGTACACAGAAGAATTTGCAACGCAATATGGTTTAGGAAATCTTGAAGCAATCAATCCTTATAAAGAAACAGCTAAATTGGCAATCGAAAATGGCTTGGCTGTAAATGCTGGACACGATTTGAGTTTAGATAATATTGAATATTTTATTCGCGAAATTCCAACAATTGCAGAAGTTTCTATTGGACACGCGCTAATTTCTGAAGCTCTATATTTAGGTTTAGAAAATACGATACAGGCATATTTACGTAAAATTGAATTAGCAAATTTGTAAAAAATGACAAAAATCTTACATAGTAAAATTGTTGGTTCTGGTGAAAAACATTTATTGGTTTTTCATGGATTATTCGGGCAATTGGATAATTGGAGCACATTAGGAAAACATTTTGGCGAATATTTTACGACACATTTGATTGATTTACGTAATCATGGACGTAGCTTTCATAGTGAAGATTCTTCTTTAGCAGCGATGACGCAAGATATCGTGAATTATATGGATGCAAATTCTATCGAAAAAGCACATCTTTTAGGACATTCGCTTGGCGGAAGAATTGTAATTGATTTTGCGATGATTCATCAAAATAGATTAGATCATTTGATTGTGGCGGATATGGCACCAAAAGCGTATCAACCTCATCATAATGCGATTTTCAAAGCGTTGAAATCTGTTAATTTTGATCAAGTTGAAACTCGAAAAGATGTAGAAACGACTTTAGAACAATATATTCCTGAAATTGGTGTGCGACAATTTTTGTTGAAAAACGTTTACCACGCCGATAATGGAAAATATGCTTTTCGATTCAATTTAAATGTTTTGGATAAATTTTATCAAGAAATGATTGGTTCTGAATTGTTGAAAGGAGAATTTGATGGTCCAACTTTATTTTTGGGTGGTGCAAATTCAAATTACATTATGCCAGAAGATGAAATGATTATCAAAGAGCGTTTTCCTTATGCAGAAATCAAGAAAATTGCAAATGCGGGACATTGGTTACATGCCGAAAATCCGAAAGATTTTACAGCAGAAATTTTAGATTTTTTGTTGAATAAATAAAAACAAAAAAGCGAAATTCAAATTAAGAATCTCGCTTTTTTTTATTTTAACTCTCTAAATTTTCTCACCTCAAATTTAATAATTTCATCCGATGTTAAATTTTGTGAGTAATAAGTAACTAATTCTATATTTTTAAATAAAAATCGGATTAAATAATCTCTTCCTTGGAATTTGGATGAGATCACTTTTCCTTCAAATTTACCATTGTCTAAAATTGTAATTTCTTCTGGATAAATGATAATTTTAGAAGAAGATTCAATTCCCAAATATTGCGAATCTGTCAACACATTTACATATCCAAAAAGTTTGGCAACATATTCTGTAGCAGGAAATTTCCGTACATTTTCTACCTCATTAAACTGAATCATTTTTCCTTTTTGTAAAACCAAAATTTTATCAGAAGTATAAAACGCATCATTCAAATCATGTGTTGTAAAAATTACAGTAATTTGATGCTCTTTGCACCAATTCATAATTTTTTCGCGAATTGTAAGTTTCAATGTTTGATCTAAATTAGAAAAAGGTTCATCTAGCAACAAAATTTCTGGTTGCTGAGCTAAAGCTCTTGCTATAGAAATCCGTTGACGTTGACCTCCACTCAATTTGTTTGGAAAAATATGTTTAAAATCTAACATCTCAACCACATTTAACGCTTCATCAATTTGTTGTTGTTTTAGTTCTAGATCAAAGTTACTCAAGAATTTCCCTACATTCTCTCCTACAGTTACGAAATCTAACAAATCATAATCTTGCGCTACGTATTTCATCATTTTATGACCTGGAATCAAGTTATAAGAAGGGCCTCGCAATTTTTTTATGTGATATAAAATTTCTCCTTCATTAAAATCCAACAAACCATAAATTAATTTCAATAAAGTTGATTTTCCACTTCCACTTTCTCCGATAATACTAATAACTTCGCCTCTATTAACAGCAAAATCTATTTGATCAAGTACTTTATCTTCAAAATTAGGATAATGATAACTGAGTTGTTTTACATCTAGCACTATTGAATAAATTTTCTTATTTTTGGCTAAGGTATTTAGAATTATTCAATATTAAATAATTGTTTAATAATTTCATTTATTGATATATATCAATATTAACTATCAATTTATATTATAGTTTTGTATAAAATTTAAAAAACGATATGAAAAAATTATTTTTAGGATTAGCTGTTGTTTCTGCTGTTGCATTAACATCTTGTGGAGGAAAAACTGAAACTAAAGCTGCTACAGAAGCTCAAGAAGGAGCTACTTCTACTGAAGGAGCTGCTGAATTTGCTGTTGATACAACTACATCTGTTGTAAACTGGAAAGGAGGTAAAACTTTTGATGATATTAACAAACCAGAAGAAGGACACTATGGAGTTGTTAAATTAAAAGAAGGTTCTGTAAAAGTACACGATGGAGTTTTAGAATCAGGTAAATTTGTTGCTGATTTTGCTTCATTCGAATCTAAAGATTTAGATGCTGATGCTGAAAGTAAAGGTAAATTAGATGGTCACTTAAAATCTGCTGATTTCTTAGACGTTGAAAAATTTCCAACTGCTACATTCGAAATTACAGGAGTTAAAGCATTAGAAGGAGGTGATTACAATTCGGAAATTTCTGGAAACTTAGATTTCCGTGGAACTCCTAAAAATGTTACTTTCAAAGCTAATGTAACTGTAGATGCTAATGGTGTTACTATCAAATCTGAAGAATTTGGAATTAACCGTAAAGATTTCGGAATTTCTTTTGTTGGAGCTGGAGGTTCTATTATTAAAGACGAAGTTTTATTACAAGTAGATTTATCTGCTAAACCAGCAACTGAAGAAGCTGCTAAATAATTAATATAAATTAGTATTATATAAGGCCATACATAAAAGATGTATGGCTTTTTTAATTTAAAATGTTGAAAAATTTAATTTCTTATCTTTTTTATTGTGTAATTTAATCGAACTTATTTATATTCGTACTCATAATTAATAACATACATTAACAAAACAATGAAAACAATTAAGTTCTTCCATCCGGATGAAACATTTAATTATAATATTGAAAAAGCTTTATGCAAAGTTGTTTTTCAAGGAAATAAAAAATGTTTATTGGTCGAAATACATTCCACTGATGACTTAGAACATGTAGAAGGAGATTCTTTACAAAATGATTTCCCGCAACTTTCTTTATTTATCGATGATTTTCCTTTGGATGTAGAATCTGTAGAGGAATTAAATGGTAAAAAAGTTTCTATTCCTTATGGTTTTGCAGAGGAAGAAGATGAAGAAGGAGAACTTGTAGAAGTGTATTATACTTCTCTAAATGTTTCTGAAGAAGATTACGAAACGGTAAACAACGACTTGACGTTTAGCGTAAATGAAAAAGGAATTTTGACACTTAACTGGAAAGGTGAAGTACAAGATTTCACGGAAGAGTCTGATGGAGATATTCCTTTCGAAATTAATTGCACATTCGAAGAATTTGAATTTAAAGAAGAAGATTACGAATAAAACTATACAACAAAAACCTCTCAAATTTGAGAGGTTTTTTTAATCAATATAAATTATGAAAAAGTTCACTTTAACTCACCGTCTATTACATTGGACAATTGGAATATCAATGATAATGTTATTTTTAACTGGTTTCTTGAGAATGGAATGGATGAATAAAAAGAATCTTTCCTCTTTAATTACAAACGAAGTTTCGAAAGAAGGATTAAATATTTCAGATACTACTTTAAAAACTATTGGCAGAAATTCTTTGGAACCTATGTGGCAATGGCACGAAATATTTGCTTATATCATCTTAGCGCTTTTTATAATCAGAATAGTTTATATGACAATCAAAGGGGTTCGATTTCCCAATCCTTTTAAAGTATCTAGTACTCAAAAAAAATTACAAGGTTTTATTTATATCGTTTTTTATATACTAATTTTAATTAGTACCGTAACAGGGTTTTATTTAATGTGGGGAAACGGAACCTATAAAGAATCGATGGAAGCATTACACAAAACAGGAATTTATTCATTCTCTATTTTCTTTTTCATTCATATTCTTGGGATTGTATTTGATGAGACAACTAAAAAATCAGGTATTGTTTCGAAAATGATAAATGGAACAGATTAAAAATAAAAAAGGCACTTTATAAAGTGTCTTTTTTATTTAAACATTTGATATATTTTATCTTTTTCGTAACCTTCGATAGTTACTTTTTGATCAGTACTATAAAATGTATATTCTTTACGATTATCCGTATCTATAATATAATTCGGAAAAGATTTATTTGGTCTTCTAATTCTTGCTTCTTTGAAATTTTTTCGATCCTTGTTAGATATCAAAAAAGTCTTTTTATCAAGAATCAAAAAATAATATTCTTTTTCTAAGAAATAATAGTTGTTTGACGATTTTACCGTTAAGATTAATTTATTGTCCTTTACTTGATAAGTTCCTTCTGCAAAATCATAATTAGCATCACTCCTTAGTTTACCATTTTTATCAATCTCTCCAAAACAGCTAAGAAAAATAGACTTGTATTTGAATTGTTGATTATTAAACAATTTCAATTCAAAGTTGCTATGTTTAAAGATTAGAGGAGTGGTCAATACTAATTTATCTTGCGCATTTGTATTAATTACAAGTAAAAATAATAATCCAATCAATAATTTATTCCACAAATTCATATAACTGATTAACAATTATATAAATTTAAAGAAAATTATTTTCCTTTCATAAAAATCCAAGCCAATAAACCCCAACCTATAATCATGAATAATCCTCCAAGCGGTGTAATTGGTCCTAAAAATTTAAGGTTAGCGTTCCAATGTTCTGCGAATGACAACAAATAGATACTTACAGAAAAAACAAATGTTCCGGCAATTAAACACCAAGCAGCTGAGCGTTCTAATCCGCTGTTAAATTGAAAATACATTCCAACAGCTAATAAAACTATTGCATGATACATTTGATAACGTACCCCTACTTCAAAACTTGCTAATTTTTCGGCAGGTAAAATTTTCTTGAACGCATGAGCTCCGAAAGCACCTAATATAACCGCTGTCATTCCGTATAATGAAGCAATTGTCAACACAAGATTTTTCATAAATTATCTCTTTTTATTTTATTCAGATTTCTTTTTTCCAGCAACAAAATCTTTCAAATAATATGGCTCGAAATACGCAACATCTTCAAATGATTTTTGGTTAAATTTTTCTTCCGCAACACGAATCATATCTTTTGCCGATGGAAAAGTTTGTATAAACGTAGCATCCAAATGTGCTAAAACTTCTTGACATTTTTCTGCTCCATCACCCACAAAAATAATTTTCTTTCCTTTCAATTCTTCAAAAGAAGTTTCTTCGATT
Organism: Empedobacter tilapiae; assembly: GCF_004785645.1. GTDB lineage: Bacteria > Bacteroidota > Bacteroidia > Flavobacteriales > Weeksellaceae > Empedobacter > Empedobacter tilapiae. Next base: position 346,538 of record NZ_SRPE01000003.1, on the reverse strand, counting down.
ACTTTCGCTTCGGTTTCTGTCAACTGATTTCCTTGCTTATCAAATAAAGCTGTATAGACTTCCATTCGTCTTGCATCAATCATCGGAATGATATAATCTACCTCTTGATTTAATTGTGATTCCGCCAAAATTTGCAACGAATTAATCGCCATCAACGGGATATCAGAACCATACGCAAAACCTTTGGCAGACGAAACGCCAATACGTAAACCTGTATAAGAACCAGGACCTTTTGATACACAAACTGCCTCAATATCTTTCCAATTTATTTGTGCACCTTCCAAGCACCAATCCACGAACTGATTCAGTTTTTCGCCATGTGCATAATTTTCATCACTTTCTTCAACTAAACATAGTTGAACGCCATCTTTAGCAATCGAAACCGAACAATTTTTTGTTGAAGTTTCTAAATTTAAGATTGTTGCCATGTTGCAAAGATACATCACGAAAGTTAGATGATTTATGTTTGATAAGATGATTTTCTATCGGAAATGGAGAAAATAATTACCCTTAATCGATTTGTTTAACCAATTCTAATCTGTTCACAATAGAATTTTGCTCTAAAATAGTTCCTGGAGAAAGAACTGCATTTGCTCCAATTTTTGAATCGTCTCCTACCAAAGCTCCAAATTTCGTTACACCAGTTGAAATAATTTGATCGTTGACTTTTACTGAAATATTTTTATCAATACGTTCATTGTAATGATTCGCACAAATAGAACCAGCCTCAAAATTTACATTTTCACCAATTAAACTATTTCCAACAAAATTGAAATGAGCTATTGCATATTTTTCAAAAAGAATTGCTTGTTTTACTTCTGATCCCGGACCAACAATAACCGAATTCGCAAGAAAAATTGGTCCACGTAAATACGCATGCGCTCCAATAAAACAATTTTCGGAAATAATAATTGTTCCTTTTAGTGTAACTCCTTTCTCTACAGTTGCAGATTTATGAATCGCAACATTACCTTCGATCGTATAATCGTCAGATAGTTGCTGAATTTTATTAGTAAGAATTTCTTCTAAATTATCTACAATTTCCCAAGGTTGCTGATTTGCATTTTCTAGAAAGTGAGACAAAAAACTTTTTATGTAATCTTGAATATTTATCATTTATCATTTCTAAATTTAAAAAATCTAGAAATAAATTATATCAAAAAATAATTATTAAATAGTTAAACTTCTATTTCGCTTCCAAAGTAATTGGAACGCCAGCGTAGAAATCTAATACTTTTTGTTTGAAAATGTAGTTGTATTTCGCTTGCAACATTTGCGATTCTGCTACCATCATATCATTACGCGAACGGTTAAAATCATATTGATTAATTACACCAGCATTGTAAGATTTCTGAGCAAAGTCGTACGATACCTTCGCATATTTTACAGCTTCTTTTGACGAATCGTATGACGCAAACGAAGTATTTACTTCAAAATATGCAGACTGAACATTTTTTAACACATCTTGTTTTGATTGTAGAAGTCCAACTTTTGCTAAATCTTCGTTAATTAATGCTTTCTGGATATTGATTTTATACGAATATTGATTCCAAATCGGAATAGCAACTCCAACTCCAAAAACACCTGTTACATTATGTCCTAATTGCTCTAATAAGGCATCTTGACGTAATCTCTTGTTAAAATATTGCAGGTAATTTGTCCCAAAATTAAAACTTCCTGTAATCTTAGGAAATAACGAAGTTCGAGCTATTTGAGTTTCTTTTGTAGCGACATCAATTTGCAATTCTGCATGTTTTACAGAAGGTTGATTCTGGTAAGCCGTTTCCACAACATCTTCCAAATTATACAATTGAGAAGTTATATTTTCTGGAATTTTAACATCTATTACTGCAAAATTACGGTAATCATTTAATTGCAATAGCATTGCTAAATTGAACAGTGCTCGTTCTATTTCTATTTGAGCATTTACAACTTCACGCGTATTTGTAGCAACTTCAGATTCTGATTGTGCTACGATAGACTGAGCAACAGATCCTGCTTTAAATTTCTTTTTATTTTGATCCAATAATTGTTTCGAAATAGTTAGATTCCCAACGGCAACTTGTTTCAATTCTTTGTTCAATAAAACCGCCAGATAATAATTGGCTACTTGTAACGAAATATCATTTACTGTCATCGCAGTTTGCACTTTCGATGCTTCTAACTCTAAAGCAGCTTTATCTTTGTTCAGCTGAACAACTCCTCCATTATATATATTTATGCTAGATTGTACTCCAAACGAATGCGTAAATTGATAATATCCCTTTTCTATTGTTGGGTTATATGTTCCTATTGTAAAATTTGTATCTACATAACCCGAAATTGTTGGTAACCAAGCATTGTAAGTTTGTTCTAAATTTTTATTAAAAATCTCTTGGTTAATAGTATTTTGCTGAACAGTCAAATTATTTTTCGAAGCATACTCAATACACTTCTCAATTGTCCATTCTTCTTGAGCAAATGAATAAATTGAGACTAAAAACGTTAACGCAAAAAATAATTGTTTCATAAACTATTCGTCAGAAAATTAAAGATATAAAATAAGTCGAATTTCTAACTAAAATGTTACGGAATTCGACTTAAAGTTTTATTGGGTCAGAAAATTAACCTTTAATTTTTGAAGCAATTGCGAATTCTTCTGCAAAAGCAGCAATTCTTTCTGCTACATCTTTTTCTTCTGTTGCTCTTTCGTAAGAACTTGACATTGAAATTAAAATTTGATGAAAGAAACGTTTCATATCATCTTGTGTCATTTCTTTAGTCCACAAATCAATACGCAAAGCTTCTTTTGCTTTATCATCCCAAACAGAAAGTAACATTGCTTTTGTCTCTTCATGACTAATACCACCATCTGGAGCATTCCAAGTCATTTTCTCTGGTACGTGATTTTCGTCCAATTCAATCTCTACAGAAATATTTGTTGTTCTCATAACTTCTAATTATTAGTTTATTTCACAAAATGGTAAACTTTACCATCAATTGTTTTTGTTGTATAATTTGCTAAATTATTACTTTCTAAAGCTGGTTTATATTTAGAATCTTTAAATATTTTTTGACCATCCATATCATCTAATAAAGTTTTCAATTCTACCTTTGGATTCTCTTTTATATATTGACGAATAATCTGTAAACCAACCCAAGCTCCAATTCTTCCTGGAGAATCTTGCTCAATTTCATTATTAAATTTTGAGAAAGGGCTAAGTACTAAAAAGCGTTTATCTAAAGAAGCATCTGAACTGAACACATAATTTTGTTCAACAAAAAAGTTCCAAATTTGACCTTCATTATCAATACACCACTGAATTTGTTCTGGTGTATATCCAACTTTATATTCGTCCGGCGTATCTGTTAACAATGCATCTTGCAAAATCAATTTCTTACCTTCATAAATCATTTTATCAATAAATAATTGATTTCTTGGGCTAAATGTAACCACATCATTCGCAATTGCATCAACTGCTTGAGATGGCAAACGATTAAGATCTAAATTTGTTCGCAAATAACGTTCTACACCAATGCTATCATATAATTTATTCTTTGCGCCCAAATAAGCATCCATCGCAATAAACATCAAGCCAGATTGCTGACTAAACATAACCGGATAATCTATATTTTGTAAACCTGACGAATAAGTATAAATAGTTGGAATTTTATATTCTGGAAAATAAAATTGATAGCGTTGAAATATTGGGATTAACGTATGGTTTAAATTTTTAAAATCTCCGAAAATCTTACGCGATTGTCCATAAATACTTAATTCTTCTTTATTACGACGTTGACTTTCCCAAACATCATCCGCAGTTTTTGCATCAAAAAAGAATGGATAATCTTTTCGCAAAGTGTCTAAAGAAATAGAATCGTTAAAAAAGTCTTGGCTAATATCATGAATATTTAACTGAACATTTTGTTCTTTGACATCCACTTCCCATGATTTTTCTTTTTTGCACGCAGTAAATAAAATTAAACTCGCAAAAGCTAAGCTATATACAAATTTCATTGCTTGATTATTTAGCTAACAAAAATAGTAAAATAATCGGTAGTATTTTCAACCCTAATTTTTTTCATAATCTGCTATCTTTGAAATAAATTATTAAATTATGCAAACTGAAAAAGTTGTAGAATATATTGTTTCTTGGTTGAAAGATTATTTGGAAACAGCACACCAAAAAGGCTTTGTAATTGGAATTTCGGGCGGAATTGATTCAGCGGTAACCTCTACACTTTGCGCGATGACAGGTTATCCTTTGCTTAATTTGGAAATGCCTATTCATCAAGAAAAAAATCAAGCAGATAGAGCAAAACGTCATATCGAATGGTTAAATAATAAATTTTCTTCGCCAATCGATTCAATAGAAGTTAATTTAACCTCAACTTTTGATGCAATGGTTTCTGCATTACCAGAAACTGATACGACGGATAAAGTGAATTTAGCTTTGGCTAATACACGTTCTCGTTTGCGTATGACAACACTTTATTATTTTGCTGGTTTGCATAATTATTTGGTGGCTGGAACTGGAAATAAAGTTGAAGATTTTGGTGTTGGTTTTTATACAAAATATGGTGATGGCGGTGTAGATCTTAGTCCTATTGCTGATTTGATGAAATCGGAAGTATATAAAATTGCTGAGTTTTTAGGTATTAATACAGATATTCAAAAAGCAAAACCAACCGATGGTTTGTTTGGTGATGATCGTTCGGATGAAGATCAATTGGGAGCAAATTACGATGAATTGGAATGGGCGATGAGAGCAAAAGAAGATGGAAAAACTGCAGATAAATTTGAAGGAAGAGAAAAAGAAGTTTTCGAGATTTATTCGAGATTAAATCGTATTAACCAACACAAGATGGTTCCAATTCCGATTTGTGATATTCCTGAGGAATTGATGAAATAACTAAAATATTAAATAATGACACCTGAAACAAACTATATAGAAATCAATAAACAATCTTGGAATAATAGAACCGAAGCACACTTGAAATCTGATTTTTATAATCTTGAAGAATTTATAAAAGGGGCAACATCTCTAAACTCAATTGAATTAGATTTATTAGGAGATATAAAAGGAAAATCCATTTTACATTTACAATGCCATTTTGGACAAGACACAATCTCTCTTAATAGATTAGGTGCAAATGTTAGGTATTGATTTATCTGACAAAGCAATTGAAAGTGCTCGAAAAATTGCAATTGATACGAATTCAACTGCTGAATTTATTTGCTGTGATTTGTATGATATAGAAAATCATTTAGATAAACAATTCGACATCGTTTTTACAAGTTATGGAACTATAACTTGGTTACCAGATTTAGATCAATGGGGGAAATTAATTTCTAAATTTCTAAAACCTAACGGAAAATTTGTTTTTGCTGAATTTCATCCTGTAGTTTGGATGTTTGATGATAACTTTGATAAAATAGGTTATAATTACTTTAATGTTGAATCAATTATAGAAACTGAAAACGGAACATATGCTGACAGAAACGCTGATATTTCACAATCTTATGTGACTTGGAATCATAGTATGAGTGAAGTTATAACTAGTTTAATTGATAATGGTATGGAACTTAAACAATTTCAAGAATATGACTATTCTCCATATAATTGCTTCAACAAAACATTCGAGTTTGAGCCTAAAAAGTACAGAATAAAACATTTAGAAAATAAAATTCCTATGGTTTACTCTATTGTAGCGAAAAAGAAAAATTGATTATAGATTAAAACAAAAAACTCAGTAATACTACTGAGTTTTTTTATGTTGTAAATAATAAGTTATTGCGATATATGCGAGGGCGATTCCCGATAAGTTTGCCATTAAATCGACAAAATCAAAACTACGATGCAAAGATGTTAAAACGCCTTGTAAAATTTCAATGAGAAAACTTACTAAAAACGGAATAATCATCAAGCGTAGGTTTCTTATTTTGTATGCTATAAATAACAAAATCGTCATCATTCCAAACATTCCACAGTGTACAACTTTATCAAAATTATCGATCTCAAAAAAGATTCCTAATTCTCTTATTGTACTTAATTTCGAGAAATTTTCTTGTGGAAGTAGCGTCAGGTAAAATACCAACGTTACATATGCAAAGAATATTATTTTTTTTGTCTTATGCACCGATTAATTCTCCGTAAGCAGCTGCATCTAATAAAGAATCTAATTGAGACGCGTCTTCAACTTTTACTTTGATAATCCACCCTTTTCCATAAGGATCAGTGTTGATTAATTCTGGCTCACCTTCTAATTCAGTGTTAAATTCTACTACTTCACCGCTAATTGGCATAAATAAATCAGAAACTGTTTTTACTGCTTCTACTGTTCCAAATACTTCTTCTTGACCTAATGTTTCTCCTTCAGTTTCTACATCAACATAAACGATATCTCCTAACTCTCCTTGTGCGAAAGCTGTAATACCGATTGTTGCTACGTCTCCTTCTACAGAAATCCACTCGTGATCTTTACTGTACTTTAAATTGTTTGGAATGCTCATAATGTTTGTTTTATTGTTTTTTAATTTCCGAATGTAAAGGTAGCACTAAATCCGGCACGAATTTGAGAAATTGGAAAAGCTGTTGAAATTTTATATTTACTCATCATCTGATCCCAATAGAATCTCACATTCAAGTTTTTACTAACGTTATAATCTGCTGTTAATTTAAACGTCATAATTCGTTGTCCACCTGTAATTTGAGAATCTCCAGTTACACCAATAGGAGTACCAAGATCATCATATTTATAAACAATTTTCCTAATTGTTGTTTGATTATCTCTGAATGAGAAATCTCCTCGTATATTTAAATCTCCTTTAATTGTTTTTTGACTTCCTTGGTAACGAACCTTCATTTTGAAATCTTTAAAAATATAACCAAATCCTACAATATACTCAGACCCATAATCTTCTGTATACGTATAATTTGTTGTACTTAAAGATAGTAAGCGATCTCTATTATATTGAGCTCGTAACTGCATACTATTACGGAAAGTTAAATCAACTCCTAATAAAGGCGAAAAAGATTCGATCATGGTTACAGCTCCATATAAATTTCTGGTATATAAATTTCCATTACTATCTTTTCCTGTCACTGTTCCTCCATTAATAACTCCAGCGTCTAACATATAGTTTGGATTAGATTGTACTCCTGACGCTGTATAAGTAGAGTTATATGCACTTGAAACTTCTACGTTATCAAAATATTTATTTACAATAGGTATTGATTTCAATCCTGTATATGTTACTCTCCAGTTTGGAATCGGAATAGACCTATTGTATCCTAATTTATATCCATTTGCATCTTTTCCTTGTACAGCTGACAAGAAAGCTGGTAAAAGTACATCTGAACTTTTTTCACTAAATCCTTCAAAATATCCCATTTTATCTATTAATTTTGGAATATCTTCTTCTTTTATATTATTTTTTCTAGCATTATTTCTACCTAATCGATCAGAAATTACTCTTGTATTCTCAATAAACTGATCAAAAATCGCATCTCCATTCTTAAAAGCTGTTTTAATATTAATGGTAGAAATATTAAGATTTGCTAAATCATCAATATAACGATTTGGTTGAAAATATTCATTAACAACTTCCGTTCCGTACTCAGTCTCCTTTCTATACCAATTGAATCCTGAATGATAAATACGACGATCTTTTGTGCGTTTTGCATTTAAATCAATTCGTAAATCTGGAATTGGTTCTACTAATGCTGTTGCATTAAAGTCAGTTCCTTTTGTAACTTGATAAGCATCTGTCATCAATTCATCATTAACAATTAATCCTCTTTCTATTAACTGTCTTTTTATATCGAATTGAGTACCGTAGACAAACCCTAAAGTTGGTCCATTTTTACCATCTACACCAAAGAATCCTGGCTCATATAACAATCCTGGAATTACAGCTCCATTTCTTTGATTATATGTAAAATTAGCGCGTTTTAAAGATGATAAGACCATCCAACCATAATCTTTTGCAGTAAACTTATGTTTGAATTTATATGCTGATTTTTTATTTGTACGACGTTTTTTCGAGAATAAATTTGCATACGCTGTATTCAAAGAATCAATCTCTTGTCGGCGACCTTTCAGAATAGAATCAAAACGTTTGTATCCTTTAAACTCTGGATAAAATCTTGTAAAATCAAGATCACCTATCAAATTAATTGAATTGGAATTTTGAGCTGTTCCTTTCCCTAAATTAGCGTCTCGCATTGTAATCGATCCATCAGGATTAATAACTTCTGTTTCAAAGTTTCGATATGCTGTTGCTGTTGCTATCCAGTTATAGTTAGACGTAAAACCTGCCTCTATATTCATCCAACTTAAATACGGGAAGAATTTTAGTGGCAATTTATAATTTGCCTGAAATTGTTGATCGTATTGAACAGGACGCCCAATTGTAAACATATTCTGCCAAATCAAATTTTGATTCGCTTGTTGGAAAGTTGTTCCATCATTCAACGTCATTGTAGAAGATGTTAAATCTAATCTCAATGACTTTGTTAAATCAAATCCTAAGTTATATTGCCAATTAAATAAGAAATTGTTACTATAAGTAGGGCGAATTAAACTCGAAGAGCCTCCTCCTAAATATTGGCTAATATCACGGTACTGTCTCTCACTATATGTACGTGCAATTTCTGTACGGAAAGAGAAACGTGTTGGTAAAGGATTAATATTAAACTCTCGTATAAATTGTAAGTATTTACTTGACTCTTCTTTTGGTTGAACCGTTCTCCAATTCTTGAATGGTTCATAAGATTTTCCTTTAAAACCATAAGTATAATTCAACGAAGCTCTAAGTTGTTGATTAACATTGTACTGAGTGTAAATATCTCGGTAATAATTATCTGAATACATCATTGACAATGAGAAGTTCGAAGGATCGTAGAATCGAACAGGATTATTACGATTTGTTGCTCTTACTTTACGAATGTTATTGAATGCAAAACTTTTGAACTGAGTATATGTTCTTACAACTTTCTCTAATTCAGCTTTATTAGGCGCTTCATCAAAAATAATATCATTATCTAAAGGATTATATTTTGGATCAACAAAACTCTCTTGAATTGTAAAATCGAACGGAATTTCCATTCCCCATTTCTTCGGTAAGAATTTGTCTAATTTTAATTGTGCATTCAAGGCATATTGTAACGACTCATCTTGATTACGATTAGCTGGCCCTTGATCTATTGCTCCAAAACCAACTGAACTTGTACTTCCAGAAACTTGCACATTTGCAAAGTCACCTAAATTGAATTGAACATTTGCTGCTGCGGCATATCCACCTTTATTATCAATTTCACTTAAACGAAGTTCATTCACCCAAAGTAACACTTCTTTTTCCATAGAACCAGAAGTATTACGTACTCCGATCATAATCGAAGAAACGTTTCCAAGTGTTGGGCGCCCTTTTACATAAACAGTTTTATTTGGATTTTCTTGATCAAATGCATAATTAAAACGCCGTAATGTACTAAATCCGTCTGTATCTCTTTGTTTTTTAGCATCTGTAAATAAATCAGTTGTAAGATCAATAAAGTTCTCATCTGGCCAAACTGTACTTTCTGTTGTTGAACTTTGAGGTGTATATTTCAAAGGCATTTCATACTCGTAATAGTTGTCAGTATAATCACTACCTAAACGGATAAATAATTTTGTACCATTATCTATTGCATTAGATGTTCTATCTAATAAGTTCTGTGCAGATACAAACATTTGCATTTTCTTGTATCTTCTCAAATCTAAATTAGTATTCTTGAAAATGGCTTTTGATGTACTTCCTGGTTTGAATTTAGCTTTTAATGTCATTGAAGCTTCATTCTGAGATTGATATCCAGTAGCTCCTTGTGTTTGCTCTCTATAAACTCCTGGCGGCATCATGTAACGTGGACGATCTGTACCATTACGTTCTACACTTACTTCTCCTACTTCTAAATCATCAATATTTTTATCTTCGTCAACTCCTTCTTGACTTCCTCCAGCCATAGAAGGATATATATTTTTTGTATAACGACGCCATTCTGAACGAACTAAATCAAAAGTTCCGAAGCGAAGTGTTGTTTCTTCCTCAAAACCTCTCATTACCATACGCATAAAACGGGCTGCTGTCAAAACACTTTCAGCTTGAGAAATAGATGTAGTATTATTCAATTCTTCAACTCCATCTCCATCAATATCTAAATCATAGTTATCAACTGGAATACGAACTTGATACCATTTTACTTTATGTTTGCTTTTATCAGGAAATTCTCCATCAACCTCTTTTCTTCCTACAATATATTTATTATTCGGGTCTTCTAAGCTTTGACGATCAATTTTTAATGTATATTGATTATAATTCTCTGTTTGATCTAAATTAAAATCTCCATTAATATCTTCTGTATCTGGAACCAAAGATGAAGCATGTAAAGGATTATCTGTTGAATTATTTCCTTGTGGATTTCTAAAATAACGGTAACGATCTTGAACTGTGTTTCCTATAGAAGCTCCTCTAAAACGATCATCTAGGAAAAATAAATAATTATCATTTGCTGGATCTAATTCTCCTGTGACTAAATTATTACTCGTAATGCCATAATATTGTGCTTCTTCATTATCCGTCAGACCATTATATCCTAAATCTTGTTGTTTACGAGCTGCTCCATCCGTATCAAAAGCATATAAGATAGGATTTAATTGAGGTGTTTTACCCCATTTTGATTCAACAACTTGAACCCCATTACTAGAATGAGGCAATCCATTTTCGTACATCATTTCGCCATCTTTCAAGACATCCTCCGAAACATTACCTAAATGGACCAATAACTCTCCTTCTCCTCCTTTTCCATCTGCATAAGGATCCATCATCCAAAACTCGATATATTCTACATTCGAATCTTTTAAGTTAGATACAGAAATAGGTCGCATCATAGCTCCCCAACTTTTAGTATCAGTTGAATTAGGATTAACATTATATGGACCTCTTTCTTGAGGATAAAAAGTCATATCTAAAGTACTGATATAAGAATTGGTTCCTGCCATAACATCTCGCTGATCAAAAAGTTCTCTCAACTTTACTCGACGAGCCATATGTGTAGACATTTGTTGATCTGTTAAAGGAGCTCCTCCTCCCATTCCATAAAAGCGAGGATCAATTGTATACCATGATAACATACGACGACCATTGTTAAAAGACAAATCATTATTTTTCATTCCATTAGGAAAGAAAGGATGAGATCCTGAAGCTGAATATCCAGCAGGTTTTCCTGGAGTTGAACCAAATTTCCATGAACCTACATCTAATAAACTTATACGAGATTGAGCATCTTCAAAATCGTCTATATAAGAGTAACCTCCTGTAACTTTGTTTATTCCTGGCATCAAATAAGCAGCTTCTGCTTGAACACTAATGTTCGACATTTGATCTGTTTTGATTCCAGGTATTTTGTTTGTTAAACGAGTTAACCACTCAGCTTCTGAGTTATATTGTGTATTAAGTCCAAAAATTGTATTATTAACAGGTTCTGAACCAAATTGTGTTTTTTGAGTAACTGGACGTTCTTGGTAATTAATTAATGTTCCACCTAACATAAATTTATCATTAAATTTATGTTCAACATTAATTCCCATGAAACGTTTTTTCTGTAAATTAAATGTTGATTGATTTTCTAACGCTACATTAATTGGAGCTCCAGAGTTTTTCAATTGTTCGTTGATGATTTTCACTCTACCTAACTGATAATCAACTGTATAATCAACTCCTTCTGTTAATATTGCTCCTCCAGAAGTAACTTTTACAGATCCTTGTGGTACATTGAAAGCTCCCAAAGGAATACCATCTGAAACAGTTCCTTTGTAACGACCTTCTAAAGTATAGCGATTTGCTAATTTTTCACCAGGCAATGTATTTGGTAATTGACGATAAATTTGATTAAAGACATATTCTTCGTTTTGACCTTGTAATTTATTACTCAGATATTTACCAAAAGGTTCTACCGAAGTAAAGATTATATTTCCTCTTTCTGTATCAATTGTAATTCCTGATTGAAAATCGAACAAACCATCTCCATAAAATGTTTTACCATTTTCTGTATTTTGCTGCAATTGTCCGTTAGAATTTAATCTATCCATATTCAGTACCTGTAATAACGATTGTTCTGATACAGCAGAATTTGGCAAATAATTTAATTTTCCTGAAGATTGTTCTCCGTTATCCTTGAAGTTAATATTTAACATAAAATCTTCATTCGAAACACCATAAGCATTTAACGAATAAATATTTTTCATCATCAAATCCCACATTGGTGAAGCCACGTTTACAGCAGAATTTGGTTTGATTAATTTCGCAATAATTGGTTTATCTGTTTCATCAGACATTTGCCCTACTGTATATAATGTATTAGGGTCTGTGCTTAATGTATATTGAAATGATACTGCTAATAAATCTTCTCCATCAACTAACGGAGTATTCAAGGAAATGTATCCTAATTTTGGGTAAAAAGTAAATTCTGAAGCATCTAATTTTCGTACATTTTCGTTGACAATAAAGTTTTCACCGTCCTGAAATTGTACTCCATTAAATTCATATGTATTTAAAAAGCTTCTGGCGTCACTAATCTTTGTAAACTCTTTATCTAAAATATTTTTAAATAATCTATTACTTCCATTTTGTGGAACTGAATTGCTTTCTGCAATATCTCTTAATGCTATAATAGAACGTCTATTTTGTTGATTTCCTCCGGATTTATCAACTTTCCAAACTTCTATTCGCTGAATATTAATATTACTATTTATCGCAGGATAATTCTTCAAAGCTGTATCATAACTATTTCTGAAGTATTGACCTAGGAAGAAGTGTCGGTTATATTCATACTTTTCAGCAGCAACTTTAAAATCAGTCATCACACCACCTCCTTGTACAACTATATTCTTAGATTCAGAACGTTGTTCAGAAAATACTGCAGAGACATTAGTACGTCCAAACTTAAGATCGGTACGAACTCCAAAAAGAGATTGTGCTCCAGTAATTAATGAAGTACTTAATGGCATTGAAATATTACCTACTTCTATATTCTGTAAAATATCATCTTCACCACCAAACGGATCAAGTTTATTTCCTAAAGCTTTTCTCCATTGAAGTTTCATTTGATTCTCAAAACCAAAACCAGCTTGTGTATCATAGTTCACTTTCATTTGAAGATTTTCTCCAACTTTTCCTAAAATACTCAACTGCATACGTTGGTTAAGATCCATTGTAAGAGTTTGACGATTTTGAGGTAATAGCATTGGATTGTCTATCTTTTGTAAGAAAACTCCTAAATCTAAACTTGCATAACCTTGTGGTATTAATGAAATTTCTGAACCTCCAAATATCGTTTCAAAGGCTTTAGATTTTACTCTAAAACTTGGTAAAATACTTCCTTCTTTTTTTCCTTCTTTATCTCCAAAACGTTGTTCACGATAAAACTGATCATTTGTTTGAGATTTAGTTCGAAAATAATTTTTCATGTCTTGATTCTGAACCAATGTCAAATATTCTTGACGTGTCAAATAAATCGGTTCTGAAACTAAACTTGTTCCAATTTGAGGATATAGAATATACTGACGCTTTATCGCATCATATTGTACATCGTATTTTATTTGATTATCTAAAAACAATCCACCTTTTTGATCTCGAATAGGAAACTTCAGTGTATCCGTTTCTTGAGCTTTAACATCGCTCATACTTCCCATCACAAAAAGGAAACACAAAGCTGCTATAGTAGAGCCTTTACGAATAGTTTTTGGTTCGTTATGAATCTTCATTAAATTTTCTTCAAGGTTTCTTTTACTAAGAATTCCACTTCTGCATCTGGCTGATCTTTTATGATTTTATCCATAATTTTTTCTGCAGATTTTTTAGGAATTCCTAAAACTTCTAAAGCAGATAACGCTTCATTCTTAGATTTATTTTTAATTGAAGTAGAATTAACGTCTAATATTAAATTTTGATCCAATTTATCTTTCAAATCAATAATGATTCTTTGCGCAGTTTTAGCTCCAATTCCTTTTACACTTTGTAATAGTTTTGCATCATCTGTTGCAATTGCAGTAGCAATTTCTTTTGAAGATAAAGTAGAAATAATCATCATTCCAGAAGCTGGACCGACACCGTTGACACTAATTAATTTCTGAAAAATTTCACGTTCTAATTTTGTTGCAAATCCATAAAGTATATGAGCATCTTCGCGAACAATTAAATGTGTAAAAATTGTAACCAATTCTTCGTGTTCTAAAGTAGAATATGTATTAAGTGAAATATTTACCCAATATCCTACCCCATTGCAATCTATTACAGCATTTGTCGGATAAATCTCGATTAATTTACCTCTTAATTGTGTTATCATTTTGACATTTATTTAGTTACACTACATATAGTGATAACGTCAAAAATACAATTTATTTTGTAAGGATGAAAAGTTATAGTATTACTTAAATAAAAGCAGCTTTTGGTTTAAGCAAAAGCTTTTATACAATTCTTTATTACTTCCAAATTGATTTTATCATTATGGATAATTTTTATATGATATTTTACACCAACATAGAATTTCATCTTCAGTCATTCTATCATCAATATCTAGACATAATGTTATAATTTATTAACTATAATAAACAGAACCTTACATACACTACTCATCCATATGATTTAGCAGAAGAAATTCTTTAACTGGTTAGACTCATAATCCCCAAAAACAAAAAATATACTTAGAATAAGTATGGTAATTGGAAAGATGTCTAAGATAGTTTGGAGTATTATTTTTCGATAAAAAGCAACAACTTATTAACTCTTGTCTTCTTGTTGTAAAAAACCTGCGCAGGAAACACACAAAACCTAAGCAGGTTTTGTATAACTTCTGCGCAGCTTTCACTATAAAGCCGCGCAGCTTTTTTCTATTTACTTTACTTTCGTAAATTTAGCTGTGTTTAACGCTTCATTAATACGTCTAACAGGATGATAATAATTTTAGGTTAATTAACTTAATATTTATTAAGACATGTAAATTTACCTTAAAACAATAAGATACATTGCGTGTAAGATTATGAATAACAAGTAGTAGCTCACATTGTAAAAGGTGACTCGTTATTATTACATACAATGCTCATCCATTCCATTTAGCTGAAGTGCTTCTTTGGCTGGTGAGATAAAAGGTATGTCTAATTCCAATCCACGAAGAATAAATAATACGCCTAAAATAAGTGTGATGATTGGTAAAATTTTTAGAATTGTTTGGCGTTGTTTGACTGATAAAAAATTACCAAATAAAACGGTTGCAAACATTAAGGGTAAAGTTCCAAGTCCGAAGAAAAACATGAACAAGGCACTTTTGTAAACAGACCCTAAACCAATGGCTGCTGTAAGTGAAGCATACACCATTCCACATGGTAAAAGTCCGTTTAACAAACCTATTATGTAAAGAGATGAAGAATCTTTCTTTATTAAGAATTTACCAAGCGAAAGTTTCACTTTTACCATTAAGGCATTTATAGGACGAAGTTGCGTTGCTCCATTTTCGTAGAATTTTGGAATCATGACCATTATAATCATTAAAACTCCAATCAAAATACTTAGGTAATTTTGTAGTCCCACAAATGAAAACGACTCTCCTATCAACCCTAATACAGCTCCTAAAATAGTGTAAGTAGTGACACGTCCTAATTGATAAGTTAAGTTACGAAGTGTAAATTTGAGTTTGTCTTGAGATTCTAATCCCAAAGATAAAGCAATAGGTCCACACATCCCTACACAATGTAAGGATGAGGTAACACCTATTGTTAAAGCTATAATTATTATTGTGAAATCCATCTTATGGATTTTTTAATCAAATAAGTTTGATTATTTTCTTTCCAATTTAAGGTTAATTCATATTCACCATCAATTAATTTAACTGATGGAATTAAAAAATTTTTTTTATCATTTAAGCGAATTGATGTTTTAATATCTTTTGTTTCATCTTCATTTCTTAATAAAAAGATATCACCTTTAAAATCATCTTTTGTAGATGTAGGAAATTGAACTAAAAACCCATTCGCTTGAACTAAGATCTCTGGCTTTTCTGTTAATGCATTTGCTCTTTTTTCAGCATTAATCTCATCTTGAAAATGAAGTTCTTTCTCATAGTAATTTTCTGTCACCATTCCTCCTGTGTCTCCTGCCATAAACAGTAGCGATAGAATGAAGATCATAAAACATCCCAATGCTATTGCTACGCCATGTCCCCAATTTAATTTCATATTTTTAATATTTAAAAGGAGCTGAAAAGCTCGTTTCGTATTTATCGATTACTTTTCCTTTTTGATTTACTAAACCAATTATAACTTTTTCTTTGTACGATTTCACTTCATTCATTGGAATCTTTAAGAAGAATTTACCTTGAATAATTTGACCTTTTTCCATGTTTAAATTATTTACTCCTTCAAACATTTCTATTTTAGAGTTTTTGTGAGATAATAATTTAAGACTTACAATTTGATCAGCATTCGTTTTATTATATAATGTGTATTCAAATTGATTTACATAAAATTGACCTTCTACTTTATAATCTGTTCCTGGTACTTTAAGGTATTTAGATTCTACATCTGAACGAGAGAAAAGGAAAGCTGACATAGCACCAATCAATACTAATAAAGCAAATGTATAGGCAGCTAAACGTTTTGTAAATTTAAATTTCTCTCCTCGCTTTATATCATCTTCTGATGCGTATCGAATCAATCCTGTAGGTAAACCTACTTTTTCCATTACTTCGTCACATGCATCAATACATGCAGTACAGTTTACACATTCCAACTGAATTCCATTTCGAATATCAATTCCTGTAGGACAAACTACAACACATTGTCCACAATCTATACAATCTCCTTTTCCTTCTGCCTTACGATCTTCGTTCTTTTTAAATTTTGCTCGACCAGCAGTTCCTTCTCCACGTTTGAAATCATAGGCAACATTAATTGTATGCGAATCAATTAAAACACCTTGAAAACGTCCATAAGGACAAACTAATGTACAAGCTTGTTCACGAAACCAAGCAAAAACAAAATAAAACATCCCAGAAAAGAATACTAATCCTATTAATGTTCCTATATTATCCTCTGGTCCTTCTTTTATAACTGCATATAAAGCTTCTGCTCCAATAATATAAGCCAAAAAAACGTTTGCTATTAGGAATGAAATGATTGCAAAAATTGTCCACTTCAATAATTTTTTACGAACCTTTTCTTCGTCCCATTCTTGTTTATCTAATCTTATTTGTTTTGCTCTATCTCCTTCTATAGCATATTCTATTTTTCGGAAAACCATTTCCAAAAAAATTGTCTGTGGACAAACCCATCCACAAAATAAGCGTCCATAAGCCATTGTAAACAATATAATAAAAATTATTGTTGTTATCATCCCTATAGCTAATAGAAAGAAGTCTGATGTAAAGAATGGAAAACCAAAAATAACAAACTGTCTACTTAATATATCAAATTTAAACAATGGATTACCATTAGGTAATTTTATGAATGGAGTTATAAATAAGATAGCCAACAAAGCATAACTTACATATGTCCTATAATTTGTAAACTTTCCTTTCGGTTTTTTAGGATATACCCATTTCCTTTCTCCCGTACTTTCCATTGTACTTATAGAGGTACGTACATCTTCTGTCATTTGGCTTTTTTCATCCAAATAACTATCTACATTAAATTCATCTTTTGGGTCAGAATTTTGAACACTCATTGTAGTGACTTTTTAATAAGTACAAAGTTACGATAAAAATAAAAAGAGAGCTTATAAATAAGCTCTCTTTCAATATGATATTTGTTGTAATTATTTAAAATCAATTCTTTTGTTTCCATGCTTCAACTAAATCTCCTTGAGGAGCCGCAGCACCTTCAGCAACTGTTTTAGTTGGTTCATTTTGATTTATTGAATAAACATAAGAAGCAATTTTTTCGATGGCTAAACCTGATAACTCTTTACGTTGTCCAAAAGCACGCATCTGAGGGTTTTTTGGCGATCCATCATAAATAATATGGTAGATATTTTTGAATAAACTATCTTCAACATGATTCACCCAATAATCATCAGTTAAGTTTGGTCCAATACCACCTTTACCTCCTTCCATGTGACATTGTGTACAATGTTGATTAAATAATTTTTGACCTTGTTCTACTATTGCTGGATCATTAGATTTGTTAATTGCTCCAGTAATATCAATATCATTAGCTACTGCCCAGATACTATCTACCTGATCTTTATAAACCATTTCTTCTTCGTATTCTTTGTCACTATGTGCAAAGTCTGTAAAACTATATGCCATCATATAAACAACCATAAATACAACTCCGAAATAGAATAATGATAACCACCATTGAGGTAAAGCATTATCTAACTCTTTGATTCCATCAAAACCATGATCTAAAATAATTGACTCTTCTTCTTTATCAGATTGCTTTTTAGAAGCACTACTGAATAAACGTTTGAAGTATCCTATTTTACCTTCTTCTAAATATTTAGCTTGTTCTACTTCTGATAATCTTTTAAATCTTTCAGCTTCTACAACCTTGTTCAAAGCATTAATAATTAAAAGCATCACAATTGCAACTGCAAATACTGCCCAGAAGATTCCTTGCGCAAACACATGTTTCAAATGCTCAAGCAAATTGTGCATCATTCCTTGAAAACCTGGTTCAGGCACCACATCTACTGGCGTCACCATTGTAAACGCTAAGATTACTGCTAATAGCGTTAATGGTATAAATATATAAGCCGGGGTACGTTGTCTCATTTTGTATTATTTTTTTCGTTCTCTTCTGGTTCTAAATCTAAAGCTGCAGACTCATTGTTTTTGTAATAACCCTTAGGTTTTTTTATCACTTTGATAAATATTGTCACAAAAACTGCTATAAGTCCTATTAAGACTAATGTCTGCAACAAAGATGCATACTCATACTGAGAAAGGAATTCTTTATAATATTTTAACATTAGTTACTTGCTGTCTCAATTTGATCAGCCGAAATATCAATACCTAAACGTTGTAAGTAAGCTATTAAGGCTGTAATCTCACGATCTCTCAATGGAACAAACTCTTTTCCTTCAGCTTTAGCTTCAGAAGCTTTTTTAGCATACAATTCTTTCAAATCGGCAGCATCTTTAAAGATACTTGTTTCAATTGCTAATGCTTGTTTATCCATAGAAACTTGCATACTATCAAAATCTTCTTGCTCATAAGGAACTCCTAAAACAGCCATAGATTTCATTTTATCACGAGTTAACTCACGATTTAATTTATTATCAATTAACCATGGGTAACGAGGCATGATAGATCCATCTGAAGTAGAACGTGGATTCCACATATGTTTGTAATGCCATGCATCTGGGTTTTTACCTCCTTCACGATGTAAGTCTGGCCCTGTTCTTTTAGAACCCCATAAAAATGGATGATCATAAACAAATTCTCCTGCTTTAGAGTATTCTCCATAACGTTTTACCTCATCACGGAAAGGACGAATCATTTGCGTATGACAAGCATTACATCCTTCTCTAATATATAAATCACGTCCTTCTAATTCTAATGGTGTATAAGGTTTAACACTAGCTATTGTTGGTACATTTGATTTAACTACAATTGTAGGAACTATTTCTACCAATCCTCCTACTGCTAATGTTAATACTGCACCTATTGTCATTACTAACGGAGTTCTCTCAATCCAAGAGTGAACACCTTCTCCTTGTGCACGTGTAGATGCTTTTGGTGCTAAAGCAGGAGCTTCTGCATCCTCATTCGCAACAAATTTTCCAGATTTGGCAGTTTTAACAACGTTTACAATCATCATAAACGTACCAATTAAATATAATGTACCTCCAAATGCACGTAAAGGATACAACCATTGTTTAAGAATTGTAACTGTTTGTAAGAAGTTACCATATTCTAATGTTCCGTCTGCTGCGAATTGTTTCCACATTAAACCTTGTGTCCATCCAGCAACATACATTGGGATAACCCAGAATAATATACCAAAAGTAGCAATCCAGAAATGCGCATTAGCCATTTTCACAGAAGCTAATTTTGTATTAAAAAGTTTTGGTACTAAATAATAAATCATACCAAATGCGATAAATCCATTCCATCCTAACGTTCCTACGTGTACGTGAGCAGGTACCCAGTCTGTAAAGTGACCAATCTTATTTAATGTTTTTGTAGCTAGCAATGGACCTTCAAATGTGGCCATACCATAACATGTTAAAGCTACAACAAAGAATTTCAAAATAGGATTTTCTCTTACTTTATCCCAAGCTCCACGTAGTGTCAATAATCCATTTAACATACCTCCCCATGATGGTGCAATAAGCATAATTGAGAAACCTGTCCCTAATGCTTGTGCCCAACCTGGTAATGATGTATAAATCAAGTGGTGTGGACCAGCCCAAATATAAATGAAGATTAATGACCAGAAGTGAATAATAGACAATTTGTATGAGAATACTGGTCTATTTGCAGCTTTAGGTACAAAATAGTACATCAAACCTAAAATTGGAGTTGTAAGGAAGAATGCTACTGCATTATGTCCATACCACCATTGCACTAACGCATCTTGAACTCCTGAGTATAAAGAATACGATTTTGGAGCTGTTAAGCTGAAAGTAACTGGAATTTCCAAGTTATTGAATACATGTAACATTGTAATAGCCGCCCATGTTCCGATATAGAACCAAATTGCTACATACAAGTGTCTTACACGACGTTTAGAAATTGTGAAGAACATTTGAACTCCAAACAATACCCAAACTAGCGCGATCAAAATATCAATTGGCCATTCATGTTCGGCATACTCTTTTGAAGTATTGTAACCATACAAGAATGTCACAAATGATAATACGATAAACAATTGCCATCCCCAGAATATGATCCAGCTTAAAACATCGCTGTACATTCTGGTTTTCAACAATCGTTGTAATGAATAATAAGCTCCAGTAAAGAATGAGTTTCCAACAAAAGCGAATACCGCAAATGTTGTATGAATCATTCTTAATCTACCAAAACCTAGTGTTCCTTGTGAATTGATTAAACCTTGAATATTCCCTCCAATTGTACCATCATCTGATCCGAAGATATATTCTGGCAAAGTAGGAAAAAACAACAACGTTGCAACCAATACTCCAAAGAAAAATGCCATAACTGCCCAAAACAATGTGGCATAAAGGAAATACTTTACGATCTTATTGTCGTAACTAAAAGTCTGCATTTGCATTATGAGTCGATTTTATCTTGTGTTTTTTTATCATCTTTTAACATTCTCACTGCAGGAGATTCGTCTTCATCAAACTGTCCTTTCTTATATCCTAAAAAGAATAAAAGTAAAAAAATAGCACCTAATGAGACACTAACCAATATCATTAATAATAATATTCCCATAGCTCCACAAAATTACAAAGCCCTAAGTTCTTATCACAATGATTTTGGTCAGAGCAGTATTTATATCTCTAATTTAAAATCAATCTAAATTCCATTTTGTTAATTTATCCACTATCCTAGTACTAGCTGTTGCAAATATTAACACTGAAATAGAACTTATCGGCATTAAAATAGCCGCTACAACTGGTTGTAAATAACCAGATACAGCAAAACTAAGTCCAACTATATTATACAAGAAACTAATAAAAAAAGCAATCTTCACAAATTTCATTGTTGTCTTGGATAACTTTAGAAAGTTTGGAATTGCTTTAAAGCTTTTTGCATCCAAAATTCCGTCACATGAAGGTGAAAAACTATTAATATCTTCCGAGATTGATATTCCTACTGTACTTTGTTTTAAAGCGCCAGCATCATTCAGACCATCTCCAAGCATCATGACTTTCCTTCCATCTTGTTCTAGTTGTTTAATATACTCTAATTTATCAGTTGGTGATTGATTAAAAATCAATTTTGCATTTTGAGGGAAAATTGATTCTAAATATTCTTTTTCAGAATCATTATCTCCTGACAATACATGCAACTGATAAATATCTAATTCTTTCAATAAACGATCTAAACCTTTCCTATATCGATTGGTATAAACAAATTTACCAAAAACTTCTTCATCTATTGCTATAAATACCTGAGATTGATTTAATATATTTTCATTAAAAATTGCGTTAACAAAACTACGCGATCCAACTTTTATTTTATGTCCATCAACTTCAGCTTGCTGCCCTTTTCCTATAATTTCTTCATAATTATTGATTGGCAAATGATCATCAACATTTAATTTCTTATATAAAGTACGGCTTAACGGATGATTAGAGTTTCTTATCAGTGCTTTTACTAACTGTTTTTGATACTCAGAAAGCTCTTTACCTTCATATTGTACTTGCGCTTCATCACTTTCTGTAATTGTACCTGTTTTATCAAAAACAACATCCGTTATTTTCTCCATTCTTTCGACTGTGGATGTATTTTTAACATAGAATTTCTTATTTCCAAAAATACGCATCATATGTCCCAAAATAAAAGGAGAAGATAATCCTAATGCACATGGACAAGCAATAATCAGGATAGATGTTACAACTTCTAATATTTTTGAAGAATCATGGAAATACCAATAAACAGCAGAAATAGCCGTAATAATAAGAATGATTAATGTGAAGTAATGACTAATTTTGTTAGTCAAGGCATTCAATTCTGATTCCTCTTTTTGGAAAGCATCATTATTCCATAATTGAGTTAAATAACTTTGATTTACATCCGAAATAATCTCCAACTCAATTGCATGACCAGATTGTTTTCCTCCTGCAAAAATTTTATCTCCAGCTTTTTTAGGAATCAATCTAGATTCTCCAGTTACAAACGAATTATCAATCATTGCTTCTCCTTTCATCAAAATAGCATCAGCTGGAATAATTTCTTCATTTCTAATTAATATTCGGTCGCCTTTTTTCAAATCAGCTAGTAAAATTGGTTGTTCATAACCATTTTCTAACTTAGCTACTGCAATAGGATAAAACGATTTATAGTCTCTATCAAATGCTAACGCTTGCATTGTTTGTTGTTGAAACCATTTACCTGTTAACATCAAAAATAAAAGCATTGCTAGTGTATCAAAATAACCAGGAGAAATATCAAAAATGATGTCATACGTAGACTTAAACATAATCACGATGATTCCTAGCGCAATTGGCACATCTATATTAATATATTTGTTTTTTAAGCCTTGCCAAGCAGAAACAAAATAATCAGTAGATGAGTAAAAAAACACTGGTAATGCTAACGCAAACATAGTCCAACGGAAATAACCTTTATTTTGATCTAACCATTGTTCTTTTACATCACCAAAAACTTCGACATATTCAGGAAATGATAAAAG
This sequence comes from Empedobacter tilapiae, assembly GCF_004785645.1. Classification (GTDB taxonomy): domain Bacteria; phylum Bacteroidota; class Bacteroidia; order Flavobacteriales; family Weeksellaceae; genus Empedobacter; species Empedobacter tilapiae. Next base: position 323,198 of record NZ_SRPE01000003.1, on the reverse strand, counting down.
CATAATATTCCCAAAACAGAATCCAGCAATTACCAATTTACTCACTAAAGATCGATCTACTTTACTTTTTTTCTTTTTATCTAAAGTCTTTAAATTTATAGAAGGTTTATATCCTAAGTTTGTAATAAACCTTGCTAAATCTCCTAATTTCAATTCAGCATCTCGGTAAGTAACTTGAACTGTCTTTTGAGTAAAATTCACATTAGAAGAAATAATATTTGGGTTGATCGTATTCAAACTTTCTAACAACCAAACACACGAAGTACAGTGCATTACAGGCACATAAAAGGAGACAACTGTAACTCCATCATCTGAAAAATCAACAACTTTATCAAAGATTTCTTTCGTGTTTAAGAAATCAAACTGATGGTTACTTTTTCCATCAGGACGTAAACCTGCATTACGATTAAGATCGTAATAATCTTTTAAATTATTTACGTTTAAAATCTCGTAAACCGTTTTACAACCTTGACAACAAAAATCCTTTTCATCGAACTGAATAACTTCTTCTTCAATTCGTTGACCACAGTGAAAACAATTCTCTTCCATACTATTTTGCAAAATTACTTTCCTTTTATCAGAATTAACGTTAACTTTGTATGAATTAAGTCATAACAATAAGATATGTCAGAGTTTAATGAGAATGTAGTGTCGATTAAAGCGATGTTTGATAACCCAGAGTCTTTTGGGGTTTTTAGTAAAGAGGAATTATTGGAGTTTGAGCAAGAAAAGAAGATCTTCAACCTAAAAAAAGGAGACGAAATTATTCAGGAAGGAAATACACCTAAAGGAATTTATTGCGTCATGAAAGGAACTGCCAAGTTATTCAAAATTGGTTTTAATGGCAAAGAGCAAATTCTACGTTTTATCAACGAAGGAGACATTATTGGTTATCGCTCAATTTTAAGTCAAGAAGTTTTTGGAGCATCTGCTACAGCTATGACGCCTGTAGAAATTTATTATATGCCAGAAAAATTCTTTCTGAAACTATTAGAAGTTAATCCAAAATTAGCATTTAATATATTACAAAGAATAGCAAAAGATTTAGGAGAATACGCAAGAACTATTACTTATTTAGCTCAAAAAACAGTTCGCGAACGTTTGGCTGAAGTTTTAATTCTTTTAGAAGGGAAATTAGGAACAGACAAAGACGGTTTTATCAACATTTCGTTGACACGTGAAGAAATGGCAAATTTGATTGGAACTGCTACAGAATCAGCTATACGATTGATTTCTGAATTCAAAACGGATGAATTAATTGAAGTTGAAGGAAGAAAAATTAAAGTATTAGATCATCAAAAATTGACTAAATTAGGTCATGTTATTTTATAAGAATTTATTCTTTATATAAAATCAAAAGTCGCTCGATGAGCGACTTTTTTTTATTTCAACCTATTTCAATTTCATATAATAATCTTTTACAACTGGATCTATTTTTTCAAGTGCATATCTCAATGTTGTTCTTGGCATCTGTAACGTATATTCGTCTAGAAATTGAATTAACTTTTCTTCATTCACTTTTCCCATTTCACGTAACATCCAACCATTCGCTTTATGCATTAAATCGTGTGAATGATTAAGATTCTTCAATACAATTTCAGGAACAATTTCAAGAGAATTTTGTTTTATAAAATACATAGTCGAAACAATCGCCATTCGTTTTTCCCATAAATCATCAGAATCTGCCAAATCATAAAGTAGATCCTCTCTTTTCTGATCAAAACAAAAATGCCCTAAAATTTTATAACAACTTGTATCTACTAAATCCCAATTATTAATTCGAGAAGTTTGCGACAAATAAAACGCTACAATTTCCTTTCTTGTCTTTTCATCCTTTGATTTTCTATATTGATTAACCAAAATCAATAAAGCCACCAAGCGATATTCATGAATATTGAAACTTAATAAATCTTTGACATCTTCTAATGAAGCTTCTTGATAAAACTCTTTTGCAATCAACCGTTGATTAGGAACTGTTATTCCTAAAAACATATCCCCTTCACCATATTCCCCTTTACCAGTTTTAAAATATCTACTAACACTTTTAACTTTTTCAGGATCTGACAAGTCATTTAATGTTGATTTTATATCATTTAACACCATTCACAAATTTGATAGAAAAATACAAATTATCTTATACATATTTTCATTTATTTAGATGTAACTTTTGTTACAAGGTTCTAAAATCTAAAAATATATTTTCGAGCTAATTTAAATATAGTAAAAATGAAAAAGACATTACTTATGATTGCTTTGGTTACTAGTTTTACAGCTCAAGCAAATAATAAACAAGAGCTTAACAAAATAGAATCCTTTTCTTTATTGAAAAAGAAAGGAAAATACGCTATTATGGTTCAAAATAAAACGATGTTAATCTCTTCCATTATAACAGGCGAAGAAATGTTAAAAAATAATTCAAAAGCACATTTTGAAATTGTTTTAATAGCAAGTGTTGTAAAAGATATTGCTGAGGATAATGAATTGAAAGAAATAATGAAAAAAGCAAATGAGATTGGAATTAAATTCACTTCGTGTGAATTTGCAATGAATAAATTAGGAGTTAAAAAAAACCAATATTTAGATTTTGTTCAAACAACGCCTAATGCATTTATTTATCTTTTTGAATTACAAGAAAAAGGATTTAATCAAATTATACTATAAGTAAAAAGATGGATTATATAATCCATCTTTTTACTATTTCTATTCTTCAGAATCACTTTCTTCTTCTTCGTAATATTGAAAAAGGAAATTATTATAAGGAAAACGTTTCATGTGAATTTCTTTCACTTCTTCATAAACCGTTTTGCGCAATTCTTCTAAATTATCTTTTTCAGTTGCCGAAATAAACAATGTCGGATAATCAGTTTTCGCCATCCACGTACGCTTCCAGTCTTCTAACGAATAATTCTCGAATTTTTTTTCAGATAAATCATCTTCATCTTGTTTTACATAAGAGAAATTATCAATTTTGTTAAAAACCATAATTGTTGGTTTTTCTTTCGATTCAATTTCAGCTAAGATTTGATTTACAGAATTTACGTGATCTTCAAAACTTGCATGCGAAATATCTACAACATGTACTAATAAATCAGCTTCACGAACTTCATCTAATGTAGATTTGAACGATTCCACTAATTGTGTAGGCAACTTACGAATAAACCCAACCGTATCCGTTAATAAGAAAGGTAAATTACCAATCACTACTTTACGAACCGTTGTATCTAATGTTGCAAATAATTTATTTTCGGCAAAAACTTCGGATTTAGATAAGACATTCATCAACGTTGATTTCCCAACATTCGTGTACCCAACCAACGCTACGCGAACTAATGCTCCACGATTTTTACGTTGAGTCGCCATTTGCTTATCGATTCCTTTCAATTTCTCTTTCAATAACGTAATTCTATCACGAATAATACGTCTATCCGTTTCAATTTCCGTTTCACCAGGACCACGCATACCAATCCCACCACGCTGACGCTCTAAGTGAGTCCACATTCGTGTTAATCGCGGTAATAAATATTGATATTGTGCCAATTCTACTTGTGTACGCGCATAAGAAGTTTGCGCGCGTTGAGCAAAAATATCTAAAATCAATTGTGTACGGTCGATAATTTTTTTGTTGACAACTTTCTCAATATTCTTTAACTGAGAAGGCGTTAATTCATCATCAAAAATAACTGTATCAATATCATATTCTTCGACAAAAGCCGTGATTTCATCTAATTTCCCGCTTCCTACAAAGAATTTAGAATCAGGTTTGTCCATTCTTTGCGTAAAACGTTCTCCAACTGTCGCTCCTGCTGTATAAGCTAAGAACTCCAATTCGTCCATATATTCCGTCAGTTTTTCTTCGGATTGTTCACGTGTAATCAATCCAACTAAAACTACTTTTTCGTATTGTGCTTCTTGTTTTTCTAACATATATTACTGCAAAAATAAAAGAAAGTTTTGGATGTCAGACTACTTCGTCTAAAATCTTAACGATAATTTTCACATTCTATTAAAATTAAATCAGATAAAATTTTCATCTTTGTCGATTCACTAAACAATATACTTTATGAAGAAAAATTTACTATTTGGGGTTTTAACTTTATTATCTTTAAGTGTTAATGCCCAAAATCAAAAAATTTCTTTTGAAAACTCAGAAGGTTTTTCAATTGGAAATCTTAATAATCAAAAAAATTGGTTCAATTGGGGATATGTGTCAGATAATAACTCCAAAATTATTAATACACTTGCTAGTGATGGTACTAATTCAGCACAGGTTATAAATAACGATATTGAAGAAGGTAATTGGGGAGGTATAGCTTATCCAATAACTAAGTATAATAAATATTCTATTTCTGCTGATGTATATTTAGAAAATGCTAATAATTCTGACTATGAAATGTTGGCTTTGTATAATGAAAATAATGATTACGATTTAGTTGGTGGTTTGCTTTTTTATTATGATGGAGAAATTGCATATGAAGATATGAATAGCAGTGTTACTTTAGGCACATGGACTCCTAAAAAATGGTATAATGTAAAAGCTGAAGTAGATCTAAAAGCAAAAAAGGTTATTTATTTTTTAGATAATGTAAAAGTAAAAGATACCAATATTTCAAATCTAAATAATGAAATAACAGAAGTGAATTTTAGTTTTGATAATTATGGATCAGGATTTATAGTTGACAATATCAACATCATTGATTTAGAAAACCTAAGACTAGATGAATATAATAATACAGAAATTAGTATTTTTCCAAACCCAACTACCGATTATATTAATATTAATTCTTCAGAAAAAAATAATACTATCAAAATTACAGATTTAACTGGAAAAGTGATTTTAAATGAAGTAAATACAACTAAAATAAATATTATGCATTTAACTAAAGGTATTTACATAATTAATATTAAAACTGATAATTCTGAATCTATTCAAAAGTTTATAAAAAATTAATTTTATAAAACTAGATATAAATTCTACATCGAGTTTTATAGAAATAGAAACACAATTGTCTACAGCAATCAGAATAATTTATTATAAATACGAAACTTTTTATATATTTTTTCTATTTTCTAAAAAAGATATTGTCAATTAAAATTTCCTTTATAAATTTGTTCTAACAAAAAAGTAATAATGTACACAAATCAATTACATCATCATCACCATCATACTTGCACTCAAGCGAGCAGATAGTGATATGTAATTATTTTATCAAAATATCTAAATCCCGTTTGAGTAAATCGAACGGGATTTTTGTTTCTTCATAAAATCATTTCTCTTTTTTTTGATTTACTCAATTTTTTTAAAATAAATATAAAATATTAAAAATGAGTAAACTAAAAATAGCCATTCAAAAAAGTGGTCGATTAAGTGAAAAATCACTCGAATTATTGAAAGATTGTGGAATTAAAATATCAACAAGTAATCGAAAATTAAGAACAGAATCTTCTAATTTTCCTATTGAAATTTTATTCTTACGTGATGATGATATTCCACAATATGTAGAACAAGGCGTGGCTGATATCGGAATATTAGGCGAAAATGAAGTTTGGGAAAAAGCTAAAAAAGTAAAACAAATTCGTCAATTGGGATTTGCAGATTGTAAACTTTGTTTAGCTATTCCCAAAGATGAAGTTTATACCAATTTGAGCTATTTTCAAGATAAAAAAATCGCAACTTCTTATCCTCACATTTTAAGAAAATTTTTCCAAGAAAAAGAAATTAATGTAAAAATTGAAGAAATTGGCGGAAGTGTAGAAATTGCTCCAAGTATTGGTTTAGCAAATGCTATTTTTGACATCGTTTCTACAGGTTCTACACTACTTACAAACGGTTTGAAACAAGTGGTAACAGTTGTTGAATCGCAAGCTGTTTTAATTTCAAATAAAAACCTTGATTTTGAAAAACAAGGTATTGTTAATCGTCTTTTATTTAGAATTGAAGCTGTAAAACAATCATCAGAAAACAAATACATCTTATTGAATGCTCCTAACGAAAAGTTAGAAGAAATCATTGCTTTGTTACCAGGAATGAAATCACCAACAATTTTACCATTAGCGCAGGAAGGCTGGTCTTCAATTCACACGGTAATCAAAGAAGATACTTTTTGGGACATCATCGAACAATTGAAAGCTTTGGGTGCAGAAGGAATTTTAGTGTTAGAAATAGAAAAAATGATTTTGTAAAATGAAAACATTTATCAAACCTCAACTTTCAGATTGGTCAACATTAACTTCACGTCCAACCAAGGAAACACAAGATTTACAAAAGATCGTTTTAGATGTTTTTGAAAAAATTCAAACTGAAAAAGATCAAGCTATAATTGACTTTACAGAAAAATTTGACAAAGTACGATTAGTTTCTTTAGAAGTTTCTACAGAAGAAATTGAAGAAGCAAAAAGTTTAATTTCTGAAGAATTAAAACAAGCGATTCAATTAGCAGCCTCAAACATCGAGAAATTTCATGCTTTACAACGCGAAGATGTCAAAATTATTGAAACAACAAAAGGTGTAAATTGTTGGAGAGAATCTCGCGGAATAGAAAATGTTGGAATTTACATTCCTGGCGGAACAGCTCCATTATTTTCTACAGTATTAATGTTAGGAATTCCTGCAAAATTAGCTGGTTGTCATAATATTATTTTGTGTACACCTCCAAATCAGGAAGGAAAAATTCATCCTGCTATTTTATATACTGCTAACTTAATTGGAATTGAGAAGATTTATAAAGTTGGCGGAATCCAAGCGATTGGTGCGTTAACTTTTGGAACAGAAACAATTCAAAAAGTTGATAAAATTTTTGGACCTGGAAATCAATATGTAACTGCTGCAAAACAAGTTGCTCAGAATTTTGGAGTCGCTATTGATATGCCCGCAGGTCCAAGTGAAGTGTTAGTAATTGCAGACGAAACCTCGGTTCCTAAATATGTCGCAGCCGATTTATTATCACAAGCCGAACACGGAATTGATTCGCAAGTGATTCTATTGACGAATAATGAGCAAATATTAAACGATACGATTGCTAAAATTAATGCTCAATTAAAAGTTCTTCCAAGAAAAGAATTAGCAAATAAAGCTCTAGAAAATTCAAGAGGAATTGTTTTAAACTCTATCGAAGAATGTATAACTTTTTCGAATATCTATGCGCCAGAACACTTAATTATTGCTTGCGAAACGGTTGAAAATTATATCGAAAAAATTATTAATGCAGGTTCTGTTTTCTTAGGAAATTATTCGTGCGAATCAGCTGGAGATTATGCATCAGGAACGAATCACACTTTGCCTACAAATGGTTATGCAAAAAACTATTCAGGCGTTTCCTTAGATAGTTTTATTAAGAAAATTACATTTCAAAAATTAACTACTGAAGGAATTCAAAACATTGGTCCAGCAATCGAATTAATGGCTGAAGCTGAAGAATTATTTGCGCATAAAAATGCAGTAACACTACGCTTGTTAGACTTAAGATCTAAAGCATAAGGAATAATTCAAAAGTATTAAATAAACAAAATCTTAAGTCTTAGAACTTAAACCTTACAACTAAAAATGAATTCATTCAACATAAATAATATCATTCGTCCTAATGTAAAAACGATGAAAGCTTATTCATCAGCTCGTGACGAATTTCAAGAAATAAATGACGATTTCGTTTTCTTAGATGCGAACGAAAATCCGTTCAACAATGGATTGAATCGTTATCCTGATCCTTTACAACGTAATGTAAAATCTATTTTAAGTAAAATCAAAAAATTTCCTGCAAATCAGATTTTATTAGGAAATGGAAGTGACGAAGTTTTGGATTTAATTTTCCGTGCATTTTGCGAACCGAATCAAGATAATGTTGTTGCTATTTCTCCTTCTTATGGAATGTACGGAGTTTTAGCTAATCTGAATGCAATTGAATACCGAAAATCTTTATTAAACGAAGAAGATTTTCAACCGAATATCGAAGATATTTTCTCAAAAGTTAATAAAAATACGAAAATGATTTTCTTGTGTTCTCCGAACAATCCAACTGGAGAAATCATAAAAAGAGAAGCTATTTTAGAAATTGTGAATCGTTTCAATGGTTTAGTGATTATCGATGAAGCTTATATCGATTTCACCACAGAACAGTCTTGGATAGAAGAAATCAAAAATTATCCAAACGTAATTGTCACACAAACTTTATCGAAAGCAGTTGGTTTGGCTGGAATTCGTTTAGGAATTTTGTATGCTTCACAAGAAATTGTGGATGTTTTAAATAAAATTAAGCCACCTTATAACATCAATCAATTAACGCAATTAAAAGCGATTGAAATTTTAAGCAATTACGATAAAGTGGTAGCTGCGACAAACACAATTATTCAACAAAAAGAAGTTTTAGAAAAAGCTTTAACTGAGGTTTCGTTTGTAGAAAAAATCTATCCAAGCGATGCTAATTTCATTTTAATTAAAGTGGATAATGCAAACGAACGTTACAATCAATTGGTTGAAAAAGGAATTATAATTCGTAACAGAACCAATGATGATTTGTGCCAAAATTGTTTAAGAATTACAGTTGGAACAGAAGAGGAAAATCAGAAACTTATTACTACCTTAAAAGATTTAGGATGTAAGATTTAAGAAATAAGGATTACAAATAATGAACAAATTTTGTTAACTTAATTTTTAATCTAATCATCTTAAAATCTGTAATTATGGCAACATTTAAAGACCTTATTGTTTGGCAAAAATCGCATCAACTTGTATTAAAAATTTATGAATTAACTAAATTATTTCCTCGTGAAGAAATTTTTGGAATTACAAGTCAAATAAGACGCGCTGCATATTCCATACCTTCAAATATTGTTGAAGGAAAGAAAAAGAAAACAATTCCGCATCAGCTAAGTTTTATAAATATTGCAGAAGGCTCTTTAGAAGAAGTCAAGTATTTATTGATTTTGAGTAAAGATCTAAATTATATAGAAGAAAATAAATTTAATGAATTAATAAAAGACTCAGAAGAAATTGGAAAACTTATAAATGGATATGAAAAGTTTATTAAAAACTCCAAACCTTAAATCTTACGTCTTATATCTTAATATCTTACAAAATGAAAAAAATACTATTCATAGACCGCGATGGAACAATGATTTTAGAGCCAGCTGATTACCAAGTCGACAGCTTTTCTAAGTTAGAATTCTATCCAGAAGCCTTTACTTATTTAAGTAAAATAGCAAAAGAATTGGATTACGAATTGGCAATGGTAACCAACCAAGATGGTTTGGGAACGCCTGCAAATCCTGAGGAATTATTTTGGCCAATACAGAATTTCGTGGTGAAGGCTTTTGAAAACGAAGGCGTGAAATTCGAAGATATTTATATCGATAAAACTTTTGCACACGAAAATGTACCAACGCGTAAACCTGGAACAGCATTATTAACAAAATACATCAATAATCCAGAGTACGATTTAGCAAATTCGTTTGTAATCGGTGATCGAATAACAGATGTTAAATTAGCTCAAAATCTTGGTGGAAAAGGAATTTTCATCGCGAATGATGAAGCTTTAGGCGCAGATGAAATCAATGGTAACAAAGGATTAAATGATGCTATTGCTTTAAAAACAACGTCGTGGAAAGAAATTTACGAGTTCTTAAAACTTCAAAATCGAACGGCTTCAATTTTTCGAAACACGAATGAAACAAAGATCAAAATCGAATTGAATCTTGACGGAACTGGAAAATCAGATATTTCAACTGGTATTCACTTTTTCGATCATATGCTAGATCAAATTGCACGTCATGGACAAATGGATTTAGTAATTAAAGTCGATGGAGATTTAGAAGTGGACGAGCATCACACTATTGAAGATACTGCTATTGCTTTGGGTGAAGTTTTCGCTCAAGCTTTAGGAAATAAATTAGGTATCGAACGTTACGGATTTACTTTACCGATGGACGATTGTTTAGCACAAGCAGCGATTGATTTTGGCGGAAGAAATTGGTTGGTTTGGGAAGCTGATTTTAAACGTGAGATGATTGGTCAGATGCCAACAGAAATGTTCTATCACTTTTTCAAATCATTTACAGACGGAGCAAAAGCAAATTTGAACATCAAAGCAGAAGGTACAAACGAACATCACAAAATCGAAGCGATTTTTAAAGCCTTTGCCAAAGCCATTAAAGTAGCGGTTAAGCGTGATCCAGAAAAAATGATTTTACCATCAACAAAAGGACTTTTATAGACGTAAGACCTAAGTTGTAAGACTTAAGGCAAATAATTAAACTTATTTCTTAAGTCTTATATCATAAAACTAAAAAAATGATAGCAATAGTAAAATACAATGCAGGAAATGTAAAATCGGTGTACAATGCGGTAACTCGTTTGGGATACGAAGCAATAATTACAGACGATTTTGAAACCTTACAAAATGCAGATAAAGTAATTTTTCCAGGAGTTGGAGAAGCAAGTTCTGCGATGGCTTATCTAAAAGAAAAAGGCTTGGATAAAATTATTAAAAATTTAAAACAACCAACTTTAGGAATTTGTTTAGGTCAGCAATTAATGTGCGCTTATTCGGAAGAAGGAAATACCGATTGTTTAGAAATTTTCCCAATTCAAGTGAAATTATTTCCCTCAACAAAAATTGTTCCTCACATGGGCTGGAATACGATTTATGATTTAAAAACACCTTTGTTTAATGATGTTAAAGAAAACTCCGACATTTATTATGTACACAGTTTTTATTGCGAAAATTCAGAATATACAATCGCGAAAACAGACTATATTTTAGAATATTCAGCTGCTTTAAATAAAGATAATTTTTACGCAACTCAATTTCACCCAGAGAAATCTGCAGGAATAGGAGAACAAATATTAAAAAACTTTCTAAGTTTATAATAATTATAAATTCACACACATGAAAAAAATAGTTTTTACTTTACTTAGTGCTTTTGCAATTTCACAGGTTTCTGCTCAGGAAAAAGTGTATTTCACCTCTACTCCTTCTTTAAGTCCAGATGCTAAAACGGTTTATTTTAGCTACGATGGCGATATTTGGTCAACCGATATAAATGGTGGAAATGCGGCAAGAATCACAGCTTTGGAAGGAGAAGAAATCAATCCTCGTGTTTCACCAGATGGAAAATGGTTGGCATTCAGCTCTAATCAATATGGGAATTACGATATTTATGTGATACCAATAAATGGTGGACAAATCAAGCAATTGACTTTTCATCAAGCCAAAGACGAAGTCGAAAGTTGGAGCTGGGATAGTAAATCGATCTATTTTACATCAAACCAAAATAATGGATTTGGAAGTTTTAAAATTAATTTAGATGGAAAAACACCAGAAGCGCTTTTTACAAATTATTTCAACACAACAAATGGTTTAGTAGAAACTCCTCAAGGTGAATATATTTTCACCAACTCGTCTGAAAGTGCAAATCAAGTTACACGTAAAAGATACAAAGGAGAAAATAATCCAGATTTATTAGGATATAATCCAACCACAAAAAGTTATAAACAATATACCGATTACAACGGAAAAGATTTTAATCCAACAGTTGATAAAAACGGAATTATTTATTTTATTTCGGACGAAAATAATGGCGAATACAACTTATATCAGTTAGCAAATGGTAAAAAAGAAGCATTAACAAAATTTGAAACTTCGATTAAAAAACCTTTTGTTTCAGCTGATGGTTCAAAAGTTGTTTTCGAAAAAGATTATCAATTATTTGTTTATGATGTAAAAGCAAAAACATCGAAACCACTTATAATTAATGTCAATTCGAATAAATCTTTAGAAAAAGAACAAAATTTTGAAGTTGAAAATAATATTGACTATTTTGATATTTCCCCTGACGGAAAGAAAATGGCTTTTGTAAGCAGAGGAATTATTTTTGTTTCGGATAATGAAGGAAAATTTGTCAATCAAATTTCTGATGGAAAAGAACGTGTTTTAGAAGTAAAATGGTTAAAAGACAATAAAAACTTAATCTTCAACCAAACCTATAAAGGTTACCAAAATTGGTTCAAAATTTCGGCTGACGGAAAAGGAAAAGTTGAACAATTAACTTCTGATTTAAGAAATAATCGAGACATTACATTCAACAATGATTTATCACAAGCTGTTTATTTAAGCGGACGCGACGAAGTAAGATTATTAGATTTGAAATCACTTAAATCATCAACAATTGTTAGAGATGAAATTTGGGCTTTCCAAAATTCGAAACCTTCTTTTTCACCAAATGATGAATATGTTTTATTTTCTGCAAAACGCAATTTCGAGTTAGATATTTTTATTCACAACATCAAGAAAAACACAACGGTTAATTTAACGAATACTGGTGTTTCCGAAGCCGATCCTACTTGGTCTCCAAACGGAAAATACATCTATTTTTCAAGCGATAGAAAAAACCCATCCTATCCTTTGGGAATGCAAGAGTCAAGTATTTATCGCGCTTCTTTAGATTGGTTTGACCAAGCTTATAAATCAGAGAAATTTGATAATTTATTTGTCGAAGAAAAAAAGGTTGAGAAGAAAGAGAAAAAAGAAGAAAAGAACGATTTTAAAGCATTAACTATTAATCCAGAAGGGTTCTTGGAACGAATTGAATTGATAACAGACCGTTTTGGATATCAGACAAATCCTTTTGTTTTCGCGGATGATAAAAAGCAATTTTTATTCTATAACACCAATCAAGAAAATGGCAAATTTCAGTTATACAGAAAAACAACCACTGATTTTGAAGAAGATAAAACAGATAAAATATTCAACAAAGGCGCTGATTTTATCGTAAAAAATGAGAAAAATCTTTATGCTTTAATCGATAACTCTGTTTACAAATTTGGCATTAGTTCTACAAATCCTGAAAAAGTTAGTATTAAATATAATTTCAATAAAAACTTGGCTTCAGAATTCAATCAAATGTACGAAGAAGCTTGGGCTGGAGTAGAAGAAAATTTCTATGATGAAAATTTTCATGGAATTGATTGGAAAGCGAAAAAAGAACAATACGCAAACTTTTTACCTTACGTAAACAATCGAAATGATTTGAGAATTTTGTTAAATGATATGCTAGGAGAATTGAATTCTTCGCATTTAGGTTTTTCATCTTTCGGAAAAGAAGAAAGTCGAAGATTGAATTATTTCACAAACGAAACAGGAATTATTTTCAAAAAAGATCAACCTTTTACAGTTGAAAAAATCTTACGAAAATCTCCTGCTTTCCTTAAAAATGTTGATGTTCAAGAAGGTGATATTTTAGTAAGTGTAAATGGACAAAAAATCGATCAAAACCAAAATCGTGAAACTTATTTTACAACACCTAAAAAATTAGAAGAATTAACTCTTGAATTTGACCGAAAAGGAAAAACAATTTCGACGAAGATTCATCCAATTTCAAATAACGAATTGAAATCGCTTTTATATGATGAATGGATTTATGAAAATCGTCAGCGTGTAAAAAAATTAAGCAACGATAGAATCGCTTATTCGTACATGAAAAATATGTCTACTTCTGAATTAGATGTGTTTTTATTAGACATGGTCGAGCAAGAAAATAGAAAAGATGGTGTCATTTTAGATTTACGTTTCAATACAGGTGGAAATGTGCATGATAAAGTCTTGAACTTTTTATCGCAAAGACCTTATTTGAAATGGAAATATCGTGAAGGACAATTAACTATTCAACCGAACTTTGCACCTTCAGGAAAACCAATCGTTTTATTAATTAACGAATACTCATTAAGCGATGCAGAAATGACAGCCGCAGGATTCAAAGCCTTAAAATTAGGAAAAATCATCGGTCAAGAAACGTATCGCTGGATCATTTTTACTTCTGGAAAAGGATTAGTTGATGGTTCGTTTTATCGTTTACCAAGTTGGGGAACTTATACTTTGGATGGACAAAATTTAGAAAAAACTGGTGTTAAACCTGACATTTATATTAAAAATACGTTCTTAGATCGACTGGAAAATAAAGACCCACAATTGGAACGTGCAATTCAAGAGATCATGAAAGAATTAAAATAAATTTAAGACTTAAGTTGTAAGGCGTAAGAAGTTACACCTTAGATCTTATGTCTTACACCTTAAAACTAAAGAATAATGAGAATAATCCCAGCTATAGACATAATCGACGGAAAATGCGTTCGATTATCGCAAGGCGATTACGATACAAAAAAAATATACAACGAAAATCCGTTGGAAGTAGCAAAAGAATTCGAGGATTACGGCATCGAATATTTGCACTTGGTGGATTTAGATGGAGCTAAATCAAAGCAAATCATTAATTATAAAACGTTAGAATTAATTGCTTCTAAAACCAATTTAAAAGTTGACTTTGGAGGTGGAATTAAGGCTGATAATGATATTAGAATTGCTTTTGAATGTGGTGCAAACCAAATTACAGGTGGAAGTATTGCAGTTCAAAACCCAACATTATTTCAAGAATGGATTTCACAGTATGGAAGCAATAAAATCATTTTAGGCGCAGATGCTAAAGATCGAAAAATTGCGACACATGGTTGGTTAGAAACTTCAGAATTAGATGTGATAGATTTTATTCAAGAATATAAAACCAAAGGAATTGATTATGTGATTTGTACAGACATTGCGAAAGATGGGATGTTACAAGGAACTTCAAACGAATTGTACGCAGAAATTCTAGCGGCTTCGGATGTCAAATTAATTGCTTCTGGCGGCGTTTCTTCAATCGATGATCTAATCAAAGTAAAAGAATTAGGCTGCGAAGGAGCAATTCTTGGAAAAGCGATTTATGAAGGGAGAATTGATTTGAAGGATTTAAAAATATTTTATTAGACGTAAGATATAAGAAGTAAGGTCTAGGGAAATTTCCTAAACATCTTAAATCTTTAGTCTTAAGTCTTAAGTCTAAATTATGTTTAAAAAAAGAATCATTCCGTGTCTCGACATCAAAGATGGACGAACGGTAAAAGGTGTTAATTTTGTAGGTTTACGTGATGCTGGAGATCCAGTGGAATTAGCGAAGAAATATGTAGAAGAAGGCGCTGATGAATTAGTCTTTTTGGATATCACAGCGACTTTAGAAAAACGTAAAACCTTAGCTGAAATGGTAGAAAAAATTGCTTCGGCGATTAATATCCCGTTTACAGTTGGTGGTGGAATTAATTCTGTAGAAGATGCATCGGCGGTAATCAAAGCTGGAGCTGATAAAGTTTCCGTTAATTCCTCAGCGATTAAAAATCCTCAATTAATTGCTGATTTAGCTGCTCGATTTGGTTCGCAATGTATAGTCGTTGCGGTAGATACACGTAATGTAAATGGAACACAAAAAGTTTTCGTAAGCGGGGGAAAAATTGAAACCGCATGGAAAACTTTAGATTGGGTCAAAAAAGTAGAAGAATTGGGTGCTGGCGAAATTTTATTAACATCAATGGATGGCGATGGAACAAAAGCTGGTTTCAAAATTGATATCACAAAAGCGGTTGCTGAAGCTGTAAATCTTCCCGTTATTGCTTCAGGTGGAGCCGGTACAATGGAACATTTTACAGAAGTTTTTACCCAAACCAAAGCAAGTGGCGGATTAGCTGCAAGTATTTTTCACTTTGGTGAAATTCCTATTCCGACGCTTAAAAATTATTTAAAAGAACAAAATATTCCGATACGATGAACATCGATTTCAATAAAAGTAATGACGGATTAGTTCCAGTTATTATTCAAAATTATCTTAACAACAAAGTTTTGATGTTAGGCTATATGAATGAAGAAGCTTTTAACAAAACCCAAGAAATTGGAAAAGTGACCTTTTACTCTCGTTCAAAAAATAGATTATGGACAAAAGGTGAAGAATCAGGAAACTTCTTAGAAGTAAAATCTATCGCGGTTGATTGCGACAACGATACAGTTTTAATCAAAGCAAAACCTTTTGGACCGACTTGTCATACAGGTTCTACTACTTGTTTTAAAGAAGAAACCAACCACGGATTTGTATATGAATTAGAACAAACCATTAACGATAGAATTGATTGCGACAACGATACAGATTCATATACCAATAGGTTATTCAAAAGAGGAATCAATAAAGTTGCGCAAAAAGTGGGCGAAGAAGCAGTTGAATTGGTGATTGAGGCCAAAGACAACAACGATGATCTATTTATTAATGAAGCGGCTGATTTAATGTATCACTATTTAATTTTGTTGAAAGCAAAAGGTTTCAAATTAGAAGATGTGGAAAACGTTTTGAAATCAAGAAAAAATGGTCCAAGACGACCAGAATAAAAACTAAATAAAGAAAACAGTTGCTGCTCATAAGTAACCGCTTTTTGTTTTCAAAAAACTGATGTTTAGCAGAATTAACTAAAATTAACGGATTTAATTAGAATTAATATAAATAAAAATAATACTTTTGAAATCCAATTAAAATTAGTCTAAATAATCATTACAATATATTCTATTCATATGAAAAAATTATTCATTTCTGCTGCTATCCTTGTTGCTTCATTTATTCAAGCTCAAACGAATACGTTGATGGACGCTGGTTTTTGGAAAAGTAATCCAACAATAGAAACTGTAAAAACTGAAATTTCGAAAGGAAATAGCCCTTCTTTTCAAAATGGTGGTTTCTTTGATCCTGTTGTAATAGCGATTAACAACAAAGCAGATTTTAATGTGACTAAATTTTTAATTGAACAAGAAGGAAATTCTGTTGATAAAAAAACACATCATTCAAGAATTTATCTTCAATGGGCTGCAGCTGCAGGGAATTTAGAATTGGTAAATTATTTATTAGCAAAAGGCTCTGATGTCCACTATAAAGATAGTCACGGTTATGATGTTATTACATATGCAGCAAGTGCTGGAAATCAGAATATCGCGGTTTATGATGCGTTGATTAAAGCTGGTGCTAATCCAAAAGTGAAAGGAGAAGATGGTTCAAACTTAATCATGCAAGCGATTGCGAACGATAATGATTTAAAAGTTACAGAATATTTTATTTCAAAAGGTTTATCATTAAGTGATAAAGACGCTAATGGACGTACTGTAGCAGATTATGCAGCTAAATTAGGAAACTTATCAATCATAGATAAACTAATTGCTAAAGGTGTAAAACCTACAGATCAAGCTTTATTTTTTGCAACTCAAGGTTCGAGAACAAAAGAAAATGGCGTAGAAGTTTTCCAAGAATTAATTACAAAATATAAATTAAATCCGAAAGCGTTAAATCCAGACGGACAAACATTGTTACACGCTTTATCTCGCAGAGGAAACTCAGATACAATCAACTTCATCTTATCAAAAGGTGTTGATGCTAAAATTGCAGATAAAGAAGGAAACACTGCATTAATGGTTGCTGCTGGAGGAAAAAATGTAGAATTAATCAATACATTTTTATCAAAAGCAAACAATGTAAATGTGGTTAATAAAAATGGTGAGTCAGCTTTAACTAAAGCTGTTGCTTCTGGAACATCTCAAATCGTTTCTTTATTATTAGAAAAAGGCGCTAAAGCTGATATTGTAGATAAAGATGGAAATAATTTGGCTTATTATTGGTTCAATTCTTTCAAACCAAATGATGAATCATTCACTGAAAAACAAGTTTTATTAACAAATGCTAAAGTTGATTTTAAAGCCATTCAAAGTAAAGGTGCAACTTTGTTACATATCGCTGTTGATAAAGGAAATGTAAATTTGGTGAAAAAAGCGATTGAATTAGGTGTGAATATTAATGCACAAGATGAAGATGGAAATACAGCATTACACAAAGCAGCTTTGATTGCGAAAGATGATGCAATCTTGAAAACTTTGGTTGCTGCTGGAGCGAAAAAAGATATTAAAACAGAATTTGATGAAACAGCTTATGATTTGGCTGGAGAAAACGAATTCTTAAAGAAAAATAATGTGTCTATTGACTTTTTAAAATAATGAAGGAGATGAAATTTAACTTAATCAAAAAATTAGTTGGATTAGTTGTAATCTTAATGGCAACTGCCACTTTTGCTCAAACAACAAAATACAAAACAATGATTCAGATGAATAATTACACAGGAAAAGAAGCCTATGTAGTGATTTCATTAATCAATCCAAAAGGACAATACGAAAAAACATTAGCTGTTTTAGGACCAGACAATGAGTGGTATAATACACTAAAAGAATGGCACAAATTTAATAGTAAGAAAAAAGAAAAATTAAACGGAATTACAGGAGCTTCAGTTGCTGGTGGAGCGAGAGCGACACGTGTCATCGAGTTTGATACTGCAAAATTGAATAAAGGATACAAATTACGTTTTGAATCTGCTGTTGAAACTCAAAAATATGTCGCAAAAGACGCTGAAGTTGCATTAAATTCTTCGGATTTAGACAACAAAGCTGGTATCAAAGGTTCAGTTTATATTAAAGCCGTACGTTTTATAAAAGTTCAATAAAAATGACATTATCTATTTGGAGATATGCGCATTTGAGTCTTGCAATTTTATCTTCAGCATTTTTAGTTATTCTATCTATCACAGGAGTAATTTTGGCTGTTGATGCAATAAACGAAAAATCGCCTGCATACAAAGTAGAAAATTTCGATAACATAACACTCGCGCAAGTTTTACCAACTTTGCGCGAGCATTATTTTGAAATAATTGAAGTTAAAGTTGATCACAATGATTTTGTGACGATTGATGCAATGGACGAAGATGGAAATTCGATCAAATCTTACATTGATCCTACAACAGGAAAAAAGATTGGTGAGATTGTTCCAAAAAGTGATTTCATCAATTGGATCACAGCCTTGCACCGTTCATTATTTCTAAAAGAAACAGGACGAGCAATTGTTGGTATCGTATCTTTTTTATTGATGTTGATTTCAATAAGTGGATTAATTCTAATTGTAAAGCGTCAACAAGGAATTTTAAACTTCTTCACCAAAGTCAACAAAGACTCCTTTTCACAATATTTTCATGTTGTAACTGGACGTTGGTTATTAATTCCTGTTTTAATCATTGCATTAACAGGAACTTTAATTTTCTTAGCGCGATTGAAACCTTTAGTTGGTCAACCAAAAGAAATTGAGCATCAAGCTAAAGAAAATTTACAACCAAAAAATTTAAAAGACATTGATTTTTTCAAAAACACGAAATTAAGTAGTGTAGAAAAGATTGAATTTCCTTTTATTCCAGATGATGAAGCTGAACCATTTATCGTTCATTTAAGAAAAAAATCGGTTTCGGTTAATCAAGTAAATGGAGCAATTATTTCAGAATCGCTAAATCCTTATTCTGCAATTGTAGAAAAATTCAATATCGATTTACATACAGGTCGCACCAATGTGATTTGGGCAACGATTTTAGGAATTGCTTCACTTAATATTTTATTTTTTATTTGGTCAGGATTTGTGATTACCTACAAGCGCACTAAAACGAAAATTGGTAAAAATAAATTCAACGCAAGCGAAGCTGAAATTATTCTTTTAGTTGGATCAGAAAATGGAGCAACTGTTGGATTTGCTTCGAAAATTCAAGAGCAATTTTTAGCAAATGGAAAAAAATCATTTATCGCTCAGATGAATCAATATGAAATTTATCCAAAAGCGAAACAACTCATCATTTTTACTTCCACTTATGGAATTGGTGATGCACCTGCAAATGCAAAGAAATTTGAACAATTAATCACACAATTTCCACAAAATCAATCCATCGAATTTTCGGTTGTAGGATTCGGATCAAGAGCATACTCAGATTATTGTGGATTTGCGATTAAAGTTGACAAATTATTAAATGACCAAAAATGGGCAACTCGATTATTAGATTTAAAAACGGTAAACGATAAATCGCCAGAAGAATTCACAAATTGGGTAATTGCTTACAAAGAAACAACTGATATTCCTTTAGCGACAACACCTGCGATGTATGTTGGAAAAGCGCCAAAACTGAAAAATGTTAAGGTAATTTCTACCACAAAAGTGACAGAAGAAGATGCAACATTTAAAGTTATTTTAGATGTAAATGAGAAATTCAAATCTGGAGATTTATTAGCAATTTATCCTGAAAGCGATCACAAAGAACGTTTATATTCGGTTGGAAAAGTTGATAATAAATTGCAACTAATTGTAAAATTACATGAGTTAGGATTAGGTTCTCAATACTTATATAATTTAGTTGAAAACTCTACGATCAAAGCTAGAATTGTAAAAAATAAAGCCTTTAGATTTCCTAAAGCTTCGAAAGTTGTGATGATTGCAAATGGAACAGGTATTGCGCCTTTCCTTGGTATGATTGATGAAAATTCAAAGAAGGTTGAAACACATTTGTATTGCGGTTTCAGACACGATAATGAAACAACAAAATCTTATCAAGAATTTGCTGCTAAACAAATTTCTACGAATCATTTGAGCCAATTTCACATTGCATTTTCTCGTGAAGAAAATAAACAATATGTGATGGATTTAGTCAATCGTGATGCTAAATTCTTTGCTGAAACGTTACAAAATGGTGGAATTCTTATGATTTGTGGCGCTCTAATAATGCAACATGATGTAGAGAAAGTTTTGGAACAAATTTGTCAACAACATTTGAAGAAATCATTCGAAGAATTTAAAACAAACGGACAATTTTTGACGGACTGTTATTAGAAATTTCGTCTAATTTCTCGATACATTTGAAAATTTCAATAAATTTTCAAACACTCGAAATGGCGGATTACATTATTTTCGTCAGTTCGAGTGATTTTCGTTTCTATAGAATAAAAAAATTGTATCGAGAACTTTGATGAAAATTTACTCACAATAACAAATGAATAAAACATCATGCAATTCATTCTAAAAAATATATTCACTTTTATACTATTGTATGTTCTAACTCCGATGAATGCTCAAACGGTTGGAGTTAGAGATACAATTTTGATGGGAAGTAAATTCAAAATTACGTTGGTTGACACCGATTCTATTTCCGTTGAAAAAAACATCAATAAAGCAATTGATGAAATGATTAGAATCGAGAATTTGATTTCTGATTGGAAACCTACTTCACAAGTTTCTCTTGTCAATCAAAATGCTGGAATAAAACCCATAAAAGTTGATCAAGAAGTTTTTGACTTAACAAAGCGTGCAATTTATTTTTCGCAAATAACCGATGGTGCTTTTGACATTAGCTTTGCGGCAATGGACAAAATATGGAAATTTGATGGTTCAATGGAAAAGATTCCAACTCAGGAAGAAATTTCAAAAGCAATCGAAAAAATCGGTTATCAAAACATTATTTTGGATGAAGAAAATTCAACAATATTCTTAAAAAAAGTTGGAATGAAAATCGGTTTTGGGTCAACTGGAAAAGGTTATGCAGCACAAAAAGCACGAACTTTTATGCAAAGTTTAGGAATTAATGCTGGTATAATTGATGCTTCTGGTGATATGACAACTTGGGGAAATCAACCAAATGGAGAAGCTTGGAAAATTGGAATTACAAATCCTTTTAATCGACATAAAATGTTGGATATTCTCTCAATGAAAAATGCTGCTGTTACAACTTCTGGTGATTACGAAAAATTTATTTTGATTGATGGTGTTCGCTATTCACACATTATTAATCCCAAAACTGGGATTCCTGCAACAGGTTTAACAGGTGTTACAGTAATCGGCGAAAATGCTGAAATGTGTAATGGTTTTAGCACTTCTATTATGGTTTTAGGAAAGAAAAAAGGATTGAATTTAATCAATCAACAAAAAGATTACGCAGCTCTTTTGATTACAGACAAAGGAAAAATTATTCGTTCAAAAAACTATAAAAAGATT
Source organism: Empedobacter tilapiae (assembly GCF_004785645.1). Taxonomy (GTDB): domain Bacteria; phylum Bacteroidota; class Bacteroidia; order Flavobacteriales; family Weeksellaceae; genus Empedobacter; species Empedobacter tilapiae. The sequence goes on along the minus strand of NZ_SRPE01000003.1, from coordinate 301,478 downwards.
AAACGAAATTTAGAGAAATAAAGCTTAAAAATAGCTGATTTGAATATCTGGTTCTAATCATAAACGTTCTTGTTACTTTTGGGATTGAGGTAATTAAATAAACGTAATTAATTCAAATTTGACATCTTTAACTTTTAAAGTTTTTTTGTGTACAATAAATAGTTTTTTTATATCTATAGATAGAGTTTTATAATGTAATTATGTAGCTAAATGAATGAAAAAATACTGAGATGTTATAAACTTCACCTATTTATGTTTGTTCTTCAATTCATTTATCATTTCTAATAATTAAGAAAAAAAGTATAATTTAATTGTATATACTTTTTGTATTTTTATATACAAAACTCATCTATGAAAGATAATTTTTCAACACAATCGGATAAATATGCAAAATATAGACCAAGTTATCCAAAAGAATTATTTGATTATTTAAACATCATTGTTTCAAATAAGGATAACGCTTGGGATTGTGGTACAGGAAATGGACAAATTGCATCTATACTTTCAAAAACATATAACAATATTTATGCTACAGATATTAGTCAATCCCAAATAGATAATGCTCAAAAAACAGATAATATATTATATTCTGTACAAGCAGCTGAAAAAACGAATTTCAACGAAAATTTCTTTAATTTAATTGTTGTAGCACAAGCTATTCATTGGTTTAATTTTGATCAATTTTATGCAGAAGTTATAAGAACTGCTAAAAAAGATGCTTTACTAGCTGTTATCGGTTATGGAAGATTAAGAATTTCTAAAGAAATTGATCATTTAATCTCGAATTTCTATATCAATATACTTGGCAAATACTGGGACAAAGAAAGAAAATATATTGACGAGGATTATAAAACAATTCCTTTCCCATTTGACGAAATTGAATCCCCTAAGTTCGAAAACATTCAACAATGGAGTCTTGATCATTTAATCGGTTATCTAAACACTTGGTCTGCTGTAAAACATTTTATAAAACAAAACAATTATAACCCTATTGAACAGTTACAAACAGAAATTGAAAAAGTTTGGGGAAATGATACTACAAAAGCAATACATTTTCCTATTCTTATCAGAATAGGAAAAATTAAAAAATAAAAGTTCCGAGAAACTAGTTTAAGTTCAGAATTATAAAAACAAGCTACGTTAAATAGAAGCTGTTTTTTTAAAAAAACGAAACTATCTTTATTTTCAGAAATTAGATTCTATTTTGTAATTTTTGTTACACTTCATTTTAAATAAAAGTTCGAAATTGCATGAAAATACAAAAGCAATGAACAACGAAAAAAAATCTCATTGGGAACATATATACAACGTGAAAACTCCAGAAGAAGTGAGTTGGACACAAGAAAAGCCTGAAACTTCTTTAAATTTTATTCATTCTTTTGGAACTGATAAAACAGCTAAAATTATCGATATTGGAGGTGGAGATAGTAAATTGGTTGATTTCTTATTGCAAGAAGGATACGAAAATATTTCAGTTTTGGATATTTCTGCAAATGCGTTAGAAAGAGCAAAAAAGCGTTTGAGAAATAAAACAGAGAAAGTAACTTGGATTGTAGCTGACATCACCGAATTTGAACCTACAGAACAATATGATATTTGGCACGATAGAGCTGTTTTTCACTTTTTAACAGAAGAAAATGATATCAAAAAATACCAAGATTTGGTTACGAAAGCTGTAAAAGGAAGAATGGTTATTGGAACTTTTTCGAAAAACGGACCATTAAAATGTAGTGGTTTGGAGATTAAACAAAATGATGAAACTTCTTTAATTTCAATTTTTAAAGCTAATTTTGATAAAATAGAATGTTTTACAGTTGATCATAAAACGCCGTTTGATACAATACAAAATTTTATTTTCTGTAGTTTTAAACATAAATAAAAAGAATGGAAACATTATTCAACAAATAAAAATCGTTGATTAAGTGATTTGTTTCCATTCTTTATATCATTCAAGATCCAATTCAACTCAACATCAAATCGTTTTATTTTATTCTCTAAAGTTGGTTTTATTTCTTTATCTGGATAAACTCCATGCCCTATTTCATCACATTTTTCAATAGGAGAAAGGTAAACTGTTCCAACTGACATTTTCAACTTAGAATGAGGTAAAGTAAACTTTGGCATCAAACCAGCAACCGTTCCATTAAAATCTCCGCCTGTTTCTTCCCCTACAAAATAAGCACGTTTTTTTGCTTGAAGATTTGCAGAAATTAGAGACGATGCCGAATAGGAACCTCCATTGATAATGACATACAAATTATGTTTATAAACCAGATCATTATCTACTTTAACAAAAGAAAAAGGCATATTTAGTTCATACTCATTATCTATATTTTTGGTTGTAGAAAAATAAGAATAACCAGATCCCAACCAAAGCAACGGATAAGAATAAATAGGGAAAAGATTATACAACGATTTTCCGAAAGCTGTTTTATTCGCAACAATTTTTTCACCCAAAAAAGGCTTTGACTCATCAACCAAATAAGCATATAAATAATGTGCATCTTTTATATAACCTCCTCCATTATTTCGAAGATCTAAAACTAAGTTTTGTACTTTATGATTTTTTACATCCGTAAAAACTTCTTTATATAGCTCACGTATTTTACCTTTTCTAAAATCTGTTACTTTTAACACTGCAACTGTACTGTCATTCGTAGGAAAAGACAAATCTTTGGAATAAGTTTTAGAACTTTTAGAATAACCATATTTCTTTTGTTTTATCATAACTTTTCGTTCTATTTCTTTCTCTTGTTTTGTAATTTTTGGTGTTTCAGTTACTTTTTCATTTTTGGGTTTTGGATAAGTACGAAATGTTTTTTTTCGAATTGGAGTATTTCCCATTAAAAAAGTAAGTTCAATAGAATCTTTAATTCCATTTTCTAATGTAAAATAATTAAGAAAAGTCCTGTTAAATACATTGTCCGAAAAAGTAGTATTTTTTCCATCTCCATAAATACTCTTTTTATATTTGTCATGTAAATATTTAGTTGAAACACTATCTATATAAAGTAAAGCTGATCCTGAATTAATTGGATTTATCTTACTTATATCATTAACTAAAAAGACAGAATCATTTTTCCAAAAAAAACTATAATCATTAAATGCTGATTTAGACTCTTTATATTCCTTTGTCTGTTTTTTATCTAATCGTTTATAAAGCGGGTAAACATAAGTATGTCCATGCTGTAAGCTTTTGAAAATCGGAAAAATTTTTACAAAAAAATTATTTGGTTTCAATGGTTTTTTTATTGTTTTTTTTAAGCTATCAAACTTAAAATCAATAGAATCTTGAGAAATGTATAAATCTAACTTTGGATGATATCTTTTGAGTTTTTTGTAAACAAAATCTACATCTTTTTTTAATTTATTTGCAGGAATTTCTTTTTCAATATGTGCATTATATTTCTCTACAGAAGTACAACTGCACATAAACAAAAGAGACAAATAAATCAATGTAGATTTTAGTTTCATTTAGTATTAATGTTTATTTTTTATATCGCTCAAAATCCAATCAAGTTGAGTATCTTTTCTTTTTACAACATCATCAAAAGTTATTTCGATTGGAACATTTGGAATAATTCCTCTTCCTTTCAAATCTCTTGAAGTATTCGGTTTAAAATCAATCATTCCATAATATATTTTTAGTTTGGAATTTTTCAATTTAAAGTCATTAAAACTTCCTGCAACAGTTCCGTTATAATCTCCTCCCGTTTCTTCCCCTACAAATATTGCTTTTCCTTCATTTTGTAATGCAGCAGATAAAATAGAAGTTGCTGAATATGACATTCCATTTGTTAAAACATATAAATTACCTTTATATCTTTCAGGTTGAAGTAGAAAATCCTTCTTACCTGTTACTTTATAATAATATCCATCTTTTTCTTTCTTGGTTTTAATAATAGATTCCGAATATTTGTAAATAGCTAATGGTAATCCTAAAGTATTACCAATTACCCCAAAACTTTGAAAATAATTTTTCATTAAACCAAATTTTGAATTAACTCTCATTTTATCTGTCATTACAGCTTGTCGCTGGTTTCGTGTCGTTAAAAATGAATATAAATAGTTTGCGTCTCTTACATAACCTCCGCCATTGTTACGAACATCTAAAATTAGGTTTTTAACATTCAGTTTGTTTATTGAATCAAAGATAAATGGATAAGCTTTTTTACTATTTCCTAAAGAAAATGTTTTAATCTTTAACACAACTGTTGTTGAATCGTTTTTGTCTGGAAAACTAATTTCACGTTGATATTCTTTTGAAAAGCTTGAGTAGGCAAAATATTTTTTTACTTTCTTCTTATGATCTAATAATTGTTTTCGTTTTAATTTTTGTTCTTTAGATAATTTTGCGAATTTTTGTTCTTCATTTGATTTTTTTTGAATTGTATCTAAAGAGTTTTTCTTAAAAGATTTGTCTTTCTTTTCTTTATATTCTCTCTTTACTATTTTAGTAAAAACAGAATCATTTTTCTGAAACGAAATAAATATAGAATCCTGAACACCTATTTCATTTGAAACAAATCTTAAGTAAGAATTTCCATACATATACTTACTAAGTGTTGTTATATAACCATCTCCTTTTCTATAATTATTATATAAATTGTAATAATCCTGAAACTTGATTCCATTAATTGATAAAATTTCTGCTTGTAAAACTAATGTTGAATCCTTCGAATTATTTTTATTTAAGTACAAGTGATTATCTAAGGATTTAAACTCAAGCAAATTCATTGGTCCTTTTGAGTCTTTATATTTCTTCTTCGTTTCTTTAGTTATCTTTCTTGAAAATGATGTTACAACAGTATGTCCATGACCGAAACTTGAAACAACTTTAGATAGCTCTCTCGAAAAATCATTTGGTTTCATCGGTTGTTGAATTGTATTTTTAAAACTATCTAATCTATTTGCAATCGTCTCTTTAGAATAGTACAAATCAATATCAACATGTTTTCGCAATAATTTTTCTTTTGTAAAATCTACATCTTTTCTTAATTTATCTGTATCTATTTTCTCATCAATATGCGCATTATACTTTTGTACAGAGACACATGAACTTAAAAAAGTAATACTTAAAAGTGTAAAAAATTTATTCATAATTAAGATTTAATAATGTAGACGTTATAATTGAAAATAAGTTACAGCTTTCTACAATTTTATTGAATGAGTTTTATAATTATTTTCTGAATTCATTTTCACTTTCATATTATTCATTTCCAATGTCATGTTCATTGGTCCAGATAATTCAGAATGATTAATATTTTGATCTTTTCTATTCATAATTAATTTTCCTCTTAATTGATATTGATCTATGTGAATATTGAATTGATTTGAAGGCTTAATATCTCCTTCAGAATACATTTTTATATCAAAATATGCGTTATCATTATCTAACTTTGTCAAAGTATACTCAGCCTTAAGATTCATTTCCATTTGCATTCCTTGTTGTAATGGCATTTTAAAAGGAATATGAACTTCTTTTGAATCACCAACTTTAAACACTTCTTTTGGATAAAAAGTTAACATTGACATCGAGCTCATCATATTTTCATAAGTTTCTTTCATCTTTTCAGAATCTCCTTCATAAGAATATTCACGACCTTTTTCTGTTTCAAAACCTTTCAGTTTAATTCCTAAAATTAATTCTTTAGATTTTTCAGTTACATTTGGAATCTCCTGTCCATTCATAAACATCTTAGTATCAAGATCAGTATAAGAAATTTCAAAAGGTAATTTGCCTTCTTTATTAACGATATCAGTTTTTGTCAACATTTCGAAATTCATTAACATTTTACTATCCAAATCATTGATACCAACATTTTTCTCAGAACCACTTACATGCATCTTCATATTAAGATTCATCTCAAGATTAGTTTTGTAAGACGATTTTGGTTGAAATTGAATTTGAAACTGAAAAGTTTCTTGTCCATAAACAACATGTGATACAAGGATAAATAGTAAAGTTTTAAAAATATTATTCATTTTAATCTCAATTTATTTAACTTCGTGATAGAATTCTTCTATAAACTTTTCCATATATTCGTGACGACTTAAAGCAATTTTTTTTGCTGTTTTTGTATTCATTAAATCTTTTAATTTAAACAATTTATCATAAAAGTGTTGTACACTCGATGCATCCTTTGAATTATCATACGGATTATACAGAATACTTCCTACACTACCTCCATAAGCAAAACAACGTGCAATTCCTACAGCTCCAATCGCATCCAAACGATCAGCGTCTTGTACAATTTCAGCCTCAATTGTTGTCGGCTTATTTCCTTTACTAAATGAAACTTGCGAAACAATTTCTAATACCTTTTGGATTGATTCTTCTTCAACATTTATAGATTCTAAAAACGCTCTTATCAATTCTTCTGATTTATCAACCCCTTCATGTAATTTATAATCACCAATATCATGTGTCCAAGCAGCTAATTCGACCAAAAAAGAGTCAGCATTTTCAGTCTCTAAAATCTTCTTCGCATTTGTCACAACACGTTCAATGTGGAAATAATCGTGTCCTGTTCCTTCATCTAAAAAAGTTTTTTTGATATAAGCTTGTGTCTGAATAAGTATTTCTTGTTTGTTCATTTTAATTATATTTTTGCTCTAAAAATACATCAGAATCTCTTGTCAAAAAATTTGATTTTTTAGAAATATCTTAATAATCTCTTTTAAAATAATTATTTATTAAAAATATTGTATATTTGCACCTCAAATTTGTAAAACGGGACGAGTTCCCAAAATAATTAGTTATACTATGGCTACAAGAATTAGATTACAAAGACATGGTCGTAAAGGAAAACCATTCTTTCACATCGTAGTTGCTGACTCAAGAGCAAAACGTGATGGTCGTTTCATCGAAAAATTAGGTACTTACAACCCAATTACTAACCCAGCTACAATTGAATTAAATGTTGATTCTGCTGTAGAGTGGTTACAAACTGGTGCTGAGCCATCTAATACTGCTAAAGCTTTATTATCTTACAAAGGTGCTTACATGAAAAAACACTTATTAGGTGGTGTTGCTAAAGGAGCATTTTCTCAAGAAGAAGCTGAAAAACGTTTTGAAGCTTGGTTAGAAGCTAAAGGTGCAAAAGTTCAAGCTAAAAAAGACGGTTTAACTTCAGGTGCTGCTGCTTCTAAAGCTGCTGCATTAGAAGCTGAAAAAGCTGTTAATGAAGCTCGTGTAAAAGCTGCTCAAGAAGCAGAAGCTGCTGCACAAGTTGAAGAAACTCCTGCTGAAGAAGCAGAAGGTACAACTGAAGAAGTTGCTACAGAAGAATAATTTTTAAGTTCAGAGACGTTCCAAATGACAAAAAATGATTGCTACTATTTAGGTAAAGTTACTAAGAGACATGGTTTCAAAGGTAATTTAATCATTCACTTGGATACAGACGAACCAGAATTATACGATACTTTGGAAGCAGTGTTCATCGAGAAAGATGGTACACTGGTTCCATTTTTTTTTGAAACTTCTCAGCCTTATCAAGGCACAAAATTATTAGTAAAGTTTGAAGATGTTGAAGACGAAGATGTCGACAAATTAATTAATCGAGAACTTTATTTACCTCTAAAATCTTTACCAGAACTTTCTGGAACAGATTTTTATTACCACGAAATTGTTGGTTTCACTATTTATGACCAAACAAATACAGAAGTTGGAACAATAAAATCTGTTAATGATTCTGCAGCACAAGCTTATTTCGAGGTTGAAGCAAATGGAAAAGAAATCTTAATTCCGATGATTGACGAATGGATTCTTGAAGTTAATCGCGAAGAAAAAGCAATGCTTATCCAAATTCCTGACGGATTATTAGAAATTTATTTAGGGTAAAATATTATCTTTCATTTATTAATCTTTACAATAAATGGAAGAACTTATTTACTTTACTAATTCTACTCCATTCCATGGACACATTCATTTGATGTCATTAGAATTTGATGCTTTTAATGCTAAAATGAAGCTTATTATTCATGTTCGGTATGATGATTACGATCATTTATGGGAAATAAAAGCAGAAAACGTCATTGATTATAAAAACTTTACTCATTGTTCTTTAACTCCCTTTTTTCGGATTAAAGAATACTCAGATCATTTTCTAATTAAACACAATACTGAAGAGGAAATTAGAATCAAATTAGATATAATTCCTGATGAAGATCCAATTTTATTGGGTAAAATTCATAATTTTCTCAAAAAAGAAACTGGTTTATGGATGGATCTAAATAACTTAAACAAACGATACATTACCTTTCCGAAATCACTCGTTGATAAATTTAGATCGTTTTGTGAATCAGAGAATTTGACATACAAAATAGAGGAAATAAGCATACCTACTAAATCTAATCTAAAACTTTTATTTTTTGGAAATGATTTAATCGCTCCAGACAATTATAGTTTTAGGCAGCCTTATATACTTGCAGAAAAATTTAAAGCAAAAAGACTTGATTAATCAAAAAACAATCCATCTATTTTTATTGTCAATTTCGTACCTTTGCAAACTCAATCGTAATTAAAAAATGGAAGAAGAAAAAAAATCATTGAATTTTATTGAGCAAATCATTGAAGATGATTTAGCCAACGGGATGCCAAAAGAAAATTTACGTTTTCGTTTCCCACCAGAACCAAATGGTTATTTGCATATCGGGCATGCAAAAGCAATCTGCTTAAACTTCGGTTTAGGACAGCGTTACAATGCGCCTGTAAACTTACGTTTTGATGACACTAATCCTGACAAAGAAGAGCAAGAATTCGTAGATTCTATCCGCGAAGATGTGAAATGGTTAGGTTTCGAGTGGGCAGAAGAACGCTATGCTTCTGATTATTTCCAGCAGCTTTACGATTGGGCTGTTCAATTAATTAAAGAAGGAAAAGCGTACATCGACGACCAATCTTCAGAAGTGATTAATGAACAACGTAAAACACCTTTTGAACCTGGGATCGAATCTCCTTTCAGAAATCGTTCTGTTGAAGAAAATTTAGAACTTTTCGAACGAATGAAAGCAGGAGAATTTGAAGAAGGTACACATGTTTTACGTGCAAAAATAGACATGACTTCTCCTAATATGAACATGCGCGACCCTGTTATGTATCGTATTTTGAAACGTCCTCATCACCGCACTGACGATACATGGAAAATGTACCCAATGTACGATTGGACGCATGGAGAATCTGATTATATCGAAGGAATTTCTCACTCATTATGTTCATTAGAATTCAAAAATCACCGTGATTTATATGAATGGTATGCGAATAATGTTGAGTTACCAAATCAACCTCAAAAACCAAAACAACGCGAATTTGCTCGTGGTAATGTTTCGTATATGATTACAAGTAAACGTAAGTTGATGAAATTGGTTCAAGAAGGAGTTGTAACAGGCTGGGACGACCCGCGCATGCCTACAATTTCAGGTTTACGTCGTCGTGGTTATACGCCAGAATCTATCAAGAATTTTTGGAATACTGCTGGTGTTGCAAAACGCGATAATGTATTAGACATTTCATTATTAGAGTTTTCTGTTCGTGATCATTTAAACAAAATTGCTCCTCGTGTTTTTGCTGTCATTGATCCAGTAAAAGTTGTGATCGAAAATTATCCAGAAGGACAAGTGGAGGAATTAGAAATTGAGAATAATCCAGAAGACGAAACAGCTGGAACTCGTATCGTTCCTTTTACACGTGAGATTTATATCGAACGTGAAGATTTTATGGAAGAAGCGCCTAAAAAATTCTTCCGTTTATCTTTAGGAAACGAAGTTCGTTTAAAAGGAGCATATTTCATTAAAGCTGAAAGAGTAGAGAAAGATGCTGAAGGAAATATCACCACAATTTATGCAACTTACGATCCTGAAACGAAGTCTGGAAGCGGAACTGAAGCTTCTAAACGTAAAGTAAAAGGTACATTACATTGGGTTTCTGCAACAGAAAATATTCCAATCGAAGTGCGCGAATACGATCGTTTATTTACAGTTGAATCTCCTGATGCAGAGAAAGATGTTGACTTTTTACAATTCGTCAATCCTAATTCTTTAACTATAAAACAAGGGTTTGCAGAACCCGCTTTAAAAGAAGCTAAAGTAGAAGATAAATTTCAATTTCAACGTATTGGATATTTTGCTTTAGATCGTGATTCTTCTAAAGAAAAATTAATTTTCAATAGAACAGTTACATTAAAAGATACTTGGGCAAAAGTGAATAAATAGAATTGTATTTCTTTAAATATCAAGCTCGAACAAATTTGTTCGAGCTTTTTTTATTATATTTAATTCAAATTTTAAACATGAAACGTAAAATCACTTACATAATATTTACTGCTTTAATTACTTTATCAAGCTGTCAATCTATAAAAAGAACAACAAATAATAAAAAAACAGATTCAACAGAAAAAACTCAAGAATCAACTCTAATTGGACGATGGAAATTGGTGAAACTTTCAGGCGGAATTATAGGAAAAGAACAGGATCCTCCAATGGGACAAGCCATTGTTTTAGAATTTACTCCAACCGAAATAATAACAATAATTAACGGAAAAGAGACATCTCGAACAACTTATATTTTAGGAAAAGGAAAAAGCATTCATAATTCAGAACAAGTTCCTATGATTTATACAAATGGAAATATGTCAATGGGACAAAGTTATCACTTACAAGAAAATAAACTTGGAATCAGCGAAGAATTTAATGATGGTTTTTATTATAGTTATATAAAAATTAATAGTGAAGATGATGGATTACTTAGAGAGTAAAAGCACAATAAAAAATTGGAATGAAGATGATCGACCTCGCGAAAAATTAGCTTTAAAAGGACGATCTTCTTTATCCGATGCTGAGCTATTAGCGATTATTATGGGAAGCGGAAATAGAGATGAATCTGCTGTAGAATTAGCTAAACGAATCTTAAATTCGGTTAATAATAATTGGAATGAATTAGCAAAATATACGATCGAAGATTTATGCAAGTTTAAGGGAATTGGTGAAGCAAAAGCAATTTCAATTATTACAGCAATGGAAATTGGTAGAAGGCGAAATTCACAAGAAGTTTTAGAACGTGATAAAATCACTTCAAGTAAAGATGCAGCAACAGTACTTCAACAACAAATTGGAGATTTACCAAATGAAGAATTTTGGGTAATGTTTCTTAATCAAGGAAATCGAATTATTAAAACTGAACAAATTTCTCGTGGAGGAATTACGCAAACAGCTGTAGATCTTCGTATTATTTTTAAAAGAGCTTTAGAGTTAATGGCTACAGCAATGATACTTTCTCACAATCATCCATCTGGAAATTTAACTCCTAGTCTATCTGACAAATCAATTACACAAAAAATAAAAGAAGCTGCTCTATTACTTGATATTCAAGTTTTGGATCATATTATCGTTTCTCAAAAAGATTTTTATTCTTTTGCTGATAAAGGTCTAATTTAATATCTTTAAGCTTTATTGCAGATTAATTTTGGAGTCACAAGTCATTATATTTACAGAAAAAATAACAAATCGAATCACTTATATTTTCGATTTCATTTTGATTGAGTTTTCTGGAATTAGTTATAAAATGACTACAGATTTTGATGAGTTTTTACAATCAATTTTACCAAAAATCAACTTTTCGAATCAATTTTTAGAAGATGAAATCAATTTCAATGTTGATGAAATTTTGTTAGAAATTGACATTAATAAAAATATAAATTATTATACATTAAACGAAATAGGAAAATGTTTTTATTGGCTTTCTCGTTATGAAGAGTACAATTCTCCTAACTATTTATTTGATGAACATAATCGCTTTTTAGGTTCGGATTTAGATTATTCGAAACCAATTGTAGATGAAATTTGTATTAAAATTCAACAGAAAATAAAAACTAAATTTCCTGAAATTTATTTTAAACAAAGAATTTTCAAACAAATAAATACTCATGATGTTGATTATGCTTGGAAATACCTTCATCATTATCCAAAAATAAAATATGGTTCTATTTTAAAGAAACTTGTAAAAGGTGACTTTAAAGAAACACTAAATCAAATCAAGGTTTTAGATCATCAAGTAAAAGATCCTTATGACACATTTGATTATTTGAAAGATTTAGCTGAAAAACATCAAATCGAAACAATTTTCTTTTGGTTATTAGGTGATTATTCTACTTTCGATAAAAATCATCATTGGAAAAATAATGCTCAAAAAGATTTAATTAACAACATTTCGACTTGGGCAAAAATTGGAATTCACCCTTCTTATCTAGCTAATATTGAGAAAAAAAAATTAAAAACTGAGATAAATCGATTGGAAAAAATTATCAATCAACCAATAAAAAAATCTCGCCAACATTTTATCAAATTAAATTTTCCAAATACTTATCAACAATTGTTAATAAACGAAATTTCGGAAGATTACACCATGGGATTTCAACATCAGTTGGGTTTTAGAGCTGGAACTTCTACTCCTTTCAAATGGTTCGATTTATCAACTAATCAACAAACATTGTTAACAATATATCCTTTTGTTGCAATGGATGTCACAATGAAAAATTATTTAAATCTTTCTCCACAACAGGCTATAGATGAAATAAAACGATTGAAACAAACAATTAAAGATGTAAACGGGACGTTTATAACATTGTTCCATCAATCAAACTTGAACGAAGATTGGTCTGAATGGCGAAAAGTATATGAAAGTATTTTCTAAAAACAGTTATTGACATATCAAATAAAACGCTTATATTTAATACATTAACACAAAACATGTATTATGAATAATCTTTTTTTACTCTCTTTTATCGGTTTTACAAGTATCTCGAATGCTCAAATTACAGAACATACAGTAAAACATTGTTACAATGATAATATTAACAATGCTAATATTAATTTATTAAAACCTATTACAGTTCGCGTAAATGCAATTGTTTTATACAGAGATGATGGTTCAGGTAACTTTAAACTTTTAGGTTCTGACCAAGAAAGTATTGAACAATCTAAAGTTTTTATGGAATATTTGGATTATACCAATTACGTTTATTCAAATCTTGTAAAACCTGCAAATTATGATAATTGTGGATACAATGGTGCAGAATTTTTTAGTGACATGAAAATTCGTATAACAAATAATGTTATTCCTATAGCTAATACGTATTATTGGAATATGAGAAATGGAGGAACAGATTTAACTAAAAATCCTTATATATTAGGAAGTTTCACTCCTTCCTCAAATTGGTACTTAAATCCTCTAGATGATGTCATACACAACAGTCCTAATTACCCTAAGGCAATTAACAGCTATTTTACTTCAGATGCATTGGCACATGATAGTGTGGTAAAAACAAAAGGTAACTATTGGCCTTTTTCAACTACAATCGCAGGAGGAGAATCTCCTTCATTTACAGATTTTAATAAAAGTTCAAGAACACATGTTCCTCTACGTTTTTTGAAATATTTTTACCATAAGTATAAACTTGCTGAACAATACAATACTTCATGGGAAGAAACAAGAAACTGGCACATTAATGATGCAAGAGGAGGCGTAGCACATGAATTAGGACATAATTTCAATTTAGGTCATCTTTCTAGTTGCACTAATAACATTATGAACCCTGAAGGTAGTTCCCCTAAAAACTTTTTGACACCCACTCAAATTCGTACAGTACATGATAATCTAACCAAAACTAATTTAATCCAATTTGTAACAGAAGACTCTTATTACAACGCTGGGCTTAAAATTACACAAGATCAAACCTGGAATGGAAAACGACGTATTTATTCAGATTTAATTATAGAAAGTGGAGCTAATTTAACGCTAAAAGGAGATTTAATTATGCCTCCTCAATCTGTAATATATATACGAAATGGAGGAACTTTAACATTAGATGGAGGAGTTATTTTATCAGCAGATAACAAAAATTGGGGTGGGCTATATAAATCTCCTCAAGGAAATTTCACTGTGACTTCTAATACCAATTCAAATGCTTTACATGCAAACACCTATTTTAAAATCATTGCAAATCCTACAAACTTAACACCGTGTTTCTCTTTAATTGAACAAGGAAAAGAAAGCAATTTAATAGATCAAATAAAAATTTATCCTAATCCTTCTGACGGAAATATCCATATAGAAATCAATGATCAAAATTTTGAAGGAGCAAGGATTAGTATATACAATTATATGAATCAAAAAATTGAATCAAAAAATGTTACATTACAAAAAACTTCTTTCAATTTGACTTCTATCCCAAAAGGTAATTATATCGTCATCATAGAAAAAGGAACAGAAAAAATAAGTAAACAATTAATTATTAAGTAATCAAAATAAAGTCTTCTAAAAATAGAAGACTTTATTTTATATGATATTTAATTTTATTTCGTTGTTAACATAATGATTAAAAGAATTCCTAGAAAAAAAATAGATATAAACAAATACACCGAGTGTTTAAACAAATCGGTGAATTACCGAATATATGCTGAATATTGGTATTTAGATGCTTTGGTTGAAAACAATTGGGATTGCTATGTTTTGAACGATTATGAAGCAATAATGCCTTTACCATTTGTAAAGAAATTTGGGTTTAAATTTATTGTACAACCTATTTACTGTCAACAATTAGGTGTTTTTCATCAAGACAATTTTTCGAAAGAAACTTTTCAACTTTTTGAAAATAAACTACACCGAAATTTAGTAAGAGCTTATTCTTTTAATGAGGAAAATACAGAAATGTTTGAGCCGAAGGGGAAAAAACGAGTTAATCAAATAATAGAGTTAGATCAATTTCATTTTGAAAATTATAGTAAAATGGTTCAACGTAATGTAAATTACTTTACAAAACAACAATTAGTAATCAAAAAAAACGATAAAATCGAGCCTCTACTAAACTTTAAAATACAACATAGAAATCATTTTGTTAATATTCCTTATTATAAAAAATTACTCACAGTATTAAATCATTACAAATTTTTAGACATCCAATTTGTAGAAGACGAAGAAGTTTTTGGGTTTGTTTGTTTTATGAAATCTAAAAATCGTGTATTTTATCTTGATTCAGCCACTTCACAAACTGGTAAAGATAAAAAAGTTCCTACAGGAATTATTAATGAAATGCTTAAAGAGTTAAAAAGTAAAAAAATCATTTTCGATTTTGAAGGATCTTCAATACCTTCTATTAGTAAGTTTTATAATGGATTTGGAGCTACAATAAGAAATTACACGTTCTATTCTAATTTAAATATTTAATATACGAAATCTTATTTTCAACAATTTATTTCTCTTAAACAAATTATATGAAAAAACAATTCTACCATTTACTTATTACCCTATTTTTTTTAATTATTTACCGTTTAGGAAGCTTTTCTAAAATTACATTTGGGGATTCTGCAGGAAAAGTTATGGATATAGAAATGAACCAATTTAGTTTAGAAACTTATTCTGTTACACATTTTTTGTATCAAAACTTTACGGTTCTTATTTATAGAATTTTTCCTTTTATCGACTCGATAGAAGTTGGTCGTTGGGTAAATATAATTTCGGCAATAATTGTTCTGAATATTCTTTTCTTAATTCTACAAAGAACTGTCAAAAAAAATTGGATTACATTATTAGGTACAGTTGCATTTGGATTTAGTTTTACTTTTTGGAAAAACACCGAAAATATTGAAGTTTATACTTTTAGCTTAATTTGGATAAGTTTATATTGTTTATTCTCTCTAAAATTTATTGAAAATAAAAAATCTAAAACGTTGTTATTAGTAGGCACAATACTTGGATTTAGTTTTTTTTGTCATGTTCAAGGAATTTTGTTATTACCCTCGTACTTTTATTTATGTTATTTAGCATACAGAAAAAATGTCAATCAGCTAGGATATTTCCTTTATTTCATAATTCCTTTAATTTTTTTAGGACTTTTATACATTTATCCTCTTGCAAATAATTTACCTCTAAAAAATGTATTATCATCTTCTCAAAGTAGTTGGGTTTCCGATTCTTTTAAGAAAGGTCTTACAAACTATTTTAAAGACCTTCTTAAAGCAATTGGTTATATTATATATAATTTTTGGTTTCTGAATTTTGCATTATTATTTATTCCGATTAAAAGTTTTATCAAAGACAAGACGTTACTTTATTTAGTTATATTCGGACTACCTGTTTTTTGTTTCTCTACTATTTATGCTGTTAGTGATAACTATGTATTTTTCTTAAACTTTAATATAGTCTACTTGATTATTTTAAGTATTGGTTTAAATAATTTTATTACAAAATTTCCAAAGTACAACCCTTTCATTTCAGTTCTTATTCTTTTAGTACCTCTTTATTATTATTCAACAAAACAACTTGTTTCAAAAACAGCAAAAGGAAAAGAGTTTCATCAGCAAAAAGCATATAAAGGTGGTCTTAATTACTATTTACTTCCTTGGATGAATAACAATAAAGGAATTATAGAAGTTATTCTAAATAATGAAGAAACAAATGAAGATATTGATTGGATGAAAGAGTCAGCGCAACAATTAATTGATTTAAAATCAAAGACAATGACAATAGAAGAAATAAAAAAGTTGTAACTTAACTAATCAAATACTCTGTTTATGAGAATGTTATTTTATATTATTTTTTGTTTTTCTTTTTTTTCGTGCAGTAATCAACAAGGTGGTTTAATTTTTCCTAATCAATCAACAACTTCAAATACGTTAAATTCTACTAACCAATCTACAATAAAAAATTTTGTTATCACAGATGATTTACAACCAATCACTTTACAAGTAAATGTAATTATTCTGAAACGAGATGACGGTACAGGAAATTATGATTTAGAAAATTCTGAAGAGAAAGAAGCGTTAGAAAACTTTATGAATGCGAATAATAATATCTGGAGTCATTTTGTAAAACCTGAGAGTTTAACAGGATGTTATATAGGTACTGACTTCTATCCGGATGCCAAAATTCGTTTCAAATTTAATTATATAGAGATTAAAGATAGTTACGCTTGGAATTATAAAAATAGCGGAGCAGATTTACAGAAAAAAAAATATAGTGGAATAACACCATATAGAGGTTGGTATTTAACTTATTTAGATGATAAAATTTCTCAGAACATCTCTATTTCAAAAGGGATAAACGTATACCTAACAATGGATGCTGACAACTATGATCGTCTGTATAAAGTAAAAAGTAAGGATTTTGATTTAAATGAAGTTGCAGCTGCAGAATCTCCTAACAAATCTTTATCTGAAAGTATTAGTATCATATCCCAAACCGATATTTAAAATACTTAGCTCATCGTTATTTTCATCCTAAAAAGTATAATACTACTACTGATGAAACAATGTCTTGGGACATAGGAGATTCTCGTGGGCTAGCTCATGAAATTGGGCACAGTCTTAGTTTGAATCACAGCAATGAATTTCATAACACTAACTCATGTAAATATACAATCATGTCGCAAGCAGGGTTGGATCCTAGAAATTATCTCCAACCAACAGAAATTTTAAAGGCTCATAAAAACCTTAGAGAGACTAATTTAATTCAATTTGCAACAGAAGATTCTTTTTTAGGAATACTTTTTTAATAAACGAAAATACAAAATGGGAAAAGACACAACGTTTTTATTCAAATTTAAAAATTGATAATAATATCGTTTTAACCATTTCAACACCTATAATTATTGCCCCACAAGCATCAATTATCTTTGGTAAAAATTCAAAAATAATTTTTGAAAATAACGGAAAACTAGTTTATCCAAATGGAAAAGAATTTAATAATTATTTAAATAAAACCTCAAGTTCAATACTTAAAATTTAAATAGGTAAATCTAAAGATTGATATTTCTTACGAAAGATTAAACCAACTAATACAGTAAAAATAATTCCTTCTAAAAGTGCAATCCATATATTGAAATCTAATATTTTTCTGAAAACTTGGTCGGTTCCAAACATCAGAATTAACACTATTATCTGTTGGCCAATAGTTTTAACATAATTCTTTTGTTTAAAAAAACCACACGATTCTTTATAAAAGAACAAAAAAAGCATGAGAATATAACTGATTAATGTTGTAATTGCAGCTCCGATGTAACCATAAGTCGGTACAATAAGAAAGTTCAGAATAACATTTATAACTAAACAAATAATTAAAATTTGTAATACAGTTTTTAATTTATTTCTGAATTTTAATTTGTTTTGATTAATCGTGATTATTCCATAAATAAAGGCACTAAAAAAAACATATGGCATTATGACATAACCGCTCCTAAACTCTTCTCCTAAAAGGATTTCTGCTATTTCTTTAGAAAAAATGGAAATCAAGAATGTAACTGGTAATAATGTAAAAATATAGCCAAATAAATATTTTACAAGTAAATTGTCTGCTTCGTCAATGTTATGAGATAATTCTTTATTCATTTTAGGATTAATAACACTAAAAAACACAAATACAAATGCTGTAATAGAGATTTGAGCAATATCATAAACTTTCGTGTAAATCCCAACATTCTTCATATTATCATACATTGCCAAAATATATCTATCGCTTGAAACCAATAATAAAGTTATCATACTTGAGATAAGAATAAACGAACCAAAATTTAGAAATATTTTCAAATATCGAATTCTAACTAAATCAAGTTTCAATACTTCTATTTTTTTATGATAAATCAGATAAATTACAACTCCAATAACAAAAATCAAATCTATAGTAATAGAACTACTAATCAATGAGGTAATATCAAAATCTAAAACAAATGCGGAGAATAATAAAACTATAAAACTTAACATAGCTTGCGTTATTAACAAAATATTATTGAATTTAGCATAGCCTTTTATCCTCAAAATAACATAAAACAACCCTAATAATTCTTTCAATACAAAATGAAAAAAACAAAGAATTATTAATTTATAAACTAAAAAAGGGGTATGATAAAACGCTATAAATATTAAGGAACAAAAAAACATCACAACACTGGATATCAAATATAAAAAAAGAAGATTTGAATAGAATTTATTTAAAATTTTCTTTCGTTCAAATGAATTATAAAATCTCCAAATACAACTTGATAACCATGAATAAGAAACAGTAGATATATATATAAATATTCCCATCACCAACCCTAAATAACCATAATCTTCTGTTGTATAATGCCGTGTAAAAACTGGTGTTTTTATAACATTAATTCCCATTGGTATTATCGTTCCTAATAAATACCAAAACATATCCTTAAGAAAAATATTTTTAGAATTTTTCATGTTTTATTGTAAACAGTTAATGGGAAATATAAATAATGATTATTATAATACAGCCTAAGTAACTAACTACTCTTTCTCATTTAACAAAGACTGGTACGTTTCTAATAACATTTTTTCCATAATATCCCAATTGTATTTTTCGTCAACAGCTTTTATTCCATTCATCGCAAACTCATCAAAGTTTTTTCTATCACTCAATAGATCTAAAATTGTATTTGCTAATAATTTTTCATCATTTGGCTCAATAGCAATTCCTACATTATTTTCGAGCACATATTTTTTCATATAACCAAAATTGCTTGTGATAATTGGAATTCCGAAATTCATATATTCAAATAATTTAATCTGAATAATCTCTTCATGAGCTTTAGCAAAAAGGAGAGGATTTAAACCAATTTTAATTTGATTAAAATAATCTGAAACTTCTTGATGAGGAACAAAACCTTTTAAAATCACATTTTTTTCTAAACTATTTTGTTGAATAAATTGTTTTATTTCTAATTCTAATTTTTTATCATATACTTGACCGAGAAAAAGTAATTTATA
This sequence comes from Empedobacter tilapiae, assembly GCF_004785645.1. Lineage (GTDB taxonomy): Bacteria > Bacteroidota > Bacteroidia > Flavobacteriales > Weeksellaceae > Empedobacter > Empedobacter tilapiae. Next base: position 281,714 of record NZ_SRPE01000003.1, on the reverse strand, counting down.
ATCTGGTAATTTCTCAACGATATATTTTGTAGCTCTTAAAGCAACTAAAGCTCCTCTCACTTCTGATAATCCTCCAACATAAGCAGTATCATATATTTTATCTTCATAAACCAAATGCTTACGTTGATCTTTAAGATTTGTAAAATTATACATTATTTTTATCGGAACATCAGCAACATTCTCATTGAAACGATTATATAATCCATCGTCTACTGTAAAAATGTAATCATAATCTTTTACCTTTTTATATTCCCAATTTTGAATATAATCTGCATAAGTATTCGTTAATATTTTAGGTATTTTTGAATCTTTAAAACGGTAATCTTTCATATTTTTATCCAGAGGTTCTCTGCCATCGTAGATAAATTTAGGATTATTTCCTATTTTTTTTAAATCATCTAAAATTCGATTTATTCTAGCATCATGAATATGATATAGATTTGCTTTTATGGATTGACAATATTCTAAAGCTTCGTCATATTCTGTTTTTACAAACGGAAACTTTTTAAACAAATAATTCAACAATACAGTAGGCAAATACTTTTTACGCTTCAGTTGAAGATAATGAATTCCCTCTTCTGTAATTCCTTTTCCATTAACATCTCCAATAGTAATGTAATGAACATTATACCCTTTTTTAACTAATGACATAGCTTGTTTCCAATATACTCTGTCATCATATAAAGTATGTAAATCTGCTAAAAAAACGATTGTGTATGTTTGTTTCATTTCAGTAATAAACTTGTCGAAATTAAAAACCATTTTTTTGATGGATGATTCATCCAATTTTTATAATTCTCTCCAAAAACAGCCGTCAATTCAGGAAAATCTTTCTCTAAATTAACACTTTCCAACCATTTTGATGTTGGCATAGAAAAACCTTTCTTTTTCATAGAAAGTACATCTTTTGGTAGAATATTTGTAACATTTTTTCTTAGAAATGGTTTATTATTTTCTTTTGTTAAACCTTGATGTAAATCTGAAATATTAAAATATTTCTGTACAAATAGATGATCCAAATAAGGAAAACGCATTTCAATCTCATTCTTCATTGCAGGAACATCTGATCGTAAGGAGTGATGAGAACTGATATAATAATAAAAATCTAAGTAAGAAATCTTTTTCAGTAAAGGCATTTTCTCAAAATTAGAATTTGTTTCTCTTACTTTATTCATTAAAATAGATATTGGATGCTCCCAGTTTTCACTTCCATATTTCGAAAATAACTTTTGAATAGCTACCCAAGAAGAAAAACTTCTCATAATAAAAGGTGCAGCTTCTATTCCAAATCTTGTAATTTCCTCATATTTATGTCGTTTTGATCCTTTTAATAAATATTTAAAAGGTTTTAGTAAAAAAGGTCTTATTATCTGCATTTTTTTTGCTTGATGATAATAACCATATCCATAAAATAATTCATCTAACCCTAATGCATTGTGCAGAATAGTATATTTATTCTCGAATGCTTTTTTTGATAAAAAATACGCTGGTTCTGGTGAAGAATTTGGTTCTTCTTCTGCTAGACAATATTCTTTTATTGTTTGTAGAGTTACTTCATTCTCTATTTTAAAAGATAACAAATCTAATTTTGCATTTTCTGCATTGCTTTTAGCAAATTCTAGCTCATTTTGTTCTTCTACATCAGTATTATAAATGGTTAAGGCTTCAATATCTATTTTATTTTTCCCAAATTGATAAGCTAATAAACCAGAATCCAAACCTCCACTTAACATCACAGCTTGTTTAACATCAGCAACAGAAGCTAAATTTACAAGTTTACAAACATCATCTAAAAATTCTTCTTTCGAAATTGATTTATTATTTGGTTGATATTCTAATTGCCAATAAATTTCTTTTTTTGCTTTTAATGTAGTCAGATCAACCTCAAGTTTTGTTGCAGCTTCTAAAGAGTAAATATTATTGTAAATCGTATGAGGTGAAAAACTCGAATTCAAATAAAATGAATAAGCTAAATGTTTAAAATCAATACTTCTTTCAACTAAATCTGTCGCAAAAATTCCAGTAGTTTCTGAAGAAAAGATAAAGTATTTATCATCTAAATAATAGTAAAAGGGTTTTATACCAAATCGATCTCGCCAAATTTTGGCTTCATTATTTTTATAATCTATAATTACAATCGTAAACATACCTCTAAGATGATGAACAAAATCATCTCCTAATTTCAGATACAATTGAAAAACGACTTCTGTATCAGAATCAGAGCTAAAATCTTTATCTAATAGAAACTCTTTTCGAAGTTCACGAAAATTATAAATTTCACCATTCATCGTTAATGCTATTTTTGCATCGTTTTCATAAAATGGTTGCATACCATTATTAGATAAGTCTAGAATAGAAAGTCTATTAAAACCTATCCAATTATTTACTAAAAATCCTTCTGAATTTTTTAAGTCAAATTGAGTTCTTTTATCGGATAATTTACTTGAATAAAAATGTAGGTCTTGTTCAAAAAAACATGAATGAATCGTATTATTAGTCCCACGATGTTTAATCGATCCCAACGAATTTAAAATCGATGAATCACTTAATTTATCTTTAGAAAATATACCGGAAATTCCACACATTGATCCTACTTTTTATAACGTTTCAACTCTTTCATCACAAAATAAAGTTGAACTAAATAGCCAATTCCAGCAAAGAAAGAATATAGTGATAACGTCAAAAGTATATTTTTATTTAATCCTCCTATTACACAAGTAATACAAGTAATAAAAACTAAATAAATATTGAAATATAACGCATAATGATTTTTCTTTATAACAACGACAATTTGTTGAATAGGATTCATTGCTGAACGGCATAAAATCCAAAAAGAAAGTATCCATGTCATCACGTGTAAACCTCTCCATTCTGGTCCAAGAATCCATTCAAGAATAAAAATCCCAATACAATTCATTAACAGTAAAAAAACAGCAATTGCAGCTACATTATAAAGTACGACTTTCTTAGATAAATCATACAGTTGATGAGCGCGATGATCAATCATTCCAGCAGATTTCTGAAAAAAAACTTTCGACATTGAATTAGAAAGCAACGTCAAAGGAACAACCAAAACTTTAGCCGAATTCCCAACGAAAGCAACATCTTCTTTCATAAAATAAATCGCAATCATAATTGGTAGCAAATTATTAGCAATTGCATTTAAAGATTCAGATGGTAAAGTATATTTAATAATTTCTTTATTCTTGAGAATTGTTTTTTTTGCTAATCCAAAATCAATTGAAGTAAATCGTCCTTTTGTTATAGAAAAATAGTAGGCACAAGATAAAACTGTTCCGAAAATTGTCCCATAAATCAATCCTGTTTCTTTGTAGCCCATCCAATAAAAAGCAAATTGAAAAAAGACCGAAAACAACGCATTAATCACAAACCCTGTTGAAATACTTTTGAATAATTTATACTTCGTAAACAGCGTATTTTGCACATTGTTCCAAGCTGTAAATAACCCTGCGATACAACTTAAGAAAACAACTAATATAGATGTTTTAAACGTAAATATTTTTTCTAAAATAGCATATCCTAAAAAGAACAAAATTGTAACAATGCTACTTATTAACAATAGCGTTGTAAATAAATTCCGAATAGCTATTGATGATTTCGAAATCACAAAAATATTTTCTAACCGAAATGTTGCTAAAATTGAAAGAATCGCCACAAAACTCAAAAAAGCATTGTAAGTTCCCGATGCTTCTGGACCATAAATTCGAGCCAAAATAAGCCCACCAACTAGCATGATAACTTGCGCAACAGTGTTACCCGCCAATAAAGACAAAACACCTTTTGCATTCTTCGTTTTAAATTTTTCTAACTTCGTTTTCAATTGAGATTTTCTTCATCAGCAAATCTACATAAATTCCTTAGCTTTGCATTTATGAACACAATAAAACACGTTTTTTTCGATCTCGATAACACACTTTGGGATTTCAGAAAAAATGCAAAATTCGCGCTGGATGAGCTTTACAAAAAATATGATGTAGAAAATAGATATGGTTTTACATTCGAGGAATTTCACCCATTTTATCACGATAGTAACGAAGGACTTTGGGCTTTGATTCGTGACAAAAAAATTACAAAAGAAGAATTACGTGCTCGTCGCTTCAAAGAAGCTTTTGATAATCTTGGGATCGATAATGATGCTTTAGCAAAGATTTTTGAAGAGGAATACATGGAAACTATTACCAATTATAATGAAGTGGTAGATGGTGCAATGGAGTTATTAAATTATTTGAAACCTAAGTACAAATTGCATATTATAACGAATGGATTTATAGAAGTATCAAAACGTAAAATTGAAACATCTGATTTGAAAGGTTATTTTGAAACTGTCACTTATGCAGACGAAATAAAAATTTTGAAACCAGATCCTCGTATTTTCGCTTTAGCAATGGAAAAATCAGATGCAAAAAAAGATGAATCTATTTATATTGGCGATGATTGGATTGCTGATGCTGTTGGTGCAAAAGCATTTGGAATGTCAGCTATTTTCTTTGATCAGTTGGATGAAAATCTTTCTATGGATGATGTTCCAACAATCAAGCATTTAGATGAAGTGAAAAATTATTTATAAATTATGTTTGTAAAATAAAAAATAGTCTTTATATTTGCAATCCAAAATAAGAACAGTAGTTCTTTATTAGGAATGGCCGAGTGGCGCAACTGAATAGCGCACTTGATTACGGCTCAAGAGGTTACAGGTTTGAATCCTGTCTCGGTCACAAAAGAAAAGCTCATCAATATTTGATGAGCTTTTCTTATTTTAATACACTTCTGTTTCTTGTGGAATATCTTCTATTTTTTGAGATTTTTTTGACATAAAGAAAATACAATTCCCAAACCATGTCAACCAAAAAATATAAAAACCAAAATGAAAAGTCTTTTTCAATAAACGGTGCGATGTTTCAGTAAAATCATAATAGGTATAAATTAACCCAACAATTCCCATAAAAAGGAATATCATAGGTAATAATAATCGTTTTAATCGTTTAGTTGTTTTCTCGTTCCAAATCGATAATACTATAAAAACTATAGCTTGTATTACGAATAATAATAACGCCGTTTTCCACCACGATTTCAGAATAGTGTATTCATTGTAAATGATGGTAATTCCTATTTTTCCGATTAATGACATTTTCGAAATCATTATTCCAGAAAGCAAAGAAGAAAATGCTAAGACAAGAAGATGTATAATTCTGTTTTTCATATCAATTAAATAGATAAAATATACCAAAAATTAAACCACAAAGCGTTGATATTCCCATTATTAAATTATAAAAATCATTTGATCCAGATTCTGAATCTAAAAATTCATGATAAATTAATGAAGGTTTAAAAATCTTCAAAATAGCAAATCTCATATTTAATCCTAAAAAATGTAGAACTAAAGGACCTATAAAATTAAAAATAAGCCAACCTAACATTTCAAGAATAATCTGCATATAAATAATTTGCAATCTAATATAAAACAAAAAAGCCTTGCAAATGCAAGGCTTTAAATATTTCGATTAATGATCTCTTACAAATTAATTGAGAAATCCATTAATTCATGGAATTTTCTCAAACGATTAATTAATCCCTCACGATCTAAATTTTGTAAAGATTCTGTTCCAAACTTTTCACATGTTACTGATGCTAATGCAGAACCGTAAACAATTGCACGTTTCATGTTATCAAAAGAGAAATCATTTGTTTTTGCTAAATAACCAGAGAAACCTCCTGCAAATGTATCTCCAGCTCCTGTTGGATCAAATACATCTTCTAATGGTAAAGCTGGTGCAAAGAAAACTTGCTCTTCTTGGAATAATAATGCTCCGTGTTCACCTTTTTTAATGATAGCAGTTTTTGGTCCTAATGTCATAATTTTTTTAGCCGCCTTAACTAAACTATACTCTCCTGACATTTGACGTGCTTCTTCATCATTAATAGAAATTACATCAACATCTTTGATTACATCCATTAACTCATTCCAAGCACAATCCATCCAAAAATTCATCGTATCTAAAACAACTAAACCTGGACGTTGATCTAACTGAGTCAACACTCCTTTTTGTACTAATGGATGTAAGTTTCCTAACATTAAAACGTTTGGAGATTTACGATCATGAGGAACAACTGGATTAAAAGTCTCTAAAACATTCAATTCTGTTGCTAATGTATCTCGTGTATTTAAATCATTGTGATATTTTCCTTCCCAAAAGAAAGTTTTTCCTTCTTTCACGATTTCCATTCCATCTAAATTAATTCCTTTCGAAATTAATAAGTCAATGTACTCTTGAGGAAAATCTCCACCAACAACTGAAACAATTGCAGTATCAACGCCTAATAAAGAAGACGCCATACCGATATATGTAGCGGCACCACCTAAGATTTTATCTGTTTTCCCGAAAGGAGATTCTAATTTATCAAAGGCAACTGTACCAACTGTTAATAAACTCATTTTATATTCTTAATTAAATAGTTTGCAAATATATTGAATAGATTTGAATTAAGTAATATTAAGACAATGCATTAGCTAAATCAGCAAAAGCAACTTCAGTTTGTTCTCCTGAAATCATATCTTTTACTGTCGCTTTTTGCTCTGCAATTTCTTTCTCACCCAAAAGAATTACTTTCTTAATTCCTTTTTTATCAGCATATCCCATTTGCTTTTTCATTTTTGCATCATCAGGATAAACCTCTGTATTGATTCCGCTTTGGCGCAATTGTTTCACCAATTTCATTGCCTCAGCAGCTTCTTTCGTTCCGAAATTAATGAACAACGCTTGAATATTTGTCGAATCTTCTAAAGCAGGAAATAAATTATTTTCTTCTAAGACTAAATACGTACGATCTAATCCGAAAGAGATTCCAACTCCAGAAATATCTTTCAATCCAAAAATCCCTGTCAAGTCATCGTAGCGACCTCCTCCACCGATAGATGAAGAGAATTCTCCGATTTTTGCTTTTACTTCGAAAATAGCTCCTGTATAATAATCTAAACCTCTCGCTAAAGTTAAATTCAAGACCAATTCAGCAGATTGTAAACCAATATTTGTTGTATTCTCGAAAACAAATTCTAATTCTTCAATTCCTTTTAATCCAGTTTCTGAAGATTTTAAAATTTCTTTTAATTGAGCAAATTGAGTTTTATAATCTCCATTCATTGAGAATAATGGTGATAAAATTTCAATCGCAGAATTAGAAATTCCTTTTCCACGCATTTCTTCTTTTACAGCTTCTTCACCAATTTTATCCAACTTATCTAAAGCTACAGTAAAATCAATCAATTGAGCCGAAATATCTGCAACTTCAGCTAAACCTGATAAAATTTTACGGTTGTTGATATGAATCTCAACTGGCGTTTTTAATTCTGTAAAAACTGAATCATATAATTGTACAAAATCAACTTCTTGCAACAACGAATCCGAACCTACAACATCAGCATCACATTGAAAAAATTCACGAAAACGTCCTTTTTGAGGACGATCTGCACGCCAAACCGGTTGAATTTGGAAACGTTTGAATGGAAACGTAATCTCATTTTGATGTTGTACAACATAACGTGCGAAAGGCACAGTTAAATCGTAACGCAATGCTTTTTCAGAAATTTGCGAAATTACTTTTTGACTATTTTTATCTGTTAACAATTGCTCATCAACTTTTGCTAAATAATCTCCAGAATTCAAAATCTTGAAAATTAAACGATCTCCTTCTTCTCCATATTTACCCGTTAATGTAGATAAGTTTTCAAATGATGGAGTTTCGATTGGAGAAAATCCGAATAACACGAATTGTTTTTTAATCGTATTGATAATATATTGACGACGATTCACTTCTAAAGGAGAAAAATCTCTTGTTCCTTTTGGAATCGATGGTTTTTGAATTGCCATTTTCTAAATATTCTTTTAAAATACAAAAATACATCATTTTAATTTTAACTCGACATTTTGTTTAGAAATCATGGTTTTAAGTTATAAGCTTTATGCTAATCGGTTAATGAAGTGCGAAGCTCAAAGTTTGAAACTCGGGAAAGGATAAAACAACTCTGCGTAATCTCACGAGGTTAATGGTTTACGATTAACGAAATATGAAATTCAAAGCTCTAAGTTTGAAGTTCGCGTAACTCAATACTCAACACTTAAAGATTGTATTAATCCTAATTAATATCGTAATTTTGCTTTCATGTATTTAAAAGAACTTAAAGCGCGACAATTCAAAAATTTTGATGAAAATAATTTCGAATTTTCATCAAAAATAAATGCATTTGTAGGACAAAATGGTAAGGGAAAAACCAATGTGTTAGATGCTATTCATTATTTAGCTTTAAGTAAATCGTATTTAAATCATTCGGATGCGATGAATATTCAGTTCGATTGTGATTTTTTTACCTTAGAAGGTACTTTTGATCGAAATGAAGCAGACGATGTTATTTTTTGCTTGGTTCGTTCTGGTCAACCCAAACAATTGAAACGAAATTCGAAATCGTATGACCGTATTTCAGATCATATTGGTCAATATCCTTTGGTGATGATTTCGCCTTATGATAGCGATTTAATCAAAGAAGGAAGTGAAGTTCGACGTAAATTTTTGGACAATATTATTTCACAATCAAACAAGCAATATTTGGCAGATTTGATGCGTTACAACAAAGTTTTAACTCAACGAAATGCACTTTTAAAATATTTTGTTGCAAATAATACGTTTGACAATTCATCTCTTGAAATATACGATGAAGAATTAATTCATTTAGGAAAAAAAATACATGAAGTAAGAAAAGAATTTATTCAAACATTTTTGGATGCTTTCTTAAAATATTACAACGAAATTTCCGAAGGACGAGAAAAAGTAAATATCGAATATATTTCACAACTTAATGATACACCTTTTGAAAAGGTTCTAAAAGATGCTTTATACAAAGATCGTTCAGCTCAATATTCGACTGCTGGAATTCATAAAGATGATTTATTGTTTACGATTACCAATTATCCAATCAAAAAATTTGGTTCTCAAGGTCAACAAAAATCATATTTAATCGCATTGAAATTAGCACAATTAGAAGTTATTAAAAATTCATTAAACATAACTCCTTTATTATTATTGGACGATATTTTTGATAAATTGGACGAACATCGTGTGACACAATTGATTAAATTAGTAAACGAAGAACGATTTGGTCAAATTTTTATCACCGATACTCATCCAGAAAGAACAGAGCAAATCATCAAACAAATAAATTCTGAAAGTAAAGTTTTCCGTTTATGAAAAAGTACGAAAAAAGAAGTAATCAGCAAACGCTTGGACAAGCTTTGGAGCATTTCATTAAACAAAGTGGAAAAGAAGAATTGATTTGGGAAGTAAAAGCAGAAGAGGCTTGGCAAACAGTGATGGGAAAGTTTTTCGAGAAATATACAGACCGTGTTGAAGTGAGACAGCGTGTTTTGTATGTTAAAATTAATTCTCCTGCAATGCGACAAGAATTATTGATGGGAAAATCGAAAATTCTTGCAAATATCAACGAAGAAATAAGAAAAGAGTTTTTAATTGATGTCAAAATTTATTAAAAATGCCTTACATAGAAAATTCTAACTATCCGAAACCTAATTTCATTAATCGAAACGCACATCTTTCTACTATTATTCCAGCGAAATTTAAGAAATATCCTATTCCAAATTACACAAGAGAAAAAATAGAAACCGATGATAGTGATTTCTTGAATTTAGATTGGCGAATACAAAATAATAAAGATAAATTAATTATTCTCTTTCATGGTTTAGAAGGTGATTCGAAACGAACTTATCTTAATTCGTGTTCGGATTATTTTTTTGAAAAAGGGTTTAATATTTTAGCTTGGAATCATAGAACTTGTGGTGGAGAAATGAATACGACTTGCCGTTTATATCATCATGGTTCTATTGACGATGTACACAGAGTTGTAGAAAAAGCTATTCAGGAAAATTATAACCAAATTTACTTAATTGGCTATTCTATGGGAGGCGCTTTAGTTTTAAATTATCTTGGTAATTATGAAATTAACAATCGTATAAAATGTGGTGTTGTATTTTCTGCACCTATTTCTCTGAAATCTTGTGCTGATACATTAAAGATATTTCCGAATACAATTTATTTTAAGAATTTTAAACGAACACTTATTCCTAAATTTAAAGTAAAAGCAAAACAATTTCCTGGAAGATTGAATGAAGAAATGATTGATAAAATAAAGACTTTTGATGAAGTCGACGAATATTTTACAGCTGCTTTGCATGGTTATTCTTCCAAAGAAGATTATTATTATAAAGCTTCTCCATTGACGGTTTTGGATAACATTAAAACACCATGTCTGATTGTCAATGCTGCAAATGATCCTTTTTTAGGTAATGATTGCTATCCTATAGAACGTTTCAAGGAACATAAATTCTGTTCATTTGAAATACCGAAATTTGGTGGTCATTGTGGATTTCCTTTAAAGAATAATATACATTCTTGGGCAGAAGTAAGAGCTTGGGAGTTTATAAAAAAATATTAATTAAAAAATTAACATAAAAAAAACCTCGAAGCAAGCTTCGAGGTTTTTGTTTTATAGAATAACCTTTAATTAGTTATCATATCCAGGGTTTGATTTAATCAAACTTCCTCCTAAATCTGTCTCAATTCTAGGAATTGGGAAAGCTAATAGATTTTTGTCTTTACCATTTGCATAAGATGTATCACCCCAACGTAGTAAATCCCATTGTCTTAAACCTTCTCCTAATAATTCTTTTGATCTTTCTTTCTTAAGATCTCCAACTGAAACTGAAGTAATCAATTTTAATTGATCTTCAACAGTATTAACTGTTCCATCACTATTAGTAATTGGCTTCAATCTTTGGGCTAAAAGTAATTTATAATATTCTAATGCTTTAGCAGGATTACCACCATTTAATTCAGCTTCAACACCATCTAAGATAACCTCTTCATAACGAATCATCTTAATGTTATCTGCTCCAACATTATTTGTATATTTTCCTGTTACAAAGTATTGACCATTATTAAGTGTCACCAAAGCTTTACGAACATCATTTGCAGCATAAGAAGTATAAGAAGTTTCTTTTACAGCTAGATTTCCATAACCTCCAGGATTCAATTTATGGCGATAAGAAGTTGTACCTAATGAACCTGTTGTACCTACTGCTAATTCAAAAATTGAATTAAGAGCAGCACCGTTCATTGTGTATTGAAATGTATCAACCAATAAACCTTGAGGAGCAATAGAATATGTTTTTTCTGCTACAATTTCATCAACTAATTTTCTTACTTTAGCATAATCTCCTTTGTATAAATAATAACGAGACATTAAAGCTTTAACTGCCTCAATATTTAAATCTGTTTTACCTTTTAAAGTTATACTCTTAACAGAAGCATATTTTGTCATAATTTCGATCGCTTTATCAAAATCTTTTTCAATTTGAGCTTCCGTTTCAGCAATTGTTGCACGAGGCATCTTTGCTTTCGGGTCATATTGTAAAGGAAGAACAGCTCCTAATTGATCTGGTGCATTTGTATATTTTTGACCATATAATCTTAAAATATCAAAAAATCCTAACGCTCTTAATGCATGAGCTTGACCTTGAATGAAATACGACTGATTATGTTCAGTTTCACTTCCTTGGAATTTAGCTACATCTGTATTAATTGCAATATTCGTCGTTGCAATCATTTTATAAATTACACCCCAAGTATCTTTCGCATAAGCATCTGTTGACAACATTGTATAATCTTGTACTGTTGTATAATATCCTGATAACTTATTACTACTCATTTCATCTGAACGAATTTCTCCATAAGCTAAGAAATCACATCCATAATATTTTGCTGACCTCATTTGTACATATGCTCCACGCACAAATGATTGAAGTTCATTAAACGATGTTAATGGTTTTTGCTCTACTTCTTGGTGAAATTCTCTTTCAACGAAATCATCACTACATGACATATTCAATGATAAAACACTTGCCGTAAGTATTGCTATGGTAAATAATCTTTTTTTCATTTTAATTTTTTTAGAAACTAACATTTACTCCTAATAAGAATGCCTTTAATACTGGTAAATTAAAGTCTGTGTATCCTGCTACATTTGTTTCAGGATCAAATTTTAAATCTTTGTCAAATCTATGTGTCCAAGCATTATTTGCCATTACATACATTTGAACTGAATTTAATCCACTTCCTTTTAACATTTTACTATCGAATGTATATGCTAATCTTGCGTTACTCAAACGAATGTAATCTGAGTCATATAAGAAACGTGTAGAAGCACTATTCGATCTTTTATTTCCATTATAAACTGGTTTTGGATTCGATGCATTGGTATTTTCTGGCGTCCAGTAATCCCCCATTACATCTCCATATCCAGGATAGTTGATTGAGTATTGTCCATCACTGTAGTTATATGCAGCCCAGTTATCATAGATTTTCCCTCCAAATCCGAAAGTAAATTGAAGATCTAATGAGAACCCAGCATAAGCTAATGATGTATTCATACCTCCATATACATCACTAATAAATGATCCTTGAACAGCTTGTTGTGCTGTAGCATAATTATTAGTTGTAGCACCATCTTTACCATTAATATACCATAATGGATCTCCATTTGTTGGATCTACACCAGCCCATTTTCTTAAATAAAATGTTCTTACTCCTTCTCCTTCTTTTAAGATTGTAGTACCTCCTTTAACTTCTCCTCCATATAATTTCGTAATTTCATTATCTAAAGTTGATAGATTAAATCCTACATTCCAATTGAATTGATTACGATCTCCTTTTAAGATGTCTGCATTTACAGTAAATTCAAAACCTTTATTTACTAATTCACCAATATTATCAGTATAAACTGCATTTCCATTTGTCACATTATATAGTCCTTGAGAAGCCGATAATGGTAAATCATAAATCAAGTCTTTTGTTTTCTTATTGAAATACTCTGCTGAAAATCTAATACGATCATTTAAGAAACCAAAATCAATTCCTACATTTAAAGGATTAACTGTTTCCCAAGATAAATTAGGGTTATATACTCTATTGAAAGTTGCTGCTGCGTAATCATTATAATTTGTTGAATAAGCATATGTGGCATAAGGATTAGCACTTACTTGATTACCTAATTTACCATAAGAAGCTCTCAATTTCATCATTGAAATAGTTCCATTTCCTCTTAATCCCCCTAAACGGGCAACATCAAATCCAAGACCTACAGACCAGAAGTCTCCTTCTTTTTGACCTGGCATGAATTGAGAAAGGATATCTCGACGATAAGACGCGTCAACTAATACTAATCTATCATAATCATAGTGTGCTGTTGCAGCATATCCCCAACGAGAAGAAATTACCTTACCTCCTTCATATCCGTAAGGAACAACAAAGTTTGTCAATGTCTCTAAAACAGGGCTACCTACAGTAATTCCTGTTGATGACAAATATCTTTGATCTGATTTATATGCTTCTTGTATCAAAGACACCCCTACATTATGTAAATCAAATTTTTGATTCCAACTTACAATATTTTGAACATTAAAATTAAAAAATCTATTTGTTCCTGATGATTGATAACCTCCTAAGTTTAATCCATCTCCATGTTTAGGGTTATAATACTTATCTTCCTCAACATTAACAAATTCAGGTGCAAAAACTAATGTATATTTAATATTTTTCCAAATATCATATTCTGCTTTAAAGTTCGCAAATACACGAGCTGTTTGTGCTTTACTATAGTTCATATCTAACAAAGCAGCAGGATTAAACTGTCCATTAGACATTCTTCCATTAGAAGTCCAATAATAAGAACCATCTTCATTTCTAACAGGATCAGTTGGTCTATTGAAATATCCCGCTAAAATAGGATTAGCAAAACCTCCTGCATTTGGTAAAGTTCTAATATTACCATAAGACATTTGAATATCAGTAGATAATTTTAATTTGTCTGTTGCTTGATAAGAAAGTTTATTTGTAAAAGCTAAACGTTTGAAGCTAGAGTTTTTAATAACACTTTCTTGGTTAAAATAATTGGCAGATGCATAATATGACAATCTCTCGTTTGCTCCAGAAACATTGAAATCAACATTTTGTTGTATTCCCTTTTTCATCGTCTCATCTTGCCAGTTTGTTGAATAAGGTGATTTAAAGATACTAGCAAATGTAGCATTCACTTTTCCATTAGCAATATCTTCGTTTGTATAGCTAGTTTCTAAGTAATTATTAACCTGATCTCTTAAATATGTTTTATACTCATCACCTGTAAATGGACGATTCATTTTAACAGCTCTATCATTCCATCCTATAGAAGAAGAGAAATTAAATTTTGCATCACCTTTTCTTCCAGATTTTGTAGTAATGATAATTACACCAGCACCAGCATCAGCACCATAAACAGCAGTTGACACCGCATCCTTTAAAACTGTTACTGATTCAATATCATCAGGATTCATATTAGCTAAAATATTACCTGTTGTATTGTTTCTTGTTAAATCTCCACTAGCTATACGCACACCATCTACAATCCAAATTGGAGACTGTACCCCATTAATAGAAGAAATACCTCGAACGCGAACACTTGCCATACCTCCTGGCTGACCAGAAGCACTACCTGCCTGTACTCCAGATACTCGCCCTTGTAACATTTTATCTACTGAAGCCACAGGAACATCTTGAATTGATTTAGAACTCATTGTACTTGTTGCTCCCGTTACCTCTTGAACACTTTTAGTCTGTCCGAAACCTACAACAATTACTTCACCTAAATCAACTTTTTCATCAACTGTATATTTTAAAGCTCCTAAATTATTAGAAGTTACTTTAAATTCTTTTCCATTAATTACTAATGTATCACCTATTTTAGCATCAATGTTAAAATTTCCGTTTTCATCAGTATACGCAACTTTATCTGTACCTTTTACGGTAACCTCTACGTCAGACTCTGGAAAATTGTTACCATCGTTAACTACACCCGTAACTTGAGCAAAAGCCATTGTTCCTAAACCTAGGAAAGCCAGTAAGCCCAAAGATGTTAATCTTCTCCTCATAGTTTTATATTTTATAACATTTTAGACAAAACTCTAACTTTTTTTTAAGATTTCCAAAAACTTAAGTATTTTTTTATTTTATCAAGTATTCAATAAAAGCCTATTAAATATTATTATTAATAACAATAGACATATCAACCACCCTAAATAAACGATTAAACTCAATATGTATAGTATATCACAACATAGCATTTTTAACCCTTTTAGATTTATTGAGTTTAACTAAAAATGTTAAAAAACACTAAACTTTCATGAGTTTCAACCATAAATATAATGGCTATCTTTTTAGATAGCCATTATATTTACTTAACAATTATTTTTCTTCCAAATTAATATCCAGGATTCTGAGCCATATTCTTATTTAAGTTTAAAACTGGCAAGGAGGTAGCAATGGATATTTGTAATCTTCAGCTTTTCGACGTTTGCTATAAATAGACAACTCCCATTAGCATTTGCGAAGTATTTAGCAGAATTTTCATTTTTATCATAATTTACAGAAAACTTATTTAGATGATTCACCATCATTTTTACTAATCGAAATAGAATGAGATACTATTTTTATACAAATCACCTGACCATTTGTGATTATTTTTAGAAAAATGAGCATTTTTTTGCTTATGAGTTGCCTTAACCCTAAGTCATTAATAAAAGTTAATCCATTATGATAGTTTAATAATTACTCTGCATTCATTAAGTTGATGTCTAGTGAATCAACTATTTGATTAATTCCAATTCGAGATAAATAAGGAACTGTTTTCTCTTATCTTTTCGCGGATTTTGTTTTCATGACCATAACACCATTAGCTCCATGAGATTCAAAAATGCTAATTTAGAAACATCTTTCAATACTTTTACTTCTTCAATAGCATCCAAATTAATAGCATTAGCATCAGCAGCTGTCATATATACTCTATCAACAATATATAATAGAGATTTTATACCACCATTCAAACCAATTGCTCCACTTATTGCTTACGATAATAAACCTATAATTTTATCAACAATCGTCAATAAATTATATTTAAAAATTCATTGTATTTTTATACTAAAAATTATTAAAATATTCAATAATAATTTTTCACTTCCTTAACAATTTTCTTTATAAAACAAAAAGGAGGCTAAAATTAGCCTCCTTTTTGTTTTATAAAGAATGATTTGATTAATCAATCTTAATATTATCGATATTTAAATCATATGCAACATCTTTACCTACTTTTAAAGAAAACAAATCTCCTTTAATTGTTTTTTGAATATCAAGTCCTTCAATATTTAAAGTAACAAGTACCCACTCTCCTTTTGTATCAATAGTTCCATTATATTGATTATTTGCAGCAGCCGAAACTGTAACAGATTTATTTGATAGATCTCCTATATTAAATGGTGTAAATCCAGTTGTTGATTTATTTACATTTAATGATAATGATTTTCCAGCAGTTCCCTTTACATAGAAAGTAATTTTCTTAGGGTTTGCAGGAAGTGCATCTGTTAACAAAGCAGTAAACACATAATCATTTCCAGCAGGTGTACCTTTAATCTTTAATGCATTTGAATTATCTCTTCCTAATCCAACTCCATTTGTAGCATAATCTTTTAATCCAAATGTTGTATTAATAGATGCTAAAAAGTCTGCCCAAACATTGAAATCAGATCCTTTAAATAACAAGTTAGTAGCCTCTGTACCATCTCCTCCTGGATTTTGTCCACCTCCAACTTCAAAACGATCTTGATCAAACTTTACATCTTTTGTATCACGAATATAAACTTGGTAAGAAGAGTTATAGATACTTACAACAACAGTAATAGAACCACTTTTTGTTGGTAATGCCTCATTATACCATTTTGCATAACCTGAATTACGTAAATCTACTTCTTTTCCTGATTTATCAACTAAAACTCTATTAACAGTAGTATTTAAAACTCCGTAAGTTTTATCCCCTTCAGGATCTTTAAATTGAACATTATTAATTGTAACTAATGTATTTAAGTTTTCTGCTTTCAAAGCATCTGATAAACTATTGTATACTTTTGGAACAATTTCTTTGTTAGGGTCACATGTTCTAATAAGAAACTTTTTATATAAAGTTCTTGGAATACGACCAACAGCATAAGTAGGATCTACAGAACCTATTTTCATTATTCCTCTATCTTTTGCTACAACTAATCCTTTTAATCTAACTTGAACTTTTGATCCTAATGGATAAGATGTATATAAATTACTATCATCTATCTCTATTTGTATACCCACTGTAGGTTCACTTGGATTATCTTGTAAAGAAATAGTTTTATAAAAGTTTCCTGTTTCATCATTCGAAATCACATAAGCCTCCATTATTAAATCGTCTGCAACAGCTCCATTAGAATCTAAAGCAATCTCACCAGAAGTTACTTTAGTTACTAAATCTTTAAGGTTAATATTTGCTTTTGGCAAACTACATTCTGTTGGCGGCACAGAGTAATCATCATCTTGTACACATGATTGCGTAATAAATAAACCTAAGCTTAAAATACCCGCTATTGATAATTTTGATATTGTATTCATTTTTTTTATAATTCGTTGTTAAAAATTAAAATCTGAAATAAATGTTTGCGAAATAAGTAGTCCCCATTCCGTAGAACATTTTTGGTCCGAACATAGTTTGATAATATTTATTACTTGCATTAGCATAATTACCTATTCTCATTTGTTCAAATCCTCCAGTTACATAGTTTTTGTTATTTAAAACATTATTAATCGTTCCTGAAATTCCTGCAGAGTATTTACCAATACGAAAAGTTTTTCCCATATTTATATTCAGCATAAACTCGTTACTAAATTTTTCTTGTTTTAAAACACGCATTAAACCTTCATCTGTTAATGTTGGATCAGTAACTCCATTATCATCTAATAAAAAGCTTGCTGTTCTACGATAAGCCGCAGGGCTTGCATAATTATTTGTCAATAAATTTCCTGAAACTCCTATCCACCAAAACTTAGGGTCACGATATTCTGCCCCCAATGAAAACCCTGATTGAGGTCCAGAAGATACTTTATAATTTTTCAAATATGATGTCCCAAAGTTTTTGAAAGGAATTCCATCTTTACCAAATTCATCAGAATACAAATAATAATCTGGATTATCTTTGTAAACATATTGTCCAATAGAAGCAACAGCAGAAACTGTAAGAACTGGTAAAACTTGAGCCTCAACTGCCAGTTCAGTACCTAAATATTCTTTACCTACTCCATTTAAAACTTCAGATACAAAAAATCTTTTTTGAGAATCTAATCCTCCATCAATATACCCGAAAGCTTTTTGTATTTCATCTTTTGTACGTGTATAATATGCTGTAGCTCTAGCTTTTATTCTAGGTGCTCTTAAAATATAAGATAAATCACCTGAGAAAATTTTAGCACTTTCAATTCCATTAATTGTAACATCATTCAAACGAGCATTTGGAAAAATTTCATCCGATGTTGGCGCTTCTGTCTGATACATTACATTTGCTTGAATAAAATTACGTCCGTCTAATTTCACTAAGAAATTCGATTTTACTCCAAAATCTAAGAAATCGTATGTCTTACTTTTTCCGTAAGAATGATCTTTATACATCTCATTTTGGAACTTCCCATCACGATAGAATTTCGTCATTGCTGCTTTCATTCCAATTGTAACATCCAAAAATTTCGACTTGATTTTAGTTTGGGCAAATAAATCAGCATAATCACGATTGATTTCGTAATAATATTCTTGTTTTTCTCCCTTTCTAATTTTATCTCGTTCCGATTCGTCACGATTATCTAAAATATTATAACGATAAAAACGTGAAACTCCATTTTCTACAACAGTATTAAAATCATCTTTATTCCACACAAACTCAGCTCCCATTAGATCTTGAACTTCGCGATATAATTTAGAATTTGTATTTTGGTAAGATGCTGCTAATGTTAAATCAATATTTGGTGCTAATTCTGTCTGAAAATTCGTATAAGCTGTTGCTGTTCTATCTTCGTTAACATCTGCAGTTAACCAATAAATTGCATGTCCATCTTTACTTGATTTTCTATTTGCATCATATAAATTATTCCAATTTAATTGAGAAATTTCTCCATTCATCCATTGATTATATAATACATTAGATGCCGCAAAATCTGCTTCAGTTGGCGCACTTCCATCTACCTTATACAGTTTGTAGCTTGGCATATTACGATAATATGTTGGAGAAGGGTTATTTGCATTAAACCAATCTAAACGAGAACCACTTTCTTTACCAAATTGATAAGAAACAGTTGTTGTTAATTTTGACTTATTATTAATATTCCAATGGTGAGTTAACATATTAATAGGCTCGAATGTTTTCTTAACACGTTCATTACGTTTTTCACCATCTTGCCATCCCCAATAAGAATTGTAATAAATTCCCTTCATATCCACAACTTCTTGTGTATTTGGAGAACCTGTAGAACGACGTGTTGGAGCACCAAAACTTGTAAAGTTTAAAGTATGTTTTTCATTAAACTTTTTCTCGATACCTAAATAATAAGCATAAGCGTCATAAAAAGTACCTTCTATGATACCTTCCTCTGCCCAGCGTCTACTTCCAGAAACCATAAATGCCCAACCATTATCCATTAATCCTGTATTGTAAGTTGCCATTACACGATTTCTATACGAACGATTAGTATTAGAATATGCTAAACTTACCCCTTTTCGCATTGTAGAAGGGCGAGTATCAAAATTTGTGACTCCACCTAAATCTCCAAAAGCATATTTAGAAGGCTCTATTCCATATGTTAACTCATCAGGGCGACGAGTAACATCATTCAAACCTCCCCAGTTATTAAAGGTCGCACGCCCATTATCCATTTTGTTCATACGAACTCCATTAAAATGTACGTCATTATACTTGTTATCTAAACCTCTTGGTTTAAACCAATACGAACCTAATTCGTATGCAGAAACGCGAGCAAAAACATCGCGAGAAGATTGTAAAAGTCCTGAATTTGAAGCTGTAGTACTTTCGTCATCTGACAATTCATCGTCAGTTAAAGTAATAATACCAACTTCTGCAGTATTTGGATTAAATGTTAATTTAATATCACCTAAGTCTAGCTCTTTTTGCCCTGCTACAGTGATTTCTTTTTCATAAGGATCATATCCTACGCCATAAACTTGTAATTTGTATGTTCCATCCGGAATATCTACAAACTGAAAATAACCTATACGATCGGTGATAGCAGCATCGCTTACTGCTCCTCCGTCCAAACGTACAGTGAGGTTATAAACCTCTTCACCTGTAGCAGCATTTTTTGCTACCCCAGTAACCTTTGTTTGCGCCTGCGCCATAGCAACAGTTGCAGCAAAGACTGAAAGACTTAACAATAATTTGTTCATTCAAACGAATTTTTATTTATAAATTAGCTATTTATTTTCTCCATCGAAAAAAATAGGACAACAAATTTAGTAAATTCATAATTAATAACATATGTTTAAAATTAATAAATCTTTAACTTTATTAATAATTTTTAATTTATTCTTAACGTTAAGTGTTAAAGCTCAGACTAAATACTCAAGTGCAACTGTTGCTTTTTATAATGTCGAAAATATTTTTGACACCATAAAATCAGTAGGATATATAAATGGGACTTTACCATATAATGATAAGAATTATCACATTCAGATTGCGGAATCTGACATTTCAAAGTACGAAACTGAAGAATTCAAGCAAAGTTATACCTACGAAAACTTAAAAGGAAAGAAAATAATTCGCCCTTTGATTCTTCAAGAAGAGTTTCTTCCAAATGGAAATAAGAGATGGAACACTCAAAAATATTTTCAAAAAATCAATAACATTTCAAAAGTCATTAGTGAATTAGGTACAGATGTTACTGGTTCTGCTCCTGCTATTGTTGGTTTATGTGAGATTGAAACTAGAGAAATTTTAGAAGATATAGCTAATAGTTCAGCTCTAAAAAAATACGATTATGATGTTGTTCATTTCAATTCATTTGATGCAAGAGGAGTGGACACCGGTTTATTGTACCAGAAATCACGCTTTAAAGTAATTGATGCAAGACCTCATCCTATTTTCAATTATGACTCTGAGGGAAAACGTAGATACACTCGAGATATTTTACAAGTAACAGGTTTATTAGATGGTGAAGAAATTACATTCTTAGTAAATCACTGGCCTTCTCGTAGTGGAGGAGAAAAAGCATCTATGCCTGCGCGTATAGAGGCTGCTAAAGTAATGAAAGGAATTTTTGATGATTTAAAATCTAAAAATCCAAATGCTAAAGTAATTGCAATGGGAGATTTCAATGATGATCCTATTTCTCCGAGTATCAAAAATACATTTAATCCTGCTGGAGAAATATCAAAAGTTACAGAAGACGGATATTACAATCCTATGTTACCTTTATACAAAAAAGGAATTGGGACATTAGCATATCGTGATGCTTGGAATTTATTTGATCAATTTATTTCGACTTCATCATTAGTTACAAAAAATAAAGATTATTCATCTTACAAAATTTACAAAACAGAAGTATTTAATAAAGATTACTTAATAGCAACAGAAGGAACTTACAAAGGTTTCCCAAATCGTATGTGGAGCGGAGATACTTATCGTGCAAATGGATATTCGGATCACTTTCCTGTTTATACAATCTTATTAAAACAAGCAAAATAACATGAATAAGTTAGAGCAATTGTTTACACAAAAAAATAATAATCTCATTACAATATACACAACAGCTGGGTATCCGAATTTATCGGATACCCCTGTTATTTTAAAAGAATTAGATAGAAATAATGTTGATATAATAGAAATTGGAATTCCATATTCTGATCCTTTAGCTGATGGGCCAACTATACAGGCTACAAGTGAAAAAGCGTTAGTAAATGGAATGACGTTAGATATTTTGTTTAAGCAATTAAAATCGGTTCAAAATGAAATTTCTTCGCCGATTGTTTTGATGGGTTATTACAACCAAGTGATGACATTTGGATTAGAGAAATTCTTACAAAATTGTCAAGAAAGTGGAGTTTCAGGCTTGATTTTACCTGATATGCCGTACGAAATTTACTTGGCGCAACACAAAGAATTATTTGAGAAATACGATCAAAAAGTTACTTTTCTAATTACACCTTTAACAACAGAAAAACGCATTAAAGAGATTAATGATGCTACATCAGGTTTTGTTTACATCGTTTCAAGTTCTGCAACAACAGGAGCTACAACTTCTAATTATAACGAAGTTTTTTTATCTAACATCAAAAATTTAGGTTTAACGAAGCCTCATCAAATAGGTTTTGGTATTTCAACAAAAGAAGATGTAGAAAAAGCTTGGGAATTTTCAAATGGAGCTATTATAGGAAGTGCTTTCTTACGTTTATTAGAAAAATCCGAAGGGAATTTTCAAGAGACAATAAAAGACTACATACAATCTTTAAGATAATAAAAAAAGCCTCGCAAATGCGAGGCTTTTTTATTTATATTTTCTTATTCAACTATTAAAATAAAATAGTTCTTTTTACCTTTTTGTAATAAGATATATTTATCAGCGATTAAATTTTCTGTTGTTAAAACAAAATCTTCAACAATTTTTTCTTTGTTTACTGAAATAGAATTTGCTTTTAATTCACGTCGTGCTTCTGAATTTGATTTCAAGAAACCAGATTTTTCAGCTAAAGCAGCTACAATATCCAATCCTACTTCAATTTCTTCTTTAGAAACTGTAGCCTGAGGCACACCTTCAAAAACCGACAAGAAAGTATCTCCATCTAATTCTTTTAAATCTTCAGAAGTTGATTTTCCAAATAAAACTTGAGACGCTTTTTCTGCTTTACGTAATTCATCAACACCATGAACTAAAATAGTAATTTCAGTTGCTAATTTACGTTGTAATTCGCGTAAGTGTGGCTCTTGACGGTGACGCTCTATTAAATCATCAATTGCTTCTTTTTCTAAAAAAGTATAAATTTTTATATAACGTTCTGCATCAGCATCAGCCTGATTTAACCAAAATTGATAAAATTTATAAGAAGAAGTACGATTTTTATCTAACCAGATATTTTCTCCTCCTTCAGATTTCCCGAATTTAGTTCCATCTGCTTTTGTAGTTAATGGACAAGTAAAAGCAAAAGCTTCACCTTGTACAGTACGACGAATTAACTCTGTACCTGTTGTAATATTTCCCCATTGATCAGAACCTCCCATTTGCAATTTTACACCTAATTCTTTATACAGATGTAAATAATCGTAACCTTGAATTAATTGGTAAGTAAATTCAGTAAAAGACATTCCAACATTAGACTCTGATGAAAGTCTTGATTTTACAGAATCTTTTGCCATCATGTAATTTACAGTAATATGCTTTCCTACATTACGTGCAAAATCAATGAAAGAAAAATCTTTCATCCAATCATAGTTATTCACCAACAAAGCTGAATTACCGTTATTCGTATCAAAATCTAAGAAGCGAGACAATTGCGCTTTAATTCCAGCTACATATTTATTCAACGTTTCTTCATCTAATAAACTTCTTTCTGCTGCTTTACCTGTTGGATCACCAATAAAACCAGTTGCTCCACCAACCAAAGCGATTGGACGATGTCCGTGACGTTGTAAATGAACCAATAAGAATATAGGAACTAAACTTCCTACATGAAGAGAATCTGCCGTAGGATCGAAACCTACATAACCAGAAGTCATTTCTTTATTTAGTTGTTCTTCTGTTCCTGGCATAATATTGTGAACCAGTCCTCTCCAAGTCAATTCTTCAATTAATGGATTCATAGTATTTTAATATATTTTTTATCTAATTTTTTACGAACAACAAAGTTATGATTTTTCGGTAGATTATAAATGATGATTAAGAATAAAAACTAATTTGATATATTTATTTAAAATTTGAATATAACGATTACATGCAAACTATTTTCGAAAATGAAAAATTCAAATGGATTAATCTCCACAATCCTACAAAAAATGAACTAGATGAAATTGCCACAAAATATTCTTTTCAAAGACTAACTATAGAAGATAGTTTAGAACCTGGACATTTACCAAAATATGAATCTGATGATCAAAATGTTTCATTTTTATTGATTCGTTTTTTTGACAAAGAACATCGTATGTTGAAAAATATTATTCGAGAATTTAGTCATAAAATCAGTATTTATATTGGTTCAGATTTTATTGTAACAGTACATCAAAAAGATACTGATATGTTTGATATTATTCAGAAAAAACATCTTTCAAATCTTGACTCTTCAAAAGTTACAATTAAAAGTATTTTGTATCGAATAATTTCTGAGACAATCAAAACCTACGAACAACCTGCTTATAGAATGGATGAAGGTGTAGATCAACTAGAACAAATGATTTTTACAGATGATTTTAGAAAAATAAAACTGCAAAATCTTTATAAAATCAAACGAGAAGCTACTGCTTGTAAAAAAATATTAGATTATACTTTAGAAGCTCTTAAAGAATATCGATTAGATAATAAACGAACAAGTTCTTCACAAGACTTGATAGAAGAGAATGTAAAAATGTTACATCTACACTCACAAATTGTAGATGATGCACAAAGTTTATTAACTATTTATTTATCAATAAATGGTCAAAAATCGAACGAAATCATGCAAACGTTAACTATCTTCTCTGCTTTTTTTCTTCCCTTGACATTTATTGCAGGAATTTATGGTATGAATTTCGATTTCATGCCCGAATTAAATCACAAATTAGGATATCCAATTTGTTTACTTGTCATGTTATTAGTGGTAATTTTTATTTACTTTTGGTTCAAGAAAAAAAGATATTTATAATTCAGTATGATTTTCGTAACGGGAGGAACAGGTTTGGTTGGTGCACATTTATTGGTAGAATTAGCAAAAAAGCAACAACCTATTCGTGCTTTAAAACGAAGAAAATCGAATACAAAAACCATCGAGAATTTCTTTATAGACCAAAATGCTTCGCAATTTTATCAGTTTATTCATTGGATTGATGGTGATTTGTTGGATGTAACTGAACTTCCGAGTTTATTGGACGGAATCGAAACAATTTATCACGCTGCGGCTTTTGTCTCGTTTGATGAACGTCAAGAAGAAGAAATTTTCAATACTAATATTTTAGGAACAGAAGCTTTGGTTAATGAAGCAATCGATTCTGGCGTGAAAGAATTTTTCTTTATCAGCTCTATTGCTTCGATGGATGATTTAAATCCAGCAACGAAAATGATTGATGAGCGTTCTGGCTGGAATAATAGCTTGACACATTCTTCTTATTCCATCTCAAAATTTAGAGCTGAAATGGAGGTTTGGCGCGCTTCACAAGAAGGCATTAAAGTTATTATTATCAATCCTGGTGTAATCATTGGAACTTTAGATACAAAACGTGCGAGCGAAAGTTTATTTCAACAAAATTCATCAAAAAGTGATTATGCTCCTTCGGGAGGAACAGGATTTGTAGACGTACGCGATGTCGTGAAGATTTTTTTAGAATTAATTAATCAACAAGTTTACAATCAAAAATTTGTGGTGATTTCTGAAAATAGAAGTTACCGAGAAGTATTTGATTTTGTTTCGATGAATAGTAAACGTTCAATCAAAAATGTTTCGAATACAACCTTGAAAATCATTAAAAATCTATCTATTTTCAGTCGAGTTTTTGGTGGAAAATATATGACAAAAGCGAATTATTATTCGTTGACAACTCATACCAAATACGACAATTCTAAAGTTAAAAATTTGCTTCAATATGAATTTATTCCAATCAAAGAAGCAATTGATTATCATTATAAACGCTTTCAAAAGCTGAATTCTACAAAATAGTTTACTTTTGTTTTATGGAACAACAATTCATTTCAACACTTTCAACAACTGCTTCGGAATTAAAATCAGGAAGCGTTTCTGCTAAAAGTCCATCAAATATTGCCTTGGTAAAATATTGGGGAAAAAAGAAAAATCAAATTCCAACCAATAGCTCTATCAGCTACACATTAACAAATAGTTATACAGAAACTGAATTAAAATTTTCGCCAAAAACGTCGGATACTTTCGAAGTTGAAGTTTACCTGGAAGGTGAATTGAAAGAAAGTTTTGCTCCAAAAATCATTACTTTTTTCGAAAGAATTACAGCTTACATTCCATTTTTGAATCAATTCAAATTTGAAGTTCATACACATAATTCTTTTCCACATAGTTCTGGAATTGCTTCTTCAGCTTCTGGAATGTCGGCAATGGCTTTGTGTTTAGTTCAAATTGAGAATATTTTAGGAGCTAATTTATCTGAAGAAGATTCCTTAAAAAAAGCTTCTTTCTTGGCTCGTTTAGGTTCTGGAAGTGCTTGTCGTTCGGTTTACAAAGGTTTGGTTGAATGGGGAGAAAATGATTTTATCGAAGGAAGTTCAGATTTATTTGGAACAAAATATCCAGATGTCGAAATTCATGATGTTTTCAAAACTTTTCACGACACTATTTTATTGATTCACGAAGGTCAAAAATCGGTTTCTTCTACTGTTGGACACAATTTAATGAATGGACATCCTTATGCTGAACGTCGTTTTGTGGAAGCAAATGAAAACTTAAAAGCGTTATTACCAATTTTAAAATCTGGCGATATCAAAGCGTTTGGAGAATTGGTAGAACATGAAGCGTTGACATTACACGCGATGATGATGATGTCGAATCCTGCATTTATTTTGATGAAACCAAATACAGTTGCGGCTTTAGAAAAGTTGTGGGAATTCCGTCGTGAGACTGGAAATCATTTATATTTTACATTAGATGCTGGTGCAAATGTACATTTGCTTTACCCTGAGCAAGATGCGGAAGCTATTGAAGTTTTCATCGAAAATGAATTAAAAAAATTCTGTCAAAACGGAAATTATATAAAAGATAAAGTGAATTTTTAATCACTTCTAAAATAAAAGGTTGTCAGTTATTTGATAACCTTTTATTATTTTATCAACAGTTTCTCCTTTAACCCAAAAATAATCAAACTCAAAAAATTACTCATTCCAATAACAACAATGATGTTACCTAATCCAATTTCAATAGGAAAGAAAACAAATCGTATTGCGAAAATAATTGTTGTAAATAGAACTACTTTTAACCAAAAAATGTAATCAAATTTAGTTTTAGGAAGGGGCTGTTTTTGCATTTTATAAATCCAAAAAACAATAAAAATCGCACCTAAAAATGTGCTAAAATGTTGTAGAAATTTATATCCTTTTACTTCGAAATTATTGAAAGGAATTTGAAACCAAGTTTCCTCTAAAGTTGGAATTAATTTCGAAAAATATCCCCATTCGTGAGTAAAAGCATCCCAAAAAAGATGCGAATAAGCTCCTATTATAATTGAAAGAATCACAATTATCCAATGTTTTTTAAAATAGTAAATCCAATCAAAATTTAGAAATTGAGCAAATCGTTCTTTTAAAAAAATTGGTAAATGATTGATTAAAATGTTTCGAACAAATATGTGAAAAACGAAACAATAAATAAGAGCAATTGGTAAATCGAAATACAAAACACCCCAAAACAAATGACTGTGCGTTGCTACAATCTCCATTCGAGAGAAATATTCTAAATCTGGCGACATCGAACCAATAATTAATCCTGTCATCGAAAACCAATTTGATTTTAGCTTTTTTAGCGGAAGAATAATTGCTGGATGGCAAAAAGTTAGTGGCATTTAGATTTTATTTTGATACAAAGTAAATCAAAATACCCATTAACTACCAAAACGTTTAATGTTAACTTTTCGTTCCTTAATTTTAAGAATAAGCGGTTCATATTCTGTATTTTGTTCCTTTTCAACCGTCACTTTATTCAAATATGTTTTCGCATAAACATGTTCTGGTAAACTATTTTCTACAAGATGAAATGTATAATTTCCAACAGGTAAAAAAGCTGTATACTCACCTCTATCATTCGTTTTAACTGTAAAAACCTGTCCATTTTCGTGATTAAAAATCAATGTAAATCCAAATAAATTTGCCGAAACTTGATATTCTAATTTTGAAGACAGTTCATATTCAACTTTCCCTCTCACAACACCAGTTTGTTGCATTGGAATAGAAATAGAAGTCGTTTTCGCATTGATATTAATCGCATAATCTTGCGCAAACCATTTTTGACCAGGAAGTTTAACCAAATAATTTCCATAAGGCACTTTTTTATACTTGATATTCCCTTCTAAATCTGTAATAAAATTCGTTTCATTTATCTTCACATTACGACTATCAGCCACTTTATCGCCTTTATCAAAAACACCATTTGCATTGTAATCATAAAACACAAACAAATTCAATGTTCCGTCTTTAACATTAGTTACCGCACGTTTTGCTGGTAAATTATATTGTACACCAACTTGCAAATAAGTTTGTTTACTATACAATGTTTTTGAATCGTAATGACTAAAATTAGCTTGTGTATTAACAATAAAATCATCAAATGGTTGATAATCGATAGAAGCTCCAAAAGTTATTGTATTTCCAAAATTTTTGTCAATATTATAATAAGTAGAAACTGCTGTATTCAATTTTTTCTGAAAAAAACTTTGACGAAAACTCGCTGAAGTAGTAAAACGTTCTAGTTGATGATCTAGATTATTGGTAGAATAAACTTCTGCAATCATCATACTCCCACGTTGATAAATCGAGTTTAACTGAAAGTTTTTCACATTCCATGTTAATTGTCCATAAATAATTGGATCGACTTTATGAAAATCATTTAACTCTGAAAATCCTCCCAAAGCATTCAACACCAACTGATGCACACGAGAATTAGACAACCAAGTAAACGTTCCATTTAGATAAGTCGATCTAAAATCCATTGGTATATACGTAAAGGTCTCATAATTCAAGATATTTGATTTTTCTATGTTGAATTTTGGAGAAATCGAAAGATTGAAATGACTCGCTAATTTAAACGAAATTCCTGTTTCAAAACGTAAGGCTTTCGATTCATTTGCTTGCATGTAATTAATCAAATATGGATCGATAGATTTCGGATTATTATTGGTAACTGTTAACGAAGACCACAGAGAAAATTTAGAAAACGTTCGTTGAAAACGCTGATTAAGATACAATGCTCCACGTCGCGTCCCAGGATAATAACCAGAACTAAAATAATTAGAACTATAGAAATCGAACTTTCCTATTGTTCCAGAAATATTTGCAGAAACCGACATCGAATTTTCGACATTGTTCGTTTCTTTAAATTTTGATAAACCATACCCAAATTTCATAGAGTAATTCCATTTATTCGGAGTTATCCACTTGTAACCATTTGTCAAAACAAAATTAGTTGTCGAATAATTTCTATCGAATAAAGTAGTTGTTTCTAACTCATTTTTATCTTTTATTAAAAATCTTCCATTCGCAAAAGTTGTGTGACTATTTTTGAATACATCATTACTCAAATTATCTAATAAATTATAATTTTTTTCGACTGTTCCAACCACAATACGATTGTAATTTTTATCATAATTATTAAACAGCATTAAGCCTCGTCCATTAATTGGAATATCAAAATCATTATTATTAATCGATCCTATTAAAATACCTTTGTCTTTCCGCTGATATTTCACCCAAGAATCTGTCAAAACCATATCTTGATCGTTTTGCCATGAAGTTCCATTAATATTGTAAGCAAATTCATTTAACCCAACCGAAAATTCTTGATGTGCCATTAAATTATAATTCGCATTTGTAGAATTGATATCACGAGCAGTTAATCGGACATAATTTGTAGAAAGATTTGTCCAATTCTGATTCAACATCGCTGGATCTGTGTACACACGATTAGAACTGGCATTTTGAATTGTAAAAAAGACATTTCCTGCAAAATCTTTGGTATTTGTATAACCCGAAACATTTACCTGAAAACTTTCGATTTTCATCATATCACGGTCTACATATTTAGAAAACCGAACAATTCTTTCTTGAAAAGCGTCTACATTAATTCGTTTATTATCTGAAGTAAAATTACCTCTAAAATCAGGAAGAACATTTGTTAATAAAACTTCTTCAGCTTGATTTCCCATATTCATTACTTTTAGCTCATAATGAATAGAATCTCCTTCTTGGCGATAAAAAATATTACTCTGAACCGGAAAAATTTTGATATTTCTCTTTTGCAAAACAATAACCGATGTTACCGATTTCCCGATTTCTTTTTTGTTTAAAAAATCAATTATACTAAATTCTAAATCCAATTTCCCAGCCATTTGCGATTTGTTCACTGTAAATTGAATTGGAATAAAAGCTTTCTTTTTCGGATTGATTCTTATTTGAAGATTGTCTTGCGAATACGATCTTACTGATGCAGGAATTTTAAGTCCCAAGAGCGCATTAATAGTATCATTCGTTGTATTTTCTAATTGAAGAATAACAGAAAAATTATTATCATCTTCTAATTTAATTTCTTTTATTGTGCTAAATTTTAATCCATTATTTATAGTTTGAGCACGCAAATTTTGTCCGCTAACAATGATAAGCAGAATAAAAAATACGCTTCGAAAATAATTGATTAAAAAGTACATATTGTTTTACAAAGGTGTAATGGTGTACAGTAACGAAGTTGAATAATTTCCTGGCTTACTATTCAAAATTTTATTATCCGACGGAGTTGTAGAATAAATAATATTATATTTTTTTGAAGTAGTTTTAGAACTATTTGTTATTAATGATTGATTGTAATTCGAAAGTTTTATTTCTTTAGACAAACGATTTGTTTCTGTATCTTTTATCTGAACATTAATCGAATTTAATTCCAAATTCTGCGAATCATTTGATTGCAAATACTGATTAAGTGACGAAACTTGAATATCGTAAGCAGTATCTGAAGAAACAATTAACCCATTTTGATATTCTTTTTTAACTCCATTTCTATAATCTTGAATAGTATTGAATACTAATTCTCCATTTACAGCAGAGCCGTCCACTGCTATAGAAAGTGTAGGAACAGGTTCGTAATTTCCGTTTGGACTAATTTGCATTTCAATAGAAAAAAGACTTCTTCCTATTACAGCTCCAAATTCATTCAATATCGAAAATTCTAATTGAATAGGATAATTATTCCAAGATTTTAAAGGATTTAGATAAGTTCCCGCATCTATCACAATATCATAATTCAACACAATTCCTCCATATCTTCCTGTTGGCGTTGTAATTGCCATAGGAGAATTTCGAATAAAATAGTTGGGAGAAAAACTCATAGCGATGCTATTCTGGATAACTCCTAACTGATTTAGAGTAGGATAGTTCTCTGAATAATATTGAGATGTTGTATAATTATTGAACCTTAATTTAAGTTTTTCTACAGGAAATTCTTTTTTCTGAGAATTTACAATAGGTGAAACAACTCGCGCAACTAATGACCAATTTTTATAATTTAATGCACCAGACATATGCATTTCAACAGCTACAACATTAGTTACAGTAACACCGCTACTTCCATTAACTTGTACCCAACCATTATTGTGCGCATTTAATGTTAACTGAGCAGAAGTAGCTACTGTTAGTAGCAACATAATTGTTGAAACAATTTTCTGAAATAAATTATTATTTATCATTTGAGAAAGTCAATTCAGCTATTTTCAATTGATCATCTTTCTCAAAACTTAAAGTTGAGGTAACAATATACGAGCCTTTTGCTAAATCATCTGGCAATGGTATATATACAATTCTTTTATCATTCGGTAAACTATAAAAAACTGCATCTTGCAATTTTATTTGTTTTCCATTATCTTGATTAATAATTTCATTTCTAATCGTTCCTTCACTCCAAACATTTCCATCATTAGAAATATTTAGTACCAAACGATTTTCATGTTTATCGTAGACAAAATTTGTAAACTCAACATTTATATCACGTACAATATTTAGTCGTTGATAAATTTTGACACCTGTACGAATTGAAATCTTAATGTTTTCTCCACTTTTATTTTGTCCAGCTATCGGATTAGTTTGAGTAATGTACATCATCGTAGTATGTACACTTTCTTCATTTACCTTTTCTGGAACTTGCATAAGAACTTCTATTTCTTTCGATTCTTTTGGTAAAAGTGTAAATGTATTATTTGGTAAAACTGTGATCCAGTTTGCATTACTCGTTGGTAGGGTATTCACTTCCGAAACAACATTAGCTCCGAATTCATCATACTTCCAATCTTTAAAAGATACTGCTAACTCTAATGTATTTACATCACTAACATTGGTTACCAAAATCTTTTTACGTTCAGACTCTCCAGGATTTAACGTAAAATAAGTCCTTGGTGGACTTACAGAAATACCTGATTGTGCACTAATCTTTGTAGAAATAATTAATGCTAAAAAAGAAACGATTATTAAAAAGCGAAGAACTTTCATAAGAAAAAACAGAAGTAATATTTTTCAACATTACTTCCTATTTTATATATTATTGTGCTTCTATTGTGTACGTTACAGTTGTTGTATACACATTAGGATTCTCAACATTGTAATATTTGTTTACATAATCGTTGTTTCCTTTTCCGTTATATGCAACATTGAATTTTAAATCTGTACCACCTACAGAACTTGAAATCAAATTTTTATCAGAATTATCTAAAACAACATTACTAAATGTTGAAGAATTTAATAAATTTCCAGTTCCTAAAGTTGCTTGTAAATTAATTGTATTTGCAGCAATTTTATCAGTAGTTCCATCTTTTGTGAAAACTAAATTTTCGTTCTCAGATTTTACTTTTACAGCAAAACCACCTGTACTATAAACAACTAAATGATCATTCATATTTGCTGTTACACCATTAGAATAATCTTCTTTTGTTTTATATTCTAAATTTACTGTATTGTCACCACCAATAACAATTGTTTGAATTGGATATAATTTTACATTCAATGTAGCTTGAGCTGTTTTTTGAGCTAAAGCCATTCCAGAAACTAATGCACAGAAAATTGTTAAAATAAATGGTACTTTTTTCATCATCTTATAATTTATTAAAAGTTTGTTAAAAAATATTTGTTAAATAATCTGGTAGTTTTTATATTTAAGATTGGTTATTCTCAAATGCGGTTGCAAATGTAGAAGTTGTTTTCTGTCTTAAAAGATAAAAAAGTACCAAAAGATGATGAAAAACGACATTTCTAACTATTTAATTCGGAGCGCTTTGTCTGAATTTAGTAGGAGAAATACCTGCATTTTTCTTGAAGAACGCCGTAAAATTGGTCTCTTGAAGGAAGTTCAGTTCCAGAGCAATATCTTTTATTGACATTTTAGAATTGACTAATAAAATCTTTGCATTTTTCATCAATTCTTCTACAATCATTTCTTTTGCCGTTTTTCCAAAAACAATTTGCGTTGCTTTATTTAGCCTTCTTTTTGTTATAAATAATTTATCTATATAAAAAGAAACTTGCTTTTCTTCGTTCACATTATCTTGCAGAAGTTTTTTAAACTTTGTTGCAAGTTCAACGTCAAAATCATCTTGTATAAACTGACTCTGAATATCAAATGTTTCCATTTGTCCATTAATAATAATGCGCTCCAAAAGGTTATGAGCTAATTTAATATCTAGTTCATTTTCAAAAGAAGTAAAAAAATATTTGATATAATTATTTTCGAAAATAGGAGCAGAACAAATACTATTCTCCACAATATTGATCAAATCCCTTGAGAAAAGTGTAGAATTTTCTAATTTCAAATTATCTTCGATAGATTTTGAATAAAATTCTTGTTTAAAAACAATATAATAAGCATCACTTCTTGATGGTTGCTTTACAAAATCCTGTATAAGATTCGGCGCAATAAAAAGAAAACTATTTTTGGGTAAAATATATTCTTTGCCATTAATAATATGAATAAACTTTTTTGACCCAGACCAGATAATACCATAATAATCTACAATTGAAAATTCATTTTTCCAATCTTCAATCTGGTTAATACTACTAAGCTCAAAAGCTGTTAAACCTATTTCAAAACTTTTTTTATTGTAAACATTACGATTATTCAATAACATAAACCTATATAATTTTATAATGTTTTGTGTGCAAAATTACAACCATTCTCAATCAAAACAGTTGATATAAATCAAGTTATATTTTGAGAATCGCAAAAGTAACATAAAACACAATACCCTATTTTAAGAGTTTATGTAAATTAAAAAAATACCACCTTATTTTTAATGAATAAAAAAAGCCTCAAACATATTTGAGGCTTTAAAATAGTATAAAAAAATATTTCTTTTAATAATTTCCTGAAATTTCTTTTCCTTGTATTATTGCTAAAGCAGATGATGTTCCAATTCTCTTAACACCCAAATCTATCATCTTTTTCGCTTCTTCTGTCGTACGAACACCTCCAGAAGCTTTTACTGGTAACAAACCTGCATTTTCTAACATTAATTTAATTACATGCTCATTCGCTCCATTAGGTTCTCCATTTTCTGTTTTATAAAATCCTGTCGAAGATTTCACAAAAACTTTAGAAGTATTTTCTTCCCCTATCTTTTTTGTAACAATGTCGCGAATTAATTGTGTAATTCCAACAATTTGATCATCAGTTAAAGCCGCAGTTTCTATAATCCATTTTACAAGTTTTCCTTCTCGCAAAACAATAGAAGTTGCTGTTTCAACTTCTTCCTTCACTTTATCAATGTCACCTTTCTTGAACGCTTCATAGTTTATTACAAAATCTAATTCATCAGCTCCATCTGCAATTGCTTTTTGCGCTTCTCTCAACTTTTCATTCAAATCGTAAGTTCCTTCAGGAAATCCAATTACAGTTCCCAAAACTACATTCGATTTTTTTTCATTCAATAATTCACGAACTGATCTCACATAATCAGGTCGTATCATTACTGCATAAATTTCATTATCAATGGCTTCTTGTGCTAATTTATGCACGATATCCAATGTATCAGAATTCGAAATACCTGCTTGTTCAGGTGTTTTAAGATACGTCGAGTCTAAATATTGATTAATATTCATCTTTGTATATTAAAGTTTTATTTGTCTATCTATTGGTTGCTCCAACGAAATAATTGTTTCAGTACGTGTAACTCCATCAATTTGTTGAATTTTTTTATTCAAAACATTCATTAAATGCAAATTATCACGACTCAAAATTTTCAAGAAAATCCCATAATTTCCTGTTGTAAAATGAGCTTCCACTACTTCTGGAATTTCTTCCAAAGCTTTTATGACTAATTTATATGAAGAAGGTTTATCCATAAAAACACCAACAAATGACATTGTAGAATATCCCAAGATTGCAGGATTAACAATAACCTTTGTAGAATCAATAACACCAGACGTTTCTAATTTCTTGATACGTTGATGAACAGCTGTATTTGAAATCCCCAATTCCTTTGCCAATTGAGAAACAGGGATATTTGCATTATACATAAAGGCATTCAGAATCAACTTATCGATTCCGTCAATTTCTACCTGACCATTTTCGTGGATTCTCACCTTTCCTTAAAATTAAACCGCTACAAATTTAATATTTTAAAATGGTATATACGGGAAAATGGTCGCTATATCCTCCGAAATATTTTCCGCCTACAAAAGTTCTAAAGGGTAAACCAGTTGATTTCCCGCCTGTATTCTTCAAAAATTCTACATCAAAAATATCAGTTTTG
This sequence comes from Empedobacter tilapiae, assembly GCF_004785645.1. Taxonomy (GTDB): domain Bacteria; phylum Bacteroidota; class Bacteroidia; order Flavobacteriales; family Weeksellaceae; genus Empedobacter; species Empedobacter tilapiae. Next base: position 246,051 of record NZ_SRPE01000003.1, on the reverse strand, counting down.
ACATATTCTAAATTTGATTTCGAAGTAAAAAATCCTTTAGAAAAAAGCTGTTGATCAAATAACATCCACTGCTTCTTAAAAATTAGTGATCCTCTTTTATACGATTGTAAACTAACCATTGGATTGAATAATTCGAATCTATTTATTTGTTCTTTTTGGGAACGTGTATTCAGTTCTTCAATTAAATCAGAATTTGTTGGAGAATCATTAAAATCTCCAATAACAAGAATTTTTTCCAAATAATTTTCGGTTAACAAATTGTTAATTCTTTTTCGAATCGTTTTAAAAATATGTTGACGCTTTAATTGATTGATTTCTTTATCAATTTTAGAAGGTAAATGAATAATAAAAAGATGAACAATCTCTCCAACCAAATTTCCTTTCACGTATAAAATATCTCGTGTATAAGATCTTGTATCAAACTGATCTTTAAAGACAAATCTAATTGGTTCGCTTTCTATAACCTCAAAAAATTGTTGACGATAAATTAATCCAACATTTATTTTTCGTTCATCCAACGATTCATATAGAAGCGTTTTATAATTACCATCTTTCAAAAAATCATTTTGAATTAAATCTTGTAAAACTTCATCATTTTCAACTTCAGCTAATCCAACCAAAAAAGGTAATTCGTCTGTTTCTAATTTGCCAATTTTAGAAATGCAAAAAGCAATCTTATTTACCTTTGTATCGTAACGATTATCTTTCCATTTGATAAAATTACTTGGCAGAAAAGATTCATCTGAAGATTTAGAATAAAAATTTTCGACATTATAAAATGCGATTGTCGCTAAATTTTGTTTCAAAAGAATTGTTTTATGCAAAATTAAGAAAGAAACTAAGTTTATAAAAATTGGTTTCTTAAGAAGAACTAAAAAGACGATTTTCTCAAAAGTGAACTTATACATGAAGTTGAAAAAAAAATGATTCAAAAATTATCAACTTGACCAATTTTCTTTCAATAAATTATCAACTTGATGACCTATCAAAAATCATGTTAAATATTATACTAATATTAGTGTAAATGATTGATTTATGGTCAATTTAATCTGTTAAAATTTGTATATTTGCAAAGTTTGCATTTCCTGCATTCAAAATTGAAAAGATGTATTTTTAATTGACTATTATTAGAATAGTCTCAAAAAAATTTAAAACATAATGTCAAAAATTCATTACACACTTACGGATGAAGCTCCGATGTTGGCAACTCACTCATTTTTGCCAATCGTACAAGGATTCACGAAAACAGCTGATATTACAATCGAAGTTCCAGATATTTCTTTAGCTGGTCGTATTTTAGCTAACTTCCCTGAATTCTTAAAAGAAGAACAAAGAATACCTGATGCTTTAGCAGAATTAGGAGCTTTGGCTAACACTCCGGAAGCTAATATCATTAAGTTACCTAATATTTCGGCTTCTGTTCCTCAGTTAGATGAAGCGATTGCTGAATTACAAGCGAAAGGTTTTGCAGTACCAAATTATCCTGCTGAACCAAAAAATGAAGATGAAAAAGCAATTAAAGCAAGATATGGAAAAGTTTTAGGTTCTGCTGTAAACCCAGTTTTACGTGAAGGAAACTCTGACCGTCGTGCTCCAAAAGCTGTTAAAAACTATGCAAAAGCTAACCCTCACAAAATGGGAACTTGGGCAAAAGATAGTAAAACAGAAGTTGCTTATATGAAATCTGGTGATTTCTATGGTACTGAAAACTCAACTACTTTAGAAAATGCTACTGACTATACAATCAAATTTTACGGAGAAGATGGCTCTGTTCAAGAATTAAAATCTGCAGCACCTTTAAAAGCTGGTGAAGTAATTGATTCTTCTGTAATGAACTTAAATTCTTTGAAATCATTCGTTCAAGAAGCCATCCAAGAAGCAAAAGATAAAAACGTATTATTGTCAGCTCATTTAAAAGCTACAATGATGAAAATTTCTGATCCAGTTATTTTTGGAGCAATCGTTGAAACTTTCTTCAAAGATGTTTTCGTAAAATATGCTGAGACTTTCAAATCATTAGATATTAATCCAAACAATGGTTTAGCTGATTTATTCGAAAAAATCAAAGGTCAACCTCAAGAAGCAGAAATCAAAGCTGCAATTGAAGCTGATTTAGCAAACGGACCACGCGTAGCAATGGTTAATTCTGATAAAGGAATCACTAACTTCCACGTTCCTTCTGATATTATTGTTGATGCATCTATGGCTGCATTAGTAAGAAATGGAGGTAAAATGTGGAACAAAGATGGTGCTGAAGAAGATACTGTAGCTATCATCCCAGACCGTTCTTACGCTGGCTTCTACGAAGCTGTTGTAGACGATATGAAAGAAAACGGAACATTAGATCCAACAACTATAGGTTCTGTTCCTAACGTTGGATTAATGGCTCAAAAAGCGGAAGAATACGGTTCTCACGACAAAACTTTCCAAGCGCCAGCAAATGGAACTATTAAAGTTGAAGACGCAAACGGAAACACATTATTAGAGCAAAAAGTTGAAACTTCTGATATTTTCAGAATGTCTCAAACAAAAGATGCTCCTATCCAAGACTGGGTTAAATTAGCTGTTAACAGATCTCGTTTATCTGATACTCCAGCAATTTTCTGGTTAGATAAAGGAAGAGCTCACGATCAACAAATCATCAAAAAAGTTGAAAAATACTTAGCTGATCACGATACAACAGGTTTAGATATTCGTATCATGGACGTTAAAGACGCGATGAAAGAAACTTTAAGCCGTGCGAGAGAAGGAAAAGATACTATTTCTGTTTCTGGTAACGTTTTACGTGACTACTTAACAGATTTATTCCCAATTTTGGAATTAGGAACTTCTGCTAAAATGTTATCTATCGTTCCATTAATGAACGGAGGTGGATTATTCGAAACTGGTGCGGGAGGATCTGCTCCAAAACACATCGAGCAATTCGTAGAAGAAGGTTACTTACGTTGGGATTCTTTAGGTGAATTCTTAGCATTACAAGCTTCTTTAGAGCACGTTTCTCAAACACAAGGAAATGCAAAAGCACAAACTTTAGCTGATGCTTTAGATGAAGCAAATGCTAAATTCTTAGCGACTGACAAATCTCCAGGTCGTAAATTAGGAACTATCGATAATCGTGGTTCTCACTTCTATTTAGCAATGTATTGGGCAGAAGCGTTAGCTAATCAAACAAAAGATGCTGATTTAGCTGCTAAATTTGCTCCAGTTGCAAAAGCTATGCAAGAAAACGAAACTAAAATTAACGAAGAGTTAATCGGTGCGCAAGGTAAACCTCAAGATATTGGTGGTTACTACAAAGCAGATTTTGCTAAAACAACTGCTGCAATGCGTCCATCTGCAACATTAAACGCAATTGTTGACGGAATCTAATTAATTTCTAAGAAATAATTATTCATAAAAAAGCCTTGCAAATGCAAGGCTTTTTCTTTTAATATTGTTCTAAAAGATACTTTACTAAATCAGTTGTAGTCACAATCCCAACAACCTCATCATCATCAACTACTGGCAAAGAATGAAAACTCTGCTCTGATAGAATTTCTGCAACATCTTTAATATTTGTATCAGGAGAAACAGTTAACGGTTTTTTTACCATTACATCTTTTAATTCGTATGTATCATAAATTGCATTTAAAGCATTTTGATCCATTTCTCCAGCTCCATATCCTAATTTAGAAACATCATTCTTACTAATAACTCCTGCTAATTTGGTTCCTTCAGTTACAGGGATATGACGAATATTGTATTCTTTAAATAATTCGTTCACTTCACTTATTTTTTTATTCGTAGGAACTGCGATTAAAACTTTCGCCATAATTTGAGATACTGGTACTCTTTGTTTCATTTGTCTTTATTTTGATTGATTAACTTTTCTATAACAAATTTGAACATTAAATAACTCATTTAAAATGATATGCGATAGTAAAAAAGAAAATAAAACTTCGTAACTTAAATAGTTTATCTCTTCAGAAAAGAACCTATTATCGAATACCTCAACAATGAAAACCCTAAATACTATTAATTAAAAGTTATGATAAACTTTAAGAAAAATTTTGAATAAAATCATCTAAATAATGATAATTTTAAGAATTCAAATTAATTCTATTTGATTAATCATTCTCGCATGAAATATATTTATTTACTCGCATTATACTTTTGCTCGATTACAACTTTTGCGCAATCAAAATTAGAAACGGCGATAAAAAGTCTGAATACAAATTACGCTCAAGAAAAAGTCTATTTATTATTTGATAAGGAAGATTACATTGCTGGCGACAATATTTGGTTCAAAGCCTATACATTAAATGGGTACAAACCAAGTTTTATTTCTACAAATCTTATTGTTGAATTATACGATAAAGACAAAAAATTAATCGATCGAAAACTGGTTCCTATTGTTAATGGAGAAAGTGACGGCACACTGAATACCAAAAATGAAAATGAGGAAGGAATTTACTTTGTAAGAGCCTATACGACTTACATGACTTTTTTTTCGGAAGAATTTCAACATATCAATCAAATTAAAATTTATAATCCAAATTCCAAGTTAAAACTTGTTCCTAATCCAAATTTAAAATGGAATGCTAAAGCTTTTGCGGAAGGTGGAAATTTTATTCAAAATCAGACAACTAAATTTGCTGTAAGATTAAAATCAGATGGAGATTTACCAAAAAAATGGAATGGTTTTGTTTTCGAAAAAAATAATCCAATCAACAAAATTATAACATTTGATAATCTAGATGAAAACGTTGCAACTTTTGCATTGAGAGCTGATGAGGGAAAATCTTATCAAGTACAATTGAATGACGAAAAAGGAAATCAGCAGATTATTGATTTACCTGAAGCTAAAAAAGATGGAATTCTCTTGAAAGTTGTTCGAAATAGTAAAGATATTGTGATACAATTAAAAAGTATCAACCAAGAAAATCCTTTGTTGAATCATAAAATTCTTGGAACAATCAATAATGAACTTGTGATGAGTTCTCAAATTGTAAAAAGCGTTGAATCAGTTTCGACTTATGTTCCAAAAGAAGTTTTAGATAATGATAAAGGCGTTTTGAACATTGCTATTTTTGATGCAAATGATATGCAAGTTGCCAATCGTTTGATTTTTATCAATCCAAAAGAATTGTACAAAAAACCCGAAATTTCTTTCGAAACAACAACTAATCCGCGAGAATTAAATACAATTAAAATAAAATATCCTGAAGAAATTAATTTTTCAGCTGTTATCAAAAACCAAAAAAACAATGATGACGATAATTTAATTTCTGCGATGTTGTTGACGCGAGATTTTAGTTCGAAAATTAATCATCCAACACAATATTTTAAAAATAATGAATTCTCAGAAAACTTGGATGCACTTCTGATTACAGAAAAATGGAAAAGATTCAATTGGGAAGATTTAGTAGTTGGAAATATCGTAAAACCAACGATTGACAACGATCGTAGATATCTTTCTTACAAAATAAAAGCCTATAATAACGGAAGAGAATTGAACAATGCTTCTTTGAGTATTATTTACAAAATGCAGAATAATGGAAAAGAGTTTGCAACGCTTGATACCGATTATGAAGGTAATTTCGAAATGAATAATCTGTATTATTATGGTCCAATGGCGATGAACTATTTCTTGAATTCAGAAAATGGAAAACCAGCCAACAATAGCAATCTAACCTTGTCTGTTGTACCAAATTATAAAAGTACAAGTTATAAAGCTAAACTGCCTGCAACACCTTATTTATTAGAAGAAACTGCGAATAAAGAGGAAGTCGAAAAACAGAATACATATAAGCATAACATCAAAATCATCAATGACAAAAGTATCCGTTTGAAAGAAGTTGTAGTGAAAGCAGATAAAAATTCAAAAACTGAGAAACTGAATAATGAATTAAGTAGTGGAATGTTTCAAAGTATGAATGAAACCGTTATTGATTTTGTAAATGAATCGCAACCAATTGAAAGTTATACTAATATTGTTGATTTTTTAGCTGGAAGAGTTCCTGGATTAACAGTTTCTAATGGAGTTCCAAAAATCAGAAATTCTGAAGTTGCAATTTATTGGAACGAAATGAAAATGAATTCGGACAATCTAAGTAGCATCAATGTACGAGATATTGCAATGGTAAAGATTTTTAAAGGTGCTGGTTTGCTTGGAAATGCAATTGCGATTTATTCGAAACGAGGAAGTGATACTCCCATTGACAACACTCCGATGATTCCAAATAATTTAATTCAAATTGGTGGTTATAATCAATCACAACCATATTTTAGCTTGGATGATTATGAATCACTTTATAACGATGTCCCGAATGATATAAGAAGTACTTTGTTTTGGAATCCAAATTTATATTCGGAGTCAGGAGAAAGTACAGAAATAGACTATTTCAACAATGATAAACCAAAAGACTATCAATTAACTATAATTGGTTTCGACGAAAAAGGAAACCCTGTTTATTATAAAGAAAAAATAAATTAAACCAAAAACCTCGAGAAATTTCTCGAGGTTTTTGGTTTTAATCTAATTCGTCGATAATCTATCCGGGTTCGTCGATAACATAAATGAAATACGGCCAACTATCCGAATATTTGTTTAAAATTAATACAAGATGAAAACATTTATTCAACTCTCTTTCTTATTATGTTCGGTTATTATATCTGCACAGACTTACGAATTAAAAGGTGAATTTTTCGAAAATAACCAAGCAGTTCCTTATTTAGATATTAGTCTTTCTAATCAGGACACAATCATTAATCTTACAACAAATGAAGTTGGTCAATTCAGTATTGATACAAAATTAGACACTTATCAATTAGAAGTTATCTATTTTGAACAAGTTGTTTTTCAGAAAGAAATCATTTTACAACAACCAATAGATCTAGGAAGAATCGAGATAAAAACTTCAACAAATTTAAAAGAAGTGGTAGTTGATGCACAGAAAAAAGTAATGGAGCGCAAAATTGACCGGTTTGTTTTCAATGTAGAAAACTCTACTTCAGCAGCAGGAGGAACTGCGATGGACGTTTTACGTGTAACACCTGGACTAAATGTAGCAGGTGATGCAATTGCAATTTCAGGAAAAAATTCTGTAATGGTTTTGATTGATGATAAACCAACTTATATGTCACAAACCGATTTGGCAAATTACTTAGAAAGTATGAGCGCAAGTGATATTTCGAAAATAGAAGTAATTACAACTCCACCAGCAAAATATGAAGCCGAAGGAAATAGTGGAATTCTCAACATTGTAACGAAGCGAATCAAAAAAGATAGTTGGAATGCAAATATCGGAGGTTCTTATCAACGTTCTTTGCGCAACACAGAAAGATTTAATGCTGCATACAATCTTCAAAAAAAGAAGTGGACAATTCAAAGTTCTATGAATATTGGCGATCGTCGATTTTTGAGAACTTGGGATAACGAATTATTTTTTACTGATAATCGTCGTCACAGTGTTTCGTATACAGATTATATTTACAAATACATTGGTGGAAATTTGGCTGTTGATTATAAATTAACTGATAAATGGTCTGTTGGAACTAAACTTTCAATTAATAACGGTAAGGCTGATTCTGAAAATCCACAACAATTATTCTTCAAAAATAATTTGAATCAAATCATTAAAACAAATCGTGGAAATTCTTTCTCAAATCAAAAGACCAATCAAATTTTGATTAATCTATTTTCAGAATATAAAATTGATTCGCTGGGAAAAAAGATTTCTTTTGACGCAGATTATGCAAATTATACTTCTCCAATGAATCGTAATTTTTCTTCAAAAGAATTTGATAATAATAGTAATGAGATAAACAATACTTTCTTCGGAGGAAAAAGTAACTTGGATAATAGAATTGAGAATTTATCTGGTAAAATAGATGTTGAATTTCCTATGAAAACCATTAATTTGAGTTTTGGTGCAAGAATTTCGCAGACAAAATCAAACAATCTGATTGAAGCTTTTGAAGCTAATGAAAACTTAGATTATACATTTGACACTGATCTATCAAATCTTTTCAAATACAAAGAAAAAAACGAAGCGGTTTATGTTTCTGGAAACAAAAAGTTTGGAGAAAAATGGCAAATGCAAGCTGGCCTGCGTTTAGAAGCTACACAAACCGAAGGATTTTCGAGAGAGAAAAATCAAACCAATAAAACTGATTATATAAAATTATTCCCAAGTTTCTATTTGTTACACACGTTTAATGACAAAACTTCGCTTGGATTTAATTATTCGCGTCGAATCAATCGTCCAAATTATGAAAGTTTAAATCCTTTCAGAATGATTGAAAACGAATACACTTATAATGAAGGAAATCCTTTTTTACAACCAGCTTTTACACATAACTTTGAGTTGACTTTTACGTATAAAAAATTAGATACACGAGTTTACCTTTCGAGTTTGAGAAACGGTGTTAATCAAGCTTCTATTATTGATCCTAATACGCAAAACAATGCCTTTATTTGGATGAATTTTGTAGATTCTGACGAAATTGGCGTGACGCAAAGTTTAACATTTAATCCTACAAAATGGTGGACAAGTACCTCTACTTTTCAAGTAAGTTATTCAAGTTCTAATGTAGCAATTTCCACACAACGTTTCAAAGGCTGGTCGAGCTCTTTATTTACATCAAATGACTTCACGCTGAACGAAAAGAAAACGTTATTTGTCAACTTGCTTTACTTTCAAAATTTTGGTGAAACATTTCAAAATTATTCACTAAAACCTTATGCAAGATTTAATCTTTCATTCAAATATTTGATCTTCGACAAAAAATTAGAATTAAGCTTGAATGCTACAGATATTTTTAAAGCACAAGAACACTTGTCTCAAAATAATAATGGAGTAATACAAAAATTTGCAAATGTATGGGATATGCAAAGTATTCGAATTGGAATCAATTATAAATTCGGAAGCAACAAATTATCTGTTAAAAACCGAGAAACAGGGAACTCTGATGAAGTAAACAGAATGTAAAAAAAATAATAAAAGACGATTTTTGAAATCGTCTTTTATTATTTTAAAACCTCGCCTGCACTTGTACACTTCCCGTATGTATTGGCTTATTTTCTTCAGTTTTTCGTCCATCATACGAAATATTCAATTGCAAAAAACTTGTGATTTGTCGTTGAATTTGCAACTGCCAAACAAAATTATTTCCAGCACGTAAACCTTCCATCATTTGATTTCCAACAACAGATTCTTGATTTCCGATAAATTTATTATTGATAAAACTAAAACTTCCCAACAAACTCATTTTATCCGAACTATTCCATTGAATTTCTGTTCCTAAATCCGACTGATTTAATTGTTCTTCACCCGAAACATTTTTCTTATTTTGATAATTATAAAATAACGACGCAACTAGATCTTTTTCTGTTTGATAAGTGATTTTTCGTGATAAACGAAGATTATTTAACTTATATCGTCTACTCAAAAATAATTCTGAATCGCTGTTAATCACCATATATTCGGTATCGAAACTTGCGATTAAATCTTGCAAAATCTTATAACGTATTTGCAACAAATAACTGTCCGAATCACGGTATTCAGAACCTGTATAAACATACGTTTGGGATTGTTGTTGATTATAAATAAAATTCGATGACCATTTATATTGTATTCCTTGATTAAAGAAAATCGACGAACGAATACTTCTTGTTTTGCCTAAAATTTGAGCAGAATTCGTAAAAGGATTCCACTCTAATGTAGTTCCCTCCTTACGTAACGAATTACTTGCAGAAATATTTTGTTGAAACATCCAACGATTCCAAAATTCATTTTCGGTATTAAAAACTTGTTTTGGACGAAAACGCAACGTAAAATTGAATTGATTTTTATTAGTTTTCAAATACTCAATTGTATTCGTATAAACGCGAATATAATTTGCCTGATCGATAAATTCAGCCACTTCAAACTCATCAATTTGCTCAATTCCATCGCCATTATAATCCGTCCATTTGTAAATTCCCATTCCATCCGAAACTTTTACGTACTGAAACTCACGCTGCGGTTCTACTCCACTTCCCACTTCATAATCTACATTTAATTGTAAACCTTGATTGAAAAAAGCTTTGTACCACTTTACGCTTCCTGTCATAAAATCTTCGTTCGGCGCATCTAAAAATTGATAATTAACTCGTCGATAATGGAAATTTAAACTCAATTGATGATTTTGTTTTTGAATTAAAGTTGAATTAAAAATAGCGCCTTTACTTTGTTGAATATTTTGCCAAGTTCCTAAACGAACCGAATCATCTTGACGTTGATAAACTGTTAAATCAATTTTATGACCTATCGAATCTGCAAAACCTCCTTTCAACTGAAATTCATTCCATTTAAAACTCAAATCTGATTTTTGATTTTTTGTCAAATCATCCATGTCATTATTTTCGCCCCAAACTCTCGCTCCAACCCAAAATTTATTTCCAATTTTTCGTTTTCCATCTACCATATAACGCGCAAAATTGGTATTTTGAAGCGTTGCTTTTGTTGATAAAATATTTGCTTGCGCAACGATTTCGTCTTTTTCAGTTTTATAATTCGCATCAAGTTGATTTCTCAAACCTTTGTACAAACCAGTATTTTCAAGATAATCGAATTTATATTGTGCAGTAAATTTTTCTTTCCAAGATGAATTAATTTTCGTCGTAATAAAATTCTGATTAACACCACTTAATTCTTGATCCAAATTAAAATCTCGAGCAAATTCAACAGCTCGTAAACGCTCGGCACTTTTATAATTTTTGTTGATAAAATTCCATTCAGCATAAGGTGTAATTTTCCAATTTTTGAAAGAAAATGTTTTTTCACCATAAACACGAGTTGCTAAACCAGAATTATTTTGATCATCAATCGATGAAAATAAATTTTGATCATAATTACTCAAACCAAAATTAAAACCAATATTTCCATTATTTTTCAATTGATATTGACCATTCAACGTATAAATCTGTATTTTTTTAGGGGAAATTAATTGTTTTATTGGTTCATAATCACCTTGTAAAACGCCAGCAATTGCTTCGTTATATTGAAAGACTTTTCCGTTCTGATTCGCATTTATTTGTCGGTAATTTCCTTGATTAGCTCCAACATACGTGAAAGCCACTTGATACAATTCATCATTTGGATCCGTCGAATATTCGAAAATATCTAAACCATTTTGATTTACTTTTCGATACAAAATTTTATTCGAATCATAGGTCGTTTTCTCAGCAGAAACAGTGTACATTTTATCTGGATCATTTCCTGCATTTGCCAAAATTTGCTTTTCAGCATCTGTCAAATCATTTCCAAGTGAATTATTTTTCGAATCTCCTTGAGAAAAGAAAAAACCTGACAATTTTAATCGCTCCAATTCATATTCAGCTCCGCCATAAAGTAAAACTTGTGAATAATTTCGAGAATTGTACAAATACTCCACATTAATTCGCGTATTTGCGGTAATCAATCGATTTGAAGTAAAAGAAATTTCGCCCGTATTGTAATTAATCACATAATCATTTTGCTCGCCTCGCTCCAACAAAACGCCATCAATATATACTTTTTCACTTCCCGAAATAATAATCACATACAATTCATTATTTTTCCCAGAAAGCCTGTATGGACCTTGATTTCCGTCTTGTCCAACAAAATTAACGCGCATAAATTCGCCTCGTGTAATACTTCCAGAAGCAAAAATATTGGTCAAGGATTTTTCTCCTTTCAACTGAGTTGATAATTGTAAACCAGTTACTTTTTGATTAAAGGGATTGAAAAAATCTCGTTCTTGATTCGTATTAATATCAATATGACCAGCTCGAATTTTTGAATTTTTACTCGCTAACTCGATGTAAACTTTATCAAATTCTTGCAGATTTTGCGTGTAACCATCTGATTCTATTGGCACATTATTATCCGCAATTGCTGCATTTACCGTAATATCATCTGATAATTTTCCTGACAATTCCAAATCTAACGAAGATTGCACAGACGCACTTTGATTGTTTCCAAAACGAATTCCACGAACCATCGAACCTTTGCTATTCAAACCATCAAAAACATCTTTGTTCGCTTGTTTAGAATTCGGTTCTATTTGATGAAAAATATCAACTGGTTTTGCATCGTTGACAATGATATTCGGATTTTTGGCATAAAAAACAGACTCGGCTAATTTTGGATTAACAAAATACTGAATTTTCACCATTTGTTTGGCTATTGAAGAATTGAAATAAACTTCGTTTCGTTCAAAATTTATCGTATAAAATTCTTTTGAAATTGGATTTCCTGTCGAATCTAAAACTTGAAATTTTTCGGATAAAATCCCTTTATTTGTAAGCTTTATCGTATCAGAAAGTTGAACAGAATCTTGTCTAAAATTAGGATTTTTCCACCCAAAATGTTGAGCAAAAACAAAACTGTTCACTAACCAAAAACATAGAAAAAATAGAATCCGAAACTGCAAAAGATTTTATTAGAATAACGAAAATTTAAGCTAAAAATTTTACTCGAAATTTAATCACTTTTTTTGAATCAAATAATAATTTCTTTGAATACGATCATTATAATTTTTTTGATCTTTTGAAGAATGATTCAAATCGACCGCACCAATTTTTTTGATTGAGTAATTATTGAAATGATCCGCAAAAAAAGTAGAATCTGACGGACTTGCTAACATTCCAAATTTCTCTTCTTTCGGGAAAATAGTTTTCTTGCCATCGCTAATTGCAGAAATTGAAGTCCCATAATCCAACACTATTTCAGGAACAAAACTTTGCCATTCGTATGTTTTAATTTGATTTTGCTGTTCTAATTTCTTTAAATTTTTGGCAGAAGAATAAAACTCTTCGGAAAAAGTTAATTTAGAAAGTGGAAATCCAAACGCAACAACCGAGCACATCAATAAAATAGTTGAGTAAAATATCTGTTCGAATGATTTTATCTTTAATCCTTTGAGAATTGAGATTCCTAAAATTAATCCTACAACAGCAAAAGGAATCGACCAAACTAAAAATTCTGATAAACGATCTTTTGTGTAAATAAAAACACCAACTGAAATCGCAATTCCTATTATTCCGTATAAACCAAACGTAAAATTGGTAAAATATCGTTCAGTTTTATTTGATAAATTTTTGAATTCTAATCGTAAATATTCAATATAAAAGCCAATATTCATCGCTAATGGAATTAAAACTGGTAATAAATATCTTGATTTTTTTTCTGGAATTACAGATAATAAAACCACTGATAAAATTGTCCATAACCAAGCAAATTGATAAGCTTTTTTGTTTGCAACTTTACTTTTGAGATAAGGATAAATCAAACTTACCAAAGCCGGAATTGTCCATAAACCAGATTGTGTAAAGAAACTCCAATAGTAATAAATTGGGCGAGTGTTGTAACTATGCCAATTATTTACTTCTTTTTGAGAAGCAGCTAAAAAATGTTCTGCATCAAAATATTTAACATACATCATCCATGCAAATCCTACAACGCAACCTAATATTATCGTTAAAATTGTGATTCCTAAATTTCTTCCTAATTTGTATCTATAAACAATAAAATAAGCAATTAAAAACGGTAAAAATAACGCATACAACGAAACTGGACCTTTGCTCATAATTGAGCATCCTAACAAGAAAAATGCAGCAATAAAGTTGAATAAATTAAATTTTGATGATTGAAATTCTTTTACCAAAAACAATATCGCTCCCATCACAAAACTATGCGTGTACATGTCCCAATTGTTGTCTCTTCCAGAGAAAAACACGTAAAATGAAGTAATTAAAACCAATGAAGAATTAACAACTTGGTGTTTTGTTAAATCGAAATGCGTTAATGTTTTATAAAACCAAACGACCAATAAAATGGTAATTAAAACAACTGGAATGCGTAACCAAAAAAAGTTTTCGAAACCAAAAACACTTCCAAAAGCAGCTGTAATCCAAGTTGGTAAAGGAGGCTTTTCATAACGAGGTAAACCGTTAAGAGTAGTAAAAATCCAATTTCCATCGTGTACCATTTCTCGCGCCGAAATAATGTTTCGAGCTTCCATAATGTTGGTTTGTAAAACGCCAAGATTGACAAACAACATCAAAATTGTTACGATGATTAAAAATAAAACTGAATTTTGCTTAATCCACTGAACCATTTTTTTCTTTTCGTTTGATTAATATATTTCTCGCATAAACGATAAATCCCATAAAATGACCAACAAATAAAACGGGATCTTTTCGAATAATCGCGTAAGTTAAAATCAACAATGATCCTGTTAAACTAATAGCCCAAAATCCCATTGGTAATTGCGATTCGTGTTTTCGTTCGGAATAAATCCATTGATAGACGAAACGAAATGTGAAAAGTACCTGAGATACGACTCCTAAAGATAAAAGCCACATCGGAATTTTTTCGTTTTTGAATAATAAATCTACATCAAAAATTCCGTTATTGAAACCATATAAAACAATTAATGCAGGAAAAATATACAAGAAAATGCGTGCTATTTTCGGAAATTCTTTCCAATGATTTTGTAGTTGAATATTTCTGATATAGATATAATACGTCAATGTTTGTCCCAACATAATCGAAAAATCATGACGCAAATAACCATATAAAAATAGCAAAACAGAGGCAAACAAGCTAACTTCCCAAAATAATTTTGGTGTAAGAACTTTCTTATTCTTTTCAGAAACAATCCATTGTAAAATAAGACGACTCGAAAAAAGTGCTTGCGCAAGAAAACCAATACTGATGATAACCCAATTTGGCATTATGCTCCTTCTTGAATTTTATAATTGATGTATTTTTTCTTCATCCAAACAAATGCAAAACAATCCATTAAAGGACCTAATAAACGGTTCCATAGATTGAATTTTGATTCGCCTGCGATACGTGGAAAATGTTTGACAGGAACTTGAGTAACTGTTCCGTTTTGTAATAAAATCATAGCTGGTAAAAATCGGTGCAATCCTTTGAACATTGGAATTTTTTTCGCTTTTTCAGCATCTATAACTTTTAATGGACAACCCGTATCATCCATTCCGTCATTAGTAAATGCTCTACGAATAGAATTGGCAATTTTAGATGACATGTTTTTCACGAAAGAATCTTTGCGATCTGCTCGAACGCCAGTCACCAAATCGAATTGATCAGTTAACGCTAATAATTTATTGAAATCTTCTGGATCTGTCTGTAAATCCGCATCGATATAACCAACCCATTTAGATTTTACTGTGTCAAAACCAGCTTTTATAGCAGCAGATAAGCCATAATTTTTGTCAAAAGAAATATAATGAAAAGCTTGATTTCTACTACAAATCTCTTTGATAAGAGCCAAACTTTTATCTTTAGAACCATCATTAATCAATAAAATTTCAGTCTGTTTTATTGACTTTGACAGATATTGATTCATAGTTTCTTCCAATCTTATCAAGTTATCTTCCTCATTATAAATTGGGATGATAATTGTAAACTCTGTTGACATTTTTTTATTATTTCAAAGGACAAAGCTATGAAATAATCATCGAAATTAAAATATTTCTTAAGAAGCTAATTTATTTTGTATCAAATCTATACACACTTTATTTAATGACAAAAAACAGCTTTTTTTAAACCAATAATTTATCCATTTCTTCAACAAGAATACCCTTATGTTCATTATTAATCAAGACTACAGCATTTCCTATTCCATAAGGTTTATAACGCTCTAAGAAGCTTTGATCTTTAAACAAACCAATTGTTTTTGTAGGCGCTGCACAACTCAAATGCATCATACCAGAATCGGCTGCAATCACAAATTCGCAACTTTTCATTACGGCTGCAATTTCTCTCACATCTTTACTGTAATAAGTAGGTAATCTATGATTTAACATGGAAATATTTTCGACAGGTAAAATTTCAATTAGATTATATTCTTGCGAATATTTTGGATAAAATAAATTGTAAAATTCTGTCCACCATTCTTCATCATAACATTTTGCACCAGTTGCATACGTAAAAAATGCAAGTGTTTTCTTTGAAGTATCTTGAATCAATTCATTTAACATTTCTATTCCTTTCGTAGACTCTTGCTCTGTTAACTGAATATTTAGAGTTGGAATATCTAAATTTCCTTCTTTATTTTTAAATAATTCTAAGAATTTTCTAAACACATAAACTGGATATTGCGCTTGATGAATATGAATTTCTTGATTCGAATTCATTTCAAATTCATTCCCAAAAATTTTATACTTAGAATTCGCAAAAGAAGTTGAAAGTCGTCCTGAAGATGAATTTTTATCAACATTAATCACTAAATCGTAATTCTTTTTCTTGATTTTTAGCCAAACTTTAGCATATTGAATCAATTCTTTGAAAGGTTTTTTAGGTAATTCAATAATTTGATCAACTTGAGGATAATTCTCAAAAATAATCGGAGCAACCTTTCCTTTTACAAATAAGTCAATTTTAACATCAGGATTATATCGGATAATTTCCTGAATCAAAGGTGTAATCAATAGAATATTTCCCAGACGCTGATTAGGTCTGTTTATCAGTACTCTATTAAGTTCAAGAGGTTTTTCTTTGTCTACTTTTGGCAAATTACCATCACCTATTCCTCCTGTTAATCGACGCATAATTGTACGACGAAAATGATTGACTGATTTTTTAAAACTCATTAAAAAGTGCTCGTTAAAAAAATACCTTTATTGTATTCTTATTTTTTCACGAAACTATGTAAACTATTGGTAATTACGAAATATTTTTTTCATAAAAAAAGATCTCTTATCGAGATCTTTAAATTATTTTGTTTTCGTAGGGCGAACTTCTATTTTACTTGGCAAAACATTTGGATTCATTTTCAACAAATCAACTACCATTTGTCCTAAATCTTCGGGCTGAATTTTCCATCCATCCTCCGAATTTGGCACATGATCATTAAAATTAGACGTTACAGAACCAGGCATAATCGTTGTACATTTGATATCATAATTTCTCAAATCTAACATCGCTGCCTGTGTAAAACCAACAACTCCAAATTTCGAAGCATTGTAACCAGCTCCATTCGCAAAGAAATTTGTTCCAGCCAAAGAAGCAATTGAAATATAATATCCTTTCGAAACTTTTAGTGCTTCAACAGATGCTTTTATTGTATGAAAAACTCCTGTCAGATTAGTATCTATCATCGCATTCCAATCTTCTAAAGAAAGTTCATCTACTGGCGCAAATTTTCCTAAACCAGCATTTGCAATCACAATATCTAAACGTCCAAACGCAGAAATAATTTGTTCTACTGCATTTTGTTCATCTTCGAAATGTCTAACATCAGACTGAATCGCCAATACATTTTGATTTCCTAAATAATGACGTGCTTTTTCAACATCATCAATATTTCGTCCAGAAATTGCTACTTTCAAACCACTTTCTACCAACGATTTCGCAATTCCTAATCCAATACCTTTTGTTCCACCCGTTATATAAGCTACTTTACCCTCTATATTTTGCATAATTATTTTTATTAATTTTTATTCTTGCTGTAACCAATTCCACTTATTATTCTTCCAAAAAATAAATCCACCTCCACAAGCTTCTGCTTCATGAATGTAAATTGCATCATAATTTAATTTGACAATTTCATTTTTCGGGACACTTTTAAATTCTCTAAAATCATCTTCATAATTAGACCACAAAGGTGTTCCTTTTCCAACTTTATACAAAATTGGCATTCCGTAATTTTCCATACTAAACGGATCTTTTGTTCCGCCTAAACTATAAATTTTACTTCCATTTTGTTGATGATTAATAATCATTAATCGAACATTTCCATTTGGATCAATCATTCGAAATAAATCATCTTCTATTCCATCTCCAAAAAAATCTCCTTTTATCGCGAAAACATCATAAGAAGTTGCCAAATAATAATCTTTTAAAGCTGAATGTTTTGCAATGATTTTTTCACTTTGATTAATAAATTCATTCTTCGGAGTCAAAAATCCATTGAAAGCATACATTTTATTAGTATCTACACCTGATGTAAGATTTTCATCATACTGAATTTGAGAATTATTTCCTTCAATTTTAACCCAATTTCCATTAACAACTTTTCCATTATCTGTCACCGAAAAAGATTGTAATTTTTTCTCAACTTTTACAGCAGATCCATAAGAAATCTTACCAAAACGTGTCCCATCTGGGTTATTTCGTACAACCAAGCCACTTGGTGCAGTGACGTAAAAAGTTTCTTGCGAAAACACATAAGAAGAAATTCCTATAAAGAATAAAAGAAAATAGTTTTTCATTGTTTTGGTTGTTGGTTATTTTTGGTTCAGCCAGTTCCATTTACCATCTTTTCGGTAAATAAAACCGCCTTCTTTCGCATTGTCTTGATGCACATAAATTGCATCATAATCTAAAGTTACGATTTCATTTTTAGAAACACCATTTAAATTTCGTTTCACTCCATCTTTGTAATTCGAATAAAGTGGTGTTCCTTTCGGAATCATCATCAACGTTCCGAAATCATAATTTGTAATTTTGAACGGATCTTTTGCTCCACCCAAACCATAAATTTGACTTCCTTTTTTTTGATTATTCACAATAAATAAACGAATATTTCCCTTTGTATCAATCATTCTATATAAATAATCAACAATTCCATCACCAAAAAAATCACCTTTTATCGCAAAACATTTGTAAGCCGTCGCTAAATAAAATTCGCTAAAAGCTGGATGTGTAGAAATTTCTGTTTCGAATTGATTAACAAAATTTTGTTGCGTAATCAAATAACCACTAAACGCATACAAATCACCTTGAGCAGAAGAATCATTAACCCCTTCATCAAGAATTAATTTAGATGAACTAACATCTAATTTTACCCAATTTCCACTTTTGGCTTTACCATTATCTTTAATTGCAAAAGCTTCACCTTTTTCAGAAATTTTAACCGGATATCCGTACGGAATTTTACCAATTCGTTTTCCATTCGGACTTGTTCTAACAGTCAAACCTTCCTGTGCAATAACTTGATAAATTTCTTGTGAAAACACAATGGAACTCATCATCAAAATGAATCCAACAACTATTTTTTTCATGATGTAAAATTAAAAAGCTTCAAGTAATCTTGAAGCTTTTATATGAACTATTTTAAATTAAAATTTACTTAAAATTAGGTTTTCTTTTCTCAATAAAAGCAATTGTTCCTTCTTTGAAATCTTCTTCGTCAAATAAATTTCCAAAACTTTCAATTTCAACTTCAAAACCATTGTCTTTATCCGATGCATTAATCGCTCGAATCGCATGACGAATCGCTACAGAAGAATTTTTAGAAATTTTAGTCGCAATTTCTTTCGCACGATTGATTAATTCTACTTGTTCCACAACTTCGTTCACTAAACCAATTTCATACGCACGCTCAGCTGTAAACATATCTGCTGTCATAATTGCCTGCATTGCACGACCTTTCCCTATTAATTTGGGCAAACGTTGTGTGCCTCCATAACCTGGAATCAAACCTAATGTAACCTCAGGTAATCCTAATTTTGCATTAGTTGATGCAATACGAAAATGAGACGCCATCGCCAATTCTAATCCTCCTCCTAAAGCAAAACCATTAACTGCTGCAATAACAGGTTTCTTAGAGTTTTCTATTTTATCAAAAACATTTTCTTGTCCTTTTGCAGCTAACTGTTCACCTTGATGACCATCAAAATTAGCGAATTCTTTGATGTCCGCTCCAGCAACGAAAGATTTTTCACCAGAACCTGTTAAAATAATTACTCGAATATCTGAGTCAGAATCTGCATTTGTAAAAAAATTAGAAATATCATCTAATAAATCTTTATTTAATGCATTTAACGCTTCTGGACGATTTAAGGTAACTAATGCAATTTTATTTTCTACTTCAACAATCAGATTGTTATAATTATATTCCATTTTGTTTGTGTTTTTATTACTATCCAAATTTAGTAAATACTTTCAATTCTTTAAATTATATTTGATACCTGATTAATACAATATTACTTATGAAAAAAATTTTATTTTTATTTGCATTAATTCTTGCAACAAATAGTTTTGGACAGTTTAATACAGATAGAGAGGCATATCTTTCTTTACTACAAAAGCTACAAAAGGATCCTAAAAGGATTTATGAATTACCAGAAAAGCCTAATACGTCAAGTGAATCTAGCTCTTATGTTAATTTCAAATTTATAAATGGTGAAGAAAAGTTAATTAATTTAAAGATAAGTAATTTTGATATTACTCAGAATCAAAATACAGACTCTAAGACTATTAATATCACTAATGAAATAAAACAATTTAACTTGTCAGAAAGTTTGATAATTTCTGCAAGTGCTAATTTTAAAACAACTGAATTTAAAAATACGTATCAAATCGATTTTCATGAATTAAGTAATTTAATAAATCTAACAACATTCTCCTTTAAAGGCGGTATTAGCAAATCTGTTGAATTACAAGTTTTTAATCTAGATAAGATTAAGAACCTGAATAATTTGAATACTTTAGGTTTACATTCTTTAAAAATCGATGGAGAAGTCTATTCAACTTTAGAGTCTACTACTCAGTATAAAATTAAAGACTTTAGCATAAGTCCTTTTAATTCAAATAATGAGTATATCTATAATTATAATTTTTCAAGCTTTAAAGATTCATTAGAAAAATTAACGATTGAAGGTTTTAGAGGAGATTTGAATAATGATTTCTTTAGTAATTTACCTAATCTTAAAGTATTCACGCAGATAGGTAGCTTTGAAAACTTTCCTTCAAATTTGAGTAACTCTCAAAACTTGGAAGAAATTGTTTTAGAAAGTTATAACGGATTTAATATTTTACCTACTCAAATATCTAATTTAACGAATTTAAAAAGTTTAGTAATTAGAACAAATCAACTTCAACTTCCTACAACTTTTAGCAACTTAAAAAATCTTCAATCTTTTGAAATTAGACAAAATAAAATTGATGGATTGGAACCTCTTGAGAAAGTTAATAGTTTAGAAAATTTAACTTTATTTTTTTATGATGCAAATAAAAAAAATCTTGACTTACAGAATTTAAATAATCTAAAAAAATTAACTTATAAATATGATCCAGCTCAATTAGTTGATTTACATCCAGAAGATTATTCTTTACCAAATGGAGTTGAAAAATTAACAAATCTTGAGTATTTAAATATTTCTGTAAGTAAAATTCCTGTTAATATTAACAAACTAACTAATCTAAAAAACTTGTATATAGAATATATCGATGATGAACTATTTCCGAAAATTGATTTTAGTAATAATATTAATTTAGAATCTTTAATGTTAAATAGATTTGCTAATAATTATAATACAAATGTTTTAAAAACACCAAGAATTAAATTTGATAAAGAATTTGATAAATTAACAAACCTAAGTTGGATAGATTTTTGGAATGTTCCAGTTGAAATGGATGTAACAAACAAATTCAATAAACTTTTTAATTTAACACATCCCGATCCAAATGTAACATTATTAAAGTATTTTGGCTTTGAGAATA
The DNA here is from genome assembly GCF_004785645.1 of Empedobacter tilapiae. Lineage (GTDB taxonomy): Bacteria > Bacteroidota > Bacteroidia > Flavobacteriales > Weeksellaceae > Empedobacter > Empedobacter tilapiae. The sequence goes on along the minus strand of NZ_SRPE01000003.1, from coordinate 224,566 downwards.
TCAAAACAAATATTCCAAATAAGTTAGATGGAATATTAAATATTTGTAATGATCACGATATCTATTTGTATGTAGCAGGGAATTCTCCTAAAACAATTGATTACAGAAATAAATCTTTAACTAATTATACATATTTTAATTTAGACTTAAAGGACACTGATAATCCACTTATTATTGTTGATGATGTAAATAAATTCAAACAGACTTTTGGAGAAACTTATTATAATAATACAACTCAAACTGATATTCCTTACAATCTTACAACCTCAACAGAGCCTTGCGAAAGAACTTTATCGACAAATAATTTAACTAAATCTGATGTTAAAATCTATCCAAATCCAGTTGTAGATATATTAAATATAGAAACTGATACAAACAAAAATTCAATTAAAATTATTGATTTAACTGGAAAAATAATTGAATCTTACGTATCAAATAAAAAGAAAATTACAATTGATACAAATAGTTTTCCAAAAGGAATCTATGTTGTAGAAGTTGAAAATGAGAAAGGAAAAACAATTTCAAAATTTATCAAAAAATAATTTGTACAATTCAAAATCCTTTCTAAATTTGTCACAATGAAAACATTATTTACAAATAACTGGTGGTGGAATATCGGACAACAAAACGTTGGTTCGTAAGACCTCTATGCAGTTATATGTAGAAAAGGCTTGTCGTAACCGACAAGCCTTTTTTTGTGCTCTAAACCTAAATATTTAACAAATGAATTTAACTTTTAATATACAGAAAGAAACTGTTTTAGCGGATTTAACGACTCCTGTTCAGCTTTATTTGAAACTTCGAGATATTTATCCAAATACCTTATTATTAGAGAGTTCTGACTATCATTCGAAGACAGATGCTAACTCTTTTATTTGCCTTAATCCGATCGCAACTTTTAAGGTTACAAACGGAATGGTAAATGAAACGTATGTAAATGGAGAAACAAAAGAATATGCGTTGAATAGTCAAGAATTGACAGAAAAATTCAAAGAATTTACAAGTCAGTTTATGATTCAAAATGGAGAAGATTTACCTGTAAATGGTTTGTTTGGATACATTGCTTGGGACGCTATTCCACATTTCGAAACAGTAAAATTTTCGGCAAAAGGAAATGAAGCAACGATCCCAGAATTTTCATATTCGTTCTATCAAAATATTGTGGTCTTCAATCATTTTCACAATGAAATTCAATTTATCGAATATCAAAATGAACAAACAATTTCTAAATTTTCTGAAATAAAAAGTGTTGTTTATAACAAATCAATTGTTGAATATCCATTTAATGTGGAAAGTGAAATTCAATCGAATTTAACGGATGACGAATTCAAAGAAATGGTGACAAAATGTAAACAATCTTGTTTTCGTGGAGATGTCTTTCAGATTGTTCCTTCTCGTCAATTCAAACAAAAATTTTCGGGTGATGAATTCAATGTTTACCGCATTTTACGTTCGGTAAATCCTTCGCCTTATTTGTTTTATTTCGATTACGGAAATTATAAAATCTTCGGTTCTTCACCAGAAGCGCAAATTATCATCAATAATAATCATGCAGAAATTCATCCAATTGCAGGAACGGTTCGTAGAACTGGAAGTCCAACTTTGGACAAAGAATTAACCGAAAAATTAATCGCTGATCCTAAAGAAAACGAAGAGCATGTGATGTTAGTCGATTTGGCTCGAAATGATTTGAGTCGAAATTCTACTGATGTAAAAGTTGCGCAATACAAAGAAATTCAGTATTTCTCGCATGTGATTCACATGGTTTCGAAAGTAACTGCGCAATTGAATCCTAGCGTGAATACAATGAAAGTTTTTGCAGATTCTTTTCCTGCTGGAACACTTTCTGGTGCACCAAAATTCAAAGCAATGGAATTGTTAGACGGTTACGAAAATCAAAATCGTGGCGTTTATGGTGGTGGAATTGGCTATTTAGGTTTTAACGGAGATATCAATATGGCGATTGCGATTCGTACGTTCGTCAGCAAACAAAATACCTTATATTTTCAGGCTGGTGCTGGAGTTGTTTCCAAATCGGTCGAAGAAAATGAATTACAAGAAGTCAATCATAAATTAGGAGCGCTTCGTCGCTCAATAGAAATCGCTCAAAACCTATAAACTATGAAAATTTTAGTTATCGATAATTACGATTCTTTCACCTATAATTTAGTGCATTCGCTAAAGAAATTCGCCGATGATATTACCGTCGTTCGCAATGATGGAATTACTTTGGAAGAGGTAAATAATTATGATAAAATATTACTTTCTCCAGGTCCAGGAGTTCCTGATGAAGCCAATTTATTAAAACCAATCATTGAGAAATATGCTACAACAAAATCTATTTTTGGTGTTTGTTTAGGACAACAAGCAATTGGAGAGGTTTTTGGTGGAAAATTATTAAATACACAAGAAGTTTTTCACGGAGTTGAATCAACAATTGAAGTGATAAAAGACGAAGTGTTATTCCATAATTTACCAAAAAAAATAGAAGTTGGACGTTACCATTCTTGGGTAGTTTCGAACGAATATTTTCCTGAAGAATTAGAAATTACAGCAGTTGGTCCAAAAGGAGAAATAATGGCTTTGCGTCATAAAACCTACGATGTTCGTGGTGTTCAGTTTCATCCAGAATCTATTTTGACGCCACTTGGAGATGAGATGATTAAAAATTGGTTAGAGGCTTAAGACTATGAAAAAATTATTAAATTTATTATTCGAAAATTATACCTTGAGCGAAGATGAAGCGTATCAAATTATGGTGGAAATTTCGGAAGAAAAATATTCAGCTGTTGAATTAGCTTCTTTTGTAACCATTTTTAATATGCGTAATATTACATTAGAGGAATTAAAAGGTTATCGTCAAGCGTTATTAGATTTATGCATAAAAATAAATTTACCAAAACAAGCGATTGATGTTGTAGGAACGGGTGGAGATGGAAAAGACACCTTCAATATTTCTACATTGAGCTGTTTTGTTTTGGCCGGAGCTGGTGAAAAAATTATCAAACAAGGAAATTATGGAGCGTCCTCTGTGAGCGGTTCTTCGAATATGTTGGATAATTTTGGTTACGAATTTTCTGTTAATCAAGATAAACTAAAACGTGAATTCGACAAAGTTGGGATTACTTTTTTACATGCACCTCTTTTTCATCCGGCTTTAGCTAAAGTTGCTCCGATTAGAAAAGGTTTGGCGGTAAAAACATTTTTCAATTTAATGGGACCTTTAGTGAATCCTGTTCAACCAGAATTTCAAAATTTAGGAACATACGATGTTAAAACTGCTCGATTATATCATTATGTAATGCAAAATTCAAACATTCGATATTCGATTTCAACTGCGTTGGCTGGTTATGATGAAATTTCGTTGACATCGCCTACAAAAGTGTACAATAATTCGGGTGAATTTGTTTTAGAAAGTAAAGATTTTGGTTTAAGTATTCTTCAACCTGATGAGATAAAAGGCGGAAAATCAATCGAAGAAAATTCTAAAATATTTTTGAGCGTTTTAGAAGGAAATTCAACCAAAGCACAAAAAGAAGTTGTGTTAGCAAACGCTGCTTTAGCGCTTAAAACAATTTATCCAAACAAAGATTTAATAGAATGTGTAGCGATTGCGAACGAAAGTTTAGACAGTAAAAAAGCATTAAATGTATTCCAAAAATTAATGAAACCATGAAAACGATATTAGACGAAATTGTCGCGCAAAAACGTGTTGAAATTTTAGAAAAACAGAAAACTCAATCAATCGAAAGTTTTAGAAATTCAGAAAATTTCTTGCTTCCTGTAAAATCTGCAAAAGTTTCTATTTTAGATGAATCAAAATCTGGAATTATTGCAGAATTTAAACGAAAATCACCTTCAAAAGGTTTTATCAACAAAGATGCAAACGTAAAAGAAGTCGTTTCGGGTTACGAGAAATTTGGTGCTTCTGTGGTTTCTGTTTTGACAGATGAACAATTTTTTGGTGGAAGTTTTGATGATTTGAATCAAGCAAAAGAAGTTTTGAATATTCCAGTTTTACGCAAAGATTTTATTGTTGATGAATTTCAAGTTTATGAAACAAAAGCAATTGGTGCGGATTTAATGTTGTTGATTGCAGAATGTTTGACGAAAGATGAAGTCTATCATTTATCGAAAACAGCTAAAGAAATTGGGTTAGAAGTTTTGCTAGAATTACATTCTGAAGATCAATTGGAAAAAGTAAATGAATTCATTGATTTAATTGGAATTAACAACCGTAATTTGAAAAATTTTGAAGTTGATATTGAGAAATCAAAACAAATCTTGAAACAGTTACCAACCGATTTAATCAAAGTTGCGGAAAGTGGAATTTCTGATCCTAAAACAGTAAAAGAATTAAGACAAGCTGGTTTTCAAGCTTTTTTGATTGGTGAAAATTTTATGAAAGCTGAAAATCCTTGTTTAGCATTTGAACAATTCGTAAAAGAATCTAAATGAAACGCTTTCAAGTAAAAGTTTGCGGAAATAATAACGTAGAAAATTTCAAAGAAATTGCAGCAATCGAACCTGATTATGTTGGATTTATTTTCTATCCAAAATCAAAACGATTTATAGAAGACGAATCTATTTTTGAAGTTTTTCCAAATGCAGAAAAAGTTGGCGTTTTCGTGAATGAATTCATCGAAAATATTCTCGAAAAAGTTGAACAATATAAATTAGATGTTGTCCAATTACATGGTGATGAAACAGCAAACTTTTGTGAAGAATTAATCAATCAAAAACATCAACGATTACTAACTGATGAAAGCTTTTTGGACTTTAAAATTTGGAAAGCTGTTGGTATAAAATCGATTGAAGATTTTCAACAATTAACCACTTATCAACAAGTTGTTGACGGTTTTGTTTTTGACACAAAATCAATTAATTATGGTGGAACAGGAAAGAAATTTGATTGGCAATTGTTAACAAACTATCAGTTATCAACACCCTTTTTATTAAGTGGCGGAATAACTCTTGAGGATGCATTGATCTTGAAAAATTTTCAACATCCGAGATGTATTGGATTTGATATCAATAGTGGTTTTGAGTCAGCACCAGGAATAAAAAAAACTGACGAAGTAAAACAGTTTATCGATACAATTGATGGACGAATTGAGCAAAATTAAAAAAGAAACAAAATGAAATACGAAGTTGACGAAAAAGGTTTTTATGGTGAATTTGGAGGAGCATTTATTCCGGAATTATTACATCATAATTGTGAAGAATTATCAGAAGCTTTAGCAAAATATGTCGATACAGACGAATTCAAAAACGAATTTAATTTATTACTAAAAGATTATGTTGGACGTCCAAGTCCATTGTATTTTGCACCAAATCTTTCAAAAAAATATAACACCAATATTTTATTAAAGCGTGAAGATTTGAATCATACAGGAGCGCATAAAATCAACAATGCAATTGGTCAAGCACTTTTAGCAAAACGAATGGGCAAAACCAAAATTATTGCCGAAACTGGTGCTGGACAACATGGTGTTGCTACTGCTACTGTTTGTGCGTTGATGGGATTAGAATGTATCGTTTTTATGGGAGAAATTGACATTGCTCGTCAAGCACCAAATGTTGCGCGAATGAAAATGTTAGGAGCAGAGGTGATTCCTGCAACTTCGGGAAGTAAAACATTGAAAGATGCAACAAATGAAGCAATCCGTTATTGGATCAATAATCCTGAAACTTTTTATATTATTGGTTCTGTTGTTGGACCTCATCCTTATCCTGCAATGGTAACCAAATTTCAAGCGATTATTTCGGAAGAAATTAAAGCGCAAATGAAAGAGAAATATGAGAAAGAAAATCCTGATTATGTGATTGCTTGTGTTGGAGGTGGAAGTAATGCTGCAGGAGCTTTTTATCACTTTTTGGATAACGAAGAAGTAAAATTAATCGCGGTTGAAGCTGCTGGTTTAGGTGTAGAATCTGGAGAAACTGCTGCGACAACGATTAAAGGAACGGAAGGAATTATTCATGGAAGTCGAACATTATTGATGCAAGATAAAGATGGACAAATTGTTGAACCTTATTCTATTTCTGCTGGATTAGACTATCCTGGAGTTGGTCCTTTACATGCGCATTTGTTCAAAACTGGACGTGCTGAATTCTTAAATGCAACAGATGATGAAGCCTTGGAAGCAGCTTTTATGTTGACAAAAGAGGAAGGAATCATTCCTGCATTAGAATCTTCTCACGCTTTAGCTGCTTTAGAAAAAATTAATTTTAAACCGCAAGACATTGTGGTTCTGAACCTTTCAGGGAGAGGAGATAAAGATTTAGAAACATATATGAAAGTTTCCGAAAAATATTCTTAAAAATATTTGGTTATTTTTCAAAAATCACCTTACATTTGCACCCACGATAATGAAATCTATCGGGGTGTAGCGTAGCCCGGTCATCGCGCCTGCTTTGGGAGCAGGAGGTCGCAGGTTCGAATCCTGCCACCCCGACAAAATTTTCATCCGAAAATAGAAAGATTTATCGTAAAGAATGACCGAATCGGGGTGTAGCGTAGCCCGGTCATCGCGCCTGCTTTGGGAGCAGGAGGTCGCAGGTTCGAATCCTGCCACCCCGACAAAATTCAATGAATTTTTGGATCGGTCCAGTAGCTCAGCTGGATAGAGCAACTGCCTTCTAAGCAGTAGGTCTCAGGTTCGAATCCTGACTGGATCACACGTTTTATTAAAAACTAGGAGAGGTGCCAGAGCGGTAATGGAGCAGATTGCTAATCTGTCATCGGGAAACCGATGCCAGGGTTCGAGTCCCTGTCTCTCCGCTTTTTTTGAATGACCGAATCGGGGTGTAGCGTAGCCCGGTCATCGCGCCTGCTTTGGGAGCAGGAGGTCGCAGGTTCGAATCCTGCCACCCCGACAAAAACCTTTGTAATTTTACAAAGGTTTTTTTTATACATTTATTTAATGAAATCTATCTTAGGTAATAAAGAATCTTTTATCTCATACTCCGTCGCTTTTCTATTTATTTTAATCATGATTGGAGCGGCAATAATTTATAGTGATAAAGAAATCATTTTACCAGAAGTCGCTGCATTATCTGTTGGAATTTTAACGTTTCGAGAAAACAAATGGCTACAACAGCCTTTTCATATATTTTTACTTCCATCCATAACTGCTATTTTAGGATTTGGAATTAATTTTTTACCAATTTTACTATCATTCAAATTAGCATTAGTTTTAATCGCTATATTAATTGTTTTGAAAATTTTTAAAAGTCAACTTGCGCCTGCATTAGCTACGGGATTATTACCAATTCTTACAAATGCAGAATCTTTTATATTTCTATATGCAATATTTCTATTTGTCTTTTTACTTTTTCTATCAATAAAAATATTCAAACTAAAACCAACTGAAAATGCGGTTCCAATGATTTACACAAGCCATAACAGATGGTTAATTGGATTATGCATAGTTTGGTTTGTAGCTTGTTATTTTAGTGGATTTACGCACTTCTCTGCCATTCCGCCTATTATTGTAATTTCTTTTGAATCTTTAAATAATCCAACATTAAAATTAACCGTACGTATAAAACGTATTCTTGTGATGTTTATGGCTACTATGACTGGCTGTTTGACAATGCATTATCTTGACAATTGGTTAATCATTGGTTTAATAGATTTGATTATCGTAATGTTTGTTTTGAAGTTAACAGATTTACGCTTACCTCCCGCTTTTGCAATGGTTATTTTACCAATGATTCTGCCTTCTGATTCTATAAAATATTTACCTGTTGCAACATTAATCATGAGTATATTTTTTATGTTATCGATTTATATTATTCAGAAAATTGCTTATCCAAAAGCGATAGATTTCAAATAAAAAAGTCATCCAAACTTGAATGACTTTGTAACTATTTTAATATGTTTCTTCGATTGATTTTATCATATTATAAATGAATTTGTTGTAAGGTGTCGGAATATTATATTGTTTTCCTAAACTAATAATTTCGCCTGCAAATTGATCCACTTCAGAATATCGTTTTGCTTCTCGATCTTGTAACATCGAAGTTTTACCAAACTCGTTCACAATTTTCATCGTAGACTTCATTCGATCCACTTCTTCTTGACCAATTGCAACTCCGTGCGCATTCCCAACCGCAAGAACTTCGTTAGAAATCATATCAATTAACACCTCGAGATGTTGATTGGTACGAAATTGTCCATATGGAAACTCCAATAAAAACGTCAATTGATTTCCTACAACATTTACCAAATATTTCGCCCATTGCGCTTTCTGAATATCATCCGATAATTGATTTGGAATTTCAGCAACATTCATCAATTCATGTAAATCGACTAATTTATCATGATTAATTGAATTCATTTTCCCGAAAATAATTTTTCCTATACTCGAAAACGTCACGCGATTATCAACTTTTACCGCATCCATGTACGCAACCGCATTCACCACACGATTCCATCCAAAATGATCTGCCAAAACACGTTCAGAAGAAATTCCGTTCATCAAACTTACAATCATCGTATATTCACCAACAAAAGGCTTCATATCTTCTATAGCTTGCTGTAAATGCGAACTTTTAACGACTAAAAATATATAATCTGGATAATTATTATCCTCGATTTTTGTCACATAATTAAAATCATACGCTTTATCATTCACAAAAATTTGAGATTTTTCGTATCGATTTTTTCGCTCCTCATCTACAATTACACTTACAATTTCTAGATTATATTCATAAAAACTCGCCGCATATTTTGCTCCTAAAGCTCCTAATCCAAGAAAATAAATTGATTTCATTTTTTTGTTATTTAGAAGATAAATTTAAACTAAAATCAACAACATTTACGAATTTAAGTCTTTGAAAAGTATAATATTTCGGTTATAATCAATTTTGATAAACCTTTGTCAACTCATTTGGATTTAGATACAAATAATAAATAAAATTACGCAAATCATCAAGATTTGAGTTAGAATCTAAAGATGTTTCATTGTCTTTTTGAAAATTCTTTTTAAAAACATCATACAATTGATTTATTTTTTTCCAATTCTCTTTCGTAGCAATTTTTTCAACAGATTTTTTATTAGTCGAATTTGCTAATTGCGAAGGCGTTTTCTGAATCGCTTCAAATAAAACATATAAATTGTTGACATGATTGATATAATTGTATGTTTCATTTACTGCAAAATAATTCAGAAGAGTTTTCTCTTCATCCGAAATTTTCAAGCTTGAAATTAACATCATTTCCTCACCTAACCATTCATAAACCGACAATCCAATTTGAGAAGCATTTGACGTCACAACCATTCTTGGAATTGGTTCTGCATTTGCAATTTTATTTAAAGTAAATTCTATTTTTTGATTCAGAATATTCAATCGATCATTTGCAGGAGCAAGACATTTCAAAGCATAATCGCAATTGTATCCTAACGCAATAATCTCTTCAAATTCAGAAAAAATATCAGCAGAAGTATCATTGTTAAAACTCTCAAAATTTTGTAAACAATTGTCTTGATATTTTTCTTTAAAATCATTCATAGAAGAATAATCTTTTTTATCAATATCCCAAATAAGATTAAAATTATAGGCAAAAACATTCATAAATTGCATAGTTCTGCTTTGAGGATTTTCATCAACAAATTTTTGATACACTTCTACTTTCGGAGATTCTGTATCATAATCATCCATCAACGCAATTAAAAACCGTTCGTTAATTGGAATTTTAGTTCCAAATTTTTTCTCAACAGATTTCTTTAATTTCTCTTTATAATCCACAAAATATGATTTTTGATTATCATTTAACACAAAATAAACTTCAAGAGACGAAATCAATCCAACTTTCTTTCCTAGTTCATTTTTATTATCTAACAAATATTTTTCGAAAGAAGAATAATCAATTCCTTTTTCTTTCGTTTTTTCTAAAATTGCTTCATCAGGATAAATCCTCGAACCAAAAGGTAACGAATACAAAAAAGGACCATCTGCAAAGAGCTGAACAGAAGTAAATAGCGTTAGTAAAAAAGTTAAAAGTAATTTTTTCATATAATTGATTTTTATAAATTTAAAAAATATCTTTTTTATTATAATTTTATTTCTATTTATAACTTAATATAATATTCTGTGAATATTAATTCAAACAAGACAATTATTCAATTTCTTCCTTATTCAAAATACTTTTTACATATATTTAACAAATTAATATATCACACGTGAGTCAAATAAATAATACTGAAGAAAAAGAATTACAAAGAGGTCTTACAAACCGACACATTCAATTAATTGCTTTAGGAGGAGCTATTGGAACTGGTTTATTTTTAGGAATTGGTCCAGCTGCAGTTCTTGCAGGACCATCTGTTATTTTAGGATATGCAATCGCTGGAATTATTGCTTTTTTTATTATGCGTCAATTAGGAGAAATGGTTGTTAACGAACCTGTTTCAGGAAGTTTCAGTCATTTTGCATATAAATATTGGGGATCTTTTGCTGGATTTGCTTCTGGCTGGAATTATTGGATTCTTTATGTCTTAGTGAGTATGTCAGAATTAACAGCTATCGGAATTTATGTACAATTTTGGTGGCCTGATATTCCTTTATGGGCTTCAAGTTTGTTCTTTTTTATTGTGATTAATGCTTTGAATTTAGGATCTGTAAAAATGTTCGGAGAAGCCGAATTTTGGTTTTCTATTATAAAAGTTATCGCTATTATCGCTATGATTATTTTTGGTTCTTATTTATTAATTAGTGGAACAGGAGGTGAGCAAGCAACTATACAAAACCTTTGGAATAATGGAGGTTTTTTTCCTAAAGGGTGGTTATCTGGTAATAGTGAAAACGGTTTTAGTGGATTATTTGCTGCAATGGCACTGATTATGTTCTCTTTTGGAGGATTAGAATTAATTGGAATTACAGCCGCTGAAGCCAAAAGTCCTGAAAAAACGATTCCTAAAGCTACAAATCAAGTGATTTATAGAATTTTAATCTTTTATGTTGGAGCATTAATTATCTTATTTTCATTAGCGCCTTGGGAAACGATTACAGATAAGAGTAGTCCATTTGTAATGGTTTTTGAAAACTTAAATGGTTTAAAATTTAATCTTTTTGGCAACACAATTGATTTTTCTAGATTAATTGCAAACGCACTAAATATTATTGTTTTGACGGCAGCTTTATCTGTTTACAATAGCTCTGTTTACAGTAATAGTAGAATGTTGTATGGTTTAGCAGAACAAGGAAATGCACCTAAATTCTTAAAAAAATTAAACAAAAATCACGTACCTGTTATGGCTATTGTGGTTTCTTCTATTTTTGCTGCCGTATGTATTATTATTAATAAAGTAATACCGGAAGATGCTTTTCATATTTTAATGTCTTTAGTCGTCTCTTCTTTAGTTATTAATTGGATTATGATTTCAATTACTCATCTTAAATATAGAAAACAAAAAGAATTAGAGAATTCTAAAACATTATTCCCTTCTTTTATTTATCCGATTAGCAATTACATTTGCTTAATATTTCTATTTGGAATATTAATAGTTATGTGGTTTACAGGACTTAAAATATCTGTAGAGTTAATACCAGCTTGGTTAATCTTTCTTTATATTTCTTATTTAATTGTGAAAGCCAATAAAAAGAAAAAAAGTTTATAAAATCAAAAATCCGCTCAATGAGCGGATTTTCTTTAATAATCGACCTTGGTTGCAAAGCAAACCTATTTTTAAATATATTTTTTGATTTCTGCCACCAATTGTTCTTTTGGTCGTGCTCCGCTTTGTTTCCATAATAATTCACCATTTTTGAAAATGGCAAAAGTCGGAACTCCTTGCACTTGATATCGAGCAGCTAAATCTTGATATTTATCAACATCCACTTTTAGAATTTTGACATCATCTCCCAATTCTTCTTTCACTTGTTGCAAAACTGGTTCCATCATTTGACAAGGGCCACACCAAGTTGCAAAAAAATCTAACAAAACTGGTTTATCTGAATTAATAATTTCTTCGAAAGTCATCGTTTTTGATTCTTCTTTGTTATTTGATTGATTTTTATTTCGGTTGAATAAATTTTTAAACATCTTTATTTTTTCTTCTTAAATATACTAAAAAAAGCACTTCCGAAGAAGTGCTTCATAATTAGCTTTACTAATTATTAACCTAACCTATGAAAAATTTATTCTACTGTTAGTGCTACTAACATTTAGATATAATCAAAACAAATACCAAGTTTAAAATACTGACAATCTGTTTTTTACATTTAACACAATTTAAGAAATAGGTTAACGTAAATATGTTTTATTTTTAAAATTTCTACTATAATTCACACACAAACTTTGGATTAACTGACTTTATTTCAGCTATCACTGACATTATTTCTTCTTTGGTTGAATTATCTTCCAATCGTTTCAATTGTACTGAATTCAAACCAATCATTTGTATAAATATTACTTTACCATGAGGCGTATCAATTTCATCTAAATCATCATCCTTGATAAAAGCCAAACCAACAATATCCGTTTCCGAATCTGTACGAATTGGACCTCCTAATGGTAAAAATTGGTATTCATCAAACCAAACTTTTGTTTCGTTCACGAATCGTCCCAAATTATTCATTAATTGAACCACCCAAAAAGGATCTTCACCATTATCATCTTTAACAGGTTTCACACGAAAAGAAAACTCAAATCCCCATTTACTAAAATCTGCTCCTACACTCTCTTCCGAATAGTATAAATGTGACATCCCGTAACTCACCAAATGATAGTAACCATTGACATCAAAAACCGCAACTCCATCAATTGGATCATCACCTCCTTGAAAAGACATCACCTGCGGCGAATAAAAACGAGGCTCTAAAGTCCCATAAACTTCTTTTAAGCGATTTTCGACCGCAATTGCACCAACCGCTTGATCTGATTTATATTGTTTTTTGTATTCTTCTAAATTCATGATGCAAAAATAGTTTATCCAATCTTAATTCTCAGTTAAAGACATAAAAAAAGAGAGCTTCTTATTAGAAACTCTCTTTTGTAGTAGCGAGGACCGGACTCGAACCGATGACCTTCGGGTTATGAGCCCGACGAGCTACCTACTGCTCCACCTCGCGATTTAGTAGCGAGAACAGGACTCGAACCTGTGACCTTCGGGTTATGAGCCCGACGAGCTACCTACTGCTCCATCTCGCGTTATTGGACTGCAAATATACGTTCATTATTTAAAATACCAAACATTATTCGAAATTATTTTATTTTATTCGGACAAAAAACAAATAAAAACCACATAAACTATTATAATAAAACAGCTTACGTAGTTTTAAATATTTTAAAATTATTTTTTAATTAACTCTGATTGGTGGATGATTTTCAATAAAATCGATTGCTAAGTCGGCACTATCTGTTAAAAATAATAACTCCTTATATGGTCTTCCTATTGCCAATTGATGCAAAACCGAATAAATCGCCGTATCTTCTACATATCTTTTCTTACTCAAAAAAATCATTGGACTATAATATCCTGAAGTTCCGTAATGATTTTGAGCTGCTTCCTGAAAAATTTCTTGTGTCGTTCCTGCACTTCCAGGCGCATAAACTAAACCAAATAAGCTAATTGTTAACAACATATCTTCACGAATACTATTAGAAAAATATTTCGCAATATTCGTGGCAAATAAATTACTTGGCTCATGACCATAAAACCAAGTAGGAATAGCCAAACTTTCTGCACCATTTGGGTAAATCTCTAAAACCTTCTGCGCATTAGTCATATAATTTTTTGCCAAGTATTCGGTTCTTTGATCATCAATAAAATCTAAATCTGCTAAAATATTAATAGCATTCATCAAATCTTCATCTGCATAGTTTGCCATATAAGCACCTAAGTTTGCTGCTTCCATAATTCCAGGTCCTCCACCAGAAACAACAAAATAACCTTTTTCAGTTGCCAATTTCGCTGCTTTCGCCGTTTCATTATAAAACTCAGAATTGCGCGCAGTAGAATGTCCACCCATAAAACCAACCACTTTTTTCTTCGTCATTCCGTTTTCATCATATTCTAAAATTCGACGCAAACCATCATCAATAGACAAATCGTGTAAACGTTGTGCCAAAGCTTCTGAAACAGACGGATTATATTTATGTTTTTTAAAATGTTTATAAATTTTAAGATCAATACTTTGATCATTATCCGAATCATAACCTTCCATCAACTCTTGCCAAGTGTACAATTTTCCACGATATGGATTGTAAGGAACTGATTCGAATTTTGGATAAACAAACGCGCCTTTTTCGATTAAATAGATCGCTTCATGTTGTTTAAACTTACATCCCAAAAAAGATGTATTGCATAGATTATAATCTTCCCAATTGATTTCTTGACGCAAAAAATTAACATCCTGAACCACTTTATTAGTTAAATCTTTGGTTTGAGAAACTAATTCATTCCATTCATTTATATTGTGAATTAGATCTTTAATTGGTTTTATTTTCATTCTTGTTTCTTACTTCATTAAAAATTCGGAAAATGAATTTACACGAATTATTCCAAACCAACGAATTCGGCACAATAAATCTGTAAATTTTCATTTTTCTAATCTATATTTGCAGCAAATTCGTGCTCAACTTATTGGGGAATCGTGTGTAATTCACGAACTGTCGCGCAACTGTAAATCAATATTTTTGATAAGTCAGAATGCCACTAAATTGAGTTAATAATTAATCAAAAGCTTTCGCGAAAAAAGTAAAAATTATGTTCTATGAAATCATCAAACCACCACAAAAAAACATTATCAACTCAAAAATTAATTAAGAAAAGTAACGTGTAAATATATGATAATGGAAGTGGAAAAAACACCAAGAGAAGAGTTAATTGAACAACGCATCAATAATTCTGAAACTCGAATTTTCAAAGCTGTTTTTCCAGGAGATACAAACCATCATAACACTATGTTTGGAGGTTCAGTAATGTATTTAATGGATGAAATTGCTTTTATGACAGCAACTCGTTTTTGTCGTAAACCTATTGTTACAGTTAGTAGCGATAAAATAGATTTTAAACATTCTATCCCTGCTGGAACAATTGTTGAATTTGTAGGAAAAGTTGTACGCGTAGGACGCACAAGTTTGGATGTGCAAATTGATGTTTATATTGAAAGTATGTATAGAGACGGACGAGATAAAGCTATATCGGGAACTTTTACATTAGTTGCAATCAACGAGAATAAAAGACCTGTTCCTGTTATTGATTAATAACGAGCTATAGAAATTTTATTAATCCTTTATCTTTTTGATAGAGGATTTTTTTTTATGATTTTCATTTAATAATTGATAATATTCTAAAGGTTTCTTAGTTTTACATTAAACACAAAAAAATGGAATTACCTTTTGCCGAACCATTTCGCATAAAAATGGTCGAAGAAATTTATCAATCTACTCGAGAAAAACGTGAAAAGTGGATCGAAGAAAAAGATTACAACCTATTTAACCTTGAAAGCCACAAAGTATTTATTGATTTATTAACTGATTCTGGAACTGGAGCAATGTCTGATAAACAGTGGTCTGAGATGATGACTGGAGACGAAAGTTATGCAGGTTCTCAATCTTTCTTAAAACTGAAAGAAACCATTAATGCCATTACAGGATTTGAGTTTCTTTTACCTACGCATCAAGGTCGTGCAGCGGAAAATGTATTATTTTCAGCTCTTGTAAAAGAAGGTCATGTTGTTCCTGGTAATTCACATTTTGACACCACAAAAGGTCACATCGAATTTAGAAAAGCACACGCAATTGATTGTACTATTGATGAGGCTTTTGACAGTGAATTGATTCATCCTTTCAAAGGAAATATCGATTTACAAAAGTTAGAAAATGTCTACAAAGAATACGGAAAAGAACAAATTCCGTTCACATTAATCACTGTTACATGTAATTCTTCTGGCGGTCAACCTGTATCGATAGAAAATATTCGTCAAGTTCGTGAATTGTCTAATCAATATGGAATTCCAGTCTTTTTTGATGGCGCTCGTTTTGCAGAAAATGCTTATTTTATCAAAGAAAGAGAAGAAGAATTTAAACATAAAACTATTAAAGAAATTGTTTTAGAAATGTTTTCTTACGGAGATGGAATGACGATGTCTGCGAAAAAAGATGGTTTGGTAAATATTGGTGGATTTATTGCACTGAATAATGAAGAGCTATATAAAATTTGCGGAAATTTCGGAATTATTTACGAAGGATATTTAAGTTATGGTGGTTTAGCTGGACGTGATTTAGCAGCTTTAGCACAAGGTTTGCAAGAATCGACAGAATATTCTTATTTACAATCGCGTATCAAACAAATTGAATATTTAGGGAATAAATTAATTGAATTTGGAATTCCAATTCAGCAACCAATCGGTGGACATGCTATTTTTGTTGATGCAGTAAAATTTTTACCAAATGTAACACGTGAAGAATATCCTGCACAAACTTTGGGAATCGAATTGTATAAAGAAGCTGGAATTCGTGGTGTAGAAATCGGAACTATTTTGGCAGATCGTGATCCTGAAACGAGAGAAAATCGTTATCCAAAATTAGAATTATTGCGTTTGGCAATTCCAAGAAGAACTTATTTTCAAAGTCATATGGATTATATTGCAGTAGCTTTGAAAAATATTTTTGATCGACGAAATGAAATTAATTCTGGTTATGAAATTTCGTGGGAATCTGAAATTTTAAGACATTTCACTGTAAAATTGAAAAAGAAATAAATAAAAAATCCTTCAGAATTTCTGAAGGATTTTTTTTGATATTACCATCTCCAATCGCCCGAAATACGAAGTGGAGTTTCTAAATTTCCTTTGATTAAGGCTTCTTTTATTTCTTGCTCGTCCCAATGCTTTGAAGGAATTTCTTTCAAATTACTCAAACGATACAACAAATAGGTTTCCAAAATCACATTATTTTTCAAACCAATTTCTTCTACATAATCAAATGTATCGCAATTTGCGTGATAACAATTTAGCGCTCCTTTTGTAAATTGACTATCCGACAACCCGATAATAGGCACGCCCTGCAACATAAACGGTTGATGATCTGAATGTAAATCTACACTCGCAAATATTTTCAATTTAAAATCTGGAATTACTTTTTGCACATCATTTGCATAATCAGTTAAAATAGGCAAATTACTTTCCATTGTCGAATAATAAGACTTTGGATTTGTTGTCATATCCATATTCGACATTGCTTTGATTTGATTGATAGAACCATCTTTCAATGCTTGATTGACGTAATATTTAGAACCTACCAAACCAACTTCTTCGCCCATAAATAAAACAAATTCTATTGTTCGATCATTTTGAAGATTTAACTTCTTATACGTTCTCGCAATATCCATCACAGAAAAGCTTCCAACACCATTATCAATCGCTCCTGTAGCCAAATCCCAACTATCTAAATGCCCTCCAAGAACTATTTTCTCGTCCAGAATTTTAGAACCGATTTTCTTTGCAATAATGTTACGACCTTTCATTTGTCCAACATCATTTTTCATTTCGATTTTAGCAATTTCTTTTCCTTTTGATAGATTTTCTTTAATTTTTAATCCATCTTCTAAACTGATATTAATCGCAGGAATTTTAATAATTTCTCCCGTCACAGAGGCCGTTCCTGTCAATAGAATTCCTCCAGCAGGACGATTAAACAAAATAATTCCTTTCGCTCCGTACTTTTCTGCTAAAGCTGTTTTTTCTGAACGATGTAGATTTTCGATTTCTTTTGGCGTTCCATCTAACAAACCAAGCGCAGCAAAAACAATCTTTCCTTTTACTTTATCACCAATCTTTTTGTAATCTTCTTCAAATCCATTTCCCAAATCAATCAACTCTCCCGAAAGATTAACATTTGCTGGCGAATGCGCTAAAGCAACTGCTTTTATGGGTTGATTATTGATTTTTAGATCTAAACTTTTACGATTCCAGCCGCTAAATGTAAATTCTTGAAAAGACACATCATAGCCATACGAACGCAACAAATTGGCAGCATATTCTTCTGCTATTCGTCCATTTTCTGTTCCTGTAGCGCGATGCCCAATTGTTTCGGTTGCTTTTTTTAATTGTTGATAAGCTTCAGAATTTTGTTGTACTTCTTTGTTAATCAAGTCTAAAACTTGTTGATTAGTTTGAGCTGATAAACTCATGGTTGTAGAGATTAAACCTAGTGTTAATAAAAATTTCGATTTCATGTGTAAGTATTTCTATAAACTTAAAAATGTTTTTAGAAATACTAAGTAAAAAATACACTAAAATTTTAATAATGAATGATTATTTTATTTCCAAAGTAATTTTAATTCAACTTTATATTTTCCTGCATACGGTTTTGGATTTGTCGGTTTCTCAGAAATCGAGAATTGATAAACTCCTCGCACAGGTAGTTCGAAAATAGTTTCTTTTCCAAAAGGTCCCCCTTTTATAGAATCTGCAGGTCCTTTGATGTGATTAATTCGAATATTCGCTGTAGAATCTTGTGCTGAAATTTTAATCCAAACTTTCTTAGCAGAATCTGCATTAAACGTAAAAGTATTCGTTTGTCTCGCTATTTTATTCGGTTCTGCTTTTGCTTTTGCATAGCTTACTTCAAGATTCTCGGTTGTGTTATTAGCGCTTAACGGAATAATTTCATCTGTGTTAGATACAATTTTTTGCTGTGATTTTTTTGTGATTTTTTGTTGAGGAGAAGTTCTTTTTACCACTTCTTCTTCCATTACTTCTTCTGTTGTTGGTTTATCTTTTTTTATTAAATCTTTGTAGGCAGAATCTACTCCAACTTTACTTGGATAAATGGTTGGTGTAGATTTGTCTTCACAACTAGTAAATGCAATCAATGTAATAAAAGTGATAAAAGTCCATTTCATAACAGAAAAATTCTGTTGTAAAAGTAACTATTTTAACTGCAATTTCAAGGTATATTTTCCTTCAAATGGATCACCTTGCATCAAACTTTCGCCAATTCGGATTTGATACAAGCCTTTTTCAGTTAAGTCATAATTGATTTCTTGTCCAAAAGGACCATCTTTTTCATTATTTGGAGAGATAAGTTGATTAATTCTAATGTTTCCTAGTTTATTTTGAGGAATTATTTGGATAAAAACAGATGAAGAAGAATCATTCCTAAAACTAAATGTTTGTTGTTCTTTCGCTACTTTTTCAATTTCAAATTTACCTTTTCCTTGAATTAATTTTAGCTCCGAGTTATTCATAATTTTTGGTAATGCCAAAGCAACTTCCTTAATAGAAGAATCTTTTTTAATTTCTTTTTGTACAGAATCTCCAATTATAAGTGATTTATTTCTTGTAATACAATAAATAATAATAGCACTAATAGCTATTGTGAGTATTATAATAGGATTATATTTTTTCATTGTTGTAAATTTGTATTTAATTAATTACAAATTCTGAACCAAAATATGTTGTTCTACGAAAGTATTGGAGTTGGGAAACCTATAGTTTTCTTACATGGTTTTTTGGAAAATCATAAAATATGGAATCGTTTACAGAATGGTCTATTTCATCACAATCAAATTATTACAATTGATTTGCCTGGACATGGAAATTCTGAAAATTTGCAAGATGTAAATACGATGGAAGAAATGGCGGAAAAAGTGATTGAGGTTCTGGATGAATTAAATCTTGAAAAAGTAACTTTTGTAGGACATTCGATGGGAGGATATGTGACGTGTGCATTGGCTGATATTTTTCTTGAACGAGTCGAAAACATTGTATTGGTAAATTCTTCGACTTTGTCAGATGATGAAGCGAAGAAAAATCAACGTTTGAAAGCGTGTGAAACTGCTCGCAAAAATTTCAATGCGTTGGTGAGTTTTAGTATGCCTACTTTATTTGCAACACATCATCGGGACCAATTCAAAGATGAGTTAAAATTTGTAAAAGAAATTGCTTTAAAAACTCCAATTGAAGGCATTTGTGCAGCTTTGAAAGGAATGCGAGAACGTCCAGATCGTTCGTCGATTTTGTATGATTTCAAAGGTGAAATTTATATTATTGTTGGAATGAATGATGAAACGGTTAATCCTGAATTATTTTTAAGTTTAATTCCAGATTTACCCAACATTCATCTCTATAAGTTTAATAGTGGACACATGACTTATATGGAAAATTATGACGAAGTTCTATCGATTTTAAAGTCGATTTAGCGCTTACGCTGAAAAAATTCTTTCATTAATTGACCACATTCGTCTTCCATAATTCCCGAAACAATTTCAGTTTTTGGATGTAATTCGCCAATTTTTGCTTTAAAACCACGTTTCTCATCCGAAGCTCCATAAACCACTTTTGAGATTTGACTCCAATACAATGCGCCGCCGCACATTACACAAGGTTCTAAGGTTACATACAATGTACAATCTTGTAAGTATTTTCCACCCAAATAATTTGCTGCTGACGTAATCGCTTGCATTTCAGCGTGCGCTGTAACATCAGTCAACGTTTCGGTTAAATTATGCGCTTTTGCAATAATTTTGTTGTTACAAACAATCACAGCTCCAACTGGAATTTCGTCTCGCTCGAAAGCTGTAATCGCTTCGTTAAAGGCTATTCGCATAAAATATTCGTCTGTAAAAAGATTTTCCATTTCCAAAAAATTTAAGGCAAAAATAATCATTTCCAAATTGGATATTCGATACATTTGTACAAATTGACGCCTCTTTTATGAATCAATCAAAATATATCATTGCAGCCATTATAACCTACTTTATGTGGGGATTTTTTAGTTTCGGATTGAAACCAATCGCAGGTTATCCGCCTTTGGATATTCTATTTTTTAGATTGTACGTTTCCGTTTTCTTTTTAGTTGTGATTAATGTTGGATTTCGACGCAATAAAATCAAAGCTGATTATGATTTGTTCAAATCATTTGATAAAAAGAAACAGAAAAAATTAGGAAGTTTAATTGTTGGCGGATCATTGATTTTGATGACAAATTGGTTGATGTTTATTATTGTGATGAATCATATTAGTGTGCAAGCTGCATCGCTCTCTTACTTGGTTTGTCCGATTATTACAACCGTTTTGGCTTTCATTATTCTGAAAGAAAATTTAACCAAAATAAAATGGATTGCAGTTGGTATTAGTCTTTTAGCATGTTTGGTTCTTTCTATAGGTCATCTTATAGATCTGGTTTATAGTTTGATTGTAGCATGTACATTTGCGCTGTACATCATCATTCAGAGAAGTTTGAATGTTTTTGATAGTTTCAATTTATTGATGACGCAATTATTAATCGTAGCCATTCTTATGCTACCATTAGTTTTCATTTTTTCAGGACCCATTCCGACAGAAACTATTTTTTATCAATGTATTATGATGATTGTGGTTTTGTTCACCATTATTCCTATGTTCTTAAACAATTTTGCTTTAAAAGGAATTGATTCTTCAACGGTAGGAATTTTAATTTATTTGAATCCTATTATGAATTTTGTTTTGGCAATTTTCTATTATAAAGAAGTCGTTTCGCCAATGCAAATGATTGGTTATAGTTTGATTTTACTTGCGATTTTAGTGTTTAATTCACAAACAATTTTCAAAATAAAACACATAAAAAAATCTGAAGTTTAGACTTCAGATTTTTTTATGTTGATTTTTCAGGAAATATTATTTGATGTAAACAGAATTTGGTGAAACTCCAGTTGTAATCGCTGGATTTTTAAGACCACCTTGTACATTCTGAATTAATAATCGTCCATTAGAATTGTAATCTTTTGCGTCTAAAACATAAAAAGTATCACCTTTTACATGAAAACCATATACATTATCAGCTCCTGTTATGTAATCTGCTTTTGTAGGTAAAGCTGTCGCATTTGTAGCCATAGAATAAACAGAATTATTAACTATGTAATACAATTTACTATTTTCCGCAACTAAGAAATTTGGATGTTGTCCATCAGGAAAATTCATTTCTAATTTGTCTTCTGAAGTTAAATTATAACGAACCAATTTTCCTTTTGTAGTATTTCCGTAAGAAACACCTTGAGAAAGTACAAATAGATTTCCGTTCTGAATTGTTAAATCCGTCGGAACATCACCAACATTTACACTCTTTTTATCAGTTGTTTTAAGGTCAATAATAGTAACAGTTTTACCAGTTCCCCAACCTCCTTTTTGCGCTATATAAAGTTTGTTGTTTTCAAGAACCATTTTTTCAGGACCTTCGTCAACCTTATATTTTTCAACGAAAGTTAAATCACTGATTTTATATTTTGCAATGAAATCATCCGTCTTAACATTAGGATCTCCCCAGTTTGAGATATACAAAAATTGATCATCAGAAACGATGTAACGAGGATTACTCATATTATCTGATGATGGAATTGTACTAATCTTTTTGAAAGTTGTGTTGTCTACAACCTCTACTTTATTAGAAACATTAAGAACAATATAAGCCTTATTTCCTTTGAAATACATGCTTTGTCCTACAGAACCCAATTGTGCACCGGCATTCGCAGTCTTGAAAATTTCTTGAATAGGATTTGTTGTACTTACATCTTTTGTTGGATCAAAATAAGTGATTTCTGCATTAGCTGAATTGAAACCTCCTTCATTTAAAATAAAAACTCCTTTCGAATAATTACCTTTTTCAGGATCATTGTTTGGTCCATCATCATCATTTGAACAAGATTGTAAAAATATTCCTGCTAAAGCTATAAATGCTAGTGATTTAAATTTAGTCATAGTTTTAAAATTTTATTTGTATTTGTATATTATAATTTGTGCCTGCTTGCCAACGATTTTCTTGGGTTTGATACTCTTGATCAAACAAATTATTCACTCTCATAGAAACGCTATAAAGTGGTGTAATCGTATAATTAATTCCTAAATTCGTTAGCCAAAATCCATCAAGTGTTCTTTCTTCTTCAGAATCAGTAAAAACTTTACTTGTATAAATATTTTGTACAAAAGCAGATAAACGTTTGTAAGTGTATTGCGCGCTCGCCGTCCATTTATGATTTGGCGAATACATCAATTCCTTATTATTAAATTTATCTTTTGTCTTGGTATATGCATAAGTTGTATTGAAACTAAACGCATTCCATTTGTAATTTCCAATCATTTCAAAACCATAGGTTTCTGCTTTGTGAATGTTCTCAGGAACCCAATAAGAACTGTTTTGCGAACTCGGAATCCATTGAATCATATCACTCAACTTATTATAAAAAATATTAGTTTGAATGTTTAAATTCTTGCTGATAAAATCATTTCCTAATTCAAATTGATAAGCTGATTCTGATTTCAAATCTGGATTTCCACCAGTTTTCCAAAATAAATCATTGTACGTTGGATTTCTGAAATTTTTAGAAACATTTCCTCTCAATTGATACGAATGCATCGGACGATAATTAAATCCTAACGAATAAATAAAAGGATTTTGAAAAGTATCAGAAAAATCTTGGCGAATACTCGCTTCGTATTCCAAAACATCTGATAATTTATACTTCGCGATTAAGGCAAAATTGATTGAATTTTGATCACTTTTGGTCAAATTATTTCCACTTCCTTGATTATAATTAGCTTCAGATAAAAGTGAAAGCTCAAAATTATTAGTGATTTGGTGATTCAGATAATATTTTAAAATATAATTATCAACCTGTAAATCGTCCGAATAAGATTTGTGAATATTGTTGAAATAACTGCTTTCTTCTCGGATATAAGCTAATTTTAACTGTGATTGCCATTTTTCATTTGGATTAAAATTCCATTCTGTCATCAAGCGATAATCTTGATTTTCGTATCCAGAAGGCGTTGAACCAATGTCAACCAAAGGAAATTCTCGTTTTCCAAAATTGAACATCGAATAAAGTTTCAACTCATTTTTAGGATTGATTTTATAACCAAAATTCCCATTAATTGTATTGAAATAATATTTTCCGTTCAAATTCTTCTTCATGTGATTCGGAATTTTGTAATCATTATCAGATTGATTGCGTTCGTAATCTATCGAAGAACTAAATTTTTCTGTACTATATTTCAACTGATATTTTCCCGACCACGTATCGTAGCGTCCATATCCTAAATTGATTTTTTGCTGTAAACCTTTCTCATACTCAAATTTATTCAACAAATGAATTGTACCGCCGATAGAACCTGTTCCGTACGCAATACTTCCTCCGCCTGGTTTTACCAAAATTCCATCGAACGAATTACTTGCAAATAAATTAAAATCGGTTTGCCCTGTTGTTTGCGAATTGACATTTATTCCGTTCCAAATTACTGCTGTATGAGAAGCTAAAGTTCCACGAAACGAAGGCGAAGAAACCATTCCTCGTCCATTTTCTTTAAAATAAATTGGCGTTTGTGCTTGTAAAACTTGCGTCAGTTGATTAGGGTTTTGCTCTAAAATACTATCATTTAGTTTGATAATACTTTGAGATTTATAATGATTTTTAAGAAAAGCATCATTCAAAATCAAAGGTTTCAAATTGATTGTATCCGTCTGTGCAAAAGCAATTCCAGCGATAAGACTAAAACAAAGAAAAAGTTTTTTCATATTAAAATCTGTTCTTCCTCCGAAAACATTTTCTATTATTAGTTAGCAATGGCAGGTTTCCTGACTTATTCTTTTACAAAAAGTATATTAGAATTTACAGTTGCGGGGACAGTTTTGGAATTGAACCAAATTCCCTTTTAACTCACTCGTTGAGCACCATTTTGTACAAATGTAAAGAAAACCGATTGATATTATAATAAGTAGATTGTTAAATCCTTAACCTTATATTAAGATCAGATTTATTTTATTTGTACAATATTCAAAATCATTATATCTAGTGATTTTTAAGAAAGATGGACAAATTAAATTTGTAACCAACAAAAACAATTATTATTTAAACTTTAAAACTATGGAAAACAATCAACCATACAAATCAGAAAAAAAACTTATTGCTGGAATTTTAGGAATTATTTTAGGCGTTTTCGCTGTTCATAAATTTTACTTAGGGTATACAAAAGAGGGTACAATTCAGTTAATTTTAAGTCTTGTTACATGTGGTGCAATAGGTTCTCTTACAGGACTAATTGAAGGAATTATCTATTTAACAAAATCTGACGAAGAATTTGATAAAACATATGTAGAAGGTCACAAAGGTTGGTTCTAAAACAGAGATTACATTCTTTTAAAATATTATGTATCCCAAAACGCTTAATAAGTTGTTTTGGGATTTTTTTGTACATAATTCATATTTAATAATTCGCAAGTTTTTTACTACATTTGCTTTAGGAAAAATATAATAAAGAACGAAATCGCATAAAATGGCTATAAAAACATTTAGAGAAGTAATCGCGGAGGCAATGAGTGAAGAAATGCGTCGCGATGAATCTATATTTTTAATTGGAGAAGAAGTAGCAGAATATAACGGAGCATATAAAGCTTCAAAAGGAATGTTAGACGAATTTGGATCAAAACGTGTTATTGATGCTCCAATCGCTGAATCAGGGTTTTCTGGTATTGCAATTGGATCTACAATGACTGGTTGTCGTCCTATTGTGGAATATATGACATTTAACTTTTCATTAGTTGCTATTGATCAAATCATCAATAATGCAGCTAAAATCTATCAAATGTCAGGAGGACAATTTAATTGTCCAATTGTATTTAGAGGACCTACAGCATCTGCTGGACAATTAGGTGCTACACACTCTCAAGCTTTCGAAAACTGGTACGCAAATGTACCTGGTCTTAAAGTAGTTGTCCCTTCTAATCCTTATGATGCAAAAGGTTTATTAAAATCTGCAATTAGAGATAATGATCCTGTTATTTTCATGGAATCTGAACAGATGTATGGAGATAAAATGGAAATGCCGGATGAAGAATATACAATCGAAATCGGTAAAGCAGAAATTAAAAGAGAAGGAACAGATGTTACATTAGTATCTTTTGGTAAGATTATAAAGCAAGCTTACATTGCTGCAGATGAATTAGCAAAAGAAGGGATTAGTGTAGAAGTTATCGATTTACGTACAGTTCGTCCATTAGATTACGACACAATTTTCAAGTCTGTTAAGAAAACAAATCGTTTAGTTGTTTTAGAAGAAGCTTGGCCTTTTGCTTCAGTTGCATCTGAAATTACTTATATGGTTCAACAAAAAGCATTCGATTATTTAGATGCTCCAATTAAACGTATTACAACTAAAGATACATCAGCTCCTTACGCTCCAAATTTATACGAAACTTGGATTCCAAAAGCAAAAGATGTAATTGAAGCTGTAAAATCAGTTATGTATAAATAATATAAGATTTATCAACTATATTTGTAAAGTCTAGCATACATTTTGCTAGACTTTATTTTTTTAACCAAATCTTATTGATGAAAAGTTATATAACAGCTTTTTTTATAGTTGTTTTGGCGTCTTTGCACGCGCAAATAAAAATCCAAGGAAAGGTTATCGATTCTGAAACATTGAAACCTATTCCTTATGCAGACATTCGTTTACCAGAATTAAAAATTAGTGCTACATCTAATTCAGACGGAACTTTTTATATTGAATCTGCTACAAATACCACTAAAATTGTAATTTCAAAAAGTGGTTATGAAACTGCTGATTATATTATCGAAAATAAAATCGATTATAATTTTGTAGCTCAATTATTTTTAGCTGAAAAAGATCTCGAAACTGATGATTCATCATCAGTTGAATTAAAAGAAGCTGTTGTCTCTGCAAAGAAAAAACGGCTTAAAAAGAAAGAAAATCCAGCTTATGCTATTTTACGAGAAGTTTGGAAGCGTAAAAAGAAAAATGGATTAAAATTGACTCCTCATTATCAATATAATGAATACGAGAAGTTGCAATTTGATATCAGTAATATCGATTCAACTTTTATGAAACGAAAGATTTTCAAAGGAATGGAATTTGTTTTCGAAAAAGTAGACACTTCTTCTATCAACGGAAAAACTTATTTACCCGCTTTTTTAAACGAATCAATTTATAATGTTGCAGGAATCAATAAACCTTCTACTAAAGAACGACGTGAATTAATCGCCAATAAAACATCTGGTTTTGAGAAAAATGAAGTAGTTGCTGCTACTGTTAAAAACCTTTTCCGAGATATTGATATTTATGATAATCGTGTAAATATTTTAGATATTAAATTTGTAAGTCCAATTGCTACAGATGGTTTTGCTGTCTATGATTATGAATTAAAAGATACAGTTGATGTAGATGGAATAGAGTCTTACCGAATCAAATATTACCCTCGTCGTGAAGGAGAATTAACATTCAAAGGAGAATTATATATTTCGAAAGATGCTTATGCTGTAAAAGAAGTTGTAATGGAGACAACTAAAGAAATCAATGTAAACTTCGTCCGAAATATTTTTATGAATCTTGAATATGATATTCCAAACGATTCTATTTTCTACCCGAAAAAAGAATATGCAATGTTGGATATGTCGCTATTAAGTAAAAAAGAAAGTGCGAAGGGAATTTTTGCTCATAAAACAGTTAATTATTACAATTACGATTTTAATACAACACATCCTGAAAACTATTATTACGAAAAATTGGATCCTGCAAAAGCAGCTTTAAATGAAAAAGACAAACAATTTTGGGCAGAAAATCGTCCTGAAGTTTTAACAAAAGATCAAGAAGGTATTTATGAAACTTTAGAGCAATTAAACAAAGTTCCAAAATTCAATAATATCGTAAAAGCAGTTGAAGTTCTTGGTTCAGGATATTACAATATTTGGAATTCAATTGACATTGGTAATTTATATTCTTCATTTGGATATAATCAAATAGAAGGCGTTCGCTTGAGAGCTGGAGCTCGTACATATTTTTCTCAAAATGATATGTGGCGCGCACAAGGTTTCATGGCCTATGGTTTTAAAGATAATAAATTTAAATATGGAGCAGACTTTCGTTATATGTTCAATAGATACAATCGTTTTCAAGCTGGAATTGGGACTAAACGTGATGTAGAACAATTAGCAGCTTCATTAACTTCTTCTGATGGAATCATGACACGTAGTTTTGCATCTTCTTCTATTATAAATCAAGGTGATAATCGATTTTTGAGTAATAATAATTTGACAAATATTTATACTTCAATAGAACCTTGGAAAAATGTAACATTTCGTATTGATGGAAATTATCAATTAATAAAGCCAGCAGATACAGAGCACTTCTCTATTGCATATGAAAAGAATGGACAAATAAAAGA
The DNA here is from genome assembly GCF_004785645.1 of Empedobacter tilapiae. Taxonomy (GTDB): domain Bacteria; phylum Bacteroidota; class Bacteroidia; order Flavobacteriales; family Weeksellaceae; genus Empedobacter; species Empedobacter tilapiae. Next base: position 196,395 of record NZ_SRPE01000003.1, on the reverse strand, counting down.
AACCTTAACAAACTCTAGTGTTAGCGTTTCAGTTATTGCTCGTCCAGGTGCAAAATATTCTCAATATGGGATTGATCGGTATGAAATGACTACACTTGCACCAACATTAATGTTACGTTATACAAAAGGATTGAAAGGCGTAATCAACTCAGATTTTGAATACGATAAACTTCAATTTTTATATACTCAACCAATTTTGATTGGATCTTTTGGTAAATCATTATTAACAATTGAAGCTGGTAAAACTTTTCAAGGAGTTCCTCTTTCATTAATGAGTGCAATCCCAGGAAATGAAAGTTATGGACAAGTTTATGGAACATTTTCTCAATTAGACTATTACGAATTTGTAACAGATGAATATGCTACATTAAACTGGGAACATCATTTCAACGGTTGGATTTTAAATAAAATTCCATTGATCAAGAAATTGAAACTCAGAGAAGTTGGATTCTTAAGAGCAGCATACGGAGATATTTCAGAAAAGAGTAAAGCAATTAACCACTCTACAATACAATATTTCGCTCCTAATCAACAAATCTACTATGAATACGGTTTTGGTATCGAAAACATTGGTTTTGGAAACATTAGGCCAATTCGAGTTGATTTTAATTGGCGCGGAAATTATAATAATTTGCCAGATGTTCGTAAATTTGGCATAACAATCGGATTAGATTGGAATTTTTAAATAAAAAATAAATTAAATACATAGTTAACAATGACTTTTGATGCTATTATCGAAATCCCAAGAGGATCTCGCAATAAATACGAAATGGATCACGAAACAGGAAGAATCCGTTTTGACCGTGTTTTATACTCTCCAATGTTCTACCCAGCTGATTACGGTTTTGTAGAAAATACATTAGGCTTAGACGGAGATCCAATTGATGTATTAGTTTTCCTAACAGAACCTACAGTTCCTGGATGTGTAATTGAAGTTAAAACAATCGGTGTTCTTAAAATGTCTGATGATAAAGGTCAAGATGAAAAATTAATTTGTGTTCCTGTTGCTGATCCAACATGGAACCAATTAGAAAACATCACTGATATGAATCCTCATACATTGAAAGAGGTTGAACATTTTTTCAGAGTTTATAAAGACTTAGAAAATAAAACAACAACAATCGAAGGATACGGAGACAAAGCAGAAGCAGAGCAATTATTGCAAGATGCAAGAGAGCGTTTTGTACCAACTCACTAAGAAATAATTATAATTTCATATCATATAAATAGTCCTCAAAAATTGAGGGCTATTTTTTTTGAAATCTTTTTAATTGATTTTTTTTTGATTATTAAACTAATGTTATTAATTTCAAATCTAATTAACACTTAGTTTAAAATTATGAAGAAAACACTTACATTTTCCCTAGCATTTTTAGGGCAGCTTCTTTTTGCTCAATACACAACTCCAAATGATGGAAAAACTTATCGTATTTCAGATCTTGATGTTTTAACTGATATTATCACATTTGATGAATCTTCAAAACAATATTTATTAACCGATGATTTAATAATATCTTCTAATGATATTTTTTTAGCAGATACAGATTATACATTAGTTATTTCTGAAGGTAAATTAATCACAGTTGCAGGTAAAATAGATATTAATGCTCCAAAAGAAGTTTTATTCACATCTGATCATCCAGGCTCAAGTTATTTTAAAGGAATTAGATTAGAAGAAGGCGCAATTGCAACTTTCAATCATTTCAAAATGATTTATGGAGGAGGAATCCGCTCTTTAAATGAAACTTTTACAATGGATAATTCTGAAATTTCTTATCAATATGGAGGAACCTCTACTGGAGGTGCAATTAATTTTTCACGTGGAAATCCTATTATTAAAAATTCTACTTTCAAATTTAATAAAACTCCAGCTGTTGGCTCGGGAGCCAATCAAGCAGTTGCTTTAATTTTTGAAAACAATCATTTGGAAGGAAATAATCAAGAAAACTCAAACCGTCCTCAAATTAATATGGGCCCAAGCGGAAATAATCCTACTGTTATTCGTGGAAATACAATTATTGGAGATCGAGCTTTGACAAGAGTTGGAGGTGTCTCAGTTTCAAGTTTATTGGGCGTTACAAATGAAGCTGTTATTGAAAATAATACAATTCGAGATAATCGTTATGGTATTACCATTTCTGGAAGTAATTCAAAAGGAAAAATAATCGGAAATATGCTTGAAAATAATAATGTAGAAACCAATCCTGCTAACGGAGGAAGTGGGATTTCGATTTATTTAGCTTCAAATCCTACAACAAATATTATTGATATTTTTGACAATCAAATTCGTGGGAGTCTTTGGGGAATCACAAATATAGAAAAAGGTGCTTTTATAAACTTAGGAACTACTGAACGTCCAGGAAACAATATATTTTCTAATAATGGAAATGGAGGAATCGTCTATGCTCTATACAACAATTCTGTAAACAATGTATCTGCTATTGGAAATTGTTGGATTGAAAATCAGAAATCTACAGAAGAAGAAGTCGAAAATGTCATTGTTCATCAAAAAGACAATTCAACTTTGGGACTAGTAGATTATTCAGACTTCTTATGTAGTAATTTATCAACATCTGAAATAACTTCTAAAAAAGTCACTTTATTTCCAAACCCAAACAATGGAACTTTTACAATTGAAACGAAAGAAAAATCTCCTTATCAAATTTTTGATGTGAATGGACGATTAGTAAAACAAGGAGAATTAAAAACAGGAAAAAATACTATACAAACAGGTTTATCAAAAGGTATTTACATTCTAAATACGAATCAGGATTCTTCTAAAATTATAGTGAAATAAATTAATCTCGATTTATTATAAAAAAAGGATATTACTAGTAATATCCTTTTTTATTTATAATACAATTTATAGTTTATCGAATAATTTTTCAAAAAATCTTGCTTTCTCAATTCTGAATTGATTTCGTAATATAAATCGACAGATTCCTTTGTTTGAATCAAATCAAAATAACCATTTTCTTCTGGACAAAAAGAATTTTCATAAGACGTTTCTAAGCCAATAATATAGTTTTTAGCTTCGGAAATTTTGAGCTTTAAATGAATTGGAAAAATATATTTCCCTTGATAATCTTTATCAACTTCAAACCATTTTTCTTCAATTAAACTTTGTTTATCTTTTATCGATTTTAAAATCATTGGTTTGAAATAATAATATTCGTTGCAATAATTTTTCTTCTTCACTTTTGATTCGAACAAAATTTCAATCGCGACAATTTCGATTTCTTTTTCATTTGGAAGAAGTAAAGTTGAAAATATTTTGAGTCCAAAACTTGTATGATCAGTCAACCTTTCAATTTTCTTAAACTTTGGGTGAAATTGTTTGTAGTTGGAATAATTAATCAACTCAACTTGATTAAGATTAATTGTATCGAACTTTTGAGCAAAGCTCATCACAGAAAGTAAAAAGAAGAAAATAAATTTCATTTTGTAAAAATAAAAAGTTTTCAGTAAACAGATTTCTCAATTCATCCTAAAAAATCAACAATTCGTAAATATATATTTATACAAGTCTTTTACTAACTATAGTTTTGATGAAAATTAACAACATGAAAACACTTATCAAAACTCTAAAAATCTTCTTTATTGCACTGATTTCAATAATTATACTTACTTTTTTGTATTTATTTATTAGCAATAAAATTTTCTTAGCATCAAAAAATCAAACAAATATTGACTATCTAAAAAATAACAAAACAACAATTGGCAATAACTTTAATACTCAGATTTTTGATAATAATGTCAACACTTCAAATGTTATTCTATTAGGCGAAATTCATGGTTTTGCTGACAATCAAAAATTAGATGAATTTATGTTTAAATATTTGAATAAGAATCTTGGTTTCAACTATTACATTGCCGAAATGGACAGTTTAAATTCTAAAAAATTAAACACATTTCTAAGCTCTGATATTAAAAATGAAAAATTATTAAAAGAAGTTGTTTTAGCTATTAAGAAAAGAATTCCTCAACAATCAAGTCAAGAATTACTAAAAAAATGGAACAACTTGTATGATTACAATAAAACATTAAATGATTCTTCTAAAATTGTCGTTTTGGGTATTGATACAAACTTTGATGATTCTAATAGCAAAATTTCAAGAGATTCTGCAATGATTGAGAATTTTAATCATATCATTTCAAAGAATCATCTACAAAATGAAAAATTCTATGGATTATTTGGTCTTTTTCATACACTTCAAAAAGGTATGAATGACAAAGAAAAGCCTTTTGCAGAAAGACTTTTAGATAATAAATATAAAGTAACAAGCATCGTAAGTTATACATTGGATAGTGAAATGTATTTACCTAAAAATGACCAATTTCCTACTCCAGAAAATGAAAAAATAAACTGGGTAAATGCTGATGGACCAATGATGTTAATAAAAGGTATTCTTGATTTTAAAGAACTTGCAGAACCTAATTCCATCTCAATTTTTAATCTTAATGTGAAAAATTCACCATATAAATCTTCTCAAAATTTAATTCAAATAAAATCAAGATTATTTGGAGAAAACTTTACGCCAAAAGAAAATTTAAAAACAACTGATTATTTTCAATACGTTGCAATTCTTCGTAATTCTGAAGCATTAACTCCAATTCAATAAAAAAAACGGAATCTATAAGATTCCGTTTTTTTTATTTTCCTTTTATCGATTAAATCAAGTTCAAAACTTGTTCTAAATCTTCTAATAAATCATCTATATCTTCAATACCAACAGACAAACGAATTAAATCATCTGTAATACCAATTTCAGCACGTTTTTCTGCAGGAATAGATGCGTGTGTCATCGTAGCTGGATGATTTGCTAACGATTCAACTCCTCCTAATGATTCAGCCAAAGTGAATACTTTTAAGTTTTCTAAAATTTTGAAAGCATCTTCTTTTTTCCCAGAAGTCAACGTAAACGTTACCATTCCTCCGAAATCTTTCATTTGCTTTTTCGCAATTTCGTGTTGTGGATGATTTTCTAAACCAGGATAATAAGTACGCGCTACTTTTGGATGAGCTTCTAAAAATTGTGCGATTTTCATTCCGTTTGAACAATGACGATCCATACGAACAGCCAATGTTTTGATTCCACGTAAAACTAAGTAAGAATCTTGTGGTCCTAAAATTCCTCCTGTTGCAAATAAATTGAAGTGAACATCTGTTGCCAATTGTTCCGAGTTTACCACAATTGCTCCAGCAACTAAATCTGAGTGACCTCCTAAATATTTCGTAGCCGAATGCATCACGATATCTGCTCCCAACTCGATTGGACGTTGTAAATATGGCGACGCAAATGTATTATCAACCGCTACCAAAATATCTGCTTTTTTTGCTTTTGCAGCATCATTTACAGCTTTGATATCAACTACTTTCATCAATGGATTTGTAGGCGTTTCAACCCAAACCATTTTTGTATTCTCATTGATTAAAGCGACAACAGCCTCAACATTTGTCATATCTACGAAATGGAATTTCAAACCAAATTTTTCATAAACACGTGTAAACAAACGGTAAGAACCTCCGTATAAATCGTCCATCGCGATGATTTCATCACCAGGTTTGAACAATTTCAACACGCCATCGATTGCAGCTAAACCAGAACCAAATGCAAAACCTGCAACTCCACCTTCGATAGATGCTAATGCATTTTCTAAAGCTGTTCTTGTTGGATTTGCGCCACGAGAATATTCGTATCCTTTGTAATCTCCAGGTGATCTTTGTGCGAATGTTGATGTTTGGTAAATTGGAGTCATTACGGCTCCAGTAGAAGGGTCATGTTGTTGACCTCCGTGTATAGCTTTTGTATTGAATTTCATTGTGAATGCTTTTAACTATAGCAAATATATGGAGTTTTATTTATTCTTTGTTTTAAAGATTTGTTAGAATTTATTTCGGGAGATTTTTGGATTCAATTAGAACATTCTCCACTACATAAATATTAAAAATAGAAGGTCTAACTTTTATAATTGCATGATTTTTATTTAAATCAGCATTTTCTAATTTTTGAAATGCATCTTTATCTAAATTTATAGACTCTTCGTATCCTTTGAAATTGATATTAATATCATATGAATAGCGAGATTCCTTCAATTTTAATATCTCGCAATTTTCTATAATTATTGGTTCTTTTGCTAAATCATTCACAATAAATTTCGATACATAATAAAATGATATTGAGAGAAAAATCGAGTAATAAATGGAAATTAAAACAATATCTTTCCTATATCCCGTTTCTACTAATTTACGTTTAAGTATTGGTATATTTAATATTAAAAAAACGAAAATCAGTGTAAATATAAATAATACAATATAATACCTCCATCCTACATTAAATAATATTAGTTCATCTTTCTTATAGAAGACAAATGCAATAACAAATAATAAAATTGAAATTAAATTTGATGTCTTAGTAGAAACAAACTCTTTTCTTATAGTATTTTTTGCTATATCTTCCTTTTTTGATTTTTTATTCTTTCTTCCCATTAACTAAACAATTCATGTAAAACTTGAAGTGATTTTGGTTTCTTAAAATTATTGGTATGAATTTGATAGTACTTCACTAGAATATCGAGTAAAAGAGAACGTTGTGATTGATTAAATGTATTTTTCGAATCTTCGGAAAAGTGTAATTCTAATAATTTTTTGAACAAAACTGTTTCACCTGCTTTCAACATATTGATGGATGAATTCGAATTGGTGAAAAATCCATTTTCTAAATCGAATAGATTTCCGTCAATTTCTAAGTTGGGATAAAATCCAAGAAAATGCGATAATTGAAGTAAGAATATCAAATGAAAATCTGCAAAATCGTCTTTCTTTTGATCAAATTCTTTTAGCGAATGTTCGATGTAAAAATATAATTCTGGATTATCTGATTCTTCTTTTAAAACTAAGTTTAGAATTTCAGCCAAGAAAAAAACAATAGCTGATTTGATAGGATGAAAATGTAACGATTCGTAATAATATGAAGTTTGCGCCGATTTTAAGAAAACCAATTGTTGTTCATTTGATTTCGGTTGAAAACTCAAATCGATTTCTGCAAGCGGAAAATACAACGAAGTATTTCTTTTCTTTTTGGAGAAAACACCTTTTGCAATAAATGACTTTAAGCCAAAACCTTGTGTATAACAACGAATAATTAAACTTGTGTCTCCATATTTTAAGCTAGAAAGTACAATAGCTTTAGTTTCTAAAATTTTCATTAACGGACAACTGCAATTTTCAATGTTTTGGTTTCTGTACCATCTGCATTTGTCATCAAAACTAAATAAATTCCAGAAGCGACAGGCTTTCCTTTTGCGTTATTTGTATTCCACTCTATAACTCCTCCGTCTGCTTTTTTCTCAAAAACTAAATTTCCAACTATATCTGTAATTTTAACCAACGCACGATTTGGAAGATTTTTTATTGTAATATTTCCTTTATATTCTGGTCTATATGGATTTGGATAAGCTATCGCATTGTTAAAGTCATTAGATTCTGTAGAAACATCTCCATTATATGAAACTACACCTTTTTCTGTAGCAAAATATACTTTTCCTGTTGTTTCATCTATCGAAATATCATACACAATATCAGAAGGTAATGGAGAATTTTTAGAAGTAAAATGTAATTTTGTCTCTTCACCATTATCAGAAACATAATATACTCCAGCTCCATTTGTTGCGATCCATTTACGATTAGCATTATCAACTTTTATAGCATAAATACCTACATCTGTTAACAATGCTTCAGGAATTCCGTCTTGAATAATAACAATTGGTTCTGCTGAAAAATTATTATTGTCTATAGCAGACTCTATTCCATAAGTAACGGCTAAACCCTGCCCTGTACCTATCCACAAATTTCCTGTTTTATCCAAAGCTGCTGACCAGACATCATTTGTTGGTAAAGTTTGTTCTCCACTTCTCAAAATATTTCCAACAGTTTCGTTATTATCTTTTCTCAAAATAGCAACACCTCCGGAACGAGCTTGCGGAATATAAATATATTTATTATCAATAATTGGGGATAAAGCATTAGATGATCCTTGATTTATTCTCTGTTTCGATATCCAATTTCCTGACGAATTTTTAACTGAAATAGAATTTACATTATCTTTTAATGCATTATAATTTGGTTTTCCACTCGCCATACAAACAGCATCACAATACCAACTTTGAGAAAGATAAAAATTTCCTAAAGCATCAAAATCACCTCCTCCAAAACGATAAATTTCAGGCAATGAATTTATAATATGAGTCGATTTATTTCCTTGAAATTCAAATATTCCTATTTGTTCACCTCCCCATTTTGTCACTTCAGCATAAGGAATAACCATAAAATGAACATCGTTTGTAGGATCTATAGCAATTTTAATAATATCTTTTGCTCCTCCTAAATCTCGTTCCGAACTAAAATGATTCCAATTTTTTGTATCATAATAAGAAAAACCATCTGCATTAAATGTAAGGTTATTAAATCCTTCAATTCCGCCAGGTGCTATCCAAATTTTTCCTTTTGAAGTTGAGACTGAATAAGATTTGTTACTATATGGTCCTTGCGGTTTATAACTTTTTAATGATTGTAATGATAAATCTATTAAACCATTTTTTATTGAACCTCCATAATAAATATTGTTGACAAATATTCCTATGTTGAAATTTATTGTCTGATTTTCTTGATCTATTGGAGAAAAACTTTGACCACTTAATGTCGATATTTTATCAATCTGAGCAATAATTAATTGTTCATTTGATGATTTCAAACCTTGAATATTGCTATAGCTCTGACTAAATCCATTCAAATTTTTTAAATCATTTCCTACAGAGTAATAAATTTCATTTGCAAATAATTCTATATTTGAAATATTTTGACCTGAATTTATAGACGGAGACCAATCATTAATATTCGGATTATTTAATTTCTTATTTGATAACTTACTAAATCTAATACCATTTGATGTGGCAATGTATAAAATATCATCTTTAATAGTTGCATCATTTACAACGATCGAATTAGTTCTCGTAGTTTCTTTAAATTCTTCTTCTTTCAAATCATACGAAACAATTCCAAAAGCTCCAGAAATGAAAGCTATTCCGTCATTTATAAAAATATGGTTGACTTTTTTATCTCCTGAAAAACCATTCCATTTAATATCTAGAACCATTGTCGACTCTCCGGAACGTAATAAATCTAATCCTCCATTTTCATATCCAACCAAAAAAGAATCCGAATCTTTATCATAAGCCATTGCAGAAACACTAACATTATTCAAAAAATTGGTTTTATTTAGCTTAATCCAATCACTCGTTGGATTTTGAGGATTGAACAAGAAAATTCCGTTTTCAGTTCCACAATAAATCACACCATTTACTTCTTCCAACAATTTCACATTATTGTAAGAAAAAAGATCAGTCCAACGCACTTTATTATTTTGAGCGTTTAAACTTGTGAAAATCATGGTGATGAAAATGAACAATTTTGTCTTCATAATGCACAAAAATACTGTAATTTATAACAAAATAACTTGCTAAAAATTGTATTGCTTGCTACAATAAATCATAAAATTTCCCTGGAAGCGTCGAAATTATTTGCTTTAATTCCAAATCTAATAAAATAGGCATCAATTCATATGATTTTAAATTTAGATCAAAAGACATTTTATCAATATGTTGTTTCCCATTGATTTTGAGATAATTTACAATTAAATTTTCATCGTCAGAAAACTCAATAAACAAATCTATTTGCTTTGTTTTCTTCTTCGAATTGAAGTTAAAATAATCAATAATATCTTTCGAATTTTCGACCAAATAAGCCTGATGAGATTTTATCAAATAATTACACCCAATACTCAACACATCCGTTGATTTTCCTGGTAATGCAAACACTTCGCGATTATATTCATTTGCAAACTTCGCAGTCACCAAACTTCCTCCTTTAAAAGCAGATTCTACAACAATTGTAATATCCGACAAGCCTGCAATAATACGATTTCGTTGAAGAAAAGCTTCAGGTGTAGCAATTTTAAAACTTGGTTGCTCCGTAACCCAACCTCCTTTTTGTAAAATTTTAATCGCAATTTTTTTGTGAGCAGCAGGATAAACTCGTTCAAAATTTGTTCCCATTACTGACCACGTTGCAATCTTATTTTTAAGTGAATTTGTGTGTGCTTCTATATCACAACCATACGCCAATCCGCTTACAATTGTAACATCAAAATCAGCCAAACCTTCGATTAATTCAGTAATAAAATTCCGTCCATAATTGGTCATTTTTCGTGTGCCAACAATCGAAATCTTTTTGTTATTGAATTGATTAAATTCTAAATTTCCTTTACAAAAAATCGCCAAAGGTGCATCAATACATTCTTTTAACAATTGTGGATAAACCTCATCATAAAAAGTTAAAATATTGATTTGATTATTATTACAATATTCAATTTCGTTAAAAGCTAAATCTAACCATTTTTTATTTCCAAAATCTTTGCTTAATTGTTGTCCAATTCCCGAAATTTGCATCAAATCTTTTGGTTTACAATTCCAAGCAGCCTCTGCCGAACCAAAAAATTGAATAATTTTTCGAGCTGTGATATCGCCAATTCCTTTCTGGAAAGAAAGTGCTAAAATATATGGTAAATCGGTTTGCATTTTGTTAAATTATTAATATTAAACCAACTAAGCAGAATTTTAAGTATTTATTTTTTGCTAAATCTAAAAAAAATGTTAATTTCGTAGTATGAGGTTAGAAGAGCATATTAGTCAATTATTATTTCAGCACGATTGTGTAATCGTTCCAAACTTTGGTGCGTTTATCTCAAACACTGCTAATGTGGCGTTTGACGAACAAACAAACACATTTATTCCACCAAGAAAAGAGCTTTCTTTCAATACAACTTTAACAAAAAGTGATGGTGTATTGGTGAATAAAATTGTAGAAGATGAGCCAATGTCTTTTGAAAATGCGCAAACATTTTTGAATGAACAAGTTTATTTTTGGCAAGAACATTTGAAAAATGGAAAAGTTTTAACCTTACAAAATATCGGATCATTACAATTTAATGACGCTGGAAAAATTGACTTCAAACCAGAAAATGCTCAAAATTATTTCATCGCCGCTTATGGTCTTTCAAATTTACAAGCCAATTACATTTTAGATTCGTCTAAAACTAAAACCTCTAACAAACACATGTCAAAATTTTTAGCCGCAGCCTCATTAATTCCCATTATTGTTGGTGGCTTCCTATATTTTAATACGCCGCAACCCGTGCAAGAATTCGTAACGGAACAATGGAGCGGTTTGGTTTTACCAATGATTGGTAAAGATGGTGCAACCAAAACTGAAAAACCTACAGTGCAATACGATGTGTATAATATGCCACAAACGATTGCTGAGCCTTCTTTGGTTGAATATCAAATTGCCGAAACCGTAACGAAAACAGATACAATTGAAACGCCTAAAAAAGTTGAAATTACAGTTGTAAAGGAAACGAAACTGAATGAAACTGAAAAGGAAATTACGGCAATTGTAAAGGAAAAACCTTCAACAAAAGAAGTTGTAAAAACAGAAACGAAAAAGTTAACGAAAGTTGAAGCTCCTAAAACAGCTGAAAAGAAAGTTGAGGACAAAAAAGAAATTGCAACTAAAACAACTGCAAAATCTAGCAATAAAAAATATCAAGTAATTGCGGCTTCGCTAAAACGTCAAGAAGATGCTGATCGTTTGGTAGGAGAATTGAAAAAACAAGGTTACAAAGATGCTGGAATTTCTTATGTAAAAGGTCGCTATTATTATGTTACATATAGCAGTTTTAATAACATAGAAGAAGCACAAAAATATATGAATGATGTGAATAAAAAGTCGCCTGGAACTTGGGTTAGAACTGAAAATTAATTTACATTTCAATACAATATAAATCGAAATAAGCTGCCTTTTGGGCAGCTTATTTCTTTGTTAGAATGAATATGAAAACTACTTCCAGCCTCCGCCTAAACTTTTGTAAATAGCGACAACTGTACTTAATTGTTTTTCTTTTGTTTCGATTAATTCCATTTTTGCATCCAATAAATCACGTTGAGTTGTTAACACTTCTAAATAATCTGCACGATTATTTTTGAACAACTGGTTCGCAATATCAATAGATTCCACAAGTGCTTTCGCCTGTTTGTCTTTGTACGAATAACTTTGTTCTAAGTTATTAATCTTCGACATCTGATTTGACACTTCTAAATAAGCATTTAAAATTGTTTTATCATATTCGTACAACGCTTGTATTTGATGAGCATTTGCAGTATTGAACTCCGCTTTTATCGCACTTTTATTAATTAAAGGCGCTGCTAATTCTCCAGCCAATGAATACAAAATAGACTCTGGCATTTTTACCAAATAAGATGGTTTGAAGGCATTTAGTCCTAAAGCCGCAGAAATATTAAGCGAAGGATAAAACTCTGCACGAGCTACTTTTACATCCAATGCAGAAGCTTTCAATTCCAATTCTGCTTGCTTGATATCAGGACGATTTGATAATAATTCAGACGGAATTCCTGCATGCATTGTTTGAGGAATCAAATCCATAAATGACGAACCATCACGTTTTATCGTCTGCGGATATCTTCCCAATAATGCATTAATTCTATTCTCAGTTTCTGTAATATCTTGTTTAATATTAAACTCTTCACTTTCAGATTTTAATAACTCTGCTTCAAATTTTTTCACCGCTAATTCAGTTTCACGCGCTGCTTCTTTCTGAATTTTCACCACACGCAGTGATTCTTTTTGCAACTCAATATTTCGATGAATTAAATCTAATTGGCTGTCCAAAGACAATAATTCATAATAAGATGAAGCTATTTCAGAAATTAAATTTGTCAAAACAAAATTCTTTCCTTCCACCGTTGATAAATATCGTGCAATCGAAGCATCTTTCGAATTACGTAATTTTTTCCAAATATCAACTTCCCAATCAGCACTCAAACCAATCGCATAATCCATCAAAGGATCAGGCATTTCTTTCCCTGGTTTTATCTCAGTCGAAGCGTCACCAGCACCTTGACTTGTGTAACGACCAACTTTCTCCACGCCAATTCCAGTGGTTGCAACTACGGTAGGAGATAATTTTCCGTTTTTATACAACACTTCATTTTTAGAAATCTCAATTTCTTGAAGTGTAATCATCAATTCTTGGTTATTTTTTAAAGCTTCTTCAATCAAAACAACCAAATTTGGATCAGTAAAAAATTGTTTCCAAGGCGTTAATACAGAACTTGGTGCATCATCATTTTGCACATTCTGATAAGCTTCTGGAATTTTTGGTGCTTGATGATTCTCAATCTCTTTGCTGACCGCAGGAGCTTTACAGCTCCAAATCATTGTTCCAAAAAGACTTATTGTAATTATATTTTTTAAACTATTTTTATTCATCTTCCGTGATTTCTTCTGTTAAAGGATTCTCATCTTCGTATTTCACCAATTGCATTTTATCCGCCAAAGCACCAAACGCAACATATAAACCGGGCACAATAAACAACCCGAAAATAGTTCCGAACAACATTCCACCCGCAGCAGCAGTACCAATTGTTCTATTTCCTACTGCTCCCGGACCAGAAGCTATAACCAACGGAATAAGACCTGCAATAAATGCAAATGATGTCATCAAAATTGGACGGAAACGAACTCCTGCACCTTCAATCGCTGATTTTACAATTGATAAACCTTCGTTATGTTTTTGTACTGCAAACTCAATAATCAACACTGCATTTTTACCGAGAAGTCCAATCAACATCACCATTGCTACTTGTGCATAAATATTATTTTCTAATCCTAATAATTTCAAGAAGAAAAATGCTCCGAAAATCCCTGTTGGTAATGAAATGATAACAGGTAAAGGCAAAATGAAACTTTCGTATTGCGCTGCTAAAATCATGTAAACGAAAATTAAACAAATGGCAAAAATAATCACCGCTTCATTTCCACGAGAAACCTCATCTTTCGAAATTCCTGCCCAATCAATTCCAAAACCACGAGGCAATGTATTTTTAGCTACTTCATTAATCGCTGCTATCGCTTGTCCACTACTATAACCTGGCGCTGGCGTTCCACTAATTTCTGCAGCATTATACATATTGTGACGCGTAATTTCTGATAATCCATACACTTTTTCAATTTTCATGAAAGCTGAATACGGAACCATTTCGCCTTGATCATTTTTCACATATAATTTCAATAAATCCTCTGGTAATGCACGATATTCTGGAGAAGCTTGTACCATCACTTTATAAGGTCGGTCAAATTTGATGAAACTTGTTTCATAATTAGAACCAACTAATGTTGATAGATTATCCATCGCATTTTCGATCGAAACACCTTTTTGTTCAGCAATATCATTATCAATTTTCAAGACATATTGAGGAAATGAAGCACTATAAAATGTGAATACAGAACTCAATTCTGGACGACGAGTTAATTCTTTTACAAAATCACGGCTCACTTCTTCCATTTTATGATAATCTCCACTACCTGCTTTATCCAACAATCTCAACTCGAAACCTCCTGCAGCACCATATCCAGGAACAGATGGTGGTTGAAAATATTCGATATTTGCACCATTAATATTCCCAGCTTTTTCTTCTAATTCTTTGATGATTTCTTCAGCAGATTTAGAACGTTCGTCCCAACTTTTCAAGTTAATCAAACAAGTTCCAGAGTTTGCTCCTGTTCCTTCTGTCAAAATCTCATAACCAGCCAATGACGAAACTGATGAAACGCCATCAATTCCTTCTGCTATTTTTTGTAATTTTTGAGAAACTTCATTCGTTCTTTCTAACGTAGAACCTGGAGGTGTTTGAATAATCGCATAAAACATTCCTTGATCTTCGTTTGGAATAAATCCAGAAGGCAAACTATTATTCAAAAAGAAAACTCCAGCACAAAATGCTAGTAAAATTCCGAATGTAACAGTGCGTTTGTTAACTGTTTTTGTTAAAACTTTTTCATATTTAAAAGATCCTTTGTTGAACAAATTATTAAACTTCAATAAAAATTTATTTAACATCGTTTTCTTTCTTGGTTGATCATGATTATTTTTCAAAATCATTGCACACAAAGCTGGTGTAAGCGTTAAGGCAACAATTCCTGATAAAATAATTGATGTCGCCATCGTAATCGAAAATTGACGATAAAAAATACCAACAGGTCCAGACATAAACGCAACAGGAATAAACACGGCTGCCATTACAAATGTAATTGCGATAATTGCACCACTAATTTCGCGCATCGCTTCTTCCGTCGCTCGTAAAGGCGAGAGATTTTTCTCTTCCATCTTGGCGTGAACAGCCTCTATCACTACAATCGCATCATCGACGACAACTCCAATCGCCATAACTAAAGCAAAAAGAGAAATCAAGTTTAATGTAATTCCAAAGAAACTCATCAACGCAAAAGTTCCGATCAAAGAAACAGGAACCGCCAACGCAGGAATCAATGTAGAACGCCAATCTCCTAAGAATAAAAACACCACGATACCAACTAAAACGAAAGCTTCAAAAAGTGTGTGTACCACTTTTTCCATCGAAGCATCTAAGAATTTCGAAACGTCATATGAAATCTCGTAATCCATTCCTTTTGGCAAATTATTTTCCTTAAGATCTGCCATCAATGCTTTGATGTTTTTGATGACTTCACTCGCATTACTTCCGTACGATTGTTTTATCACAATTGCGGCAGAAGGTTTGCCATTCAATGTTGAGTAAATATCATACATCGAACTTCCAAATTCTATATCAGCAACATCTTTTAAACGTAAGATTTCTCCATCAGGATTTGCTCTTAAAATGATATTTCCATATTGCTCTTTTGTGTTATATCGACCTGAATATTTTAACACATATTCGAATGTTTCTGAACGTTTCCCTGAACTCTCCCCTGTTTTCCCAGGTGAAGCTTCAATACTTTGTTCATCTAACGCTTTCATGACATCATCCGCAGAAATATTATACGCTTGCATACGATCTGGCTTCAACCATACACGCATCGCATATTCTCTATTTCCTAAAATATCCGCATCTCCAACACCATTAATACGTTTTAACTCAGATAAAATATTAATATCTGCATAATTATATAAAAACTGTTGATCAGCTTTTGGATCGTTACTGTACAAGTTAATGTACATCAACATATTTGATTCTTCGCGTGTAATTTTCACACCTTCACGAACTACCAAAGGCGGAAGTTTATTTACAACTGAAGAAACTCGGTTTTGCACATTTACAGCTGCAATATTGGGATCAGTTCCTAAATCAAAAATCACTTGAATAGACGCTTCTCCATCATTCCCAGCATCAGATGTAATATATTTCATTCCAGGAACACCATTTAGCGCGCGTTCTAATGGAATTACAACCGACTTGATCAATAATTCATTATTTGCACCAGGATATTCCGCAGTAATATTCACCTTTGGAGGCGAAATTGAAGGGAACTGCGTTACGGGTAATTTGACTAATGATAGAATCCCTAAGAAAACTATAATCAACGAAATGACAATCGAAAGAACGGGTCTTCGAATAAATTTATCAAACATAACTTTGAATTTTTTAGATTAGTTTGATTTTAATTTTAACGATGAAAGAACTTTTCTTGGTGCAATAAATTTCGTTTTGATTTTATCATCATCTTTCACTTTCTGAACACCTTCTAACAAAATATTATCTTTCTCCGAAAGTCCACTTTCTACCACATAAACATCAGGCATTTCTAGACCAATCGTGATATTTCTTGATTTCACAACACCATTTTTATCTACTACAAAAACATAGGTTTTATCTTGAATTTCGTAGGTTGCTTTTTGTGGAATTAATAAAGCATCATGCAACGGAACTGTCATTTTTACTTTTCCTGTTTCACCATTTCTCAACAAATGATTTGGATTTGCAAAACGCGCACGAAACGCAATATTCCCTGTTTCGTTGTTAAATTCACCTTCTATCGTTTCCACCAAACCTTTTTCTGGTAGAGGTTTATTATTCGCCATAATCAACGAAACTTGTTTACTCGCTCTATCTTGAATATTTGTCTGATAATCTAAATATTCAGGCTCAGAAACGTTGAAATAAGCAAACATTGATGAGTTATCAGACAAATTTGTTAATAACATTCCTTCATCAATCAAGCTTCCCAATTTCATAGGAATTCTATCAATAACACCAGAAAATGGCGCACGAATATCTGTAAATGATAAATGTAATTGGGCCAATTGCATTTCTGCTTTCGATTTCTCTAATCGTGCCTGCGCAATAGCTTTTTCGTTCTTAGAAACAACATTATTATCAGCCAAAGTTGCTGAATTTTGCAATTCAATTTGTGCCTCTTTTACCTCAGCTTTTGATTTCAAATATTCGGCTTGATACATCGAAGGCATAATGCGAAACAACAATTGGCCAGCTTGTACATGTTGACCTTCATCCACAAAAACTTTTTGCAAATAACCTTTTTCTTGCGCACGAATTTCGATGTTTCGTACCGACTGAATTTGGGCAACATAATCCTTATCTACAATCGTATCCATTTTGATTGGCGTTGTGATTGGATAATCTTTTACTTCTTCTTTTTCCTGTTTTTTTGATGAACAACTTGTTGTCAACAATACAGTACTCAGAGCAACAAATAATGCGACTCTTTTCATAATTCTTCTAACTATTAAATGTAAAATTTGATTAAATGGATTTCTTGGCAGAAATAGTTTTACCAAAAAATATTACATACAAAAATTGGTTAACATTCAGCTATTCACGAACTGAACACTAATTTTTGGTGTAATTATAAAATTTAAGAAATCAATCAAATTCTAATTGTACGTAACAAAATGTACTTACAACTCGAAAATTTGATGGTTTTATTGTAGAAGAAGTGTTTCTTTCTTAAACCTTGAATTATAAAATTTAAGACCAAAACAACACTTAATAGTTTGATACAAGTTTCTAAATCGATTTTGTTTGATGTCTGAAAATCATCATCAATCGTTTCGATACTTGGATTAAATTCTTGAAATTGATTTGAATTTGAAGTTTTAGAAAATTTAGTTTCAACAATTTTACTTGCGTGATAAATATGTGTATTATCGTTAACAACTGTCTGTGAAGTCAAATTTCCTTGAAAATGTTGAGTACCAGCAAACACTTTAGTTTCCGCAAAAAATAGCAGAAATAAAGCAGATAACAAGTATGTGATAAACATTTTCATAATTCTGTTCAAATGTAAGATATGAAATAATATAATAATCTATATTAACATTTTTTAACGCCTATTTTTTTTATAATTTATAATCCATTAAAAATCAATTGATTAAAATTTTATCAATCTCTTATCTTTACTCATTTTAAAAACTCATTTTTTTTATGGAAATTTGCCAATCAATAAACAAAAGTATATGGCGAAAGCAAAAAAAGCAATTGATTCGTTAGCAGTAATGACGAATTTAGTTTTACCAAATGAAACAAATAATTTGGGTAATATGTTTGGAGGAGAACTTCTTGCTGCAATGGACCGAATTTCTTCTATTTCTGCAAAGATGCATGGTGGAAGTTTTTTAGTTGTAACAGCAAGTGTAAACCATGTAGCTTTTAATATTCCTATTCCAATGGGAAGTACAATTAAATTAGAATCTAAGGTTACTCGTGCATTTAATTCTTCTATGGAAGTGTATGTTGATGTATTTGTTTATGATTATGAAAATTGCGTCTATAACCAAACAAATAGTGGTATTTATACATTTGTAGCTGTAGATAATGATAATAAACCTGTTAGTGTACCTGAATTAATACCAGAATCTGCACAAGAAATAGAACGCTTTAATGCAGCTTTGCGTCGTAAACAATTAAGTTTGATTTTGGCAGGAAGAATGAATCCTGCTGATGCACACGAATTAAAATCATTATTTATAGAATAAAAAGAATCGCTAATAAATTAGCGATTCTTTTTATTTAAAGGCTTAATAAAAAATTTGTTAGACTTTGATTTTCTTCTAAATTCATTTTTTTTCTTAATCTATGTCTCGCAATAGTAATACTATTATAACTTTGTTGAGTAATTGCTGAAATTTCTTTCGTAGATAAACTCATCTTCAAAAATGCACACAAACGTATTTCATTTCGTGTCAAATCAGGATATTTCAATACTAGTTTTTTATAAAAATCTTCATGAGTTTCTTTAAATATTTTTTCAAACTCATTGTAATTAAATCTTTTTGAACCATTTTTCAAATCTCCTATAATCTGATTGATCAAATCTTGTGTCTTAGATGATGAAGTTTCTTTTATTTCACTGAGTCTTTTTGAAGTATTGTCTAATATCTCTGTCGTCTGAAGTACTTGTAGATTCTTTTCTGTAATTTCTTTATTTTTCTTTTCAAGTTGATTAACTAATAAATCATTTTCTATTACTCTTTTTTTTAACTTAATTTTCTGTAGTTTATACAATAAGATAAAAATAAAAGCTGTTAACAATAGTATAATAATGCCTGTCCATAACAACATACTTTTCTTATTCTGTTTTTCAATAAGATTATCTTCTTTTATCTTTTGCTGATATTTATATTCTAATACCGTTAGTTCTCCTTTTGATTGTTTTTTTAATTTAAGCTCATTTAACTCTTTGGCTATATGTAAATATTTATTAGCTAATCTATAATCCTTTTCAAATTCATATATAGATGAAAGTTCTTCAGAACATAATCTTTTTATAATCATAAAATTATGCTTTTCACCCATATCAAAAGCTTTTAATAAATATCTTTTGGCTTGTTCATTATCTTTGATAAGATTTTTATAAGCAAATCCTATGTTGTAATAAATTTTAGTTAGATCATAAAAACTATTTTTCTTTTTAGCCAAATCCTCAGCTAAAAAAGAATTTTTAAATGCTAATTCAAAATTTTTTAATTCAAAATTTACTAAACCAATATTTTGATAAGACATTATAAGTCCAGCTGTATCTTTTAATTTTAAGCTCGTTTCTTTTGCATCATTATAAATCATCAAAGCTTTCTCAAAATTCCCTTTTTTCTGTTCTAGTATTGCTAAATTATTGGATATAATGTAACGAGACGAATCTAAAGTATTATTCTTTTTTGCTTCCTCTAAAGCAAGCTCATAATATTTTCTTGCTTTTATTGTATCTTTTGAGAAATTGTAAACATTTCCTATTCCTTTTAGCGGGATATATGTTTTTTTTGAACCTGTTTTTCTCATCAAATTCAACTCTTCATTAAAATATTTTAATGACTCATTATAAATCTCTTGAGAAAAATAAACATCTCCAGCTACTTGATACAAATAAATCAATAGTTCTTTATTATTCGTATCATGACGTTTATTCAAAGCCTTTTCTATAGAACTAATTGCCTTTTGTCCATCAGTTTTATTATTATTCTGTGCATTATCAATTAAGTTATAAATTTCATGATCTCTTTCATTATTTAATGAAAATGGTTGAGCTGATAAAGTTGATAAAAAAAATAGACAGAAAATGAGTCTTAGAGAATTTGTTGCCATAAAGAAATTGTTTATGAAATAACATATGTGCCATTTCAAAAATACTAATTAAAAACTAATCATATTCAACTATCTTTTTTCTCAAAAAAACAAAAACAAATATCTAATAAACAAACAGTTAATTCAACATGAAATATTTTGAAATATTGTAAAATTTAAATGTAAAGCTTTTATAATATATCATTAATTGTAAATACTCGATCTAATTCATATAATTGATTAATCTTTATAAAAAGCACTATTATGATTACAAAATTTTTTACACTTTCAACTCTACTTTTTTGTCCTTTTATTTTTGGACAAACTATATTACATGAAGATTTTGAAAATGGGATTCCTTCTAATTGGGAAATTAAGAAAACAAATGCTACAGAGAACTGGAAAACAAAAGGTCCTAAAGCATTCGCTTATTTAAGCTCTAAAATTGCAGTTATAGATGGAGATAATATTAATTATGCAGATCAAAATGAATGGTTAATTACACCTTTTTTTGATTTATCTAATGCGAAATCTCCAGCAATTGATTTTACAATTGCTTCCAACCCTTATTGGTTAACAGAAAAAAATACAACTGATTTTTTCATTAAAGTTTCAATTGATGGAGGAAAAAACTGGGAACAAATTTGGGATGATACTCAATTCATTGATGATGGATCTTATTCATTTAAAGTATATCGTATTCGTCTTGATTTAGAAAAATATAAAGGAGAGAAAAATGTACAAGTAGCTTTTCAATTAAAAGCTAGTGGTGTAGTAGCTCCAGATAATGTTGTATCTGTACTATTAGATGATGTAACAATAAATGCAGAACAAGATAAATATTGTTCTACTTTTTATCCAGAAAATAAAGTATTTCCTATTACAAGAGTAAAATTTGCTAATATAGATCATCATTCAGAAGCTATTACAAATGGTAAAAACTCTTATGAAAATTTTACAAATATTGTCGCTGAAGTAAACAAAGGTGAATCATACGAAATATCGATAGAAAGTACTACTATTGGTCCTACTTCTCAGAACTCGAATATTTCAGTTTTTATTGATTGGAATCAAAATGGTCTATTTTTAGGTCCAGAAGAAATTAAACTAGGACAAACAAAAGGAGGATCAACACCTTTAATAGGCTCAATTAAAATTCCTGAATTTGCTAAACCAGGATTAACAAGAATGAGGATTGTACGAAACTTATCGAACGCTGCAGCATGTTCTCCTGCAGGAGATGGTGGGCAAGTAGAAGATTATTCAATCTTAATAAAAGGTGCTTCTGTAGATCCAGAAGATGATGGCTGTACAATATATCATCCTGGTTCATTTGAAAATGGTTCACAAGTAAGATCTACAGTCCAATCTGCGAATGATTTTAATCTTGAAGGAAATAAATCTATAGAAATTAGTAAACTAGAGTTTACCGTTTCTAATAAATTAGATATTGTAGATATCCATTTTTATAAAGACAATAATGGAAAACCTGGTGAATTAATAAAATCATTTATTGGAGTTTCTCCTTCTTTACAAATTTATCAAGATATAGAAGTTTATAACAATAAACTATATAAAAACACTTACACATTACCATCTGCTTTTTTATTAAATGGAGAGAAAGAAAAAACGACTTATTGGATAGGCTTAAATTCTCAAAACGATTCTGAAATTAACTATTGGTCATCTGCAGATATTCAAACTAATAATACAAATGCAATGGTTTCAACTGATAATGGAGCAAATTGGCGACCAGTAAGTGGCGCTTTGGACGGTGCTTTTGTTGTATTTGGGAAATGTAGTTCTTTAGGAACAAATGATATTCATTCAAAAAGGTTAACTTATTACCCAAATCCTGTAAAAGACAATTTAAATATTAAATCGACAAAAGAAATTGCTGAGGTTAATATAATTAATTTAACAGGACAAGTAGTAAAGCGAGATACTATTATTAAGGATAAATTAAGTACTTCAAATTTACCTTCTGGAACTTTTATAATTAAAATCATTTATAAAGACAATTCCTCTGAATCATTCAAAATAATTAAAAAATAATACAAATAAAAAAGTCGAAACAATGTTTCGACTTTTTTATTTGTATTTCTATTAATCTTTATTTGTTAATCTATCAATAACATATTCCACTTGTGTTTTACCATGTGCTTTTGGCTTTCCATTTTCATCAAGGTTAACCATTGTGATTCTATCAACAGTAATTATAGTTTCATGAGTCATTTTATTTCTCACTTCACATTGTAAAATTAAAGAAGTTGTACCAAATTTTACGACTTCAATTCCTATTTCCACGATATCTCCTTCACGAGCCGAAGCCATGAAATTTATTTCAGACATATACTTTGTTACAACATGTGAATTTTCTAACTGTACAATACTATATAAAGCCGCTTCTTCATCAATCCAAGCCAAAAGTTTTCCTCCAAAAAGTGTTTTATTTGGATTAAGATCTTCTGGTTTAACCCATTTACGAGTGTGAAATTTCATAATTTTCTGTTATTTGTTTTTGTTTATTCTCCTCTGCTAAATAGTTAGCTTCCGAAATAAATTTTACTAAATTTATAGCATATTTTCCTTCTAATAAAGATTCGTTATGGCGAGTTAAAGCTTCTGAAATTTCTGAAATTGCATTTGGATGAAAATTCTTTTGGTCAGTTGACATTTTATTTGAACAACAGACATTCTTTAAATCTGAATAAATCATTTGGTTAAGATACTGATCACCAATCTTTATTGTCCCTTTTTCTGCAATAATAGTGATATTACTTTCAAAATTTTTATTGAAAACTGATGTTGTGTAAATCATATGTCCAATTGCTCCATCAGCAGTAAAATCGACACAACCTGAATCATCAAATTCTGTCACTTCTTGATGCGTAAAATTGAAACTTTTTGAATTTGTACAAATCACCTCATCAAACCAAAAATTCATGATATCAACAAAATGTGAAAATTGAGTGAATAATACTCCTCCATCCATCTCTTGATTTCCATGCCATTCTCGCAACTTATAATAATTCTTGTTACGGTTCCAATAGCAATTAATATTCACCATAAAAATATTTCCTAAAGAATTATTGTCAATCAAATTCTTTACATATTGCACAACTGGAGAAAACCGAAGTTGCATTGAAGTAAATACTCTAAGTTTTTTTTCTTCAGCAACTTTCAATATTTCTTTTGCATCCTCTACTGTTAATGCAATTGGTTTTTCAATCAAAACATTTTTTCCAGCTTTTAAGCAACGAATCGCATGTTCGCGGTGCAAACCATTTGGCGTAGCAATCACAACAACATCCGTTTCTTGATCTTCGTTCAGAAAACTTTCGAGTGTAGAATAACCTTTAATTGGTAAATCTTCTGGTAAATTAAAATCTATTACCGAAATTAACTGTGCATTTTCAGCTTCTTCTATCGCTTGTTGATGTACACGCCCAATATGACCGTAGCCTAAAATGGAAAAATTCTTCATTGAATTTATTTAATAATTTTTTCTAATATCTTTTGCGTGATTAGATATGTTGGTTTTACACCTGTTAATCCTAAACCTCCAGAAGCCAATGTACTTCCTGTTTCTAACGGATTATCAGAAGCGTAATATGCATACATTACTTTAACATCTTTATCGATGTGATGTCTAATTTTTGACGCAACTTGAATTGCTTTTTGATAATGCGCTCCTTCCATTTCTAATCCAATTGCTTGGAAAGACGAATTTTTAAAATACTCTAAAACGTCTTTATTTTGTAAAGATGTTCCTAAAACCGAAATCATTGGTCCTTCATAAACACCTAAACCTTGTCCTTCGAAATCTGCAGCAGTTAATTCGTTATCAAAAACATAATTATCTGTAGTTCCTTCGAAAACATGTGCTGTAGCAATCATAATATCACCTTTTATTCCTTCTAAGATTCCAGCTTTACCCATAATTGCAACAGATTTTACATTCATTTTGAATTTTACATCTCCAACTTTGTATGGTTTCAACAACTCATCCATCGCCTCAAATGCTTGCTCTCCAAAAGCATAATCCATCACTATAATCACTTCATTGTTCTTATCTTTTGCATAAGAAAACGCAGAATTTGCAACATTTACTTTAGATAAATCAATGATTTGAACATCGATATTTGTTCCTGATTGATCTTTGATATAAACTAAACCATTTTGTTGAGTGTATTCATTTAACGAATCGCGCAACATTTTGTTGTTTGCAGCACTTAAATCTTCATAAATTTCTACACCATCATTTTTATATTTTCTTTTCAATCCATCATATGCATACAACATGTTTGAAACACTATGCATATTAGCAGAAATGATATGGATATTTTTATCTTGAAGATTATTTTCGAACAATACACGTTTGATTTCATTCGCCCATTTTTCTCCAATCATATGATGACCAATCGATTCACGTAAAGTTGATGTAAATGTAATTTCACGTTTCTTAGTTCCGATACGATCTTGTTGACTTGTGTATCCCATCCAATAAACTACACGGAAAAAATAATCTTTATCGTCTGCTTTACTGAAATAATGATGAATTTCTTGTGTTTCTTCAAACGTTCTTCCTAAAATCGTAGATAAATGCATCAAAGCAACTTCACGTTCTTTTCGAGAAATTTCAACTTCATTGAATACAACATTTTCGATAAATTCCCACGCTCTACTTTTAGAAAGTGTTTCGTTACTAAATGCTCTATTTCTGATTTTATCCGCCTCATTGTATAAAAACGTTAAGTGCGTCAACACATCATAGATATCAGAACGACCGCGAGATATTTCGATATTCATTTGATCATCATCAATTCTATAGCAAAAACGACGACGTTTTGCAGGAATAATTGGTGTAAAAATAGAACGATCATAGCCTTCGTCAGATGTAAAAGACACATAAGGTGTTTCTACAATTCCTTCTGGTAAACGATCTAAAACGTACATCAATCCGCTTAATTCTACCTTGTTTGGATCTGTCATTGATCCGTAGATTTCGGGATTAATTTCAAATAATAAATTTCTTAATATTTTTCCAGGTGCACCTGACGGACGATACACTCCTCTATGAAATAAATGACGCATTGATATATACAATCTTTCAATAGCGTCCGTAGATCTTCTTGCTCTTGTTATTGACATAAATTTTTTACTTTTTTTGGTTGTTTAATTCTTGTTGAATGGCCATTAATTCATCATACCATTCTTGTCCAAATTTGCGAACTAATGAATCTTTTGCAAATGTTGCTACATTCACTTTCAATTCCTTTCCTAAGGTACAAGCATCTGCACAAATATCCCATACATCGTAGTTAACTGAAGTGAAATTTGAATATTCCTTAACACGAACTGGATATAAATGACACGAAATTGGTTTTTTGTAATCTACCTTTCCGTCTTCGTAAGCCTTTTCAATTCCACATTTTGAAAAACCATTTTCTTCGAAAACTAAATAAGCACATTCACGATTATTGACTAATGGAGTTACCCAATCTCCGTCAGTATCCATTGTGTACTTACCTTCTTGTTCAATCACCGCAATTCCTTCGGGACGCAAATAAGGTTTTACATCTTCATAAATATCGTCTAATACAGTTAGTTCGTCTTCATTCAAAGGAGCGCCAGCGTCACCTTCTACACAACAAATCCCTTTACATTTGTTTAGATTACAAACAAAATCTTCATTTAGTAGTTCTTCAGATACAAGGGTTTTTCCTATTTGGAACATGTTACATTAAATTTTGTAACATGCAAAGGTACGGAAAATTCCTCAGAAAAATGTAATTTTGTAAAAGAATAATGGATAATCTACTTTTAAAAATCAATCATCCTAAGGAACTTAGGACTTTTGAAGCGTCTCAATTAACTGCTTTAGCTCACGAGATGCGCGAGTTTATTTTGGATACTTTGAGTGTAAAACCAGGACATTTAGGTGCTAGTTTGGGTGTGATTGAATTAACGATTGCATTACATTATCACTACAATACACCTAAAGATTTGTTGATTTGGGATGTAGGTCATCAATGTTATCCACATAAAATTTTGACAGGTCGTCAACAAATTTTCAATTCACTTCGTCAAAAAGATGGTATTTCTGGTTTTCCAAATCGCGAAGAAAGTGAATTTGATACATTTGGAACGGGACATTCTTCTACATCTATTTCAGCAATTGTTGGGATGGCAACTGCGGATAAGATTAATCAGATCAATAGAAAACACATTGCAATTATTGGTGATGCATCAATTACTTCTGGAATGAGTTTCGAAGCATTGAATCATCTTGGATCAACAGATTTGGATGTTCTAGTTATTTTGAATGATAATGATATCGGAATTGATCCTTCGGTTGGTGGATTGAAAAAACATTTTAAATCTTTAGAAAATCAATCCGAAAATATTTTCTCCAATTTCGGTTTAAATTTTATTGGAACGATTGACGGACATAACTTTGCTGACTTACTGAATGCTTTCAATAAAGCTGATTCAATAAAAGGTCCAAAAGTTTTACACATCAAAACAATAAAAGGAAAGGGTTACGAAAAAGCAGAAATCGATCAAGTAAAATGGCATGCTCCAGGTTTGTTTGACAAAGAAACCGGTGAAATAAAATCGAAGAAAAAAGAAAAATCGTATCAAGATGTTTTTGGTGAAACCATGCTTCAATTACTCGAAAACAATCCACAAATTGTAGCGATAACACCTGCGATGTTAACAGGAAGTAATTTGGTAAAGTGTCATCAAGATTTCCCCGAACGTGTTTTTGATGTCGGAATTGCAGAGCAACATGCGGTGACGTTTGCAGCTGGTTTGGCGACGCAAAACACCATTCCGTATTGTGTGATTTATTCCACATTTTTACAACGTGCGTACGACCAAGTGATTCACGATGTAGCGTTACAGAATCTACCCGTTGTGTTTTGTATTGATCGTGCAGGATTTGTTGGTACAGACGGCGCGACGCATCATGGTTATTTTGATATTGCATATTTACGTGAAATTCCAAATATGATTATATCTTCGCCTCGAAACGAAAAAGATTTCAAAAATCTATTGTACACAGCGCAGTTTACAACTCAACCTTTTGCGATTCGTTATCCAAAAAATAATATCCAAACAAGTTATTCTAAAGTCGAAAAAATAGAAATCGGTAAATCTGAAATTATTTTTGAAGGAAAACAATTAGCAATTCTTTCAACTGGATTAATTAGTTCTCGAATTGAGGAAATTATCATTCAAAATAATCTTCAAGATAAAGTTGCTTTGATTGATTTTCCATTTATCAAACCTTTAGATGAATCTAGCTTAAAAGCTATTTCACTAAAATATTCTACCATTCTAACTTTTGAGGATGGAATAAAAAAAGGAGGTTTTGGAAGTGGAATTTTAGAATTTCTAAATTCTATTCATTACAAAGGAAATATCACAATTAACGGATATCCAGACAAGTTTATCGAACATGCTTCAATTTCTGAATTAGAACAAATGGTTGGTTTAGATAATTCATCAATATTGGAAATGATAAAAAGTTATTTGTAATGGAACACGAATATTTCAAAAATGCTTTAGATCTTTTTTTATTTGGTTTAGGTGTGCTGATTATAGCTATCATTTTAAACACCCCCTTTAAAAAGAAGAAGGTTAAACAAAATTTAAGTTTTGGATTAGAACAGAAAGACAAATTAGAGTATATTAATGATGGTCTCAGAATTATTAATACTACGAGATTAAAAAGTATATATTTATTTGCAACTGTTTTTATCATTGCATCAATTATTTATTTGATTTTAGGAATTATTGAATATTTTTAAACTTCATAATTTTCGGTACGAGAGTTGTTATAGCTTTCTCTAATTTATAAACACAACAACAATGAAAAAAATAATCGGTTTATCTTTTATAGCAGTATTGTTAACATTGCAATCTTGCGGCACGACAAGAAATATGCAAGAATTCTACACAAAATATGACAATCAATCTACTATAATTCCTTTACCTTCTTTTGCGTTGAAATTAGCTGGAAAAGCTGGTGGAACAGATTTATTTAATTATTTGAAATCGGCAAAAGTTTTTGTTGTTTCAGATGCTGGACAAGGAAAACAAAAAAGAATCATGAACGATTTGCAATCGTCTATGCGTGGGGAAAAATATGAAAACTTGGTAAAATTCAAAGCGAAAGATAGCCGTTTGAACATTTCATTACAAGAAGATGGCGGGCGAGTTAAGAAAATGATTTTTGGAATTAACGGTTTGCGAAATGTATTGGTTATCGATTCTAAATTAGATATTCCAAGAACAGATTTAGACAAAGTTTTGGACAAAGTTTCAGCTGAAGATATTGCAGATTTAGCAGATATTTTGAAATAATATAAGAAGCCAGCTAATTAGCTGGCTTCTTATTTTGAAATTACTTTGTAACTTTGTCGCATGAGTGGAAAATTATATTTGGTTCCGACGCCAATCGGAAATTTGGGAGATATGACATTTAGAGCGGTTGATGTGCTAAAAGAATCGGATGTGATTTTAGCAGAAGACACGCGAAATAGTGGTATTTTACTGAAACATTTCGAAATTTCTACTCCAATGCGTAGCTATCATATGCACAACGAACATCAAGCAACTGAAGATATAATTCGTCAGTTAAAAGATGGTCAAATCATTTCGATTATTACAGATGCCGGAACTCCAGGTATTTCTGATCCAGGTTATTTATTAGCAAAAGAATGTGTAGCAAATAATATCGTAATCGAATGTTTACCAGGCGCAACAGCTTTTGTTCCTGCATTAGTTGTTTCTGGATTACCAAATAACGAATTTACTTTTGTTGGATTTTTACCTGTAAAAAAAGGACGAAAATCTAAATTAGATTCATTAATAGAAGAAAAGAAAACGATGATTTTCTACGAATCTCCACATAAAATTGGACGCACTTTGAAGGATTTAGCCGAATCTTTTGGAGCTGAACGCAAAGCAAGTTTATCACGTGAAATCTCGAAAAAATTCGAAGAAACTTTACGCGGAACATTAACTGAATTAGCCGAAATAACCGAAAAAAGAAATTTGAAAGGTGAAATGGTTTTAATTGTAGAAGGAAATCATTAATCGTTGAAGCGAATATCTTTGATATTCAATTGCCAAGTTCCTTTTCCTTGCCAGTAATTCATTCCGATTGTGTACACCATATCAAATGATTGTCCTTTCTCTAATTTTGGTCCAAATTTCCCTAATTTGAAACCAATTGCAGGAAACGTAATACGTGTATCTCGCTGATGTACGTACAAACGTGCGTGTTCTTTACCAACTAATCGGAAATCGGTGGCTAATAAATCTTTCGAAATAAAAACAGGATTCATATTATCTGGTCCAAAAGGCGCCATTCGCATCACCGATTCCAAGAAAGAACGTGTCATATCATTAAAAGAAATCTCTTTATCGATCAAAATTGATGGCGTAAAATGTTTTCCATTCGACATTTCCTTCACTGTTTGATCGAATCTAATTTTGAATTCTTCAAAGTTTTCTTCTTTCATTGCTAAACCAGCAGCAGCCATATGTCCACCAAACTGTGTTAACAAATCTTTGTTTTTTTCGATTGCCGAATGTATGTCAAACTCTTGAATAGAGCGAGCTGACCCTACAATTTCGCCTTCATTATTCTTCGTGCAAACAATGGTTGGCTTATAATACAAATCAACTAATCGAGAAGCTACAATTCCTATTACTCCTTTGTTCCAAGATGCATCGTAAACAATTGTTGAATATTTTTCTTTGGTATTAATTTGATCCAATTGAAAGAGTGCATCATTCGTCATATCAATATCCAACGTTTTACGTTCGTTATTTAATGAATTAATATCATTCAAATATTTACGACAATCCTCCTCATCTGTACTTAACATAAAACGAACCGCTTCCGAACCATGTTTTATACGACCTGCAGCATTAATTTTTGGTGCAATAGAAAAAACAACATTCGAAATATTGACATTATTTTTAATATTGGTCGGAATTAATTGCTGAAAAGCCAAACGAGGTTCTGAATTTAATCGTTTCAAGCCAACATAAGCTAATACACGATTTTCTCCTGTAATCGGAACAATATCAGCCGCAATACTTACAGCAACTAAATCTAAAAGAGGTAAAAGATTTTCTTTTGGAAGATTGAATTTCTCCGTATAAGCTTGTACTAATTTAAAACCAACACCACAACCGCTCAAATCTTTGTAAGGATATCGACAACCTTTTTGTTTCGGATCTAAAACAGCGTACGCTTTAGGCACAGAACGATCTGGTAAATGGTGATCACAAATAATATAATCAATGCCTTTTGATTGGGCATATTTTATTTCTTCGTGAGCTTTAATTCCACAATCTAAAGCAATTACAAGTGAAATATTGTTTTGTATAGCGAATTCTATACTTTGTTGAGAAATTCCATAACCTTCATTATTTCGGTCTGGAATATAAAAAAAGACTTTCGAGTAGATAGAAGTCAGAAATTCGTAAAACAAAGTTACGGCTGTCGTTCCATCTACATCGTAGTCTCCAAATATTAAGATATTTTCTTCGTCATCAATTGCATTTTTGATACGTGAAACCGCATCAGACATTCCTTTCATCAAAAAAGGATCATGCAATTCGTCTAAGGATGGATTAAAATACGATTTGGCTTGAGCAAAATTCGTAATTCCACGTTGGGCTAATAAAATAGCAAGCACCTCTGATACGTTAAGGGATTTTCTTAAATCCTTAACAACTTCAGTATTGGGCTGTTCTTTTATTTCCCATCTTTTTTCCATCTCTTTAATTTACATATTTTTTAATTAGAGAGAAGGGTAAAGCGAATATTATTTTGATTTATTTGCTTCTTTCACGTATTTATCTAACGCCATTGTCATTGAAGGCGTTTGCGGTGTTGGCACCTCAATGTCTACACGTAATCCCATCTCTTTTGCTTGATCTACTGTCGATTTTCCGAAAACGGCAATTCTTGTATTTTCTTGCACGAAATCTGGAAAGTTTTCGAATAATGATTTGATTCCTGAAGGTGTAAAGAATACTAAAATATCGTATTTTACATCAGACAAATCAGATAAATCACTTGAAACAGTTCTAAACAAAGTTGCTTTTTGCCACGTTAATCCTAAACTATCTAATAAAGAAGGAACATTTGGTTTTAAAACATCAGATGCTGGTAACAAAAAGTTTTCGTCTTTGTGCTTTTTAAATAAAGGCACCATATCAGCAAAAACTTTTTCTCCAATATATATCTTACGTTTTCTATAAACAATATATTTCTGTAAATAGAATGCAATTGCTTCTGATTCACAAAAATACTTCATAGAGTCTGGAACAGTAAATCGCATTTCTTCTGCTAGACGAAAGAAATGATCAATAGCGTTTCTACTTGTAAAAATAACAGCAGTAACTTTACTAAAGTCGATCTTTTGTTGTCTTACTTCTTTAGCGTCTATTCCGACAACTTGGATAAATGGTCTAAAATCAATTTTGATTTTATTTCTTTTTTCAATCTCGTAGTACGGCGAGTTTTCTGCCTGAGGCTTAGGTTGTGATACTAATATTGATTTAACTTTCATAGTAATTTTAGATTACTTTACCTACAATTAATAGTTTTGCTAAAACCATTATAGGTAAAATTTCTAGGGTGCAAAGGTACAAAATATTATAATACCAAATTGATTTATTGTCACTTATTTGTTTGGCGTAAATGTGATAAATTTCGAATATTCTATTCAAAAACAACAAAATGAAGCCAATAATCATCAAATAATCTTTATTAACTTTTGTATAAAAAAACAGAAAACAAATAACCAATAAAAGCAAAACATTTTTTGCATTTACAAAACTTGAACTCTTCATAAAATAAGACACCGTACTTGATTCGTAAAAAACACGATAAAATACAACCTCAATAAACAATCTAAAAAGCATAATTATACTAATAACACCAAATGTAATTCCTACTTTAGATAAATAATTAAATTTAAAGTCTGGAACATGATTATAATTGATATCAAAATAAGATACTAATAATAAACTTATCAATAAAACCGTTACTCCATTCACAATAAAACTAAACAATGTTGTATTATCATCTGTAAAGCTCATATACTCGGTCTTATTATCAAGCGTCTTAAAATTCTTTACGAATAAGTATTTTGCTATGCACACTAATAACAAACATACTATCAAAACAATAAGTACTGTATCGTTACCTAGTGTATTTTTTCCTATTGAGATTAAATCGTTTGTTTTCATAATTTTTTCAAAAATACAAAACACTAACAATCTTATAACTATCTTTATGCCCACAAAATTATATTTATGTCGGACAAATTAGTTATTATCCCGACCTACAACGAAAAAGAAAACATAGAAGCCATTATTCGTACAGTTTTAGCTGTAGACGAAGCATTTGATGTGCTTATTGTTGACGATAGTTCTCCAGACGGAACAAATGATATTGTAAAACGATTAATTCCTGAATTTAATGGACGTTTGCATTTAGAAATTCGCACTACAAAAGATGGTTTAGGGCGCGCTTATGTGCATGGATTTAAGTGGGCTTTGGTAAATAATTACGAATATATTTTCGAAATGGATGCCGATTTTTCGCACAATCCAAATGACTTACCTCGTTTATACCAAGCTTTAGTGGATGGAGCTGATTTAGCAATTGGTTCTCGTTATTCTAATGGTGTAAATGTTGTAAACTGGCCAATGAACAGGGTTTTATTGTCTTATTTCGCATCAAAATATGTCCGCATTATTACACGTTTGCCTGTTCATGATGCAACTGCTGGATTTGTCGGTTATCGATCTAAAGTTTTAAAAACTCTAGATTTAGATAAAATTAAATTTAAAGGGTATGGATTTCAAATTGAAATGAAATACAAAACGTGGATTAAGAAATTTAAACTAAAAGAAGTTCCTATTATTTTTACAGACAGAACTTTAGGCGAATCAAAAATTAGTTCTGATATTATTGGCGAAGCCGTTTTTGGTGTAATTTCATTACGATTAAGAAATATATTTGGTAAATTATGAAAAACTTAATCTTTTTATCACTGATCATTTTAAGTGTCTTTAGTTGCGCACCAAAAAATTACGACAAACCCGAAGATCTTATCAATAAATCTGAAATGATTGATATTCTTACTGATTTATACATTAGTCAACAAGGATTACAAATGTTTCCGACTCAACAACAAGATCAAAGTATCGATTTAGCAAAAGATGCGGTAGATATTATGAACAGTTATAATATCACATTTCATCAATTTTCTGAAAGCTACAAATATTATATGATGCAGCCCGAAAAATTCAAAGAAATGCTGAATGATGTGAAAAAAAATCTTGAAGATAAATTGTCTGACGAAGAAAAAGAACGTCAAAAAAATCAGAAGAATAATTTGATTGACCTCAAAAAAGAATAACAAA
Organism: Empedobacter tilapiae; assembly: GCF_004785645.1. GTDB lineage: Bacteria > Bacteroidota > Bacteroidia > Flavobacteriales > Weeksellaceae > Empedobacter > Empedobacter tilapiae. The sequence goes on along the minus strand of NZ_SRPE01000003.1, from coordinate 162,414 downwards.
AAACTCAAGTGATACACTTGAGTTTTTTTGAATATAAAATAAAAAAGCTCTAATCAATTTGATTAGAGCTTTTGAGGTTCCTAGCGGATTCGAACCGCTGTGGACGGTTTTGCAGACCGCTACCTAGCCTCTCGGTCAAGGAACCATTCCCGTTGTTTTGGATTGCAAATATAGCAATAATTTCAGAAAAAAAAAGTTTAATACGATTTTTCTAAAATAAGACTTACTTTTTCTACATGCCCACCAATAGGAGGATTCAGCTTAGATAATTTTACTTTTGCATATGTAACATTCGTAAGTTCTTGACCTATACGATCTAACACTCTTTTACAAACATGTTCCAAAAGTTTTGAACGAATACCTACTTCTTCCTTCACAATTTTATTTAATGAAACATAATCCAACGCATCTATCAACTCATCCGATTCTGTTGCTTTCGTAAAGTCTGCATGCGCTTCCAAATCAACCAAATAATCAGAACCAATACGTGATTCTTCATCTAAACATCCGTGATTCGAATATATTTTTATATTTTCTAAAATAATTACTCCCATAGTCCAAAGATAAAAAAAGACTTGCGTATTTCTACACAAGTCTTGTATTGTTTAATTTTTTTAAACCTTATTATTTTGCAGATGCAAATCTTTCCGCAACTTTATCCCAGTTAATTACAGAGAAGAAAGCCTCGATATAATCAGGACGACGGTTTTGGTAATTTAAGTAATAAGCATGTTCCCAAACATCTAATCCTAAAACTGGAAATCCTTGTACATCAGCAACTGGCATCAAAGTAGAATCTTGATTTGGAGTTGATGTTACAACTAATTTTCCATCTTTTACGATTAACCAAGCCCATCCAGAACCAAAGCGTGTTGCAGCAGCTTTAGAAAACTCATCTTTAAAAGCTTCAAAAGATCCAAAAGCAGCGTTAATTGCATCAGCAACTTCTGCAGTTGGTTGATTAGCACCACCTGGAGTTAAAATTTCCCAGAATAAATTGTGATTGTAGAAACCACCACCATTGTTACGAACAGCTGGTTTGTCAGTTCCTTTTGCTAAAATTTCTTCGATTGTAGCGTTTGCTAAATCCGTTCCTTCAATAGCAGCATTCAAGTTATTTGTGTACGCAGCATGGTGTTTGTCATGGTGAATTTCCATTGTTTTTGCGTCAATATGAGGTTCTAATGCATCAAATGCATAAGGTAATTTTGCTAATTCAAAAGCCATAATATTATAATTTTTAGATTTATTCTTGTATAAAGATATACAATAACTCAACAAATATGATTCCGAAATGATAGAATTTTAATATTATTTAATAGTAAAAGCTTATTTTAGTAAAAGATTCTAAATTTTTGAAATGAAAATACTTTGGAAAATAATAAAGTGGTTTATCATAATCATTTGTATTTTAATCTTAACTCTTTATGCAACAGGAAATGACTACATTTTTCGTGGTATAAAATTAACTTACATGAAAGGTGAAAAGACAGCAAATATCAACGATTACAAAGATTTTGACAACAATGTAATTTTGGCAGGTGCACCGCGAGTTTGGCATCAACATTTAGATTATAATCAATTTCCGTTGTCAGCTAACTTCGAAAAAGAGATGAACGATTTCGGAACTGCTGGATTAGTTATTATAAAAGATAATCAAATTTTGAGCGAATATTATTTTAATGGATATGCGCAAAATGATATTACCAATTCTTTTTCTATGGCAAAAACGTTTACAACAATGATGTTAGGGAAAGCAATTGAACAAGGTTATATCAAAGGTTTAGATCAAAAAATAACAGATTTCATTCCCGAATTCAAAAACGATAAATTTGGAGCTGAATGTACAGTTGGTGATTTATCTGCGATGACATCTGGTTATGATTGGGATGAAGATTATTATTTCCCACTCAATCCTACTGCTAAAGCGTATTATGGTGATGATATTGTTAAACAAATGTTGAGCAGAAAATTTGTTTCTCTACCTGGCGGACATTTCAAATATCAATCGAGTGACACACAATTATTAGGAATTGTGATTGAACGTGCGCTGAAAAATAAATCGTTATCACAATATTTTCAAGAAGAATTTTGGCAACCGATGGGTATGGAATTAGATGCACAATGGTCGAAAGATAATCCGAAAGGAATGGAAAAAACTTATTGTTGTTTCAATGCAACAACGCGAGATTTTGCCAAACTTGGACAATTATTATTGAATGATGGAAAGTGGTACGGAAAACAAATTTTGGATTCAGCATTTGTTCAGAAAATGGTTTTACCAAACAAAAAAGCATTCGAACCAAATGAACCACAAATTTATGGTTATTCAGTTTGGATGGATTACAATTACAAAACTCCTTTTTATTCAATGTTAGGACATTTGGGACAACGTATAATTGTGATTCCTTCAGAAAAATTGGTTGTTGTTCGAACAGGAAAAACACATAATGATCAGCCAAATAATCGTCCAATTGCAGATGGTGATGTTTATCGATTGGTAGATGAAGCGATGCGAATTAATCAAAAAGTGAAAGAAAATGATCCAACGAATTCCTTACAGTAAGATATTATTTTTAGATATCGAAACGGTTCCACAAACCGATGATTGGAACCTTTTATCCGAAAGAACACAAGCTCTTTGGGAAAAGAAAACAGCTTATCAACGCAATAATAATGAAATTTCTTCAGAAGAATTTTACCACGAACGTGCTGGAATTATGGCTGAATTTGGGAAAATAGTTTGTATTTCGGTCGGAATTGTTGTCAAAGATTCTTTTATTCACATCAAAAGTTTTTATGGACATGATGAAAAAAAATTGTTAGAAGATTTTAATTCAATGTTGATTGAAAACTTTTTCAAGCCTGATCATATTTTATGTGCGCACAATGGAAAAGAGTTTGATTTTCCGTATATCGCTCGCCGAATGATGATTAATCAAATAGAAATTCCAGCTATTCTACAATTATTTGGTAAAAAACCATGGGAAGTTCAACATTTGGATACAATGGAGTTATGGAAATTTGGCGATTACAAAAATTTTACATCGTTGGATTTATTGGCTAATGTTTTCGAAATTCCAACACCTAAAGATGATATCGACGGTTCTCAAGTCGCGCGCGTGTATTATGATGAAAACAATGTGGAACGCATCAAAGATTATTGTGAAAAAGATGTCGTAACTTTAATTAACGTTTTCCGTAAAATGCGTTACGACCAATCTTTACAACGAAAAGAAGATTTATAAAACAGAAAAAATCCGCTACAAAGCGGATTTTTTTTCTATATTTTTAAAAGATTAATTTTCATCATCTTCGGCTGAATCTGGCTCATCACGGAAGTTTTCAATCAATTCATCTTTTACTTTCAATTGAACTTGCTCAACAGAATTTCGATACATTTTGATAATTGTCCCTGTATATTCCTCCAAATCAACTAAATCTCCTTCGGCCAATTCTTTATCAGGATAACATTCAGAAATCAATCCAGCCAACGTATCATAATGTTCACTTTCCTCAAATCTAAACGGCATTAAACGGTTAATATCGCTTATCGCATTGTGAGCATTTACATTGTAAACTCCTTCTGAAACACGAGAAACAATAGGATCTTCGTTATCGTATTCATCTTGAATTTCTCCAACTAATTCCTCCAAAATATCTTCCATCGAAACAATCCCTGCAACTTCACCAACTTCGTTTGTTACAATGGCAATTTGCATATGTTTTTTCTGAAATTGTTTCATTACATTCTTAATCAACGCATTTTCTGAAATAAAAATTGGCTCACGCAACAATCCTTCAATTTCAGTTTGATTTGGATTTTCCAACAATTGCTTGATTAAGTCCTTAGCATAAATGATACCTTTTATATTATCAAATTCTTCTTCGTAAACAGGATAACGCGAATAACCTTCATTAATCGCATAATCCAATGCTTCTTTAACTGATGTATTAATATTAATTGCAGAAACATTTTTACGCAACGTTTGAATATTCATCACACGACGATCATCAAAATCAAAAACATTCTGAATTAAATTTCTCTCAGATTCCTCTATTGCTCCACCTTCAGAACTTTCAGTAATAATCATTTTCAATTCTTCTTCTGTGTGAATCTCTCCTCCATGAATAGGATGAATTCCTACCGCACGAAGAATCACATTTGCTAAACCATTCATTAATACAATAAGTGGTTTAAATACAAAATAAAATGCACGAAGTGGCCAAGCTACTGTAAACGTAGTTTTAGTTGGATACTGAATCGCGATAGATTTCGGCGCTAACTCACCAAAAACAATATGTAAAATTGTAATGATAACAAAAGCTGCTGGAAACGCAACATTATGCGCAATCGCTGTCCAAGAAGGAGAAGTTAATCCAACTACTTCAAAAAGTTTTACAATTACAGGCGTTAAGGAACTTTCTCCAACCCAACCCAAACCAAGCGAAGCTAAAGTGATACCTAATTGAGTTGCTGCAAGATAAGAATCTAAATGTGTAACGATTCGTTTTGCTGCATTTGAAGTTCTTTCGTTAATATCTTGATTAACTTCAATTTGTGACGAACGTACTTTTACGATTGCAAACTCGGCTGCAACGAAAAAACCATTTAATAAAACAAGGAAAATTGTAAGCAAAAGTTTTGCTACAGAAATTTCATCGGCGACATTGTGATTAGCGACTAAAAACAATGTCGAAATCTGGGAGTATGTATCCATTCTTCGAATTTAAAAAACTGACTTGTTATAAGTTTTTATAAGTCAGTAAATCAATACATCTAAATTAATAAAAAAAATTAAAAATCACAACGTTTTGATTCGTAGCAAAATTACAAAATTTATAAATATAAAATCTTAGAAATTATTGATTCAAGAAAATGACTAAAAAATCACTAAATTTCCACTTCATTTACCAAGCAATAATTTGCCATGCAAAAGCAAGATTTACATTATATTATCGAGGTCAAAAATTTATCGATTTCTTTTGGAGATAAACAAGTTTTGAATAACATCAATTTCAAAGTAGAGCAAGGTGACACATTAGGAATTGTTGGAGAATCTGGTTCTGGAAAATCATTAACATCATTGGCAATTATGGGTTTATTGTCACCAAATGCAACAATTCATCCCGAAAGTGAAATTCTTTTTCGTCAAGATGATAAAATGATCGATTTACTCAAGCTCTCGTCTAAAGAACTGGAAAAAATAAGAGGAAATGAAATAGGAATGATTTTTCAAGAACCAATGACTTCTCTAAATCCAAGTTTACGTTGCGGGGAACAAGTGGAGGAAGCGATTCGTTTGCATCAAAATTTATCGAAAGAAGAAGCTAAAAAGAAAGTTCTTCATTTTTTTGAACAAGTAAAATTACCAAATCCCGAACGTATTTATAAAGCCTATCCGCACGAATTATCTGGTGGACAAAAGCAACGTGTAATGATTGCAATGGCGATTTCTTGCGAACCAAAATTATTGATTGCCGATGAACCAACAACTGCTTTGGACGTTACAGTACAAAAAGCGACGTTAGATTTATTGAAAGAATTACAAGAAAAAAATAACATGAGCATGTTGTTTATTTCTCACGATTTGGGCGTGATTGCTAATGTTTGTGAAGAAGTTTTGGTGATGTTTCGTGGTGATGTTGTGGAACAAGGAAATGTAGAAACAATTTTTAATCATCCGAAAGAAAATTATACAAAAGGCTTAATCGCTTGTCGACCTCGATTGGATGAACGCGCGAAACGTTTACCTACGGTGAAAGACTTCTTAGAAAATCCAAATTTCGAAACTGAAATCTATACAGAAGAAGAACGCGAAGCTTTTCACGAAAAAGTTTATTCAAATCCTCCAATTTTAGAGGTTAAGAATTTGAAGAAATATTTCTATCCATCAACTTTATTTGGAAATGCAACAATCCCGAATGTAAAAGCTGTAGATAATATTTCATTCAAAGTTTATCCTGGTGAAACAATGGGCTTGGTTGGTGAATCGGGTTCTGGAAAAACAACTTTGAGTAGAACGGTTTTGCTATTGGAAAAACCAACTGCTGGTGAAATTTATTATAATGGTTTAGATATCACGAAACTGAAAAAAGAGGAAATTCGTAAATTAAGAAGAGAAATTCAGATTATTTTCCAAGATCCATATTCAAGTTTGAATCCTCGTCAAACTATTGCGCAAATTATTACGGAGCCAATGCAAGTGCATAAAATTGGTCAGAATAAAACTGAACGATTACAAACAGCTTCGTCTCTTTTACAAAAAGTAGGTTTATCAGATCAAGATTTGAACAAATATCCGCACGAATTTTCTGGCGGACAACGTCAACGCATTGGGATCGCTCGTGCTTTGGCTTTAAATCCAAAATTTATCATTTGTGACGAATCTGTTTCTGCATTGGATGTTTCTGTTCAAGCACAAGTTTTGAATTTATTAAATGATTTAAAAACGGAGTTTAGTTTTACTTATATATTTATCTCACACGATTTGGCTGTAGTAAAATATATGAGTGATCAATTGTTGGTAATGCAACACGGAGAGATGAAAGAATTGGACGATGCTGACAAGGTTTATGCACATCCTACAACAAATTATACTAAAGAATTAATAGAAGCGATTCCAAAGCTATAAAGGGAATCTGTATAAAAGCAAAAAGCGTTTGAAGTTTATTTTCCTCAAACGCTTTTTTATTGATCACAAAAAATCAATATAAACTAAACTATTTCAAAATAAAAAAAGCATTCAAATTTGAATGCTTTTTTGTAGTCCCTAGGGGAATCGAACCCCTCTTTCTAGAATGAAAATCTAGTGTCCTAACCGATAGACGAAGGGACCTCCTTTCGTATTATTGTGGTGCAAAAATAAACGTTTATTTTTTATTACCAAACAATTTTCGAAAAATTTTATACAATTTTTAATTAAGTCAATTTGTAGTCCCTAGGGGAATCGAACCCCTCTTTCTAGAATGAAAATCTAGTGTCCTAACCGATAGACGAAGGGACCACTTAATAATGAATTAATTAATTCGAATATTCTTTTTTTTGAATGAACGTCATTTTGTGTTGGGAGTTGTAGAAAAGTCGATGTATAATTCTAATAATTTGAACCAAGTTGAATTATACAGCGACATTTTCATTCCCGATTAATCATCTAAACAATATGATTAACCTTTACAAACAAAACACAAAAAACAATTTCCTTTACACAGTATTCTACTGGTTGTTTAATAAAACATCAACAACTATGAACAAGGAAAAAAAAGATTGCAATAATGCAATCCATCTATTAATTTGTAGTCCCTAGGGGAATCGAACCCCTCTTTCTAGAATGAAAATCTAGTGTCCTAACCGATAGACGAAGGGACCACTTTATTTTATTAAGCTAATCCCGCAATATGTTTCGCTAACTTTGATTTTAAGTTTGAAGCTTTATTCTTGTGAATAATGTTTCTTTTTGCTAACTTATCAATCATTGAAGAAACTTTTGGAAAAACTGTTTCTGCTTCATTTTTATCAGACTCAGATCTTAAAGCTTTAATAGCTGTACGAGCTGATTTATGATAATATTTATTACGATCGCGTCTTACCGCTGATTGTCTAATTCTTTTTAATGCTGACTTATGATTTGCCATAACTTAAATCTCTTTCTATTTTAGTTCGGCAAAGATATAAACAAAAATTCTATCTCGCCAAATTAATTTAATAATTTTCTAAAACACTTTTATGTAGCCCATAGGAGAATCGAACTCCTGTTTCCAGGATGAAAACCTGATGTCCTAACCACTAGACGAATGGGCCGCATGACGGCTTAACCACTTGTTGTGAAAAGCGAGTGCAAATGTATAACTTATTTTTATACTTCCAAATTTATTCAAAAGTTTTTTTAATAAAATTTATGTTAAAAAATGTTAAGGAAGTTAATTTTTTGTCAAAACAACTCTTACATATAATGAGTTATATTTTTAACAATTACTTTAGCGGTGCTATTAAAATTTATACAAACGAATTCTCAATATATGAAAGCATCGATATTAGGTGTAGCTGCAGTTGTTTGCACGATGTTTATTACATCATGTTCTTCTTTGACTCCTGTGAATGAAGCTACAGAATATTCTTCGAGAAGTTTCATCCCGAAACCAAGAGCAATTGAAGCTCAAGCTAAAATAATCAACAAACATGCCAATTTAGATGTTACTCCGATAGAAATTAATGACGAGGCAAAATCTATGGTAGTGTTAAATAGTGTTTTAGAAGAAACAAATGAATTATTTTCTGGATTTTTATTAAAAGAAGCTGAAACATATATTGGTACTCCATACCGATACGGAGGCACAACAAGAAGTGGTATTGATTGCTCTGCCTTTGTTAGAAATGTTTTCGAAACTTTTAATAAAAATTTACCTCGTGTATCTGCTGATCAAGCAAGAGAAGGTTTTACAGTAAGTACTGATGAAGCAAAAGAAGGAGATTTGGTTTTCTTCGCTACAAGAGGACGTGGTAGAGTTTCACATGTTGGTATTGTTCATGGAAGAAATAAGGATGGAGTGCTTGAATTTATTCATTCATCTACTTCTCAAGGCGTTATGGTGTCTTCTTTAAATGACAGATATTGGGGACCAAAATTCTTATATGTTAAAAGAGTATTATAATTAGATATAATCTATTTCATTATCATAAAAAAAGCTTCAAATTGAATTTGAAGCTTTTCTTTTATGATTATTTTACTATTTTCTACTTTCTTTCAATATGATTACAAACAAAACTATTAACGGAAGTATCATTCCTAAAATGTAATACGTATTGATTTGTAAAATCGTTGGGTAAGCTATTATTGCCGATAACATTCCTACAATTGCTCCACCTAAATGGGCAGAGTGTCCGATATTTCCTAAATTCGTTTTCATCCCATATACAGAGTATCCTAAATATAAGATTGCAAAAATCCATGCTGGAATAGGAAGTGCGAAAAATAATCTTAATTCCATTTCAGGAAAGGCTGCAATTGCTGCAAATAGGATTCCTGTTACTCCTCCAGAAGCACCTACAGCAGAATAATAGTTTTCTTTTTTATGAATTAACAAAGACAAAAGGTTTCCTCCAATAACAGCTGCTAAAAACACTAAAAGAAACATTCCATAACCTACATTTATCTTCGCATTAGAAAAATCTCCAAATAAAAACCCTTCTGGACTTGCAAAAAAACCGATAACAGGATTCGCAAAAAAATACAAGGTTAACATGTTAAACAATAAGTGTGTAAAATCTACATGCAAAAATCCAGAACTTAAAATTCTATAATATTCTTTATGATGTAAAATTGATCCTACTTGAAATTTATATTTATCAAAGAATGCATAATCATTAAATCCTTTCCAACTTATCAAAACATTAAGTCCAATTACGGCTAATGCTACAATTGAGATATCTCCCATTATTCTTCTGTTTTTTCTTCTTTATTTATATTATCAATCTCATCAAATAAGGTTGGCTGAGGCTCTTCCTCTTCTTCTAGCTCTTCTGGCTCTTCGAACGGAAGCGGTTCCAACACATTAATTTGTTTTAATTTATAAGTTGTCAATTGATTTCCTTGCGCTTTAATTCCTTTAACTGTAATAAATTCTTCTAAATTTATAACTTCTGGTTCTTTTTCTAAACCTTTTACTTTCGGGAAAATCAACTCAATAACTGGTAAATAATCTGTCGAAACAACTTTAATAGATGATTTACCATCTTCTAACATATAAAAAGCTTGTGGAGAAAATGTATCTTCTAAAATGAATCGTTTCACAAAATAGCGATCTTTTTCTGCATCATAATACACGCAAGAAATCGGTTTTGCAGGTTTCCATTTCTCGATAATTTCTAAATCTTCGTCAAAACGATTACTCAAATCGAACGAAACTAACTTTGCTTCACCTTTTTTATTAATTGTTAAAATTTTATCATCACCTTTAAATGAACCTAATAAAAGTCCCAATCCATCTGCATTTAAACGTTTTGTATCGGTATCAAACCAGATTTGACGAGGCGCTAAAGTCGAAACTCCCTCCTCTTTCAATTCTACTTTTTTGATTGGATATTTTGTAACTAAATTACCTTTCGATGCACGACCCTTAATCGATAAATCAGCAAAATTAATATCGAATTTTAACTTTTTGATTCGTTGATGTGTTTTCAAAATAATTGATACTACTTCTGCCTCACCATTTGGATTTGCAGAAAAATACAATACTTCCGAACCTTTGTTTCCTGCTGTTAAATCGTATTCTTTATCACGCGTAATTCCTGTAACGGCAAAACGTTTTTGATAAGCCGGACCATTTTTTCCATCACGATAGATCAAATTATAAATAGTACGCTTGTCGTTTTTATGCCAAATTCCGACATGAATAATTCCTTTTCCAACAAAAGTTTTTGCATCAACTTTTGTCACAATCATCGAGCCATCATGTTTAAAAACAACAATATCATCAATATCAGAACATTCGAATAAATATTCGTCTTTTTTCAATGAAGTTCCAATGAAACCTTCAGATCTATCGACATAAAAACGTGTATTAGCAACCGCAACCTTCGTTGCATCAATCGTATCAAATGTTCTAATCTCCGTTTTGCGTTCTTTTCCTTTTCCGTATTTTGTTTTTAGATTTTTGAAATAATCAATCGCATAATCAATCAGATTTGCTAAGTGATGTTTTACATTTTCAATTTTTTCTTCCAATGATTCAATAAACTGTTGTGCTTTATCTAAATCAAATTTAGAAATACGTTTGATTCGAATTTCTGTTAAACGAGTAATATCTTCTTCTGTAACTGGACGAATTAAATGCGCAATATGTGGTTTCAAACCTTTGTCAATGGCAGAAATAACTCCTTCCCAAGTTTCTTCTTCTTCGATATCGTGATAAATTCTATTCTCAATAAAAATTCGTTCCAATGAAGAAAAATGCCATTGTTCTTGCAATTCGTCCAACTCGATTTCTAATTCTTTTTTCAACAATTCAACTGTGTTGTTTGTATTGTGAATTAAAATTTCAGAAACTGTTAAAAATTCAGGAGTTTGTTCATTAATCACACATGCATTTGGTGAAACTGAAATCTCACAATCTGTAAATGCATACAACGCATCAATTGTTTTATCAGGGCTACTTCCAGGAACAAGATGAATTAAAATCTCAACTTCCGCAGCTGTATTATCTTCAATTTTTTTAATCTTGATTTTACCTTTATCATTGGCTTTCAAAACCGAATCAATCAAAGATCCTGTCGTTGTTCCATACGGAATTTCCGTAATTTTTAAAGTCGTTTTGTCTTCTTGCAAAATCTTTGCACGAATACGAACTTTACCACCGCGCAATCCATCATTATAGTCCGAAACATCAATCAATCCAGAAGTTAAAAAGTCTGGGAAAACTTGAAATTTCTTTCCTTTTAAATGCAAAATTGACGCATCAATTAATTCATTGAAATTATGAGGTAAAATTTTTGTTGACAAACCAACTGCAATTCCTTCTACTCCTTGTGCTAAAAGCAAAGGAAATTTGATAGGAAGATCAATAGGTTCTTTATTTCGTCCATCATATGACGGTTGCCATTTTGTAGTTTTCGGATTATAGACAACTTCTAAAGCAAATTTAGTTAATCGAGCTTCGATATAACGTGATGCTGCCGCTCGGTCGCCAGTATAGGTATTTCCCCAGTTTCCTTGCATATCGATCAACAATTCTTTTTGACCAATTTGTACCATTGCATCAGAAATAGCCATATCACCATGTGGATGATACTTCATTGTATTTCCTACAATATTAGCAACTTTATTGTATCGTCCGTCTTCCAATTCTCGCATAGAATGTAATATTCTGCGTTGAACTGGCTTCAATCCATCATAAATCGACGGAATTGCTCGTTCTAAAATTACATAAGAGGCATAATCAAGAAACCATTCTTGGTACATACCAGAAACTTTCTTGATGCTCTCTTGGTTGTCTTGCATCATGTTAAATAGCTACTTCTACATTATCTTTAATAGTACAATTAGATGTTACAATTTTATCTAATTCTGTCAAGATAATATTAATATTCCGATTAGAAATAAATGCTAAACGAAACTTTATTTTTGTTAAACTGTTCGGATTCTTTTTACTATTAATATAAAAGATAAGATTTTTAGAAAAGATTCCTTTCTTAATATCATACTTAATCAATTTATACTTTGGTAAATCGATTTTGTTATTTTTTGAATCTAAGAATGATAAAAATCCAACATTCTTTGTTTCAAAGGTTATTGTTTCACCTTTTGTATCCATTGCAAAAAACTGGTTTCCACTTTTATAACTTACATAAACTAGTAATCCTATAAAAATAGAAACAACATAAGGTGGTATAAAATGATACTTGTGAAGTAAAACACCAGTATACATAATGAGGTTTAGGATGATTAAAATAACGATTGTAATATTCAGTATTTTAAATAACTGAACTACATTTTGATTATTTTTCTTCATAATTCGATAAGTTTTAGGTTAAGTCGGTTGGTGGTTATTTAATTCTTTATAGTTTCTATGGCTAAATTGTTAATAATAAATTCTTGTCTTGTCGGAGTATTTTTCCCCATATAAAATTCTAAAAGACTATCAATCGTTTGATCTTTTCCAATCATTACAGGTTCTAAACGAATATCTTTTCCAATAAAATGTTTAAACTCATCTGGTGAAATTTCTCCTAATCCTTTGAATCGTGTAATCTCAGGATTTTTTACTTCTTCCAAAGCTTTTATTCTTTCTGCTTCAGAATAACAATAACGTGTTTCTTTTTTATTTCTTACACGAAAAAGTGGCGTTTGCAAAATATACAAATGTCCTTCTTTGATCAATTCAGGAAAAAATTGCAAGAAAAATGTGATAATCAACAAACGAATGTGCATTCCGTCAACATCGGCATCAGTTGCAATTACAACATTATTGTAACGTAAATCTTCTAATCCTTCTTCGATATTCAACGCAGCTTGTAAAAGATTAAATTCTTCATTTTCATAAACAATTTTCTTTGTCAAACCATATGAATTCAACGGTTTTCCTCTCAAGCTAAATACAGCTTGTGTTTCTACACTTCTACTTTTGGTAATTGATCCACTTGCCGAATCTCCCTCTGTAATAAAAATAGTTGTATCTAAACGCAATTCAGCTTTCGGATCGTTATAATGTTGTCGACAATCGCGCAATTTTTTGTTATGTAGACTAACTTTCTTAGCTCGATCACGAGCTAATTTTCGAATTCCAGAAAGCTCTTTTCGTTCCGTTTCTGATTGTTTAATCTTACGTTCTAAAGCTTGCGCAACTTCTGTATTTTTATGTAAAAAGTTATCAAGATTCGTTTTGATAAAATCATTTACAAAAGTACGAACTGTTGTCATTCCTGGTCCAATTTCGTTCGAACCAAGTTTAGTTTTAGTTTGAGATTCAAAAACTGGCTCAATTACTTTAATCGAAATTGCTCCAATAATTGATTTTCTAATATCAGCTGGATCATAATTTTTATTATAAAATTCGCGAACAGTTTTCACAACAGCTTCTTTGAAGGCTGTTAAATGCGTTCCTCCTTGTGTTGTATTTTGTCCATTCACGAAAGAATAATATGTTTCTGAATACGATTTTGAACTATGCGTCATTGCTAATTCAATATCTTCTCCTTTCAAATGGATGATATCATAAATCGTTTCCTCTTCTATATTATCTTTCAATAAATCTTTCAAACCATCTTTCGAAAAGAATTCTTCTCCATTGAAAATAATTTTCAATCCAGGGTTCAAGTAAACATAGTTTTTCAACATCTTGTCTACATATTCTTTTCTGAATTTAAAGTTCAAGAAAATTGATTTATCTGGAACAAATGTAATTTTAGTTCCTTTTCGCAAAGATGTTTCTTTTTCATCTTCTTGATTTGACAAAATCCCTTGTTCAAATTCAGCTATACGCGTTTTTCCATCACGAATAGATTGTACTCGAAACGATGTTGACAACGCATTTACCGCTTTTGTACCAACACCATTTAAACCAACCGATTTTTTGAAGGCTTGCGAATCATATTTCCCCCCCGTATTCATCTTGGAAACGGCATCAACCATTTTCCCAAGCGGTATTCCACGTCCATAATCACGAACCGTCACCTCATCTTCGCGCAGATTAATTTCAATTGTTTTCCCTGCACCCATCACAAATTCATCGATACAGTTGTCCACAATCTCTTTTAACAAAATATAAATTCCATCATCTTGAGACGAACCGTCTCCCAGCTTCCCAATATACATCCCAGGTCGCATACGAATATGTTCGCGCCAATCAAGGGTTTTGATATTATCTTCCGTATAATTTACTTGTAAATCTATTTCTGACATTTGAGTTGTTGAGTGTTAAACGAGTTTTACAAAAATAAGAAAAAAATTCCTAAAAATATTAAGGTTCATTGTTTTGATTTTGAGCAAAATCAACCTAATTTGTCGTTATGATTAAATCTAAATTACCTAATATTTCAACAACCATTTTTTCAGTAATGAGTCAATTGGCAAATGAACATCAAGCGATTAATTTGGCGCAAGGTTTTCCTGACTTTAATGCAGATTCTGAATTAATTAGTCGTTTAAATTTTTATTCGACACAAAATTACAATCAATACGCGCCAATGACTGGCGTCGAAAAATTACGTATACTTCTTTCAGAAAAATATTCTAGTATTTATCAATCTGATTACGATTTTCAGAATGAAATCAATATTACAAGTGGGGCAAGTCAGGCGATTTTTAATATTATTTCTACATTAATTCATCCAAATGATGAAGTCATTATTTTTGAACCAGCTTACGATTTATATCAACCAACTGTAGAGTTATTTGGAGGAAAAATTGTTTCAATTCAGCTAAAATATCCTGAATATTCAATCGACTTTGAAGAATTGAAGCAAAAAATTAATGATAAAACGAAATTGATTATCGTTAATAATCCGAATAATCCAACTGGAAGAATTTTATCCGAAAATGATTTAAAACAATTTGAACAAATCCTAAAAGATTCAAATTGTTATTTGCTTGCAGATGAAGTTTATGAACACATTACATTTGATGGAAAATCGCATCAAAGTTTTGCGAAATTAAAATCGGTAAAAGACAAGGTTTTCATTGTGGGTTCTTTCGGAAAATTATTTCACATAACTGGTTGGAAAATCGGTTATATTTTAGCTGAAAAAGAATTGATGAAAGAATTTAGAAAATGTCATCAATTCAATACTTTTTCTACGCATACGCCTTCTCAATATGCAATTGCAGATTACTTAGAAAACTCTGATCATTACTTGCATTTGAACGATTTCTTCCAACAAAAAAGAGATTTATTTGTAGATGGATTAAAATCCACAAATTTTGAAATTTTATCATCCGAAGGAACTTATTTTATAAGTGCAAATTATTCTAAAATAAGCGATTTATCTGATGATGAATTTGCAAAAGAATTAACAATAAATCACAAAGTTGCAACAATACCAATTTCGGCATTTTATCATGATAAAACAGATCACAATATTGTGCGATTTTGTTTTGCTAAAAAAGATGAAACACTTTTAATGGCGATAGAAAATTTAAAAAATTTATAGAAAAAAACGAGCTCTGTTTTTAAAGCTCGTTTTTTTTGATTTTATTTTTTTACAATTTTTCTCGAAATAACATTATCTCCAGAATAGAAATTAACTATATAAATTCCTTTTGGTAAAGAAGAAATATTGGCTTCTGATTGATGAACTTCCATTACAAATTTTCCTGTTACATCAAAGACTTTAATCTTCTTAACATTCTTTAATCCAGATATTTTAACAAAGCTATTATCTTGATAAACGACAATAGATTCTTTATTAATATCAGAAGTTGACAATTTTTCTTGAGTAATTTTTACATCATCCAAACCAATGTATAAGATATCACTACAATTATAATGTCTAAATACTAACTGAACATCTTCATTTGCATAATCAGAAATATCTACATTTACAATCTTAGCAGTGTCGAAATAACCTCCGTCTAAAGTTTCTTCAAAAACTGGTGTTTCTAAACCTGTAAAAGTTGAATTTGCTGGAATTACATAAACTGCGTAATGCTCTTCGTAAAACCCCTCTTCATTATCTGCTGCAGAAACTTTGAAAGTTAATTCAGTTTTACCTCCTTCAGGAATTTTAAAAACTGGACTTGTTAGTGTATTATCAGGTTTTAAAGCTCCAAAAAACCAAGACCAAGACCAAGCGAAATAGCCACTAAATGATGGAGCTTCTGCTTCTACAGCATCAACAAATTCCCAAGTGTCTTCATCTCCGTCTAAGTCTCCTATCGTCCATAAGGCTTGTCTTTCTGGAGTATCAAAATTTTCTTCAAAAACTACTGTTTGTGCAAAAAGTTGAGGAGTCACTAATAGACATCCTAAAAAAAATAAATTTTTAATCATATGTGTTAATTTTATAAAAAATAAATCTATAAAAAAAGGTTGATAAATTAGTTTTATCTACCTTTTTTTATCAATACTTTGAATTTAATTCATTTTACAACTCATTTTATTATATATTTTTTAAATATTTATATCACAATTATAAATAGGCTATTCATTTTAATAAAACAAAAAGCTCAATCTTTCGATTGAGCTTTTATATAGATATAATTTAAATCTTAAACATTAAACAAGAAATGCATAATATCACCATCTTGTACGATGTATGCTTTTCCTTCTACGTTCAATTTTCCTGCTTCACGACATTTAGATTCTGATCCGTAAGTAATAAAATCTTCAAATTTAATAACCTCTGCACGAATAAATCCTTTCTCGAAATCGGTGTGAATAACTCCTGCCGCTTGTGGTCCTGTAGAACCTTTTTTGATTGTCCAAGCACGAACTTCTTTTACTCCTGCCGTGAAATAAGTTTCTAAATCTAACAATGTGTAAGCAGAACGAATCAAACGATTAACGCCTGGTTCTTCTAATCCTAATTCTTCTAAGAAAATTTGACGTTCATCAAAAGTTTCTAATTCGTTGATATCAGCTTCAATTTGTGCTGCTAAAATTAACACTTCTGCGTGTTCATCTTTTACAGCTTCTTTTACTTTTTCTACCCATTCGTTTCCATCTTTTGCAGCAGATTCGTCTACATTACATAAGTATAAAACAGGTTTAGAAGTAATCAATTGTAACGAATCAACAATTTCTTGCTCTTTTTCGTCCAAGTCCATTTCACGAACATTTTTCAACTCTTCTAAATGAGCAATAACAGCTGTTAAAACTTCTACAACTTTTTGTTCGTCTTTATTTCCAGCTTTCGCTGCTTTTTTAGATTTATCGATACGTTTTACAACTGTATCCAAGTCTTTCAATTGCAACTCAATATCAATTGTTTCTTTATCACGCAATGGATTAATAGAACCATCAACATGTGTAATATTTTCATTTTCAAAACAACGTAAAACGTGAATAATTGCATTACACTCGCGGATATTTCCTAAAAATTGATTTCCTAAACCTTCTCCCTTACTTGCTCCTTTTACCAAACCAGCAATATCTACAATTTCTACAACTGCAGGCACAACGCGCTCTGGATTTACAATTGCTTCTAACTGATTTAGACGAGTATCTGGTACAGAAACTGTTCCTACATTTGGTTCAATTGTACAGAAAGGATAATTCGCCGATTGCGCTTTTGCATTCGACAAACAGTTAAATAAAGTAGATTTACCAACATTAGGCAATCCAACAATTCCACATTTCATATATGTTGTCTCTTTTTTTAATGATTGAATATTAGAAAGATGTTCTAATAATTTTGTGCAAAGATAATGATTTCCATTAAATTTATTTAACTGAAGAAACTCTGTTCAATTTTATGTTTAATACATTTCCAGAATATGATTTCATTTCACCATAAAAACAATCGCAAGTCGCATTATAAGTTAAATCATAATAATTAGAAGTTTTATCAAGATTTATCTTTCTGAATTTTAGTTGAGGAAATCTAAACACAACAGAATCTGTCACATCTTTTTCATAACCATCCTGAAAATCAAATTCAATTTTCAATTTTGATTTATTTCTTGAAACATCCATAATTGCATCACTTTTTGTCAAAGGAACTTCCACAACTTTCGATTTATAATCCAAAAAATCTTGTTGCCATTTTCCTTCAATTGTTTTCATCTTATTTGAAGCACAACTTGCCAGAAAAATCAAGAAAATAAATCCTAAAAATTGTTTCATAAGTGTTAATTTTTCATTGAAAATACAATTATTTATTTACATTTACTTAAATACTTATTTTAATGAAATTCAAAGTCTTAATCGTAAGTTTTATGATTTCTTTCGCAGGAATTGTAAACGCACAAACAGCAACAGAAATATTAACAAAAGCTCAAAATCAAGCGAAAGTTGAAAATAAAAATGTCTTTTTAATTTTTCATGCTTCTTGGTGTGGATGGTGTAAAAAGATGGAAAAGAATATGGACGATCCAGCTGTAAAACCATATTTTGATGCGAATTATGTCAAAACATTTATTACTGTTCAAGAACGTACAGAAAAGAAAAATTTAGAAACTTCTGGTGGAGATGCTGTTAATGAGAAATTAGGAGGAAAAGATCAAGGTTTACCTTTTTGGGTAATTTTAGATTCGAACGGAAAAGTCCTAGAAGATTCTCGCGTAAATGGCGAAAACATTGGTGGTCCAGCTTCTGAGGAAGAGGTAAATCATTTAATTACGAAACTTGAAAAAACAACGAAAAACGATAAAGTTGATCCAGAAAAAATCAAAGAAATTTTTATCTTGAAAAAGAAATAATTCATAAAAAAATCCGCTTTAAAGCGGATTTTTTTATTGTGTTAAAACATGAAAAGCTTCTTCCAAATTTTTATATTGTCCTTTAAATTCTTCTATCGATTGATCTGCTACAATTTTTCCTTTATTCAACAAGATTACACGTGAACAAAGCGCTTCTACTTCTTGCATAATATGCGTTGAAAGAATCACCGTTTTTTCTTTACCAATCTCTTTAATTACTTCTCTTATTTCAATAATCTGATTTGGATCCAAACCATTTGTAGGCTCATCTAAAATTAATATTTCTGGACTCGAAATGATCGCTTGAGCCAGTCCAACACGTTGTTTATAACCTTTAGATAATTGATGAATTTTCTTATGCTTTTCAGGTGACAAACCAACTTTTTCAATGACTTCATCAATTTTAGATTTAGGCACATTTCGAATATTTGTGACAAATTCTAAATACTCTTTTACATACATATCCATGTACAACGGATTATTTTCTTGCAAAAATCCAATCAACTTTTTCGATTCAATTGGTTGCAATGAAACATTAAAATCATTCACAGAAATTTCACCAGAATCTGCATTAATTGCATTGGTAATACTTTTCATCAAAGTCGATTTCCCTGCTCCATTTGGTCCAAGTAAACCAACAACTTCGCCATTATTTATCGAAAACGAAACTTTGTCTAAAGCCACTTGTTCACCGTATTTTTTTACTAAATCTGTAATGATTATTCCCATTTGATGAAAAATTTTCGATAAAATTAGCAAAAAAGATTTGGATAACTGAAAAATTATTTTTTAGATTTGTACGATAATTAGAAAAACGAAATGGCAACATTCAATTATTTTAACGCATTCTTTTTTTACTTTTTTGGATATTATCCACAAGAGCAGGGACTGCGTTGTCAAAATTGATTGTTAACATTCATAATAAGATAATATAAAGTCCCGCAATTTGTGGGACTTTTTTTGTGGAAAAAAATGAAAGAAAGAGTTGCAATACAAGGTTACATTGGTTCATATCATCACGAAGCCGCCAATTATTATTTAGGAAATGACATCGAAATTGTAGAATGCGACACATTCAAAACTTTAGCAAAGTCACTTGCAAAGGGAAAAGTTAACAAAGCAATTATGGCAATAGAAAACACGATTGCTGGAGCAATTTTACCAAACTATGCGTTGCTAACGAAATATAATTTGAAAGTTGTTGGAGAAATTTATTTATCAATTCAACATCAATTGATTGTCAAAAAAGGACAAACGTTAGACAATGTAAAAGAAGTTCGTTCGCACCAAATGGCATTGTTACAATGTGATAAGTACCTTGAAAAACATCCAACATGGCGAGTTGTAAATGATATGGACACCGCATTAACAGCCAAAGATATTGTAGAACAAGATTTGCATGATGTAGCTGCAATTGCCTCAAGAAAAGCGGCAGAAGTTTATGGATTAGATATTTTAGCTTCGAGTATTCAGACGTTTCAAGATAATTTCACTCGCTTTTTTGTATTGCAACGCGAGCACAATGATTACGAAGATTTCAATAAAGTTTCGATGCGTTTTTCGGTTCCACACCAATCTGGTGCTTTGGTTGATGTATTAAATCAAATTGCTGAATGTGGAATAAATATGGACAAAATACAATCTGTTCCGATTATTGAAAAACCTTGGGAATATTCTTTCCACATTGATATTACGTTCGAGCAAAAAGAACAATATTATGAATTACTTGGAAAAATTGCACGAAAATTAACGGATTTAGAAATATTAGGCGAATATAAACTGGGAAAAAAATGATAACAGAAGCCCAACGATTAAAAAGTGTTCAGGAATATTATTTCTCGAAAAAATTACAAGAAATAGCGAACATGAAAACCGACATTCCAATCATTTCATTAGGAATTGGAAGTCCAGATTTACAACCTCATCCAGATGTGATAGAGGAATTAATCAAAAGTTCACAAAGCGGAATAAATGGCTATCAAAGTTATCGTGGAATTCCAGAAATGCGCGAAGCTATGGCAAGTTTTTACAAAAACAAGTTTGATGTAGACGCCAATCCTTCTACAGAAATTTTGCCATTAATGGGTTCTAAAGAAGGAATTATGCACATTTCTATGGCTTTTCTGAATGAAGGTGATAAAGTTTTAATTCCAAATCCTGGTTATCCAACATATTCGTCGGTTACAGAATTAGTTCAAGCAGAACCGTTGTTTTACGATTTGAAAAATGAAAATGATTGGCTTCCAGATTTTGATCAGTTAGAAAAACTAGCCGAACAAAAACCGAAAATTATGTGGCTTAATTATCCTCATATGCCAACAGGAGCCAAAGCTCCAAAAGACGTTCTTAGAAAATTAGTAAAGTTTGCAACTCGTCACAATATCTTAATCGTAAATGATAATCCGTATAGTTTTATTTTGAACGATGAACCGACAAGTATTTTAGAAATAGATGGTGCAAAAGATGTTTGTATCGAACTGAATTCCTTAAGCAAAACCTTTAACATTGCAGGTTGGCGAGTAGGAATGGTGATTGGGAAAGAAAGTTTCATCAATTCTATTCTAAAAGTAAAATCTAACATGGATTCAGGAATGAATTTTGCTATACAAAAAGCCGCAACAAAAGCTCTTTTAGTTGATGATACTTGGTACAATGAATTGACAAAAGTATACACAGATCGAAGAAAAATTATTTGGGAAATAGCTGATCTCTTAAATGTAAAATATAATCCCAATGCAGCAGGAATGTTTATTTGGGCGAAGCTTCCAGAAGGAAAAGATGATAAAGAATTTATTGATGAAGTTTTATACAATAAAAAAGTATTTATCACGCCAGGAAGTATTTTCGGAAGTAATGGTGAAGGATTTATAAGATTTTCACTTTGTGCACCTGTCGAGAAGTTGATTGAAGTAAAGAAAAGATTAGAAGCATGAAAATAATTTCAGTAATCGGTTTAGGATTAATAGGAGGTTCTTTTGCTTTAGCATTAAAAAAAGTTGGTTTTGCCGAAAAAATAATTGGGGTAGATCAAAATATTGAACATCAAATTCAAGCTTTAGAATTAGGAATTGTGGATGAAATAGCTCCTTTGAATGAAGCGGTTTCTCAATCAGATTTAGTAGTAATTGCAGTTCCAATTAATACGATTCAAAAAGTTTTACCAGAGATTTTAGATCAAATTAATGATAAAACGATTGTAATGGACATGGGATCGACAAAAGCTGGAATTTGTAAAAAAGTCCTAAGTCATCCCAAAAGAAAACAATTTGTAGCAACGCATCCAATTGCAGGAACAGAGAATTCTGGACCAAAAGCTGCTTTTCCTGAATTGTTCTTAAACAAAGTTGCAATTTTATGCGATGTAGAAGAGAGCGAAAAAGAAGCGGTAAAAAAAGTGAGAAAAATTTATCAATCGCTTTGGATGAATGTCAAAATAATGACTTCAGAAGCACATGATGCGCACATTGCGTACGTTTCTCATCTTTCACATATTACATCTTTCGCGTTAGGACAAACAGTTTTGGAAGAAGAAAAAAATGAAGATGCAATTTTTGACATGGCTGGATCTGGTTTTGAATCTACAGTTCGTTTGGCAAAAAGTTCACCTGATATGTGGACACCAATTTTGATTCAGAACAGAGAAAATTTACTCAATGCTATTGATGCTTATCAAACTCAAATTTCTAAAATCCGAAAAATGATCGAAGAAAAAGATGCCAAAGATATTCATCAATATTTGAAAAGTACAAATGACATTCGTCGAATATTAAATAAATAGATCATTCAGAAATAAGTTCAGAATGACATAAAACAAAAAATTAGAAAAAATTTACTACCAAATAATTAATTAAATTTGTAAATATTATGGAAAATAATAACTGGATAAAAGAATACGAAAAACCAATGATCATTGCTGGACCTTGTAGTGCAGAAAGTGAAAAACAAATGATGACAATCGCCGAAGATTTGGACAAAGATTATGTTCAAGTTTTTCGTGCGGGAATTTGGAAGCCTCGTACTAAACCAAACTGTTTTGAAGGAGTTGGAGCAATCGGATTAAACTGGTTGAAAAAAGTAAAAGACGAATTCGGAATGAAAATCGCAACTGAAATTGCCAATGCAAATCACGCAAAATTAGCGTTAGAATATGATGTTGACGTTTTATGGATTGGTGCTCGTTCTACAGTAAACCCGTTTACAGTACAAGAAATTGCAGAAGCCTTACGTGATACAGATAAGACTGTTTTGGTTAAAAATCCTGTAAATCCAGATTTAGATTTATGGATTGGAGCTTTAGAGCGCTTAGAAGGTCAAGGAATTAAAAATTTAGGAGCTATTCATCGTGGATTCTCTACTTACAAAAAGACAAAGTACCGTAATAATCCACAATGGCAAATCGCTTTAGATTTCAAAAATAAGTTACCAAACGTTCCTATTATTTGTGATCCTTCGCATATTTGTGGTAATAGAACTGGTTTGTTTGATGTTGCACAACAAGCATTCAATTTTGAGTATAATGGACTTATGATTGAATCTCACAACAATCCTGATGAAGCTTGGTCTGACGCATCTCAACAAATTACACCAGCTCGTCTATTAGAAATCCTAAAAGACTTGGAAATTCGTCAATCGGATGATCCTGATTCAATTTACAAAACTGGAATTGAAAATTTACGTCACCAAATTGATGAATTAGATAATTCTATTTTAGATACAATAGCACAACGTATGAAAGTTGCAAACTCTATTGGAGAACTGAAAAAAGAACATAATGTGGCCGTTTTTCAACCCGATCGTTGGAAACAAATCAAAGATAATTCTGTAAAAGCAGGAGTCTCTTTAGGTTTATCTGAAGATTTTATTGATAAATTATTGCAAGCAATTCACCAAGAATCTGTTGCACAACAAAACCAAATTATGGTAAAAAAAGAAGAAAAAATTTAATACATATTGAAAGGAATTGTAATAAAATCTACTGGTAGCTGGTACCATCTTCGAACAGAAGATGGTTCTATCTATCAGGCAAGAATAAGAGGAAAATTCAGAATTGCTAACATCAAACACACCAATCCTATTGCTGTTGGTGATGAAGTTGATTTTGAAATTGATAAAGATGAAATTGCGGTGATTACGAATATTCATGAACGTAAAAATTATATCATCAGAAAATCAGTTAATCTCTCAAAAAAAACACACATCATTGCCTCAAATATTGATGTAGCTTTTTTAGTAGTAACACTTTCCAATCCAAAAACTTCTTTTGGTTTTATTGATCGATTTTTAATTACTGCAGAAGCTTACCATATTCCTGTTATAATCTTATTCAATAAGATTGATATTTATAATGAAGATGAATTGGCTGAATTAGAATTTTATAAGTCAATTTACAATTCCATTGGTTATGAAAGTATCGATATATCTGCTGAAACAGGATTAAATTTAGATTTAGTTAAAAATAGAATGAAACATAAAGTCAGTTTGGTTTCTGGGCATTCTGGTGTTGGAAAATCAACTCTATTGAATACTTTGAATCCTGATTTAAACTTAAAAACTCACGAGGTTTCTGATTTTAACAGCAAAGGACAACACACTACAACTTTTGCACAAATGTACGAATGGCCCTTTGGAGGTTTTATTATAGATACACCGGGAATTAAAGAATTTGGTTTAGTTCATATTGACAAATCTGAACTACAAGGTTACTTTCCTGAAATTTTAGAACTTAAATATAACTGTAAATTCGATAATTGTATTCATGTTAACGAACCAAAATGCGCTGTTCGTAACGCAGCTGAAACTGGAGAAATAGCAATTTCTCGATACGAAAATTATCTCACGTTTTTAGAAGAAGATATTTATATTGATAAATAAAGTTATAATAAAAAAGTCATTCCATATGGGATGACTTTTTTATTTTCACAAATTACGGTTTCACGTAAAAATAATTCATCATCTAATTTTATTTTTGTTAAAACAAATTAAATGAGCAGCTTAACCGTGCAAATTGCATTAGATTTTGTAGAATGTACAAAAGAACAAAAAGAAAAATTTTTAAGCCATTTAGAGCAACTTAATTGGAAGCCTTTAAATCCAAATAAGTTATGGATTACAGAATTTAGAAATGTTAAGAACGGAGAGAATAAATTAAGAAGTATTGAACAAGAATTGATCTTAGCAAAAGAGATCTCTAATTTATATGAATTAGATTATGCAATTATAGCAGATAAAGAAATCTATATTAACCAACTAATTTAAACGCAAAGCGATTACTTGCTTATCTAAATTACAACAAAGCGTTACAAAACATAAATGACATGAATTGTAACGTTTTTTTATGTGTTAATTTTTTCTTAAATTTCAACTAATTTTATATATATAAAGAGTATTTATGCGAGTGATTTTACAGCGTGTACAACATGCTTCTGTAATGGTTGATGAAGAAATAACTGGAAAAATTGAAAATGGAATTTTAGCTTTAGTTGGCTTTGAGCCTGATGATACTAATGAAGATTTTGAATGGATTTCGAAAAAAATTATTCAACTTCGAATTTTCAATGACGAAAATGATATTATGAATTTAGATATACAACAAACAAAAGGAGATATTTTGGTTGTATCTCAATTTACATTACATGCTTCTACGAAAAAGGGGAATCGTCCGTCATATATCAAAGCGTCAAAACCAGCTATAGCAAACGAACAATATCAATCTTTTTTAAATATTTTAGAAACAAATTTTAAACCTGTACAAAAAGGAATTTTTGGTGCAGATATGAAAGTCGAAATATTGAATGATGGTCCTGTAACCATTTTTATCGATTCAAAAAATAAAGAATAACTTAATTACACTAATATTAAATGAAACAAACTCTACTTTTTTCAACTTTTTTAATTAGTTCTTTCTCTTTTGCACAAAACTATGCTATCGATCAAATTCCAGCCGATTTGATAAAAGATGCTTATGCGGTTGTACGAAAAAATGATGAGAAAGTTGAACTTCTCAAAGTTGATGAACTAAAATACACGGAAGACGTTGTCGTAACTGTTTTGAGCAAAGCTGGAGACAACTATGTTGGTGCGCAAGCGAATTATGATCCGAATACAAAAATTGACTTATTCGAAGCTACTTTATATGATGTAAATGGAAAGGAAATTAAAAAATTCAAGACCAAAGATTTTGGTGATCAAAGTTATGTATCAGGTGGTCAAATGTACACAGATGATAGGGTAAAATATTTAAATTATACACCAACCAATTATCCTTATACGATACATTATAAAATTGTTACAACGAACAAAAACACACTTTGGATTCCTCGTTGGTCGCCAATACATTCAGCTAATTTATCGATCGAAAAGTCTACTTATCAGTTTGTCAATAAAACATCTTCAACAATTCGATTAAAAGAAGACAATTTTAAAGGATATGACATTTCAAAAACAGGAGACAACAATAATTTAAGCTATTCTTTAAACAAAATTTCGGCATTTAATGTAGAAGATCAGATGGTTGGTGGGCAAAAAATATTTCCTCGTGCTATTCTAGCTTCAAATCAAATTAATATCGATGGTGTTAAAGGAAATTTTGACAATTGGAATGATTACGGAAAATGGACTTTTGATAATTTGATTCGCACAAAATTAGATTTTACTCCTGCTCAAAAAACATTATTTCAAAATATGGTAAAAGATGCAAAATCGGATGAAGAAAAAGTTCAGATTTTGTACAAACATTTGCAAAATAAAGTTAGATATATTGGAGTTCAACTTGGTATTGGAGGACTTTCACCTTTTCCGAATTCATATGTCGAAAACAAAAGTTATGGCGACTGTAAAGCGCTTTCCAATTATATGATTGGAATGTTAGACGCAGTGAATATCAAATCTTATCATACTATATTATTTGCTGGCGATCCAATCGACATTGACGAACAAATGATGTATCAACAAGGAAATCATATGATTGTTTATGTACCTCTAAATGGAAAAGATATTTGGTTAGAAGCAACAAGTCAAACAGCTCCTTATAATTATTTAGGTGATTTTGCTGGAAACAGAAAAGTCTTGATTGTTGATGAAAAAGGTGGAAAAATTATTCCTTCACAACAATTCAAAACAGAAGATAATCAGTTATTCGTTAATGGAAATGCTACACTTTTAGCAGATGGAACATTAAATTTTAGTTTTTCTGAAATTTCAAAAGGATTGATTTACGAAAATTTTGCAAAATTTAATCAATTAAGCGAGAAAGATCTTGATGTTCGCTTAAAAAATCGTTTTTCATATTTACAAGGAATCTCGTTCAAAAAGAAAGAATTTAACAACGATTGGAACAATGCTATTTTCACTTCAAATTTTGATTTTTCAGCACCAAACTATGCTAAAACTCAAGGAAATAATATCATTCTAAATATTATTCCTATTAATAGAGAAGAGACTTCTATCAAAAAAATGAAAGACAGAAAGTTTGATTTCAACATCGAAACAGGATATGTTGACGAAGTTTCCTATACATTAACACTTCCTTCTGGTTATAAATTACCACAAAAATTTGATGCAATTACAGTGAAATCTGCTTTTGGAGAATATCAATTAGAAATCAATCCAAAAGAAAATAATGCATTCGAAATCAAACGAATTTACAAACAGTTCGCAGGAACTTTCTCGAAAGAAAAGTATAACGAATATGTAGAATTTCGAAGACAAATTGCAGGTTATGATAACACAAAACTACTTTTAGAAAAACTATAACACTATTATGAAAACAATATTTACTATCGTTGCTACAATTGCAACCATTTCCTGTTTTGCACAAGATGTGAAATTTGGAAAAATCTCAAAACAAGATTTTGAGAAAACAAAAAGCACAATTCAAACTGATGCTCCAGCTGAAGTATTATTTGCTGATGGAAATTATAAAGTTAGTTTTAATACCAATCAAGGTGGTGTTGAGCAAACAAAGAAAGTTTTCTATAGAGTAATTGTTTTTGATAAAGATAAAACACCAGATGATATTTTAAAGATTGAAATTCCTCTTTATAAAAGTTCAGGATCTGCTCAAGATAAATTGATTACATTAAAAGCTGTTACTTATAATCTTGAAAACGGGAAAATTATTGAACAAAAAGTTGAGAAAAAAGATATTTTCTTAGACAAAGTTCACCGTTTTATGGATAAACAAACATTTACATTCCCAAATGTTAAAAATGGTTCAATCTTAGAATATACGTACGAAATTATTTCGCCTTTTTACGGAAACACTGATACGTGGTATTTTCAACAATCTATTCCTGTAGTTGCGAGTAATTTCACGATGCAAAATCAAGAATATTTTAATTATCAACAAGATTTGAGAGGTTCTTTTGCTCCAAAAATTTCTACAAATTCTAAAGAAGATAATTATACAATTCACAATAAAAGAGAAAGTGATATCTACGGAAGGACAACTCAAAATTCAAGTATTGATAATGCTAAAATGAAAATCAATACCCAAACTTATACTTTAGCTAATTTGCCATCTTATTCTCGAGAAGCTTATGTGCTTAATCCAAGAAATATGTTGGCAAGTATTCAGTTCGAGTTAGCTTCATTTGTTGCTCCAGGAAGAACGTCAGAAAGTTTCTCTACAACTTGGGAAAGAATTGGAAAAGATTTGATGGATCATGAAGAATTTGGTCGTCAATTGAATGGAAATAATTTTTTAGATGAAACAGTAAATGCAACAATAGCTGGGAAATCTACAAATATTGAAAAAGCCCAAGCAATCTTCGAATATGTAAAAAATAATATAACTTGGAATGATTATTTAGGTCAATATACAGATAAGGGAATTAGAAAAGCATTTAACGAAAAATCTGGGAATTCTGCTGATATTAATCTTATACTTACAGCTATGTTGCGTAAAGCTGGATTAGACGCAAATCCAATTGTTTTGAGTACGTTGCAAAATGGTTTAATCAATTATTCGTTTCCTTCTCGTAGTAAATTGAATTATGTAATTGTTGGAGCAGCAATAGATAATGAGTTTTATTTAATGGATGCAACCGATAAAAATGCTCAAATAAATTTATTACCACTTCGAGCTATCAATGATCGTGGATTTATGGTAAATGATAAAGGTGTCAAAGAAATTCCTTTGCGTAATTCTGTAATGACAAACAATAAAATATCAATTACTGCTGATTTAAAAAGTGATGGAACTTTAGATGGAACCTTTTCTAACATTCGCGACAATTATTATTATATGTTTGATAAAAGTGAAATCGAAAATGATCCAAAAGCTTTTGAAAAAGAGTATATAGAAGATTATAATTTTGAAATTACTGATTTCAAAACACAAGACAATAAGCAGAATAATATTCGTCATCAATTCAAGTTTGATGATATAAAAGTAGATGTAGCTGGAAATAAAATATTATTTAATCCATTTTTATTTATTGCGAATACAAAACATAATTTAAATCTAGATCAACGTAATTATAACATTGAGTTTGGAGCACCAACTACGAATACAAATACGATTAAAATTAAAATTCCAGAAGGTTACAAAGTCGAATCTTTACCTACAGAAAAGCAATTTACAATGCCTGACCAAGCTGGTGGTTATGCATATAAAGTAATTGAAAAAGATGGTTTTATTGTCGCTCAAGCTCAAAAAGTAATTCCATACAGTACATTACCTGCTCAATACTACAAACCATTGAAAGAGTTTTTAACTAATATTATTAATGCAGAAAGTCAACAAGTAATTTTAGTTAAACAATAAAAAAACATTCCATTATCACAATAAAGCCAACTTCAAAAACGAGTTGGCTTTTTATTTTTGTACCTTTATCTTTTAAAATTTTAAATAAAATGAGCCTTAAACAAGCACAATTAGACGTTGATAATTGGATCAAAGAACATGGCGTTCGTTATTTTAATGAATTAACAAATATGGCACAGCTAACTGAAGAAGTTGGAGAAGTTGCACGTATAATCGCTCGTCGTTACGGAGAACAATCTGAAAAAGAATCTGATAAAAACAAAGATCTAGGAGAAGAATTAGCTGATGTTATTTTTGTAGCTCTTTGCTTAGCAAACCAAACAGGTGTTGATTTAGAATCTGCTTTCTATAAAAAATTAGATTACAAAACAAAACGTGATCATGATCGTCATCAAAATAACGATAAATTAAAGTAAGTATGATTGAAATTTCTGCTCTAAAATCTCCGATAAATAATCAATTAGCCATCACAGGATCTAAAAGCGAAAGCAATCGTTTGTTATTATTAAATCAATTATTTGAGAATGTTTTGAAATTAGAAAATGTTTCAAATTCAGAAGATTCTCAATTAATGCAGAAAGCTTTAGCAAACAAAACAGACTTAATCGATATTCATCATGCAGGAACTGCAATGCGATTTTTGACTGCTTATTTTTCTATTCAAGAAGGAAAAAAAGTTACATTAACAGGTTCTGAGAGAATGAAACAACGCCCAATCAAAGTCTTAGTAGATGCATTAAATGAATTGGGTGCAGAAATTTCATATCAAGAAAATGAAGGCTATCCACCTTTGTCTATTTTTGGAAAAAAATTAAACAAGAAATCAATCACTATTCCATCTAATATCAGTTCTCAATATATCACAGCCTTGTGTTTAATTGGAACAAAATTAAAAAATGGGTTAACGATAAATCTTGATGGAAAAATTATTTCTGTTCCTTATATTCAAATGACAATTCAGTTGCTGAATAAAGTAGGAATCGAAGCTAAGTTTGAAGGAAACACAATTCAAATTCCTTTTACAGAAAATATTAAAGTACAAACTTTACAAGTAGAATCGGATTGGAGTTCAGCTTCATATTATTATAGTTTGATTGCTTTATCAAAGAATTCTCAAATTAAAATTTCTACTTATTTCGAAGATTCTTTACAAGGCGATTCATCTTTACAACATATTTATGCAGATAACTTCGGTGTAACCTCAAGTTTCGAGAATGGTATCTTAAAGTTGAAAAATGATGAGAATTTTATTCCAAAACCTTTCGTCGAATTGAATTTAATCAATACTCCTGATATTGCACAAACAATTGCTGCAACTTGTGTCGGATTAAAAATGAAATGTAATTTAACTGGTTTGGAAACGTTGAAAATTAAAGAAACGGATCGTTTAGTTGCACTTAAAAATGAATTGGAAAAATTTGGAGCAATTGTTATAATCACAAACGATTCTTTAATGATTGATGGTTATCATGATTTTCAAAAAATACCTACTTTAGCAACTTATAACGACCACAGAATGGCTATGTGTATGGCTCCATTAGCACAAATTCACTCAATTCGAATTGAAAATGAAATGGTTGTAGAAAAATCTTATCCAACATTTTGGGAAGATTGGAAACAATTAGGATTCGAAATTAAATCAATTTAATAATATTCTAAATACTTAAATCAATTTAAATTGATTTAAGTATTTTTTGATTCAGTTCGTTTAATGAAAAACCATTTGCGTAATCGTGTAAATAACTAAACCAACAAGTCCTCCAACCAACGTTCCGTTAATCCGAATAAATTGTAAATCTTTTCCAACTTCCAATTCTAGCTTTTCGCTCAATTCTTTTCCTTCCCATTTATCAACTGTATTACTAATCAAACTTTCCACTTCTTTGACATTTCGTAAAATCATACGGTAAATAAAATGACGCACCCAACCATTAATTTTATCAATAATTTCTTGATTATCAGTCAAATTTTCAGCCAATTTTTTAATATTTTTTTTGATGTAAACTTGCATAGCTGAATTTTCGTCATCAAAACTTTCGGTCAAATTTTGTTTAATCGTCAACCACAAATCCAAAGCATAATCATTCAATCGTTCTTTTGTAATAAAATCATCTCGAAGCGATTCTAACCTAAATTTCCAATCGGAAGATTCTTTTATATTCTGAATGTTTTCTCGGATAATTCTTTCGATGTTATGACGAATTGGATGCTCTTTGTCCTCTTCAACCTCATCCAAAAAACTCACCACACCTTCCACTACTCCTTTCGATATTTTTTTACCAGCAAAAAATGAAATCACAGGATGTTTTTCGTTTAATTTATCTTTAATAATCAAATCACTTTCTAAGATATACTCTTTCGCTTTTGGAATAATTGCTTCTAAAATTTCGTCGTGTTTTTCCTTTTCTAAAATATATTCTAAACTTGATGAAACTAATTCAGGTAAATCAAATTGTTTTAAAATCTCATCACCTTTCAAGGTTACAAAATCAGCGACATCTTTATCATCTAAATCTTTGACAATTTTCTTCGAAAAATTAATTAATTCTTCTTGCAACATTTCTTGATTTGCAGATTTATTTAACCAATCTGCTGCATATTTTACAACTTCTAGTTTCTCTATGTATGGACGAATTGTAGATGGTGTCAAAAAATTCTCAGTTACAAACTGTCCCAAATTATCACCAATCGCATTTTTACTATTTTCGATCAGATTTGTATGCGGAATTTTAAGTCCAAGCGGATATTTAAACAAAGCCGTAACCGCAAACCAATCGGCAAGCGCACCAACCATTGCAGCTTCTGCAAATGCTTCCACATACCCAATCCATTTAGCAGGCAAATATTGACTTAGATAAACCATCAAAAAGTAAATAAAAGCCATCAAAATGAATAATCCTGTTGCAATTGCTTTGTGTTTTTTGAGGTTTTGTATTTTCTGAAGTTCCGTCATAAAAGTATTTTGAAAAATTTGTTGCAAAAATTTAGCCAATCAAAAAAGCGGAGAATTCTCCGCTCAAATTTTTACGTTTTTAATTTATTTACTTTCCTGAAAAACCAATAACGCAACATTTGCGCTTGATAATAATCGTTGGCTATGATTAATTGTAAACAACCTTTCGAAAGACGATAATTCACGGTGAACAACACCTAAAACATCAATGTTATTTTTTGTACAATAATTGATTAATCCACCTTCTACATCTTTATTTGGCTCAATCGTAATCATCGCTTCAGGATATTCTTCTTCCCATTCTTTTTTCACGCTTAACATTTGTGGAGTAATCGATTTATCATCAACATGCACAATGTTTAACAATTTATCGTAACGTTTTGTCACTTCTTCCATTTGCGCCAAAGCTTTTGCTTCTTTTTGATTGAACAATGTAGCGTAAGCAAAATTTCTTTCTTCTTTAAATTTCACATTATTTGGTACAACCAATACAGGGGCAGGAGAATTATTAATGACATTTACGGTATTAGAACCAAAAAACTTTTTACCTAAACTATTTTGTCCATTCGTTCCCATCACTACGTATTGTATATCATCTTTGTTGATAATATCCAAAATCATCAACAATAAATCTCCAACAACCAAAGAACTCTCTATTTTAACATGTTCAAGGTTATTTTCTTTTGCAATATTTTTAAGTTTATTGATATAATCTTCGAAGTTTTCTTCTGTTACTTCAAGATAATTTTTAAGATTAGATTGTACTGAAACTAGCTTAATATCTGTTTTAAGAACTTTTGCAAGGTTTAACGCATACAAAAAAGCATTGTTCGCTGTTTCCGAAAAATCGGTTGGAAATAGTATTTTAGCCATAATAATTAAATTCTAGAATAGATTTGTTCTATAAATTTACAACTAAAATTTAGGTAAAACCACAAAAAAAGTCTTGATTTCTCAAGACTTATCTATTTTTTAACCGTTTTTAATAACCAAAACGACGCAAATCATTTTCTTTGCTTCTCCAATCTTTTCGAACTTTCACGAAAAGTTTCAAGAATACTTTTTTATCAAAAAATTTCTCTAATTCTTCTCTTGCTTCTTTTCCTACTTTTGATAAAGACTCTCCTTTATGTCCAATAATAATTCCTTTCTGAGAATCACGCTCAACATAAATTTCAGCTTCGATAGAAATTAAATTTAAATCTTCTTTGAAACGTTCTGTTACTACCTCAACAGAATAAGGAATTTCTTTTTGATAGTTCAATAAAATCTTTTCGCGAATTACTTCGTTCACAATAAAACGCTCCGAACGGTCTGTTAATTGATCTTCTGGATAATATTGTGGACCTTCTGGAATAATTGCTTTGATCTTATTAATTAATAAATCTACATTCACGTTTTCTTTAGCCGAAATAGGTAAAATCTCTGCTTTTGGTAATAATTCATGCCAATATTCTACCGCTTCATTTAATCGATCTGGCGTAGCTGTATCAATTTTATTCAATAATAAAATAATTGGTGTAGATGTTTTTTGCAGACGTTCGAAAACTTGTTCATTTTTCAATCGTTTTTCTCCAATTTCTACTACGTAAAGAATCACATCTGCATCCACCAACGATTCATTTACTGCATCCATCATTTTTGTTTGCAATTCATAAGCAGGGTCCAAAACACCAGGCGTATCCGAAAATACAATCTGATAATCTTCTCCTGTCAAAATACCTTTGATACGATGACGCGTAGTTTGCGCTTTGTGTGTTGCGATAACCAAACGTTCTTTCATCAACATATTCATCAAAGTAGATTTTCCAACATTTGGATTTCCTATGATGTTTACAAAACCGGATTTAAATTTCTTTTCGTCTGACATTCTGCAAATTTAGTGATTTATATAATATTATTTCAGATTAATATGTTGAAGAAAAGATTAATATTCTAATGAAATTTTAATTTCATAAAATTGATTTTGGTCTGTATTTTGAATTATTCTAATTAAGTTCAAAAAAATATGACGAAAGTTATGGTTTATTGAAAAATATGATTAATTTCATACATGTGTTATGGGAGATTAAATTAACCAAAATTTAAAAAATGATGAAAGCAGAACTTATCGAAAAAGAAGAAGTAAGAAACTATAAATTTTTAGATGCACCGAAAGACGAGGTAACAGTAGAAGTGAGTAAATTGAATGGTGCTGTAAGATTAGGTAACGAATTCAAATCGAAAGCATATATTACATTTCAGACAGATCAAGGTCCAAAGAAAATTGAAACAACTGTTTGGTCGGTTACAGAAAAATTTTTACAAATAAAGAATGGAGTTTTGATTCCGATAAAATCTTTAATTGATATTCAATATTAAAAATTGTTTAGGTCTTAAATTAAAAAAGGGATACGATGATGTCGTATCCCTTTTTTAATTAATTATTTTTATTAGCTTCTTTCAATAATCTAATCAGTTCAGCTCTAATAGCAGCTTTGTCATTACTTTTCGGAAAATCTCCAATAAAAAATGTTTGTTCTGGAACTTCATAAGGTTCTAATTCACTTTTTGGAATATCAACATGTTCTGCAAATCTACTTTCAATGACTAAAGAAATTACATCATCTGTACTTTCTTTTTTCGGAAAGGCTATTACAATATAATTGTAATCTATATAAGATTTTAGCTTTTCTTCAATCAATTCTAAATTCACCACATCTTTTCCATTTAACTTACATTCATTTCCTGAAATCCATCTAAACTTTCGTTGATCATCAGAAACAACAGCTTGTCTATATAAATTTAACGACTCTTTTTCATAAGGAGAATTTAAAACTAAATTACCTTTTTCATCTTCGGAAAGTTCTATTTTATCTAAAACTGTATATTCTATTTCATCAATTTTCTTAACAGCAATTGGGAATCCATTCGCAGTAAATACTTGGTAAAAACTTGTTTTCGTTTGCTCATTCAATTTGTTTATCAAATCATCAGATAAATAATCACTTTCAATTGCAACTTTCTCTATTCGTGCTAAGTCCTCAAAAGAATTTTCAATCTGTGTTTTTGTTAAATAAGCATAATTTAAAGCGTAACCAATTTCATCTTGTCCTTCATCTGTCAATGGAATTTTAACTTTATCTGAATCTTCATGACAATATAAATCAAAACCTCCTTCTATAGCTTGAACCAAAGAAATTTCTCCTTCATTTTCTAAAACTGATGAATTTAAAAGTGTTGAATCTCCTTTTTTTAATCCTAAAAAATTATTTAATGAACGGAACGTTTCATTCACAAATCGAGGATCAAAATTAGAAACATAAATATTATCTTCTCTTGAATAATGAAAATTCACTGTTCCTTCTTTTACATCTATCTTTTTCATTAAATCAAAAATATCATTCTGCCATTGAAAGGTATTTTTATCCTCAAACTCACTCAGAATCTCAGGAATCTTTTTGTTACTAAATTCTAATCTCATAATAATTATTTTTGTGCGTTTTTAATATATTGAAAATCAAATACAATCAATAATTTTACCAAAAACTATACTTAATATTTTTTTTGATGATTTGTTCACAAAAAATTTAAAAAAACAACTTCCAAAAAAAGGTAATTTTATAAAATATAATGGATTATTATTTATCTTAGCAAGATGAATCACAAAACAGATTTTTCGAATTTAAGATTTAAACGAAATCTAAATTCTAATCCATCACATATAGAGTCATTTGAATTAGATAGTTTACAAGTCAAAAGTGATTACAATTACGATGATGTAAAAGATCTGAAACAGATTAACTTTCTACCTGGAGTTGCACCATATTTACGCGGTCCTTATACGACAATGTATGTTCGTCAACCTTGGACAATTCGCCAATATGCAGGTTTTTCTACTGCAGAAGAATCGAATGCTTTTTACAAAAGAAATTTAGCTGCTGGTCAGAAAGGACTTTCTGTTGCTTTTGATTTGGCTACTCACCGCGGTTACGATTCAGACCATGAGCGCGTTGTAGGAGATGTTGGTAAAGCTGGAGTTGCAATAGATTCTGTAGAAGATATGAAGATTTTGTTCAATGAAATTCCATTGGATAAAATTTCGGTTTCAATGACAATGAACGGAGCTGTTCTTCCTATTTTAGCTTTTTACATTGTAGCTGCAGAAGAGCAAGGTGTTTCACAAGAACAACTTTCTGGTACAATTCAGAATGATATTTTGAAAGAGTTCATGGTGCGTAATACATACATTTATCCGCCAACTCCTTCGATGAAAATTATTGCAGATATTTTCGAATATACTTCTCAAAAAATACCTCGTTTCAATTCTATTTCTATTTCAGGTTATCACATGCAAGAAGCTGGAGCTACGCCTGTTTTGGAAATGGCTTATACTCTTGCAGATGGTTATGAATACGTGAAAACTGGTTTGGAAGCAGGATTGAAAGTTGATGACTTCGCTCCTCGTTTATCATTTTTCTGGGCGATTGGAATGAATTTTCCTCAAGAAATTGCAAAAATGAGAGCTGCTCGTATGTTATGGGCAAAATTGATGCAAGAATTTGAGCCTCAAAATAAAAAATCATTAATGTTGAGAACGCACTGTCAGACTTCTGGTTGGAGTTTAACAGAGCAAGAACCTTATAATAATATTGGTCGTACAGCAATCGAAGCCTTAGCTGCTGCTTTAGGTGGAACACAATCTTTGCATACCAATGCATTGGACGAAGCAATTGCATTACCAACAGATTTCTCCGCTCGTATTGCGCGTAATACACAAATCATTTTACAAGAGGAAACTCAAATTTGTAGAACGGCTGATCCTTTTGGAGGAAGTTTTATGATTGAATCTTTGACAAATGAAATGGCGAATCAAGCGTGGGAATACATTCAAGAAGTTCGTGAATTAGGTGGAATGACACAAGCCATAGAAGCTGGAATTCCAAAAATGCGTATTGAAGAAGCTGCTGCAAAAAAACAAGCCAAAATTGATTCTGGTGAAGTTGCGATTGTAGGTGTAAATGCTTACCGCTCGAAATTAGAACAACAAGAGTTCGAAATTTTAGAAGTTGACAACACAGCTGTTCGTCAAAAACAAATTGATCGATTAAATCAAATTAAAGCGGAGCGTAATAGCGAAGCTGTACAAGATATTTTAACACAATTAACAAAAGCTGCTGAAACAGGCGAAGGAAATTTATTAGAATTATCTATCGAAGCAGCTCGTCGTCGTGTTACGTTAGGTGAAATTTCTGATGCATTAGAAGCGATTTTTGGTCGTCATAAAGCAATTACAAGAGGAATTCAAGGAGTTTATGCTATGGAAGCAGGTAAAATGAATAAATTTGAGGAAGCTCGTAATTTAGCTGACGAGTTTGCAGAAGAAGACGGACGCCGTCCTCGTATTATGGTGGCGAAAATGGGACAAGACGGTCACGATCGTGGCGCGAAAGTCGTTGCAACCTCTTTTGCGGATATGGGATTTGATGTGGATATTTCTCCATTGTTCCAAACGCCAGCAGAAGTTGCGAAACAAGCTGTAGAGAATGATGTTCATATTTTAGGAATTTCTTCTTTAGCTGCAGGACACAAAACGTTGGTTCCGGAAGTTGTAAAACAATTGAAAGAATTAGGTAGAGATGATGTTTATATCGTAGTCGGAGGTGTTATTCCGCGTCAAGATTATGATTATCTTTATCAAAATGGTGCAGATGCAATCTTTGGTCCAGGGACAAACTTGGCTGAATGTGCCTGCGAAATTTTAGAGAATTTATTGAAATCTTATAAATAAATCTATTTTAGTATGAGTATTCCTGTCTATTGACAGGAATATTTTTATATTTATACCACACAAACCTTAAAGCGAAATGAATAAAACTCTTCGAAATATTATCTTAATCATCTGTACAATTTTTATTATATGGTTTATTGGATACTTTCTGATTGGAGATTTTATCAGTTTAGAATTCGCGAATCATGACTTTGCAAAACTATTTCCAAAGCTTTTAACTTTTGCTTCGGCAGTTAGTATTTATGTGCTTTTCCTACTTTCTATCAAAAAGAAAGACGGATGGAGTTTTATGAATGTGATGAAATTTATCTTTGGAATTATCTTTGGATTTCTTCCACTTTTAACCTTCGAATATTATAGTATTGGAAGTTGTACAAATTGGAAAATTGAGAAAAAAATTCAAAAAACGCTTTATAAATCAAATTCTTCTGATTCAGAAAAAATTGTTTTAATCGAAACATTTTGTCCAGAATCTAACCTGAAAACAACTCAGGTAAAGCGAATTGTAGAAATTACGCCGCTTTTTATCACTACTTCTGAAATTGATCTAAATAAAATTTCGGATAAAAGTTGGAAAAAACTTTAATCAAAATTAAACTTTGCCCCAAATTTGATGTCTAACAGATGAAGTAACCTATTCATCTCATGACAAAATATATCCTATCATTTCTTTTTAGTCTTATAACGATTTTTTCTTTTGGACAAGAAAAAATCACAATTACTGGAAAAGTAACGGATGTGCTTAATTTTCCTTTAGCTGATTCTGAAGTTATTTTAGGAAACAAAGCCGATTCTACACAAATTTCTACTACATCTACAAATGATGATGGCACGTTCAGAATTGAAATTATTCTTCAAGATAAACCTGTTTATTTAATTATTGACGATCCTTTAGAAGGCGTTTTCAAGCAAAGTTTCGAATCGATAAAAAACAATATTGATCTTGGAACAATTATCATTAATCCGATGATTTATGATTTGGATGAAGTTGTAGTAACAAATGTGGAACCTATTGTTGTAAAACAAGATACAATAGAATATAATGCTGATTCTTACAAAGTAAAACCGAATGCAAATTTGGAAGCTTTGTTGAGAGAATTACCAGGTTTTGAGATGGATGACAGCGGAAATATTACAGTAAATGGAAAAGATGTTAATGAGATTTTGATTGATGGTGAACCATTTTTTGGAACGGATGGAAAAGTTGCGTTAGAAAATTTACCTGCAGATATTATCAAAAAAATTCAGGTTTCAGATTATAAAACGAAAAATGAAAAATTCTCTGGAGAACGTTCGAAATCGGATAAATCTTCACTAAATATTACCTTGAAAGAAGATAAAAAGAAAGGCTATATGCTGAAAGCAACAGCTGGTTATGGAACGGATAATCATTACGAAGGTAATTTGATGGCAAATTATTTTAAAGGTAAAAAGAAAATTAGTTTGATTGGTTCTTCTACTGATATTGCTGCTTCTGGAATGACAAGCGGTGAAGGTTCGCGTGGAAGAGGCGGAATGGGACGAAGAGGTTCTGATGGAGTAACAACAAATACTTCGATTGGATTGAATTATAATGATCAATTAAATGATAATTTGAAAATTGGTGCAGATTATCGTTTGAATCATTCGTTTTCAAAAAATGATCAATATAAACACATCGAAAATTTTGCACCTAAAAATATTTATACTTCTGATGCTAATTCTAAAAGCAAAAACGAATCGTATGGACATAATTTTGGAACAAATTTAGAATGGACGAAAAACAACACAAGCATTTATTTTTATCCATCATTTAGTAATTCATCATCTACAAACTCATCGATTTCAGATAGCAAAACATATTCAGATTTGGGTGATTTGAGAAATCAAATGAATCAAACTTCAAATGGAAAATCAAATTCGAATACATTTAATACATTATTATCACTTAATCAGAAATTCAAAAATAAGTCATATCTAGATTTTAATTCAAGTATTTCGATTGGTAAAACAGATCGAAATTCGTTCATCAATTCAACAACTTTATATACGAATGATTCAATTTCGGATATTTATCGAAACATCAATGAGAAAAATATTTCCAAGAATAATCAATACAATTTTGATGTAAAATATACGTATCCAATTACAGATTCTTTGAAAATTGCTGTTGGTTCTGCTTATAATTTAACCGATTCTGAAACCAATAATAGAACGTGGAATTATAATGATGTAACGGGAGAATATGACAATTTGAACAATGATTTGACGCGTTTTTATTCAACTAAATTGAATGAATTTAATCCGTATGCACAATTATTATTGAACAAAAATAAAATTTCAGCAACAGTTCGTTTGGGAGCAAATATCAACAATCAACAAAATTTTGGAACATTCAAAGCAGATGATTATCGTTCTATTCAAAACAAAACCTTGCCAGATATTTCGGGAAATATTCGTTATCAAAGCGGAAATAACTCGCTTTCCTTAATGTATAATTATCAAACAAGTTTAGCTTCTACATCGCAAGTTTTACCGATTTTAGATGAAACTGATCCGTTAGATGTTTTCAAAGGTAACCCAGATCTTGATCCAAATAAAGCGCATCAAATCAATTTGATGTTTAGCAATTTTGATCGTAAAACACGTCAAGGGTTTAACGCTAACTTAGGTTATACGTACAACGAATCGAATATTGTTAATTATACAGAAATGGATTATTCGATTTATAAACGAACTACAACATATGAAAATGTAAAAGGAAATTATCGTCTGAATGGTAACTTTTTCTTTAATAAACAATATCAAAAAGGCATCAATAAATTTAGAGTAAATGTAGGAATGTCGGCGAGTTATGCTTTAACGCAAGGTTTTAGAGATGCGGTGAAATATGAGCAATACAATACAACTTTATCGCCTACGTTGAGATTAAATTGGGATTATGGTGATTATTTAACGATTTCGCCTTCTTATCGTTTGAACTTCACAAATTCGAAATATGTGAATTATTCTATTGATAATCAAAATAATATTACGCACAATTTCGGAATTAAAACGATTTCTACTTTTCCTAAAAATTTGACTTGGACAAATGATTTCAGTTACAATTATAACTCGAGAATGGCAGCAGGTTTCAAGCGTGATTTCTTTTTATGGAATACTAGTTTGATGTACCGTTTCTTCGATGATAAGTTGGAAGCTGGGGTAAAAGTTTACGATTTATTGAATCAAAATAATAGTTATACGCGAACAATTAATGCAGAATCTACTGTTGATCAACGTAACAATGTCCTAACTCGATTTGTAATGTTCTCGTTAACGTTCAACTTAAATCAGTTTGGTGGTAAATCTACAAAAGGCGGAAACGGAGACCGACCAAGAGAAGGTGGCGGAATGCGAAGAATGGAAATGCAATAGTAAAATAATGTAACAAAAAAACGGCTCAAAATTGAGCCGTTTTTTTGTTAATCATCTTTATTAACTCCTGTTTTTTTGTTGATATTTTCTTGTATTTTTTGATAATATTCTTCTTCTATTTTATCAAATTCTGATGTCGAAATTACTTTTCCTTTTGCTGGTTTTTGTAGTTTCAGCTTATCGTCAATCAAAATTGATTCTAACTTATAAGTTGTATATTGATTTTCATCTTTCAAAGACGTTTTTTTCAATTCTAATAATAATCCTGGCAAACCATTGTATTCATCTGGACCACATTTTGATTTTATCAAAGGAACATACCACGCTTCTATGTTGAAATTAGCGTCAACAGCTACTGCTTTTCGCACATCATAACCTTTTATTTTTTTGGACTCTCGCGTAATACTCCATTTATAAGTCGCAATGGAATCTGAGATATTATACAATTTGGAATCCATTTCTCTCATAATTATTTTTGAATTCGTATCGAAATCATAAAAGCTTTCCAAATCTTTAAAACCACCAATCACTTTCATCGAATATTTTGGACCTTGAGAATTATCAATTCGT
This sequence comes from Empedobacter tilapiae, assembly GCF_004785645.1. Lineage (GTDB taxonomy): Bacteria > Bacteroidota > Bacteroidia > Flavobacteriales > Weeksellaceae > Empedobacter > Empedobacter tilapiae. The sequence goes on along the minus strand of NZ_SRPE01000003.1, from coordinate 120,109 downwards.
TCTATTTCTTTTGAAAGACATTGATTTGCATCGACAGAAAGTGCAATATACTTTGGTTTAGAAAACATTTCTTGTCTTAATCTTTTCGATTCTGGATTCGGATCATTCAAATTAATAAAATTCCGTCTTTCATATTCTACTTTAAATTTTTCTTGACCAAAAACTGAAATTGAGAATAATATCAAAAATATATACTTCATTTTAATGCAATTAGAAATTTAAAGATAACAAAAAAAGCTTCACCATTTCTGATGAAGCTTTCTGATTAAATATCCCTCTTGTTTTTAGAAAACTCTTACCAACAATTCTTGTTCTATTTTAGTGTGACAATCTTCTAATGCATTTTTCTCTGCCTTTCCAGCTTTCCAATGCGATGTACAATAAAATTCATCTTTTTTCCATTCTAAATCATCTTTAAAAAATGATTTTATTTCTTTTACAGATTTAGATTCTCCAGCAACATAAGCAAATCGTTTTCCGTCTTTTCGTTTAGGAAATTTCTGATTTTTTGTCAAACTATATAAAGCAGTTCCACTTCCTACATTTTGATTCACAATCCATTTAAATTCTAAATTTGCTTTCGTTTCAATTTGGTGAATATCATCTTCTGTTGGCACTTCTACACAAACAATCCCATTTGTTTTTGCAGGAAGCGACTCTATAATTGCCGAAATTACGGGCAAACCTGTTAAATCTGCAGCCAAGAAAATGAAATCTGTTTTTGGAGCCAAATCTTTCTTTTTCGACTTCATCGAAACTCCAATCATATCTCCAACTTTCGCCTCATTTGCCCAACGCGATCCAGGACCATTCAATCCATGATTTGCAATATCAATCACAATCACATTGTTTTTTGCATTAATATCGCGCAACGTATAGGTACGAGAAACTGGTTTAAATTTTTCTGATGGCGAAATCCATTTTTGGTTCTCTTCATCATACTCAGCATAATGAATATCGCGAATTCCAAGCGGTGGAAAAAGTAATTTACATGTTCCGCCCAACGTTGTATCCTTAAAAAAAGAAACATCATCATTCTCCAAATGAACGCGAATAAGATGTGGTGTCACAAACTCTTTCTTTTTTAAGATGAACTTCTCCTTCGCTATTTTCACTTTATCTCCCATTAGATTATTTAGATTTATTCTAATTCTAGGCGAATATAAAATAAATTTAGATTGAATAAAAATAATAAAATGTTAAAATAAAAGTTATACTTTTTTTAATATGATTTTAATATGATAACTAAATAATTAACCTTAACTTTTACATATCGAAAAAATAACCTAAAAAACGAACAGAAAATGGAAAATACTTTTTGCGAAATCTCGCTCGAACAAAGAACTCTTCCACTTGAAGGCGGATTTAATTGCAGAGATTTAGGTGGAATAATTAATACAAAAAATGAAATCATTAGAAAAGGATTGTTAATTCGATCTGATGATTTAGCAAATTTGACAGATGATGATTTGGAAATTTTGAACGATTTTCCAATTCGAACAATTATTGATTTACGCACGACTTACGAACGTTTAAAAAATCAAGATCACATTCCAAATAGTTGCAATCATGAGGTTCATTTGGATATTTCTTCTGGACATTTCGAAAATTTAGTGAAGCAATTCAAAGCAGGAATTTCAAATCCAAAAGAATTTATGTGTAAAATCTACGAGGATTTTGTTTTGGATAAAACGTGTCAAACGCAATACAAAAGCTTTTTTGATATTATTCAACACAAAAATAGAACGCCAATTTTATTTCATTGTACAGCTGGAAAAGATCGAACTGGATTTGCAACAGCAATGATTTTATCTGCTTTGAAAGTCGATTTAGATACAATTATGGATGATTATTTGGCTTCTAATATCTTTTTAGAACAAAAATATGCACACATCTTAAAAATCGATCCAAATTATAAATATCTAATTGATGTTTTACCTGAATATTTAGCAAGTTCTTATGAAGCGATTAATAAGAATTTTGGTTCAGTCGAAAATTATTTAACTGATATTTTGAAGGTTGATTTAGATTTGATGAAAGATTTATACATAAAAAAATAAGCGATCAATTGATCGCTTAATTTTTTATCTAAAATTTCATTCGTTGAATTCTTACCGCATTCAAAATTGCTAATAAAGCAACACCAACATCAGCAAAAACAGCTTCCCACATATTGGCAATTCCTTCGGCTCCAAGGAAAAGCACGATAATTTTAACGCCCATTGCTAAAATGATATTCTGTATGACAATCTTTTTTGTTTCACGACCAATTTTTATCGCCGTTGCAATTTTAGAAGGTTGATCAGTTTGGATTACAACATCTGCAGTTTCTATCGCAGCATCACTACCCAAACCTCCCATCGCAATTCCGACATCAGAAAGTGCTAGAACAGGCGCATCATTGATTCCATCTCCAACAAAAGCCACCACTTGATTTTGATCTTTTTTCAATGCTTCAACTTTCTCTACTTTTCCTTCTGGTAACAATCCACCAAAAGCTTCATCAACACCAACTTCTTTCGCGACTTTTTGCGTAATGGTATTTTTATCTCCACTCAACATAATCGTTTTCGAAACACCTAAAACCTTCATTTTATGAATCGCTTGTTGTGCATCTTTCTTTATTTTATCAGCAATCGTAATATATCCAGCATATTTATCATCAACCGCAACCACCACAATACTTTCTACAATATCATGAATTTCTTGCGGATACTGAATTGAGAAATGATCTAATAATTTAGTATTTCCAGCTAAAACTGTTTTTCCATCAACTTTTCCTTTCAAACCTTTTCCAGAAATTTCTTCCACTTCTATCGCGTTCAATTCTGATGGATGACTTGCGACAATCGCTTTCGCGATTGGATGTGTAGATTGCTTTTCTAAAGCCGAAACAAGATTTAAAAAATCATTTTCAGGGAGATTAGTTTCAATTTTTTGAACTTCGAAAACACCTTCTGTCATTGTTCCAGTTTTATCCATCACAACCGTGTTTACTTTTGCCATTAAATCTAAAAAGTTAGAACCTTTTACTAAAATTCCGTTACGTGAAGCCGCTCCAATTCCACCGAAGTAACCCAAAGGAACCGAAATAACCAACGCACAAGGACAAGAAACAACCAAGAATACTAAACCTCTGTACAACCAATCATGGAAATCATAATTGTCAACAAAAAAGTATGGAATAATCACCAAAGCTGCTGCCAAAAAGAAAACAATTGGTGTATATATTTTTGCAAATTTTCGGATAAATAATTCAGTTGGTGCTTTGCGAGAAGCTGCATCTTGAACCATTTGTAAGATTTTTGCAATCGAACTATCTTCAAATTTTTTAGTCGTTTGAATTTCAATTACATTTTCAAGATTTAACATTCCTGCCAAAACCATTTCTCCAGTTTTATACGTTGAAGGTTTACTTTCTCCTGTCAAAGCTGCAGTATTAAAGCTTCCTTTATCTGAAATCATAATTCCATCTAACGGAACTTTCTCCCCAACTTTAACTTGAATTGTTTCTCCAATTGCAACATCTTGTGGTTTTATTGTTTCAAAATTACCATTTCGTAAAACATGCGCTGTATCTGGACGAACATCTAATAAGGCTTTAATATTTCCTTTTGCCTTATTAACCGCCGCTTCCTGAAACATTTCACCAATTGTATAAAACAACATTACCGCTACACCTTCTGGATATTCGCCGATAATAAAAGCACCTAAAGTTGCAATTCCCATCAACGAAAATTCATTGAAGAAATCTAGCTTTTTGGCTAATTTAAAGGCTTCTCCCCAAACAGGAAATGCTACTATAATATAAGAAATGCCAAACCATATCAAACGAATAGTTTGATTATCAACAAACCAAGTTGGTTTTAAAACATATTGAACAAAAATCCCAGCAAAGAAAATAGCTAAACTGACACCTAATAAAATTTTACTATTATTGTGTTCGTGGTCATGACCTTCGTTATTGTGATCATGAGTATCTTTATGTTCGTCATTTGACGTACTACAACAAGCTTTAGACATAATTTAAAAATTTATATTTCAAAATTATAAAGTTCTTGCTGCAATCTGGTTGCAAAGTTTAGGATTTACATTGATCACATATTCCTTTCAGAATAAATGAAGATTGTTCGACTTCGAAATTTTTGGGTAGATTGATTTCTGGCAAATGAATATTTCTCAAACAAAACGTCTGATTGCAATTATTACAATGAAAATGAGCATGTGTAAACTCGGGTGTACATTTGCAACTCGACTCGCAAAGCGCATATTTTATAGAACCCGTTCCGTCCTCGATTGAATGAATTAATTTATTTTCTTCGAAAGTTTTCAATGTTCTATAAATTGTTATACGATCTGCTTGATCCATCTCAATTTCTAGATCAGCCAAACTCAGCGCAACTTCTGCATTCATCAGTTTATCCAAGACCAACAATCTCATCGCAGTCGGATTGATAGAACGATTTTGTAATGTTTTGTTTAAAATTTCTGTTTGCATTTTCTTCGATTTCGAATATAAAGTTACGAAAAAAGAGGCAAATCGTATTGATTTGCCTCTTTTTATAAATTTGAAAATTATCTTATTTGATTGTTATTTCATCAACGAAAATATAGGATTTCCCTTGAAAAGGTTCTGCTAAATGACCTTTTGGAAATGCACCATAATTTGTTGCTTTTACTTTAATATAACGTGCTTTTTCTGCTTTGAACTGAACTTTCCATTGATCAGAAAAAATATTATTATCAAATGCATCAACTTGTTTTTCTAACATTCCAACCAATTTAAAGTTTTGATTATCTTGTGAAGTATAGACTTCTAATTTTGTCGGTAACACAATCCAAGAACGAGAATCTTGCAAGAAATTCATGACAACCGAAGAAACAGATTTTGCTTTTTTCATATCAATAATTGCTTCAAAATTTTGATCATAATAGCCTTGCCAATCTCCTTTTTTCCAATTGCTATCACCAACAATTCCGTCCAATAAACCTTGTGGACCACCTGCATGATATTGTGGTGTATAAGTAGAATTCAACTGAATTGTATAATCATTTGGTTTCTTTGTAAACGTTCCAGAAATCGTTTTACTTTTCTTTCCATTCACTTCTATGAAAGAAGAAATTGTAGTTGTTTCTTTTATTGAAATTGGCTTTTTATAAATTTCAGCTTTTTTACCATTCACCGAAACATAAATTTTTGCATTAGGTTCAGAAGATTTTACTTCAACATTCATTTTATTTTGAAATGATCTGTCTTCAGCAACCAAAACTGGAACTGTTACAATTTTTTCACTTTCAGAAATAGTCTTAATCTCTCTATCTTTCAAGAATTCAAATCCTAAAAATTGATTTTCTTTATAATTATTTTTCGTGATTACACGCTTCGTTCCATCTTCTAAATTAATCGTGATTTCATCAAAATACGGCTCAACCGTCGTCCACATTCCAGAACCTGGCGTAACGCTATAAATTCCCATCGAAGCTAAAACATACCACGCACTCATCTGTCCGCAATCTTCATTACCAATTAATCCGTCTGGTGAATTTTTATAATGTTCGTCCAAAATTTTATGAACCAATTCTTTCGTTTTTTCAGGTTTATCAATGTAATTGTACAAAAAAGCTACGTGATGACTCGGCTCATTTCCTTGCGCGTATTGCCCAATAAGTCCCGTAACATCCACTTGTTCACGACCTGTTGTTTCTGATGGCGCATTAAATAATTCATCCAATTTTGCCTCAAAACCATCTTTTCCACCATAAATATTAATCATTCCATTAATATCTTGTGGAGCGAAAAATGTGTATTGCCAACCATTTGCTTCTGTGTAATTGTTATTAACTTCACGAGGATCAAAAGGCTTTAGCCAACCTCCATTTTTCTTTGGCTGAATAAATTTTGTCTCATGATTGAATAAATTTTTCCAATATTGAGAACGCTCAATGAAGTAATTATAATCGTCTTGTTTATTTAAAATCAATGCCATTTGCGCAATACACCAATCATCGTATGCATATTCTAACGTTTTTGAAACTGACTCGTGTTCATCATCAATCGAAATAAATCCATTCTGTTTGTAGGCTTTCAATCCCAAATGATCTAACATTGCCGAATGTTTTGCCGCTTCATAAGCTTTCTCATAATCAAAGCCTTTGAAAACTTTGACCATCGCATCTGCAATCACAGACACCGAGTGATAACCAATCATACAATCGGTTTCGTTGCTCGCTAATTCCCAAACTGGCAAACGTCCGCCTTGTTCGTAATGTTTGATAAATGTGTTAATAAAATCGATCGTTCTTCTCTTCTCAATCAACGTATACAAAGGATGCGCAGCACGAAAAGTATCCCAAAGTGAAAAAACTGAATAGTAATCGAAGTTATTTGCCAAATGAATTTGATCGTCCATTCCACGATAATCTCCATTCAAATCTTGCGAAATATTTGGTTGCATCATCGTGTGATACATTGCTGTATAAAAAATTGTTAGCTTATTTTTCTCTGAAGATTTTACTTCAATCTTTGATAATTCTTTGTTCCAAGTTTTTTCAGCAGCGGCTTTCGTTTTTGAGAAATCAAAAGTTGTTAATTCTTTGCTATTAACATCCGTTCCATTGTATCCAGTTGTTGACAAGGTTACTTTCAACAAAATTTTCTCGCCTTTCTTTACTTTTTTTCCAAAAGCCAAGGCAATTTCATTTCCTTTGAATGTTTTAGATTCAATATTTCCGTCTTTTGAAGAAGTTAATTTCAACGGAACATTAAATTCTATTTTGGCAAAAATCTTTTGATTCTTCGCCCACTCTTCCGAATTTCTGTATACATAAAGTGTTTTAGCGTCTACAATTTTCACTTCTCCGTCTACCAATTTATCACGATGATTAAGATCTAAAATGATATTTGCATCACCAGCTTTATTAAAAGTATATTCATGCAAGCCAACGCGAGTTGTCGTTGTTAATCGAACATTTATATTGTATTTATCCAACAAAACTTGGTAATATCCTGCTGTTGCTTTTTCATTTTTATGCGAAAATTTAGAACCATAATCCGCTTGATTAAATCCTTTCTGATTAAACGTTGGCATCAACATAATATCACCATAATCAGAAACTCCTGTTCCATTAAGATGCGTATGCGAAAAACCGTAAATAAAATCATCTGAATAATGATAACCGCTACAGCCGTCCCAACTTCCATCAATGCGAGTATCTGGTGAAAGTTGAACCATTCCATAAGGTAAAGTCGCTCCAGGAAAGGTATGTCCATGACCACCTGTTCCAATAAAAGGATTTACATATTGCGCATAATTATTCTTTTGTGCAAACATAAAAGAAGAAATTATCATCCAAAAAATAGATAGTAAAATTGTTCTCATAGTTTTTAGTGTTTTGATTATCAGATAAACTGTTATACAATTATATGGATTATATTTGTTAGATTCATTATTTGAAATCGATTAACACATGAATAATAGAAGAAATTTTATAAAAAATTTAGGTGCTTTAGGATTGCTTTTAGGCACAACCAAACTAGATCTTAATGCGCAAACTAAATCTACAAAATCAGCTGCTTCAACAAAAGTTAATAAACCAATTGTTCTTTCAACATGGCGTTTTGGAATTGAAGCTAATGCCGAAGCTTGGAAAATTTTAGGTAAAAACGGTACAGCTTTAGACGCAGTAGAACAAGGTGTAAAATTAGTTGAAGCTGATCCAAATGAACGAAGTGTTGGTTACGGCGGACGTCCTGATCGTGATGGAAAAGTAACGTTGGATGCTTGTATTATGGACGATCAAGCTAACATTGGTTCCGTTGCTGGTTTAGAATATATAAAACATCCTATTTCTGTTGCGCGAAAGGTGATGGAAGATACGCCACACGTGATGTTGGTTGGAAATGGAGCGTTACAATTTGCATTGGAAAAAGGCTTCAAAAAAGAGAATTTATTAACTGAAATTTCCGAAAAAGAATGGAAAGAATGGTTGAAAGATACCAATTATCAAATGCCAATCAATATCGAAAATCATGATACAATCGGAATGATTGCCTTAGATGCCCACGGAAATCTTTCTGGAGCTTGTACTACTAGCGGAATGGCGTACAAAATGCATGGTCGTGTTGGCGATTCACCAATTATCGGTGCAGGTTTGTATGTTGATAACGAAATTGGTGCGGCAACTGCAACTGGACACGGTGAAGAAGTGATTCGTATTGCGGGAAGTCATTTGGTTGTGGAGTTAATGCGTCAAGGTTATTCGCCAGAAAACGCATGTAAAGAGGCTGTTCATCGAATCATTAAATTAACAAAATCGCGCAAAAAAGATTTATCGGCGATTCAAGTTGGTTTTATTGCAATCAATAAACAAGGTGAATATGGTTCGTATTGTATCCATCCAGGCTTTAACTTTGCGGTTTATGACGAAACTGGAAATCGTTTGATTGACGGAAAATCTATTACAAAATGAAAAAAATAGAAATCGCTTGCTTCAACTTAGAATCAGCTTTAATTGCAGCAAAATCAAATACAGATCGAATAGAGTTATGCGCCGATGCTTCAACAGGTGGAGTTACGCCAGACTTTGAAGATATCAAAACATTAAGAAAAGAAACGGACAAAGAAATCATGGTGATGATTCGCCCTCGTGGTGGAGATTTTTGTTATTCTGATGAAGAATTTGAACAAATGAGATCTGAAATTATCATGATTAAAAATTTTAGAATTGATGGTTTTGTTTTCGGAATTTTGAATGAAGAAAACGAAATCGATTTTGAACGAAATCAAGAATTAGTTGAACTTTCAAAACCTTTTCCATGTACTTTTCATCGTGCTTTTGACAGAACTTCAGATGCTGAAGATTCACTTCAAATGGTGATTGATTTAGGATTCAAAACCATTTTAACTTCTGGTTTGGATAGCAATGTTGATTACGGAAAACGTGAATTAAAAAATCTAGTTAAAAAAGCAGAAAATCAAATCACAATTATGCCAGGAGGTGGTTTACGCTCAACAAATATTGAAGAAATTGATTCATATACACATGCAACCTACTTTCATTCGTCAGCTATGATTGACGATTCTGGAATTGCTAATTTAGAAGAAATCAATCGATTAAAAAGTTTGATAAATTCTGAAAAATAAAAATAGTAACTTTGGACTATGCTTTGGGAAAATGTAATTGGACAACAGGAAATTAAAAACAAACTTCAACAATCTATAAAAGATGGTCGTATAAGTCATGCGCAGCTATTTTCTGGTCCAGAAGGTTCGGGAACTTTGGCTTTAGCAATTGCTTACGCACGTGAGGTTTTGTGTGGTTTGAATAACGAACAATGCAATCTAAAAGTTGATAAATTACAACATCCTGATTTACATTTTTCTTTTCCTTATTCAGCAACAGAAAGTGTAAAAAAGCCACTTGCTAAGTATTTATTAAATGATTGGAGGACTTTTGCAGACGAAAATGTCTACGGAAATCTAACTGATTGGATGTCTCATCTCGGAATTGAAAAAAAACAAGGCGTTATCCCTGTTGATGAAGCAGATGAAATTGTTAAAACATTAGCGCTAAACAGTTACGAAGGCGGTTACAAAATCATGATTATTTGGCAAGCAGAGGAAATGACAACTGCAGCAGCAAATAAATTGTTAAAAATAATTGAAGAACCACCTCAAAAAACATTGTTTTTATTGGTAACAGAGCGTGAAGATTTAATTTTACAGACGATTACTTCTCGTTGTCAATTAGTTAAAATTCCTCGTTTATCACAAGCAGATATTAAGAATTATTTGGTTGAGAAGAAAAAAATTAATTCAGAAAAGGCACAACATATTGCTTTTCTATCTCAAGGAAATGTACGAGAAGCTTTGCATCAATTGAATGATGACGAGCATTTATTTGATAAATATTTTGTTACTTGGATTCGAAAAGCGTTTATGGCAGCCAAAACTCCAACCGTTTTAAAGGATTTGATTGATTGGTCAAATCAAATTGCAAGTTGGTCGAGAAGTGAACAAAAAGATTTTTTAAATTATTGTTCAGAGATTTTTCGTCAAGCTTTGTTAAAAACGTATCAATCTAATGATTTAGTTTTTTTACAAATTAACGCAGAAGGTTTTAAATGGCAAGGTTTTGCTCCTTTTATACATGGAGCAAATATCGAAGATATTTTAAATGAAATTAATGACGCTTCGTATCATATTGAGCGAAATGGAAATTCTAAAATTATACTTTTAGATTTATCTATCAAGTTAACTCGCTATTTACATCGCAAAACAACATAAAAAAACCACTTATTAGATGAGTGGTTTTTATATATGATTTGAATCTTATTTCAAATTATTTTGCTGGAGTTTCAGTTGCTGGAACTTCTGCTTTTAAAGAATCTACTGTTTCTTTTGCTGAATCTACTACTGCATTAGCTGAATCTACTACTGTATTAGCTGAATCGATTACTGCATTAGCTGAATCTACTGTGTTTTCTACTGCTTCTTCTGCTTTTTTCTCACCACAAGATACTGCTCCTAAAGATAAAGCTGCTACTGCAACTACTGCGAAAAATTTTTTCATTGTTTTATTGTTTTAATTATTAATAATTGTTTCGATTAATTTTCTTTGACAAATTTATTTCGAAATCAATATAGTAGCATGTAAAATCAATGTAATATAATTGTATTAATAAATTCTTAAATAACAAAATTTAAACCACTAAAAATAAGCTTGTTATAAATATATTTACAAATAATAATTTTATTTTGTAAAATAAAATTATTATTAATCTTATTAAGAAAAGTCAACTCATTTCAAATAAAATCTAATTTAATTATATTTTTAGCACTAAATGGTTTAAACTTTATTCAGAAAAGTTTATTATTTATACATTTGTATAAATTTAATAAAAGTATGCTAGTAGTTTCTTACATTCAAGAAAACAAAGATCGTGTAATTGAAGGCCTTAAAAAACGTAACTTCAAACAATTAGATCTTGTTGATGAAGTTTTAAATGTGGATGAACTTCGTCGTAAAACACAATTTGAATTAGATAATGTATTAGCTGAATCCAACAAATTAGCAAAAGAAATTGGTAATTTGTTTAAAGATGGAAAATCGGAAGAAGCTAATGAATTAAAAAACAAAACGGTTGATTTAAAAACTCAATCAAAAGAGTTACAAGATTTATTATCATCTTATGAAAACTCCGTTAAGGATATTTTATATCAAATTCCTAACATTCCAAATGATTTAGTTAAAGCTGGGAAAGATGCAGAAGATAACGAAATCGTTTTTGAAAAAGGAAATGCAACTGCAAAACCAGAAAATTTACCTCATTGGGAAGTTGCTAAAAAATTTGATATTATAGATTTTGAATTAGGTGTTAAAATTACAGGTGCAGGTTTCCCTGTTTATAAAGGGAAAGGTGCTCGTTTGCAACGTGCTTTAACTCAATTTTTCTTAGACAAAAATGCTGATGCTGGTTATACAGAAATTGTACCTCCTTTTGTTGTCAATGAAGCTTCTGGTTATGGAACTGGTCAATTACCTGATAAAGAAGGACAAATGTATTATATTGGAGAAGATGATTTATATTTAATTCCTACATCTGAGGTTCCTGTTACAAATATTTATCGTGATACAATTGTAAAAGCAGAAGATTTACCTATTACTTTAACTGCTTATTCACCATGTTTTCGTCGTGAAGCTGGTTCATACGGAAAAGATGTAAGAGGTTTAAATCGTTTACATCAATTCGAAAAAGTAGAGATTGTTCGTATAGAAAAACCAGAAAATTCTTATGCTGCTTTAGAAGGAATGATTGAACATGTAAAAGGTCTTTTAGAAGATTTGGAATTACCTTATCGTATTTTAAGATTATGTGGTGGAGATACAGGTTTTACATCTGCTATTACATATGACTTTGAAGTGTTTTCTGAAGCCCAAGAAAAATGGTTAGAAGTTTCGTCTGTTTCTAACTTTGAAAATTTTCAAGCAAATCGTTTGAAATTACGTTTTAAAGATGAAAATGGAACTCAATTAGCTCATACATTAAATGGTTCAGCTCTAGCTTTACCTCGTATTTTAGCTTCTATCTTAGAAAACCATCAACAACCTGACGGAAAAATTAAGATTCCTAAAGCTTTACAGCCTTATACTCGTTTTGAAGTTTTAGATTAATCATAAATAACAAAAAACCACTTCATATGAAGTGGTTTTTTGTTGACTATTATTTTTTCAATATTTTAGAAGTTTCTATTTTGCCATTTTTCAAATATTGTTTTAAAAAATAAACACCTTTAGGTAAATGTTTTAAATTAATTTCTTTTTTTGAAGAAGTGGTTACAATTTGACCATTTTGATTGATAACTTCTGATTTTAATACTTTTTCAAATTCATTTAAATAAATTATATCGCTTGTTGGATTAGGATAATAATTTATTTTATTTGAGTAAATTTCATTTACACCTAAATTACTTTCTCCATATAATGTCATACTTAAGCCTTTCATACTTTCTGCAAGAGAATTAGGATCTTCACCTAATTTAGTTACTAAATCTACAAAGTTTGTCCAATCAGTAACTCCAACTCCCAGAAGATTTTTTTCGTCTATAACATATGCATCTGAGAGAGTGGGTAGTGACGAAAGTCTTGTCCAAGTAATACCAGATGAGAGTATATCGTCAATACTTTGTTTTAAAGAAAATAATATAAAATACTTTTTATTTGCATCCAATTCAATTTTACTTCCTAATAAAGCTTCCAAATCTAAATTAATTATTGTTGATGTTTCTCCAACCTGTTTTATTGTAAATCCAATAGCGTCCTTATCAAATTCTTTGTAAATTTTTGCAGTACTTGGATTAGAAGGCTTACCTTTCGGTTTTCCATTTTCCTCTTCAAAAATCATAAACTTTCCTCCTAGAACAGAATCGACTAGATTGAAAGCCTCCCATGTATCTCCAATAAATACAATACGGTCAACTTTTACAGAGTTATTAAATTGAACATCATCTGTAGATGTAACCTCTTCACCACTTTTAGTATAAAAACTAGGTATATACATTAATTTGTCACCAATCTTTTGTTCAAATATTATATTAGAACTAATCTTAGAGTTTTTTTTTGAAACAGTTGTAGTTTTTATTTTTTTTTGGTAGATCAAATGAGATTGACCATTTACAAGAAATCCGATTCCCATTGTTAGAAGTAGATAGTAAGTTCTTTTCATAATTAATGTTTTTTAAATTTTCTAAATATAAAACTAAACAATTGTATATCAAAAGAATAAATAATAAAAAAAGCTCAAAATAAATATTTTGAGCTTTTTTTATTATTTAATAGAAATATTTTCTGGTTTAAGATATAAATCGAAGTAATCTGTAATTTTTTGCATCAAATGAACGCGATCTTTTCCACGGACATTGTGCTCATGTCCAGGATAAACAAAGTAATCCATTTGAACACCATTTTTCACCGCTTCGCGAATAAAATCAATTGAATGTTGCCAAACAACCACATTATCTTGCGCTCCGTGAATCATCAATAATTTACCTTTTAAGTCTTTCACACGGTTAATTAAATTCGTGTTTTTGAAACCTTCAGGATTGTCTTGTGGCGATTCCATGTAACGCTCTGTGTACATAATTTCGTATTGCGTCCAATCTAAAACTGGTCCACCAGCAACTCCAACTTTGAAAACGTCAGGTTTACGTAACATGAATGATGTTGTCATAAATCCACCATAAGACCAACCATGAATTCCCATACGTTCCGCATCTACGAAAGGTAAAGTTTTCAAGAAATCGACACCTTTCATTTGGTCATTCATTTCTGTAGTTGCTACATTTCCGTGAATCGCTTGTTCAAATTTAAGACCTCTATTCGCCGATCCTCGTCCATCCATTGTAAAGACAACATAACCTTTTTCCGCTAAATGATCATACCAAAGATTTCCTGTTGCAGGAAAACGATTCGTGATTAATTGCGCGTGAGGACCATTGTATAAATAAACGATAACTGGATATTTTTTCGAAGAATCAAAGTTTGTAGGATAGATTAATTTTCCATACAAATCTGTTCCATCATCCGCCTTTAACTTTACATTTTCAACTTTTGCCGTATTGTAATTTGCTAAAGGATTTTGAGCAGTTAAGATATTTTGTTTGAATTTTCCATTCGCATCCAACACATCAATTTTACGAGGCGTGTTATCATTGCTCCAATTATCAATTGCATATTCTCCATTCGTTGAAACCGAAACGTTGTGTGTTCCTGCATCTGTCGTGATTTTACGCAATTTTCCATTCTCCCAATTCACTGCATATAAATGACGATCTTTCGGAGAATCCTTTGTTGTCATGATTAAGAATTCTTTTTTCTTCGCATTTTCTCCAACAAGATCCGTTACAATCCAATCTCCTTTTGTGATTTGGTTTAATAATTTTCCGTCTGTATTGAAACGATACAAATGCATAAAACCATCACGTTGCGACCACCAAACAAACTCGTTATTTTTTCCTGGAATAAAATGTAATTCATTTTGAGGTTCTACATATTTTGCATCATCTTCTTTGAATAATGTTTTAATCAATTTTCCTGAAACTGCATCATATTGATTCAATTCCATGTGTTTTTGATTACGAGAAAGTAACGCGATATAAATATGTTTTTCGTCTGGCGACCATGTAACCGAAGTTAAATAATGATCAACTTCTGGATGAGTTTCTAAGAAAGTCGTTTTTTGTGTCGAAGGATTATAAACACCTAAAGTAACGGTATGATTTTTTGTTCCAGCAAATGGATATTTGATGTTTTTATTCACTGCAGGTTGAACAGACCAATCGATAATTGGATAATCTGTAACCACTGTTTGATCCATTCTGTAAAACGCAACTAAATTTCCTTTTGGAGAAATGAAAATTCCTTTGTGAATTCCGAATTCATTTTGATGAACCGATTTTCCATTTACAATTTCATATTTTCCGTCTTTGGTAATTTGATGTGTTTTTCCAGTTTTATCAACAAAAAACAAATTGTTATCAATTACATATCCAACTTGATTATTTGTTGCATCAAATTCTACATTTTCTGCATTATCAGGTAATTTCAACCAATCGTTTTGTTGACCAGCAGTTGTAATTGTTTTGTAACCCGTTTTTGTCGAATAATAGGCTTGCTTATCATTAATCCAATTCAAAGAAGGAATTCTTTTATTCTCAAATTGAGAACTTCTAAAAATAGTATCTGTTTTAAGAGAAGGAACTTCTTTCTTGATTAAAGCTTCTCCGTAAGATGTTTTTACATTTTGCGTAAATGCATTTTGATTAGGAATCCATTGTACTTGATTTAGATTCTCGATACGTAAATTCGTCGATAATCCAAGTACAGCATCTTCCATTGTGACATTCTTTTTCTGAGCCAATAAACTCGCGCTCATCAAAAGTGTACTCAATAAAATTGTTTTTTTCATGTGTGATTTCTATTTCAAATATTGCCCAAGGGCTTCTAAGTTTTTCTTTTCGTTCCCAATAAAAATTTTGTCTCCGTCCACAACTACAGGACGTTTTAGGAAAGTATAATCTGATAAAATATAATTTTTGATATCATCTTCAGAAAGCTGTTGATCTTTCAATCCTAATTTTTTGTAATTCTGTGCACGTCTCGAAAACAAAGCTTCGTAACTCCCAGCTAAATTCTTCATTTCGTCTAATTCATCTTCTGTAATAGCAGTCGATTTTATTTCATGCAAATCAAAACCTGTAAAATCAAACTCTTTCATAATACGTTTGCACGTATCACAAGTTTTCAAAAAAAATACTTTTTTCATTTCTCAAAATATTTGGTTTTGTAAAGATAAATAAGTTTCATCGTTTTGCAGAATGATAAAGAATTTTGTCAAAATATATTTCAAATCGATAAAAAACTATCTTTGCAAGTATGGAAGAAACTAATTTTTTGCGTTTAAACAAATATATTAGCGATAGTGGTTTTTGTTCTCGTCGCGAAGCAGATCAATACATCGAAAATCGTTTGGTACAAATTAATGGACGAGTTGCTAAAATTGGGCAATTTGTCGGACCAAATGATATTGTGACTGTAAAAGGTGTCGAAATAGAACCACGCGAAAAGGAGCATGCGGTTTATATTATGCTTAATAAACCTATAGGCGTTACGTGTACAACAGATCCTACAGATCCAGATAATATTGTCGATTTTCTTTCGTTTGGAGAACGAATTTTTCCGATTGGTCGTTTAGATAAAGATTCGCAAGGATTGATTTTATTGACAAGCGATGGTGATATTGTGAATAAGATTTTACGTGCTGGAAATAATCACGAAAAAGAATATATCGTAACCGTTGATAAACCAATTACGGATGAATTTTGCGAACGAATGTCGAAAGGTGTTCCTATTTTAAATCAAGTTACGAAGAAATGTAAGATCGAAAAAATAAGTACAAATGTTTTCAAAATTACATTAATCCAAGGTTTGAATAGACAGATTCGTCGTATGTGTGAATATTTTGGATATGGTGTAAAAAAATTAGAACGAGTTCGAATTATGAACTTAACGTTGAACGTAGGAATTGGTCAACACCGTGATTTAACAGCAGAAGAATTAGCGGAAATCAATCGATTAACGAGAGATTCTGAAAAACATGAAGAAAAGAAACCAGCTTCAAAATCAAAAAAATCATCAGCGAAAAAAACAAAAGAAATTTCTCCAGATTTTAAAGATTCGAAAGGAAAATCAATCAAAAAGCCTGTAAAAAAATCAACAACTCAAGCCAGAGTAGGAAAAAGTAAACCACCAACAAATACCAAAGGAGGGAAATTTGGTAAAAGAAGATAAAATTGAAAAGACGAATAATATTCGTCTTTTTTTATACATTTTGGTCAAAACTAACTTCTATCATATCATTTTACCAAAGATTCAATATCTTTATAAAGTAAAATCTTAAAAACACATGAAGAAAATTGTTTACTCGTTGCTTTTTATAGCGATGACTTTTGGTGCGTCGGTAAAAGCGCAAGAAAATGTTACTTATCAATTGCCTCCGCAAGAAATTTTACAATTGGCAGACGCGGATATGCCACCCTCAATTAGTACAGATCGCAAGGCAGAAAATGCATTTTTGTCTTATAGAAGTCGTTACAAAACGATTAATGAATTGTCAGAAAAAGAATTACGTTTAGCAGGATTACGAATTAATCCAGTTACAAATATTAATTCACGCGAAACATTCAGTGAGAAAATTACTTATTTTGATCTGAAAACTTCAAAAGAAAAAACGATAGCTGTTTTACCTGCAAAAGGTCGTTTTTCTAATCAATCTTGGAACACTTCTCAATCGAAATTTGCCGTTACAAATACAACAAATAAAGGTGTAGAATTGTGGATTGTTGATGTGAAAACACAAGCTGCAACAAAAGTTTATGAAGATAAATTAAACGCAAACTTAGGTCGTCCTTTCAATTGGATTTCAGATACAGAATTAATTGTGAATGTAATTCCAGCTTCTAAAAAAGCTTTGATTGACACGAAAGATGCAATTGCAACTGGACCTACAGTTTCTGTTGCTGACGGAAAAGAAGCGCAAAATAGAACCTATCAAGATTTATTACAAAATAAAAATGATGAGTTTAACTTCGAACAATTAGCAATTTCTGAATTAGTAAAAGTTAATATCGAAACAGGAGCAAAATCGAAATGGAAAGATGCTGCGATGTACACGGATATTTCGACTTCTCCAGATGGACAATATGTTTTGGTGAACGAAATCAAAAAACCTTTTTCATATTTAGTAACTTATAACAGTTTCCCTTCAACTGATATTGTGTATGATATTAATGGGAAATTAGTAAAAGAAGTTGACCACAAAGAGTTGCAAGAAGTTGTTCCGAAAGGATTTTCTTCAACAATTATGGGAAAAAGAGGTTTGTATTGGAGAGCGGATAAACCAAATACATTATATTGGGTAGAAGCTTTAGACGGTGGTGATGCAAACAAACCTGCTGAATATCGCGATGCGCTTTATCAAGTTGCGGCGCCTTTTACAGCGAATAAAGAATTGTTAGTAAAAGTAAAAGATCGTTACAGAGGAGTTATTTGGGGTAATGATGAGGTAGCAATTGTAAGAGATGCTTGGTACAACACACGTAACGAAAGCAGCTATTTATTCAATCCGTCAAATCCAACTCAAGAACCGACACGTTTTTTCAGTAGAAATTCGCAAGATGCTTACAATAATCCTGGAAGTTTCGTAACTGAAATGAATGATTATGGTTACAATGTTTTAGCGATTAACAAAGGAAAATTAATGTTAGTTGGAGAAGGAGTTTCTGCGGAAGGAATTTTACCTTTTGTTGATGATTTTGATATCAAAACACAAAAAACTTCTCGTTTGTGGAGAGCGCAAAAATCAGATAAATTAGAAGCGATTGCTCGTGTTATCGATCCGAAGAAAGGAATAATTTTAGAACAAATTCAATCGAAATCAGATTATCCAAATTTATATGTTCGTAATATTTTTCAGAAAGAAGGAAAGCCAAAACAAGTAACGTTTACAAAAAATCCTTTCGAGGCTATGAACAAGGTTTCGAAAGAGTTAATTACGTACAAACGTGCTGATGGTGTAGAATTATCAGGAACTTTATACTTACCACCAAATTACGATAAAACGAAAAAGGAAAAGTTACCAATGTTAATGTGGGCTTACCCTCGTGAGTTTAAAGATGCGTCTACGGCAGGTCAGGTTACAACTTCTGAGAACAAATTTACTTCTCCTTCTTATGGAGGTCCTATTTATTGGGCGTTGAGAGGATATGCGGTATTAGATGATGCGGCTTTCCCAATTATTGGAGAAGGAAAAGAGGAGCCAAATGATACGTTTGTTCCTCAATTAGTTGCCAATGCAAAAGCAGCGATTGACGCGGTGGATAAATTAGGTTTTATCGATCGTGAAAAAGTTGCAGTTGGTGGACATTCTTATGGTGCATTTATGACAGCAAATTTGTTAACGCATTCTAATTTATTTGCGGCGGGTATCGCGCGTTCAGGTGCTTATAACCGTACGTTGACGCCGTTTGGATTCCAGTCAGAACAACGTAATTATTGGGAAGCTCCTGATGTTTACAACACAATGGCGCCTTTCCAAAATGCAGATAAAATGAAAACACCATTATTATTAATTCATGGTGAAGCTGATAATAATACAGGAACTTTCCCGATGCAATCTGAGCGTTATTTCAACGCATTGAAAGGTTTGGGAGCGACAACTCGTTTGGTTTTATTACCACAAGAATCTCACGGATATGCAGCCAGAGAAAATATTCTTCACATGTTGTGGGAACAAGATCAATGGTTAGAGAAATATGTGAAAAACAAAGGAAAAAATTCTGAAAATAAATAATTCTAAACAAAAAAACCACTTCTTTCGAAGTGGTTTTTAAATTTTATAACTGAGGTATTATAACATTTTCAAGAAGTTAACTTCTAATTCTGTTAATCTTCTAAAATCACCTCTTTGTAAAGTTTTCTTTGTAAGTCCTGCAAAAGAAACGCGGTCTAAAGCTTCTACTTCGTATCCTTTTGTTTCGAAAATACGACGTACAACGCGGTTCCAACCAATGTGTAATTCTACACCAACTTCATTTTTCGGTCTACCTTCGATAAAAGAAATTTCGTCAACAACTGCAATTCCTTCAGGAATTAAACGAACACCTTTTTTGATGTCAGCCAAATCATTTGCTGTTAATTTTTTATCTAAAGTTACATGATATATTTTTTTGATATCATGACTTGGATGCGTTAATTTCTTAGTTAAATAACCATCGTTTGTAAACAATAAAACTCCTGTTGTCTGTCTGTCCAAGCGTCCTACTGGGAAAATTCTCGCTGTAGTTGCTGTAGACATTAAGTCCATCACTGTTTTACGTCCTTTTTCATCATTTGATGTTGATATGAAACCTTTTGGCTTATTCAACACAAAATATACATTTTTCTCTGAAGAGATTTTACGACCATCGAAACGCACTTCATCATCGGGTTGTACTTTATAACCCATTTCAGTAATTACTTGACCATTCACTGTAACGATTCCAGTTTTGATCAACTCGTCGGCCTCTCTTCTGGATGCAATCCCTGCATTCGCTACATATTTATTTAAACGAATAGTCCCGTCATCAACTGGTGCTTTTTTCAGTCTTTTAACAAATGGTTTTTCACCTGGTTTGTTAAACGGTTTCTTTGGTCCAAAACTTTTCTTTCCCTCTTCTGATGGTTTTCCACCAAAAGTTGGTTTTCCTTTCCCTAAAGATGGTTTAGAAGAAGAATTTCCTCTTGCTCCACCTTTTCCACGATTGTTCCCGCCTTGGGAATTTCTGTCGTTGGATTGATTTCGTCTGTTATTCATCTGAATTTGATTAATTTATGCGCTGATTAAAATTTTGCGCAATAGTTTGCAAAGTTAAGGGATTTATTTCGATTAATACGATACTAAATACACCTGCAACAATCATTCCCTTAAAAAAATAATGTAAAATCTTATATGCTTGTGTCGATTTTATTCTCCAAATTATAAATAAAATCACTGTGAAAGTGATATTCGCAGCAATAAAAAAGTATTTCATTGCGCCAACATCATTTTTCATAATGATAATAATTCCAATAATTAATTCTGTAATAATTAAACATGAAATCAAAACTTTTGTAAAATCGATTCCATATTTAATTGGAATTGAATCATAATTATAAATCAAATCTGCTTTCTGAGAACTCAAATCTTTTACAATATCAGTAATCAATAATAAAATGGTCAAGAAAGTAGCATGTAAAGCCAAATTGAACGTGAAATGGTCAAAATAAACCAATAAGGCGAAAAATGGCATCACACGAATAATAACCAAGTAAAAGTTTTTGATCAATGCAAATCGATTGATTTTGTGACTATAAAACCAAACCAAAAATTGATAAACCAAAAAGAAAATGAAAACTTTCCACGAAATTAAAGCTGAAATAATCAATGCTAAAGCATTTAGAACAATGTAAACGGTTAGTTTGAAACCTTGCGAAACTTGTTTCTGAAGATAAACTTGTAAAGGACGTTTGAGTTCGTCTTTTTCTAAATCGTAAAAATTATTGATGATATATCCCGCGGCCACACAAAGTATCGAACAAAGAATAAGCCCGTCCAATTTTGGATTTGTCAACAATTGACGATGACCAACTTCTGGTGCAAAAATAAAAAGCGCAGCAAGATATTGTGCCAAAATAAGCACAATTAAATTATAGCCACGAACAACAGAAAATAAAGCAAAAACTTTTAAGATTATTTTCTGAACGTTCATTGATTATATTTTTATAAATTATTTTTTAGAATTTGTAAATAACTTCGGTCTGAAAGTCTTTTAGGTAGCTTTTCGCTTTGTCATAATCTTGTGTAAAACCAAGAACATAACCGCCTCCACCAGAACCACAAAGTTTTAGGTAATAAGTATCTGTATCAATTCCAGTTTTCCATGCATTCACCAATTTTTGAGGAATCATAGGTCTGAAATGCTCATAACCCCAAGCCGATAATTTTTGAAGATTTGCAAAAAGAGGATTGTACTCACCTTTCACAAAGTTTTCGATACATGCATTGTTGTATTTAATAAACTCCTCTTTCAATGTTTTACGGAAACCTTCTTTTTTCATTTTTTCGAAGAAAATATGAATCATTGGCGCCGTTTCACCTGGTGTACCAGAATTGATTAAGAAAACAGCTCCCTTTCCGTCAGTATTTGCAGAAGGTAAACCAATTGTCGAGATATCATCTTTAGATTGAATTAACAAAGGAATATTCATGTAGCAAATTAAAGGATCAATTCCAGAACTTTTTCCATGAAAATGAGATTCTAAATTTCCAAAAAGTGCTTTTAATTCGCTGATTTTTTCTTTGTTTAGATTTTGATTGATATCTATTTTATTCAAAGCATATTTGTCATAAATAGCTGCAACCAAAGCGCCAGAACTACCTACACCATATCCTTGAGGAATGTTAGAATCGAAATACATTCCGTTCGCAACATCTTCCGAAAAAGATTTTGTATCAAAAGTATCAGCAAAATTTTCTTCCAAGAATTTTGCATAATTTTTTAAGTGAGCATTTGATTCTTCTGCAATTTCAGAAGGTTCAAATTTTAATGCACCTTGATAAAAATTATAAGGAATCGTTAATCCTTTCGAGTTCTCAATAATTCCATATTCGCCAAAAAGTAAGATTTTGGCATAAAATAATGGGTTCTTCATTCAATGCTAAAATTGGTATTGCAAAGCTACAAAATTTAAGCCATTATTTTTTGAGTTTGAATAAGAGTTTGTTTTAATAAATTGTAAACCATATTATTTTTTGTTTACTAAGTTACTTTTGGAATATATTTTGACTAATTATTTTAAAATAAATTGATTAAATTTCAATTAATAATCAATGATTTTAATCGAATTAGGATTAAAAATAGAGAATTAATGTATTAAAATATATAAATTTGTGCCATGTATATCACCGAATATCTATCGAACGAGATTAAACCAGGGAAAGTTAATTCTTCTCCAAGCCAGCTTTTAGAAGTTGTACAAGAGAATAAATTGACGCATTTACCTTTGTTTAAAGGATTGGATTTTGTTGGAAATATCTCGGAAGAAGATTTGATTGAATTATCAATTGATAATGAAAAAGTAGATTACACCTCGTATTTAGAAAGTTTTTATCTTTCTGAATCGAGTACGCTTTTAGATGCAATTCACATGATGTACACGAATCAGGCGAATATCTTACCAATTATTAATGAGCAATCGCGATATGTTGGTTTTATTACAGAAACGAATATAATTAACACGCTTGCAAATTTCCCTTTTGTAGCTGCACAAGGTGTTTCTATGTTAGTTTCGATTGCGGAAAAAGATTTATCAATGACAGCAATTTCTAATATTATCGAAGTGAATAATGGAAAAGTATTGGGAATGATGATTGTTGGAAATAAAGAGGATAGTGTTTATGTTTTGCTTAAATTTAGTTCATCGAACTTGTTAGCAATTGGTGAAACATTCGAACGTTATGGATATCAAGTGATTCAAAAATTTTATAACGACGAAAAACAAGAACTTCTGCAAAGTCGTTATGCACAATTGTTAAAATACATGAATACCTAATGATAAAAGTTGCACTTTTTGGACAAAAAACAAGTACGTCTTTAACGGATATTATTCCACCATTTATAAATTATTTAGTTCAAAATGAAATTGCTTTTTGTGTTGAACAAAATTTTCTTCAAATCTTAAAAGAAACAACTGATTTTGATGCTAAGACTGTAGAAACGTATACTTCTTATGATGATTTAGATAAATCTGTAAAATTTTTATTCAGTTTTGGAGGAGACGGAACAATATTATCTGCAACAACAATTGTTAAAGACTCTAATATTCCAATTATTGGAGTAAACACTGGACGTTTAGGCTTCTTAGCAACAATTAATAAAAGTGTATTGTTGGAGCAAATGGATAGTTTTTTCAATAATGATTACAACATTATTCCACGAACTTTATTAACGGTTAAAAGAAGTGATGGTGTAGAAATTGAAAATAACTTTGCGATTAACGAGGTAACTGTTGTGCGTCGCGAAACAACTAGTATGATTACGGTTGATGCTTATTTAAATAATGAATTTCTAAATTCTTTTTGGTCTGATGGTCTGATTATTTCAACCCCAACAGGTTCAACTGGATATTCATTAAGTTGTGGAGGACCAATTGTCCATCCCTCTAACTTAAATTTTGTTATAACACCAGTTGCGCCTCATAATCTAAATGTACGCCCATTAGTAGTATCAGAAAATGAAAAAATAGACTTAAAAATACGCAGTCGTGCTAATGAATATTTCCTTTCATTGGATTCACGTAACTTTCCTTTAACAACTGACGTAGAATTAACCATACAAAAAGCGGATTTCAAAATCTTAATTGTTGAAGCTAGTGATGCGACTTATTTTACAACTTTGAGAGAAAAAATGCTTTGGGGATCAGATAAAAGAAATTAAAATTTACAATAAAACTTCTTAATTTTTGTTAAATCAGTTACGTTGAATTGACTTTTGTTTATATTTGTTCGAATTTAGAATAAAAAGAAAAAGCAAAAGCCAGAAAAATAACACACATATGAGGAGATTATTTTTGTTCTTTTTTACATTATGTTTGTCGCAAATTATTTTTGCGCAAAGGCACGAACTTGGAATTTTTGCTGGTGGTGCAAATGTGATTGGAGATATTGGTAAAGCAAGTTACATCAATCCATTTCCAACAAAAGTAGAAAAAGGAGGAAGTTTATATTTTCCTATTTCTATAGGAGGTTTATATCGCTTCAACATAAATCCACAAATGGGTTTTAGAGCAAACATTTCTTATTCTAAAGTAGGAGCTGGAGATCATGTAGCAAAAGAGCAATATAAAATTGATCGAAATAAAAGTTTCAAGAACAATATTGTTGAAGGTTCTATAATGTTTGAGTATAATTTCTTTAATATTAATGATGATCAAGAAACAGCTCAATCTCCATATATTTTTTTTGGTATAGGTGCTTTCTCAGCTAAAGGTCGAGAATATGATTACGATTCAACTGTTTCAACTGGTTTTCCAAATGGAAAAGTTATTGAAAAAACAAAATATAATACAGATTTAGCAATTCCTTTCGGAGTTGGATATAAGGTTAGATTTAATTATAGTTGGATATTATCTTTCGAGACAGGAATTCGCTATGCGAATGTTGATTACTTAGATTATAACACAGGTAAGTTTACTAATCGATTTAATGAAGCAATATTAGATGGAACTTTACCTAAAGACGAATTTGATAAACGCCAATTTGGAAATATGTCTAATAAAGATTGGTATGTATTAACAGGAATATCTTTAACATATAGTTTTGGTCGACCTGCATGTTATTGTGATTAAAAAAAATGGAAATTAGTTTAGTAGAACAAATAGATAAAAACAATATACCTAATCACGTTGCTATTATTATGGATGGTAATGGTAGATGGGCAAAGAAGAGTGGTAAAGAAAGAACTTTTGGACATAAAAGTTCTTTGGGAGCTGTAAGATCTTCTATAGAAACTTGTCGAAAATTAGGTATAAAAAATCTTACACTTTACGCATTTTCTACTGAAAATTGGAATCGTCCAAAATTAGAAGTCAATGTTTTAATGACTTTATTAAGTTCTGCAATTAAGGATGAGATAAATGAATTACACAAAAATGGAATTCGATTAAATGTTATTGGAGATTTATCAAAATTACCCAAAAAAGCATATAACGATTTGACAAAAGCAATGGAAAAAACAAAAGACAATACTGATTGTGTTTTGACATTAGCACTAAGCTATGGTTCTAAAGAAGAGCTTTTACATGCTATCAAATCTATTGCAAAAAAATACAAAGACGGTGAAATATCCGACAATGATTTTAATGAAGAATTAGTTCATCAAAACTTATATACACACGATTTACCAATGGTAGATCTTATGATTAGAACAAGTGGCGAAACTCGTATTAGTAATTTCTTATTATGGCAAATTGCCTATGCAGAATTATATTTTACAGAGGTTTTGTGGCCTGATTTTAATGAGGAGGAATTTTATAAAGCAATTTTAAATTACCAAAATCGTGAACGTAGATTTGGTAAAATAAGCGAGCAACTAACGAACTAATCGAACTGAAATAGAGGATTATGAAGAAAATTTTTTGGACAATGTGTATGCTTGGTGCTTACATGGCACAAGCACAAGTCGTAGATTCTACGAAAACCATTGATTCAACGCAACAAGATAATTTTGTCTTAGATTATACCAATGCAAAAACTTTCAAATTGAAAGATATTATTGTAACAGGAGATACAAAATATTCTAAGAATCAAATTATACGTTATGCAGGTTTTGCTATTGGCGAAGAGATAGAATTACCAGGTACGAAGGTAAATAATGCTGTAAAAAAATTATGGAGATCTAATATTTTTTCTGACATTGATTTGTATGTAGATAAAATAGAAGGTGATCAGGTAACTTTAGAGCTTGCCTTAGTTTCAGTTCCAAGTTTAGGAGAAATAAAGATTAACGGAGTTAAGAAATCTCAACGAGAAGATTTAATTAAGCAAAATAAATTAAATCCTGGAGTTAAGATTACGCAAAGTTTAATCAATACGACAAATAATAAAATCAAAGATTATTATACAGGTAAGGGGTATCCTAACACAACAATTAATGTAGAACGTAAACCAATTGTTAGTAAAGAAGACGAGGAAAACATTACATTAAATGTAAATCGTGGAGAACGCGTAAAAATTAAGAAAATCGTTTTCGAAGGAAATGAAAACTTAACTGCTGCTCGTCTACGTAAAAAAGGGATGAAAAATACCAAACAGAAATCTATCAATATCTTTAAATCATCTAAAATGATTCCTGAAAAATTTCAGGAAGATTTAAAAACATTGGTTGATGAGTATAAGTCTGTAGGATTTAGAGATGCCAAAGTAGAGTCATATAATATCGAAAAAGTTGATGATAAAAACTTATTAGTTAAAATTAAAGTTAACGAAGGAAAACCATATTTCTTAGGAGATGTAACGTTTTCAGGTAACTCTATTTATACTTCTGAACAATTACAACGAATTTTCGGATACAAAACAGGTGATCGTTATGATGCTGTAGGTATCAATAAAAAGATTTCTGGTTCAGAAAAAGATGATGATATTTCTACTTTATATATGGATAGAGGGTATTTATTTGCTCGTGCTATTCCAGTAGAAAAAAGTGTAAAAAATGATACAATAGATCTTGAAATAAAAGTTTTTGAAGGTACACAAGCTACACTTAACAAAGTAATTATTAATGGTAATACAGAAGCACATGACCATATTTTGTACCGAGAATTAAGAACAAAACCAGGGGATTTATTTTCTAAAACTGATATCAAACGTACAATGATGGAGTTAGCTTCTTTGGGATACTTAGAGCCAACACAAATTGTTCCAGATATTCAACCAAATCAGGATAACAATACAGTTGATGTAGAATGGAAAGTAGCACCAAAATCTTCTTCTCAAGTAGAATTACAAGGAGGATATGGTGCAGGTACTTTTATTGGTACTTTAGGATTAACATTTGGAAACTTTTCATTAAAAAATATTTTTAATAGAAAAGCTTGGAAGCCAATTCCAATGGGAGATGGACAACAATTATCGTTAAGAGCACAAGCAGGTAATGGATACAAAAACTACAGTTTCTCATTTGTAGAACCTTGGATTGGAGGTAAACGCCCTACAGCTTTATCTACTTCATTCTACTACTCTCAATATACAGGTAGAGATCAATATAGTAAAAGATATGAGTTAAATATTTTAGGTGCAACAATTGGTTTAACTAAATTATTAACTTGGCCTGATGATTACTTTAGATTATCAAACTCAATTTCTTATCAATTATATGACTTTAATAATTATAGATTAAACATCGCTAGTTATGATGAGAATAATGATACAGGTAAATCTAATAACTTAAATTATACATTAGGCTTAACTCGTAACTCAGCAGGTCCAGATCCTATTTTCCCTCAATCTGGATCAGAAATTAGTTTATCTTTCACAACAACAGTACCTTATTCTGTATTTCAAAATAAAGATTACACAAAAATGAGTGAAACTGAAAAATTTAAATGGTTAGAATATTATAAATTCAAAGCAAAAGCATATTTCTATAAAGAATTAACAGGAAAATTAGTTTTAAAAGCTGGAGGAGAATTTGGAGTTTTAGGAACATATAACCGAAAAATAGGAACTATCCCGTTTGAACGTTTTTATGTTGGAGGAACAGGTTTAGCGCAAAATCGTATGGATGGACGTGAAATTATTTCATTAAGAGGATACGAAGACGCTTCAACTTATGGAGGAAACACGGGAGACATTACTCCAGAAGGAGGAGGAACGATTTATAATAAATATTCATTAGAGTTACGTTACCCAATTACAATGAGCCAAACTGCAAAAATCTATGCCTTAACTTTTGCAGAAGGAGGTAATGTTTGGAACAATACAAGTGAATTTAAACCGTTTGAATTAAAACGTTCTGCAGGAGCAGGAGTACGTATTTACATGCCAGCATTTGGTTTATTAGGATTCGATTTCGGATATGGATTTGATAAAGGCTTTGGGCAAACAGAACGCTCTGGATGGCAAACACACTTTATTATTGGTCAACAATTCTAATAAATTATGTAAATTTGTATAGAACGTTTTGGCATAGTTTTAGAATTAATACACTCAGAATATGAAAAAATGGATTAGCTTTATAGCATTGTTCCTTGGATTAGCAAATTTTGCATTAGCACAGAGATTTTGTTATGTTGACTCTCAATATATTTTAGAGAGTTTACCAGAATACACATCATCTCAAAACAAATTAAAATCTCAAACAGAATCTTGGCAAAAAGAAATAGAACAAAAACAAGAAAATTTAGCTAAATTACAAGCCGAATTTGAAGCCGAAAAGATTTTATTAACAGCTGAACAAGTTAAAGAACAAGAAAAAAAACTTGCGGATGAAGTAAATGCTATAAGAGTTTTACAAGATAAAAGATATGGTCCAAATGGAGATTTAGTAAATTTGAGACGATCAATGGTAAAACCTTTGCAAGATCAAATATATAATGCTACTAAAGAAGTTGCAGATAAACGTGGATATGGTTTTGTTTTTGACAAAGGAAGCGATTTGATTATGATTTATACGGACCCAAAATTTGACATAAGTAGAGAAGTTTTACATACTTTGAGGCCAGATTTGAAGCCAAATAATAATTCAAATTCTAAACCAAAAGCAAAAAAATAAAAACACAAGTAATAAAACAATAAAATAAATTTTAAAACAAATTAGACTAGAAATGAAACAAATTAGATTGATAGCAGTATTTACAATGATGGTTTTCGGAAGCGTTTTATCTTTCGCTCAAGAAATTGCACATATTGATACGCAAGCGGTAATTGAAGCTATGCCAGCTTATAAAAAAGCTGAAGCAGATTTAGAAGCTTTAGGTAAAAAACATCAAGAGAAAATTGCAAAATTACAAGGAGACTATAAAACTTTTATGGAAACTGCCCAAAAAGATTTAGCTGGTAAATCTCCTGAAGAGCAACAAAAATTAATTGCGGCTAATAAATACCAAGAGAAAGAGCAAGAAATGCAAAAAGCTTACGAAACAGTAGCTAAAGCAGCTCAAGAAGAAATGCAAGCAAAAGAAAAAGCTTTAATGGATCCAATCGAGAAAAGAGTTATGGATGCAATTAACGCTGCTGCTGCAAAAAAAGGTGTTAAATATGTTTTACCTGCTGGTGTATTAGTTTACAAATCTGGAGGATATGACTTATTAAACGATGTTAAAAAAGAATTAGGATTATAATTTTTAGGATTATTAATATCTTCAAGCCACTATTTTAGTGGCTTTTTTTATATTATGAAAAAAATTTTAATTACTGGCGCAAATGGTCAATTGGGACAATCAATTTTAGAACAATCTAAAAAATACAATGAGATTGAATGTTTTTTTGCTACTAGAAATGAGTTAGATATCACAAATGAAAATTTGGTTAATCAATATTTTGAAGATAAACTATTTGATTTTATTATAAACTGTGCAGCTTATACAGCTGTAGACAAAGCAGAAGACGATTACAATAATGCTTATTTAATCAATGCTAAATCTACTGAATTATTAGCTAAAGTTACCAATCAAAAAAGTATTCCATTCATCCATATTTCGACCGATTATGTATTTGATGGAACAGAAGCAAAACCACGCTTAGAAACCGACTTAACAAATCCTATTGGAGTATATGGACAAACAAAATTACAAGGAGAAGAATTGGCATTACAAAATAATCCTAAAACAATTATTATTCGTACGGCTTGGGTATTTTCAAGGTTTGGCAATAACTTTCTTAAAACGATGCTAAAATTATTTAAAGAAAAAGAATCAATTTCTGTTGTTTCAGATCAAATAGGTTCTCCAACTAATGCTTTAGATTTAGCAAAAGCAATTCTAGATATTATTTCAAAAGACGAATTGAAATATGGGATTTTTAATTATTCAAATGAAGGAGAATGTTCATGGTTTGAATTTGCTCAGAAAATTAAAGAATTATCAGGCGCAAGTACAGAAATTATTCCTGTTTCAACATCAGCTTATCCTACAAAAGCGAAACGTCCTGCGTACAGTTTATTGGATAAATCGAAAATAAAAGAAGTGTATCAACTTGATATTCCGACTTGGGAAAATAGTTTGAAAGATGAGTTAAATCAAATAATTTAATTTTTAGAATAAGAATTATATATAAAAGGTCGAGAATATTCTCGACCTTTTATATATAATTGTGTTTACTTTTTCCAATATTTGTAAGCATTTATTAATCCATTTGTAGATGAATCATGAGAAGTTATTTGTTCATCATTTGATAATTCAGGTAAAATAACATTTGCTAATTGTTTTCCTAGCTCAACTCCCCATTGATCAAAAGAAAAAATATTCCAGATTATACCTTGAACAAATATTTTATGTTCATACATAGCAATTAAATTCCCTAAAACTCTAGGTTTTAACACTTCATATAAAATCGAATTTGTAGGTCGATTTCCTTCAAATACTTTAAAAGGAGTTAACAAATCAATTTCCTCTTTCGTTTTTCCAGCTTTTTCTAATTCAGCAATAACAGTTTGTTTATCTTTTCCGAAAGCTAAAGCTTCTGTTTGCGCGAAGAAATTTGATAATAGCTTTGCATGATGATCTCCTATAATATTCAATGAATTAGCCCCTGCTATAAAATCAGCTGGAATTAATTTAGTTCCTTGATGAATCAATTGATAAAAAGCATGTTGCCCGTTTGTCCCTGGTTCTCCCCAAATAATAGGACCTGTTTCATAATCTACTTTTTTTCCATTACGATCAATTGATTTCCCATTACTTTCCATATCTCCTTGTTGAAAATAAGCAGCAAATCGAGATAAATACTGTTCATAAGGCAATAAAGCAATGGAATCTGCTTCAAAAAAATTGTTATACCAGATTCCTAATAAAGCCAAAACAACTGGAATATTTTGATCTAATGTTTCAGTCCTAAAATGAATATCCATTTCATGAGCTCCTTCTAGTAATTCTTCAAAATTATCGAACCCGATTCCCAAAACAATACTTAAACCTATCGCACTCCAAAGTGAATAACGACCTCCTACCCAATCCCAAAATTGAAACATATTCGCAATATCAATTCCAAATTTCGTTACTTCTTCATTACTTGTTGATACCGCTACAAAATGTTTCGCAACATCACTTTCTTGCGCATCAGAATTTAAAAACCATTCTTTTGCTGAAAAAGCATTTGTCATTGTTTCCTGTGTTGTAAATGTCTTAGAAGCAACAATAAACAATGTTGTTTCTGGATTAACATCTTTAAGAGTCTCCACTAAATGTGTTCCATCAATATTTGAAACAAAATGAATATTTAAACGTGTTTTATAATGTTTTAATGCTTCAGTTACCATCATAGGGCCAAGATCAGAACCACCAATTCCAATGTTCACAACATCAGTGATCTCTTTTCCTGTAAAACCTTTCCATTCACCCGAAATTACTTTATTTGAAAAAGATTTCATTTGTTCTAATACCTCATTAATTTGAGGCATTACATCATTTCCGTTAACCAAAACTTCTTCATCAGAGCGATTGCGTAAAGCTGTATGTAAAACGGCTCTATTTTCAGTAACGTTAATAATATCACCTTCAAACATTCTCTGAATTGACTGATCAACTTCCATTTCTTTTGCTAAATCCACTAAAAGTTGAATTGTTTCAGTATTAATCCTATTCTTCGAATAATCCACTAACAACGAAGGATATTGAATCGAAAATTGCTCAAAACGGTTTGAATTTTGATCAAATAATTCTTTAATGGTTGTATGCTGAATAGATTGAAAATGTTTTTTTAGTGCATTCCAAGCTTTCGTTGTTGTCGGATTAGTTGTTTTCAAAGACATAGTATTTTTTGATAATCTTTTCTTTAACAAATTTAATCATTTCAAATTGGTTGCAAAATGTAAGTTTATAACAATATCTTTTTAAGAAATTATCAAAATATTTTGTAACCTTTTGTAAAACGTTACGTCTTATTTGAAACTATAGATTTATGCGCAACTATTTTTTTGTATCAATTGTAGCAATTTGTAATATAATCTCTGCTCAAACTAAATTGAACGGAAGTGTGAAAGATACCAATAATCTTGCAATTCCATATTGTTCAATTGGAATAAAAGATTCTGAAATTGGAGCAATTACAGATGAAAAGGGAAATTTTTCTATCGAAATCCCAGAAAAAATAGCAAAAAGTCATTTAATTTTTGATGCAGCTGGTTATAAAGAAGTTTCTAAATCTATTGAAGAAATTCAACAAAACTCAGTTATAATTTTAAAAGAAAAAGAAGTTTCATTAACTGAAGTTATTGTTAAATCTGAAAAAATGAAAGAAAAAGTAATTGGTCAAAAAACTCGTCCAATGCTAACTTTTTCTAAAATGTTTGATGAAAATGTACCAACAATTGAACAAGGAAATATTTTTGAAATTTACCCAAATACAAAACTGAATACATTTAATTTCCATATTATTCCAAGTTCTAAATATGAAGAAATCACGTTAAAAGTTAATATTTACGCTGTTAAAAATGGTTTGCCAACAGAATCGCTTTTAGATGAAAATATTATTTATAAAACATCTACAACTGGATGGCAAAAAATTGATTTAACACCATATAAATTTCGATTCAAAAATGTAAACCAAATCGCTGTTACAATGCAACTAGTTAGTTTTAAAAAACATAATCAAGAAGATTTTGTTTTTGGTATTTCTGCTAAAAAATCTTTAGCAAAAGACTTATTGTTTAGATATCAAAGTCAAGGTAATTGGGAAGCTTCTTCAGGAGTTTTTATCGCTAACTTAGAAGTTTTATACTCAAAAGATAAATTAACTATAAATGAGGAAAAGTCTGAAGAAATTGATACAAAAACGCAAGAATTGATTTCATACTATCAGCATAAAGAGAAAGCTAAAAGGTCGATTTACGGAAAAAATAAATCCGGAAAATATCTTGACATAAATGATGCGAAGATCTATTATGAAGAATATGGACAAGGTGAGCCTTTGATATTTTTGCATGGAAATAACGGAAGTATAGAAGATTTTTATCAACAAATTCCATTTTTTGCAAAGCATTATCGAGTAATTGTTCTTGATACTCGCGGACAAGGAAGAAGTACTGATTTGACAAATACTCCATACACTTATGAAAAATTTTCAAATGATTTGTTTCAAGTAATTCAGCAACTTAATTTAAATAAGGTTAACCTTATTGGATGGAGTGATGGCGGAAATACAGCATTAATTTTCAATGCTCAACATCCTCAACTCATCAATAAAACAGCGACTATTGGTGCGGTTCTTAATCCAAATGGAGTAAGCGAAGAACTAATTGGGAATTTAAAAAATTTAGCAAATAAGCCTTCAGAAGACACAAATTTACGCTTAATCGAATTGATGTTAAATGAACCAAATATTACGAAATCTGAACTAAATAAAATTCAAAATCCAGTATTCATTATTGCTGGAGAAAAAGATGAAGTAAAAGAAAGTCATACTAAAGAAATTCAACAAAATATTTCAAAAGCGGAGTTATTGATTATTCCAAATTCTACACATTATGTTCCTTTCGAACAGCCAAAAATATTGAATGAAGCTATTTTGAAGTTTTTCAAAAAATAGGAACATAGGTTTGGTTTTCATTTTCTCCATATCTTTACTCCAATAAACCAACTCAATGAAATACATCACAGGTTTTTTCGTTCTTATTTGGCGCATTTGGATGATTTTATTAGCCGCAATTTATGTCCTAACAATTGGTGTTTTTATCGTATTACCTTTAGCAAACTTCGATAAAACATTTCCTTACATCTACCCATTTATAAGATATTGGGGAAAATTTGTTTTGTATGGAACAGGATTTAGAATTGATTACAAAAAACTTGTCCCTCTCGATCCGAAAGAAAATTATATTTTTATAGCTAATCATACTTCGGTGATGGATATTATGTTGATGTTGGCTATTCTTAAACATCATCCAATCGTGTTTGTTGGTAAGGCAGAATTACTCAAAATCCCTATCTTTGGAAGAATATTCGAACGAATTTGTATTCCTGTCGACCGAAAAAGTGCACGTAGTAAAGCACTAGTTTATCCCGAAGCAAAGAAAAAGTTAGACAAAAATCTGAGTATTTTTATTTTTCCTGAAGGCGGTGTAACAAACGACAAAGAATTCAAGATTTATTTGGATCCTTTCAAAGATGGAGCGTTTAACATTGCAATCGAAACACAAACGCCTTTGGCTGTTTTGGCGATTCACGGAGTTAATAAAATGTTCCCATTTAATTGGTTTAGAGGTTATCCAGGAAAAATAAAAGTTCGATTATTAGCGGCTTTCGAAACGAAAGGTTTGAATGTAAAAAACAATAAAGTTACTTTGAAAGAAGAAGCTTACAACACGATTTTAAAAGATTTAGAACAATGAAAAATTTAGTTTATATCGCATTAGGAACGGCTTTAACGGCGGTTAGTTGCAATAAACAAATCACTTCTACCACAGAAACTGAAGCAAAAGACAATCAAACTTTTGCTGATTTAGATAAAGCCCGCATCAAACATTTTAGTTTGGATATCGAAACCGATTTCGATACGCATCAAATTAAAGGTTCTGCGGCTTATACATTCGAAAATAATCAAGCAAAACAATTGATTTTAGATACCGAAAAACTAACAATTGATTCAGTTTTATTAGCGAATGGACAAAAAACAACATACAAATTAGGTGAAAAAGATTCGATCAAAGGTCAAGGCTTAATCATTGATGTCACACCAAATGATACAATTGTAAAAATTTTCTACAAAACTTCGCCTGATGCAAATGCTTTACAATGGTTAAATCCGCAACAAACACACGATAAAAAACATCCGTTTTTATTGTCTCAAGGACAAGCAATTTTAACACGTTCTTGGATTCCAATTCAGGATACGCCAAGTGTTCGCTTAACGTACGATGCAAAAGTAAAAACGCCGAAAGATTTGTTGCCTTTGATGAGTGCAATCAATCCGAAAGAAAAAAATGTGGAAGGAATTTATACATTCAAAATGACGCAACCAATTGCGCCTTATTTGATTGCTTTGGCTGTTGGTGATGTGCAATATCAACCAATCGACAACAGAACGGGTATTTATGCAGAACCTGGTTTGTTAAAAGCTGCTGCGTGGGAATTTGCCGATATGGGAAAAATGGTAACTGCTGCCGAGAAATTGTACGGAAAATATCCTTGGGAACAATTTGATGTCTTGGTTTTACCGCCTTCGTTTCCTTTTGGAGGAATGGAAAATCCGCGTTTAACGTTTGCTACGCCAACTGCAATTGTAGGTGATCGTTCGATGACGAATTTGATTGCACATGAATTGGCACATTCTTGGTCTGGAAATTTAGTAACGAATTCTACTTGGGATGATTTCTGGGTGAACGAAGGATTTACAGTTTATTTCGAGCGTAGAATCATGGAAGAATTAGAAGGAAAAGATTATGCGGATATGATTTCAGTAATCGGTTTTCAGGATTTAGAGACGTCGATAAAAAATATTCCAGAAAAATATACTTCATTAAAAGTGAACATGAAGGGAGCAAATCCTGATGATGCTTTTTCTGATGTTCCGTACGATAAAGGTTATTTGTTCTTGAAAATGTTAGAAGATAAATATGGACGTGAAAAGTTTGATAAATTCTTGAATCAATATTTTTCTTCGCACGCTTTCCAAACAATGACGACAGAAAAATTTGTGGAATATTTGAAAACTAATTTGACAAATGGAGACGATTCTTTTGTTCAAGAATGGATTTATAACACAGGCTGGCCAAAAGATTTGAAAAAACCTACTTCAAAATTATTCGATTTAGCAGAAGCGCAATTACAGCAAGATATTACAAACGGACGAAATAAAGTTGCTGCGAAAAAAGTGGCGATTTCTACGAAATCTACAAATGAATGGGTTCATTTTATTCGTCAAATTGATACGACTAAAAACACAAAAGAAGATTTAGCTTATTTGGATGCTATTTATGATTTTACAAATTCTAAAAATCCAGAAATTGAAACAGCTTGGTACGAAAAAGCATTTTTAATGCATTACGATAAAGTCAACACAAATGCGAAAGAATTCTTGGTAAATGTTGGTCGTCGTAAATTTTTAGAGCCTTTGTATTTAGCTTTAAAAGAATCTAATCAATTAGATTTAGCGAAGAATATCTATAAAGATGCGCGTCCAAATTATCATTTTGTTGCGCGTCAAACAATTGACACAATGTTAAATTACAAACCATAAAACATGGCAATTGTAGCATATACAGACGGTTCATCGTTGGGAAATCCTGGTCCAGGAGGATTTGGTTGTATTTTGTTGGAAACCGAGAAAAAAGTCAAAAAAGAAATTTCTCAAGGTTTTCGATTAACAACGAATAACCGAATGGAATTGTTGGCGGTTATTACGGCTTTGGAAACGCTAAAGTTTACAAACACGGAAATTACTATTGTGACGGATTCTAAATATGTGGTCGATGCTGTAGAAAAACGTTGGGTTTTTGGTTGGGTTCAAAAGAATTTCAAAGGAAAGAAGAATGCCGATTTGTGGAAAAGATTTTTAGAAGTTTATAAAATTCATCGCGTAAAATTTCAATGGATAAAAGGTCATGCTGGACATCATTGGAACGAAGAAGCTGATAAATTGGCGGTTGCGGCAGCAAATAAACCCGAAAATTTTAAGATAGATTCTTACTTCGAAATTCATCAAAACGAAGAATAATTTTCTACTTTTGTGAGGCAGAGAGAAAAATGAAAATGAAGACGTTGTGGAGATTTCTCCCACTAATTTTAATTATAATTTACAGTTGTTCACCAAAAAAAGAAAAAGGTGAGCTTGTCTACTTTAGTGGACGAATCGCTAATGCACAAACAGATAGCATTTACCTATTATTGAATAATCGTGAAAAGGCTTTTGCTTTAGATTTTGATGGAAACTTTTCGGATACAGTTCAGTTAGTTGACGAAGGCTACAAAACGCTTTCTATTGAGCGCGAGGAGTTTACAATTTATTTGATTCCAGGTGATAGTTTGATTCTAAATACAGATTTAAAACATTTGGAGAAAAATTTCAAATTCTCTGGAATAGGAAAAAATCGAAACAATTATTTGGTTGACAAAAGTTTTAAAACGGATAAATTCTTAACTAATCATACCGAATTATTTAAACTTGCTCCGCCAGATTTCAAAAATCAAATCAAAAATTTTCATCAAAAAGTTTTCGAAGATTTAGAGAAATTAGAAGTTAATTCTTCGTTCATCAAAACAGAAAAAACGAATTTAAATTACGATTTTATCAATTTGTTGTACATGTACAAGGATTCGTACACCTATTACAATCCTGCTTCACAGCAATTACCTATTAATTTTCTGACCGAATTAGACAAAATAGATTTAGATAATGACGAGGATTACAGAACTTATCAAAGTTACCGCAATATTGTCTTAACGAATTTACAAGAAAAATTGTATCAAGGATTTTCTCCAGATACTTTATTAGAAAACATCAAAAGTCAATCAATCAAAAATGGATTTATTAATTCATTAATTTACGAACTTGATCCAAAAGATCCAAACAGCCAAGTAATCTATCAAGCAATACAAAAACATTGCAATTATCAACCTTGGTTGGATGAAGCAAAAGGGCGAATGAAAAAATCTATTTAATATGATTTTTATTTTATTATTAATCAAACATATAGATATTATTTACGGTTTTCCTCATTTTTAGAAGCAATCTTTGCATGAAATTTGCACCTTGTTAGAAAATAAATCAACTAATAATGTCTAAACCTAAGAGAATTCACAAGACTTATCAAAAGTCTATATTTAGCAAAATGAAAATAAAACCTGTCAACATATTACTTTTTATGGCAGTAGCTTGTTTTATTTTCGTTTTAGTGTTTCTATAATAGCTAAAACAAAAAAGATCTACTTACTTTTAGCGCTAATTATTTCTTAACTTCGTTATAAACGGAAAAAGATGACAAAAACAGAAGCTAGAAGATACTATCGAAATCTGAGAAAAGAATTCACAAGAGTAGAGATAAACGAATTAAGTGAAAAGATTTTTCAATACATTAAACAATTTAGTTTTTCAATTGAAAAGTCTTTTCATATTTTCTTGCCTATCGAAAAAAATAACGAAATCAATACTTATCCAATTATAAATTGGCTATATCAACAGCAAAAAGAAGTTGTTTTACCTTTAGTTGTTGGCGATGATATGATAAATTGTAAAGTTGAAAAAGGCTTCGAAACTGTTTTAAATTCACGTCAAATTCCCGAGCCAATTAATTATGTAGAAATTGAATCTTCTACAATAGATGTCATTTTTATACCAATGTTTGTAGCTGATAAAACAGGAAATCGTGTTGGATATGGAGGTGGTTATTATGATAAATTCTTAGCGAGATGTAGACCTGATTCAAAAAAAATAGGTCTAACTTTCTTTAGACCTATCGAACATATTGAGGACGCTTATTTAGGCGATTTTCCACTTGACTTTTGTATTACTCCTGAAGGAATTGAATCGTTTTGAATCGAATCTTTTTGTTCCTTTAAAGTAGTAAAATAAAATTTGAATTCTCTCTGAAACTTTATTGGTTCTTGTTTTAAAACAAATACACCTACATGATTATTTGTTTCAATTAACTTTTTATCTGAATTGAAATAATTGATTGTATAAGCTATTCTCTTTATAGAATCTGGCACGATAGAATCTTTAGGTAAAATAGCAAATTTAGATACTGATGTATAGGTGACTTTTTTTGAACGCAAATCCCTTAATAAAGAAAAAATCTCAGTTGTATCTTTTTTTGGAAAATATGATAACAATTGATCACGTAGTAAACTATCAACTTCAATATCACTTGTTGTTGATGCCAAAGCTGAAAGTTCATACAGCTCTCTTAGTTTTTGCTTCGCAATAAAATTTACAGCTTCAACAGAATCCATTTTACTACTTACAGTTGACGATTCATTTTTGTAACCTTTTATTGTTTCTGGGTTATAATCTCCTTTATATTTATCGTCTTTACACGAAAATATAATCCAAACACTCATTAGTAATATTATACTAAACTGAACCATTTTATTTATCGTTCTCATCTTGTTGGATTTTAAATTTTAATTTAACAATTTTTCCTTTTTTGCTTTCCGACTCAATTAAAGAGAAGTTCTTTAAAGAAGTTGTAGGCATTGTAACCAAATTGATATACTGTTGTTTCGAAAGAATTTCTACACCAAAAAAGTCGTTATCGTAAACTTGATAAATCAAAGCATCATCAGAAATCATTTGATTAAGTTTAGATATTCGTTGTTTCAAATCTTTTGCAGAATTCGAATAATAATACAGCATAATTTTATAATCGTCAGGCTCTAATAAAAGCTTTTCTGGCTGATTATATTGATGCAAATTAACTCTAAAAGTATCTTGTTTGTAATAAGGTGAACTCACAAACATCTTGATAGTATCTTTTTGTGATTCAAATTTGATACAACCTGTTTTTGTGGATAAATACAATGGTGTAAAACCATCTCTAATAATTGTTACCTCAACAGAATTGGTTATTTTGCTTTGTCTATCTGAATCTACAAAACAGAATTCATATTCTCTTTGACTAAAAAAAGAATAATAAACAGCCATTCCTATCCCACTTAATAAAATAACAGCAACAACTATTATCGAAATTAATTTTAGCTTAGGCTTTGTTTTGATGATTTCTACTTTTGCAGAATCTGCTTCTTTTTCTATTGATGATTTAACTTCCTGTAGAATCTCTACTTTTGGTTCTGATGAAATTATGTGTTCTGATGAAAAATTTTCGTTTTCTCTTGCTTCAATCGTCGATTCTTCAGCTTTACTTGAACCAAAATGTTCTATTTTCTGAACATTAAGAAAGTGTGCCCAATTTTTATATCCACAATATTGCGCCAAAAGATTGAGCATATCAATACGCGGAAGCTTCTTAAAATCTGACTTAAAATACGTATAAAACCATTTTTCACTAACGGTAGATCTGGTTTTATTAAATAAATCATCTTGGAAAGATGTAATTTCTTGCCCCTTCCAATCGGAGATATTTTCGGATTGAGCAGAATTTTCTTCTAAAAATCGATTTGAAATCGTTTTTTTTAGAATTTCGAAAATTTCTATATCTGTAAATTTGCTCAAAAAATAAAATTTATAAGATTGGTTTTCAGTATTTTGTAAAATAATTTCAATTTTACAAATTGTCTTTTAATACAACTACAAATAAAATAATTTTTTTGATATGTTGAGTTGTATTTCTTTATTAATGCGTTGTTAAATGATTTCTTTTATTGTAAAACATTTGTTGAATATTAGATGATTGGATTACAATCATCTTACAACGATTTTGCTTCGAAAAAATTTGATATCAGCTTAACTTTGGTTCAACAAAATGATTGAAAAATCAACAAAAACAAAAAATCAATTAAACATTTAAAAAATTAAAGTTATGAAAAAATTAGTATTAAACGTAATCGTATTAGGAGTATTCGGAACTGCATTTGGTTTAACATCTTGTAATTTATTTGGATCGAAAGAAACAAAAACTGAAACAGAGGTAAAAAATGACACAATTACAACAATCGAAGATTCATTAAAAATTGATTCTATAGGAAAAGATTCTGTT
The DNA here is from genome assembly GCF_004785645.1 of Empedobacter tilapiae. Classification (GTDB taxonomy): domain Bacteria; phylum Bacteroidota; class Bacteroidia; order Flavobacteriales; family Weeksellaceae; genus Empedobacter; species Empedobacter tilapiae. Next base: position 79,172 of record NZ_SRPE01000003.1, on the reverse strand, counting down.
GTCATCAAAGATTCGGCAGTTGTAAAAGAAACTCCTATAAAAGTTGAAACAACTACGACTACAACAACAGAGAAAAAATAATTTGTAGAATAGATTAAACAAAAAATCAAATGAAAAAATTAGCTTTATTTGCTTTCGCAGCGATTTCTTTCACAGCAATGTCTTGTAAACAAGAACCAACAAAAGTAGGAGAACCAATAACTATTGATGAGGATTCAGTAAGTGTTGAAAAAGCAGAAATTCCTGCAGCCGATTCTGTAGAAGGAGTTACGATAGATTCTTCGAAAACTGTAAATACAGCAGAAACAACTAAAGATTCTGTAACGAAATAAAACTTGAAAACTCAATAAACAAAAAATCCGCTAATAAGCGGATTTTTTTGTTTATATATCTAATAGATTAAGATTCTTTCAATGATTTGATATCAATCACAAAACGGTATTTCACATCAGACTTCATCATACGTTCGTAAGCTGTATTAATATTTTGAATATCTATCATTTCTACATCAGAAACAATATTGTGTTCTCCACAAAAATCTAACATTTCTTGTGTTTCTTTTATTCCTCCAATTAACGAACCTGCTAAATTACGACGTTTCATAATTAATAAACCTCCGTGAACAGCATCTAAAGGCTCAATAGCTCCAACCATACACATTGTTTTATCTAATTTTAATAACTGTAAATATGGATTAACATCGTGCTTTACTGGAATAGTATTCAATAAAAAATCGAATGAATTTGCATGCGCTTTCATTTGTGTTGCATCTTTTGAAATTAAAACCTCATCAGCTCCAAGTTTCTTTGCATCTTCACCTTTCGATTCAGAAGTTGTAATCATTACGACATGTGCACCCATTGCTTTTGCAAATTTAACACCCATATGTCCTAAACCTCCAAGACCAATTACACCAACTTTATCACCTACTTTTACATTCCAGTGACGCAAAGGCGACCAAGTTGTAATTCCTGCACACAACAATGGTGCAGCAGCTTTTACATCGATATTTTCAGGTACGTGAAGTACAAAATCTTCTTCTACCACGATATTTTCTGAATAACCACCATAAGTGATTCCACCATGTTTTGAATTTTTAGAATTATACGTTCCTGTAAAACCATTTTCACAATACTGCTCCAAACCTTCGTCGCAAGAAGAACAGTGTTGACAAGATTCGACCATACAACCTACTCCAACCAAATCGCCAACTTTGAATTTCGTCACTTCAGAACCAACTTCTTTTACTCGACCAATGATTTCGTGTCCAGGAACAACCGGATAATTTGGTTTTCCCCAATCTCCTTTCGCTGTATGAATATCGCTGTGACAAACCCCACAATACTCGATATCAATAAAAATATCTTTCGCGTGTAAATGTCTACGTTCTATTGTGTGTGGCGCTAATGGATCTGTTTCATTGAACGCTGCATATGTTTTTGTACTCATTATTTATAAATTTTTGATATTATAAAATTAAAAAAATCCATCTGAATAATTAGATGGATTTTGAGATTATAATAATTAATTATTCATTTAAAACCATTATTCTTCTTACATCATCTTAAAAACACTATCCTTTCCGCAAGAATTGCCTGACCAGCTGGAATCCCTGACATTTCTGCATAAAAATATTGTGGTGTTGCATATTTTACTTTGATATAATAATTTTTAGAATAAGTTATAGCAAAATTTCCTTTCATTTTTGTTGATTCATGTTTATTAGAGGGTTTTATTCCAAAATACAAATTACCTCTATATACTACCGCAAAAGGATTTTTTAAAATATCATCATTTTTAGCATATTTAAAAGCCATTAAATCCTTAGGATTTTCATAATATTTTTTTCCTTCTTCTCTTCCTACAACCTTTTCAGTAGAGGAAGGAATTTTATTTATCATTTTTATTTCCTAACAACCAATTTTTCAACTCATCAAAATCATTGTTCATTTCAACTTTAATTGATTGTTTCAATTTCAATTCTTCGACTTCTTTTGGATAGACAATTTTATCTCGTATTTCTTTTGAAAAAACTTCAGGAAATTTACACGGATGCGCCGTCGATAAAAATACCACCAATTCTTTTTCATCTTGTTTTTTCGCTTGATATTCCTTTGTCGCTAACCACGCAATCGACGTATGCGGACAAGCAACATAATTATATTGTTGATTAATTTCTACAATTGCATTTGTTGTTTCTACATCAGAATAAGCTTTTGAAACCATTTTTGATTTTAATTGCTCCACATCTTGCTCAAAAAACTCCATCACACGAACCCAATTACTCGGATTTCCAACATCCATTGCATTCGATAACGTTTGTACAGAAGGTTTTGGTTGATAATTTTCGGTTTCTAAAAATGAAGGAACAGTATCGTTCGCATTTGTAGCTGCAACAAATTGTTCTACTTCCAATCCTAATTTTGAAGCTAAAATACCAGCCGTAATATTCCCGAAATTTCCGCTTGGAACAACAAAAGAAATTTTCTCAAAACCTTTTCTTTTTGCTTGAGCAAAAGCCTCAAAATAATAGAAAGATTGCGGAATCAAGCGAGCAATATTAATCGAATTTGCTGAGGTTAAATTTAGATTTCTCATTAAATCTTTGTCTAAAAAAGCTTGTTTTACCAAGGCTTGACAATCATCAAAAGTTCCATCAATTTCTATCGCACGAATATTTTTTCCATTCGCTGTTAATTGCAATTCTTGTATCGGCGACACTTTTCCTTTTGGATATAAAATCGTTACTCTCGTTCCTTCTACTCCCAGAAAACCGAGCGCCACAGCGCCTCCTGTATCGCCAGAAGTCGCCACCAAAACATCTAACAATTGATTATCTTTTTTCGAATAATGCGCCATCACTCGACTCATAAATCTTGCTCCAAAATCCTTGAACGCAAAAGAGGGTCCATGAAACAATTCCAAAACAGCTAAATCATCTTCTAAAAATACCAAAGGCGCAGGAAAATTGATTACCTCATCAATCAAATTATTGATCGTTTCTTCAGAAAAATAATCTTTTAATAAGTGATTTGTAACCTTTTTCGCAATCTCTTGAAATGAATAATTTTCAATCGAATTCATCCAATTTTTATCTAATTTTTCCAATGACAAAGGCATATATAATCCTTTATCTTCTGGCAAAGATTGAAAAACCGCTTGTTTAAAATCGACTCTGTTATTATGATTATTTGTACTATATAATTTCATTTTTAGTGTTTTATATAAGGTCCTTGTTGATTAATTTTAGAGACAAATGATAAATGTTCAATTTCTTTTATTGCCAAAAAATCATTTAATTTTTGTTCAATAATTTCTGCATCCAATTTACTTTTAGATAACGCCATAACTGTTGGTCCAGAACCAGAAATCCCGAATGTTAATGCATTATTTGCAAGCGAAATACTTTTCATTTCATTAAAATATGGAATCAATAAAGAACGATTTGGTTCGATAATGTCATCTTGCATCGAACGACCAATTTCTTCGTAATCATTCTCATAAAGCGCCGCAACCAAACTTGCAATGTTTCCCCATTGTTTTATTGCTTTACTCAATTGCACTTTATCTTTAATTAATTTGCGCGCATCCTTTGTTGGCACTTCTACTTTTGAATAAATCAACGTCACATATAAATTTTCAGGAACAGGTAAAGAACGTACCAAAAGCGGCTCGTAAGAAGGAATCAACGTAATTCCACCAAACAATGATGGCGCGACATTATCCGCATGAGCAGCACCACAAGCCAATCGTTCGCCTTCCATACAATAAGGTATAAGTTCGTTTTTAGAAAGTGGTTTTCCTAATAATTCATTCAATGCAAAAAGTCCAGCAACTGTACTCGCTGCACTTGATCCTAAGCCACTTCCAATTGGCATTTTTTTGTGTAATTCTATCGATAATCCAAAAGAATCTTGTAAACCTAAATCACAAAATAATTTCCATGCCGAATGAGAAACTGTATTTTTCATTGCATCCAAAGGTAATTTCCCTTCGTCTCCTGTAATTGTCAGAATTTCGATTCCTAATTTTTCTGTCTTTTCAATGATTACTTCATCACCTGGATAATCCACCGCAAAGCCCAAAATATCATATCCACAAATCATATTGGCAACTGTTGCAGGAGCAAAAACGTGTACTTTTTCTAAAAACTTCGCTTGATCAAGCTTATATTTATTTTCGATTATTTGATTCATCTTTTATCGTATTGAACTTATGTTAACTAAATCTGCAAAAACGCCAGCTGCCGTAACTTCCGCGCCAGCTCCAGGACCTTTCACAACCAAAGGACGTTCCTTGTAACGTGCTGTTGTAAACGAAATAATGTTATCGCTTCCAGACAAGGCATAAAACGGATGTTGATTATCAACCAACTCTAACAAAATTGATATTTTTCCATCTTCTAAAATCCCGATATAACGAATCACTTTTTGCTCCGCTTCAGCTTGAAATTTTATCTTTTCGAAATAATCATTTTCGTTGACTAACTCTTTATAAAAATCTTCTACAGTAGCAGCTTCTAGACAAGATTTTGGCAAAATAGAATCGATTTTTACATCTGCCGCTTCCACTTTGTAACCATTATCACGAGCAAGAATTAACATTTTTCGCATAAAATCTATTCCACTCAAATCGTCGCGAGGATCTGGTTCTGTATAACCTAATTCTTGAGCTTTTTTTACAACTTCAGCAAATGTATTTTCACCTTTAAAATGATTGAAGATATACGAAATTGTCCCTGATAAAATCGCTTCAATTTTTAGAATTTGATCTCCACTCATTCGCAAATCTTTCAACACGCTAATAATTGGTAAACCTGCTCCAACATTTGTTTCGTAAAGAAAATCAATGCCATATTTTCGAGCAGTTTCTTTCAAATTTTTATAGTCTTGATAAGAAGACGAATTCGCAATTTTATTACATGTTACAACCGAAATGCTGCTTTCGAAAATTTGTTTGTAATAATTTGACAAATCAGAACTCGCTGTATTATCAACAAAAACACAATTTGGTAAATTATACTGCTTCATTTTTTGGATAAATTCATTCAAATCAGCCGATGAAGAAGAATTTTCCAATTCATTTTTCCAATTCGATAAATTGATTCCGTTTTCATCAAACATCATTTTTTTAGAATTTGATAATCCAACTAATTTTATTTCGATGTCATTATTTTTAGCTAAAAAATCTTTCTGTTTTTCTAATTGATTTAAAAATGTCGAACCAATATTTCCCACACCAACATTGAAAACATGAATTGTCTTTTTCAAGTGATTAAAAAACGCATCATGCACGACATTTAAAGCTTTTGATAAATCATTTTCGTTAATCACAACCGAAATATTATACTCCGAAGAACCTTGCGCAATCGCTCTAACATTAATTCCATTTCGTCCTAACGCATAAAATAACTTACCCGAAACACCAACTGTCTTTTTCATGTTTTCTCCAACAATTGCAATAATTCCGAGATTTTCTTCAACTTCAATTGGCTCCAACCATTTTGCTGCAATCTCTAAACAAAACTCTTCTTCTATTAATTGTTTCGCTTTTTCAACTTCATTATGATGAATCGCAAGCGTGATACTATGCTCTGACGAAGATTGCGTAATCAATACAATATTGATATGATGTTGCGCTAAAAGTGAAAAAAGTTTCCCACTAAAACCCAATTTCCCGACCAAACCACTTCCTTTTATATTGACTAACGCAATATCTTTTATCGACGAAATTCCTTTGATTGGAAAATCTGTTGGTTGCGAATCGAACTGAATTTTTGTTCCTTCGAAATCTGGTTGAAATGTATTTTTAATTAAAATTGGAATTCGAAGTTTAAAAGCCGGAGCCATTGTTGGCGGATAAATCACTTTTGCACCGAAATACGACAATTCCATCGCTTCTGTATAGGATAAATTCTCTAACGAAAAAGCTTTGGATACATAACGAGGATCAGCTGTCATCATTCCATTTACATCTGTCCAAATTTCAATTTGTTCTGCATGTAAAGCCGCTCCAATCAAAGCCGCAGTGTAATCAGAACCACCTCTTCCTAAAGTTGTCACTCGTCCTTCTTCATTAGCCGCAATAAATCCTGTTACAACCAATAATTTATCCGAATGATCTTTTGTTAATTGTTGAATATTTTGAAGTGAGATTTCTTCTATCACATTCGCTTGACCAAAATTATGATCTGTCACAATATAATCAGAAGCATTAATTACTAATGAATCTCCAACATGTTCTTGCATTATTTTTGCGATTAATAAAGCACTACATCTTTCGCCAAAACTCAAAATCAAATCTTTTGTTTGAAGACTTAATTCTTTCAAAATCTCAACTCCTTCTAATAATGCTTCCAACTCATTCATCAACAATTTCAACTTTGTTAAAATCGGATTTTGATTTGGCACATTGATTAAAGCTTTTACAATTTCGAAATGTTTGTCTTGAAAAAATTTTAAATCATTTTCATCAAATTTTCCTGATGAAGCTTCTTCGGACATTTTGGTTAATAAATTGGTCAAACCAGAAATAGCAGATACAACCAAAATAATCGAATTATTTTGTTGTCTTTCTTGTTTAACAATTTCTACTACCATACGGATGCTTTTTACTGATCCGACTGATGTTCCTCCGAATTTTAAAACTTTCATAATTTAAATTTTGATCATAAAAAAAGCATCTTCCTTTTGAGAAGATGCTTTTGCATTATTTTATAAAATTAAATACATAACAAGACTCCTCTAAGTGTGAACACTAGAAGTCGTCGTAATTGAAATAATTGTATTTAATCCGTTTTGTTTCATTATTGATAACGAATATACAAACTTTTTTAATAAATCAATAAAAATTTATCAATTTGTTCAATTTTTATTTTATAGAATCTTTCTTCGTAGCTAGTGAATCAATAACTTCAGCAGTTATAGGTTTTATATCATTCGAATAACCAACAACGATTCCATCTAATTTATCTATTCTTTTTACTTTAAAAGTTTCAGTTCCTTCAGCACCTTTAAATGAAACTTTATAAACAGCTTCATAAACAGTTTTATCTCCATCCTCAAGAGGAGTCATTTTTTCAAAATTATAAACGTCTACAGGACCATACGCTTTAATTGGAGCATTTAAATCATCTACTGCTACTCCTTCTACTTTTGCAAACAAAGAATCTGGTTTTTCAGCTCTATATTTGTAGACTTCTAAAATAGCTTCTTTCACTTTATAGTCGGGTAAATCAGATTTTTTATTACAAGCTGTTAATGCTAGAATTCCACCAACGATAAGTAATGCACTTGCTTTCATAATTATATTTTTTGTGTTAATTGTACTGTAACTAATTTACTAATAAATAAAATCAAAAACAAGTATTTTTATTATAATCAATAAGATAGATAACTAAAAAATCGATTCTGTAATAGAACCGACTTTTGAATATAAATCTAATAATCTACTCTTTTAACTATTTATTAAAAAGATTATTTTTTGATTATTTTATATGTTTTTGATGTTTTATCTGTTTTTACTTCAACAATGTAAACACCCGATTTTAAATTCGAAACATCTATTTTAGAGGTTTTAGAGTTTCCTTTTTTCGAAAATAATTGTTGCCCCGTTAAATTGAATACAGTTACTTGTTTAATATTCTCCTTAGAATCAATATTTAATTCCTTTGAAGCTGGATTTGGGAAAAGTGTTGTTAATTCTATATTATCTACTTCTTCAATTCCTAATTTTGGTAATTGAATTCTGAACATTTTGATATTAGTTGCATCTAATCCCCAACCTACAATATATTTCTCATTTTCTGACAATTGAGTTGGAACATAGATTTTATCACCTTTCATATCAAACTTTAATGTATTTATAACATAATTATTAAAATCTTGAATACCTGTTTCTTTTGTCCAAATAAATGGCGTATAAACTGGAGCAGAGTCAACCCATTGTTTAGAAATCGTATACCCCAAAACAAGTGATCCGTCATCATTTATAGAAGTTACCCACGATTGTACATTATTTTCTTCTGGTTTTGCTATTCTTCCTAAGTCTATAACTCCTGTTTCTTCACTCCAAATCCATGCATTTTCAAAAGAAGCATCACTTTTACCTCCAATCCATTTTCCATCACCTGAAATTGCTCTTGCTTCTCCTAACTGATTAAATTCGTTTGTAGAACTTCCTTTTGGATCAACTAAAATATATTGTCCTTTTTGATAAGTTCCATCAGGATTTCTTTTCCAATAATGTGCTTTCCATGGCCCTCTCATATCTGACCAACCAATTATTACAGAACCATCATTTGATACTGCATTTGCTCGTCCTTGTTTTGCACTTGGATTAAATGGTTCTAATATTGAATTACCATGTATGCTATTCCAAGCGAACGCAATTGCTCTTGGTACTTCTTGTCCATCTACTGTTTTTTTCTCATATGAAAGACCTACAGCTGTATTTCCATCAGCTGAAATATAATAACCAGAACTAAAATCAGCATCTGAATAACCTGTATTATAATTAAAACCTAACGTTTCCCATTTTTTGGTAACCATGTTATATCTTGACATCTCTCCAACTGTAGGATCAGTATTTGTTTCACTTGTTCCAGAAATATATTTTCCATCTGGAGTAAAGGTTGCAACACCACCATGATTATTTCCTGGGGCAATTCCGCCAATAGCTTCTACTTTATCAGTATCTGCATTCCAAATTAAATACGGACCAGCCCATTCGCCATAGCCTGCAACTAATCCGTCATTTGATACTGATTGTGGATTTTGAAATTGTGTTGTTGTAATATATTGCGCATAAGATTTAGTAGACGCTAAACCAAAAATCGCAGCCAAAGTAAAAAGTTTTAATTTCATAAATGCTAATTTTTTTGTGTTAATTAATTTTCACAAAGATTAGTACAAAATCAATCAAAACTTCAAAAACATAGCTTACTTCGGTTGTACAGAACACATTACATTTTTAGTACTTTTATTTACAAACACAACATAATCAGTAAATTATAAATTTTCTAAAAAATTTATCAAATTAATATCCTCTCCTTTTATATTCAATTTTTTTCGAAGTCTAAAACGAGAAACATTTATACTATTTGTAGATTGGTAAGTAATGGTAGCAATTTCCTTGGTTGTCATTTTAAGGCGTAAAAAAGCGCATAATTTTTTTTCGTTTGGCGTTAAATTAGGACAAAGTTCATTTAGTTTGGTATAAAAATCTGGATTAACTTTTGTAAAATAAGTTTCAAATTCTGTCCAAATTTCATCATCTTTTTTAAGGCGCATTTCAACGATCATTTCCTGAATTTCTTTTTTATTTTCAGGCATTACTTTTTTCTTTAGTTCGACAAGCCTTTCAGCAATAGAATTTATCAACTCATTCTTTTTGAATAAATACATAATTTTTGCAGTTATCTCTCTATTCTTAAATTCGAGCTCATCTTTTAAAAAGTCTTTTTCGAGTGAAATATTTTTATGTTCTAATTGTAGTTTTTCTTTTAAAAGACTGATATTCTTTATTTTAGTTTTCTGTAGATAAATCCAAAGAATCGCAAGAATAAGAAACAGAAACAAACAACTACCAATACTATAATAGATTAATTTAGTTCTTTTTTTCTCTGCCTCTTGTCTTTTAATATTTTCTGAATAAATTGTTTTTTGCTTATCCAATTTATAATTCAGCTCCAATTGCGCCATCTTTTTCACAGATTCTTCATTGTAAACTTTTTTATTTAGAGTAGTATATTCATCTAAAGTTTTAAAAGCATTTTCATAATCATTCAATTCTTCATAAAGTCTTTTTAAAGAAAACAATGAATAAAGTATAGATTCTGTATTACCTACATTATGTCCAATTTTTAGCGCTTCTTCTAAGTAATATTTTGATTCTTTATACTTTTTTTGCAATCCATAAGCTTTTCCTAAATTATTATAACATTGTGCAATTCCCCTCTGATCATCTAATTTCTTTCGAATCTCTAAAGCCTTATTCAATACAAAAATGGATGTTACATATTCCTGATTTTCTAAATAACATATTCCCATATTATTCAACAAAGAAGCCTCTAATTTTTCGTCTTTTGCTTTTACATTTAATTCTTGAGCCAATTCATAATACTTCAAAGCCTTATTAAACTCTTCCTTTTTCAGAAAAACACCAGCTGTATTATTTAAAATATTTAATTTAAATTGAAGTCTTTTCGATTCATTTTTTATTTGTTCTAATCTTACTTTTGCACGATTATAAAAACCCAACGTTTGATCAAAATTATTTTGACGCAATTCTAAATTTCCTACAGCAATCAACAATTCTATTTCATACGTCATATATTGTTGATTATTAGGTTCAGAAATCAATTTGTTCTCAACAATTTTAGAAGCTTTCAAGAAATAATTCAGAGAGTTTACAAAATCTCCTCTTTCTAAATAAATATTTCCTAAATTCTTATAAACAGAGATTTTATCAGCATTCTTAGGTAAATTATGAATAAGATCATCTGCCTTTCTGTTATAAAGTAATGCCGAATCAAGATTAACACTAACAAATTCATATGACTTCTTCAAATAATTTTCTATTTCTGTTTCTGCATTCTTTTGTGCATTTAATAATACACTTATAAGCGTAAAAGCAAGAACAAATAAAAGTTTTAACTTCTGTAGATAAATTTGATTGAGAAACATATTTTTGGCATGAATATTAAGAAAACAATATACAACGAAAATTGAATGCGTCAGAAAAACTGATTATTCATTTTAAACTTTTTTACTTGGATAATCCTATCTTAACAAAAAAGTCGATTCTGTAACAGAACCGACTTTTGAATATCTTTTATTGTAAAGTGAATTTTATACTTCAAAATTCACATAAAAACCTTCATGACCTCGAACATTGAAAACGGTATTGTTTTCAAAAATTAAGTATTGACCTTTTATTCCTTTCAAAACACCTTCTATTTCTGGTGTTTTTTTCAAGTTTAATGATTTTACTTTTTCTGGATAAGATAAAACTGGATAGTCTAACTTCCAAACTTCTGGCTCATCAACCAAAAATTGTTGAAAATCAGGATTCACTTCATTTCTGATTTCGTGATACTTTTCGAACAGATTAATTTCTGGCACATCATTTTTCAACATTCTTTGCCAATTCGTTTTATCAGCAATAACATTTTTCAACGAAACCTCTATCATTCCAGCTTCGTAACGGTTATCCGTTCGTGCAATAATAATAGCTTCTGAAGCACCTTGATCGATCCAACGAGTCGGCACTTGTGTTAAACGCGTTACACCTACTTTTATTCCCGAAGAATTTGCCAAATACACAATATGTGGTTGCAATTCGAATTTCGTTTCAAACTCTAAATCACGTTGTGCAATTCCCAAATGTGCTGTAGAAAGTTCTGGATTGATGATACTTGGATTAGCTTCTGGAACTGTAAAAAAACAATTTTTACAATATCCCATCTGATAAATCTCTTTATCCTCATGACAGTTTAAACATTCGTAATGATCAAAGTTAATCTTGATTTTTTTTCCTAACAATTGATTCATAACGATAAAATCATCTTTGAAATTCCAATAATAATTTATTGGAGTTCCATTTTCAGTTGTCATTTTACGAATTTGTCCTTCAAACTGCATCTTGCTAAAAAAGTTTAATTAATTTTGTGTAAATCTACAAAACTTTTAGCGGATGGGAATAGTCAATAAGATTATGGAAATTATGATGCGTAGCCGAATGAATGTCATCGAAGAAAGCATCAAAAATCCAGTTGGTACGCAAGAACGTGTGTTATTTGAGAATATCAAAAAAGCCAAATCGACTATTTACGGAAAAGAATTTCATTTTGACGAAATTAAAACGACACAGAAATTTCAAGAGCAAGTTCCTGCGGTACATTACGAAGATTTTCAACCTTATATTGAATTAGCGAGAAAAGGTGAAAAAGATGTCACTTGGCACGGAAAAATAAAGTGGTTTGCGAAATCTTCTGGAACAACAAATGCCAAAAGTAAATTTATTCCAATTAGTAATGAATCCTTAGAAGATTGCCACTACGCAGCAGGAAAAACAATGTTTGCATTGTACTTAAATGCTTATCCCGAAACGGATATTTTTATGCACAAAAACTTAAGAATTGGCGGAAGTAGTGAACTTTATCAAAAATATGATACTCGTTTTGGTGATTTATCAGCTATTTTGATTGATAATTTGCCTTTTTATGCAGAAATGAAAAATATTCCGAATCGTGAGATTTCTTTAATGTCTGATTGGAATGTAAAGATGAACGCGATTATTAATGCCACAAAGAATGAAGATGTTGGTTCATTAACTGGTGTTCCTTCATGGATGCTGGTTGTATTGAACAAATTATTAGCCGAAACTGGAAAGAATTATTTGGACGAATTATGGCCAAATCTCGAAGTGTTTTTTCATGGCGGAATCAGCTTCAAACCTTATGCAGAAAACTATAATTTAATCACACAAAAAAAATTAAATTATTTCGAATTATATAACGCTTCCGAAGGTTTTTTTGGAATTCAAGATCAATTGCACAGCAAAGATTTGTTGTTATTATTAGACAACGGAATTTTTTACGAATTTATTCCAATGGAAGAATTTGGTTCAGAAACTCAACGATTTTTAACAATTGGAGAAGTTGAAGTTGGTAAAAATTACGCCATGGTTATCACGACAAATGGAGGTTTATGGCGCTATATCATTGGTGATACGGTTCGCTTTACATCTACAAATCCTCATCGAATTGTTGTTTCTGGACGAACAAAACATTATATCAATGCATTTGGCGAAGAATTGATGATAGAAAACGCTGAAGAAGCTTTGAAACGTGCTTGTATGCAAACAAATTCAATTGTTTCTGAATATAGTGCTGGTCCAATTTTTATGCAAGGAAAAGAAAAAGGCGCTCACGAATGGATAATAGAGTTTGATAAAGAACCTGAAAATTTTGAACAATTTATTGATTGTTTAGACAAAGGTTTGCAAGAAGTTAATTCCGATTACGAAGCAAAACGTTACAATAATATGACACTTAATCGACCGATTGTACACAAAGCACGCACAAAATTATTCATCGAATGGATGGCTTCAAGAGGTAAATTAGGTGGACAAAATAAAGTTCCTCGTTTATCAAATACAAGAGAGTTTATTCAACCTTTGATAGAGCTGAACAAAAAAGGTTAAAAATACAAAATTATAAAAGCCTTAAAGAGTAAATACTCTTTAAGGCTTTTTCTATGAACAACAATTAAATAATTTATATTAATTCTCTTTTAATCAATATTTTAAATGATTAAAAATAAGGTTTAACATGATTTTCATCAGGGAATATCATTCGCTATTTCAGGAAATTAGCATCTTATCTTTATTAAAAACCACATGAAAATCGCAAATTTACATACATTCCATATTCCTGTTATGGGATTAGCTTATACGATTGATTCTCCTATTCGTGTTGCTCATTTAGGAATTTCGTCTGTTATTTCTGTAATGGATGACGAATTAATGGAACGTATGAATAAGTTTTACAGTGAGAAGTTTGAACTTCCATATCAAGAGATTAGTACAAAAATGGAAGATTTTCGATCTCGGAGAATTACAGCTTATCTAAATACAGTTGATAACATCGTTAAAAACAAATTTCAGGAACTGAAAACATCTTTAATGGAAAACAAAAAAGCTGTTGAAGATTTTGCTAACACATTACCTAATGTATCTCAACTTAAAGATGATTTACAACAATATTTAGAAAATCATCTTTCATTAGATTATCTACAATCTGTTCTTTCAGAATATTTCACACCTGGTTCTATTGATGTTAATATCATGACAAAAGTAGATCGCGAACATTACAATGGAAAAGAGCAATTACCGATACAATATAATGATGCCCATGCAGCTTTGAGAGGTTTTGCGCAAAGTAGTTTGGATGCTTCTGTAGTTTTATCCGCAGGAATGAACCCTAGATTATACGCTTACTTCGAAGAGTTTGATAATTTTTTCCCAACAGAAAACGAGCTTCCTCAAAAACGTATTATTCTAAAAGTGAGCGATTATCGATCTGCTCTTATACAAGGTCAACAATTAGCGAAAAAAGGATTATGGGTTTCTGAATACAGAATTGAATCTGGTTTAAATTGTGGTGGACATGCCTTTGCTACAGACGGACAATTGATGGGACATATCTTAGAAGTATTTAAAGAAAAGCGACAAGAATTAATTGAAACTACACATCAGCTTTTATGTAAATCGCTTCAAGAAAAAAAACGTTTTGTTCCAACTATTCCTCTTCCTATAACAATTACAGCACAGGGAGGAGTTGGAACAGCGCAAGAACATAAGTTTTTATTAGAACATTATCAGTTAGACTCTATAGGTTGGGGTTCTCCCTTTTTACTCGTTCCAGAAGCTACCTCTACAGATATTGAAACACGAAACTTATTAGCAAATGCAAAAGAAGATGATCTTTATCTAAGCGATATTTCTCCACTGGGCGTTCCCTTTAATACAGTTAGAGGAACAACGAACGAAGATTTTAAACAAGAACGAATTATCAAGAATAACCCAGGAAGTTCTTGTCCAAGAAAATATCTGGCACTGGATAGAAGTTTCTTTTCAGACGGAAGCTGTACAGCCGATCGTAAACATCAGAAAATAGCTTTAGCGCAATTAAAAGAAAATGAAGCGAATTTAACTCAAGAAGAGTATGCCGAGCAGTTTCAGAAAATAACAGAAAAATCTTGTCTATGTATAGGACTAGCAAATGCGTCTTTATTAGAACAAAGTTTACCAATAAAAGGTCAAGCACAAGGAGTTGTTATTTGTCCAGGTCCAAATATTGCTTATTTCACCAAAGAAGCAAGCCTGAATGAAATGATTGATCATATTTATGGAAGAGATAATTTGATTGAAACAAAAAATCGTCCAAATTTCTTGATTAAAGAACTTGAAATGTATGTTGAGCATTATCAAAAAGAACAAAACAATTACAAAAAAGATCCTACAAATCAACGTATAAAAAAGTTGAATAAACTAAGAGATAATCTTCTTGAAGGAATTCAATATTATAAAACACTTTTTAATACAGATGAGCAATATTTTGTTGAAGATAAGAAAACAATACAATCACAACTAAGTACTTTTGAAAAAGAATTAACATCAGTTTAAAAAGAAAACAATCATTCGCCAAAAAAAATCTTTTATTTTAGAGGCGAATAATTGTTTTTAAACATCTCTAAAATTAATAGTAAATGTGTCTTTTATAACAGAATACTATGCACGTATCGTCCGATGCCTATAGGAGTTGCAACGTATGCCCATCGGAGAGTTAACGGAAGCGCTTCCGTTAACTCTCCGATGGGCATACGTCAGTTGATTGAAGGGCATCCGTGTAAAGAGCTGATTTATTTATCATTTTTTAGTATTCCTAATAAATCTTTCACGATTATTTTTCAAAGTACTAATACTCGTTGAAATTGAACATAATTCTAATAATATCTTAATATCTTAGCAACGATGGAAAAGATTATTTTAGGAATTGATCCTGGAACAATGGTAATGGGATTTGGACTAATCGAAGTAAAGAATAATAAGATAAAGTTGATTACTTTAGATGAGTTGTTATTACATAAACTCCCGAATCAACAAACAAAATTGAAAAGGATTTTTGAAAAAACATTAGCTATTATTGATCAGTATCATCCTGATGAATTAGCCATCGAAGCACAATTCTTTGGTGTTAATGTTCAATCAATGTTAAAACTTGGTCGAGCGCAAGGTGTCTGCATTGCAGCTTGTTTGCATCGTGATATGCCTGTTGTAGAATATGCTCCTAAAAAAGTAAAAATGGCTATAACAGGAAACGGAAATGCATCAAAAGAACAAGTCGCAGGGATGTTACAACACTTACTTGGTTTAAAAGAAATTCCAAAACGTTTGGATGCTACAGATGGTCTTGCTGTAGCAGTTTGTCATTACCTAAATTCTAATAAAACAGCAGGAACTTCAAGTTCTTATTCGAGCTGGGATGCTTTTGTAAAAAATAATCCGAATCGAAGAAAATAGATATATTTGTAATAGAATTAGCAACCTAATTCTTAAAACATCAAAAAACATCAAATGAAAAAATATTTAATCGCAGCATCAGTTTGTGCTACAGTTTTCTCTTCATTGTTCTTTTCTTGCAAAGATTCATCTGGAAAAAATAACACAGCAATTACAGAAATTGTTTCTAAAATTGAACAAAACAAATATAAAATTGGAGATAAAATAGATATTCCTTTAACCAATTTAGAGGGAATTACGAAAGTTGTTGTTTCAGTAGATGGACAAGAAGTTCCAGCTGATTTTACAATTGACGGAAAAGCAATTAGCTTAGGAAATCATACTGTTAATTTGAGATTCTTTAAAGGAGAAGAAGAAACAAATTCACGAGATTTTACATTCGTTGTTTATGCAAATGAACCTGCAGCTCAATGGTCTTATGAAATTGTAGGAACTTACCCACATAATAACGATTATTTTACACAAGGATTTTATTTCAAAAACGGAAATATTTTTGAAGGAACTGGACTTCGCGATGGAAAAACACGTTTGATTGAATATAAATTGGGAGCAACTGAACCTACAAAATTATATCAAATAAAAGATGATGTTTTTGGTGAAGGAATTACAGAATTGAATGGGTTTATTTATCAATTAACTTGGCAAGATCGTGTCATTTATAAATATGATTTAAACTTTAACCAAGTTCAAAAATTTGATATGCCAGCTCAAATAATTGAAGGTTGGGGAATTACAACAATTGGAAAAGAATTGGCTGTAACAGAAGGTTCTCAACGTATTCATTTCTTCGACGAGAATTTTAATTATCTAAGAACGGTTCAGGCATTTGATAGCCAACAACCATATAGCTATTTAAATGAAATTGAATATCATGATGGTTTAATTTATGCGAATGTTTATCTAAAATCTGGACATTCAGATAATAGTAACATTGTAGTTATTGATCCAAAAACAGGAGCCGTTAAAGCTGAATTTAATTTCGCTGAACTAAAAGGTAAGCAAGGAAATCCTCAAGCGCAAGAATTGAACGGAATTGCATTCAAAGACAACGGAAACATGTTATTAACAGGAAAACTTTGGGACAAAATTTTTGAAATTAAGATTAAGAAGTAAAATATGGCTATTTGGCAATACAATGTTTCCTTAATTCCATTAATTAATTTCGATAAAAATTATTTAGAATTCATCAAACAAGAGGATTCTGACTACTTAAAAAGTACCGAATGTTTTTGGAATGAAACCTTTGTCAATAAAAATGAAATTGAATTAAAGATTGATGAATTCATTACAGATCAAAAAAGTATAAGTAATAATTTTCTTTATTGGAAAGGAGATACTTCAAACTTTTATGATAATGATTGTTCTATAGGTTTTGATGAAAATGACAATATTAATTTTTTCAATTTCAGATTCGATTTAAGAAATGAAATCAATATTATACAGTCAATTGATTTATTAATCGAAATTGCTCAAGAATATCATCTAAAATTTACGAATGTTAAATATGTTTTTTTTTGAAGCTGAAAAAGAATTATTTATAGAAAACATTCATCAATCTAATGGATTTAAATTTCTTGAAGATCCTGAGAAATTTTTAGAAAATCTATAAAAAAGCAAAAAGCTCGACCTGCAAAATCGAGCTTTTCTTTTCAAAAATCATCTAAAAAATTATAAGTAAAAATTTTTAGTTATGAGAGATCTATAACCAAAATTGATCTTTCCAATCTGTATTTGTTAAAAGTTTATTAAATTGATCTTTAATTTCTTTTAATTGTTTTTGTGTTGCGTTTTTTTCAAATTCTGGAAACATTTGTTTTTCTTCGAATCTGATATGCAAATCCAATTCTTCTTCAATGTAAATCAAGCTTTTCATTGGATTTTTAGTATCTATTTTAAACAAACGTCTTAAACGTCTGTGTTCTTTCAATGCTCTTTTTACTAGATAATGATCTTCGTCTAACAATGTAAATAAATATTGTTCTTCTATTTCGAATTTTTTAAATAAGATTTCTTCGCCATACCAATTCACATAGTCTACTATACGTTGTATATCAACTCCTTTATCTATTCCTGCTCTGATATTCCAACAAAAAAATAATGTCTTGTGGTGTCTTGTGCAAGCTTCATTCAAGTTCAATCTGACTGAATAAGTAAGATGAGATGATTTAGTCTGAGGAATTTCTATCGTTAGTTTCATATCATTACATTTTCAATTCGGATAATCGGATATTTTTATCTGATTTAATTTTAAATTTTTTTAATGTTTAAGAAAAGCTAATCCTTTCTCTAAATCATCAATCAAATTAAACATAGAAGTTTCTTCTAACATCGTTCTCAAATCTTTACGAATACTATAAACTCGACTATGTAAAGCACAAGGTTTTTTCGCATCACATTCAACCAATCCTAAAATACAGCTATGATATAATCCATCACCATCTATTGCTTTTATTATGTGAACCAATTTTACATCTTCAAAATGTTCTGCATCCATTTGAAAACCTCCCATCTTTCCTTTTACAGAAGATATAACATTTGCCTTCACTAATTGTTGCAAAATTTTTGCTGTATAAGCTTCTGGTGAATTAATGGAATTTGCTATTTGCTTCAAGTTTACTCTATTTCCTTTTTGAGATTCTTGTGCTATAAAAACACAAGCCTTTATTCCATATTCACAAGCCTTTGAAAACATTAACTTCTTTTATTCATTAAAAATACATAGCAAATATACAACTAATTTTAAATCGGACAAATTTATCTTAATATTTTTTTAAATAAAAAAACCACTCAAAATTGAGTGGTTTAATTTTATCTGAAAAGAAAATTTCTATTCTTCATCTTCGTCTTGATCAGCATCCTTAACTGCATTACGAGAAGTACGGATAGCTACTACTACTGCATTATCTGGATGAGCGAATGTATAATTATCATTTTTCAATGATTCAACATACATTTTGTGACCAATTCTCATTGGAGTGATATCGATTTCAATTTCGTTTGGTAAGTTTGCTGGAATAGCACGAACTTTTAATTTACGCATGTTGAAACGTAAAACCCCACCAGCTACTAAACCACGAGCACGTCCTACTAAACGAACAGGAACTTCCATTGTTACTGGTTTGTCGTCGCTTAATTGGTAAAAATCTACGTGTAAGATTCTATCAGTTACTGGATGAAACTGAATATCTTGTAAAATTGCTTGAATTTTAGCTCCATCAGCTAACTCGATAGTTGCTGTATGAGCATCTGGAGTATAAACTAATGATTTGAATGCTTTTTCATCAGCTGAAAAGTGGATAGGCTCTCCTGAACCATAAACCACACAAGGTACTTGCTCAGCATTACGTAGGTTACGTGTTGCCACTTTACCTAAGTCTTCTCTTTTTACACCTTGAATTGTAATTGACTTCATAATAATTTATATAATAAAAAATAATTTAATTTTAGCTAAACCACTAGATAACAAAACGTTGACTAATAGATTTATTACTATGTACTAAATGCATAACATCTGCAAAAAGCGGAGCGCAAGATAATACTTTTATTTTAGATACGGAAGTATTTTTTAATGGAATACTATCAGTTATAGCAATTTCCGTTAACATAGAGTTATCAAGACGTTCATAAGCAGGTCCAGATAAAACACCATGAGTAGCAATTGCACGAACAGATTTTGCTCCCTTCGACATAATCAATTCAGCAGCTTTTGCTAATGTTCCTGCAGTATCAATCATATCATCAACTAAAATAACATTCTTACCTTCAACTTCTCCTATCAACATCATACTATCAACTTGATTAGCAACTTTACGCTCTTTATGACATATTACTATATCTGCATTAAGGTATTTTGCGTATGTATTTGCACGTTTCGCACCTCCCATATCAGGAGAAGCAATACAAATATCGTCCAAACCTAATCCTTTAATATATTCTACAAAAATTGTAGATGCAAATAAATGATCAACTGGAATTTCAAAGAAACCTTGAATTTGATCTGCATGTAAATCCATTGTCATTACACGTGTTGCACCTGCTGTCATTAACATTTTAGCAACCAACTTGGCTCCAATTGGTACTCGAGGAGCATCTTTGCGATCTTGACGCGCAAAACCAAAATAAGGAATAACTGCAGTAATACTTTTAGCTGAAGCACGTTTTGCGGCATCACACATCAAAAGTAACTCCATTAAATTGTCTGTTGGCTGCATTGTAGAACCAATTAAGAAAACACGAGCTCCACGAATTGGTTGCTCGAAAGCTGGGACGAATTCTCCGTCACTAAATTCTACAATTTTAGATTTACCAAGTTCTTGACCATAATATTCGGCTATTTTCTCTGCCAAATCTATTGATCCTCTTGTCGAAAAAAGAAATGCTGATTGTTCCATTGTTTGTTTTGGGAATATTTGTGCAAAAATAATTTAAATGATTCAAAGAAGGTATAAAAAAAACAAAAATTAATTCCGGCATAGTTATTGTGTAATTTCAAGTCACGTTAAAGTAATTATAAAAAAATATCATGACTTTCGTTAGTTATGGGCTTTTTTAACATTAATTGTTTATTCGTATTTTAAGTATTTATATAATTTTGTAATTAAATATATCCTCATGAAAAAGATTTCATACCTATTAAGTGTAATTGGATTAGGAATTTTTGCTCAAGCGCAAGAAACTACTGAAACAGTTAACAATGATTACAACAAGTGGTCTATTGAGGCACAAGCTGGTGCCAATAAAGCTACAGCTCCATTTACAAATGGATACTATAATGAAACTCCAAGTTTCTATAATGCAAACTTTGGTGTTCGTTATATGTTTAACAACAAATTCGGTTTAAAATTATCTGGTGGTTATGACCGTTTAAAAGAAGGAGAAGGGTCAAAACATTTCAGATCTAATTTCTACCGTGTAGATTTATCAGGAGTAGCAAACTTAGGTCGTATGATGAATTTCGAAACTTGGACTAACACAATTGGTTTATTAGCTCATGGTGGAGTTGGTTATGGTTTCATGAACAATGATGCGACTAAAGGAGATTCTTCAGGTCTATTAGATGATAATGATGAAATGGGATTAATTTCTTTAGGATTAACACCTCAAATTAAATTAACAAATAGAATTGTTTTAACTGGTGATTTATCTTATACAAAAACTATTCGTCAAAATACTACTTGGGACGGACAGTCTTCAGATGAGGCCGCTAAAAGAGGGTTTGATGGTTCTTTATGGAATGCTACACTTGGTCTAACATTTTACTTAGGTAAAAATGAAAAACACGCTGACTGGGTTTATGAACCAACTCGTTCTGATTTAGAAGATAGAATTACTAACATTGAACAAATGTTAAAAGATACTGATGGAGATGGTGTTGCTGATTACTTAGATCAAGAACCAGATTCTGCTCCAGGTGCTGTAGTTGATACTAAAGGTGTTACTATTGATCATAATGGTAATGGTATTCCAGATAACATTGAAGAATACATCAAACAAAATGCTGGAGGAAATACAACAATCGTTAACGACGCTGATTTCTTAGAGCAAATGATTAACTCTGGAATTATTAATGTATACTTCGATTACAATTCTGATAAACCATATCAACAATCAGTTGGAGGTATCAAATTTGTATCTGAATACTTAAAAGCAAAACCAAATGCTCAGATTGAAATTTTAGGTTATGCTGATCCAGTAGGAGGAGATGCGTTCAATAAAAACTTATCTCGTAGAAGAGCAGAAAATGTTAAAGCAATTTTAGTTAACCAAGGAGCTAATGCTTCTCAATTAACTACTATTGGTGAAGGTGAAGATAAAGAGTTCAAAAACTCTCAAGTTTCTTCTCACCAATTAGCAAGAAGAGTTGTTTTCAGAGTAAAATAATTATTCTAAAATAGAATTACTAATCAGGGATAGATTTTTCCAATTTTTGGGTGTCTATTCCTGATTTTTTTTTAACTTTACAATTACTTAAATTACTATAATATTGAACCCTTTTAGTCAACACTTTAATACTCCAAGATGGGTGGTATTAGTGATAGATATACTTATTGTTTTCATAAGTTATATCCTAAGTAATTTTATTTTGAATAGTTTTCTAAACACATTTAGTGTAGAAAAACTTGTCTATAAATTACCTTTTATAACACTTATTTATACTTTATGTTTTTTATATTTTAAAACATATAAAGGAATCGTAAGGAAAACTGGGTTAAAAGATGCAGAAAATGTATTTGTTTCAAATACGACTGCTTTTCTAATACTTTTTTTTATTTCTTTTATTTACCGCCAATTTTTAGAAAATAAATTAAACTTACCTAATTTATCTTTGACATTTAGAATGTCATATTCTGTCATATTTGTACATTTATTTATTACCACAGTTGCAATGGTTATTGCAAGGTTATATTATAAATGGATATATGATTATTTTTTCTCTAAAAATAAAGTTGTTCAAAGGGTCTTTATCTATGGTGCAGGTGACTCTGGATTAATCACAAGAGATATACTACAAAACGACACTCAATATAACAATAAAGTTATAGGTTTCATTGATGATAATCAATCTAAAATAGGAACTTTTATAGATGGACTTAAAATTTATTCTATCAATGATATTGATGAGAAATTTATTGATAGAAATGATATTTCAGAAATTATTATTTCTATCCAAAATATCAAAACAAATCAATTATTAAATCTTTCTAAATCTTTAGAGGATTTAAATGTTAATATAAAAATAATTCCTCCTATATCAAATTGGATTGACGGAACATATAAACCTAATCAAATCAAACAATTAAAAATTGAAGATTTATTAGGAAGAGAATCTATAAAACTGAAAAATCCAATAATAAATGAGAATATTAAAGGAAAAAGAGTTTTAGTAACAGGAGCTGCAGGATCCATAGGAAGTGAAATTTCTAGACAAATTGCAATGATGGATTTTGATCAATTAATTTTGATTGATCAAGCTGAATCAGCTCTTTATGATATTCAACAGTCACTTAAAAATGAAATATCAGAAGAAAAGCAAAAAAGAATAGATTATATCGTTTCGAGCGTGAGAGATAATAAAAGAATGCGAAGTCTTTTTGATAAGTACCATCCACAAGTTATTTTTCATGCTGCAGCTTATAAGCATGTTCCATTAATGGAAAAATTTCCATACGAAGCTATCAATACAAATATTTATGGGACTAAAATAATTGCTGATTTAGCAAGCGAATTTAACTCAGAAAAGTTTGTAATGGTTTCAACAGATAAAGCTGTTAATCCAACAAATGTAATGGGAGCTACAAAACGTGTTGCTGAAATTTATGTTAATTGTATCAATGAATCATCAAAAACAAACTATATCGTTACACGTTTTGGAAATGTATTAGGTTCAAATGGATCTGTAATTCCTCTTTTCAAAAGACAATTAGAAAATGGTGGTCCTCTTACCGTAACACACCCAGATATCACTCGTTTCTTTATGACCATTCCTGAAGCTTGTCAACTTGTATTAGAAGCAGCTATAATGGGAAAAGGTGGAGAGATTTTTGTATTTGATATGGGAGAATCAATGAAAATTATTGATCTTGCAAAAAGAATGATTAGATTAAGTGGTTATAAATATCCTGAAGAAATTGATATTAAAATAGTAGGATTACGTCCTGGAGAAAAAATTTACGAAGAGCTTTTGGCTAATGATGAAAATACTGTAAAAACTCATCATGAAAAAATTATGATTGCTAAAGTAAATACGCAGAAATGTCATGATAATAAAAAGTTAATTGAAGAATTATGTTTAATGTCTTCTACTATCGAAAAACATGAACAGGTAATGGGTTTAGTAGCTAAAATAAAAGAGATTGTACCTGAATTTATTTCTCAAAATTCAGAATATGAAAAACTTGATAATATAACTTATGAAAAATAGAATTTTCCAATTTTTATGTATTATTTCTTTAATTACAATCACAGCATGTGGTTCTAGAAAAGAAATTGTTTATTTTCAAAACCAAGAACAATTAACTACAAGTTTTGAACAATATATACCAAAAATACAACCAACCGATCAATTAGCAATTGTTATTTCTGCTGCTGATGTTGCTGCTGCTGCACCATTCAACCAATTAAGTACAATTCAA
Organism: Empedobacter tilapiae; assembly: GCF_004785645.1. Classification (GTDB taxonomy): domain Bacteria; phylum Bacteroidota; class Bacteroidia; order Flavobacteriales; family Weeksellaceae; genus Empedobacter; species Empedobacter tilapiae. The sequence goes on along the minus strand of NZ_SRPE01000003.1, from coordinate 54,954 downwards.
ACTACAGCTAACAATAATGCTCTTTCTCCATATAGTCCAACTTATACAGTTGATGAGAATGGTAATATTAGTTTACCAATGGTTGGTAGTGTAAAATTAGCTGGACTAACTAGAAGTCAAGCTATAGAAACAATAAAAGAAAAAGTAAGTAAATATGTTGTAAATCCTGGAGTTAATGTAAATTTTGTAAACTTCAGAATTAGTGTATTAGGAGAAGTTTCTCGGCCAGGTAGCTTTATTGTTCCTACCGAAAGAATAACTCTTTTAGATGCTTTAGGAATGGCAGGTGACTTAACTATAAAGGGAAAAAGAGAAAACATTACAGTTATTAGAGAAAGTAATGGTGTTAAAGAACGCTATAATGTTGATTTAACTTCAGAATCAGCTTTAAACTCTCCTGTATATTACTTAGCTCAAAACGATGTTGTTTATGTAGAACCTAATTCTGCACAAATTTCTGCATCTAAGTTTACACCCAACTACACATTATGGATTTCTATGGCTGGTGTGGTAATTTCTGTAATTTCTGTTTTAACAAGGTAAAATGAATCAAATAAATAATTCTAAGAACAACACTTCATTTGAAGATGAAGAAGAAAATATTAATCTAAGACAAGTTTTAGAACAATATCTATATTATTGGAAATGGTTTGTATTAGGTTTACTAGTTGCAATAATTGGTGCATTATTTTATTTAAAATACACTCAGAAACAATATCAAGTTTCTGCTAAAATTCTTTTAAATGAAAAAGAATCTGCAGCAGGAGAATTAGCTGGTTTAGCTGATGCAGCTACAATGTTTGGAACAAGTTCTAATGCTGAAGTTGGAGATCAAATTGAAATTTTAAAATCAAGAAGACTTATTTCTAAAGTTGTAGAACAAAATAATCTTAACATTCGTTACTTTAGTGTTGGACGAATCGCTGAAATAGAAACAACAGCTAGTAACTCTCCTATTAAGATTTTATTTCTTAATGAAGCTGATAAACTTAATGATGAACTATATGAAGAGCTAAATGTTAAAATAGAATCTACGACAAAGTTTAGCTTAACTAATAATAATACAAAAGAAACAAAATCTTATTCTTTTGGTCAAAAAATTAAATCTCCTTTTGGAGATATCGTTATTAGTCCAAATAAAAATATTTCAAAAAGTATTGATTCTGAATATTTAATTAAACTAAGTTCATTAAATAATACTGTTAATTATTATCAAGCTAAAATTCAAATTGAACCAAACAGTGATAAAAATTCTAAAATTGTTAACTTCAATTTAGTTGGTAGCGTTCCTGAGATTTCGAAACAGTTTATTGATGATTTAATTAAACAATATAATTTAGACCTTGTTACCGATAACAATAAATTGACAGAAGCAACTTCTAAATTTATTGATTCTAGGTTAGCTATTGTTACTGGAGATCTTCAAGGAGTAGATAAAGATTTAGAAAGATATAAACAAAGCAACGATATTACAGATGTTACTTCAGAAGCAAATATTTTCTTACAAAATGCATCTGATAATGAGAAGAAATTATTAGAATCTTCTACTCAACTTCAATTAGTCGATTATATGAACTCCGCTTTAAGTTCTAATAAATCAGATCTCTTACCAACAAATATTGGTTTACAAGATCAAACTATTGCTTCACAGATTGCTTCTTATAACGAATTAGTTTTAACGAAAGATGACATGTTAAAGTCTGTGACTAATGAACATCCAAATGTCGTAAAACTTCAGGAACAGATTAGTGATATTAAACGAAACTTAAAAAATAGTTTACGTTTATACAGAAATAATACTCAAACAACTTTAAGTTCTATTCAAACGAAACAAAATCAAATAAGAAGTCGTATTCAGAAAGTTCCAAGTCAAGAGCGTGGATTTAGAGATATCTCAAGACAACAACAAATTGTTGAAGCTTTATACTTATTCTTATTACAAAAACGAGAAGAAAATGAAATAAAAGCTGCTGCAACACCTGAAAATATAAAGGTTATTGATTTTGCTTACGATTCTAAAATTCCTGTTTCACCTAAAAAGAATATTGTTTTATTAGGTGCTATGATTTTAGGAATAATTGTTCCATTTGCTTTTATTTACATTTACAAATTATTAAATAACAATGTAAATTCTAAAGAAGATGTAGAAGATGCTGTAGGAGCTCCAATTGCTGGGCAAGTTCCTAAAAGTGATATTTCTATTATAGAACATAATGATAGCTCGAGCGTCGCAGAAGCATTCAGAATTTTGAGAACAAATATGAATTTCCTTCTTAGAAATTCTACTGATCCACAATCAATCTATATAACATCTACAACAAGTGGAGAAGGAAAAACTTTTATTTCTACAAATCTTGCCCAAATCTTAACAATGTCTGGTAAGTCGGTATTATTAATTGGTGCAGATATAAGAAGCCCTAAAGTATTAGATTATTTAGGTATAACAGATCAATATAGAAATAAATATGGCGTAACTGAATACTTGATTTCAAAAGACGTAAATATTAGCGATATTGTAATTAAAAATCCTGCGAATTATAAATTTGATGTTATTTATTCTGGTCAGGTCGCTCCAAATCCTTCAGAATTATTAATGAATGGTCGATTCGAAGATATAATTAAATACGGTAAAGAAAATTATGATTATGTATTAGTTGATACAGCTCCTGTTAGCTTAGTTACAGATACATTATTAATTTCTAATAGTGCAGATATTACAATGTATGTTGTTCGTGCCAATTATTTAGATAAACGTATGTTAGCAATTCCTAGAGACTTATATCATGATGATCGTCTTCAGAATATGGCAATGGTTGTAAACGATGTTGACTTTACAAAAGGATATGGTTATGGATACGGTTATGGCTATGGCTATGGAGAAAATCATAACAAAGGAAAATCTTTCTTAAGTAAACTATTCGGAAAAAAATAGATTAAGTAAAAAACCATTTCTTAAAAGAAATGGTTTTTTTATTATTTAAGTATTTCTATTGTCTTTGTCTTACAGCCTCATATACACAAATAGCAGCGGCATTACTAACATTCAAAGAATCTACAAAACCTAACATAGGAATTTTGATTAACGAATCAGAGTGATCTGCCCAAAAATCAGAAAGTCCTGTTGCTTCTGTTCCTAAAATAATTGCAGATGATTTAGTAAAATCAGTTTCATATAAATTCTTTGTTTCTTCTCTTAAAAATGTTGAAACAACTTGAATATTTTTCGACTTTAAGAAATCCAAAACAGTCTCTTTACTCGCAGACGCAATTTGATTTGTAAACAAAGTTCCAACAGAAGAACGAATCACATTTGGATTGAAAAAATCTACTGTTTCATCACAAACAATTACAGCATCCACTTTTGCTCCATCTCCAGTTCGTAAAACCGCTCCAAGATTCCCAGGTTTTTCTACAGCTTCCAAAACAACAACCAACGCATTTTCTGGTAATTGTAAATCCGTTAATGATGAAGATTTCGTTTTATAGACACCAATAATTCCGCCTGTCGATTTTCTATACGCAAGCTTCTCAAAAACTTGTTTGGTAATTGTAAAGACTTTTGCTTGTTCAAAATCAATTGATTTGTTATAAATATCTTCGCAAATATAAATTTCAACAGCTTCGTAACCACCTTTTATAGCCAATTCATTTTCTTGTGTTCCTTCCACAATAAACAAACCTTGATTTTTACGTTCTCTTGATTTTTCTTGCAATTTCAGCAAGTTTTTAATCCTTGGATTTTGAAGACTTTCTATTAACATTCTGCAAAATTACTCGAAATTCTTTGAAATAGAGCTCGAATTATTCCATTGTTGCTAATTTTTTACTTACAACCTTTATCAACTTATATTTTAATGAAGAAGCATCAGCTGGCGGATTTTCTATTTTAGATTTTGAAACTACTATTTCATACTCATATCCTGGTTCATGAGTAAATCCATCAATCTGATTATAAAAGTATTGCCACTCTGATGTATTATCTTTCTTTACCAGCATACATTGCATTTTAGCAACACCTGCAGAACATTCTCTTGTTTCTGGTGCAATTGTTAAAGTTTCTTCATCTTTATTTACTATTTTACTTGAAGTACAAGATGTTAAAAATCCTAATCCTAAGATAGTTGATAAAATTATTTTTTTCATATTATTTCCTTTTTCTACATCAAGTCAAATATTGTGCTAAAATGAAACTTTTTTTTAAAATTATTTTTTTAATAAAATTTAACTTGATTATAAATAACATAGCCAGTTATATTTTTTTGTAACTTTGCACCTTAAAATCAGAATTTTCGTATGACCAAAGATGGAAAAATGGAGTTGATGGCTCCTGCTGGGAATTTCGAATCGTTACAAGCAGCTTTAGATAATGGAGCTGATTCTGTATATTTCGGAGTTGAGCAGTTGAATATGCGTGCGAGAGCATCAATAAACTTTACAATGGATGATTTACCAGAAATCGTAAAACGTTGTGAAGAAAAAGGTGTGCGTTCTTACCTTACTTTAAATACAATTATATATGATCACGATTTATCTTTAATCAAAAACTTATTGGACAGAGCAAAAGAAGCTAAAATTACGGCTGTTATTGCGATGGATCAATCAGTTATTGCATATGCAAGACAAATTGGGATTGAAATTCATATTTCGACACAAATTAACGTTACGAATATCGAAACAGTAAAATTCTATGCAATGTTTGCTGATACAATGGTATTGTCGCGTGAATTAAGTTTGAAACAAGTAAAAAAGATTTGTGAACAAATTATCAAAGATGATGTTCGTGGACCAAGTGGACATTTAGTTGAAATAGAAATTTTCGGCCACGGAGCTTTATGTATGGCTGTTTCAGGTAAATGTTATTTGAGCTTACATTCTCATAATTCTTCTGCAAATCGTGGAGCTTGTAAACAAAACTGTCGTAAAAAATATACTGTAATAGACCAAGAATCTGGTTTCGAAATCGAATTAGATAACGAATACATGATGTCACCAAAAGACCTTTGTACAATGGAATTTTTGGACGAAGTGGTTGATGCTGGTGTAAAAGTATTGAAAATCGAAGGTCGCGGACGTGCTCCAGAGTACGTTGCAACTGTGATTCGTGCTTATAGAGAAGCAATTGATTCTATTGCAGATAAAACATATTCGAAAGAAAAAGTTGATTATTGGATGGGATTATTACAAACTGTTTATAATCGTGGTTTTTGGTCTGGATATTATTTAGGTCAAAAATTAGGAGAATGGTCTGCTGTTCCAGGTTCTATGGCAACTCAGAAAAAAGTTTATATTGGAAAAGGAGTTCATTTCTTCCCAAAACCAAGTATTGGTCAATTTGTAATTGATGCATATGATTTGAAAGTTGGAGATTTGATTTTAGTAACAGGACCAACAACTGGAGCCAAAGAAATGGTGGTTACAGAAATGATGGTGGAAGATGTAAAATCTGATACAGCTAAAAAAGGTGATTCGATTACAATTCCGATGGAATTTAGAATTCGTCCTTCTGATAAATTATACAAATTAGTAAAAGTAGAAGAGCCAGGAACGCAACAAAACAGTGTTGAAGAAGGCGCTTATTCTCATTAAAAAATAGTTGTCAATGGTCATTATTACGTTACAACGCGATAAATGCATCGGATGCAACTATTGTTATGAGTTAGCACCAGAACGATTCAGAATGTCAAAAAAAGATGGAAAATCTGTTTTATTAAAATCTCTTGATAAAAAAGGGTTCCATACACTGAAAGACCCTGATCATTCTATTGCAGATAATTGCGAACGTGCAGCCAAAGCTTGCCCTGTAAATATTATTACAGTAAAAGAAATATAGATTAAAACATTAGCTATATAAAAAGTCCATCAAAATTTTGATGGACTTTTGCTTTATATAAAAAAATAAATCTTAATTCATTTTTCCTTCTTTTTCTAGTCTTTCTAATGCTTTTTCGTGAGCTGATTTCACATCATTCTTAATCTTTTTATCCTGAGTAGATTTTCTAATTTTTTCTGCGTGATAAGCCAAATCATCCAAGGTCATTTTATAACTCACATAAAAACCTCTATTGTATCTTGAATAAGAAGCTAATCCCCAATCAGAAATTAATTTGTTTTTAATCTTCTTCGTTTGATATTCATTAAGGTATCGTTGTAGTTTTGGAGATAATTCTTCTTTTGAAATTGATTTAGCAGATCCATCCATTCTACTAAACCAGTATTTATTATCCAGTTTTATGTAAGATTTTGCTCCTAAAATACTCTTAAATGCTAAATCACCTAATAATAAAACTTTTTCAAACTCAGTTTTTTCATTTGTCATGTAATCCCAATACATTTCAGAACCCATTCCTACCATTGGACTTTTATCTATTGTTGCTTCATACAAATCTTTTCCATTCTGATAAGCAGTTGCTACATTCTTAAATTCAATCCCAAAATCATCACAAGCTTTTTGATACCCTGTAAATGATCCAGAATATTTTTCAAAATTGTCAATAAAAACTCTATAAATACAATAATGTGAAATATTAATCATCACTTTTTTAGAATCATCTAAAAAACCGTTAACCAACTGGATGGGAAAATTATAATAATCGTATAAACTCATGATGTACTAGTCTTATTCTAAGTAGGTGTTAATTATTCGACTAAGATAAGATAGTTTTTAAAAAAGATAAAATGATAAGTATCAAAGATGACAAACTTTCAATTAAAAATAAAAACTCCTTTAAATTTCACTTTAAAGGAGTTTAGTGGAGCTGGCGGGACTTACAATAACTCTTTATTTTAAAGGAATTTCATACAATTACATATAAAAACGGATGAAATTACGGATGAAACACTAATTTATATCTCTCTAGAATGTATTTTAATGCAAATCCCAGCACCTCTCGTTTCGCTTCCTCTAAATCCATCCCTCCACCTAAATTGTTATCATTATTTCTGCCATGCCTGATATCTAAAGTAAGTAGATCAAACACATGATGGTTGGTAAAATTAGCAGTATTTTTAAATTTACCAACTTTACTTTTCGAAATTTGTAATGATGGAATTCCTTTATCCAAATTAAGATTTAGTTCCTTTTTGAAGTAAAATTTAGTAGTTTCGTATAATTTGTAAAGGTTTACAAAATTATATTGTAATGATGCAAAAAGTAAAATTTCAAACACATCATTAAAATTTGATGATAATCGCATAATATCATTCAAGAAATGTTTCCTAGGTTTAAACTCTTGGGAGAAATCATATTCTACACCATCATTTTCAAATGGGTTAATCCGAAGTATCTTATCAATATCTGCTGGTTTATAAATTGCATTCCCATATACATCTACTATTTCTAAAGGTCTTAATTCAGTAAAATAATCTAAACGATTATAAGACAAATAATATAGCTTCAATGCTCCGTTTAACAATTCGACTAAAGTTTTTCCTTTATACCAAACCTCAACTAGGTCTTCATTCTCACTAAAATGGTGAGAATACAATCTAACAGATTCATCATATTCATTCCAAAATGGATAATCTTGTAATGAAAATTCAATTCCACCAAGATTTCTTATATAAGGAGGAATTAACTGTTCTTGGTTTAATAACAATAGTTTACTCGTACTCATCTTTTAACTAAATACATCTTTTTAGGATCATAAGAGAATCCCAAGATACTTTCATCAAGTATACGATCAATAACCTCATCTATCACTGAGTACGGTACAGAAAACCATTCCTTGGGTTTATGTTTTATTCCATACTTATCTGCAACTTCTAAATCAACACATACCTCACCAAAAACACGATGAATAATTGACTCAAACTTTTGTGGGTTCAAATTATACGTTTTGATCTCGGACAATAGATGTACCTCATCCATTAGATATGTCGGTTCATTCTTAGCATTGTTAATCCTAGTTCTGACTGGTGTTGTAGAAAAACCAATCTTATGTAAATTCGGAATTGCTTGAATAAATTGATTCGGTGATTTTGATTGTAGGATATAAATGTAACCTGTTGCTACGTCATCTTCCTGTACCAAATTAGCTTGATTAAACAAATAATCCTCCGTACCTGATATTGGATGTGTAATTGCTTTTCCTGCGTCATTATACATCATTTTCTCTACCGAACGATACAACATATTCGATTCCGTACCGTTCTCAAAAATACATCTTGTTCTTCCGTCTTTTCTTACACGAGTTCCATCTTCTTTAAAGCTATTTTCTCTGGACCAATCAATTGATTCGATAAAGAAGATCATTCCTTTATGAAGGTAAAATGTATTCTCCTTTAATGTTCCAATGGTAAAATCAATGTACTTACGCTCACCAGATTTTAACTCCTCATGAACTTTTTTAAACAATGGCTCATATTGATCGAAATCTTTACAGCGTTTTCTTTTCGCTACCTCATCAGTCTTCTCACGATCCTTATGTGCTGTAACATGATTTAATTCGAAAATACCCAATTGCTCAGCTGATCCTCCACCTAATAATCCAAATGGATCTAAATCCAGTATATCTTGGACTGATGTAATTTCAACTGTAGGTTTTTCCTCAATTGTATTCTCTACTGTAGTTTCATCCTCTAAATCAAGCGATGGCAAAAAACTATAAATATCAAACGAAGATAATTTCTTTATATGAGATTCATTCGTTCTTAACCCTTCTAATCTGGAATGTAACATACGTTCTTTAAAACCATTTTTCTTATGTGGCTCACGATTATTCACTTCGTAGAACTCAATAATTTCTTGAAACGAATTAATTAACCTTTCATCCTCAGAAATAACTTGTGCAGCTGGCTTTACGTTTAACAACCCAAGACTATCATCTGAGAAGATTTCTTCTAATGATGTGTATCTCTTCTTATCCATTTGCTGCCTTTCGTTTCTTATCTCTTAAATAAACTAACACTTCTGCCAACCTAAGTTCTAACAAATCCGAAGAATTTAAACTTGGTTCACGTTTATTCTCTTCAACAAATGCAACTATCTTTGGCCATGTGATCAATGCTTCCTCTTCACTAATCTTAATTTTAGATGCTAGTAATACTTCTTGTATCGCTTTCAATACTGGAACCGTAACTGATTTAGACAAAATCTCGAAAGCCTTTTGAAAAGGATTAATCGTATCAATTAAATCAATATCAATTTCATCTATATTAATAAATTTATCCGCAAGTGTAATAAATTTTTTACCACCTACTTCTTTAACTTCACCAGTTTTGAAAGCTGAATCTGTTACAACATGTCTGCGTACATCTTCTAACTCTTTATCATCTAATTCTGGGTATTTGGTTTTAATAACCTTTGGTATTAGAACTTTATTAATTACTTCTGGATCTATCGTTCCTACAATAGCTTTAGACACATCTTTATCTTGTAGTATAGATGCTTTTAAATCCACTAAATCATCTTCGATAATTTTTGCTACTCTCTTCGTGATTCTCTTCCCGTCAGCTGGAGGAATAATAATTTCTCCTGGTTTAGCTAAATCATCATCTTCCTTTTTTAATTTGAAATTAAAGTTCGGTGCCATTACCTGTTCCATTAGCAATGAAGCTGTAATTGCTTTTAACATATTATTCACCGCATTTACCACATCATCACTCTGTGCATCTGGTTGAGATAATAAGTTAGTAAACTGCGCATGACTTTTATTCGATGAATCTCTCGTACAACGTCCAATAATTTGAACGATTTCCGTTAATGACCCACGGTAACCAACTGTTAATGCATGTTCACAATATGGCCAGTCAAAACCTTCTTTCGCCATACCCAATGCAATAATTAAATCTACATCTTCCTCTTTTTCAATGGTTCTGATAAAGTTTTGTATACGTTGTCTTATTGCTGGATCATCATTAACCAAATCAGCAATTTTTATAATTTCACCATCTTTAAAACGTTTCACATGTATTAGACCTGTATCACTATCTATGTGATCTACTTCTCCAATCATATCAATAATACGATCAACCTCTTCATATTTATCTTTAGTAGATTCTCCCGAATTAACATTAGGAATGTGTAGAATAGTCTTCTTATCTGTATCAAGAACTTCATTAATCGCAGTATAATATTTTCCTTGATAAAAATGATACCCTATACCAAGTGATTTAAGATGTTTGTATCCATTTAATTGTTGGTAATAATTATAGGTTACTTTAGTAAATTTAGCTTCATCCTCAGGCATTAATACAGGTATAGAATCACCTCGGAAATAAGAACCAGTCATCGCTACAATATGTACTGATGAGTTATTAATCAGACTACGCAAAAGTGTCCCAAGAATATTATCTCCAGAAGCAGATACGTGATGAAATTCATCAATTGCAATTAAACAATCGTTGAAATCTTCATCATGTAAAGATTCGTAAGCAAATCGTAATGTTGCATGGGTACAGATTAAAATTCTCTCATTACCTTTCATAAAATTTACGAAAGCATCCACTTTGCTTTTTGAACCATCAGCACCAGCTGTACACAAATTGTATTGATCATTTGGTTCCCAATTTGCAAAAAAACCAGAAGATGTAAGATCCGTTTTACTGAAAGAACTACCAATTGATCTTTCTGGAACAGCTACAATCACTTTTTTAATCCCTTGATTAATTAGCTTATCTAATGCAATAAACATCAACGCACGCGATTTCCCTGACGCTGGTGGTGCTTTTATTAATAACAATTGACTAAGACGTGCTTGAAATGCTTTTGCTTGCATTTCTCTCATCCCCATGTTATTTTCTATTGTTGATTGGCCCGTTTGACCGTAGGATACCTGTATAATATTTTCCATAGTAGTTTAGTTCTAGTAAAAGTCAAATTTTTTTAAATTCTCAAGTGCTTTAAATATAAAATCATAAATATTTGGATTCTCATCTCTATTTAAATCCGCTTTAAATATTCTATATACATAAGAACTTAGACTATAATTAGACCTAATTAAAGAATACCTAAAAGTCAAATTATATTCTTTTATGTAAAGATTTTTATATTCGCTATCAAAATCACTTCTACTTATTTCTTTTTCTGGATTCAATATAATAAACACGAAAAGTGATCCTATCAAATAGTTAAGATCTAAATCCGTTAAAAGTAACCGATTTTCTCCGAGGTGATTTTTAGTATATAGTATATGATCATTATTCTCCTTGATTTCTTTAAAAATTTCAAAGAGATTATTCCATCCATTTACATAGTCCTTAACTACAGAAAGTAATACGAAAGCTTCAAATTGATTTGATATAAAATTATTCGGGTGAGGAAAAAAAGTATGTTTTTCAATAAAAAACCTATTCTTACAAGCAATCTCTCTTAGACTAATTTTTTTGTGTAGTAGCAATATTTTTAAAAGACTCTTGATTGAAATTCGGAACCAATCAGACTTAATATATTCTGGATCACAACCTGAAACTTCTATTTGTTCAATATAATTATAAATCTTATCTGAAATAGAATTAAAATTATTAAATGTAAACGGTGTTGATGAATAAAACTTATCAATATACCCTTCAAAATCAACTCCAGACCCATATTTGTGTTTATAGATTTTTCTAATATTCTCGATATCGCAAATAAAAACTACCTTATCAAAACCAAACTTATTTTCTCCTGTTATAGAATTAGTATGCGCACTAAAAATGTTAAATAATCTGAATATATGATCTGGATCCAAACGATCTAAATCATCTATAATAAGCACTACTTTTTTAGATCTAGCTTTTAATCTGTTATTGATAATATCGTAAATAAATTTTGATGTGCTATCCATCTCAAATGGACTTCCTTTTTGATCAATGATTTGATCCATAAAATCGGATATATCCTGTAACTCATCAATTTTAACTTCTTCTGAATAGGACTTAAAATCCGATACAGTTTCTTTCATTATTTTAAGAAACTCAGCTGCTGGTTTACCAATCTTATCGTGTAGTGACAATAAAGAATGAAATATAGGGAATAGATCCATTCTATTTGTAATATACATCCAAGAACGTAACCAAAATGTAAAATCTTCTTTTTCTAGCTTTATTTCAGCAGTGTATTTAGATAATAATTCGAACAATATATCAAACTTGATTAATTCAAAAATATCTTCATTACTGGATACACTATAGTTTACTGGATAAAGCTTAATAAAATAATATTCCTCATTATTGAACTCCTCAAACTCATTGATAAACGTACTCTTTCCTGATCCGAATGGACCGCTTAATAATATGCGTTCGTTTGTATGTTCCTCTAGATGATCTTTAAATTGTTTAAGGATATTATCGTTTGAAATTTTTAAATCTAATGAATCCATAGTTCTTAAATTCTACTGTTTGCAATTAACTCTAATGCTTCTTCCTCTAAACCATTTTTGAATATGGTTTTTGCTGAGCTTAAACGTGACTTTTTAGAACCTTCTGCATATGATGCATAACGTGGATATGCTGTTATTATATCTTGAACTGTAGTATCTAAATTTGATTTTAAAACAGGGTATAATCCATCCCTAAACGTTTTCATTCCAATACTACGAAGTGTTTTTAATAATTTAAATGAAGAATCATTCTCATAAACCTCATCTATTCCTTGATCTTGTAGTAACTGATCTATTTCAATTTCCTGTTCTTTTAAAACTCTCTCTAGTCCAAACCATTTAATATTCCCAAATGGAGCTGGCTCTGGAAAATCGTAATGCATTATTACACTTTCTAACTCGTCCATTTCAGCAGGGAATTGTTCTTTTAGATATTGGTGTACAAATTTGATTAAATCAGCTTCTTCTCCTAATCTTTTCCCCTCATATTGCACCAAATTATTTTTTGGTAATAAAAAAGAATTTAACGGATGAACCAATCGTAAGAAATGTGCTCTAGCAATAGATAATTCATTTTCAGATAATTTATCCTCTACAGTTCTAACTTTTGTTAACGGGTTCCATTCTTCACGATTTGGATTAGGAAAAGTTGTTTGAAGATAATCTCCATTAAAACCATACCCAACTGGTTTTATATGGGCCAAAGTCCATCCAGCTGGATTTATATTCTGACGCTTTGCACCTCTCGGATCATAATAACTTAACTCTCTTTCTTCTGTTGTAATACCAAACGAAAACACTAATTGTTTTTGATTCAAAAACTCATTAATGTCTTGTCGTGTATAAGGCAACCCAGCGGCTTTTGCAGCAGTAAAATTTAAAGCAAATGTGTTATCACAAAATACAATCCTGTTTCCATCCAGATATTCCGTTAGAAAACCCCTTCTTAGGTTATTATACTTATCTTTTGTAAAAGACCCATACAATCGAATAAAATAAGTAGCAACAGGTTGCTTCACATACTCCATTAACGATTTATGCTGTGCTATAATTTGTTCTTTATTCGAAAACTGTTCTTTAATTAAAGTATCGAATAACTCTGCTGTATTCTGTGCAGAACCTTCTGTTACTTGTGGTAATTTATAGTAGTGGTTGATTAACATCATTTTTCAGTTTTAGTCATTTTTTCGTAAAGTTTAAAAAGGTACTCTAAGCGTTCTTCATCAGATGTGAATGGTTTCTCTCGATAACACGATTCCACAACCAAATCATTTTTTCTATGGGCTTCTTTTAGGTCTTCTGGCATTTTTTCTGGATCATACAATTGCGCCAACGTTTTCTCTGGATAACGCTCACGAACCTCCAATATTTGGTAAGCACAATCTTCCAATTCCTGCTCTTTTGCTTTTGTTATTTTTGGAAATGGATATGAATTAAAACACAATTGATTAGAATAAACAATATCAGTTTTCATCCCTCCTGCTACTGCCTTAACCCATAACATATGAATACAACTACTTAAGATTGAGTATAATGATTCATTCAAATTATAAATAACTTGTAAAGTTTGTAAAGCTATACTATCCTTTTCTACTATTGAAATTGGTAAATATTTTCTATTTACCGATGTAACTTTAGGTAGTATAATAAAATCCGTTGTTGATTCGTGAACATATCTAAATCTAAATGGAATATTAATTAGTGATTTAGCTACTTGCCCTCCATTTTTTCTAAACTCAAGTACCTTCTGAACCCTATCATATATAAATGGTATTTTCAAAGCTTCTTCTGAATTTTCTTCATCAATCCATAAACAATACCTTTCTATTTTATTTATATAATCATTACCTCCATATAACCTTCTAATAAATTTAATTGCATTAGGACATTCTAATAATAACTGTCTTTTTCCTTCTACATCCAACTCTAAAAACCCATTATCGATAGCTTGATTACCATAAACTAACCTATCATCAATCAAAAATGGCTTACTCCTTTTTTCAATTATTAAATTTGAATTTTCAGTTAAATAAGGCCCTATATTATTTACAATTTTTATATTATTCTTTGAAAAAATTTTCTTCTTAGTCTCCAAAAGAACATTCTTAATTGAAACAATAATAACAGCAACAACTGCATTCTTTTTTGCATTATTACCCCAAGGAAATGCTGAATAAGCAAAGTTAATTTCAAGACGATTTTTGAAAATAAAAGGCCAAAAAAGACCAACTTGTTCACCTTGACAAATTGAGTTAGTTGACACAAATGAATAAACAGAATTATTCATACCTTTTATATAAATGGACGCTTTATAGAACCAAATTAAGATATAATCTAATGAGTTGAAATTTAATTCTGAATTTCTAAAAACATACTCCATATCTTGTTTTTGTTCTTCAGATTGTTTTCTTGCTCCCAAAAATGGAGGATTCCCAAATATATAAATCTCATCATTTGGTGATTTCGGACACACTTGCTCCCAATCTAAACGACACGCATTTCCTCCAACAATACTACCTGAATCTTGTAACGGTAAAGCTGGTTTAGTATATCCAAACTCTTTGTGGAACAATTGGTTCATTTGGTGCTCTGCTAACCATAATGATAACCTTGCGATCTCGTGTGCGAAATCATCAATCTCAATTCCAAAAAATTGATTCAAAGAAATGATTGATGAAAATTCGGAACCAAGATCTAAAGTTCCAGAACCTTTACTTCCTTTTAATACTGCAATTTGGTTAAGAATTTCATTCTCTAGTAAGCGTAATTCTTTGTAAGCGATAATTAAAAAATTACCCGAACCACATGCAGGATCAAATATTTTTATTTTAGATAACCGATCTAATAATTGTCGTAGCTGTTTCTCATTTCCAGTAGCATTTTTTAATTCCTCATGTAAATCATCTAAGAATAGTGGATTGATAACCTTCATGATATTTGGAACACTTGTATAATGCATCCCTAATCCACCTCGCTTATCTGTAGTAACCACAGCCTGAATCATCGAACCAAATATATCTGGATTTATCTCGGACCAGTCTAAGTTTCCACATTCAATAATCAGATTTCTAGATTTTACTGAAAGTTGAGGTATAATAAATTGCTCACGGAATAATCCTCCGTTTACATAAGGAAATTTATGTAGGTAAACTCTATCAGTAGGACGAACCTCATCTGGTAGATTAAGAATTTGGAATAGATCTCTTACAAATTCTTCAACGTCTGAAGCATCTGTTTTGGTATTGCTAATAATTGAATTTGTAAAAATTTTATCATCAAAGATTCCAGTATCTTCTGCGAAGAAACAGAACAATAGTCGTGATAAGAACACGTTCAATTGATGAATATCTTCTTCCGTTTCGAACTCATTATCCGTGTTAATTTGATCATAAAGCTTGGCCATCTTTTCAGCAGCTTTAACGTCAGCAGGATTCTCTGCTAAATATTGGGCTTTCTCAATCCCAGCAAAAGGTAAATAAAAGTCGAAATGTTTCTTCAGATCTTCAAAATCACAATCTAGTGTATCACCAGTAAGAGTATCTACAGATAACCAGTGTTTGAAATCAGTAACGATTAAAAACCGTGGACTATCTTTAGATCTTCCAGAAGTTTCTTTCATCTCGGAAATAGTACCATGCAGATCCACCTTTTGTTCAATTTTAAAGAACATCTTTTTCTTCCACAATATTTCACCATCAACTTTTGATAAGTTTGTTCTACCAGCCTTTAAACTAGCTATAGTAGCTTTTGGAGTTCCATAAGATAATAGAAAATCGTATATGAATGATTCTTGATTAAAATTACTAAATGCTTCCTGAATGTTTGATTCAATCTCTGCTATTGAAAGTGCCATCTACCTAATATTGCGTTTGATGTAAAGATAATAAAAAACCCACATCAATTAAGAAGTGGGTAATTGCTTTGAATAGTTTATATCTATTTTCCTCCTTCAAACAACTCTAAGTTTTGCTTCTTCAATAAGAATTTAATTTCCCCATCCTTCTTAATATAATCGAGGAAAGCATTGTTATTTCTGATTACAGCTACATTTGTTTGTTTTGAGAATAATTTTTCTTCTTCTCCATCATAATCGTGTAGAAGTAAGTTGTCGTAAGTGTGTTGGAGAATTAACTTCAGCTCATCCGCATCTCCTTTTAATCCGATATGTAAATGGTTATAACCAAACGAGTCTACTTCTATCACATAAAACATATCAAATGCTGTTCTAAGAAATAAATCTTTGACAATATATTCGTAATAATCACGGTCATAATCATCTTTAAAATTAATGCTCAATTCAATGTTATATTTACTGATGTTATCAGGCACAATTAAAGTAGACTTAACCTTTCTAACCTTCTTTTCCATTTTTTTATTAAAATCATCAATTCCTAATTTTAATTTTCTTTTTCTTTGAAAATATTCTTGAATGTAATCGTAATTAATTAATAATGTTCTTGAACCATTAATTACTTTACTTCTTAACACATTATTCATTCCACGTACCAAATCTATTCTTCTCATTAAAGAACGATAAGAAAGATTTATGATATTTGTTCTCTGATAGAACTCTATTGTTTTCCACATAACCTTACAATTAAGCATACTGAGCCCCAATGCTCATTTATTATAAATAGTCGCTTATGACAGTTTATTCAATAAAATTTTATTTTTTTTAAAACACTATAAATCAACAACTCTAACTTATTTGGATTAATTAAATCATCCATATGAACAAATATTTTTATGTCACATCAATTTCTATAAAATAATTATTAGCTGTTTCTTTGATTATTTACCAGCTTTAGGATATAATTCTTTACTGAAATCCAGCCATCAAAAATGACATAGGAATATCTGACTACGTTATATATAGGCAATACTAAATACCGCCTATATATATACATAAGCCCTGTTTATCAAAGTTTTAAAAATTTTTAGAATTTTTTTAGAACAACCTTCTCTCCAATAAGTATCATATGGAGCTACCTCTTTATAAGCGGATACGGAGGCACCCCTCCTCTAAGGAGGGTATATCATCTACTTTTTACCTTTCTTTATAAAGATTGGAGCATTTTTAAGATCAAACAACGTAAAACGAACAGCACGACCAATTTTAGTATAAGGTATCAGATTATTTCGTTTATAATTATCAATCGTAGAGGTTGAAACCCCAAACATTGCTGCTGCTTGCTCTTTTGTTAAATAGATATCCTTCTCCTTTAAATCATTTCTTTCTTTTGCAATTTCTATTAATACCTGCTCTTTAACGATTTGCTGAATGAAAGCCTCGTTCCATAATAATTTTGTCATTTTTTATCTTTTGGAACTAAATAACCTGACATATTTTATAAACAAAAATAATTTCAGATTTTTTTTTAGAATTTATAAAAAACTTATAGCTTTTTGTCTTAATCAATTTTAATTTCTACATCTTTAAGAACCATCTCCAGTAATTTTGCTTCTTGCGTTTTACTCATCTTTATGTAACCTTTAACTGTCTTTTCTTGTTTGTGACCAGTTGCTAACATTATAATATCTAACGGAACACCCTTTGAGTAATAAATTGTAACGAAAGTTCTACGTGCAGTATGTGATGAAATTCGATCCATCCTTTTAATCTCTTCATTATTAATCAGAGAACGTTCCAATAATTTACACTTCTTAGCTATAACTTGAAGTTTCTTATTAAACTTCTGGTTAGAATATCGAATTGGCCAACCTGATGGATATTTATCTAAAATTAATTTCAGATTTTTCATCAACGGAAACTGAACTGATATTTTGGTTTTCTCCTGAATAAATTTTAGTGCCCCATCATCTTCAACATAGTTCGAAGTTATCTTATCAAGATCCGAAAACCTTTGACCAGTTATTACAAGTGCTAAAAATTGATCTCGAACTAATTCAAGTGAATTATCATAATTCAAATCTAAGTTAATAAGTTCATTCAACTCTTCCTCCGTTAATGCAATTTGATAAGATTCCTCGTCTTTAGTTAAGAATGACTTAGCTTTATAGTACGGATGGACCGTATATTCCAAATCTTCCGCAAATCTTAATATTGTTCTTACATATTTTAATCGGCGATATATGGTTGTTCCAGCATATTCTAATTCAAATAAATAATCAACAAGTTCATTCCTCATATTAATATCAAAATTATCTAATGTTGCTATTTCTTTATTGCGCAATTGATAATCAATAATATTTTTCTTTGCTAGGTTAATTGTTTTAATTGAGGATTCTGTTAAATACTTCTGAGTTCTGATATACAAATCAAATGCTTCTACTACCGTTTTAATTTTTGCTTTAGAATCAATTTTACCACCATTAAAGAAATGATTTTTGAATTCCAACTTAAACTCTTGTTTCAATGGCGTTCTTCCTAATTCATTGTTCAAAAACAAATACACATCTGTTGCGGCAGATTTCATCTTCTCTAAATGTGAATTGATTTCCAAACCATTTTTATTATAATTTGAATCTTTTACCCTCATCTTTAAAGGATTCCAATTTTTAGGTAAAACCTTATTCTTAGTACTTATTCTTAATTGTTGAGAATCCCATCTCACAACCATCTCAATAGTAGTCTCTATAGACACCGATGGTTTTGCTAATACAAAAGTGACATTCATAAATTATAATTTTTATAAAATTACAAAAACGGATGAAAAAACGGATGAAAAATTTAATAGTAGTTAATAGAAGTAAAGTCTTAAAAAGAAAAAACCTCCTGAAACAGAAGATTTTTAATAAAAGTTTTATTATCAACTATTAAAAGTTGTGGAGCTGGCGGGATTCGAACCCGCGTCCAAACAAGCAACAAATAAGCTTTCTACATGCTTAGTTTATTATTAATTTTCGACGATATCCTGAGAATAAACACTCTGTCAACCGCTTATCATCTAAAATCTCGAAACCTATCCGATGCACTAAGGTTTCTATTCTTACTTTCCCGTGTCCCTGTATCAAACGCCGTAAGTCAAGGCTTTTGAGGGACATTCAGCTTCTATACCTTGTATAGACGTGGCGTATTCTTACTAAAATTCAGAATTATGCAGCTAAAGCGTACTCTTCGTTGCCAGTTAAAAAGTTGAAGTGCCTGATTAAAGTGAGTACACAACCTATCACTGCATGCTTACTTACCCATTGGCCCTGCTGTCAAAACCAGTCAGCCCCATTAATAAGTTGTCAATAAATAATTGACGGATGCCAAATGTACAAATTTTATACCAAATAGAATTAACTTTTTATAAACATAATTATTGAATGATTTTGAATATATTAGAGAAAATTCAAATTATAAAAAACATAATAAAATGGGAAACTTAGTTAATGTACCTACTTTCAAAGATCATTATGATAATTATATCAATGGTCAATTTACACCTCCTACAAACGGAAAATATTTTGATGTTGTAACACCACTTACGGGAAAAGTTTTTACTAAAGCTGCCCACTCTTCTGAAGAAGATTTAGCAAAAGCAGTAGATGCTGCTCACGAAGCTTTCAAAAGTTGGAGTCAAACTTCTCCAACACAACGAAGTATTATTTTGAATAAAATTGCGGATAGAATTGAAGAAAATTTACAGAATGTTGCAGCTGTCGAAACTTATGACAATGGAAAGCCTGTTCGTGAAACTTTAAATGCTGACATCCCTTTAGCAATTGATCATTTCAGATATTTTGCTTCGGTAATTCGTGCAGAAGAAGGTTCTATCAACGAATTAGATAAAGATACAGTTTCAATTATTATTCACGAACCAATTGGAGTCGTTGCTCAAATTATCCCTTGGAACTTTCCTATTTTAATGGCTGTTTGGAAATTGGCACCAGCTTTAGCTGCTGGAAACTGTGTAGTTCTAAAACCTGCAGAATCTACTCCTATCTCTATTTTATATTTATTCGAATTAATTGGAGATTTATTACCTCCAGGGGTTGTTAACATTGTTAATGGTTTCGGAGGAGAATTAGGTCGCGCATTGGTTACAAATCCTAAAGTATCTAAAGCTGCATTTACAGGATCAACAGCTACTGGGCGTTTTGTAATGCAATATGCAACAGAAAATATTATTCCAGTTACGTTAGAATTAGGTGGTAAATCGCCTAATGTATTCTTCGAATCTGTAATGGATCACGACGATGATTTTTTAGATAAGGCAATTGAAGGTGCAGTATTATTTGCTTTAAATCAAGGTGAAATTTGTACATGCCCTTCGCGTTTATTAATTCAAGAATCTATTTATGATAAATTTATTGAACGAGTTGTAGAGCGTGTAAATGCAATTAAAGCAGGAAATCCTCTTGATCCAGAAACAATGATTGGAGCTCAAGCTTCTCAAATTCAATATGACAAAATTTTAAGTTATATTAATTTAGGAAAAGAAGAAGGTGCAGAAGTTTTAACTGGTGGAGATGCAAATCATTTGCAAGGAGATATCGAAGATGGTTTTTACATCAAACCAACGTTATTTAAAGGAAATAACAAGATGCGTATTTTCCAAGAAGAAATTTTTGGACCTGTGTTAGCTGTAACAACTTTCAAAGATGAAGCAGAAGCTATCGAACTTGCTAATGACACAATTTATGGCTTAGGAGCTGGTGTTTGGACACGTGATGCACATCAATTGTATCAAATTCCTCGTGCAATTCAGGCTGGTCGTGTTTGGGTAAATCAATATCATAGTTATCCTGCAGGAGCGCCTTTCGGAGGTTATAAACAATCTGGTATCGGACGTGAAAACCACAAAATGATGCTAGACCATTATCGTCAAACTAAAAACATGTTAATTTCTTATAGCAAAAAGAAACTTGGATTCTTCTAGTCAAAACATTTAAAATATCTTATTCCAGAATATTCGGAATGAGATATTTTTTGTTTTTTAATGCTACCATTGATATCTATTTTAATAATAATTTAAAACCATAATATTATGATTCCAAAAACAATGAAAGCGGCGGTTGTACAAGGATATGGACAACCTTTAAAAATTCAAGAAGTTCCAGTAAAAACTCCTGGGCAATATGAAGTTCTCGTAAAAGTAATCGCATGTGGTGTTTGTCATACAGATTTACATGCAATTGATGGAGATTGGCCTGTAAAAGCTAAAATGCCTTTAATTCCTGGACACGAAGGGGTTGGTATTGTCGTAGCATGTGGACCAGAAGCTCAAGTGAAAGAAGGTGACGCTGTTGGTGTTCCTTGGTTATATAGCGCTTGTGGATGTTGTGATCATTGTATTACTGGATGGGAAACACTTTGCGAAGCTCAACAAAATGGTGGATATAGTGTAGATGGTGGATTTGCTGAATATGTAATTGCAGACTCTAGGTATGTAGGGCATTTAAAATCGAATACAAACTTTCTAGAAATAGCTCCAATTTTATGTGCTGGTGTAACAGTGTATAAAGGATTAAAAGAAACGGATACTAAACCTGGTGAATGGGTTGCTATTTCTGGAATTGGAGGCTTAGGACATGTCGCTGTACAATACGCAAAAGCAATGGGATTGAAAGTTGCTGCTATAGATATTGCTGATGACAAACTAGATCTAGCAACAAAACTGGGAGCTGATATAACTGTCAATGCTAAAAATACAGATCCTGGAAAATTTTTGCATAAAGAAGTTGGGGGAATGCATGGAGCTCTAATTACTGCAGTATCTCCAATTGCTTTTAAACAAGGAATTGATGTATTAAGACGTAAAGGAACAATTGCTTTAAACGGATTACCTCCAGGATCATTCGAACTACCTATTTTTGAAACTGTTCTAAAACGAATCACCGTAAGAGGTTCTATTGTTGGAACAAGAAAAGACTTACAAGAAGCATTAGATTTTGCTAACGAAGGTTTGGTAAAAGCTACTGTAACACCAGCTAAATTAGAAGACATTAATGATGTTTTTGACAAAATGAAAAAAGGTCAAATTGATGGTCGAATAGTATTAGATATAGCTGGTACAACTTAAAAAAAAATTCTTCTGTATGAAATCAATTAATCGTATATCTGCATCTGATAAAGCAAAAAAACTTCTTGTTGAATTAAAAGTCAAGCATGGTGATCTGATGCTATACCAAGCAGGAGGATGTTGTGAAGGAACACAACCACAATGTTTCAGAAAAGGAGAATTTTATCTTCGATACAAAGATGTTTGCATTGGAGAAATTGATGGAGTAGAATTTTGGGTTGACAAAGATTTGTTCGAATATTGGAAACATGCACATTTCGAATTAGATGTAATTGATGCAATTGGCGCTGGAGGTTTTTCGTTAGAAGTTCCGCTTGGCAAAACATTTAAAGTCAATTATAGAATATTCTCTCAAGAAGAACTTAATCAATTAGACGAAGTCAAAATCAATTTATAACAGAAAAGCCATTTGCAATGCAAATGGCTTTTTTATTTATGATAGAAATAATTTTATCCTAAAACTTCAATCGCTTTGTTGATACGCGCAATCGTTTCCTCTTTTCCTAAAGTTGCCATAATTACAGGAACATCTGGTCCTTGTAATGCACCAACTAAACTAAGACGTAAAGGCATTCCGATTTTTCCAAATCCAATTTCTTGAGCTGTAACAAATTCTGCCATTGCATCATGTAAAATTTCAGCAGTAAATTCTGATGAATTTAAAACTTCAACAAATTTTCCTAAAATCTCTTTCGAATCATCTTTCCAAGCTTTTTTAGCTGCTTTTTCGTCGTAAGAAGAAGGAGCTGTATAAAAGAATTGACCTTGCTCAAAAATATCTTTCACAAAGTTTGCTCTTTCTTTTAACAATTCAACCACTTTTGCATCTAAAGCTGGATTCGCTTCGATTCCGTTTTCTTTTAAAACTTCTTCGAAAGAAGGCAATAATTCTTCAACCGATTTTTGTTGTAAATATTGATGATTAAACCAAGTCGCTTTTTCTGGAGAAAAACGTGCACCCGATTTCGAAACTTTTTCTAATGAAAATAATTGAATCAATTCTTCCATTGTAAAAATCTCTTGATCAGTTCCAGAATTCCATCCTAACAAAGCTAACATATTCAACACTGCATCTGGGAAATACCCTTCTTGTTTGTATCCTTTTGCAATTCCTTCTTCTGTTTTCCATTCCATTGGGAAAACTGGAAATCCGTGCTTGTCTCCATCACGTTTACTTAATTTTCCTTTTCCTTCTGGTTTTAGGATTAATGGTAAATGAGCGAAACGAGGCGCTTCCCAACCAAATGCATCATACAATAATTCGTGTAAAGCCATTGATGGTAACCATTCTTCTCCACGAATTACGTGAGAAATTCCCATCAAATGATCGTCTACAATATTAGCTAAGTGATACGTCGGCATTCCATCAGATTTAAACAAAACTTTATCATCTAAAGTTGCTGCATCAATCGAAATTTTACCACGAATCATATCATCCAATAAAACTGTACGCGAATCATCAATTTTGAAACGAATCACATAAGGAGTTCCATTCTCAATTAAAGCTTTTGATTCAGTTTCTGTCAACGATAAAGAGTTTTTCAATTTTCCTCTTGTTGACCAATTATAGATAAATGTTTCTTTATTTTCTTCTGCTTTTGCACGCGCAGCATCTAATTCTTCTGCCGTATCAAACGCATAATATGCATTTCCAGAAGCTAATAATTCGTCTACATATTGTTTGTAGATTTCTTTACGCTCCGATTGACGATAAGAACCTAAATCTCCACCAAAACCAACACCTTCATCAGGAGTTAAGCCTAACCATTTCAACGAATCGATAATATATTGTTCAGCACCTTCCACATAACGTGTTTGGTCTGTATCCTCTATTCTTAATAAGAATTTTCCGTTATTATGTTTTGCGAAAAGATAATTGTATAACGCAGTACGGACTCCTCCGATGTGTAACGCACCTGTTGGACTTGGCGCAAATCTTACACGAACTTCTTTTGCCATTGTATCAAAATTTTTGCAAATTTAAGTCGTTCAATTCTATAATAGATATTTATTTTAAATAATATTCTATTTTTTATCTTCGTAAAACAAAAATTCAACAAAATAAAACCACATAAAAATGAAATTATATACAATAGAAACAGGAAATTTTAAATTAGATGGCGGTGCCATGTTCGGAATTGTACCAAAATCTATTTGGAATAAAACTAATCCTGCTGATGATAGAAATTTAATAAATCTTGCGATGAGATGTCTATTAATCGAAGATGGCGAAAGATTAATTTTGATTGATACAGGAATCGGAACTAAACAAGATGCAAAATTCTTTGGTTTTTATTATTTATGGGGCGATGCTACTTTGGATAATTCTTTAGCCAAACATGGTTTTCATCGCGATGATATTACAGATGTTTTCTTGACGCATTTACATTTTGACCATTGCGGAGGAGCAATTCGATACAACAAAGAGAAAGATTATTTAGAAGCTTCATTCAAAAACGCAAAATTTTGGTCAAATGCGAATCATTGGGATTGGGCTGTAAATCCAAATCCTCGCGAAAAAGCATCTTTCCTGAAAGAAAATATTTTACCTCTACAAGAAAGTGGACAACTTAATTTGATTGATTTACCTCAAAATGGATCAATTTTAGAAAACTCTCCACTTGGTTTTGATATTTTATTTGTGGATGGACATACCGAAAAGCAAATGTTACCAATCATTACATACAAAGGCAAAAAAATAGTTTATATCGCAGATTTAATCCCAACTGTAGGACATATTCCGCTAATTTATATCATTGGGTTTGATACACGACCTTTAATAACAGTTGAAGAAAAAGGAACGTTTTTACAAAAAGCTGTCGAAAATGAGTATATTTTGTTTTTTGAACACGATCATGTCAACGAATTGGCCACGTTAAAATTAACAGAAAAAGGTGTAAGATTAGATCAAACCTATTCATTTTCAGAAATTTTTGATTCAATTTAAAATCAATTTCATAACCGAAATGATTTCACAAATTCAGAAAAATATTTTCATACCTTTGTGTTGTCATTTAAAAAAATTATAGAAGCATGGGATGTGGATCTTGTGGAACTTCTAATGGCCTTCCGAAAGGATGTAACAATAATGGTGCTTGTGGCACTGATGGTTGTGGAAAATTATCAGTTTTTGATTGGTTATCGAATATGCAACTTCCAAATGGACAAGAAAAGTTCAATTTTGTGGAAGTTCGTTTCAAAAACGATCGAAAGTTTTATTATAAAAACGAAAACAACATATCTCTAAATATTGGCGATGTAATCGCTGTTGAAGGAACACCTGGTCATGATATTGGGGTTGTTACACTTACGGGTGAGCTTGTTAGAATCCAGATGAAAAAGAAGAATCTTTCGTGGACTGCGGAAGATGTCAAGAAGGTTTATCGCAAAGCGAACCAAAAAGATATAGAAACTTGGGTAGAGTTTCGTGATAGAGAAAAACAAACAATGGTTGATTCTCGAATTATGGCGAAAAACCTTAATTTGGAAATGAAAATTTGTGATGTTGAGTACCAAGGAGATGGAGCGAAAGTTACATTTTATTATACAGCAGAAGGACGTGTCGATTTCCGTCAATTAATCAAAGAGTACGCTGGGAAATTTGGCGTAAGAATTGAGATGAAACAAATCGGATATCGTCAAGAAGCAGCAAAAGTTGGGGGAATTGGATCTTGTGGACGCGAATTATGTTGTTCGACTTGGTTAACAGATTTCCGCTCTGTGAGCACTGCTGCGGCACGTTATCAACAATTGTCAATTAACTCGCAAAAGTTAGCTGGACAATGTGGTAAATTAAAATGTTGTTTAAATTTTGAATTGGATTCATATTTGGATGCATTAAATAGTTTTCCGTCAATGGAAAGCCGTTTCGAGACTGAAAAAGGTTGGGCACATTGTGTTAAAATAGACGTTTTCAAGAAAGAAATGTGGTTTGCTTATGACAAAGGAGGGATTGTTTGGTACAAATTTTCGGTAGACGATATTCAAGAATTTTTAGCAATTACTGCAAAAGGTCAAAAAACTGAACCTTTAGAAGATTTAGCTAAAAATGTAGAAGAGTCGAAACCAGATTTTACAGATGTAATTGGTGAAGATTCTTTAGAACGTTTTGAACGTAAAGAAAAGCAAAACAAAAAACGTAAAAGAATTAAGAATAATCAAAATTCTGGAAACGAAAAAGTTGCAGCGAATGCTAATAATCTGAAACCTCAGAAGGCAAAACAAAAACAGCCGAATGAAGCGAAAGATAAAGTAAATCGTCCTGAAAATAAACAAGGAAAGAATCCAAATCAGTCTAAAAAGAATAATCAAAATAGACCGAACAAAAATTCGAATCCTAATCAGAATCAACAACAACAAAATCAGCCAAAAGAGAAGCAACAGCCAACTCAGGTGAAAGAGCAACAAGCTCAACAAAATACTGATCAGCAAAAGCCGCAAGGAAATACTCGCAATCGTAATCAACAAAAGCGAAAACCGAACAATCCAAGCAATAATAGCCAACAAAATAATCAAGCTAATCAGTCAACTCAACAACCAAAAAAACAACCTCAGCAAAATAATCAAAATGCTGAGCAAAAACCGAAAACTAAGGACGAGAGTCAAGCAAATAATTCTCAACCGAATCCAAATAAATCGAAGAATCGAAATAAAAAAAGATTTAATCGTGGGCCAAAACCAGATGATACGCAACAGTAGTTTGCTTTTTATTTTAGTCTTTTTATTGTTTAGTTGCGAGGCTAAACACTATTATCAAGACACAAAAGATGTGAAAGATGAATGGAAGAGCAATCAGCCTCAAACCTTTACGTTTGATGTAAAAGATCCTAAACCTTCGGCTGTTAACATTGGATTTGTGTTAAGAAATAATACGTCGTATGAATATAGTAACTTATATTTGTTCACGAAATTCATCGATCCTAAAGGAAATGAAATGATTGATACCTTACAATATTACATTGCAAATCCTGATGGAAGTTGGATTGGTAAAGGAATGACAACAAAAGAAATGATGTTGGTTTATCGTGAAAATTTGCCAATAAAAGACTCTGGTCGCTATCAACTAAAAGTTTGGCAAGGTATGCGAACAAAGAATTTGAAAGGAATCGAAGACATTAGTTTGATTGTTGATAAAGCTGAATAATACAGAATGGAAAACAATAAAAATCCTAAAACAAGCAAAACTTCTAAAGCAAAAAAGAAGTTCAATAGCTTTTCATTAGCCAAAAAAATAATCGTTACTATTTGGGTACTGTTTTTTTGTGCCGTATTAGGAATTTTCGGAATCTTTTGGGCGACATCTAACGGATGGTTAGGTGAAATTCCCAATGTACGTGATTTAGAAAATCCTGATATTTATGTTTCATCAGAAATTATTTCTTCTGATGGTGTTTTGTTAGATCGTTTCGAAGCAGAACGCAGAACACCAGTAGATTACAAAGATTTGCCACCGCATTTAGTTGACGCATTGTTAGCAAAAGAGGACGTTCGTTTCTTTGATCACTCAGGTGTAGACATTAAAGCAGCAGCTCGTGCAATTACTTCTGGAGGAGAATCTGGAGGTGGTTCTACTATTACGCAGCAGTTGGCAAAACAATTGTACACAAAAGATCCTTCTTCTAATAAAGTAAAACGTGTTTTACAGAAATTAAAAGAATGGGTAACTTCTGTTCAGTTAGAAAAATTATATACAAAAGAAGAAATTATTGCAATGTATTTCAATAAGTTCGACTTTATCTATAATGCAAAAGGAATTGAATCTGCTTCTAAAGTTTATTTCAATAAAACAACGAAAGAATTAAATTTAGATGAAGCTGCAACATTGGTTTCGATGTTTCAAAATCCTGTAGCTTATAATCCTGTAAAATATCCTGAAGTTTCTAAAAAGCAAAGAAATCTTGTCTTAAAGCAAATGATGAAATACAACAAGATTTCTCAAGCTGAAGGAGAAGCTGCTCAAAATGCTCCTTTAGTTACGGATAAGCAAGATATTATGAAACATGATGAATCACATTCTGCTTATTTCAAATCTGCTTTACGTAAAGAAATCACAGAGTGGATGGCTGAATATGAAAAAGAAACAGGAAAATCATATAACCTGGAGAAGGATGGTCTTAAAATCTATGTTACATTAGATTCAAGAATGCAAAATTTAGCTGAAGAAGCGGTTAAAAAACAATTAAAAGTTTTACAAGATCAATTCTTTGGAGAACAACGAGGACGTAGTTTAGCACCATTTTATAATATCTCTGCTGCAAAAAGAACTCAAATCTTTAAGCAAGCTATGGCTCGTACAGATTTGTATAAAAAAATGAAAGCAGAAGGTAAATCTGATGCAGAAATCGAAACTGTTTTCAATACACCACGAGATTCTGTTCAATTCTTTACATGGAATGGAATTCAATACAAAAAGAATAAAACATTGATGGATTCTATCGAATATCACAAACATATCTTACAAGCTGGTTTGATGTCAATGGATCCTAAAGATGGTACAATTAAAGCTTGGGTTGGAGGAATCGATTGGAACTATTTCAAATTTGATCACGTAAAACAAGCACGTCGTCAGGTAGGTTCTACATTCAAACCGTTTGTTTATGCAACTGCGATTAACCAATTAGGATTAACTCCTTGTCATACAGTTTCAAACGAAAGAATTCCAGGTAAATGGTCTCCACGTAACGCTAATGGAAAATACGGAGGTTCGCAAGATTTAAGAACAGCTTTAGCATATTCTACAAATATTGTTGCCGCACGTTTAATCATGCAAACAGGTACTGAACCTGTTATACAAATGACACGAGATTTAGGAGTTGAATCTCCAATAGTAAAAGATCCTACTATTGCATTAGGTTCTGCTGACTTATCTTTATATGAAATGGTAGGAGCAATGAGTGCCTTTGCAAATGGAGGTATTTACATTAAACCTCAATTGATTTTAAGAATAGAAGATAAGCAAGGTAAAGTTATAAAAGATTATACACCAAAAACTCGTGAAGTTGTAAACGAAAATGTAGCATATACAATGATTGACTTGATGAAAGGTGTTGTAGATAGAGGTTCTGGTGCCAGATTAAGAAATCGTTATGGATTAACTGCCGAAATTGCAGGTAAAACAGGTACAACGAATGAAAACTCTGATGGTTGGTTCATGGGATTAACGCCAAATTTAGTTACTGGAGTTTGGGTTGGTGCAGAAGACCGATTTGCACACTTTGCGAGTACAGCTACAGGGCAAGGAGCAAATACAGCTTTACCTATTTGGGCTTACTATATGCAAGGAGTTTATAAAGAAGGAGGTAAATTTGGAGTAACTGCTGGAGATAAATTTGAAAAACCAAAAGACATCGAAAAACATTGGGATTGTTCTAATACATATGGATTTCATCAGTATGATCAAATCTACGATCCAGGTCCAATCATAGAAGGAAGTGGTAGTGAAAGCGTAGGCGAAAACTATGAAGTTCCGGATGAAGAAGGTCAATAATTAAATTGATATAATAAAAATAGCCACTCAAAATTGGGTGGCTATTTTTTATGATTTATAATTCTTCTTTTTCCTCTTCGTTATCAAACTGATTGTTGTACGCTTCACGTTCTTGTGCCAATTTCTTTTCGCGTTGTTTTTTCTTAAAGTCTCGAATCGTCATATACGTTAACAACACAACAAGCGCTGCAACCAAAAAATAATTAGCATACGTAAATAAGTTCGTAATTGTATCTGTTACCACCTCATTTGGCGTTACAGCAGCCTTTTCTTCCATAGGAAATATTTTTATTATTGATAGAATTCTTTCGGATATTCTACCATTCCATTTACATTTTTCAGCGCACCTTCAACCAACTCAATTGCCATACAATTTTCATCAAGAACATCAAAAGGTAACTGAATATCAAAGTCAGACGCTTTTCGGTAACCAAATTTAGGATAATAAGTTGGATGTCCTAATAAAATGATCGATTCAAAACCTAATTCTCTCGCTTTCTTATGCGCAAATTCTATTAAATGACCACCAATTCCATTTCCTTGATAATTAGGTAAAACCGCCACAGGAGCAAGCGCTAAAGAATCGTAAGAAAAATCTGAATGATTAATTTTAATCTTTGTCAATAAAACATAACCAACAATAAGTCCATTCATTTCAAAAACAATAGACAAGTCAGGAACGAAATCATCAGACTTTCGTAATCGTTCAACTAAAAATTGTTCACGACGATCACTATATTCTTCATTTTCAAATGCCTTTTCAATCAATTCAAAAACTTGTTCATAATCGCTTTTCTCTTCTTTCCTAATATTCATTCCTTCATAAATTGATTAACCTTATAAAATTAGAAAAAGGTTTTAACAAAACAAACAACAAATCGTATCTTTGTCGCTTATAGATTTTAAGCAAATGAGTCAACCAAAAAGATATACAATTACAGCGGCTTTACCTTATGCTAACGGACCATTGCACATTGGTCACATGGCAGGTGTTTACGTTCCTTCTGATATTTATGCACGTTTTTTACGAAGAAAAGGAAAAGATGTAGCATTTATTGGAGGTTCTGACGAACATGGTATTCCAATTACAATTCGTGCCAAAAAGGAAGGTGTTACGCCACAAGATATTGTTGATCGTTACCACGAAAATATCAAAAATACATTGGCTAATTTTGGTGTAACGTTCGATATTTATTCTCGTACAACATCAGATAAACACAGAGAAGTTGCTCAAGATTTCTTCAAAACGTTGTATGATAACAACAAGTTTACAGAAGATGTTACAGAACAATTTTACGATGAAGATGCGCATGAATTTTTAGCAGATCGATACATTCGTGGTGAATGTCCTAAATGTGGAAATCCTGATGCTTATGGAGATCAATGTGAGAAATGTGGCTCAACATTAAGCCCAGAAGAATTGATTAATCCTCGTTCTGCTTTATCTGGAAATACTCCAATCAGAAAAGAAACTAAAAACTGGTATTTGCCATTAAATCAATACCAAAATTTCTTATCAAAATGGATTTTAGAAGGTCACAAAAATGATTGGAAATCGAGTGTTTATGGTCAAGTAAAATCATGGTTAGACGATGGTTTAAAACCTCGTGCTATGACACGCGATTTGAACTGGGGAATTCCTGTTCCTGTTGATGGAGCTGAAGGAAAAGTAATGTATGTTTGGTTCGATGCTCCAATTGGTTATATTTCTTTCACGCAAGAATGGGCGGAGCAAAATGGTAAAAACTGGAAAGATTATTGGCAAAACGAAGAAACGAAATTGGTTCATTTTATCGGGAAAGACAATATCGTTTTCCACTGTATCATTTTCCCAACAATGATGAAAGCGCATGGCGATTATATTATGCCAGACAATGTTCCTGCAAACGAATTCTTGAATTTAGAAGATGATAAAATCTCAACTTCTCGTAATTGGGCTGTTTGGGCGCACGAATATTTAGAAGATTTTCCAAATCAACAAGATACATTACGTTATGTATTGACGGCAAATATGCCTGAAAATAAAGACAATAACTTTACGTGGAAAGATTTCCAGACAAAGAATAATTCTGAATTAGTTGGAATTTTAGGAAACTTTATCAACCGCGTAATGGTACTTTCTCACAAATATTACGAAGGAATTGTTCCTACAAAAACAATAGAATTTGAAGAATTAACTGAAATCAAATATTTTGCAAAACGTATCGGTGATCATTTAGAGAAATATGAATTCCGTGCTGCGTTGACAGAATATATGAATTTAGCTCGTCTTGGAAATCAATTTTTACAAGCGCAAGAACCTTGGAAAAAAGGTGATGATCCAGAAGCTGTAAAAGGAATTATGTACACAGCAACGCAAATTGCTGCTGCATTAGGACAATTGGGAGAACCATTTATTCCGTTTGCTTCTGAGAAAATATTAGCAATGATGAATGTAGAAAAAATGAGTTGGGATGATTTAGAATCAACAGACGAATTTGTAAAAGCTGGACATCAATTAGGACAATCTGAATTAATTTTTGCGAAAATTGAAGACGAAGCCATCGAAGCACAAATCAATAAATTAAACGAAAGTAAAGTCAAAAATAATATGACAAATCCAAACGCAGAGCCTCAAAAAGAATTGATTTCTTTTGATGATTTCCAAAAAATGGATATCCGTATCGGAACTATTTTAGAAGCGAAAAAAGTTGAAAAAGCAGACAAATTATTCGAACTAAAAGTAGATACAGGAATGGACGTTCGTACAATTGTTTCTGGTATTGCAGAACATTTTACGTTAGAAGAAATCGTTGGTAAACAAGCAATGGTATTAGCAAATTTAGCGCCTCGTAAAATTCGTGGAATCGAATCGAACGGAATGTTATTATTCGCTGATAAAGCAGACGGAAAATTAACGTTTGTAAATCCAGAAGAAGAAACGCCAAACGGTGTTCAAGTTGGATAGACTTAGATTTTAGATATAAGTATTGAGATATTAGAAAGCCACTTCATCGAAGTGGCTTTTAGTTTTATTTTAGTTTAAATTCAGTTGCAATAACATATTGATTATCTAAAATTAATAACTGGTTTTTAAAATTTTTCGGCTCTCCAAAAGTTTTAAAAACCAGTTATTATTTTCGATAAAAAATTTCTCTATCTCATTAATTATTGAAAATGGAGCGTTCAGAAATTTTCCATTTCCTTCATTTATATTCTTTAAAAAAGTTTCAAAATCTAAATTTGATTTGTTTAAATAATCTTTTAATTCTCGAAAGCCTAGAACTCTATTATGAATAATCCTTTCTATATTTTCTAGAAAAAAATCTATGTTTTGTGGTTTTGAATTTAAGAAAATTTCTAAAAAACTTTCATTGTAATCAATTAATAATGGATGATCAGAAAACAACAATAACTTACATTCATTTTTTTCTTTTAAGAAAGCTTCCTTTTTACCAAGAAAATCAAAACGATAATTAAT
Organism: Empedobacter tilapiae; assembly: GCF_004785645.1. GTDB lineage: Bacteria > Bacteroidota > Bacteroidia > Flavobacteriales > Weeksellaceae > Empedobacter > Empedobacter tilapiae. The sequence continues at coordinate 21,738 of NZ_SRPE01000003.1, read as the reverse complement.
ATTCTCAAAAATTAAAGTGATACAATTTGTATTAAAATCGTTAATTCTTACGACTTGATCATTTAAATCGTTAATTATCATTACAATATTTAGTTTTACTTAATTATTTTATTTGATTGTAAAAATAACTTTATATCATTTAAAACTTCTTTCGGTCTTTCATCTTTTACTCCATGCCATGTTTTTTCATAAACTTTATGCGTTATATAAGCTTTATGTTCATTGGTTAATTTTTCATTTTCAGCTTTAAAATCAAACCAATCTTGATTGTTTATTGGATCAAAAATCAACATAGGTTTATCTAAATTTCTGTAAATAATTTTTGGATTTAATTGATGTGTCGAAGCGCCAAAAGCTGTTTTTGAAGTAAAAGGTGTATAAATAATTGATAGGATTTTTAGGGTTTCCCCACTCTAAATAATGCATTTTCACATTATTTGTCTGAATATAATGACCATATTGCTTTTCATATTTATCAAAATCAATTCTAAACTCATTATATAATTTCGATTGATTGATAGAATCCTGATTAATCATTTTATTAGATTGTCCATATAACGGAATAACCATTAAAACGGTTATCAAAAACAAAAAATAACACTTATTTAAGTTTCTTTTTTTAGTGGATTTGTCTTTCATATAATAAGTGGATTTGTCTTTCATATAATATTAAGAATATACTTAAAATACTTCATATAATGATTTTCTAAGGATGTTCTGGAAAAGTAAACGAATCTCCTTGATTTGGTTTATTTTTTCGTTGAGCTGGATTATCTTCTTTTGTTATTTGAGGCTCATTCAGTTCATGTGCTGCGGTAAACGAAGTAACCATTGTATTCAGCATTTCAGAAGCTGCAGTTGGTGAATTTGGCAACAAAACTAATTTGCTTCCAGATTTTTCTCCAATCGCTTGCAATGTATCATAATGTTGTGTTACCACAATTAGCGCAGAAGCCTCTTGCGAGGTGATTCCCGCTCCATTCAACACGTCAACAGATTCTAATAAACCTTTTGCAATTTCACGACGCTGATCTGCAATACCTTGTCCTTGTAAACGCTTCGATTCTGCCTCGGCTCTTGCTTTTTCTACAATCAAAATACGTGCAGCATCACCTTCATATTGCGCCGCTAATTTTTCACGTTCCGCAGCATTAATACGGTTCATCGCATGCTTTACTTGCTCATCTGGATCAATATCGGTTACCAATGTTTTGACTATTTCGTAACCATATGAATTCATTGCTTCTTGCAATTCACTTTTTACTGCTACTGCAATATCATCTTTCTTCTCGAAAACATCATCTAAACGAAGTTTTGGAACCTCAGCTCGGACAACATCAAAAACGAAAGAAGTTATTTGCGTATAAGGATTATCTAATTTATAGAATGCATCATAAACTTGATTTTTAATGACTTGATATTGAACAGAAACTTTCAATCGAACAAATACATCATCTTTTGTTTTAGTTTCGACAACAACATCTAATTGTTGAATTTTAAGTGACATTTTTCCTGCTATTCTATCTACAATCGGAATTTTGAATTGCAATCCTGGATTTCGTATACTATGAAATTTTCCAAAACGTTCAATTACGATTGCTGTTTGTTGTTTAACAGTAAAAATGAATAAGAATAATATAATTATTCCTATAAATAATAGTATTCCTATAGTAGATCCCATATATTTTAGTGTTTTTTAGTTTGTTGGTTTTAAGGTACAAAAAAATTAGGAATGTTAAGTTATAACATTCCTAATTCGAATTTTGCTTCTTCGCTCATCATATCTCTATCCCAAGGTGGATCGAACGTAATTTCTACGTAACATTTAGTTACATATTCTATCTCTTCTACGCGCTGTTCTACCTCAACAGGTAAACTTTCTGCAACAGGACAGTTTGGCGATGTAAGGGTCATCGTAACTTTTACTTCACCATCTGCATTTACCTGAGCATCGTATACTAATCCCAATTCGTATATATCAACAGGAATCTCAGGATCATAAACTGTTTTGAATTTTTCAACCAATTTTTCTCCTATCGAATCCAATTGTTCTTCTGTTAATGCCATTATTTCAATTCTTAAGAGTACAAATGTACAAATACTTTGCCTTACGTGGAATTTTTCTAAATAACTATTTTTAATGATTTAAAATAAAATAGTTATAATAAACGAAAATCGCTTCTTTGGAGAACCCAAAAAAGCGATTTACAAACACGAAGAACTTTTTTATAAGAAAAGTTTAATCATTATATAGTTTTAATTATAGACCAACTGTCCATCCTTTTGCCCAAGTTGGAGTATCTACACCATTTCCAGCTCCAGTATTATTGGCTTTAGAATAAGCATTAGAAACATCAATTGAGGCTCCTGCTTTATTTTTACCTGTAGCTTCAACTCCAACATTAATAAATTGAACATTTTTGATGAATAAATCTTTCGGAATCCAGCTTAATGTAACATCATGCTCAATATCAATTCCTTTTGCCCAATTAGCTAATACTAAATTCTCAAATTTACCTTTAGTTCCTTCACGCAATTTCATTGCTTGATTTTCTGATCCTTCATATGTTCCTCCTAAACCAATAAAAGTTGCATTTTTAATAATAGGATTTGAGAAAGGTGATAATTCGTTATTACTTGAATTGTTATCAGCTTCTAAACCTCTATTTCCTTTGTTACGACCTTCTTTAGCGTACCAAAATTCATTTGTTCCTATCCAACCTTCAGTCCAGTCAAATTGATCATCTTCGTTTTCATTTGATACGATATATTTTGTATTTACAGTACCTCCAAAGAATTCGATTCCGTCATCAGAACCTGCATACATTTGTACATATTCAATTTTAGTTCCGTTACCTACTCCAAACAAAGAAAGTCCATTAAACTCTTTATCTTTATTAAAGATTGCTCCTGCATATTCAATACGAGTATATGTAATTGAACCTGAATTATCGTTTGTTACATCTCCCCCATACGTTAACTCAGAAACCTCTGCGGTAGCAGATTTAGCTTTGTTAATTGGTGCTTTCCCGCATAAAACAACTCCTCCCCAAGATCCTGGTGTCTTACTATCTGAAGTAAATACTACTGGATTAGAAGAAGTTCCATTAGCAAAAATTTGTCCTCCTTGAGCTACTGCAATAAATGATTTTGTTCCTCCTTGAGCTACAATTTTTGTTCCAGCAGGAATATTTAAAACTGCACCATCATTAACCTGAATCTTTCCTGTTAAATAATATGTTTTAGATGCATCTAATGTTACTTTATCACCACTTTTTAATTCACCTTGAAAATCAGCAGGGTTTGCAACAAAGCCAGAAGGTGTAGTTTCTCCCCCATTATCATCATCATTAGAACAACTTGTTAAAGCTAATGTTGAAAATGCTCCTACTAAAAATAGTTTTAAAATTGATTTTTTCATAATTAAATGTTTTATTGTGTTTGTTTTATTGTGTTTTTAAAATTGATAGTTTACTGATAATCCGAAGTTCATCCCTTTTTTATAACTCAAAGTTTTTACATCTCCATTCAAGTTTTCTTGTACACGATCTATTGTTGGATTTAGAAGATTTTTAGCAGAGAAGTTGATTCCAATGTTTTTATTCAATTTCGAACGTAAAATAAAATCTAATGTGCTAAATCCTTTATCTACTTGATTACCTCTTGTTTCAGTTCCAAGTGCATAGATACGATCAGAGAAGTAATTGTAAGCCACAGTCGCCATGATGCTTCCTCCTCTCTCCCATTTCTTAGAATAAGATAAATCTGCATTTGAAATGAAGTCTGAAGCTCCTGTAAAAGCATCTTCTGCATTTGTAAAGTTGGTGTTAATACGTTGTCCATTAAACAATGTTTCGTTATACACTTTTTCATTGTTCAACTCTTGATTCGAATACATGTAAGCCGCATTAAGACCTACAGTTAATTGTTCTGGATTAGATGATTTATTATCTAAAATAGTCTTTCTAACTTCTAATTCTGCTCCAACTGCATATCCCCAATCACCTGTATTTGCGTAAGAAATATCATTAGATGATGAAGCAATTGTAGTAGTATTAATTGGATCTTGAATATATTTTCCGAAACCTCCGAGAGAGATTACTTCTCCACTTTTAGGAAACCATTCCCATTTAATATCGGCATTATAATTTGTAGACGGATATAACATTGGATTTCCTCGGAAAGTTTCTGTTACATCTTCGTAAACAAACATGGCTGTTTCTTTGAATTGAGGAAGTGTATAGGTTTTAGATGTTGCAAAACGGAAGTTTTGATTCTCAGTTAATTTATAACGTAACATCAAACTTGGTAATAATTCGAATTGATCGAATGAACGATCCCCTTTAGATAAAGCTGTATACCAATCAATGCTTTGTTTTAGATACTCCGCACGTACTCCCAGTACTGCCGTTAACCTATCATTAAAGTTATATTCTACCTCTGCAAAACCTACTTGAATATCTTTTTGTCCACTATATTCTTGTGGTTTGTATCTTCCGTTTGGTTCCATATCAAAAGTTACAATACCGAACTTAGATCCATAATTTGATTGATTAAAAAATGCATCCAAATTATTTGGATCAACTAAATTTCCTCCATTGTATAATCTAAAGTTAAACTGATTAGCTTCAAAATCTCTTTCTTTATGTCTTCCTTGATATCCAACAGAAATTCTTGCTTTATACTCTTTTAAGTCTCCTCCAAAAACATGGTTATATTCTAAATTAGCAGATATTTCGTTCTCATTAAGACTTTGATAATAACGGTTATTTAATGACGCATCTTGATCTGCTAGAAGATAAACACCAGTCTGTTTTTTTAATCGCATAATATTTTGAATACGATCTGGCATATCTTGTTTAACAGTATTATAAGATACTCCCCAATGAAATTCAGATTTATCATTTAATTTGTGATCTCCTAATAATTGGTTTACAAAAACTTGGTTTTTTTCATATGTTCCCCGACGAATAAAACCTAATTCATCGTCTCCAGTAACATCGCGTACATAACCTTTGTATTCTTGTAAACTTTGAGAAGTATTGTTGATAAAAATACTATTTACTCTTAATCTATTATTTGCATTAAAATCATAATACAAATTAACCATTCCTGTTGTGTTTGTATTGTAACTATTCTTCGTATAATCAGTCAAATTGTTTAAATATGCCCCTTCTGCATTTACAGAGGCTGCTAAACCATTCTCGATACTTTGAGCAGAATTATCAAAAGAAGCTGTTGCAAAGAATCCGAATTTTGCTCCGTTTTCAAACTTGTAACTTTTTCCTCCTTTTATATTAAAACCGCCGGCTACAGCAGATTTAGATTGAGGATTGAAACTATTTGTAAAATTATATCCGGTTGTTGCATTTGCTGGAATTTTTGTTTTTTGGAAACCAAACCAATTTGGTCCATCTTGTAAGTTGAAGTTTTTATTGGTAATCGCGTTAGAATTCAAGTTTAATCCTGTTCCGATTTCTAAGAAACCTTTTCCTTCATATAATTTTGATGCAATATCAATATTTGCTCCGCCAAAATCAGCCATCATTCTCACATTGAATGTTTTACTCAACGAAATATAATCAATAACGTCAGTTGGAAATAAATCTAATTTAATATTCTTATTACTAGGATTTTCTGACGGAACTGGCAAACCATTCAATGAAGTATAATTATAACGATCTCCTAATCCACGTACAAAAACATCTCCTGTACCTTCTTGTTTCGTTACTCCAGCCATTTTTGCAACTGCCGAAGCCGCATCACTTACACCTTTACGATCCAATTCTGCTGCACCAATATTCTCTACCATTTTCACAGATTTCTTCTGTATATTAAGTAAAGAAGCTTCTCCAGATTTATCTTTTCTACCTGTTACAACAGCTGTAGTCAAATCAATATTACTAATATCAACAGGTTTCAAATACATGTTTAATGTATTCGAATCTGATAAATTTTGAGAAACAGATTGATATCCATCTACTTTAATATCTAATTGATATGTATCATCTGGAACAGAAATTTCGTAGTGACCTTTCTCGTCTGTTTTTGCTTGAATATTTAATCCTTCAACCACAAAAGTTTTTTCAGAAAGTGGTTGGTTTGTTTTTTGATCAAATAAAGTTCCTTCTAACTTAATATTAGTTTGTGCAAAAAGTGCTGCCGAACCTAATAATAAAAGTAAAGTTAAATTGCGTTTCATTGAAATTGTATAATTCGTGTTTGTTTGATGGCAAAGTTGCTGCAATCCAATGAAAAACATTTTTAGAAATTGTAAAGATTTTGTTAGGTAATTGTTATGAAATTATCGTAACTTTAAATGAATGTTAAGAAATGTTTTTACCTAATTTCTCCTAAAATTTAAGCTTAATTTTACATCGACTAATTTTATTTAGTTATTACAAACAATTATGAAGAACATTAAAATTTTATTAGTTGACGACGAACCAGATATCTTAGAATTTATTGGTTACAACTTAAAAAAAGAAGGTTTTGAAGTAGAAACAGCTCAAAACGGAATTGAAGGACTTAAACAAGCTAAAATTTTTCGTCCAGATTTAATTCTACTAGATGTTATGATGCCGCAAATGGATGGAATGGAAATGTGTGCGGAATTAAGAAAGTTAGATTCTTTCAAGGATACTTTAGTTGTTTTTCTTTCTGCTCGAGCTGAAGACTTTTCACAATTAGCAGGATATGAGGCAGGAGCGAATGACTATATTTTGAAACCAATAAAACCAAAAGTTTTAATTAGTAAACTAAATGCTTTATTGAAATTAAAACAACCTAACGAAACGCCAAAAGATGAATTCATTAAACTAAATAATTTCGAGATTAACCGTGAAACTTATAAAGTAAATTTCCAAGGAGAAGATTTCTTATTACCAAGAAAGGAATTTGAACTAATTGCTTTACTAGCTTCAAATCCTGAAAGAGTTTTTAAACGTGAAGAAATTTTAGAAAAAGTTTGGGGAAATGAGGTTGTTGTAGGCGGGCGTACAATTGACGTACATATGCGAAAATTACGAGAAAAATTTGGAAACGATCGATTCTCTACAATAAAAGGAATAGGATACAAAATAAATGACTAAAAGCTCATAATGGCTTCAACTTTCAAAGTTCAAAACATTTTTCTATTTGCCTTTCTCAGTACTTTAATCTTGGCATTAGGATTTGTTTTGTTCTCTTTTCTATGGTTTGGAAATATTCAATTTATTCTTCAAGAAAAATTGTTTTTCTTTAGCTTAATGATTTTGTTATTGATTGGATTATCAATATTTTATTGGTTTTCTCTAAAAAATCAACGCAAAAAAGATTTTACTGAAATTTCTAAAAACATTCCTCAATTTCAATCTAATCATATTGATTTTGAAGAACTTTCTCAAAAAATATCAACAATAACAGAAGATCAATCCAAAGAAATTGATTTCCTCCATGAACGAGAAAATTATCGTAGAGATTTTTTAGGAAATATTTCTCACGAACTAAAAACTCCTCTGTTTTCAGTACAAGGCTATTTATTAACTCTGATAGAAGGAGGTGTTGAAGATGAATCTATACGCGATAAGTATTTAAACCGAATTAATAAATCTGTTGATCGTTTGATTTATTTAGTGAAAGATTTGGATATGATTTCAGAATTGGAACGCGGACGAATTAATATAGAATTTTCTGTATTCAACTTAACTGCTCTTGTTCAAGATGTAATCGATTTATTGGAAATAAAAGCCGAAAAAAATAACATCAAAATTTCTCTTAATTATCCTATTCATCAACCAATAAAAGTTGTTGGAGATATACAAAAAATACAACAAGTTTTAATTAATCTAATAGTAAATGCGATTAATTATTCAAATCCAAATACTGAGATTTCTATTGACTTTGAAGAATATGATGATAAAATTCAAGTATCAATAAAAGATCAAGGTGTTGGGATAAAACAAGAAGATATTGACCGTATCTTCGAACGGTTTTATCGTGTTGACAAATCTAGAAACAGGAATAATGGAGGTTCTGGTTTAGGATTAGCAATCGTAAAACATATTTTAGAAGCACACAAACAAAAAATATATGTGACTAGTAAAGTAGGAAATGGATCTACTTTTTCTTTTTATTTACAAAAGGCTTAATATTTTTGTTTCGTAAACTTTAAAGTGATATTATGTTTAAAAATTTTAAGCGTATCATTCTTAGCATCTTTCCACAGAAAATATGGAGGTTCTACATTCAATGCATTACCCTTAGATACTAAAGAATCTCCAAATAACTCAGCATATAAAACTGTATCATTCTTTAATATAGATTTATCATCATAATCAATTAGATAATAATCATTTCTCAAATACATTGGATCTTTAACACGTAAAGTAGAATCTTTATGATCTATGTTCCATTGGATATGAATAGGATTAAATCCATCTTCATAGCCTACGAAAATACGAGTTGTATTCACAATATGTCTAACAGAAAAAATTAAGACAATAAAAAAAACAAGTATACCGATATAATAAAATATCAATTCTTTTTTCATAGTGTTGGTTTAGGGATTGATTGTTAATATACAAATATCGCCATTCTAGCTCAAATGACATATAAAAAACGTAAATTTGCATTAATTTAATTTTAATATAACTTCCGAAAATGCAATATAATCCGAATGAAATCGAACCAAAATGGCAAAAATTTTGGATTGAGAAAAAGACGTTTAAATCTGATAATCAATCAGAAAAACCAAAATTTTATGTATTAGACATGTTTCCTTATCCTTCTGGAGCTGGATTACACGTAGGTCATCCACTTGGATACATTGCATCAGATATTTATTCTCGATACAAAAAATTAAAAGGTTTCAACGTTTTACATCCTATGGGTTACGATTCTTTTGGATTACCTGCAGAACAATATGCAATTCAAACTGGTCAACATCCTGCAATTACAACTACTACTAATATTGAAGGTGGAGTTGATAAACAAGGAAATATTATTGCTGGTTACGAAAACCAAATGAAAAAAATTGGTTTAGGATACGATTGGGATCGCGAAATCAGAACTTCTGAACCTGAATATTATAAATGGACGCAATGGATTTTTAATCAATTATTTGATTCATATTATGATAATTCTACAGATAAAGCTGAATCAATTTCTAAATTAGTTGAAACTTTCAAAACTGAAGGTAATGCAAATGTAAATGTTGTTTCTGATGACGATATCGAGATTTTTTCAGCAGAACAATGGAAGGCTTATTCCGAAAAAGAACAACAAACTATTTTATTAAAATATCGTTTAACTTTCTTAGCTGAAGCAGAAGTAAACTGGTGTCCAGATTTAGGAACTGTTTTAGCAAACGACGAAGTAATTAACGGATTATCAGAACGTGGAGGATTCCCTGTTGTGCGAAAAAAAATGACACAATGGATGATGCGTATCACAGCTTATGCAGATCGTTTGTTAACAGGCTTAGAAAAATTAGATTGGCCTGATCCAATCAAAGAATCACAAAAAAACTGGATTGGTAAATCGCAAGGAGCTTCAATCTTTTTTGATGTTCATGGACATGCTGATAAAATCGAGGTATTTACAACTCGTCCTGATACTGTTTTTGGTGTTTCTTATGTGACTTTAGCCCCAGAGCATCCTTTGGTTTCTAAAATTACAACAGCAGAGAATAAAGCAAAAGTTGACGCTTATGTCGATTATACTTCAAAGCGTTCTGAAAGAGATCGTTTAGCAGATGCTAAAAATATTACAGGAGAATTTACAGGCGCTTATGCTATTCATCCTTTCACAGGAAAACAACTTCCGATTTGGATTGGTGATTATGTATTGGCTTCTTATGGAACAGGTGCTGTAATGGCTGTTCCAGCTGGTGATGAGCGTGATTTTGCTTTTGCAAATCATTTCAATTTACCAATTATTAATATTTTCAAAGGTCAAGATATTTCTGAAACTGCTTTTACAGAAAAAGGAGGATTCGAATTGAAAGATTCTGATTTCTTAAACGGATTAGATTACAAACAAGCGGTTGTAAAAGCAATTGAAGCTTTAGAAGAAAAAGGGTTTGGGAAAGGAAAAACAAACTTCCGTTTACGCGAAGCTGTTTTTTCTCGTCAACGTTATTGGGGAGAACCGGTTCCAGTTTACTTTAAGGACGAAATACCTTACACTATTCCAACAACTGCGTTGCCAATTATTTTACCTGAAGTTGATGAATATTTACCAACGAAAGATGGTGAGCCACCGTTAGGACGTGCGACAAAATGGGCTTTTGATACAACAACTAACGAAGTTGTAGACAATAGTTTAATCAATAATGAAACAATTTTCCCTATCGAATTAAACACTATGCCAGGTTGGGCAGGTTCTTCTTGGTATTGGTTACGTTACATGGATGCAAAAAATGACAACGAGTTTGTATCAAAAGAAGCAGTTGATTATTGGCAAAATGTAGATTTGTACATGGGTGGATCTGAGCATGCGACTGGTCACTTATTATATTCTCGTTTTTGGCAAAAATTCTTGTTCGATAAAGGATTCGTTCCTACAGATGAATATGCAAAAAAACTGATTAACCAAGGAATGATTTTGGGAATGACCGCTTATGCATATAGAATTAATGGAACAAATACTTTTGTTTCCAAATCTTTGAAAGATCAACATGAAACAACTCCAATCCGTATTGATGTTAAGTTGTTAAAAGATGGAGGCGACGAATTAGATACAGAAAAATTCAAAACTTGGAGAGAAGATTTTGCTAATGCTGAATTTATCTTAGAGGATGGTAAATACATCACAGGGCGTGAGGTTGAAAAGATGTCAAAATCTTACTACAATGTTTTAAATCCTGATGATATTTGTAATCAATATGGAGCAGATTCATTACGTTTATACGAGATGTTTTTAGGTCCAGTTGAACAATCAAAGCCTTGGAATACTCAAGGTTTATCTGGAGTTTACTCATTCTTGAAAAAATTCTGGAAATTGTATCATTCAGGAGCAGAAGAAGCTTTCTTTGTTTCGGAAGATGAACCTACAAAAGAAGAAATGAAAGTATTGCATCAAACCATCAAAAAGGTTGATGAAGATGTAAACAATTTCTCTTTTAATACGTCTGTTTCTACTTTTATGATTGCGGCAAACGAATTAGGAAAATTAAAAACAACCAAACGTGCAATTTTAGAGCCTTTGGCAATTATTATTTCGCCTTATGCACCGCATATTGCAGAAGAATTATGGTCAAAATTAGGACATGAAACCTCAATTGCGCATGCAGATTTCCCAGTTTTTGAAGAAAAATGGTTAGTTGCTGATGCAAAAGAATATCCAGTTTCATTCAATGGTAAAATGAAATTCTTATTAGAATTACCTTTATCGTTATCAAAAGATGAAATTCAAGAAATTGTAATGAATGACGAACGTACAATCAAACAATTGGGCGATCGTACACCAAAAAACATCATTATTGTTCCTGGAAAAATCATCAATATTGTAGGATAAAATTAATAGATAATACTAAATAAAAAGCCTCTGAAATATTTCAGAGGCTTTTTAATTTTCATGTTGAAAACAAAATCCATTTATATTTTTCGTCATTCGTTTACAACGTAATCCTGCTTTCGTTTTTCCTCTACATTGAGAAGATTTATGTGATACTCCTTTAGCTTCATTAGCTCTTATTCCTAATCCTGTCGAATATTTTGATTCATTTTTCAATGTAGGTTTACATTGTGTACAAGCTGATAAACCCATTCTTTTTGCTTCATTTATCGATAACGAATTCGAAACATTTTTCACATAACGACAAGTAGACGTATGATACTTTTTTCCTGAAGGTGTTTTATAAACAGTTTGTCCAAATAATATAAACGTGTTAAATAAAAAAATAACAACTAAAAAACTTCTACTCATAACATTGCAGACATTCTATATTTATCAAATATAGGCAAGTAAATGAACTTGATTAATAATTAAGCATTTAAAATCATTATTTTATACCTTTACTAGATGAAATATTTACCAACATTAGAAACTGAACGATTAATTATTAGACCAATTACAATCGATGATTTACAAGATTTCTTCGAAATGGATTCTCAACCAGAAGTTCATACATTTCTAAGAGGACAACCTATAAATACAATAGAGGAGATAAAAGAGATTATAGAAGCGCTGCAAATTCAGTATAAAGAACTTGGACACGGACGATTAGCTGTTGTCGAAAAAGAATCTGGAAAAATGATTGGTTGGACAGGTTTTAAATACATAACCGAAAAAGAAGCAATGAATAATCAGTATAATTTTCTAGATTTTGGTTATCGTTACCGAAAAGAAACTTGGGGAAAAGGTTACGCAACCGAAGCAGCAAATGCTTGTATGGATTTTTATCGTAAAAATATGATTGATATTAAACTAAATGCAATTACTCATATTAACAACAAAGCATCCAGAAATGTTTTAGAAAAAGTAGGTTTTGAAGTCACAGAAACATTTCATCTTGAAATGTGGGATTTAGATTGTTTTTGGTACGAATTGAAGAACTAATTGATTATTTATTATTATGAATAAAAGGTTGATTATATTAATCATTGTACTTATTTCGAGTAACGGATTTTCTCAAAAAATATCGATTAATGATTATGAAATTAAAACAACTTTAAATGATTTTAATCTAAAAGGAAAAGTTGAAAAAGTAATTTCAACAGCAACGGATACTAAGGGAAATACGGCAACTTTACCTTTTTTAGAAAATGAATTTTACAATCAAATTTCATTAGAATTTAATCAAAAAGGTTTGTTAACTAAACGAATAAATTATTTGGATTATCAAGGAAAATTAGCTGTTTATAACTATGTTAATTACGATTACAACAACTCGAATTCCATTGATAAACAAACGAATATAGTTATTAACAATGGTGAAGATCCAAAACGAATTGCTTCGGATAAGACCTTTGTTTATGACAACAAAAATCGGTTAATAAACCTGACCGAAAAGATCGAAGGAAAATCGTCAAAATCGAGCTATGAAACCGTTTTCAATTATTCAAATAGATTAGACAAAATCATTACAAAAGTTGAAGGTTCTACTATTTCTGAAAATAATTTGACATACAATAAAAATGGATTATTAGTTTTAGATGAAATGACTTCTTTTGATGGCAAAAAAGGTCGAAAATCATATTATATTTATGATAAAGAAACACCTATTTTTCAGGAAGAAATTGCTGGAAATTCGAGCAAAATAATGTTTTTTGAGAATGGAAGTATTTCTAAATTAAAATCTTTTGACGCAAATAAAACATTGATTTATCAAGCCGATTTTGATTCGAAAAATGAAATTATTAATTTCAAAAAACAATCATTCCGAAATGGACAAACTATTTTAACTTCTTATCAAGTTTTATACGAATATGACTCGAAAAATAACTGGATAAAAGCCTCTATTTCGTCAAATGGAGATTTGAAATATGTTGTAAAACGTGCAATAAATTATTATTAAAAATAAAAGGTTGAGCTAAGCTCAACCTTTCTTCACAAATAAATAACACACACTACTTTTTAATTACTTTGAAAGTAGAATTGTTAACTTTTATGATGTAAACACCTTTTTGTAAAGAGGAAACATCTATTTGATTTTTTCCTTTTTGAAGTGTTTTCTCTATAATTTTAGCACCTGTAATATTGTAAATTTCTGCTTTATCAGCATTTTTCACTTCTATATATAAAATATTTTCAACAGGATTTGGATAAATATTTACAGCAGATTTAGTTAAATCATTTGTACCTAAAACAGCTGTTGAAATTGTAATATTTTGTGAAACAACTTTTCCATTCGAATTGAAAGAAATTTTAATTTTTGCTGTTCCATTTTTTAATGGATTAATTACTAATTCTTCATTATCATTAATCGAAATTTCAGCTACTTCATTATTCTCGATGATTTCTAAATCTTTTACAATCGCAGCTGACAAATTATCTAAATCAGATACTTTGTCTTTCAAATCAATTGTTGTTGCAGTATTAATATGATAAGTCGTCTCTAAACCTTCTATTTCAGGATTATTTGCATCTGGAAAAACAGGTAAAGCTGAGAACCAATAATAATCTTGTAACTGAATTGTTTTCACTAAATTACCTTTATTATCAATCTCGTGAACCCAGTTTTTTTGATAATGAGAAGAATATCCACTTTCTGTTGTTGTAACAATTAAATTATCTGTTATTGGATCAATACGTAATCCAGCACCATAAGGAATTTGTTTGTACTGATTGTCTTGTCCTGGAATTGTTGCAAAACTTTCATTAAATTGACCTTTATCTATATCATATTTTACAATTGTTGGACTTGATGACCAACCAGATCCTGGAAAGAAATAAATAGCATTCTCTTTAGTAGAAGCGCAGAAACTTCCTGCATTCCATGCTCCCCAAGTATTCGGAATTGTTTTCGTTGGAATAGCAATTTCTGTTATTTCTAAAGTAAATGGATCTATTTTAATTATTTTATTTCCCAAAGCTCCCCAAATGTTTCCATCTTTCGTTTGAATTACAGAAGTATAAGCTCCTTCAAAAGTTGTTTTCACTGTATGTGTTTTAGGATCAATAACTAAAATCCCTTTGCTTTGTTTTACAGCAAAAACATATTTAGAAGTTCGGATCATATTTCCTATTTGTCCAGCATAAGTACTTCCTCCACCAGTTCCTTCAACCATTTCTCCAACTTTTAAGTTTTCGATATCGAATAAGAAGATTCCATTTGCAGCTCCGATATAGCCTGTTTTAGGATCAACACCTACAAATGAACGTCCATCTCCTCCTCCAATATTATCGAAGCCAGCGATTTTTTTCATTGTTTTTGCATCTGCTACAACTAATCTTCCTCCAGGAGTATAATTCACATCTCCTCCATCTTTCTCTTGTTTAGATACAAAATAAAATTTATCACCGTAAATTGTTCCGTATTGAGTTGTTGCTCCAAAAGCTTCATTATTGTTTACTTCACTGTAAACACGATAAGAAACTGTACCATCTGGAGCTATATAATTAACAGAACCATTTGTATGCCCAAACCATTCTTCATTTACAATGAAATATCCTTTTGTAAAATCTAAAGTAGGTTTTTCATAAGGTTCGACAGCTACAAACTCATCTGCTAAAGGATAATCTCCAAAATCTTTAGCAAATGACCATGCATCCCAAGATCCATCTTCTAAAACACGACTACTTGCTCCTAAACCAGAATATCCATAATCTCCCTCTTTCTCTTTTACCCAATATGACCAATAACCTTTAGAAGTCCATCCTGATGCCCAATGATCGTTTGTATCTACACTAGTCCATAAATCAAAATCATAATCAGATGTTGTTACTTTTCCATCCTTTGGATAGTAAGGGTAAGTTGTATTCCCATCTTTTACTAAACCAATAGTTCCTTTTCCATCTAAATCGAACCCAAATCCACCAATAGCTGTACCATATTGAGTTCCTTCTAAAGCAAGAACATAAAAACGTGGATCAACCTTAGCGATTTCTAAAATCATATCAACTCCATGTTTTTCTCCATTAAAACGGTATCCCCAAACCATTGCATCTGGAGTTTTATCATCGTTCCATTGTACAACAAGAGCAGCTTTGTTAGTCCCTTCTCCAACCCAATATTTTACATCATCAAATGTAAAGGTTGCATCTCCTGCTTTTGCTTGCTTTTGTGCAGAAATCTTAATATCATTTCGAGGTACGCCTTGTACCTTAACTTGTGCGTTAAGTCCTAGACAAAAAGTTAGGAACAAAACGGTTAGAAAGTAAAATTTTCTCATTTGTTAATATTTAGTTTTATAATTCTCTTAGATTTTAGAAATGTAAATCGTACGCTCCCATAATTTCCGTTGATACTTCGCCTAACCAACCTGCCTCTTGGTTAATACCTGTATAAACTTTGATAAAATCAATTCCTGGAAGTTTCACTTTATTTCCATTTTTATCTACTGCCCAATCAATGTCAATATTGGAAGCTTCATCATTATTAGGAGCATTATCTGCATATCCATAAGCATATGATTTACCAACCCAATAAGTTCCTGTACCACTTTGGTCATAAAAATTATTTGGAAGTAATGTTCCTGTAAATTTTAATTGATTGTCTCCAAACCATAAAGGATAGTAGGATTGAGCATGGAACGAATTTTTGGTTTTATACCCTGTATTTCCCTGATTATCTGTCCATTTTACATATTCAATATCAATATCCCAACCATGAGTTCCTATTACAGGTATTTTATTTTCATCTGGTTTATTGTAGGTAATAGAATAATTTTTAATGGTTTTTAAATTTGTATATTCACTTCCTGCAATTTCGTACCATTCATCATCATCTGGAACTCCGTTATTATTTTTGTCATAAGCAACCATAATAACTCCTGGCTCGCATGAACCTGCTCGTTCTTCTTGTGCCTCATTACCCCAAAAAGCATTTCCTAGAATTTTAAAATCTCTTTTATTGACTTTATTAATGATAGTATGATCAAATCCAAAAACGACATAACCACCATATCCTCCTAAAGAAATTAATTGCCCTTCAGAACCAACAATACTACTCGCTGCTTTTGCAATCATTTGTTCTCGCGTATTACCAGATACATACTCTGGTAAATCGTTTGTAAATTGTCCTACTGCAGGCATAAAATCATAAACTTGAGCAATATATTTGCTATAAGCTTTTGACTCTTTATTTACTGTAATTTGAGTTTCTAATTTTTTTGTTGTTGATAAACCTTTTACTTCTAATGTTAATTGATAAGTTCCTATTTCATCTGAAACAAAAGAAAATGTTTTGTCACTACCAACTATTTCATTTCCGTTTTTCCAAGTATATGTTGCATTTTCAAATCCTGAAACAGTAGGTTCTATTGTAATTATTTTTAGTCGATTTGTTGAATATGAAGAGTTTAATTTCACGTCATCAATTGATAAATTACTATCTGAATCATCGCTACTACAACTTTGTATAAAAGCGAGACTTAATGCTGTAATAAATAGTTTAGAATATTTCATTTTAAGTGTATATTTTATTTATAAACAAAAGCAAAATGTGCAGGAATATTACCTCCATTTGTTTTCCATTTAAACACACCATTTCGGTCAAAACAATAAATAAATCCCATAGACACATAATTTCTTGCATCTGTTAAATACAAATCTTTTGTAATAGGATTTACAGCAATTCCGTATGGTGTTTTTATTTCATTAATTTTTGGATCATTTACTAAGTTAGTATTAATGACTTCCTCTGTTTTGGTATCTATTATTCCAAAAGATTTTTTCCACTGAAAAGTATTATAGTTAAACTCATTTGCATAATAATACAACAGATCGTCCACAATTGTGAAGTTGGAAACAGGAAGATTAAATGTTTTTTTGATTTTGTGTGTTTTAGAATCTAAGACAAAAAGATTAGATGGAATATCATAATAATCTCCTCGAGAAGTGATATATAAATCTCCTTCACTATCTTTTTTGATATGATGTAGATTAATGGCTACATCTATTTTTTTTGTCTCTTTAAATGTTGTTAAATCAATTACTGAAACTGTTTTATCATAATTAGGAACTCTATAACCTCCAGAATTGGCAACATATAAATTATTATCAACGATTTCCAATTCATCTGGTTGATAACCTACAACTTCTTCTCGTGTTATTTTTAAACTTATTGTATCTATTTCAACTACTTTTCCTAGCGGAGCTTTTGGATCTATAGAAACTGGCCCAGCATATGAAGTTGCATAAGCTTTTCCATTTTTGAATGTAATATATCGGCAATTTTCTAACGGAATTGTTGTGATATGTTTTGCCGTTTTAAGATCCATTACTTCAATAAAATTTGAGACATTAATCACAGCATACAATTTATTTCCATAAATTTTGACATCATTCCCAACATCTCCCAATTCTTTTACCATTGTAGGATTCGCCATTGCATACATGTTTCGATGATAAACTCCTGTGGTATAATCCATGTAATCTATCGTTGCTTTGTTGGTTCCCATATTTCCTTCGTTCAACAAATAGAAACCCTGTATGGCTGTATTTTCTGGCTCTGTAACACCATCTAATTCTTCTGCTACTTGATATATGTCTTGATGACAGCTAGAAACAATTATTAAAAAGAATAAGCTAGTTAATATGTGAAAAATATATCTCATAAATTGGCACTTAGTATTAATTTGAATTGTCTTCCTGGCATTGGATAATTAAGTACAATATCATATTGTTGGTTCATGATATTATTCAATTCAAAAGACGTTTTGAACGAAATATTATTTAATTTAAAAGATTTATGAATTCCCACATCATTTGTAAACCACGGATTAAGACGATTATATTTAATATTATCTTGATTGATATCCCAACGCTCGCCAACATAAATAAAACTGTAATTAAAATTCCATGTGTTATATTTTGCACTTAAAACAAAAGAACCACTATGTTCAGGTGCATAAGGAATAAGATCTTTATAGTAAGTGTCTCCTGGATTGGTAAAATCTTGCGCCTTCATAAATGAATAAGTCAACATTGGCGAAAATTTTACTTGTCCGATATCAAAAGAAGAACGTAATTTTATATCTAATCCTTTAATTTTTACAAAACCTAAATTCATCATTGTTGCGCGAAATCTACCATTGAAACCTGCAATAATTTTATCTTTTACTTCATTGTAAAAACCATCAGCTTGTATTGTAAAATTCTTAATAAATGAACTTGTATTCTTAGAATAAGTAAAACCTAAATTATATTGTTCTGTGTATTCTGGTTTTAAATTAGAATAACCTATATCAGTATAATACAAATCATTTAGCGTTGGCATTCTAAAAATACGTTTGTAATATGCTCTAACATTAAAATCTTGATTAGAAAACGGTTTATAATTCGCAATAATAGTTGGTGTCCATACATTTTTATCTGGAGCACTTGTATTCATTTCTACCGACTCTTTCACAAAAGTTCCCAACAAACTCCCTTGCAAAGTCAATTTCCCTAATTGATACGTAGAAGCAATTGCGACAAGATTTGTATGACGAGTTGGATAAGAGAAATTAACCAGATCGGCATCTAAATTATTAAACTGATAATCTGTAGAGACATTCACATCCCATTTATCTGTAATTGAATATAAATTTGCCCAAGAAAAATATACTTCTCTTTGTATATATTCATTATTAATCTTTATCGTAGAAACAGTATCAATATAATGTGTATAATCGTAAGCAAATTTTGCTAACAATTTGGTTTGAAAATTTTTAATCCTCTTCTCATATTTTCCTTGAACAAAATAATTTCGGTCAATCCAAGTTTGTCCACGAGCACCGAAACGTCCACGAACAATAGCAGCTGGTAAACCACGATCCGAATTATACAAATACCCCTTTACATTCCAGTTTGATTGATTCCCTTTTCCCAAAAGTCCCAATTCAAGACGTTTTGCTTCTATTTGTCCATCGTGTCGCGTTGCAATAGTATCATAAGCCTTAGTTCCATCTAATTTATTTCGTCGATATCGAAATTTATATTCTCCATTAGACTTAATATATTCTGCACTCAAAACAGCAGATAATCTATCCGTAATTTTTTGTTCTATTCTTGTTGAAGGATTAATTAATTGTATCGAACCTAACTTATAGCGAAGCGTGGCATTAGTTTTTTTATCTCCAATGAAAACAGGTTTTTTGGTTTGAAGATAAATTGCAGAAGCAGAAGCATAATCTTTTGCTGATTGAAAAATATTACTTTTTTGACCATTATATAAAGAAATCACTTCCATATCATCCAAAGAAAATTTCCCTAAATCGACAATTCCATTCTGAGCATTTCCTAGTTGAATTCCATCATAAAAAACTCCAACATGCTGAGTTCCCATTCCTCGAACATCAATTGTTTTAAATCCACCGACTCCACCATAATCTTTTATTTGAACGCCAGCAAAAAAACGAACAGCATCGGCTACAGAATGACTATTTAAAGCCTCTAATTGCTCTCCTTTCAATTCTTGAACAGGAACAACGGCTTTTGCATTATTTTTTAAAATACTAACTTGCTGAAGCTCTAAAATACTATCATGAATAATTTGCGCAGAGGCAATACGACATGAAAGCAAAATCAAGCTGCAACAAATAATTATAGTCTTTAGATTTCTCATTTAGCAATAATCAATTGTTGCTAACGAGAGTGTATGAAGAAGAATTGAAAGGACGAACCTATCCAAAATTTGAACTTCACGCTTTAGTCCCCGAAAGCATTCAACATGTACAATTTTGGTAGGTCTTCTGACTTACTCCTTTTTTAGAAATCCTTCCCATTATAAACAGTGGATATATATATATTCTAAAAAAATATGGAGCTTACAGCAGCGGGTCTGTTCAGGATTTTCACCTGATTCCCTGTTACCGAACGGTTAAGTTCGCACCAAATGTTAACCAAAAGTAAAATTATTATTTTGAATAAACAATTAAATCTTTATCAATAATGTAAAACAAAAAAAGCTAACTCATTCGTTAGCTTACTCTTTTACTTTATTTATTTGGATTAGTTCTCCAGTTTCATCAATCTGAACAATAATCTTTTCATAATTCCATTTATCAAATTCTTTTTCTCCAACAATAATTGCAGTTCCCGAACCTTTTGTACCTCTTATAGGAACAGTAGCCTCACCAGTATCGTTTGTGATTGAAATATTCCCTCTAAACATTCCATCCTTTATAATGTTTGTACCTAATTTCTGTTGAACTTCAGGGTTTTGATTGATAATATTGATTGCATGTTTTGTAACATCATTATCAGAAGTTATCTTACTAAAACCCCAACAAAGTCCACCAATTATCAATCCAGTAAATAAAATCACAAACGATAAACAACCAACAGGTACTACCCATTTCCAATTACGCTTAAACCAACTTTTCTTTGGTAACAATTGATTATCAAACAGATTTTCTTCCATAATATCTAGGTTTTAAATAAAGATAACAAATTTGCATCTACAAATATTCATTACACGATTCAGAGTAGCTCAAAATGATACTATAACTCTAACGCACCTTGCATAAAACTCACACTAAATTAACAGTGGAATTAAACTCTAAACCTTTCCCAAATAACACAGATAATTATCTAAAGATCGTTTATTAGATTCTACGTTAAATAGCCCCCTTAAATACCCAACACACTCAATTGCTTTCGAGCAGAAATACAAAAAAACCATTCTTTTACTCCTAAGCGCATCGGACAATCATCGCATGCCCATCCGTGAACTCACCGATGCCCATCCGTTAACTCGCCGATGCCCTTTGAACAACTCACCGATGCCCTTCCGTGAACTAATCTATACCCGTAACCTTCTAAACAAGTAAGTTCTGAGAATTATAAAGGAAGCTTCCTTTTTATTAAGAAGAAGCTTCTCGTTGACTAATTAGAAGCCTCTTATCGACTCATAGGAAGCTTCTTGTTTTGAGTTCTGAGAGTTATAAGATGTTCAATACTTAATACTTAATACTTAATACTTAATACTTAATACTTAATACTTAATACTTAATACTTAATACATTGTACAAAAAAGTATAAACACAAAAAAGCCTCAAGTTGTTCACTTGAGGCTTTTAATAAAAACTGGCGACGACCTACTCTCCCGTAAGTAACAGTACCATCGGCGCAGGCAGGCTTAACTTCTCTGTTCGGAATGGGAAGAGGTGA
>NZ_SRPE01000027.1 GCF_004785645.1 Empedobacter tilapiae | reverse complement strand
TATCCTGATAAAATATTACAATGTCAAGAAATTCTAAATAAGCAAGATTTAAATATTTTAGATATTTTAGAATTGAATAAATTGATTTTCGGAGATGAACACAAAAGAAATATTGAAGTAAATCAAAAATTCAAATCTTATTCAAAACAAGATATTTTATTAATATTAGATTATCAGAAAAAACATAATCTAAATAATTCTCAATTAGCAAATCATTTTAAATTAAGTAGAAATACTGTTGCTAAGTGGAAAAAGATATTTATTTAAAAAAGCGTCAATTGACGCTTTTTTAGTTTATATATTATTTTCTATTTCTTTGATTACAAGAGGATATAGTTTTTGAAGCCTCTCTAAATTATCAGGATATTCTAATCTATAAGTATAATAATTATTAGGTTCTTCCATTTCCAAAATCTCTTTATAAATTTCTTTTAATTCTGTATTTTTAGAAAATCTACTATCACCAAGTAAATTTGTTAAGACTACATTTATTTTATTTACAATATACAATCCAGAAGGATTACTGATTGTTGTTTCCATTTGACTTTTATAGCTTTCAAGTTCTTGATTGGTTAATTTTGGCATAAAATACAGTTTTTTGAAAAATAAAAAATAATTATTAATTAATATTACGGTTTCACGTAAAGATTATATTATTTAAAACTAATAACTGAAAATATAGAATATAAGTTGTTTTTTTTGATGCTCATTATCAAGTAGTAAGAAAAGTAAATACATTTTTATCTAATATAATGCATTAATAATGAGGTGGATTAAATAAAAAAAAGTAGTCCTAACTAGACTACTTTATACAAAGGTATTATTTTTCTTTAAAAAAGCAAATTATTGAAAAGTAATGTTTTATAAGCAATTTTATTTTTTTTAAAAGATTAATAAGTATTTATTAAATGCTTAAACATATGTAATTCATAATTATATCAAATTGAGATTTAGATGTATATGATTAATAATAGTCTAGTTAGGACTATTTATTAAATAATCACTAAACAATTTAAAATTATGAAAAAACATTTAGTCATTTTGATGAGTTTGTTTTCATCAGTTACTCTATTTTCTCAAGTAGGAATAAATACCGAAAATCCTCAACAGCTTTTTCATACAGACGGAAAATCATCTGCTGCAACTACAAATCCAACTACAGGAGTTCCTAGTGTTGCACAACAAGTAGATGATGTTGTAATAACTAATCAAGGAAGGGTTGGTATAGGTGTTACAACACCAACACAAAGTTTAGATGTAAATGGAAGAACAAGAAT
>NZ_SRPE01000026.1 GCF_004785645.1 Empedobacter tilapiae | reverse complement strand
GTAACACCTACAATTGGCTTTTTCTCTCCTATTATCTTCATAGTAAAACCGTTAATAATAATCTACATTTTGCTGAACAATTTGATCTTTAAACTCATCAAAATCAATCACGGGATTATAGATTTGTTGCTCAAAAGAACTCGCATTTTCTACATTTTTTTTACCAATTTCACTTTGCTGTCCATGTTTCAGAATCGTTATTTTTCCTCCAGTTGCGCACATTAATTCAGAAATTTCGGTCAAACAACTTTTATCCATCACTTTAATTTTATCACAAGCTTTTTGCCATTTACCCGCAGGCGAATACACACAAGGTAAATAACCACCCGAAGTCGGACGAAGTTTACAATTTCCAAAAGGCATTGCAGGCGGATCAAAAGTTAAATCGTCTTGTGTAACAGCCAAATAATCGGCATCAGCATCTGGGCTATTCCAATAATGTTTTTGATGAGAAGTCACTTTGAATTTCGGAAATTTGAATCCTTGATTACATTGACACATTCCTTTCTGAATGATAAAATATATTCCATTATGTTCACTTTTCGAACTCGATTTTTCTGCTTGAGATTCTTCGTTTTCTTGCTGATTTTCAGGTTCATTTTCTTGTTCGGTATCTTTTCCGTTTTCAGCATTTATTTCATTTTCATTCTCCAAAAACTGATTATATTCGTCAATATTTGCAAAAACAACAATTTCCTCTTTGGGCAATACAATTGTTTTCCCGACAATAGGATTTCCAAATATCACATCTTCTTCAGGACAATGTAGATTGTGATAAAGTCGTAATAAATGACCTTCTTTTACATCAAATTCTTGTGCAATAGACGTAAAAGTATCGCCTTGTTTTACCGTATAAGTTTTCATAATTGGTTAGTTGTTTATTTCAAGATTAGTTTGTAAATTGTATACAGTTTTTCGTTATCATAAAGCTGTATTTCTGCATTAACTTCTAACAATTGTTTGACTTTCTTATCCGTTTTATATTCAAAAAGAAGTTCTGCATAAAAAGAAGTATTTTCACTTTCTTTATCACCTTTAATTCCGTTTAAAATTTCTTCAAAATCATAATTGTCTATTATTTTTGCATTGATAATAGTAGAAACATCATTCTCAAAATGATAATAAGAAACATTACATTCACAATTCACAGCAAAAGAATTAGGTACGAGATAAAATTTCTTTAGAAAATTATTTTCAGTTTGAAAAACTTCTCGATTCATAAAAAGAACCTGAAAAAGTAAGGATGAAGTAAATTGATTCAATAAATAATCTTTATTCGTAAGATTATACTCAAATGTATTAAGATATTTCTCTGTTAAATTCCCAATAAAATCAGCTTCGATTTCTTTTCGCTTTATTTTGAAATTTTCAATTAATTTTTCGGGTTCGAAAATAGAAATAAGACTTCCTTTTTCATTGATGACGAATTGTAAAGGAAAAATAGATTGTTGCGTTTTGTAAGCTAAATGATAGAGTTTTTTATCAGGAATTTCACCATTTCTTCTAAACTCTTTTCGATTATATGCTAAAATATTCTTGTTATCAATTTCTTTAAAATCTAAGGAAATAGTGTAACTAACAAGCTCTAGCTTTTGACAATTATCATTATAAATTTCGGTGACTTGATATTCTTTTTTATAAAAGTTTTGGTCAAAAAATTGAGTTGGACGTTCGTTTGATCTTTCCTTATTCCTCGATAAAGTACTATTAAAATCAATCGGAACAAAAAGATGATTAATTCCTTCAAGATGATCAAAAATAATTCGTTCAGAAACTTTGCATCTCTCGTTATGAAAATATTTTAAATCAACAGGATGAATCTGTAAGCGTTTTGTAACAGATAATAACGTATCGTTCTTTTGGATTTTATGTACATAAAATTCAGTAGTTGACATAGTGGTAGGTTAGTAAGTTGTAATAAATATACTACATATTTTATATCTACCTGATTATAAGTGTTTAAATTA
>NZ_SRPE01000025.1 GCF_004785645.1 Empedobacter tilapiae | reverse complement strand
TAATAACTAAGCTTTCGTCTTGCCCGGAGGGCTAGAGATGAAAGCCCGTTGAACGGAACCGGAGTAGCTTTATGTATTATGGGGTTTTCGAAATGTGGCTTTAAGATATACAAGCAGTAATTTTAGGATTACTGCTTTTTTTGTGGTTGAAGTTGTATTTCTTCATGCGTTTTGGCTGTTTTTTTGTGCTTTAAACACAAATTCCCTTACCCGTAAAAGTTAATTCACAGAAGCAAGTTTGTTTCCGATAAGATACTTTTCTGGCGGACCTCTTTGTCCAAAAACGTGCAACGTAACCAGATTCCCCACTTTACAACAATAACATTTTCGATGTTGTGTTTTAGGCTCTACTAATGCTCGCGCAACGTGTAATTCTTCTTGTAACTGCTGTAGTTTGCCACGTTTCCAACTGCTGCTTAAAATTCCGTAGTGCCGTATGCGAACAAATCGTTTCGGTAAAACATGCAAGCTAAAACGGCGGGCGAATTCTTCGTTTTTTAATGTGAGTTGCTTGGTTTCACTTCCGTCTCTATAATCTTTATAATTGATAGTAACTTCTTGATGGGTTACATTTGTAATGCGATGGTTGCTAATGGCTACCTTGTGGGTATATCTACCCAGATACTCAATCACTTGTTTTGGGCCGCCAAATGACCGTTTGGCATAAACAACCCAATGTTTTTCAAACAAACTTTCTAAGATGTGCCCCTCGGCAAGCTTTTCTTTGCGTAACAACGCTACATATTTGGCTCGAAAAACCTTACTTAATGCTTTTACTGCAAACAAGTATTTATCGGTTTTTATTTTTCGTCTCCACTTGCCATTATTATCAATTCCGCCGCCTGGAACAATGCAATGCAGATGCGGATGCAAACTTAAATTTTGGCCCCAGGTATGTAAAATAGCAATCATGCCCAATTGCAAACCTTCGGTTTTGCCAAATTGAGATAAACTAGCCCACACAGATTCAAACAACAAGCGATAAATAATTTGCGGATGTGAGATCGTTAAACCGTTAAGCGTATCGGGCAAAGTAAAAACCAAATGATAATACGAACAAGGCAACAAATCTTGCGCGCGTGCCTGTATCCATTCTTCGCGTTTGTGTCCCTGACATTTTGGACAATGCCGATTGCGGCAGCTGTTGTAACTAATACTGATGTTTCCGCAAGCATCGCAAGCATCTACATGACCGCCCAACGCTGAAGTTCTGCACAACGTTAATGCCCTTAACGTTTTCTCTTGATGAACGGTAAAGTTTTGGTTGGATAAATCTACTTTTTGCAATACATGGGCTACTTCCCACTGCGGCTGCATAAAGCAAAAACGGTATCAAGTGGACTGTGTACTTTTTGTTGCTCCAATTGGCAAACATGTAAATATTCCATAGTGGTCTCCACCCGTTCATGCCCCATCAATTTCTGAACTTGAAGGATATTTACGCCATCTTCTAATAAATGCGTGGCATAGCTATGGCGCAAAGTATGCGTGTGCACATCTTTTAAAATACCTGCTTTTTTACTGATAGATTGAACTGCCCATTGAACACCGCGTTGACTGTAACGAGAATCAAAACCCTTGGCATCTTTCGTGTTTCCTGTAAATAAAAAAGTAGTGGGATGTTCGGCTGAAATATATCTTTTTATTCCCCGTATCAAATGATCAGATAAAGGAACATATCGATCTTTTTTTCCTTTACTTTGAACGATATGAAGTTGTTTTCGATCGAAATCTAAATGCTTTAATTCTATGTTCCGAACTTCCATACAGCGTAAACCACAGCCGTAAATCAAGCCAATTAAAACACGATGTTTTAGCAGTTCTGCACTTTGAAGCATCTTCCAAATCTCTTCTCGACTTAAAACAACAGGAAGCTTTTTCTCTTTTGGAATCGATGGTAAATGAAGATAATCGTAAGGAAGATTCTCTGTTTTTAAAAGAAATCGAAGTCCGTAAACCGTATGTTTAAAGTATGATTGCGAAGGACTTAAAGAACGTTGCTGCAGTTCAAATAAGTAATCTTTAACCTGCTCGGGATGTAATTCCGTAGGAAGAATTCCAAAATGCAACGCCATTGCCGCCACATGCCGAGAATAATTCTCGAAAGTACGCTGGCTTCTGCCTAAAATGGAAATATTTCGCTGAAAACGTTGCAGAAGTTCAGAAAAACCCGTAATTTCACTACAAGCGCGATTAATGTATTTGTTCGCTCTTAATTCCTCCGGAGATTTTTTTTAGTTACCATAGTATCAATTGTTTAATATTAATATACTAAGGTACGAAATCATCGCAGCGAAAGCTACCGGAGGTTTAGTTCAACA
>NZ_SRPE01000024.1 GCF_004785645.1 Empedobacter tilapiae | reverse complement strand
TAAATATTGAATGGACGTTGCTTTTTATCATCCCATTGATCAGCTTTTATTCGAAGAGAAGTTCTGAATGTATATTTTTTATTTTGAGATTGATCAATTAAAGAAAGATGGATATTTTTTAGGTCTCCATTATCAGGCAAGAAAAAATTAAATGTCATTCAATCAGATTTAATAAATTAATAATGAACGAATTTAACAAAAAAAAGTAGTCCTTCCTAGACTACTTTTTATGCAAATATATTCTTTTTTTAAAAACAAAGCAAATTACTGAAAAATACTGTCTTAACTCTCTTTTTAAGTATTCTTTTTTTAAAACAAAAGTGTTTTTAATTGCTTATTAAATGAGTAATTAACTAAAAATCACTTTTATAATTTATTGCTCTGTAAATCAATACACTGAACAAATAGTCTAGGAAGGACTATTCATAAAATAATCACTAAACAATTTAAAATTATGAAAATAACAATCGACTTTTTTTATTTTATACATGGGTATAATTATATAACAATTTAAAATTATTAATAATAAATAAGAATAGTAAATACAGCCAAAAAATCATTTAATTAAAATAATTATAAACCTATGAAAAACACAAAAAATATTTTTTACATATTAATAGCTATCTTATTAATGAATGTAAAAATTTATGCACAAGATATTCAGGTTCTTAATATTCCTGATTCCAATCGAAATCCTACAGCCGATAACGGATACACCTTAAATGGAAGTAAAATGACGAATGCTTTAAGCAAATTGCAAAACCCTATTAACTTTGGAACTTCAGGTATTATTGGACATAAGCTAATTATTAACAATAACTTTGGGATTAGTGGTTCTATAAAAAGTACAGGAGACATAATGAGTTACGACATTATATTTATAGGAGCCTTTTCATCAAATAGTAGTTTTTCAGTATCTGAGATGGATATCCTTTTAGAATGGAGTTCCTTACCTGGTAAAGTATTATTAATAATGGAACAAGCCAGTGGAAGTCCTATATCTACGCATATGGGATATGGGATAGCAAATGGTAATCTAAATCCTACTACTCCTTTAGTATCTGATAAAGAAAACTTTATTAATATCTTTTCTGGAGCATTTGGTAATGTTACTAGTTTATACCAAGGTGGGGGTTCTCAAGGTTATTTTTCTACA
Organism: Empedobacter tilapiae; assembly: GCF_004785645.1. Taxonomy (GTDB): domain Bacteria; phylum Bacteroidota; class Bacteroidia; order Flavobacteriales; family Weeksellaceae; genus Empedobacter; species Empedobacter tilapiae. The sequence goes on along the minus strand of NZ_SRPE01000024.1, from coordinate 1,283 downwards.
AATTGTAGAGGGATTTCTTTAGCTAAAAATAGTAATGGTAATTCTACAATTCTATTTAACAATAAGTATAGAGATCTTTTGTTTGCAGATACAGATTTTTTTACTTCAGTTGGAGGGACAATAAGTGCAGGAAGTAGTATAACTAACGATACAGATATAGCATGGGGTAATGTTTGGTCATGGGCAATAAGTGAAGTTGTGAATCAAAAAGTACCACAAATAAATTTGGTAGAAGGAGGAGAAGCATATACAAATCAAATAATGCCTATAATAATAGGTACTTCTGCAGAAATCTCGTTAAGAAATAATTTAGGTAACGTTGTTGGTTGGCAAACAAGTATAAATGGTTCCACTTGGACAGATGTTAACAACACGTCTTCTATACATCTTAGTTATCCAAATCCTGTAAATAATCAACAATTCAGAGCTATTGTAGGTTCTGCAAGTTGTGGATATGTTTATTCAATTCCTGTTACAATAACAACTGTAAAAGATTGCACTAAACCTGGAGATTTCTTAACAGCTGGTATACCTACAAACTCAGGAATCACAACTCACAGCAAACAAGAAGTTTGGCCAGGTATTATTCCAAATGGTTTTTTGGCATTAGAATCTAATACAAAAGGAATGGTGATTACTCGAGTTCAGAATTCTACTAAGATTACTGAACCAAAAGAAGGAATGATTATTTATAATATTGATGCGAAGTGTGTACAATTATACAATGGGACTATTTGGAATTGTATAAAAAACACGTGTGGTTCTAGTGGAGAAACACCAAGAAAAATAAGATTAGGCTCTTATGGTTCTTGGGTAATTGGAGGAAATGCTTTTCCTGCCTATAATAGCCAATTAACTAATCCTGTAAATTATGGGCCAACAGGAACCTTCAAAGGGATTACTGGTTTTGAGTTTTCAAATATTACATCGCTTCTAGAAACGACTACAGCAGCTCAATTAAAAGTTAATTATGATATTATTAATGGCTTTTTTGAAAAAGTTTCGAGTGAAAATGCACAGAAAATTGCTGATTATGTAAAATTAGGAGGTGTAGCTATTATTAACATAGATAATCCGCAGTACGATTTTAGTGCAATTTTAAATTCGTTTGGGATTACAGGTCCTTATAGTAGTTATGGAGAAATAAATGCGCGAAGTTCAATAACCAATCAGTTAAGTAATGTTTTTGGAGATACAAAAGATATTGCGTTGTTAGGCTCTGATACACAAGGAAGAGTTTTAGCAAATCAATTACCATCAACAAGTACTATTTATGCTAATGA
>NZ_SRPE01000023.1:0-2500 GCF_004785645.1 Empedobacter tilapiae | reverse complement strand
CGGGACTATCACCCTCTACGGTTAACCTTTCCAGGTTATTCTATTATCCTTATAAAGTCTTTAGGGCTAATCCGCGTTCGCTCGCCACTACTTACGGAATCTCAATTGATTTCTTTTCCTATTGGTACTTAGATGTTTCAGTTCCCAACGTTCGCTCTCACTTACGTGAGTGACATGTCTTCAACATGCCGGGTTGTCCCATTCGGAAATCTTCGGATATAATGTGTATGTGCCACTCCCCGAAGCTTATCGCAGCTTATCACGTCCTTCATCGCCTCTCAAAGCCTAGGCATCCGCCGTACGCCCTTTGTAACTTTTTTCTCGATTTAACCGTCATATTATTGAGCGGTTATGTTAATCTTACTCGTTTTATTGATTAATTGTATACCTTTATAAAACTTTGATCTATTTCTAAATCTGTTTGTTTTTGATTGTATGCGATTATAAATTTATAAAATTCATAATCTGTTTCTAATAATGTCAATGAACTCTTCTATTAGTCGTAAAAACTAATTTCGTGGAGAATATCGGAGTCGAACCGATGACCTCTTGCGTGCAAGGCAAGCGCTCTAGCCAGCTGAGCTAATCCCCCTCTTTGTCGTATTTCGAAATCCATAATCTGAACTTCGCTTTTAGTAGTCTCAGGCAGACTCGAACTGCCGACCTCTACATTATCAGTGTAGCGCTCTAACCAGCTGAGCTATGAGACTCTTTAATACTCTTAAAGAGTGGTCTATATTTATATATAATAACAGAAAGAAAAGCCGAATTAAAATCAATCTTCTTACAATAGAAGAAAATTCGTCGTTCTCTAAATATGAGATGTTCCAGCCGCACCTTCCGGTACGGCTACCTTGTTACGACTTAGCCCTAGTTACCAGTTTTACCCTAGGCAGCTCCTTTTACGGTCACCGACTTCAGGTACCCCCAGCTTCCATGGCTTGACGGGCGGTGTGTACAAGGCCCGGGAACGTATTCACCGCATCATGGCTGATATGCGATTACTAGCGATTCCAGCTTCATAGAGTCGAGTTGCAGACTCCAATCCGAACTGAGATAAGTTTTCGAGATTCGCATCTTGTTGCCAAGTAGCTGCCCTCTGTACTTACCATTGTAGCACGTGTGTAGCCCAAGACGTAAGGGCCGTGATGACTTGACGTCGTCCCCACCTTCCTCGCGGTTTGCACCGGCAGTCTCATTAGAGTCCCCGTCTTTAAACGCTGGCAACTAATGATAGGGGTTGCGCTCGTTGCAGGACTTAACCTAACACCTCACGGCACGAGCTGACGACAGCCATGCAGCACCTTGCATTCTGTCCGAAGAAAAATCTATTTCTAGATCTGTCAAATTGCATTTAAGCCTTGGTAAGGTTCCTCGCGTATCATCGAATTAAACCACATGCTCCACCGCTTGTGCGGGCCCCCGTCAATTCCTTTGAGTTTCATTCTTGCGAACGTACTCCCCAGGTGGGATACTTATAACTTTCGCTTAGCCACTGAGTCCGAAAACCCAACAGCAAGTATCCATCGTTTACGGCGTGGACTACCAGGGTATCTAATCCTGTTCGCTCCCCACGCTTTCGTCCATCAGCGTCAGTTGAGACTTAGTGACCTGCCTTCGCAATTGGTGTTCTGCGTAATATCTAAGCATTTCACCGCTACACTACACATTCCAGCCACTTCAAACTCACTCAAGACTAACAGTATCAATGGCAGTTTCATAGTTAAGCTATGAGATTTCACCACTGACTGATTAATCCGCCTACGGACCCTTTAAACCCAATAAATCCGGATAACGCTTGCACCCTCCGTATTACCGCGGCTGCTGGCACGGAGTTAGCCGGTGCTTATTCTTCTGGTACCTTCAGCTACTTACACGTAAGTAGGTTTATCCCCAGATAAAAGTAGTTTACAACCCATAAGGCCGTCATCCTACACGCGGGATGGCTGGATCAGGCTTCCACCCATTGTCCAATATTCCTCACTGCTGCCTCCCGTAGGAGTCTGGTCCGTGTCTCAGTACCAGTGTGGGGGTTCACCCTCTCAGGCCCCCTAAAGATCATCGTCTTGGTGAGCCGTTACCTCACCAACTAACTAATCTTACGCATGCCTATCCTACTGCGATAAATCTTTCAAAAATCCATGATGCCATGATTTCTATTATAAAGTATTAATCCTCCTTTCGAAGGGCTATCCTTTTCAGTAGGGCAAGTTGCATACGCGTTACGCACCCGTGCGCCGGTCTCTATCTCCCGAAAGAAATATACCCCTCGGCTTGCATGTGTTAGGCCTCCCGCTAGCGTTCATCCTGAGCCAGGATCAAACTCTCCATTGTAAATAATTTCGTGTGAAGCAAGAGCTTCTGTTTTTTACAACTTCGAATTTCCTATAGCTCCATTATTCAAGGATTGACTTCGTTATTATTCGGCTATTTGTTTCTTCTGTTTATTTTATAATTTCAAATGAACTTCTCATCTTAGCAATACCTCTCGGTATTTGCG
>NZ_SRPE01000022.1 GCF_004785645.1 Empedobacter tilapiae | reverse complement strand
TATAAACTAAAAAAGCGTCAATTGACGCTTTTTTAAATAAATATCTTTTTCCACTTAGCAACAGTATTTCTACTTAATTTAAAATGATTTGCTAATTGAGAATTATTTAGATTATGTTTTTTCTGATAATCTAATATTAATAAAATATCTTGTTTTGAATAAGATTTGAATTTTTGATTTACTTCAATATTTCTTTTGTGTTCATCTCCGAAAATCAATTTATTCAATTCTAAAATATCTAAAATATTTAAATCTTGCTTATTTAGAATTTCTTGACATTGTAATATTTTATCAGGATAGAGATCATTTATTATATCTGTATAAAGTGTTTTATAATTTATTTTGGTTTTCATTGGTTTGAGTTTAAAAAGCCACTAATCACTAAAAAATGATTAGCAGCTAATGGTTAATTAGAATAGGTTTATTAGTAGTAGTTTATTTTGTTGATTTTTTATACTTACTTATCCATTTATATAAAGTTGTCTTGGGAATATGGTAACGTTCAATTACTTCTGTAGTTTTCATTTCTCCCGTTTCTATTTTATTCAGTATGTAATCGATTACTTCTTTGGTGTAAACATTTTTACGAAATCTGGGTAAAGACGATTTATTGTTATTTTCTTCATCTTCTGTATAAGTCTTTTTACCTATTGGTGCATATAAAATCAAGTGTTGCGAATAAAGACGAAAGAAATCATACTCTAAAAGCTTACTCCACTTTAGTAAGACCTCTGTATCTAAGCTTTTCATGTTATACATTTCTTCGACTTCTTTCTCTGTACATTTCATAAAATTACACACACGAGCAATAGATATTTCTTGTTCAGTTACAAGTTGGTTTAATAGCTTTCCTATATCTATTTCTTTAAAATTTAGCATCATATCTAATCTGCAGGAAAAGCTAATATTGATGTCTCTCCCCATCCACCTCCAAGTGTATTCCAAGAAGAATTTTGATCATAATTTCCAAAAAAAGTAGGCTTCTTTGTTACTAGATAGTAAGTTTTAGGGAATGAGGAGGCATTATTAATTAATGTTGCCCCTTCAGCAATTCCAAATCGTAACACATATAAACCTCCAAATTCATTACCATATATAATATCATTAGAAACAAAATAATCTGTACCATTAAATTCTGCCCATGCTAATTTTGCATAAAAACCATTATTAATCGTTCCATTATTTGAGGCTAGTAAAAGTATATTTGTTCGTATTAACCATTTACCAGGTTCTAAAGTTATTTTTCTTGAAACATATTGCATATCAGCATCTACTCTTCCGCTAAATCCACTCCCATCCTGATTTACAATTTTGACTGTCTTTCTATCTTTCCAAGCTATATCTCCTTGTATATTTAAGCTTTGTAATAATTTCCCTTCTCCTTGAGTTCCATCAGACAATCTAAATCCATTTCGAAAAGAGGAGTTAATAGAGAATTTTGTTGTTGGGGTAATATCCCCTATTCCAACATTCCCTGTAGAAGTAATTGCAAAATCATTTGCTTGCTGAACAACAGAAGGCGCATCTGTAGTTGGATTATCTTTCCCTCCATCAACATGAAATATCACTTGCGGATTTTCTGTATTGACACCAACTTGCGAAAATGAAAATACAGTCGATACAAGAAGACATGAACATAAATATTTTTTCATATTATTTCAATTTAATTGGCTGGATATGCTATAATTGAATTTTCACCCCATTTTTTTGCTCCTAAATCATCCCAGTTCCCTGAATAACCTCCAAATAAATCAGTACCTGATAAATTAAGATAAAACGTTACATCACTTGAACTTGAGTTATTAATTAAAGTACTACCAGAAACTTTACCATATGGAGCAACAAAAATTCCTGAATTGAGTGATCCTATTATTCCAGAAGAACTTGAACTCCCCTGACTTCTACTCCATTGTAATCTAACCCAAGCTCCATTACCGCCATTAGGAGATGTATCTGCTTTTAACATTATATTAGTTAATACCAACCATCTTCCAGGAGGAAGTGTTAAAGAAATTCCTGTATAAGCTTGATTGCTTGAACTTGTCGCTACAGAACCGTTATAGCCTGTTGTAGGAAATGTTCCAACAATAGATGTTGTTAGAGATTTCCATGAACCATTTCCATTTATGTCAGAAACCATATAGTAACCAGGTTGTTGAGAACCATCATTCAATCTAAATACAGGACTTATAGTCGATACAATTTCTAATTTTTTAGTAGGATTTGTTATACCTATTCCAACATTTCCTGAAGAAGTAATGACAAAATCATTTGCTTGTTGAACAATAGAAGGAGTTCCTATACTTGGATTATCTTTTCCTCCATCCACATGAAATACTCCTTGCGGATTTTCTGTATTAACACCGACTTGTGAAAATAAAGATGCAGTGGAAAATAATGACATCAGAATGATTAAATGCTTTTTCATAATTTAAAAAGTTTAAGTATTTTAATAAATAGTCCTTGCTAGACTATTCGTCCATTAAATTGATTTATAATACAATACATTATAATTTTGATTTACAATCAAGTAAACATTTAATAAGCATTTTAAAAATTATATAACTTTTAAAAAATCAATAAAATCATCTTTAAAACATTATTTTTCAACTATTTGCTTTTTTAAAGAAAAAGAATAACTTTGCATAAAAGTAGTCTAGCAAGGACTACTTTTTTTTGTTAAATTTATTCATTATGAGCATCTTAAATTTTCAGAAAAAACATTAATTAATATCTTTTTATTCTTTTTTCAGAAAAAGCCACTAATCACTAAAAAATGATTAGCAGCTAATAGTTAATTAGAATAGGTTATAATTAGTAACTAGAGAGTTTATTTTATTGAATTATACTTGTTAATCCACTTATATAAAGTAGTTTTTGGGATGTTATAGCGTTCTACTATTTCAGACTTTTTCATTGCTCCCGTGTCTATTTTATTTAAAATATAATCTATCATTTCTTTCGTATAAATATTTTTACGAAATTGAGGTAAAGATGATTTATAATTATTGATTACTTTCTCACTATCATCTTTTTTAATAGGAGCATATAAAATCAAGTGTTGAGAATACAAACGAAAAAAATCATACTCTAATAATTTACTCCATTTTAATACAACTTCAATTTCCAAACTGCTCATACTGTACATTTCATTTACTTCTTGCTCTGTACATTTCATAAATTTACAGATTCGTGATATTTCTATCCCTCTCTCTATAACTGTTTGTTTAATTAAAGCTCCTATGTGAATAGACTTGTAATTCATTTATACTTTATTTTTCATAAAGGAAAAACGAAACATCTTTAACTGAAGTAGTCATAAGAGTTGCATTACCTGTTGCAAAATTTCCTTCTGCTGTACCAGCGTTTGATTTTATTAAACTTCTCGTAGGTATTAATTTTATTTGTAACGTATTATTTGTTGTATTTATAGTTATACCTGTTAAATTAAGTGTGAAAATTTTATTACCATTAATTGTTGTACCTGCTCCAGAAGGTATACTATAAGTTGCTGAGTATATTTTAGCTCTAGTTCCATTTATAAGAATTTCAATATCATAATTTACCCAAAAACTACTTAGTGGAACCTTGTTTCCAATTGTAGGAGTTGTAAAAGAATAATCTATTGATAAAAAAATGTATTTATCATTACTTGTACTTGCTTTATTGAATGTTGTTGAATAAGAAGGATTAACACTTAGTCCTGCTACCGTATAACACATTGTAGAGTTAGCATTTGGTGTCCCATCTGCATTATGACAGTTTGTACTTACAATTTGATTATAAGTATAATTTCTTGAAGTAGCATTTGATGATATATATTCTTGCATTCCTGTTAAATTATATCCATCATATGCTCCAGGAGGTAATCCATTTAAAACCCCTACTACTCCATTATTATTTGCAACTAATGTTCTAGTTGCTGTAAAACCTCCTGTTCCATTAACAGGTAGATCATTAATTTTTGTTTTACCATTTACTTCAAGTTTTTCAGTTGGTGCAATAGTTCCTATACCTATTCTACCTTGATTGGTAATGACAACATCATCTACTTGTTGTGCAGCACTAGGAATTCCTGTAGTTGGATTTGTAGTAGCTGCAGATGACTTTCCATCTGTATGGAAAAGTTGTTGCGGATTTTCTGTATTAATTCCTACTTGAGAAAATAGCGAAACAGATGAAAATAAAGAAATTAAAACGATTAAATGTTTTTTCATAATTTTAAATTGTTTAGTGATTATTTAATAAATAGTCCTAGTTAGACTATTTGTTCATCACATTGATTTACAGTATAGTGTATTATAATTATGATTTACAATTAGGTAAGCATTTAATAAGTGATTATTAATTTTTATAAAAAAATATAAACACTCTTAATACATTACTTTCCAACAATTTGCTTTTTTAAAGAAAAAGAATACCTTTGTACAAAAGTAGTCTAACTAGGACTACTTTTTTTATTAAATCCATTCATTATTAGTACTTTATTAAAAAAGAAAATATTAGGTAATATCTTCTTTTTAAGAAAAAGCCACTAATCATTTGTTATAATTAGAATAAGTTTGTGTAGTAATGAGATTTTTATTTAGTTGAATTTTTATACTTACTAATCCATTTATACAAAGTTGTTGTTGGCATATTATAACGTTCTACTATTTCTGACTTTTTCATTTCACCTATACCTATTTTATCTAAAATAATTTGAATAAATGGTTAAAAAGTCTCAAGATTTGAAAATACCAACATATTTACAAGTTCATCTTCAATTACAACATTTCTAAAACACTATCTTTTTATGATGTGGCAATAATCGCAAAGGATACTAATAAAAGAATTAGTAAAATAACTGTAATATAATCTTTTATAGAAACTTTATTACTTCCTTGTTTTTTGAACTTTGACATATTATTTATTCTAATTAAAAAAAAAGTTTCTTCCATTTAGCAATAGTATTTCTACTTAAATTAAAATGATTAGCCAATTGAGTATTATTTAATCGATGTTTTTTCTGATAATCTAATATCAATAAAATATCTTGTTTTGAATAAGATCTGAATTTTTGATTTACTTCGATGTTGTTTTTATATTCCTCTCCAAAAATTAATTTATTCAATTCTAAAATATCTAAAATATTTAAATCTTGTTTATTTAGAATTTCTTGACATTGTAATAATTTATCTGGGTAAAGATCATTTATTATATCTGTATAAAGTGTTTTGTAGTTTATTTTCGTTTTCATTGATTTGAGTTTAAAAAAAGTCACTAATCATAACAAATGATTAGTGACTAAGGTTACAATTAGAATAAGTTTGTGTAGTAATGAGATTCTTATTTAGTTGAATTTTTATATTTACTAATCCATTTATACAAAGTTGTTGTTGGGATATTATAGCGTTCTTTTATCTCAGACTTTTTCATTGCTCCCGTGTCTATTTTATTTAAAATATAATCTATCATTTCTTTCGTATAAATATTTTTACGAAATTGGGGTAAAGATGATTTATAATTATTGATTACTTTTTCACTATCATCTTTTTTAATAGGAGCATATAAAATCAAGTGTTGAGAATACAAACGAAAAAAATCATACTCTAATAATTTACTCCATTTTAATACAACTTCAATTTCCAAACTGCTCATACTGTACATTTCATTTACTTCTTGCTCTGTACATTTCATAAATTTACAAATACGAGATAGTTCTATTTTATTTTCTATGACTGCTTGATTGATTAAAGTCCCAATATGTATTTCTTTGAAATTCATTAGTG
>NZ_SRPE01000021.1 GCF_004785645.1 Empedobacter tilapiae | reverse complement strand
TGGTTACGTTGCACGTTTTTGGACAAAGAGGTCCGCCAGAAAAGTATCTTATCGGAAACAAACTTGCTTCTGTGAATTAACTTTTACGGGTAAGGGAATTTGTGTTTAAAGCACAAAAAAACAGCCAAAACGCATGAAGAAATACAACTTCAACCACAAAAAAAGCAGTAATCCTAAAATTACTGCTTGTATATCTTAAAGCCACATTTCGAAAACCCCATAATACATAAAGCTACTCCGGTTCCGTTCAACGGGCTTTCATCTCTAGCCCTCCGGGCAAGACGAAAGCTTAGTTATTACCAGCAGTTTTTTTTATTACACTTAATAATATCAAGCTCATTAACAAATAATTTAGTAAAATCAATACTTTTCTTATTAAAAGTGATTTATCTAGATTACTTGTTAGTTGTTTAGCTATTGATGTTTTAATTGGATCAATATTATTCTGATTAATAATATTCAGGTTATAACTTTGTTGATTATCTGAAAAGATTTCTAAATACACTATTTCCTTTTTTTGATTTTTTGCTATAATCCAAAACTCTTTTGTTCCATCATTTTCAAACCAAAAATCATTAGATTTTTCGTTTGGATTTAAGTTGGAGTCAAAATAAGCATAATTGCCTTTTCCATTCCATTCATTGTCCCAAAACACAATAGAATATATTTTTAGTGCTTCATTAGTTTGGTTCTCAGTTTTAACATTTATAGGAGTTGAAGCACCAAAAGAATTATTAAATAAATAGTCAATTCCTATAGCAGTGATACTGAAAAATATCCCAAAAATTACAATAAATATAAAAAGGCAATTGTTTTGACCTTTTGCAAAATACATTGAAAATAAAATTGCAATTAAAATAAGTAAAGAAATAAAAAGTATTGACATTTTTTAAAATTGCTGGTAACATTGTTTTTTACGAAACTACTATAGCTTTAGTTTCGTAAAAAATCAGCTATATCTGCATTTCGTAAAATTAAAAACAAATATAATTATAATTTTGTAAATTAGATACTTATAAAAACAATATTCATGTATCACGAAATAATTTAATGTAGAATGTAATAATGAATGTATGGATAGCGAAACAATTCTAAAAACCTTACAAAATCGATTAAAATTACAACGGTATGCAAACAATACTATAAAGTCGTATTGTAGTTACGCTCAAGTTTTCTTAGAGCAAATGGAAAAATATAATAGTTTAGATGAAATTCCTATTTCAGAAATCGAATTATTTATTAATACAAAGGTAATCCAAGAAAATATAAGTGCATCTTATCAACGCTCTTTGGTTGGGGCAATTAAAAAAGTATTTGAATTAGTTGAAAATCAAAAAATCGAATTAAATTACCTTTATCCGAAACGAAAAGTTAATAAATTACCAACTTTCTTTTCTCAAGAAGAAGTACGAAATTTATTAAATGCAACAGAAAATTTAAAGCATAAAGCTATTCTTACAATAATCTATAGCTGTGGATTGCGACTAAGCGAATTGATTAATCTAAAAATTGCAGATATAAAATCGGAAAGTGATTTACTTCTTGTTCGTCAAAGTAAAGGTAACAAAGATCGAATAGTTGCTTTGCCAGATAAACTTTTGCTATTATTGAGAGAATACTATAAGGTTTATCAACCTAAAGATTTTTTGTTTGAAGGCGCTAAAGGCGATCAATACAGTGAAAGAAGCGTCCAATTAATCTTGAAAAACGCAATGAATAAAGCTGGCGTTTTATCAAAAGGCAGCGTACATACCTTAAGACATTCGTATGCTACTCATCTTATAAAAAGTGGAATTGATGTACGTGTAGTTCAAGAATTATTAGGTCATAACGACATTAGAACTACCATGATTTATACGCACATTACAGATATTGATAAAAAATCGACACCAAGTCCCTTAGATTTTTTGTGATAATTCTTTAATTTAATACATCATTTTATCTCAACAATCTTCACCACCTCACTTTTCAATACTTTAGTTCCTGCTTCATTATAAGTCTGTACTACGGTCACTTTAATTCTATCGTACTGAGGAGTTGGAAAATTTAATAACTCTCCAATATTTTTATATCCAAATGCTTTTGCTAATAGAGTTATGTGACGGGTGCTATATTTATGTCGTTGTGTAGCAGATTCTACATTCCCAACAAAAGATTTAGCAACACCCATTTTCAAACTGAGCTCATCTTTAGTAAATCCATGTTCCTTCCTAAGATTTTTCACATGATTTATCAAGTCAAAATCGAATTGAGTAGTTTCAAATTCAAATAATTTATTCATTTCTGAAAATTTATTAATCCAACTTGTTGGATATTAAAATAATTATATTATATTTGTTATAGCGAATTGATAATTAGTCTATAAAGACGTATTACTGACGATGTGTTCTCGACCCTAAAACGACCAATTTTACTATCGAGAGTATCGTGAAATCGCTCCATGTCTCAAAAGTTTTGTACTTTCGTATACGGCATGGGCGGTTTTCACATATGCTTTAGATAGAGACTTATTAAATCGAAAGTTTTCTAAGTAGGATTTGGTCGCCCTTGACTCTAAAGTGTGAAGCCGCCTTGCTTTTTTTGCAAGTATTTCTTCATACACGAGAAACATCGTTCCATAAAACCCAACACAAAATGAGAACGAAACAATTTCCATTCATCCGTAAAAAACCGCCAGACAAAGTCTGTTGGTTAACTACTTCTTTTTAAAGAACAATCCTCCGTTTTATAACATTTAACGGAACGTAAAGCAAAGAGTAATCCTTTCTTTACACGCTCTCTATCAGAGCCTCGCTAATGAGACTTTGACAGCTAGGTTATACTTTTATTTTTCACACATTAAAAGTAAATCCTTTATTGCCATTTTCCAAATTTATTGGGGTTCTGCTACCTATTATTTAGATGTGAGATGTGAAATTTTAGTATTGAGAGGATTGTATTATGTAATAAGTAGTAGGTACAGATTAGATGTTAGATATTAGTATTGAGATTTTAGAGTTTGAAAAAGTACATTGTATTATGTATTTGAGGTTAAAAACGGGATTCTTCGACGGGCTCAGAATGACAAACTCCGTTGTTGAAAGTGATAACGAATTTAAATATTGAAAAAGGATTATAAAAACGTCATATGATTTGGAGGCGAGTGTCAAAAAGTTGAAGTAAATGGTTAAAATATTTTACTGTTTGCGTAGCAAATGATTTAAAATATTGAATGACTGAAACTAATTTTGACCGTCGAAAATCAAAGACAAGAGTTTTTTGATTACTTTTTTGCTCTCAAAAAAGTGATAGAAAGATTTCTAGATACCTCGAAATAGCAGAATATTAGAGAAATAATGTGTTAAAAAATGTTAAAATCCTGTATCGGTGTATATCGAAAATGACACTTTTCTGTATCGGTTGTATATCCGCGCTGTATCCATTCTATATCCATTATATATGCGTTCCGTATGGTTTGTTCGAGGTTCGTGTATCGGAAGGGATAGGATTTAGGATTTACGAAGTGGGATTTATGATGTAAAATGTACAAATTAGATGTGAGATGCATTTGAGGTTAAGAATGAGGTTCTGAACATAATTTACGATAATAAGAAAATGATTATATGTTCATTTTTTATTCATGAGTTATTATTATTTCAAATGAATTCATATGCCCTACGGGGAGCCTTGATGAAAAAACATTTGAGATTAAGAGGAGATGCGCCAGTGGAGCTTAGGTACATTTTTAAACTTTTACCTTAGTGCAAAGTCTGTGCTAACAGAGTATGTGATTACAAAACATCAAGTCGGTGCTTACAAGTCGGTCAATAATGGCTACTCGCTAAATGCTTTAAATCATTCGCATGTAAAATGCGAACAGTAAATCATTTTTGACGCTCTTTACGCCGAATTGACACTCGCCTTTTCAGCAATGACGGTTTTAAAATCCGTTATAAAAAGTGGATTTGAGTATTGAAAAAGGATGATGAAACCGGTATTAAAACTATCACGTTAAGAAAATGGTTAAATGGAGCGTTAAAAAGGTTTTAGCCCGTAGGGTTTGTAAAATCTTTAGTGAAATGAAAACATTTTTAGTAGAGAGGTTTACAGCCAAGCGTTTTTTGTTTCGTTTTTTGCGCTCAAAAAATGAAAATAAAGAACAAATTTGAAATAAAAAACCTTTCCCAAAAACAAAGTTGGCGCGATGTACTGGAAAAGGAGAGGCTTTTAAAGCTAATGTTGAATTTTAAAAAACTTATGTAAAATTATGAAAAAGTAAACAGATTCACACTCTATCCCCCGAAGGCAACCTAAGAAGAAAGTAAATGATCTTCATAAAGTGATTAGTGTTAATTTTTCATTTATTAATGTAATTTTTAAAACTGTTGGAGGGGGTATTTGTGAGTAGGAATATAGAATAAAAGTAGACGCGCGCGCGTGAAAATAGAGATGAAATTCTAAATTAAATTTGCGATAATTAGAAGTTCTCTATTTATTGCTTTTTGCTTGATCAAAAAGTAATCAAAAAATCAAGACCGCGATTTTCGACGTTCAATTCCCATTTCACGCACTAAAAAGATTAAATGATTCGCATGCTCACTAATCTTTTTTACGCTTGTTTCAATGGATTGAAGCTCGTCTGCAAATCGTATGTCGACTCTAAAATCCGTTATAAAAAGTGGATTTGAGTATTGAAAAAGGATGAAGAAAATGGTATTAAAACTCTCACGTTAAGAAAATGTTTGAGTGCAACGTTAAAAAGATTTTAGCCCGTAGGGTTTTTTAAATCTTTAGAGAAATGAGAACATTTTTAGTAGAGAGGTTTACGGCCAAGAGTTTTTTGATTACTTTTTTGCTCATAAAAAAGTGATAGAAAGGATATTACTTTCATTTTTTTTCTTGATAAAAAAAACGAAACAAAAAAAATCAAGTCTGTGCTTACAAGTCGGTCAATAACGGCTACTCGCTAAATGCTTTAGAACATTCGCATATCAAATGCGAACATAAATCATTTTTAACGCTCTTTACGCCGAATTGACGCTCGACTTTTCAGCAATGACGGTTTGGTATTCGTTGCTAAAAAGGAATTTTGAATATTGAAAAAAATAGTTTTGCATAACGCAAAAAACAAAAACCCCTTTCCCAAAAACAAAGTTGGCGCGATGTACTGAGAAAGGAGTGACTTTTAAAACTAATGTTGAATTAAAAAACTTATGTAAAAACGTAGAACGTAATACGTATCACGTAAAACATAAATAAACCACCCTTATTATGCTAGAAAAAGAATTTGAATTATTAAGAAAAGGTGATTCTACTGCTTTCGAACGTATTTATGTCAGGTACAATAAACGAATATTTTGGTTTGGTAAACAAATAATTGAGGATGATTTTGTAATAGAATGCTTGGTACAAGATGCATTTCTGAGATTATGGGAATATCGCGAAAAGATGGAGTCCCCTGATCATATCTTTTTCTTTTTGAGACTTGTCATGAAATACAGTTGCTATTCGCATTTTGCTAAACCGAAGAATAAGTTTTTTAGAACTGTGAGTTCGCTAGAAGGTTATGAGAATTATCAAAGTTATTTGGCTGGATATGATCCCGCAGATAACATTCAAAACCTAATCGACCATGATAGGCAACAGCACTATTTTGAAGAGATTATAAAAGTATTACCTCTATTAAGTGACGAAAGAGAGCATTTGATAGAACTCTGTTTAAAACATGGATTTCAGTACAAAGCGATTGCTAAAGCAATGGGAAGAGGGATCACTGAAACAAGTAACGAAATTAAACATGCTATAGCGGATCTCAAGAAGATTTTAAGTCACCAAGATAAGTTGGTAAGTAAAAGAAAAACAGTCTCTACTCCAGAGAAACAAGTTCAAATAAGCGAAACACAATCGCTGATTTTAAAACTTCGATGCGAGCATAAACAATCTTTTTCAACAATAGCTTCAGCATTACAATTGTCTCAAAAAGAGGTACACAATGAATTTATAGTCGCCTATAAATTCACTCAACAAAACAAAGTTCAATCCCTAAACTATTGATGATGGAAAAATCTACCTTAATACTCACTCGAAAAATACAATTAATTATCGATTTACCAACCCAAGAAGAACGTAAAGAGGAATTAGACAAGCTTTATAAATGGCAAAATAGATGTTTTAAAGCCGCTAATTTGATTGTTTCTCATTTGTATGTACAAGAAATGATTAAAGATTTTTTTTACCTCTCTTAAGGAATTAAATATAAATTAATGGACGAGAAGAAAGATGCAGAGGGGATACTAGAGTGCTCTAGAATGAATACCATTTATCGTGTACTTTCAAAACGTTTTAAAGGCGAAGTTCCAATGAATATTTTATCTTGTTTGAATAATATGTTGTATCAATCTTTCAAAAAAGATTGTGTCAAATATTGGAAAGGTGAAATCTCATTAAAAAATTTTAAACGAGCTATGGCATTTCCTTTTAATAGCAGTAAAATAACTAAATTATGTTATAGTCAAGAGAAGAAAAGTTTTTGTTTTATCTTATTTAAAATACCATTCAAAACCTATTTGGGAAAAGATTTTACAGGTAATAAAAAACTACTGGAACAAGTGATAAGTGGAGAAATAAAACTTTGTACATCACAAATAAAATTAGAAAAAAGTAAAATATTTTGGTTAGCAGCCGTTGAAGTTGAAAAAGAAAACCATCAATTAAAACCTGAAACTATTGCAGAAGCTTCCTTGTCGTTGGAATATCCATTGGTTGTAAAAATAGGAAAATCTAGGCTTACAATAGGAACCAAAGAAGAGTTTTTTTACCGTAGATTGGCGATACAAGCGTCCCGTAAACGAGTACAAATTGGAGCAACTTATGCGAAATCGGGCAAAGGAAGAACTAGAAAACTAAAAGCTCTAGATAAAATGAGTCAAGTAGAACGTAATTACGTGCAT
Source organism: Empedobacter tilapiae (assembly GCF_004785645.1). Lineage (GTDB taxonomy): Bacteria > Bacteroidota > Bacteroidia > Flavobacteriales > Weeksellaceae > Empedobacter > Empedobacter tilapiae. Next base: position 4,394 of record NZ_SRPE01000021.1, on the reverse strand, counting down.
CATCGACTGCATGTTTACAGCAGAAAGTTAATTGATTTTTGCATCAATAATAAAGCAGGAACACTTATTTTATTGGATCAAGAAGAAAAGATGGAGCTAGCCAAAGAAGAAGAATTTGTACTGAGGAATTGGAGTTATTATGAACTGATGACTAAAATAAAATACAAAGCTGATAAAGCCGGAATTGAGCTTATAACAGCATAAATTATAATTTTTGAGGGTGATTGTACACCCGTAAGGTGAGGTTGATCACGAACACTCACTAAATGTAAACAACATATACTAAGGGTGTCTGAGCGTATACTTGAATAGATAAAGGCAGGATAAAGGCAACATGAAGGCAACATAGTGGCAGTAGAATGTATGTAAACAATTTTTGTAGTTCAGGTGTTGTAATGCTAGTGTAGTTGTTTTTTATACAAAAAGGTCATGGTTAAAATATTTTATACAAACGTTTTAATTTTTACTATAGCAAATGATTAAACGGTGATGGTTTCCTGATATAAGCAAAGCAACAGCGGATACTTTGTGGTTAATGACTCGCGAAAATTACCGCGAAGCAGGAATCATTAATTAAAAAAACATTATAACTTATTATAGCATACGTTAAAAACAAGAAACATTGATTCGATTTTTGTAAATTTGAGAAACAAGCTTCTCCTCTACTTCATTTATCAACCAAATAAATAGTACAACTATGAAAAAAATATTAGTTTGTTTAATTTTAGTGATGACACAGATGAGTTACGCACAAAAAGTTTTGACAGCACAGCAATCTGATCCAAAGAATTTTAATTGGATGAAAGGGTTTCCACCTGCAAAAGAAGATATTTTGTCCGCTATAGATGGTAGCTTTTTTAACTTTCCGGCTTTACGATATAGCGTTTGTCATATGCGCGAATTTTTCCCAACTGTAAATGTCGCTTCGGCACAAGAAAACAGATATACTTGGGTAAGTAAATTGGATAAGAATATTGACAAAATTACATTTACTCCATTAGAAAGTAAGGAAACCATGACTTGGGAAGCCTCTTTACAAAAGAATTATACGGACGGCATAATTGTTTTACACAAAGGAACTATTGTGTATGAAAAATATTTTGGGGAGTTAGATTCTCAAGGTAGACATGCCTTGATGTCTGTGAGTAAAACCTTAACAGGAACTCTTGGTGGAATGTTAGTTGCTGAAGGTATTCTAGATGAACATAAAAAATGTAGTGATTATATTCCTGAATTGAAAACCTCAGCTTTTGGTGATGCGACGATTCGTCAAGTTTTGGATATGACAACTGCTTTGCAATATAGTGAAGATTACAGCGATCCGAATGCAGAAGTTTGGGCTTTTTCGGCTGCTGGAAATCCTTTTCCTAAACCTGCAAATTATAATGGACCTACAAATTATTATGATTATCTAAAAACAGTCAAGAAAAATGGTAAACATGGTGAAGCTTTTGGTTATAAAACAGTGAATACGGATGTAATGGGCTGGATTATTACAAAAGTGATGAATAAACCTTTGGCTCAAATTCTATCTGAAAAATTTTGGCAACCATTGGGAACTAACTTTGATGGTTATTACCAGATTGATGGTGCTGGAATTGCTTTTGCAGGAGGTGGTTTTAATGCTAACCTTCGAGATTTAGCGATGTTTGGTGAAATGATAAGAAACAATGGATATTTTAATAACAAACAAATCTTGCCTAAAAATTTGGTTGAGGAAATCAAAAAAGGAGGAAGTAAGCAAGCTTTTGCAAAGGCAGATTATAAACTTCTAAAAGGCTGGAGCTACAAAGATATGTGGTGGGTAACGAATAATGAGCATCAAGCATTTATGGCGCGTGGCGTTCATGGTCAAGCGATTTATGTTGATCCAAAAGCGGAAATGGTTATTGTGCGATTTGCTTCCAATCTGGTTGCATCGAATAGTGCGAACGACCCGTATTCATTACCAGCTTATGATGCTGTTGCAAAATATTTACTAAATAAAAAAGAGAACTAAAAAGTTCTCTTTTTTATTTTTGGTTGAATTGATTTATTTCATCTTCTCCACTTTTATATATTTGTTTCCATCGACATCGCTCCATGTAGGACCTTCGACCGAAACCTCATCTCCAATATTCAAGGTTTTATATTCTTGATTATTCTTTTGAAAATTTATAATGCTAATTGTTGCTTTGTAATGCTCTCCTTTTTTGGTTTCGATTGTTGCCATATAGCCATCTTTACCTCTTTCAAGTTCAGTTACTTTTCCATTCACAACAATTTGATGTTCTTCTAAAGTTGAAGTTGAATCCGTATTCGCTTTGTTTGTAGTACAACTATTCATAAAAAGTGCAGCTACAAGAATGATTAAAGCATAAGATTTTCTCATAATTATAATTTAATGACAAAAATAAAACAAACTTTATACCATATCTCTTCAATACGATGATTACTCTTCGTCTAAATTTTCTATTTCTGATTCTAGACCTTCTCCAAATTCACTTAAAGCTGAATTTAAAGAAATCTCGTTGCAATATGCAGATCCTAAATCTAAACCTTTTTGTAAAAATTGTTCTGCTTTTTCTTTTTCTCCTATAAAATAATAATACGTATAAAATAATCCGTATCCATCTGGATTTCCTAAATCTATCACACGTTGTGCCAATTGTTGTAACTCTTTATTTGGTTTAAGTTTTATATCATCTGCCGCATTCAATGTTTCGAAAACACCACCAGATTGTTCAGCAAATTTATAGGCAAAAACTACTTTACAACTTTCATCAAAACCTTCTTTACACAGTTTTGCATTTGCAGCTTCATTTTCTTTTAATTTTTGATTTAATGCTTCTTCATCAAAATCAAATAAATAGGTTGCATTATTTTTAAAATTAATATCATAATTCTCTACCATCCAATTTGCACGTTGTGCTAATTTAGGATTTGATTGAGGTTTATTTTCGAAAGATTTCAAATTTGATTTATATACTTTTTTATCTACCCAATCTGAAATTCCTTTTAATTGATTTTTCTCTTTTTTGAAGATAAAAACCGTTTTTTCGACAAATATTATAACCGAATCGTTGCGTTCGGTAAATTCGTAACCAACCTCATCAAATTCACCTATTGTTACTCTTCCTTTTCCATCAAATTTCAATGGATTATATAATTCATCTTTTGCTTTTGTTGTAAAAACGCCTTCTAATGTATTGGTCGCTTGTTGAGCAAAAAGTGCTGACATCATAAATAATGTTGTCAATAAAAATAGTTTTTTCATTTCTATAGAAAGTCTCAATTAATATTAGCCAAAATTAAACGTTTTAATTCGTCTAAAACTCACTAGAAATAGTTAAAAAATAAATTTCTTTGTAATCAACCGAAGACTCAAGTAAGGTAAAACATACCTGTTTGTAATTAACCGAGGACTCGGGAAAGGTAAAACACATCTGTTTGTAATCAACCGAAGACTCAGGAAAGGTAAAACATACCTGCTTGTAATAAACTGAGGACTCGGGAAAAGTAAAACATACCTGTTTGTAATCAAATCTTTTTAGCGAATAATAGAAAAAACTAAGTAACACTTTAACTATTATTGTGAATGTTTATATTAGCAGGAAATTAAAGAAAAGCTGATATAATATTTTTTTACGAAACTTGATTATGTTTAACTTCGTAAAAAAATAATGTTAGCTATAATTTCTAAAATAGAACCTTTGAAAAACTACTTTTATAAATATCAATTTATATTTTCAATTCTAACAGTTTTAATGATTTTTTATCAAACTAATTATAAAAATGATCTGAAAAATAATTTAAACGATAGTATAATTAAAAAATTAACTATCATAAATAAAGATTGTTACAACTATAAGATTAGTTCTTCAATAAAAGTAAATTACAATTCGAAAGATTATTATATTAAAGTTGGCGCTAAAGAATGTAAGAACATAAATATTAATGACAAAATCGAGCTTGTTTACTCTAAAAAATATGATGAGTTCGAATTACCTAAACACATTAATCGTAAAAACAATTTAGTATTATATCTATTATTATTTTTTACTTTTTTACCATTAAAAAAATTATCAACTTTAATGAATAAATAGAAACTGTAGCTAATAACTAAGCTTTCGTCTTGCCCGGAGGGCTAGAGATGAAAGCCCGTTGAACGGAACCGGAGTAGCTTTATGTATTATGGGGTTTTCGAAATGTGGCTTTAAGATATACAAGCAGTAATTTTAGGATTACTGCTTTTTTTGTGGTTGAAGTTGTATTTCTTCATGCGTTTTGGCTGTTTTTTTGTGCTTTAAACACAAATTCCCTTACCCGTAAAAGTTAATTCACAGAAGCAAGTTTGTTTCCGATAAGATACTTTTCTGGCGGACCTCTTTGTCCAAAAACGTGCAACGTAACCA
>NZ_SRPE01000020.1 GCF_004785645.1 Empedobacter tilapiae | reverse complement strand
ACCCAAACATTATTTTCATACATCTTAATTTTATTATCCGATTTATCTAATAAAAATGTTCCATTATTATTAGCTGAAACCGTCGCTAATGCGTTAGAAACATTATTAACCGCTGAAAGAATGATCCCTCTCGTATTATTGGTTTCATTAAAATCTAAAATGGTTGCCGAACCATTCACTTTATCTTTTCCTATTGAAACTTGCCCTAATGAAAAGATTGAAAGAAACATGGCTACTACTATTTGTATATTTTTCATTGTATTATCTTTTATTGATTATTATGGTTGAAATCCTAATTGTACTAAAGCATAAGCCATTAAATTATGAACAAATTTTTCTTGAGGTGTATTAATTACTGTATCTGCTATTAATGAGTCTCTAAATATACCTTCGTCCCAAACGAAAATAACTTTTCCTTTAAAATCTCCTCCTATCGTCCAAACTGCGACACCTCCTCCAGTAGCTGTCTCATTAGCATAAATAGTACTTGTTGATGGTAATTGATTTGCTAAAACTCTCCCTTGTGTAGCTGCTCCTGACAAATTAATGTTTTTTGTATCTCCAAAAACATTACTCATCTCATTAACAGGAGAACTTAAAGCTGAGATAGCTCCATTTCCATTACTTCCTGTTATTCCAAATGCTGTCAGTATTGGATTAAAATTATAAGCTGAGCTTGTATCTAAATTAATAATTGCAACTCCTCCTTCTTTTACAAAATCAGATACATGTTGAGCCTGAACAGAGGTAATACTAGTGTATCCTGTATTAATAATATCATAATTACTTTTCAATTGACTACCTGTACTACTAGCAAGTGTAGTAGATAAGTCTGAAAATTCGAATCCTGTAACTCCTTTAAATGTTCCTGCTGGTCCATAATTAGATACATTAGTCAATTGACTATCGTAAGCTGGAAATTGTCCTGAACCTATAGTATATGAAGCAAACCTCCCGATTCTAATCTTTCTTGGTGGTTCTACTACAGGATCACACGTATTTTTTATACAATTCCAAATAGTCCCATTGTATAATTGTACACACTTTGCATCAATATTATAAATAATCATTCCTTCTTTTGGTTCAGTAATCTTAGTAGAGTTCTGAACTCGAGTAATCACCATTCCTTTTGTATTAGATTCTAATGCCAAAAAACCATTTGGAACATTATCTGGCCAAGCTTCTTGTTTGCTGTGAGTTGTGATTCCTACATTCGTATAACCGTCAGGTGTTCCACCTATAGCTGGATTGGTACATTGTACCAGTTTTTTTATAATAAATGATCCTTCAGAAAAACAAATAGTATTTTCATTCGTCCCGTAAGGTCTAACCTTAACACTGTATGTTTGATTAAATTTAAACCCAGTGATGTATCCCTGACTATCTATTGCTAAACCAGCTGGTAGAGTGTAAATATGTGTTGGATGATAATTTGAAATTTTAACACTTTCATCATCTTCATTTATAATTATTAATGGTTCAGGCATATTATCTGCTACTGTAACTACTACATCATCAAAACTTGAACAAGAACCATTGTTTGTTGTCCATCTAAATGTATAAGCCCCTATTACTGATGTTCCATTTACCATTGTATATGGTGAACCTGAAGTAGTATCAGGCGAAAAAGTTATATTACTTGGACTAACTCCGCTTGGAGTACTAACTACCGTCCAAGTTCCTTGTCCACCATCTTGATTTCCTAATAAAGGAAACCCTGGGGCACAACTTGTTGTGATATAATCTCCTCCCGCATTCGCATTAACTTCCTCATTTACAGTAATAGTAAAAATAGTTTCATTTGACGCATTCGAAAAATCAAACTCTTTCTTTATAAAACCAAATCTTTCATCTCCCCAATCTTTTCCAGGCGCTGAAGCTCTGAACGTATATACTCCAGGTTTATCTAAGTTTGTAATGGTTACTTTACCACCTGTTTTTATATTAGCAGCATTTAGCTCTGCATTATTAATAATAGGATTAGATGCACCATTAGGTTTCGATAATGTTTCAATACCATAACGAAGAGAGTAATCTTGTAAATAAGAACTATCACCCAACTTTATAGCAGGTAAATCTACTACAACGGATGAAATCCCAGCTCCAGGAAGACATGCTTCTACATTGTTAACATGAATATCTGTCTGAAAACCGCCACTAATATGAATATAATAGGTTTGATTTGATGAACAAGTACTTCCTGTTTTAGTTTTACCAACTCTAATTGCATAAGTACCTGCTCGCCATCCTCCTACAGGAGGTGTTACTGTAAAATTTCTATTAAGCGGTTGACCAGCTGTACCATTGTGGACTACTGTTGGATAGCCTCCAGTAGGTGCTATACTAGAAGGGGCAGCTGTCGTAATCACATTATTCGGATTTTCTGATGGATCAATCTTAAACTGAATTGTAATTGGTGTTGAATTACCAATATAAGATGGAGGATACATTGATGCTCCTGTTCCTCCTCCAGAATAACTTTCTATTTGACCTAAATTTATGTCTCTAAACCCTAATGCTAAATTAAAAGCAAAGTTCATTGTAATTGATGGAGTTGTATAGGAACCTACTGAATTACTAACAGTAATTGTGAATGTATATATACCTTCAACATTTATCGGATTAAAATAAAGAGTACTATTATCTATTGATTTAAATGTTAAATTTCCACCAGAAGGAAAGCTAATGGGATTAATAGTAAAAGTCGTTCCGAATTGTGCTGCTCCAGAAGCTAACCCATCTGTACTAATAAAAGGTGCAGACGTTAAGCCTAAAGAAGGTGTTGTTGTTAAACTAGATAAACAAAAACTTTTATTTGTTTCAATATTAATATTAGGGTTAGGTATAAATCTTACAATGATTTCCTTTTCATAAAAACAACTTGGGTTAAAATTTGATGTAATTTTAAGAATTACCTTGTAAGCTGGGTCAATTTCATGATTTGCTTTATTTATTAATGAAAAAACAGGATTTGCTATTGTTGAATTACTAAATTGACTATTTGTAGAAACTTGTGGATTACCAGATTGTTGACTTCTGTAAATATTAACAGCTCGCCATTCACCTTTAAACCCTTCTGGTATTACTCCTTGCAATTGATAAGATCCTGTCGTAGCAGGTATAGTGGCACTACTACCTACCCCTGCCGAAAAACTACTCACATCTCCTGTAGATGTTATCGTTACATCAGAAGTCGTAATTTGTCCACTAAGATTTTGAGTTACTCTAAACGTATATGGCCCAGGAGTATTCATTCCTGTAACTGTAGGTTCAAGTATGGTTGAATTTGAAAATATAGGGTTAGAAGCTCCTGTAGGCTTACTAATGATAGTCCAGTTGAAAGTTGCTCCTGAAGAACCTGTTCCATGAAGAGCTGTATCAACACCACATATTATACGATTTCCTCCTGCGTTTACCTGCCCAAACAAGTTTAGTATACTCACAAAAAGAAAAGGTTGATTAAATTTTAATTGTTATTTTTTACTTAATGAATGCTCTATTTATTTAGAAGGATTGTATCAAAAAAGAAGTATAGCCTTCTAAAAACTACTAATTATTTTATAGAAATTAGCTCCTCATAACTACATAGAGAGAATAAATAATCTAATAGAAATAGGTTAATTAAATTAGAATATCGGATTGAATTGTTATATAATTATACCCATGTATAAAATAAAAAAAGTCGATTGTTATTTTCATAATTTTAAATTGTTTAGTGATTATTTTATGAATAGTCCTTCCTAGACTATTTGTTCAGCGTATTGATTTACAGCACAATAAATTATAAAATTGATTTTTAGTTAATTACTCATTTAATAAACAATTAAAAACGCCTTTATTAAAAAAAATAATGTTTAAAAAGAGAGTTAAGACAGTATTTTTCAGTAATTAGTCTAGGAAGGACTACTTTTTTTTGTTAAATTCGTTCATTATTAATTTATTAAATCTGATTGAATGACATTTAATTTTTTCTTGCCTGATAATGGAGATGTGAAAAATATCCATCTTTCATTAATTGATCAATCCCAAAATAAAAAGTACACTTTTAGAACTTCTCTTCGCATTACTCCTGATCAGTGGGATGCTCAAAAACAACGTCCTTGTAATATTTATTTGAAAAAATTCAAGAGGTTAAATAGGAAACTGGATAAAATTAAATTGCAGGTTACAGAGCATATTCTATTTAAACGAGATCTTCATAAAATTCCACTTCAAAGAGAACTTTCAAAAGAAATAAAAGAAGTTTGCATTAACAAGGAAAAACAATTGCCTGAGAATGCGCTTTTACGCTTTATGGAAAATTATATTTCTTTCAGAAAGGATATTATTTGTCATTCTACCTATAAACGATATAAGGTTTTTTTAAGGTTATTGGAACGTTTTGAAGGATATGCCACTCAAAGACTTTATGTCGATACCATTAACAGTCATTTTATTACTGAATTTATAAAATTCGGAAGAGAAGAAAAGTACAGCGATAATACCTTATATCGTACCATTCATTTTGTCAAGACTATTTTAAATTTTGCAGAAAGAAGAGGTATCAGAACCAACATCAGAGAGATTGAAATTCGACGCGAAAAGCAACAGAAAACCATGACAACTCTCAATGAAGAGGAAATCTCGACGATTAAAAAAACAAAGGTTCCGAACGATTTACAAGCTGCAAAAGACTGGTTACTAATCAGCTGTTATACCGGACAACGTTTTTCTGATTTTATTACCTTCGACCAGGAAAAATTAATCACAATTAACGAAAAGACCTGCGTTAAATTTATCCAGCAAAAAACAAAAAAAGAGATCATTCTACCTTTGCATCCTATTGTCATGAACATCCTCAAAAGAAATCAAAATTCTTTCCCAAAAACAATGGATATTCAGCAATACAACAAAGAGATAAGGCTGGTTGCAAAAGTGGCTGAGTTAAACTGTACAATAAAAGGAAAAAAACGAATAGGACACCGTGTAGAAGAACTAATACTGGAAAAATGGCAACTGCTCAGTAGTCATATCGGAAGAAGAAGTTTTGCAAGCAATTTTTACGGAAAAATTCCAACACCCCTATTAATGGAAGCCACCGGACATAGTAGCGAACACATGTTCCTGAAATATATTAACCCGGCAAATAACGAACGTATTATGAGTTTATCTTCCTATTTTGAGAGCAAGTAGGTATTTGAATTCAATTACGTAAAATCATAAAAATATTACACTCCTATTTTCTAAATTTATGTATCTAAAACTTTAAACTACATAAATTGGAAGCATTGGCTATATTTTTAACTTTAATACTATAAATCATATATAAGGCTTTTCCAAGATACTCGAAACAATTGCTGTCAAACTTATTTGAATTGTCAAAGTTTAGACACTTAATTGTTGCTTCTGTTTTTCAAATGGCATATAACATTCTTTTTCGCAAAGCAAAATATAGCTTTTTTCGTTATATTATTCCAAACATACAACAACCATCTCACAATAAATTACGGTTTTCACGTAAAAGCAAAAAACCGTTCTCAAAAAATCTAAATTTTAATTTTTATTGAAAAAGGATCAACGAACTGGCGAATTGACTGAGGGTATCGTGAAAGATTTATTGACTTCTGCGCCTTATCATCATCATGGTATAAAAGTTCGTTTGATGGATGGACAAATTGGACTGAGCAGGAAATTATTGAAGACGATTTTTAGAACGCATCAAATTATAAATTAAAAGCCCTTATTCGTATTAGTAGGAGATGTGAGATTTGAGATAATAGATGTGAGATGTAATTTGTCAAACTGAATTTATCTCAGCTTCTTTTTATCGTCAGTCAGAGTGACGTTTGTAAAATGTTGTATCGAAGACTTAGACGATAAATAACAATTACTCACTAATTATTTTATTTATTCATTCATTTTTTTATTCTTTTTAATAACATATATTTGCAACCTCAATCATTTATTGAATTATGTTTTTCTATTTAAAAATTAGTTGATAAAACCCTTATTTAAGCTCACATTTCGAGCCTAAATTTTATTATTCGGATGCTTTTATTGCATTCGACAGGGTTTATATTATCTAATTTTTATAAAAATGAAAAATCAAAATAAGTCATTTATTTGGCTAATTATATTCTTAGTTGGGTTTCCGCAGATTAGTGAAACCATTTATACTCCTTCTCTTACATTTTTGGCTACAGATTATGGAGTATCTAATCATCAAATACAAAAAACACTTAGTATTTATTTTATAGGCTTTGCAATAGGTGTTTTACTTTGGGGAATACTCTCTGATATCATTGGTAGAAAATCGTCTATGCTAACGGGAATAGTATTGTATATCATTGGTTCATATCTTTGCTTACAATCTCCTAATTTTGACACTCTCCTATTTGCGCGTTTTGTTCAAGCCATAGGAGCTGCTGCTGGTTCTAATGTAAGTCAAACCATTTTAAGAGATACTTTTAATAACAAAGAGCGAACAGCTGTTTTCAGCACTATATCAGCTGTTTTAGCTTTTTCTCCCGCAATTGGTCCACTATTGGGAAGTATTGTAGCCTCTATATGGGATGTTTACATGGTATTTGTTTTGTTGATTTTATTGGGAACGGTTGCATTATTTTGGTCATCTTTCGGTTTAAAAGAGACATTGCAACAAGATAAGAAGCTTAAACTAAGTTTTAGACAAATCACAAAAAAGATTGTAAATGATAAAGTTTTTTGGATTTATGGAGGATTGATAGGTATTCTAAATGGAATTATTTTTAGTTACTATGGTGAGGCTCCATTTATTTTTATGGAGTATTTTAAATTTAGCATGATTCAATATGGCTGTTTAGGTTGCATTGTTGCTTTAGCTAGTTTTATTGGCGCTAAATATTGCAAAAAGATGAGCATAAAGAAAACAAATCAACAAATCCTTTTCACAGGCAATTTAATCTTCTTATTAGGGATAATTCTGTATATGATTTCAATTTCATTCCTTTTATCTTATTCTACCTTAGTCATCAGTTTCCTATTAATAGCTGTATTTGTTATCTTCTTTGGTCTATCTTGTATGCTACCAGTATGCTTGAGTAATGCTTTAATAAATCATACCGATCATTTAGGAATTTCAGGAGCTATATTAGGACTCTATTATTATTCCATTGTAGGAATCATAACATTTATTATGAGTTATATAGACAGTTCATTCTTGTTATATTATCCACTCTTTTTAATGTTTTGGTTTATAATAATTCTACTATTATTCAAATTGTATTACGTCAAATCTTAATTTATTTTTGCAAAACATCTATCCTAAAATTTTAGGATAGATGTTTTTTTATATTCTCAACTGCCGTTTCAAATAAAAACCTATTTATTTTTCCTTCACTTCATCCCTATTTTGTTAAACAAAATACTTTTATTGTTTTTAAAATAAAACTTAAGCCAAATAAGCATTTAAATTAAAATAAACTATTCTATAATCGATTTACTTTTAAATAAAGTAAGAAACATTAAATATAGTTTAAAATTTTCATTTTAACCGTTTAATACCGTGTAAACAGTATTAAGATTGTAGATTTATAAAATCATTCATTTATGATGATTATTTAAGGTGAAAAAGCATAGAATGGCATTAGTGTCGTTCTGTGCTTTTTGAATTTATTAAATTCCATTTATGTTATAAGTATGTTATAATTAAACATAAAATAGAAAGTTTAATTATAATAGTGTACCTTTTAAAAAAAATAATTATGACAACTGGAAGAATTAATGATGAATTGGATAATTTAATATATTATATTAATGAATATCAAAAATCTCAAAATAATTTAAGTAAAGCTATAAATAAAACTCAAATAGATGATGCTAATTATACTTTAGAACTTAACTTATTAGCAATTGAAGCGGTTTTTAATTTGAATCATGAATTAAAAGAAATTGTATTGCTTAATGAGATAAATAAAAAAGAATGTATACAAGGTTCTTTTTTATCTACAAATTTTATAAACGATGTGAGAAATTACATTCAAAATGTAAAAAATTACGCTTAAAAACTATTCAAAATTTTATATAATGATATTTCAAGGTTTGACTGTTTTACAGTTGAACCTTTTTTCAAATATAATTAAGAGTTGATTTAAAATTAACCCCAAATTATCAATTGGGTGTGTCCATTTTATAGAAATTTGCTCTAGGATAAATATGCATATTTTTCAAAATCTTCTTCCTTTGTGAATATCTCATTATTTTTGTAGTATTTACTTATTTTTCCATTCGAATTTTTAATTAGATTGGCAGTTTAAATTATTTTTCTGATTTCTATCGTAAAGCCAAAAAACATAGCTAATCAGTTTCTATTATTTCTCCAAATTACAATTAAAAACTCATCAACCAAATAATCTAAAAATGATAAAAAACACATTATAGAACTTACCAATCATATCTCTTCTTTCATTTATAAAAGGGAAAAAAAGTAATTCATGTCAATTACAATAAAATATTACTATGGAATACTAAAAAAATGTTGAAATTTTAAGTCATGAACTAAAAAATATTATCTTTTTATATAAAAAAATCACTAATTAAACATTTCCAATCTTCTTCAATTTATATAAGAAAATTTAACATATAACATCTAGCTAATAATTGTTCACCATCAGAAAAACTAATAAATAATATGATTTCTACGGTATTATTATAGTAAATAAATAAATTAGAAAAATTGAAATTAATACAAACCCCTGCATAATATTAGTTTTCCCTGTTGCTAAAGAAATAGTAATAATAAATAATGACAATCCTAATAAAATAGTTGATTTAGTATCAATACCTAAACTCATTCTTATTCCTGTAACTACAGATGTTATTGCTATTACAGGAATACTAAGCCCAATGCTTGCCAAGGCAGAACCAAAAGCCAAATTTAATGATGTTTGAATTTGATTATTTCTTGCTGCTCGAAAAGCTGCTAAACATTCCGGAAGAAGTACAATTCCTGCTATTATTACTCCTACTAGAGATTTTGGAGCACCTGCCCATTTTACAATATGTTCTACATCTTTTGACAGTAACTTTGCCAATAACACAACAATACCAAGACACAATATCAAAAATAAAATACTTATGTACATTTCCTTGCGTGATGGTTTTATTGGAAGTTTATGTAACGCATTATTTTTAGATAATTTATTCTCTGGAGATATAAAATAACTACGATGACGAATAGTCTGCATCATTGTAAAACCAAAATATAAGCCTAAACTAATAATAGATACAAAAACTAATTGCATAGATGTATACTCACCTCCATTATGACTAATCGTATAATTAGGTAGAATAAGTACAAAAATGATAATAGAAGTAAGAGTAATTAATGCTGTACTTACACCCTGAAGCGTAAAATTCTGTACTTTAAATTTTATAGAGCCTATAATGATACATCCTCCTATAATTCCAGTAATAATAATCATTACAGCTGCATAAACTGTATCTCTAGCAAGTGTAATAGTTTCTAATCCTTTTGCTCCTAACATAATGGAAATAATCAAAGCGACTTCAATTATAGTAATAGCAAATGCTAAGAGAAGCGTACCGAATGGTTCTCCTACCCTATAAGCAATAACCTCTGAATGATGCACAGCTGCAAGCACACTTCCTATAAGCAAGAAAGATAAAATAAAAGAATAAAATGCTCCAGAAAAATAGTTGTGCCCAAAATAAGTTAACCATCCAAATATTGGAATAAGAATAGTCCATACTAAAAGATATATTTTTTTCTTCATAGAAGATAATAGTGTTTTTTGTAGTATTTAGGAATTAAAAAATGAGTGTTTTGTTTAATATTATATACATAGAGTATAAGAAACTTTCATTAAAAAATGATGAATCAAACAAAACTTTAATAGTTTTAGACATCTAAGTTTTGGACATTAAAATCAAAGTGGTAATTGAATAGAAGTCTAGAAAGACTAGAAAAAATACTGAATAATCTTTGAAAAAAAATTGAAAATAAGAGTTCTTGAATTTACTTATATGTAAATAAAATATTCCCAAATATAGTGCTAATCTATAAAGCCATCATTAGAAATGAAAGATTATTTTATATGATACAATTCAAAATCAGGATTATTATAAATTATTTTTTACAATTAACTATGATATATTTTTATACAATAATTAGTATGTAAATTATAAACTCGATTTAAAATAGAAATACATCTTCATATAACTTCTACAGCCTTTTAGTTGTTATAATTATTTACATCATTAATTTATTATTCTTAAAAATCTTATAAATGAAATATGTTCTATTACTTTTTTTGAAGCCTATCAAGTCAGTCAATCCATCATTCTCGGTAAATTTTCAAGCCACTATCGGCTAACATTCTTAGCTAATTCATATCATATAAATGTATTCGCATGGATTTTCCTATAAAATTAGTCTAACAAAAAAATGTAAAGCAGTAACAGACTTTTATTTTAATTTTTTTTTGTCAAATTGTTATTTATCCAACTATTTACTTTACATTTGTAGCGATATCAGAGATAAGATATTAATTAGTTACAAACTAAATTTTTTAGACATACCATTTTTAATTTTTTTGGCAGCAAGCCTTTTACTTCTTAAAATATTGTATTTTTTTACTTTTACTTTATACTTTTCAATATATTCAATTTCAAATTGATTTTTAATCTCAAGTATTTCACGTTAATTATCACGCGTTAAGTTGATTAATTTATTGAGAATAATGAACGATTTCTTTTTTTTAGAATAGAAATAGTTCCTTTATGTATAATTATAGAAATTTTTTATTATTCTCTTTTTTTAAAAAAAAATATTATGCAAGAAGGTACAGTTAAGTTTTTTAACGATACAAAAGGTTTTGGTTTCATTACAATTAAAGAAACAGGGAATGAAATTTTCGTTCATACATCAAATTTAATTGATGATATTAGAGAAAATGATAAAGTTTCGTTCAAAGTAGAACAAGGGCAAAAAGGCCTTATGGCTACTAACGTTAGACGTATGTAATTAAACTTTAATAATAATATAGTAACGTAAACATATAAATGTTTTTAAACTAAAATATTATTTAATACACCATATAAGGCTGATTCTATAAAGGAATTCAGCCTTTTTTCATTCAAAATACCAACTGTTTATTTTGATGCTGTTCTAGAATTGTAAAATGTATTATATTCATTTCTTATTCATAACTTTTAATTATTTTCATATCCTGATTACATTTTTTATAAACTTACGGTTTCACGTAAATCAGATTGTAAGACTATAATTCCTGCTAAATAGACTATACGGAAGTACAGAAATTGTTGGCATATAGATAAAAACTACATCTCAATTTGTAGAACAGAAAAATTTGAAGAGTTCAATAATGTTTACATAGTTAGAAATTACCCGGAAGTAAAACCAGAAATTTTAATTGAATAATATTTGGTTATAATAAAGAAAAGCGTCGATTGACGCTTTTTTAAATAAATATCTTTTTCCACTTAGCAACAGTATTTCTACTTAATTTAAAATGATTTGCCAATTGTGAATTATTTAGATTATGTTTTTTCTGATAATCTAGTATCAATATAATATCCTTTTTAGAATAAGATTTGAATTTTTGATTTACTTTAATATTTTTATTGTGTTCATCTTCGAAAATCAATTTATTTAATTCTAAAATATCAAGTATGGATAAAGTGTTTTTATTCAATATTTCTTGGCAAACTGATTTTTTTGAAGGATAGAGATCATTTATAATATCTGTATAAAGTGTTTTATAATTTAT
This sequence comes from Empedobacter tilapiae, assembly GCF_004785645.1. Taxonomy (GTDB): domain Bacteria; phylum Bacteroidota; class Bacteroidia; order Flavobacteriales; family Weeksellaceae; genus Empedobacter; species Empedobacter tilapiae. The sequence goes on along the minus strand of NZ_SRPE01000020.1, from coordinate 1,340 downwards.
CTTGGTTTTCATTGGTTTGAGTTTAAAAAGCCACTAATCACTATAGAATGATTAGCAGCTAATGGTTAATTAGAATAGGTTAAATTAATAATTAGAGAGTATAGTTTTTATTTGTCCATATTTTTATACTTACTTATCCATTTATACAAAGTTGTTTTTGGAATATGATAACGTTCAATCACTTCTATAGTCTTCATATCTCCAGTTTCTATTTTATTCAATATGTAATCTATCATTTCTTTCGTATACACATTTTTACGAAATCTAGGTAATGTTGATTTTTGACTATTAAGAGAAAAATTATTAGTTTTTACAGGAGCATATAAAATCAAGTGTTGAGAATACAACCGAAAAAAATCATACTCTAATAATTTACTCCATTTTAAAAGTAGTTCTGAATCGATACTTTCCTTATTATACATATCCTCCACTTCTTCTTTAGTTAATTTCAAGAAATTACAGATGCGTGATATTTCTATTCCTCTCTCTATAACTGTTTGCTTAATTAAAGTTCCTATGTGAATAGACTTGTAATTCAAAATTTTAAATTAAATTTTTTGAAAAATAATATCATAAGTTCTAGTTGCTCCTCCATCATTTTTTAATACATAAGTATTAACATTTGTTTTATATAATGTAAAATCGAACTGAGTACCTCCATCACTCTCACATGTATAAACATTTGGAAATTTAATGTTCCATGTAGGTGAATAAGTTACAGCTGTAGGTGGTATCGTTACTAAAGTACTATTAGCTCTAATATCTCTAGCTACACCATTTAAAAACACTAGTGCACCATTGAATGCTTGAAAAGATGCAATCATATTTCTATCACATGAGTTTCTAGAAAGAATAATTATATTACCTGAAGTAAAATTTTGTTCATTAATAATTGTTGCTGTTTGTCCTGTTGTTAATGTTATCTGCTTTCTTTCTGTAGTAACAATAAATGTACTACGATCAAGTTGCTTTACAATACCATCATTATTCCTAACTAAAAGCTGATATGGTTCATTATTATTTAAATTATCAGTAACTCTTATTCTTGTTCTTCCATTTACATCTAAACTTTGTGTTGGTGTTGTAACACCTATACCAACCCTTCCTTGATTAGTTATTACAACATCATCTACTTGTTGTGCAACACTAGGAACTCCTGTAGTTGGATTTGTAGTTGCAGCAGATGATTTTCCGTCTGTATGAAAAAGCTGTTGAGGATTTTCGGTATTTATTCCTACTTGAGAAAATAGAGTAACTGATGAAAACAAACTCATCAAAATGACTAAATGTTTTTTCATAATTTTAAATTGTTTAGTGATTATTTAATAAATAGTCCTAAC
>NZ_SRPE01000002.1 GCF_004785645.1 Empedobacter tilapiae | reverse complement strand
TAACCTGCTCGGGATGTAATTCCGTAGGAAGAATTCCAAAATGCAACGCCATTGCCGCCACATGCCGAGAATAATTCTCGAAAGTACGCTGGCTTCTGCCTAAAATGGAAATATTTCGCTGAAAACGTTGCAGAAGTTCAGAAAAACCCGTAATTTCACTACAAGCGCGATTAATGTATTTGTTCGCTCTTAATTCCTCCGGAGATTTTTTTTAGTTACCATAGTATCAATTGTTTAATATTAATATACTAAGGTACGAAATCATCGCAGCGAAAGCTACCGGAGGTTTAGTTCAACATAGTATTTGCAAAATAACAATTTCTAACGAATAAAAAATCCTTGTCTAAGTTTAGAACCTTGACAAGGATTTTTTTATATATCAATTAAAATAATAAAAACTGAACGGGTTTGATTAAATATCTAAAAACGAAAGATTACTCTTCCCATTCTTCTTTTATTTGCCTTTCTTGATAATCTGCAACCATTTCTGCTTCATAATCTACTTTTTCTCCTTTTGAGAAACGACGAATTGCACTATCGAATAATGAATAAACCACAGGAACAATAATTAAGGTTAGGAATAGTGAAGAAACTAATCCACCAATAATTACCCACGCCAAACCGTTGTTCATCTCTGCCCCTGCTCCTTCTGCTAATGCAATTGGAATCATCCCGAAAACCATTGCAATTGTTGTCATCAAAATTGGACGAAGACGTGCATGATTGGCTTGTACCAAAGCATTGTGAGTAGTTTCACCTGCTTCTTTTCTATGATTCGTAAAGTCAACCAATAGAATTGCATTTTTACATACCAAACCAATCAACATAATCATTCCGAGAATCGTGAAGATATTCAATGAATTGTTTGTTAATGCTAAAACTACGAAAACTCCGATTAATGATAATGGAATAGAAAACAATACCACGAAAGGATAAATAAACGAGTCGTACAAAGCAACCATTACCAAATAAACCAAGATAATCGCAGCTAACAATGCATAACCTAAAGTACCAAAACCTTCGGATTGATTTTCTTCATCTCCACCCCAAACATAAGAAACTCCAGTTGGTTTCTTATTGTCAATTTTCTTCAAACTTTCCTTGAAATCAGTTACAATATCTCCTGTTGTACGACCAACCGATTGTGCTTGCACTGTTACAGAAGGCGTTTTATCTCGACGTTCTAAGAAACTTGGACCTGAACTTTGCATAACCGTTGCAAATTGATCTAATCGGATTTGTTGTCCTTTATCATTCACAAAAATTAAGCTTCGAACATCATCAATATTAGAACGATTAAAATCATTGTATTGAATATTAATATCATATTCATATTCACCCGCACGAAATTTCCCATCTGTATTTCCAGAAAAAGCTGTTTGCATGGTTAAACCAACAGTTTGCAAATTCAATCCTAAGGCTGACATTTTATCACGATCAACCTGCACATTAATTTCAGGATTACCTTCTTCTGTTGTCAATTTCACTTCCGAAGAACCTTTGATTTGTTCTAATTCGTGTTTTGCTAATTCAGCAAATTTCATAGCACTTTCTAAATTAGAACCAGTAACAACCAACGCAATTGGTGCTTGTTCAGCTCCTATCAAACCAACTGGAACAGTTTTCACTTTTACTCCAACCAATTCTTTTTCTAATTCGCGTTTTACTTTTGCTGCATAAATAAATGAATTGTCTTCACGTTCTGATTTATCATTTAAAATAACATCAATCTCCGATTTATAAGCTGTTGCTTGCGCCGCTCCAAATCCTTCGGAACTTTGACCAACTGTTGTTATCATATCAACAACTTCTTTTTTACCACGTAAAAATTTCTCAGCTTTTTGCGTTACAAAATTTGACTCTTCGATTGTTGCATCTTTTGGCAATTCCATCTGAACTAAGAACTCACCTTTATCTGTTTTCGGAAAAAATTCTCCTCCAATATACTTTCCTCCTATTAGGATAGCAATTGTTCCAAATAAAACGATAAAAACCCCAACAAAAACACCTATTCTTCGAACTGTAGATTTTAAACACCATTCTAACATATTTGAAATAAAATGCGTGAATTTTGTTAATTGTTTCTCGAACCAAAGAATAAATTTTTCGAATATATTTTTTCCTGTAATATGTTCTAATTTACCAAAACGAGACGATAACCAAGGTACAATTGTAAACGATGACAATAAGGATAACAATGTTGCAATAACCACAGTAACACAGAATTGTGCAATAATATCGGCTACTAATCCTGTACTCATTGCAATTGGTAAAAATACCACTACAATAACTAATGTAATCGCGGTTACGGTAAATCCAATTTCTTTTGCTCCGTCATAAGAAGCTCTAATCTTAGATTTTCCCATTTCCATATGACGGTAGATATTCTCTAATACAACAATCGCATCATCCACTAAAATCCCCACAACAAGAGATAAACCAAGTAATGACATTAAGTTCAAGGTATATCCCATTAAGTACATTCCAATAAATGTTGCAATTAAAGACGCAGGAATAGCAACCATTACAATAACAGCATTTCGAATACTATGCAGAAACAATAGCATTACAACTGCTACTAAAATAACTGCTAGAACCAAGTCAAATATTACATGGTTGGCAGCTGCTAAAGTAAAATCAGATGTATCATTTACTATCTTTATTTTTAGTCCTTCTTTATTATAATCTGCTTCAACTTTTTTAATCGCCCCTTTCATTAATTCAGAAACGGCTACAGCATTAGCATCTGATTGCTTTACAACTTGGACAATAATTGCAGAATTTTGATTAACACGTGCTATTTTTTCTACTTCTTTCTGAGAATCTTGCACAAAAGCAACCTCCGATAAACGAACTTGAATTCCGTTATTCGAAGAGATCACCAAATTATTCAACTCTTCAATTGATTTATATTTTCCAGAAAGACGAATAATTGTAGAATTTTCACGTGTTTTTACACTTCCTGTTGGGAAATCTAAATTCGATGTCAAAACTGCTTGTTGAACTTGAGGCACAGATAATCCGTAACCTTTTAGTTTATTGGGATCTAAACTTACCTGAATCTCACGTTCTTGTCCACCAATTAAATTTACTTGTGCTACTCCAGTTACTCGAGATAAAATAGGTTCTATCTTTTTATCTAATAAATCATACAAATCTTTTTCTGTCAATTTATCAGAAGTAACTCCAGCCGTAATAATAGGTAAATCACTTAATGAAAATTTTGTCAGCGAAGGAGGATCTACATCATCTGGTAAGTCTTTTTCAATCGCATTGATCTTTCGTTGTGCATCATTCAGAGCTAAATCTGCATTTGCTCCTGCATTTAACGTTACCATTACAACTGATAAACTTTCGTAAGATTTAGATTCAACCTTTTTTACATTTTCTAAAGCCGCTACAGCATCTTCTATTTTCTTTGTTACAGAATTCTCTACCTCATTTGGTGAAGCCCCTGGATAAACAGTAGAGATTGTAACAACATTTGTTTCAAACTTTGGAATTAATTCATATCCCATTTGTGTGTAACTAAACAATCCTCCTAAAATAAGTATCGTAAATAATACGATAATCATCGAAGGTCGTTTAATTGATATTTCAGCTAATTTCATAGAACATTACTCTTATTTAACAACTTTCACTTTTGTTCCATCTTTCAGATTAATCTGTCCACTTGTAACGATTTCAGTTCCTTCTTTTATTCCACTAATAATTTCAATATCAGTCCCCATAGTTTTTCCAATAACAACTTTTGTTAATTTTGCTACTCCTTTCTCTACTACGAAAACTTGTCCTGAACTAATTCCATTTACAAAAGCATTTGCTGGAACAATCAAAACATTTTTCCCTGCATTTACATCATCTTTTGTTGAAAAAACCGCTGTCCCATACATTCCAGCTTTTAACCCAGAATTATTTGAAACTTGAATTTCTACTGGAAAATTTAATGAAGCATCAGCTTTAGGTGCAATAAAAGAAATTCTTCCTGCAAATTCTTGATCAGGAAAAACACTTGCTAAGACTTTGATTGTTTGACTAACTTTAAGATTGACAACCTCAGCTTCTGTTACTGTAACTTGTAATTTTAACTTTGAAACATTAACAATATCAAACATTTGAGATCCTGGATTAACTACAGAACCAGGTTCAATATATCGTTTATTAATTACGCCAGAAATTGTTGCTTTTACATTCGTATCACTTACACGCAAATTTTGAGCAGAAACTGCTGCTCTAGCATTTTTTAATTGTAAACGAGAATGATCTAATTGTTGTTTTGTAACTCCACCTGTTTTGTAAGCATTCTCATAACGTTCATTATCTACAATCGCATTTTGAAGATTATTTTGCGCTTGCGTTACATCTACTTCAATTGCATCTTTTTTAATTGTAGCCAGAGTTTGACCAACAGAAACATAACTACCTTCATCTACCAAAACACGCACAATTCGTCCAGAAATTTCAGAAGGAAAACTCATTTCCTGAAAAGGAGCAAATGTTCCATTAGCTGTATAATCTGCATTTAAACTTGCATATTTTGCCTTAGTTGTATTCACTACAACTTCATCATTATTTGAATTTACAATTGCTACTTCTTCTTCTTGTTTTGCTTTATTATTTTTGATGATATAAATTGCCCCACCAATTAAACCGGCTGCAATTAATATATAAAGTAAAGTTTTTACTGATTTCATAAAATCGATTCTATTATTGAATTAATGTTTTTAAGTCTCCTTTTGCTTTAATTAATGCTATTTCAGCTATTTTATATTCTAATAAAGCATTTGAGTAATTATTTCGAGCATCTGTTAACGCATTTTCTGCATCTAAAATTTCTGTTAGATTTGCTAAACCTTGTTGGTAATTATTTTGTGTGTTTACTAAAACTTTTTCAGCTAGCGACACATTTTCTTCTTGAATATCAACACTTTTTAATGTGTTTTCAATTTGCGCTTTTGCATTTTGATATTCTAAACTCAATCCAAGTTTTGTATCATTCATTTGTTCTTCGATATCTAACAAATCTATTTCTGCTTGATTTATTTTTGCTTTTATAGCTCCTCCCGAAAAAATCGGAACTTTAACACTTAAACCAACTGAAGCTAAATCTGACCAAAAATAATCTTTAGAAGTTATAAACTTATCTCCCATTCCTGCATAACCATAATTTGCAGATAAGCCAACTGTTGGATAAAGGTTTGCTCTTTCCGCTTCTTTTGCAAAACCTAATAATTCCTTTTGTTTTGATAAAACTTTAAATTCTGTTCTATTTTCCACATCAATTTGGTCTTCTAATAAAGCTAAATTTGGTGTAATTGTTTCTTCTGTTAAACGAATAGATTGTTCTATCGGATAACCCATATAAAATTTTAATGCATTCTTATTGATGTCAACTGCATTTATCAATTGTTGCCGAGAAGAAGATATATTATTTAGTTGCACAACTATTCGGTCCAAATCAATTGGCTTAGCCAATCCATTCTCAACCAAACTTTTGATTACATTTCGAACTTTATTTGTGTTTTCATAACTTTTCTCTATCGTTTTTAATTTTTCTTCTTGAATAAAAACCTGATAATAAGCATTAGCAACACGTTCTATAATTTGTTCATCTGTTAAATCTGCATTAACTTGATAAAACTCTCGCGTTGATTTTGCTGCTTTAAGACCTGTGAAAACTCGTTGATCAAAAATGTTTTGATAAACACTAACTCCTATATTAGAAACCCAAGGTCTACTCATTTCTCCTTTCATTTGTTGTCCTGCAAAAGTCAGCACCATTTGTTGTAAGATTGGACTATACTGCATTCCTGCATCTGCACTAATCTGAGGTAAAGCTCCTGCCCTAGCTTCATCAATTTTATATTCTGCTTTTTTTATTGCTAAGTCCGCGCGTTTTGCTTCTGCTTTATTTTCTAATGCAAAATTCACAGCATCTTTTAATGCAACTATTTCTTGCGCATTTGCAAAGCTTACAAATCCTACAATTACTAAAGAGAGTAATAATTTAAGCCTATTCATTTATTTATTTTTAAAAAGTGTATTGAGAATAATTTCCTTTCTATCTGAAAGAATTCGTTTAAATTCAGCATCACTTAACTTCAAATCTAATTGTAAAAGTGGACGAATTGTAAAAGGATAGTTGATTAAAGAAATCATATTTAATAGGAATTGAATAGGTTCCATTTTTTCAATCGTACCTTTTTCCATTTCTTCTTCTAAACGCTCATAAAAAACATACACGACTTCATTCAAATCATCTTTCATTAATTTAGAACACATCGTATTATTCTTATTCATTTCAGTTACAATATAAGTTTCTAAATAAGGATATTCAATTGATGTCGCAATAGAATCTTCTATAAACTCTCCTATCATTTCTTTTATATCAAGATTTCTGTCAAAAATTGCACGAGACTTTTCATTACTTACACGCGTAGCTTCTTCGTAAATAATACTAATCAAATTATTTCGAGATCTGAAGTAATAATTAATCAATGTTCTATTAACCTTGGCTTCATCTGCTATTTCTTGTGTAGTTGCATGAAATCTACCTTCGCCAAAAAACATTCTTTTTGCTGTTTCTTTGATCAATTCTTCTGTATCATCTTTCATATTTATGTGTGTTTTTATTTTTAACAAAATTGTCAAACAAAATTATTAATATTTTTTGTTAATCCAAATCGTTAAACATTTTTTTATTAAAACTTGAACAAAATCATAAAGATTACTGAATTGATTATCCGTAAATTTGTTCAATGAAAGAACAATATGATTTGATTATTGTAGGTGCTGGACCAATTGGTTTAGCTTGTGCAATAGAAGCGAAAAGAAATAATCTTTCTTACTTAATTATTGAAAAAGGTGCTTTGACAAATAGTTTGTACAATTATCCTTTGTATATGACATTTTTTTCGACTGCCGAGCGATTAGAAATCGGTGATATTCCATTCAATTGTATTGCTCCAAAACCTGGTCGTCAAGAAGCTTTAGAATACTATAGAAACATTCATAAATATTTTAAATTTAATCTAAATCTTTACGAAGAAGTATTAACGATCAATAAAGTTAAAATGAATTATTTTGAAGTTAAAACTTCTAAAAATAATTATTCAGCTAAAAATATCGTACTTGCAACTGGTTTTTATGACATTCCAAACTTAATGAATATTGAAGGTGAAAATTTGCCAAAAGTTCATCATTATTACAAGGAAGCTCACCCTTATTCTTTTCAGAATGTGGTAGTTGTTGGAGCGAATAATTCTTCTGTTGATGCGGCTTTAGAATGTTACCGAAAAGGAGCCAATGTGACAATGGTGATTCGCGGAGAAGGTTTTACGCATCGACTAAAATATTGGGTTCGTCCAGATATCGAAAATCGAATTGCAGAAGGAAGTATTAAAGTATATTTCAATTCGAATGTTACATCTATTGATGAAAATCAAGTTCATATCAAAACGCCAGAAGGTAATATTTCAATTGAAAATGATACCGTTTTAGCCTTAACTGGTTATCATCCGAATTTCAAATTTTTGGAGAATTGTGGAATAACTTTAAGCGATGATGAATTAAAAACACCAACTTACAATCCCGAAACAATGGAAACAAATGAAGATGGTTTATATTTGGCAGGCGTTGTTTGTGGCGGAATGTTGACGAATATTTGGTTTATTGAAAATTCGCGCGTACATGCTCAACAAATTGTAGAAGCAATTTTAGCAAAAAATAATGAATAAAAGTTTCTGTATTAATCAGAACATAAAATAAAAATAACATGAAAGACCTTTTCGGACAGGCAATTTTAGATTATCAAACCAATCATTCGCCCGAAGATCTCTATACCGAAACATCAATTTCAGAGTTGGATGTGATGCCAATTGATTATCTTTTTCGAGAATATGATGACATGCCAATTTTGGAGCAAAAAGCATTGGATTTATCAAAAGGAAAAATATTGGATGTTGGTTGTGGAGCGGGGTCTCATTCACTTTATTTGCAAGAAAAAAGTTCAGATGTTTTAGCGATTGATATTTCTCCAAAAGCAATTGAAGCTTGTTTGTTGAGAGGAATTAAAAATGCTAAAGTTCAGAATTTCCTTGAAATTAATGATGCTGAAAAATATGATACGATTCTATTTTTGATGAACGGAACTGGGATTTTTCAGAATTTAGTTTTAATCAATGTTTTCTTAGATAAAATCAAAAAATTATTAACCGAGAATGGTCAAGTTTTGATCGATGGAACCGACATTATTTATATGTTTGATGAAGACGAAGATGGTGGAAAATGGATTCCAAGTAATGGAAATTATTATGGTGAATTAGATTTTACGGTTCATTATAAAGGCGAGCAAGAAGAACCTATTCAATGGTTGTATTTGGATTTTGATACGTTAAAAAATGCGTGCGAATATCATCAACTAAAATGTACAAAAATAAAAACCGAGGGAGATTCTTATCTTGCAAAAATAACTTTTAGCTAATTTTTAGTAGTTAATTAAAACCTGAACAATACAATGAAAGTAAAATTTATAAAATATCTTTTTTTAGGTTTATTCAATGGATTCTTATTTTCTTGTAGTAGTTATAAAATAGAAAATGTCGAATTTTCTGATTTTTCAACAAATCGAGAAATTCAATTAAAGAAGGTAAATAATTTAAGAGCTTTAGGAAATATTAAAAACCTTCAAGGTAGATTTTTGAAAGATAGTTTGATTTATCGTAGTGCAGATCTTCATAAACTAAAAGATTTAAAAAAGATTAAACAATTAAAAATTCAACTAATTATTGATCTTAGGACAGAATATGAAATTTTTAAAAAACCTGATATTATCATTCCTACTATAAATTATCAGCATTATCCAGCTTTTACAGACAAAGAAGATCAATTAAATCAAGCTAGAAAATTAGTACTTAAAGGTAAAGTGAATGCGAATGATGCTTATAATCGTATGATAAAATTCTATCAGGAATATCCTACCGAAAATCCTGATATGATAAAAACGATTATAACAGAAATTCTTGATTCTGACGTTCCTATTTTATATCATTGTACCGCAGGAAAAGATAGAACTGGAATTATAAGTGCTTTCATTTTAAAAATTTTGAAATTTGATAATGAAACTATATATCAAGAATATCTTTTATCAAACAACATGCGAAAAGATCTTATTCAAAAACGCTTAAACAAGGCTAAACACCTGCATTTTATATTTCCTAAAGCAGATTTAAAAGTTTTAGAAAAATTAAGTTGGATTGAAGAAGATTATTTAAATGCTACTTTTGAGGAAATAGATAAAAAATATGGTTCGTTTGAGAATTATACTAAAACTATTTTGAACATTTCCGACGAAAAAAGAAATTATTATATCAATAAGTTTACCTACAATAAAAAGTAAATAACTACTCAAAATATTTTTAAAAAACTCATTAGTTCATCAGAATTAGTGAGTTTTTTTATTATAAAACAAGTTAACTTTAGGAAAAATTTAATCTTTACAATAAGTTATTTTCATTAATTTTAAAAACAATCAACTAACACAAAACAAAATGAAAACTATTCACGTTAATGTGAAACAATTGGGTAAAAAGTACCCAATTCTAGCTGAACAACCAATAAATATTGATACAGAAGAAGATACAATTTCTATTCAAGAGCTTCTTCATTTTATCGTTCAACAACAGGTTGAAAATTACAATCAAAAATCTATAGAAAAGGAAGACGAAGATGTCCAAAAACTTCCAAAAGAAAATTATTTACCACTTCTCATCGAATCGGGAAAAGCCAGTTTCTCTAGCATTTACAATGAAAACAAAGTTAATTTAATAAAAGCACAAGAAACAGCTTCTCAAGCTTTTGAAGATGGAATGTTTGCTATATTTTTAGGTGATCAACAATTTGAAGATTTAGCTGAAGAAGTTTCATTAACAACTAATCAATCATTTACATTTATACGACTTACATTTCTTGTAGGAAGCTATTGGTAAAACTAAATAACCTAAAAAAATTATGTCTACAATTACTGAAATCTTATCACCTTTTGTTATAAAAAATGAAACAAAAGAAGTTGAAAAGAAACTCAAAAAATCATTAGAATCATCTCTTTTACCAAAATCAATCAAAAAAGAAGTTGCCGAATTAGGATTACTAATTCTAAAAGGTAATACAGAATATTACAGAGAAATTGATTATGGAACCAAACAATTCTTAAAAATAAAAGAATTAATTTCTGATAATATCTGGGAAGAAAAAAAGTATTACAAATTATTAGAACTTTTCTATGGAGAAGAATTAGCTCCTTATGTAAAAAATAGTTGGAATAAAATGTCTGAACGAATTTATCAATCGGGATACCACAGACGATCTTTTCGTGCGCCACACCAAAAAGATTATATTCTTGTAAAACAAATCAATTTCTTGCGTAATTTATTGACAAAACCTTCTCAATACACTTCCGAAGGTTATAAATATTACAATTTGCCTATTGTTGAGCAAATTAGATATTCTTCTGATATTGGCATTAATGATAGTTATACATTGATTTGGTCTGAAATGATAGATGAAGGAAATCAACAGATTTATCAATTAATGGAAGATATTATTTATGGAAAAGATCCTATAGGAAAAGTTTCTCGAAATATTATCAAAGCTTTATTAAATTCTCATAAACCTGAAGCGTGGGAATTGGTTGAGAAACTTTTACTTTCTGCACAGCGACAAGAAGGTTTGCGACAAACAATTCTCGAAACCTTAGACGAAACAAGTGTTGGCGCATTACAATCTTTGATTAAAGTTATTATAAATGAAAAATTAGCACGTTTTTCTTCTGTTGTTCGCGCTGTAGATACTTGGACAGGTTTGGGTTGGGAAGCAGAAAAAGAAACAACAATTCGTAATATTTTAACTTTTGCTGATCAATTTTTGACTCATCCTGAAACGATTGAAAAAGGAATAGAAAGCAAAAATAACAACGAAGTTTATATGGCACTTTGGTCCCAAGGTGTAACAGATATCGACGTTTCATTAAATTATGTAGAAAAATTACTTGAGAAGGGAACAACTGAAAAGAAATGTTTGGCTTTAAAATTTGCAAGCGAAACTTCTATCTTCGAAAAAGAAATAAGACTTTATAATAAAGCTTTAGACGAAGTTAATTTACAAGTTTTCTCTTTCTTTTTACCACGAATGATTTCTGTAACTTCATCATTCAAATTTCCTAACGATGATACTCTAATTGGTCTTTTTGATAAAGTTTTACATCTTGCAGAAACAATTCAAGAAAAGGAAAAAACATTCGAAGGCAAAGTCTTTTCTTGGTTAACAACCAAATTCACTAAAGATGATTTATATTCAGTTGCTATTAATTTAATTGGAGAAGATCAAATAAAACTTGAACGAATTTTAGCTAAATTTGATCAATTAAGTCTTTCATTACGAGAATCTTTAACGCGATTAGTTTTAAAAGATTTTTATAGTTACTCTTATTATTACATGGATCAGAAAAAATCAACAAAAAAGGTTTCTGATTTTCAACGAGAATTCGCTTTAAAAGTAATAAAAGATCGAGGCGAAAGTATTATTGCTTCTGCTTTAAATACATTAAAACATTCAGAATTAAATCAAACTGAAATTGATTCGATTCAAGATTTATTCAAACGAAAAAGTGCCAATCTACGTAAAAACTTAATTCAATTAATTCTTAATCAAAAAGATGAAATAGTATCTTCTTTTACTGAAAAGTTAATTGAAATTGGAGATGCAGAACAACGTTTAGCTGGATTGGATATTTTATTGCAATTAACAAAGCAAAAACGTTCTGCTGACTTTGTAAATGATTGCGTGAAATCGTTTAATGAGCGTAAAAAGATTACTGAAAAAGAAACTATTCTTTTAAAACAATTAGATCCAAAAAGTTCTGGTGAAATATTATCAATCGAAAACGGTTTTGGTATTTACGATCCAACCAACATTACTCCTTTTGAATTACCTAAAATAGAAAATAAATCTGTTTATCTAAAACATACAAAAAAGAATAATTTTGGTTTTTCTAAATCTATTGAGGAAATTTTGAAAGATTTAGAAGAGTTAAAACAAATATACCTTCAAAATAAAGATTACGAGTATGAATATGAAGATTGGAACAATAGTATAATTACTGATTTGTTAGGAAATAGTTTTAATTCTTTGAAACGAAACACCCAAAACTTCACTGCTGATGAAAAATTTGCTAATTATCCTTTACACGCAATTTGGGAAAATTGGTATACCGAAAGTAAATTAACTCCGATCGATCTTTATTTATTGACTTTAGAAGAAGAATGTGATCGAAAAGTTTGGCGAACTATTTTAGAAAAATATGTCTTTTATAACAAAGGTAAAATTCCTAATCCTTTCAAAACAGACTATTATTGGAACAATCCTGTAAAAACAATTTTATATGCTTTGCACGAAAAATTTCCTTTTGAAGAAGCAAATGATTTTTTAATCGACGGTACTATTCAGATTTTTTCTAATCTACCAAAAGATGTTATTCACTATCAAAGTAAACGTAATGAAAATAATTACTATTACAATGAAGAATACGGGAATGGTTGGCAGAACGAACGTTTTTTTGATGTTTTCCTTAATAAATTTAATCTTTATAATCTTAAAAATGGAGATATTCAAAAAGCATGGAATATTTACAGATGGCGTCAATACAATGGTTTAACTGAAAATATTCAGTTGAATAAACCTCCGCTTTATATTTATTGTTTAGCTTATCAAAATAACTTGATTACAAAAGATGAAATGTACGAAGGTATTCTAGAACCTGATCGCATTAACATTATTACAAGTGAGCGAAAACATTATCAATATCACGGAAGCGAAACATTACAAAAAGATTTCCCTTTCTTAACTGAAATGATTGAAAATATTCGAGAAAAATTTTTGGATGTTGAACTAAAACGAGGAGATTCTAGTACAACTGTCACACAATTTGTTCAAAGTTTTGAATATATCTATGGAATAAATCGTTTTGTAGAAATCTTAGACAAACTTGGAAAAGCAAAGCTTTTCAAAGGTTATATTTATTCTTGGCGTTATACAGATGTCACAAAACAGAAGTTATTTAGTTTCTTAATCAAGCGATGTTTACCGCTAGAAACTGATACGCAAGAAGAATTTAACCAGTTAGTAAAGAAAGCTAAAATTTCAGAAAGCCGTTTAATAGAAGCGTCTGTTTATGCTCCTCAATGGCAAAAATTAGTTAGTAATTATTTAGATTGGAAAGGTTTAGACGCGGCAATTTGGTGGATGCACGCTCATACAAAAACGTCTGGTTATCAAGCTGAAAATGCTGAATTAGAAAGTGAAGTTGCAAAATACTCTTCAATTGATATTCAAGATTTCAAAGATGGTGCAGTAGATAAAGATTGGTTTACGAAAGCATATAAAGAATTAGGAAAATCGCGATGGGAAATATTATATGAAGCTGCAAAATATATTTCTGACGGAAATGGACATCGTAGAGCAAGATTATATGCAGATACTTTAACTGGTAATTTAAAAATTAGAGAAGTTACAGCCAAAGTAAAAGATAAACGAGATCAAGATTATTTGCGTGTTTACGGTTTAGTTCCATTAAGCAAAACAAATGCTGAAAAAGATGTTTTATCTCGCTATGAATATTTACAACAATTCAAAAAAGAAAGTAGAGAATTTGGTTCGATGAAACAAACAAGCGAAGCTTTAGCTTTGCGAGTTGCTTTGGAAAACTTGGCAAGAAATGCAGGTTATCCAGATCCTATTCGTTTAACTTGGGCAATGGAATCTCAACAGGTTCAGCAAATTTTATCTAAAGATACACAAGTCGAAATTGATGGTACAACAATAGGTTTAATTATCGATGAAGATGGAAAAGCAGATTTGGTAACTTTTAAAGGAGATAAGCAATTAAAATCTATTCCACCAAAATTAAAAAAAGACAAAGCAGTTGTAGAACTAACCAATTATCGTAAAACATTACGAGAACAATTTACTCGTTCAAGAAAAGGTTTAGAAGAAGCGATGATTCGTGGAGATGAATTTTTATTTTCAGAAATTGAAAATTTATTTTCGCATCCAATCATTTCGAAACATTTAGAAAAATTGGTTCTTATTTCGAGCAAAAACACCATTGGATTTTATGTAAATGGGCAATTAAAAGATTCAAAAGGAAATTTACAATCAATTAATTCGACAGAAACTTTCAGAATTGCTCATTGTTATGATTTACATCAAAATTCTGTTTGGATTGATTATCAACATTATTGTTTTGATCAAAAACTAAAACAACCTTTTAAACAAATTTTTAGAGAATTATATATTCCTACAGCTGATGAATTAAAGGAAAAATCTATTTCTCGTCGCTATGCTGGACATCAAGTTCAACCAAAACAGACATTAGCTTTATTGAAAACTCGTGGTTGGAAAGTTGATTACGAAGAAGGTTTGCAAAAGGTTTTTCACAAAGAAGGTTATCAAGTTAAGTTATATGCTTTGGCAGATTGGTTCTCGCCAGCAGATGTTGAAAGTCCAACTTTAGAAACTATCGAATTTCACTCATTGAAAACACATAAGAATATTCCTTTCGAAGAAATTAATCCTCGAATTTTCTCAGAAGTAATGCGTGACATTGATTTGGTTGTTAGCGTAGCTCATGTTGGTGGTGTCGATCCTGAAGCAAGCCATTCTACAATTGAAATGCGAACAGTTTTATTAAATGAAACCGCTCGATTATTCAAACTGAAAAATGTCGAAACAAAAGGAAGTCATGCTTACATAAAAGGTGAAATGGCAGAATATAGTGTACATTTAGGAAGCGCTATTGTGCATCAAGTTCCTGGTTTGTATTTATCTATTCTACCTGTACAATCACAACACAGAGGTAGAATATTTTTACCTTTTGCTGATGATGATCCTAAATCTGCAGAGGTCATTTCAAAAGTTTTATTATTAGCAAAAGATAATGAAATAAAAGATCCAACTATTTTAAGTCAAATAAAACGTGAAATCAACTAAATAGAAAAAGCGAAGAGATAGAAACTCTTCGCTTTTCTTTTTTACAAAAAAATTGATAATGATATAAGTTAATCAATAGTTGAACAATTAATTATCTTTTAAAAAATTCTTAAATTAGTAGAGATTAAACGCAATTTATGGAAGAACACTTGCCAAAACTCATTATAGATTTAGGATTAATTCTTTGTGTAGGCGCTGTTACAACGCTTATTTTTAAACGCATCAACCAACCGCTTGTCTTAGGTTATATCATTGCCGGTTTTTTAGTTGGACCGCATTTCGAGTATATTCCATCCGTTGCAGAAGAGCATAATGTGGAGATTTGGGCAAAAATTGGTGTTATTTTTCTTCTCTTTAGTCTTGGTCTTGAATTTAGTTTCAAAAAACTTCTCAATGTTGGTGGCTCTGCTTCTATCACTGCGATTGTCGAAATTATATGCATAGTAACCGTCGGTTATTTCGTTGGTCGATTTATGAATTGGTCTACTATGGATAGTATTTTTCTCGGAGGTTTGTTAGCAAGCTCTTCTACAACTATTATTATTAGGGCTTTTGATGAGTTAGGTTTAAAACGAAAAAAATTTGCTAATGTAGTTTTCGGAATTTTAATTGTAGAAGATATTGTTGTCATATTACTAATGGTAATGCTTTCCACAATGGCCGTAAGCCAACATTTTGATGGAACCGAAATGATAAATTCTTTTGTAAAATTAGGTTTCTTCCTAGCTGCTTGGTTTATTGGTGGAATATTTATTATTCCTACATTTTTGCGTTCTATAAAAAAGTATTTAGATGATGAAACTTTACTAATTATTTCTATTGGTCTATGTCTTGGAATGGTTTATATCGCTGATAGTGCTGGGTTTTCTATAGAATTAGGTGCTTTTGTCATGGGATCTATTTTAGCTGAAACTATTTATGCTGAAAAAATTGAACATAACTTTCAATCTGTAAAAAATTTATTTGCTACAATCTTCTTTATTTCTATTGGAATGATGATTGATCCTATTTCTATGTATGAACACAAATGGGCAATTCTGATTGTTACATTATTAACAATTATTGGAAAATTAATTTTTACAACCTTAGGCGCAATCATCTCTGGACAGCCTCTAAAACAATCTGTTCAAGTTGGGATGAGTATGGCTCAAATAGGTGAATTTGCCTTTATTGTTGCAGGTCTAGGACTTTCTCTTGGAGTGACAAGCGACTTTCTTTTTCCCGTTGCAGTTGGAGTTTCTGCCATTACAACTTTTACAACACCTTATTTAATCAAATCATCTGATTTTGTTTATTCTTTTTTAGAAAAAATACTCCCTCAAAAAATTATTCAAGGAATAGAAAAATACTCATCAGATACTCAACATATTCAAAATGAAAATAAATGGAAAGAGATCATTAAACAAACTGTTACTACAATTTTTATAAATGGAATAATTATTATCGCTATTACATTAATTGTAAAAAGTTATTTATTGTTCTTACTTACAGATTGGTTTAGCTATTTTGGTGCAAGCTTAGTTAGTCTTATCTTAACTTTCATATTATGTATTCCTTTCATTTGGGCAATAATTGGCAATCGTCCAAAAAGAGAAATAATTAGAGAGTTTTGGGACGAATCTAATTATAATAGAGCTCCTATTATTGCTATTATTTCGATTCGTCTTACATTAGTTGTTGTAGCTGTTATTTTTATTTACAATCAATTTTTTTCAAGTACAATTGCTTCAGTTATTTTAACAATTGGACTTCTAATTACCATGTATTTTCTTTCAAAATATTTCAACAAAGTTTACGATTATATTCAGAAAAAATTTATTTATAATCTAAATGAACGCGAAATTCTTAATAAAAGAAAAGAAGAACGTATAAAAAAAGAAAAATTTCAATATACTTGGGATAATACACACATTTCTGATATGATTGTTCCACAAAATGCAAATTTTATTGGAGTTCCTTTAGGAGAATTAGATTGGAGAACTAAATTTAAAATAAACATAGCCTATATAAAACGTGGAGATCGAATAATTCAAACACCAAATTCTGAATCTGTTTTATATCCTTTTGATAAAATAGGCATTATCGGAACTGATGAACATATTCAACGTTTTGAAAAATATTTGCAAATTATTGGAGAAACTCCTCCTGAAAATAATGATTTAAAAAACACTGATAATTTTACGTTGGACAAAGTTGTAATTCCACAAGATTTTTGTGAATTAGAACATAAATCAATTGGTTGGGTAAAAGATACAGCAAAAGGAATTATAGTTTCTATAGAACGAGACGGAGAAACTATTCATAATCCTGATAGAAATGTTGAAATAAAATTAGGCGATTATCTAACAATTGTAGCTGATAAGAAAAACTTAAAAACTTTTATACAAGATTATAATTTAAAATAAAGGAAGTAATTTTACATCATGCAACGTAAGATTATTCACATCGATATGGATGCTTTTTTTGCTTCTGTAGAACAGCGTGATTTCCCTGAGTTAAGAGGAAAGTGTATTGCTGTAGGAGGTAGTGAAGAGCGTGGTGTAATTGCAACAGCTAGTTATGAAGCAAGAAAATTTGGTGTAGGTTCTGCAATGTCTTCAGTTATTGCTAAACGAAAATGTCCTCAATTAATATTTGTAAAACCTCGATTTCAAGTTTATAAAGAAGTCTCTAATCAAATTCGAGAAATATTTCTTGAATATACTAATTTAGTTGAACCTTTATCTTTAGATGAAGCGTTTTTAGACGTAACAAATAATCACAAAAACATTGAAATTGCAACAGATATCGCAAATGAAATTAAACAAAAAATAAAAGAACGAACAAATTTAACAGCTTCTGCAGGTGTTTCTTTTAATAAATTTCTAGCCAAAATTGCTTCAGATTATAATAAACCTGATGGTCTTTATGTAATAACTCCAAAGATGGCTGAAAACTTTATTGATAAACTTCCTATCAAAAAATTTCATGGAATAGGAAAAGTAACTGCAGAACGTATGCAAATGATGGGAATCTATACTGGTTCAGATTTAAAAAAATTAGACTTAGAAAAGCTTTTACGAGAATTTGGAAAATCTGGCCAATATTATTATAATATTGTTCGTGGTTTAGATTTTAGAGAAGTAAACCCTAGTCGACTACGTAAATCATCTGGTTCTGAAACAACTTTTAATAAAGATTTAGTAACTTTAGAGGAAATGCAAATCGCCTTATTTCCTTTGATGGAAGACGTTTGGAATTGGTCTTTAAAAACAAATATTTACGGGAGAACAATTACTGTAAAAATAAAATACAATGATTTTTCGGTTACTACAAAAAGTAAATCAGCGTCATTCCCAATTAAAAATAGAGATCTTTTTGATCAAATTTGTTATGATTTATTAACTGAAGGTTATTCATCTCACAAACCTGTTCGACTTTTAGGTATTTCTATTTCCAATCTTGAGAATAATCACAAAAAAATAGGTATTCAATTAGAAATACCTTTTACAGAAATTATATAATCTTCTATATTATAAAAGCCAAATTCCGAAATAACGAATCATATAAAACTAATAATCAATAAAATACTTTTTATTTAAATACTTAAAAATATTTTATTGTAGATATTTTGTATAGCTCTTTTCTTATTTTGTAGTCACTTTGTTGATGGTTAAAATTTCATATTTTAATAAAAACCAAAGATATTTGTCTTTAATAAAAATTCAAGTAAGACTTTAAGCTTAATTACTAACCAACAACTATACTAAGATAAACTATTTGATATCTAACCAACTTACAACCTTTACAAAAAAAAGCTGAGTTAAGAGTACTCAGCTTTTTTATATCATTATTATATTATCTAAATCTTAGGTTCTTGTTGACTTAAACAATGAAAAGATCCTAATCCCCAAATAATATCCGTAGAATCAATTCCTACAACTTTACGATCTAGGAAACATTTCTGAATAATATCTAAAGCAATCGCATCTTTTGCACAACGATAAGTTGGAACAATTACGGATTTATTGGCAATATAAAAATTTGCATAAGAAGCAGGTAAACGCTCACCTTCACAATAAACTGCATCTGGCATTGGTAATTCGATAATATTCAATGAACGGCCATCTTCCAATTTCATTTCCTTTAATTGACGAAGGTTAACTTGCAATAACTCGTAATTATCATCCGATTCATCTGTTTCAACAACTGTCAAAACTGTATCTTCATTCACAAAACGAATTGTATCATCAATGTGTCCATCCGTATCATCACCAACAATTCCGTCTTCTACCCATAAAATTTGCGAAACACCGTAATAATTTCTTAAAAATTCTTCAATTTGCTCTTGCGAATATTCTGGATTACGATTTTCATTCAATAAACAAGATTTTGATGTCATCAAGGTATCTTTTCCATTAAATTCTACCGAACCTCCTTCCATAATAATTCCAGGATTAAAAACAGGAAGATTAAATTCTGCACCAATTTTTGTTGGCACAACATCATCATTTTCGAAAGGTGGATATTTCCCTCCCCACGCATTGAATCCCCAATCTACAATAACTTTTGGGTTATCAGGATTGTTTTTATTTAATAGAAATGCAGGACCATGATCTCGACACCATGCATCATTTGTTTCGTTGAAATAAAACTCAACTTGTGACAAATCAGCATTCGTTTTTTCGATAAAAGACAAAGCAAACGCTTTCATTTCCTCGTCTTTTACATTAATACGAACTTTTTCACCTTTCGATAATTCAGCAATAAATTCAGCATAAGCTGGATAAATTAATTGAATACGATCTGGCCAAGATTCCTCTTTGTGCGGCCAAGACAACCAAGTTGCTTCATGTTCTTCCCATTCGGCAGGAAATCTATATCCTAAATCTTTCGGGAATTTTGATGTATCTATAGTGTTCAATTTTATTTCTTTTCTAAAAGTTTAAATGTATTTTCTATATGTCCAGTAACTTTCCAATTATCATGACCTGGAATAATTTGTTTAATCGTTGGATGTTTTGCAACTAATTTCTGTACTGTTTTTGGCCATTCAGCAACATTAGCTTCGCCTGTGTAACCTAAATTTACAGCGTCAGCACCTTTTATCAAACAACCTCCATTCAAAACTTTATATTTCGGAAACCAAACCACAACATTATCAGAAGTATGTCCTTCTCCAAAATATTCAACAACAAATTTTTCGTTACCAAATTTGTATATTTTCCCTAACTCAATTTCAAACGTAGAAGTTGCTTTTCCTTCTTTTTTCAATTTAGAATTAGTTAAAGATGTTGCATAAGTAGGAATATTCAAATCATTATAAAAACTCAAATCTCCAGCTCTATCATCGTGCGAATGTGTTGCAAACACAGCGATAACTGGCAAATTATACTTTTCTTGCAACATATCATTTAATTCTTGATACTGCGATTTTTGCCAAGGAACATCAAACAAAACGATTCCTTTATTCGTTACCAAATACATCGAATTTGCATTATACTCAACACCATTAAACGAATTGAATGTTTGATAAACAAATAAATTGTTATTAATTGGATCAATCTGAATTGGTTTTATTTGACCAAACGTAAAACTTCCTATCAATGCGATAAGTGAAAATAATTTCTTCATTAATCTTCGTCTAAAAAACGTTTTGTAATTGGTTGATAAGAATCGATACGGCGATCTCTTAAGAAAGGCCAGTGTTTACGGAAAAAGTCAGATTCATTCAAATCCAATTCGACCACTTCTGTTTCCTCTTTATCATGCGTTGCTAAGTACAACAATTTTCCTTGCGCATTTGTCGCAAAAGAACCTCCCCAAAATTTCATCGCACCATCTTGCTCAAAACCAACACGATTTACAGAAATAACTGGAACTCCATTCGCAACCGCATGTGAACGCTGAATTGTTTGCCAAGCATTGTATTGATCTTGATTTGTTTCTTCATCTTGCGTCGTATCCCAACCAATCGCAGTAGGATAAAATAAAATTTCTGCTCCCATCAATGCTGTAATACGAGAAGCTTCTGGATACCATTGATCCCAACAAATTAACACTCCAATTTTTCCAAATTTAGTATCAAATACTTTGTAACCTAAATCTCCTGGAGTAAAATAAAATTTCTCATAAAATGCAGGATCATCTGGAATATGCATTTTACGATATTTTCCTAAATATTTTCCATCAGCATCTAAAATTGCTGTTGTATTATGATATAAACCTTGCGCACGTTTCTCGAATAAAGAAGCGATAATCACAACACCCAATTCTTTTGCTACAACTGATAATGCATCTGTCGATGGACCAGGAATTGCTTCTGCTAAATCGAAATTGTCATAATCTTCGACGTCACAGAAATATAATGAAGTAAACAATTCTTGCAAACATACAATTTGAGCACCTTTTGCGGCTGCTACTTTTACTTGCTCGATTGCTTTGTTTAAATTTTCTTGTTTGTTATTAGTACAAGTCATTTGTACCATTCCAACTTTAACTTTTGCCATTTTATAAATAGGTCTAAAAATAAAAATGAATAATAATTACAAAAATAGCGAATTTAGTAGGATTTAATCTATTAGAATTTATATTTAAGAATATTTTATGTTCAAATGAGATGAAATTTAAATTTCTATCAATCTATCTAATAATGCTATTTTGAGAACAGATTTAAGAAAATTTTTAAAAAAGTTTACCTAAATATTATAATTTTTAACAAGTCTTTATTAAACTGTAACCTATATTTTTGTCTGGTAATAATTTATAACATGAAAAAATTAATTGCCCTTTCTTGTCTTTTTTGCGGAATTTTTATTTCAGCTCAAAGTCAAGAAAGTTATATTCTTGCAGAAAATTCTGCATCCTCAGCTACCGCTATTTCTACAAAAAAAATAACTTACAATGATCATTTAATAGCAGCAGAATCTTTTAACATTCCTATGGTTAAGAGTTTTGATGATATAGATGGACTAGTTATTATGAAAAAATTAGTTGCTATCCCTGAAGAAGGAAATGGTTACACAATAGAGAAACTAACACATAGTAAAGCTTTTTTAAATAGTAGAGCTAAAACAGTTTTAGAACGAATCGCTTCTAAATTTTATGAAGAAAATAATGCGACGATGACAGTAACTTCTCTTACTCGATCTGAAGAAAGTCAAGCAAGTTTAAGACGAGTAAATAGTAATGCTGCAAAAGGAGAAAGTTCGCACAATTATGGAGCTTCTTTTGATTTGTCATATACTAAATTCAATAATAAATATACCTATAACAAAACTCATCGTGATAATTTAGAAGCGATTTTAAAACAATTACAAGAAGATGGTAAAATTTATTATATTAAAGAATATAGACAGCATTGTTTTCATGTAACAGTAAAAAATCCTGATCAATTTAAATCAACAACAATGTAATTTATAAAAGTTCTTTTCTATTTTTGTAGGAAAGGATTCAATCATGAAACAAGCTCTAATCACGTTTTTCACTTGCTGTTCTTTTATTGGTTATTCTCAATCGCGAGTTGCTATAGAACCTTCTAAAGAATATGTTCAGCATTTGAATGCCGCAAAATCTCATAAACTTGAGCTAATTGATGGCGATAAAAAGTTGAATAAATACATCAATCAAGGAAAATTGGTCAGAATAAAACAACGAGGTTATGGTTGGCGAGTTGGTGATTTAACACATAGTCATTCATATCTTATTCCAAAAGGTCGAGATATTTTGACAAATATTGCACGAGATTTTGTAAAGAATACTGGACAAAATTTTTTTGTTGTAACCTCTATGACAAGAACACTCCATGACCAAAATAGGTTAAGAGGAATTAATAAAAATGCGTCTTCTAATGATAGTTCACATAATTTTGGTGCTGCTTTTGACATTTCTTATGTAAGATTTAATCATAAAATAAGACCTGATTCTAAACTCGAAAAAGAGCTAGAACAAATATTAAAAACATATGTAAAAACAGGTAAAATTTATTATGTTAAAGAATCTAAAATTAGATGTTTTCATATTATAATTCGGAATTATTAATTTTCACATATAAAAAAAACCACAATGTATAATACATTGTGGTTTTTATCAGTTTAATAAATTAATATTATCTATTCTTTCTTTCCTGAAAAGAATATAAGTTTTTGGTCTTCTTGGATTCTTCTTCCTGAGAATTTTAATGATTTATTACCAGCAGTATAAATAAATACTCCAGCCAATTCTCCCGATTTATGCATAACATCCTTATCTTCTGTATATTCAGAAACGAATTGAACTTCCATTTCAATTGGAGTTCTATCATTACCACTCATTCGAATTTTATTATTTCCTAAGTCTTCAATAAACAGAAGTTTATCAAATTCTTTAGAATCATATGCACCTCTGTAAGTTCCTGATACAACAGCAGATGCTGAGCCTTTACTTATTGTGCCATCGTCGTCATTACTACTACATCCACTAAAAAATAGAGTAATGGCAAACATTACGAAAGAATAAAATGCAACTTTTTTTGTCATAATTTTGGTTGTTTTAGGTTTTACAATAATATTTTATCGTAAAGATAGCCTTTTTTTATTATTATCGGCCTATATAATAAATCATGGTTCTGCTTATATTCTCATTTTTCTTAATATCTTATAATTTTCTCTCAAAATTATTCAAACATATAGAAATCTATCACAAACTCTTCAATCCTTTTTCAATCAACAAAACGGTGGTTTCTAATTCTTGTTCGTTCATAGAAGCGAATCCAAATCGGAAAGCGTTTTGTTCTTCGTTAATCCGAATGATTTTTAGTTGAGGAATTTTAGTTAATTCCAATACTTTGTATTTTGGTTTTAAACGAATCCAAACCGACATTCCGCCTGAAGGAAGCGTGTAATCAATATAATCTTGAAGTTTATCTTTCAATAAATTATCTAGAAAATCTCGGCGGAAATGATATACTTTTTTCGCTTTTTTAAGATGTCGTTTCAGTTCGCCATCTTTAATCAAATTTGCCAAAGCATTTTGCATATAACCATCGCCACCAACATCAATCAATTTTCTAAGAGCAACACATTGCTGAATAAAATTTTCGGGTGCAACCATAAAACCCATTCGCAAAGACGGATCTAAAACCTTGGAAAAAGAACCGATATAAATCACATTTCCGTTGTGATTTCCACTCGCCAAAGGTAAATAAGGCGACGATGTATAATGATAATCGTAGTCGTAATCATCTTCAATTATCGCAAATGAATAATGTTGCGAAAGCTGTAAAAGTTTCATTCGGCGTTCAATACTCAACGTAACCGTTGTAGGATAATGATGATGCGGAATTACATAAACCGCAGCAATTTTCTCCTTTTTACAAACCGCTTCAATTGCATCCACATCTAGTCCATTTTCGTCAACAGTAACCTCAACAAGCTTAGCTCCTATTTCCAAAAACGTATTATTTGCAACAGGATAATTGGGTTTTCCGACAATGATTTTAGAATTCGATTTTAACAACAAACGCGCTGCAAGATAAATACTCATTTGTGCTCCATGCGTAATCAGTAAATTTTTAGGCAAAATATTCAATCCTCTGGTTTCGGCTAAAAACTTCGCCAATTCTTCCCGCAAACGTAAAGTTCCTTGATCTGTT
This sequence comes from Empedobacter tilapiae, assembly GCF_004785645.1. Lineage (GTDB taxonomy): Bacteria > Bacteroidota > Bacteroidia > Flavobacteriales > Weeksellaceae > Empedobacter > Empedobacter tilapiae. Next base: position 397,999 of record NZ_SRPE01000002.1, on the reverse strand, counting down.
CCGATATGTGCATTTTTGATGGAATAGTTTTTTGAAGTGTATGAACGATACGTTTTCAAAAGCTCATCAATCGGCGATAATCGTACATCGGGATGTCCGTCGTCTATGATAATTTCAGGAATAATCGAAGATTTGTTTGTGTTGATTTGATTATTTATTGATCTGAATGGCAGTTCAAATGAATGTTCATAAGACGTTTTAGAATCGTGAATATTCCATTTTTTTGGTTCTAAAAGCGGAATTCGATCCGAAACCGAAACATGTTTTCGAGGAACAATCACAATCCAATCCTGTGCATTTAATTCATCATAAGCTGCAATAACCGTTTTTCGATGAACGCCAACCATTTTCGACATTTCACGACTTCCTGGAAGATGCGTTCCCGCTTTTAACATTCCGTTTCTAATTGCATCAATTATAGAAAATGCAATTTGTTTGTAAATGGGAATTTTACTGTTTTTATCTATTTGAATAATGCGCTCGAATGGAAACATACTGGACTACTTCTTAACTAAAATCTGGATTACAAATATAGTCCAATTATAAAATACTTTTGTCTTGTTCAATTAAAACAACGAAAAACAATGGATTTTAAAATTAAAAAAGCAAGTTTAGAAGACTTAAACGAAACAGCCGAATTATTCAATCTTTATCGCATTTTTTACCGACAAGAATCGGATGTTGAAAAAGGTAAACAATTCTTGAAAGAACGATTCTTAAATAGCGAATCTGATATATTTTTAGTATTTTGGGAAAACAAAGCGGTTGGTTTCGTGCAACTTTACAAATTGTTTCATTACACCAAATTGCAAAAACAATTTTTGCTAAGCGACTTGTTCGTACATCCCGATTACAGAGGAAAAGGATTATCAGTTGCGTTGATTGACCGAAGCAAAAAATGGTGCGAAGAAACCGGCGCTTGCGGATTGATGTTAGAAACCGAAAAAACAAACGATATCGGGAATCAATTATATCCTCGATGCGATTTTGAATACGACGGAGCACACAATTATTATCATTGGTGGAAAAAATAAAGTAGAAAAAGAAGTTGTTTATTTAATCTTTTAACGAAAGAAAATGCGGATTAAGTTAAACAATTTCTTTCTCAAAAGGTCGGGTGGCCGAGTGGTTAGGCAAAGATACGCAATACCTTTTACAGTGGTTCAAATCCATTTCCGACCTCGATTTTAAAACTAAAGCTAAATGAAGGATAATATTTTAAACAATCTGAATGTTATTTTAGATCGAATTGAAAAAGCGTGTCTTAAAAGCAATCGAAATCGTAATGAAGTTAAATTATTACTGGCAACCAAAACAGTTTCTTCCGAAAAAATAAAAGTGGCATTACAAGCCAATCAAACATTAATTGCCGAAAACAAAGTTCAGGAATTAAAAGAAAAATTTGACGATTTAAAAGATATTCCGCATACAAATCATTTCATCGGACATTTGCAAACCAACAAAATAAAAGACGTTTTAAAATACGATGTTTCGTGTATCCAATCTGTTGATCGATTAGATTTAGCCGAAAAACTGCAACAAAGATTAACTTTAGAAAATAAAACAATCGAAGTTTTAATTCAGGTAAATACATCGAACGAAGAAAGTAAATTTGGTATTCAGCCCGAAAACACTATTGAGTTGGTTCGACAAATTGCGCAACTCGATCGTTTGAAAATAAAAGGTTTAATGACGATTGGACTTTTTAGTTCGGAAACCGAAAAAGTTCGAAAATGTTTTCAAATTCTAAAATCGATTCAACAAGAAATCATCAAACAAAATATTCCGAATGTTGAAATGAACGAACTTTCGATGGGAATGAGCGGCGATTTAGAAACCGCAATTGAAGAAGGCGCAACTATTGTTCGCGTTGGAACTGCCATTTTTGGACAAAGAATGTATCCAGATAGTTATTATTGGAATGAGAATAAAGGTTAAAATTTTCTCTGTTTTTAAACAAACTCATTTCCAGAATACTAATTATATTAGTAAAGCTAGATTATACGAAATACTTTCGTTTTTTGTTTCGTAAAAAACTAATGTTATACTCAATTTTATGACTACTCAACTATTATCAAAAATTAAAGAAATTATTGAATTAACTGAAAATGAAGAATCCCAAATAAGTAAATATTGGAAACATAAGACCATACATAAAAATGAATTTTTGTTAAGAAATGGTGATGTTTGTAAATATGACAGTTATATTCTAGAAGGTAGTTTTAAAGCATTTAGATTAAATCCTGAAACAGGTAAAGAAGAAATTATTTTTTTGGCAATAGAAGATTGGTGGGCAAGTGATTTAGAAAGTTTCTCGAATCAAACAGCCTCTTATTTTAACATTGAAGCATTAGAAAACTCAAAAGTACTTCAAATTAGTAAAATATCATTCGATCTAATGTTAGATGAAATTCCTAAAATGGAAAAGTTTTTCAGAATTATTTTACAAAATTATTTATCAACTATCCAAAAAAGATTGCTTTCATATAACTCTACTAATTCGGAACAAAGATATTTAGATTTCGTTAAAAAATATTCTAAGTTAAATGAAAGAATGCCACAATACTTAATTGCTTCATTTTTAGGAATTACTCCAGAGTTTTTAAGCGCTTTAAAGAAAAAAGTTATTAAATCTTAAACTATCTTAATATTCACCTTTTTATTAACTATCAATTTTGTACAATAAAATTTTAGTTATGAAAAAAATATTAATTATTAATTCAAGTACAAGAATTGAAAATTCTCAAAGCAGATTTTTAACCAATTTATTTAGAGAGAAATGGGAACTAAAATACCCAAATGATGTTATAAAATTAAGAGAAATTGGTATAAATCCTATTCCGCATATAGATAATGAATGGATTGCAGCGTCATTTACCAAACCAGAAAATAGAACTATTGAAAATCAAAATCCTCTTGCGCTTAGTAATGAACTTGTAAAAGAATTAAAAGATTCAGATGTAATTATTTTGGGCGTTCCCATGTATAATTGGAGTATTCCTTCAACATTAAAAGCATATATAGATCAAATCATGAGAATCCATGAAACTTGGAAATTCAAATCCGGAAAACCAGATAGCAACTATGTAGGTCTAATAGAAAATAAAAAAATGTATATTTTATCAGCAAGAGGCGATAGTGGTTATGGAATTAATGAAAAACACGCTCATATGAATTTCCAAACGACCTATTTACAATTTATTTTCAACACTTTAGGTATTTCTGATATTACAATTCTATCATTAGATAATGAAGAGTTTGGTGGTGAAATATTTGAAAAAACTAAAGAAATTGTAAAGAATCAGATTGAGAAAATATTCTAATAAAACTATAAATAACATAATATCGTTAAAATAAATATTTAAAGGAGTGATTTTAATTTCTCCTTTATTTCATAATAAATTAGCATAAATAAAACAGCTAATAACATTTCATAAACGATCTTTACATTAAGAAAAAAAGTGTTTCAACATTAAAAATGAACTTAAAATGAATTTCAGTATACAAACCATATTAGAAAATGAAAAAGTGATACTTTATCCTTTAAACGAAAATGATTTTGATGCATTGTATAATGTAGCGTGTGATCCTGAAATATGGAAACAACATCCAAATAAAAATCGCTGGGAAAAAGAAGTTTTTCAAAGCTTTTTCGAAGGTGCTTTACAAAGTAAAGGCGCTTTTAAAATTGTAGATAAAAGTACTAATAATGTAATAGGCAGCACTCGTTTTTACGATTACAACCACCAAGAAAACAGTATACTTATAGGTTATACTTTTTACGGAACTGACTATTGGGGCAAAGGAATTAATCAACAAGTAAAAGCTACAATGCTTGATTACATTTTTCAATTTGTTTCAAAAGTACACTTCCACGTTGGTGCTGAAAATGTTCGTTCTCAAATAGCTATCTCACGTTTAAAAGCAGAAAAAGTCGCAGAACAAGAAGTATCTTATTTTAAAGAGCAACCAAAATTTAATTTTGTTTATGAAATAAGTAAAGAAAATTGGAATAACTATAAAGTTAATAAAGAGGTTAAATAACGTTTTAACTTACCATTGCGCATCTTTAATTACGTATCGCGTTGTGTCTTGTTTTGTTTGCCAAGGCGCTTGGCTGAATTTGTAATATCGTTTCATGCCAAAACCTGAAGTATCGGCTCTTTTTGAATGATCTTCTCTTCCCCAATAATATCCCACCGCATATTCTTGATTATTATGTTTAACAATTCCATAAAGAATAAGATTTGCCGAGCCCGAAACACCACCAATCGTCATAACTGCTTTATGAAAAGTAACGACAGTTCCTACAGGAAAAGTTTCTAAAAAAGTAATATCGCAAACATCACAAGGCTCGCTTTTATCTATTCTAATTTGATTTCTTCTTATCAAATCATCATAATTATAACTCGTAGAATCGGTCAACAAATAAGGAAATTTACTATTATCGTAATTCGCTTTATCTTCTTTTACCAAAAACGTTTCAGCATTCAGTACAAGCGGTTTTCCAATCCATTCTACAAAAGGTTTTTCGTTACTAATATCTCTCGATTTTGTTTTTAAAGTAAAATACAGAAGAAATACAAAAAGAGAAACCGCGATTATTCCGATCGAAAATAAAATCAAAATTATTTTAGAAGATGTCCATTTGGTTTTCATAATACGCAAATTAGTAAATATTTAAATTCTATTTATAAAATCGAAAAGCTATTTAGTTTTCGCCAACTTATTATGTACACGAATCTATAAAAAATAGCTGATAATAATCTTTTTCGTCTTTAAAACAATCGTTTAACTATAATTATTTTGAGCTTTAATTTATTTACATTAATTTAGACTGATTTTAAATAATAAATTATGAGCACAGATAAAATACAGACTATACAAGCCGAATTAATCGTAACTAAAAAAGAATATATAACACCACATTACATTCGAATTTTTTTAACAGGCGAAAAAATTCCGTTATTTGCTAACACAACAATTGGCGTAAATAATAAGGTTTTGGTTCCGCCAAAAGAAATTAATAAAATTCATTTTCCAGATTTCGACTACGAAAAAATGGAATGGATACTTCCTGAAGAACATTTACGACCAAAAATTAGAACTTACACGCACCGAGGAATTGATTTGGAAACGAATGAAATTTGGATTGATTTTGTTGCTCATGGAGAAGAAGGTCCAGCTTCGGCTTGGGCAATTCATGCAAAAAAAGACGATAAATTAGGTGTTCTAATGAAAAATGGAAAGAGCGAACTTTATCGTAAAACAAATTGGTATTTATTGGCTGGCGATGCTACAGCAATTCCGGTTTTAAGCGCTATTTTAGAAGATTTACCTACAACAGCAAAAGGAATTTGTATTATCGAAGTTCATGACGAAAAAGACGAACAAAAGATCGAAACTAAAGCCGATATAGAATTTATTTGGTTACACAATGAAACGCCTCAAAAATCGAGTGAATTAGCAAATATTGTTAAAACGATTGATTTACCTAACGAAGATCGTTTCGCGTATGTGGCAGCAGAATTCTCTTCGGTTAAAGAAATTAGAAATTATCTGCGAAAAGAACAGCAATGGACAAAAGAAGAATTGTATGCTTATTCGTATTGGAAATCGGGCATTGCAGAAGATAAATCGACAACAGAAAGACAAGCGGAAAAAAGTTCGATCGACTAAAAATCATGAGTGCATTGACAGATAAAGAATTGGCGGAACAATTAAGATGTCCGTCTGGAAATCAGGTTTCAGAATTTGGTAACAAAATGTATCAATCGAATTTTAATATGATTGATAAAACGATCGATCTTTTAAATAGTAAAGAAAATTCAACTATTTTGGAACTTGGTTTTGGAAACGGAAATCATATTATAAAGCTTTTTGAAAAATATCGAATCGACAATTATTATGGTTTAGAAATTTCGGAAGCTATGATAAACGAAGCTTCGAAGCTAAATATGAAGTTGATTGAAGAACGTAAACTAAAATTAAATAGAATCGAAAATGATACAATAAATCTAAAATCGAACACTTTTGATTATTGTTTTTCAATTAACACGATTTATTTCTGGAATGATTTATCGAACTATTTCGAACAGTTTTATAACGTTTTAAAAAACGAAGGCGAATTGTTTCTGACTTTTATTCAGAAAGAAAGTGCCGAAAAACAAAGCTTTACACAATACAATTTTAATTTATATACCGAAACTGAAATTATAGAATTGCTCCAAAAAGCAAATTTCAAACATATTGAACCATTCCATTTTGAAGAAAATGCAGTAAGTAAAAACGGTACTGAAATGCAGCGAAAATTTACAATTATAAAAGCAAAGAAGTGAAATACTTAACTACTTTATTCATTCTTAATCTCTGCTTGCCAATAGTTATACGTTTTGGTTTCGCCATTCTCTAACTTAATATCGTACGTAGTTTTTATGACGTTTGAAATAGTAAAATCGATCGGATTTTTAAACAAACCACCTGCATAAGATAAAGTATGATATTCGCCATTTTCGCCACAAACATCAATATCATTTGGAAAAGATTTTACGGTTTCTTCGTCTAAATCTTTTCCAATAAACGTTTTGTTTAATTGATCGGCATTGGTTACTATAATTTTTGATTTAATTCCCGATTTCAGAAATTCGCTCATTACTTCTTCCGAAGTTTTATTCCAAAGCGGTTCTACAACTTCAATTCCCAACGGATTCAGTTTCTGTTCTCGGTACGTTTTAATATCCGACAAAAAAATATCTCCAAAAATAAAATGCGTTACATTTTGTTGTTTAAAATGTTGAACCGCTTTATTCATTTTATCTTCGTAGTTGGTCAACGCTTTATCGAACGGAACAACATAAAGCGGAATTCCAATACTTTTTGCTTGATTTTCTAGTATCTCTAACGGAATTTCGTGCACAGATGATTTCGATGTTTCTTCGTTTATAGTTGTTAATAACGAAACAACTTCAAACTCATTTTCTTGAAGAATTTTATAAAGTGCTAAAGCAGAATCTTTTCCGCCACTCCAATTAAAAACCGCTTTTTTTCGTTGATTCATTTTTCTAACATTAAAAATTAAACAGTTTATTTTTTATTCTAACCTTATTTGGAAAGACAATAACAAATGCACGAACAATACCAAAAGAACGAGAATTAAAAATGCTATTCTTCATTGGAATGTTCTAATAAAATTTTGCCCCAATCGTTCAATTTCCAAAGTACTTCCACTAATTTTTCGCCAAGTGGCGTAAGCGAATATTCCACACGAGGTGGCAATTCATTAAAAGATTGTTTCGTTAAAATTCCGTCTGAAATCATTTCATTCAATTGTTGATTCAAAACACGTCTGTCTACTTTTGCAATGCCACGCAACATTTCACTTGGGCGTTTTTCGCCTTCATGGATTCGCCAAACAATCGGAATTTTCCATTTCCCATTGATAGCATTTACAGCAAATTCTAATGGACAAATTTTTTCTTCTATCGTTCGTTCCTTTGTTTTCATAAAATTGACTTTTTTATCCCATAGAGGCATTTATATGCGGTATTGTGGATCTGAATTTACTTTTAGAATTTTAACAAAAATATAAAATAATATATGAAAAATTTAAAGCAACAAATTGAAGAATTAAACGAAAATTTAGCAAAACAACTTCCTGTAAAAGTTTTAGAAGTGTTTGGTAAATCTATTCAAGATTTAAAAAGTTCTGAAATCGAAGAAAACAGTATTGCTATTGGCGAAAGATTTCCCGATTTCAATTTGCCAAATACAACCAATGAAACTATAGAATTAAAAGAACTTCTACAAAAAGGAAAAGTAATTGTAGCTTTTTTTCGTGGTAATTGGTGTCCTTATTGTAATCTTGAATTGAAAGCATTGCAGGACAATCTAAAAGAAATTTCGGACAGAAAAACAACGCTTGTAGCTATTTCTCCGCAAGCTTCAGATTATAACGAAGAATTGAAAAACAATCATGATTTAAAATTTGAATTATTGACAGATAAAAACAATACTTTGGCTAAACAACTTGGTATCTCATTCAAGCTTCAAGATTATGTAATTCCGACCTATAATAGTTTAGGAATTAATCTATCAGAATACAATGAAAACGATTATAACGAATTACCTGTTCCTGCCGTTTTCGTAATAGATACAAATGGCAATATTATCTACAAGTTTGTTGACACAAATTACATGAACAGAATAGATTTTCAAGAACTTGCAAAACAATTATAAGCGAAATAACAAAGAGTAAAAGATATCCTTACTAAAAATATTGATTTAGCTTAATTAATTGTAAATAAAAAGTTTATTAAAAATCGGTTTGTAGTATTGAAACCACAAACCGATTTTTTATTTCAATGTTTTTTTAATCAATTTAATTGCCCAATCATAATGACTTGAAGTTGCCGAAATCAAATAAGATCCTAAAGAAGTTGTACCTGTCCATTTGTATTTTTTCTTCTCGAACAATTCTTCGTTTGTATGTTTTTCGATGATTTTTTGAATGTCTTGATACGAATTGTTAAATAAAGACTTTGTTTCATTAAAATCAACTTTTTGATATTTTTTCCAAATTTCTTTATTCAATTCAGGTGTATCTTTCCATGAATAACCTTTTGCTGGCATTTCAGGTTTTTCACCTTTCATTCCGACTTCGTACCAATTCAACATCATCAAATGCCAATGATGTAAATGCGCCAAAACATCACGAATATTTCGATTCATAGTTCCTTCAGGAAACTCTTTATTTGGATCTGAAATACTTTCGATTAAATCATTCAGTTTCTTATAATTCGCTTGACTTAAATGTAATAATTCTTCTTTTGTAGTTGGTCGTGCCATGTTTTTGATGATTTATTTTTGAAACAAAAAGCTGCCAAATTAATGACAGCTTTATATTTTATATTTAACTTAAACCTTCAACAAATCCATTCACAAGATCGATATGATTTGCTTGTGGAACTTTTGGTAAACCAGGCATTCTCATAATATCGCCCGCAATAGCAACAATGAATTCGGCTCCGTTATTAATCACTAAATCGTTGATATGAATATCGAAATTTTGTGCAACTCCGTAAGCCGTAGCATCTGCCGAAAATGAATATTGCGTTTTGGCAATACATACAGGAAATTGACTCATTTCAGCATTTTTTTCGATTTGTTTCAATTTCTTTAAAGCTGAATTTCCGAAAATAACCGAATTTGCTCCGTAAATTTTACGCGCTACTTTTTCTATTTTTGTATCGATTGCATCTTCATTTTCATAAACCAATTCTAACTTTTTAGAAGGATTTTGTTCAATCGAATTTACAACAAGATTAGCCAGTTCAACAGCTCCTTCTCCACCTTCCGAAAACGCATTATTAATTGCAAAATCAATGTTTTCGTCTTTACAGAATTTTTCAATCAATGTCATTTCTAAATCGGTATCCGAGCTGTATCTGTTAAAAGCAATCACGATATTTTGACCAAAAGAACGCAAGTTTTGAATATGCTTTTGTAGATTTTCTAATCCCTTTACAATTCCTTCTGCATTTTCCTTTTTGATATCTTCGACTGGAACTCCACCGTGCATTTTCAAACCTTGAGCAGTTGCTACAATAATCGTTAATTTTGGATTTAATCCCGCTTTTCTACATTTAATATCGAAGAATTTTTCAGCTCCAAGATCTGCTCCAAAACCAGCTTCGGTAATCACATAATCGCCATAACTCATTGCCATTTTTGTTGCAATAACCGAATTACATCCATGTGCAATATTTGCAAAAGGTCCACCATGAATAAACGCTGCCGTATTTTCGGTTGTTTGAACCAAATTAGGTTGTAACGCATCTTTCAACAAAACGGTAATTGCGCCTGCAACTCCTAAATCTTTCACGGTAAATAAACTTCCGTCTTTTTTATATCCTAACAATATTTTCTCAATTCGTCGTCTTAAATCATCCATATTTTCGGACAAACATAAAATCGCCATAATTTCGGATGCTGGCGTAATATCGAAACCTGATTCTTGCGGAATTCCATTTGCGCTTCCATGAAGTCCAGTAACAATGTAACGCAAACTACGATCGTTAACATCTAAAACACGTTTCCAAAGAACTTCTTTCAATGCATTTTCTGAGCCTGATGTTCGATAAATATAATTATCTAACAAAGCAGAAATAGTGTTATGTGCCGATGTAATAGCGTGAAAATCTCCAGTAAAATGCAAATTAATATTTTCCATTGGAAGAACTTGTGCATAACCGCCACCCGCAGCGCCACCTTTCATTCCGAAACAAGGTCCTAAAGAAGGTTCGCGAAGTGCTACAACCGCTTTTTTTCCAATTTTATTTAATCCCAAAGCCAAACCAATAGAAACGGTTGTTTTTCCGATTCCTGCTTTCGTTGGTGTAATAGAAGTAACTAAAATAAGATTGGATTTTTCGATTTGCTCTTTTAGCTGTTGATCTAATGGAACTTTTGCAATGTGTTTTCCGTAAGGAATAAGCGGATCGCTTGGTAAATTAATGCTTTCGGCAATTTCTTGAATGTTTTTTAAAGCGATGGAACGTGCTATTTCTATGTCGCTTTTCATAGGTTTTGCAATCGCAATATCTTTTGTTTTCATAAACTAAAAGGAAAGATTAATATGACATTAAAGATACGGTTTTAAAACCATGAAATAATTAAATAAAAGTGAAATAGTTTATTGGTCATACTTATTTATAGTGGATATTTTTAATCATATTTTATATAAGAATTTAAAATCCATCCTTTTTTTTCATTATTTAAATAATAATTGAAATTTGTTTTTATACTAAGTTTTACTATTAATTAATGTTTACTTATTGTTGTGTTAATCAAGAACTAGTTTAAAATATAGAATTTTGAACATCTACAAACAACACATCATGAAAAAAATAATTTTATCTCTAATTTTTATTGGAGGGATTTTTACTTCTATCAATGCACAGCAAACTGTAAAAGGCTTCGTTTTTGAGGATAAAAATCAAAATAACAAATTTGATAAATCAGAAAAACGTTTAGCGAATGTACAAGTTAGTAACGGAAAACAAGTTGTTTCTACTAATGACAAAGGAGAATATCAAATAGAAATTGACAATGAAACAATTTTATTTGTTGTAAAACCTGCAAATTACAAAGTTCCTACAAACGAATTTAATCAACCTCAATTCTTTTACATTAATAAACCTAATGGTTCTCCAAAATTAGAATATGCAGGTTCTGCTCCGACTGGAAATACTCCAAAGAGTATTGATTTTGCTTTAATTCCAACAAAAGAAAATGAAAAATTTTCGGCTTTAATTTTTGGTGATCCTCAAGCTTATACAGAAGAAGAAATTGAGTATTTTTCGAAAGGTATAATTGATGATGTAAAAGGAATTAAAGGAATGGAATTCGGACTTTCTTTGGGAGATTTAGTAGGTGATGATTTAAACCTTCATCCATCTTATATAAAAACTGTCGGAAAAGTTGGTTTACCTTGGTACAATGTAATGGGAAATCACGATATGAATTATGATGCAAAAGAAGATCAATATTCGGATGAAACGTTCGAGAAAAATTTCGGTCCAAATAATTATTCTTACAATATCGGTAAAGCACATTTTATTGTTTTAGATGATATTTTATATCCTGATCCTCGCGATGGAAAAGGATACTGGGGTGGCTTTCGTCCAGATCAATTAGAATTTATTAAAAATGATTTAAAATTTGTTCCAAAAAATCATTTAATCGTTTTAGCCTTTCATATTCCACTTCGTGATACACGACCAGATGACCGAAACAAATTATTTGAATTACTAAAAGATTATCCGAATACAGTTTCAATGTCTGCTCATACACATTTCCAAGAACAGATTTTCTATGCAAATCAAGATGGTTGGCAACAACAGAAACCTCATCATGAATATAATGTAGGTACAACTTCTGGAGATTGGTATTCTGGTCCAAAAGATGAGAAAGGAGTTCCAGCTTCTACGATGCGTGATGGTACACCAAAAGGTTATGCTTTTTTACATGTAGATGGTAATCAATATAAATTTGATTATAAAGTTGCGAACGCTCCTAAAGAAAGACAAATTGACTTATACCACACTAAAAAAGTAAAAGAAGGTAAACGAAATAGAGCTTTTCTTTATGCTAATTTCTACATGGGACATGAATCTAACAAAGTAGAGTACCGTGTGAACAATGGTGAATGGAAGAAAATGAATTGGGATCCGACAGTTGATTATAATTATATGGAAACAATCATGAAGATTGATAATGCTGAAATTACAAATATTGGAAACAGACCTTCTGCTCCAGAAATTTCTAAACATATTTGGTCTGTTCGATTACCAAATAAATTAAATGCAGGAATATATCAGATTGAAGTTAGAGCAACTGATTTATATGGAAATACATTTACTGAAAAATCTTCTTTTGAAGTTATCAAATAAAAGCATTTTATCCACGTCAATGAGCCACTTCTAATGAAGTGGCTTTTTTGAAAAAATAATTCAAATTTATTAATATTAAATAAAAATCAATAAACCTTTAATTGAATGTAAAAATAATACAACATCCCTATTTTAGTAATGTTTACTTAAAAATCTCTTAATCCTGAGTTAAACAACTTCAGAAATGGAACGTTTAGTTTTGTTAAAATTTTTAACACATAAACATTTCACATTTACAGCTATGAAACAATTAAAATTACCACTACTTCTACTTGGTGGATTTTTAAGTTTACACGCCAATGCTAAAACTTACATTCATACAAATTATTATCATTCAATTTCTCAAGATCAGAATCCAATCAAAGGTCAAATCGTTGATCAAAATGGATTAGGAGTTGCAGATGTAGAAATCATCATCAAGGGAACATCTTTTAAAACATTTACAGATGGAGATGGTTTTTTCGAATTTGTTTCAGTAAGTGTTGCTCATCCTACATTATTGGTAAATTCATCTCAACACAAATTTATTGAATACACACCGAAAGATATTTCTCAAGTAAAAATTACTTTACAAGAAGAAACAAATCAATTAAATGAAGTTGTTGTCACAGCCTTAGGAATAAAACGTGAAGAAAAACAACTTGGATATTCTCAACAAAAATTAGATGGAGATGATTTTACTAATGCTCGTTCTAACAATTGGGTAGATAATATGAAAGGTAAAGTTGCTGGAATGGAATTTATTTCCGCTAGTTCTGGTCCAATGAATTCTACAAAAGTTGTGTTACGAGGAAATCGTTCTGTAGATTTAGGAGCAAATGGAGCCTTAATTGTTGTGGATGGAATTCCTATAAATTCTGATATGTCTTCTTCTGGAGAAGGAAATGGATACTTATCTAAAGATGCGCCTGTAGATTTTGGTAATGGAATGTCTGATATAAATCCTGATGATATTGAAAATGTTACCGTTCTTAAAGGTGCTGGTGCTACTGCTTTATATGGTTCCCGAGCAGCTAATGGAGCTATTATGATTACAACTAAATCTGGAAAGAAAAATCAAGGTTTAGGTATTACCTTCTCATCTAATTATGTTGTAGATGTTATTCAACGTTGGCCAGAATGGCAAACAGAATATGGCTCTGGTACAGGTAAAGCTTTTAATGATGCTGGAGAATTATATTATTCTTATAAGGCAAGTGAAGATGGACCTGCTACACAAAGTAATTTAGGTTTTGGTCCGAAATTTAATGGACAATATTATTATCAATACGATCCCGAAACAGGATTAATGGGAACCGAAAGAACTTTATGGAGAAATTATGATAATGCCAGAAAAGGATTCTGGAAAGCAGGAACAACGCTAACAAATAGTTTGTCTCTTTCTGGAGGAAATGATAAAGGTTCTTTTAGAGCTTCTGTTACACATACAGACAACAAATGGATAATGCCTAATACAGGATTTGAACGTTTAGTATTATCTACAAAAGGTGATTACAAAATTTCTGATCATATAAAATTAAATACATCTATTAATTATTCTAATAGAAACAGTGACAACTTACCTTCTACTGGATATAATAACCATACTATTTCATATTTTATGATTTTAACGAATGCCAATAATAATATCAATTGGTACAAAAATATGTGGTTAGACAAAGGTAAAACACAACTTAATAGTCCTTTTAGTTCATATTTAGACAATCCATATGCATTAGTTTATGAAGTAATAAACAGCATGAACAATAACACATTGACAGGAAATATTAGTGCAGAGATTGATTTTACAAAAAACTTAAAATTAATGGTTCGCTCTGGAATTAATGCTCAAGATGAGTTTAGAGAACTAAAACGTCCATATGATTTGGTTAAATATGCCGAAGGATATTATCAACGACAAAACATCACATCAACAGAAATAAATACTGATTTTTTACTTTCTTATAACAGTAATAAAAAGCAAGATTTCACTTACAATTTTTCTGTTGGAGGAAATAGAATGTCCACAAAATATAAACGTATAAACGCCTCTGCTACTGGCCTATCTATTCCTGATGTATATAAATTAGCAAATGCAAAATATGGTATTATAACCACTACAGGAGATTATGAAAAGAAAGTGAATAGTATTTATGGATTAGCTTCTTTTGCTTACCGAGATCGCATTTTCTTAGATTTAACAGCAAGAAATGATTGGTCTTCTACTTTACCAGAAAAAAACAATTCATACTTTTACCCTTCTGCTAATCTTAGTGTAATTCTAAGTGATATTCTTCATTTACCTAAGTCTATAATTAATTATGCAAAGCTAAGAACTTCTTGGGCACAAGTAGGAAACGATTCAAAACCTTATATCGTAAGCAAATACTACGACAACAATGATTTTCAAGGCTCTGCGCAAGTTGATAATTCTTTATTTAATGCTGATTTAAAACCCGAAACAACAAACTCTTTTGAAATGGGATTAGAATCACAATTTCTTAAAAATAGAATTGGATTTGATGTATCATTCTACAACACCATTTCTAAAAACCAAATCATTAACGTTCCTCTAGATTACTCAACGGGATATTCGACAAAATGGATTAACGCAGGAAAGGTTAAGAATGAAGGAATAGAAGCTATGATTTATTTCAAACCTATTAAATCAAAAAATATAGAATGGACAACTCGCTTTACTTACTCTAAAAATAATAATGAGATATTAGAACTTGCAGCTGGTATTGAGGGAGGTGATGAACAAACTATCGCAACTTCTGGTACTGTATCAATTATAGGTAAAGTTGGTGGTTCTCTAGGAGATATGTATGGTTATGGATTTGTCAGAAATAACGAAGGTAAAATTATATATGATGCTAAAACTGGTTTACCTGTCCGCCCTACCGAAATTCAATATATAGGAAATGCATTTGCTGATTGGAAAGGAGGTTGGAGTAATACTTTGAATGTTAAAAATTGGACATTAAATGTTACAATTGATGGTTCTTTTGGCGGATTATTATATTCTCAATCTTATCATAAAACAATGGAACATGGACATCTGAAAGGATCTTTACCTGGACGTGAAGATGGATATATTATAGGCGACGGAGTTGTCATAAACCCTGATGGATCATATTCTCAAAACACAACAAAAGTCAAAGTACCAGACTATTACTCAGAATACTATAGACGTGCAAATGTTGAGGCTAATAGCTTTGAAAATACATATGTAAAATTAAGAGAGATAAGTATTGGTTATAGTTTTCCTAAAAAATTAATCGAAAAACATCACTTAAAAGGCTTAACATTAAGCATTTTCGGACGAAATCTCTACACATGGTCAGATTTTCCATTTTATGATCCTGAAACTGCTGCACTCAATGGAAGTAGTATGGTACCAGGTGTAGAAATGGGACAACTACCATCTCCAGCAACTTATGGATTTAATCTTAAAGTTAATTTATAATCTTTTACAAAATGAAAAAAATAAAACATATCACACTTGGATTAATATTTGCAGTTTCTTTCAACAGCTGTACAGATGATTTTGAAGAAACAAACACAGATCCAAATCGTTTAGAAACTATTAGTCCTGCAACATTATTAAATCCAATTTTATATAGTTTAACAAATCATAATTCATATTCTGCTTGGCACAACCGCACAGCTCATTTTATGCAAGGAATTGTACCTTATCCATCTAATGCTTCCGGTGGATATCATCGATACGATGTTACAGATGATATTGGAACAACAATGTGGAATAATCATTACAAGTGGTTAAAAAATTTAGATGAAATGGAAGAAGCCGCAATCAAAGCTAATGATCAAAATTATCAAGCTGTTGCGTTAACATTAAAAGCTTGGGCATATGCTAATTTAACAGATTGTTTTGGAGATATACCTTTTTCCGAAGCTTCTAAAGCAGATAAAGGAATAGAGAAACCAAAATTTGATCGTCAACAAGATATTTATAAATCAGTTTTAGAATATTTGGAGAAAGCAAATGGACTATACAATACAAAACAATCTATGATATATACAGCAGATTTACTGTATAATAATGATGTCTCAAAATGGCAAAAATTGACAAACTCACTTCATTTACGTTTACTTTTACGTATTAGTGATATTCAACCAACAGAAACTATTAATAAGATTAATACTATTCTGAATGATCCTGCAAAATATCCTGTTTTCATAAATAATACAGATAATGCAATCTTAATAAATACAGGTGTCACACCAAATACAACACCTTGGCCTCGTATTCAAGATTATGCAGCAGATAAAAAATTATCTACTTTTCTTATTGATAATCTTTTACAATTAAATGATCCACGAATCACAATTTGGGCAACAAAAGCAAAAGATTTAAAAGGAAATGATATTGGTTACAAAGGAATCCCAAGCGGATATGCATTCAATGATAGTTCCATCAAATATACTCCATCGGCTCCAAATAATGTTGTAGCTCTAGCTCCCATGAAAAACATTGTTATGACTTACGGAGAACTACAACTTATAAAGGCTGAGTTAGCTCAAAAAGGATTAATACCTGGAGATGCAAAAGCTTTTTATGAAGATGGAGTAAAAGCATCTATGGAAGTATGGGGAACAACAATTTCTTCTGATTATTTTACTAACTCATTTGCCGAATATAATGGCACATTAGAACGAATAATGCTCCAAAAATATTTTACATTATATTTTACTGATAATCAACAATGGATGGAATTTAGACGAACTGGATTTCCTATTTTACCACTACAAACAAATTTATTTAATAATGGTAAGATGCCTATTCGTTATCCATATCCTCCGAATGTAAAAATGCAAAACAAAGAAAATTATCAAATTGCAGTACAACAAATGGGTGGTGATGATATAAATACGCGTGTTTGGTGGGATGTGAAATAATTGCTTTCACACTCATATTTTATAGAAAACGGCTTTTTTTTCAAAAGCCGTTTTCGTTTTATTTGTACCTTCACTAAAAATAATACAAACCAATGCATATCGAAGAATTAAGAGATTATTGTCTAGGACTTCCACAAGTAGAAGAAAAATTTCCTTTTGATCAATCTACATTAGTCTTTTACATCGCTGGAAAAATGTTTTGTTTATGTAATGTAGACAAATTCGATTCTGTTAATATAAAATGTGACCCCGATAAAGCAACTGAAATTCGAGCGATTTACGAAGCTGTAACTCCTGGTTATCACATGAACAAAAAGCATTGGAATACCGTTCAAATTCATCAAGATGTAAAAGACGTTCAAATCAAAGAATGGATAAAAGATTCTTACAATTTAGTCATCTTAACTTTACCAAAATCCAAACGTCCTGAGTTACTTAAAGAATAATTTAAACTTAATTCTTAATATTTTTAGGTTATTTATATAGATATTATCATCTTTGTCTTTCAATGGGGTGCTAAAAAGCTGAGAATATACCCAAGAACAATTTTGTTCTATACCTGATCCAGATAATGCTGGCGGAGGGATTGATGTTAGTAATAACTTCATCTCCTCATCAAAAAAAATTAATGATGAAGGAAATTATTTCACAAACAACTTGGCAAGAATGGCTAGGTGTACTTTTTTCAATTTTTCAAGTTGTATTAGCGAGATACAACAATCCAAAAAATTATTTATTTGGAATTGCAGGAATTACATTATCACTTTTTGTAATGTTCAATTCTAAACTTTATGCAGAATTCACTCTTAATATTTATTATTTAGTAATGAGTATTTACGGTTGGGTTTATTGGAAATTTGGACAACAAAAACACGAAATCGAAATTTCAACAGCCAACAAAAAAGAATGGGGAATTGTAACAGGAATTGTTTTGAGTAGTTTTACCATTTTTTATTTAGCATTAACACATTTCACCGATTCTGATGTACCAATTTGGGATTCGGTTGTAAGCGCATTTGCTTGGGCTGGAATGTGGTTAATGGCAAAACGTAAACTCGAAAATTGGATTTTACTAAACATTAGTAACATCATTTCAATTCCATTACTTATTCATAAAGATTTGTATTTATACGCTATTTTATCCTTGATTTTATTCTGTGTAGCAATTTCTGGATACTTTAATTGGAGAAAAATTATAAATAAAAAAAATGCTTAATATTAATTCTATTCGTGAACAACTATTAAATATAGAAACGTTCAATTCCGAAGTTCTACAATTTATAGAAAATAAAAATTGGTTAAACATTTGGGTTCCGAAACAATACAACGGATTAGGGTTAGAATTCTCTGAAGGCTTAAAAACTTTACAATCTATTGCTAAAATTGATGGAAGTTTAGGATGGTTTGTAACATTATGTAGTGGAGCAAATTATTTTTCTCGAAATCTAAAACCCAATATTGCTTCTAATTTATTTTCTTCACAAAAAACGTGTTTTGGCGGAAGTGGAATGTTGGGTGGAACAGCTGAAAAAATTGGAGAGGATTATATTATAAATGGTTTATGGCATTATGCAACAGGAACTCCTTATCTTACTCATTTTACATTAAATGCAAAAATAATTGAAAACGGAAAAGAAGTATTGGATAAAAATGGCGACCCAAAATTTTTGTCATTCATTTTAGATAAATCTCAAGTCAAATTAATTCCAACTTGGAAATCTATGGGAATGATAGCAACTTCTTCACATAGTTTTGAAGTAAATAACCAAAAAGTTAATCAAGATTATAGTTTTATCTATAATGAATTTTATAGTGATGATTTGGTCGAAAAAATTCCTTTCCGAATTTTTGCTGATTTAACTTTATTAGTAAATTATCTTGGAATGGCTGAACATTTTATCGAAAAAAGTTTAGACATTATTCATTACCAAAAACAAACAGATTTTAATAATTTCGTAAAAGAATCCACTTCAAAAAGTATTGAATTTGCTAAAATTATCGAAAATTTATTAGCAAGTAATTCCCCTATTTCAGGGGAAATAGAAACTGATATTCATTCTTTTGGAATAAAGACAGTAGAAGAAATCACTCAATTTATTATTCAAATTTATCCTCAATTGGGTATAAAAGCTTCTAAATTAAATGACGAGATTAATCAAATTTTTAGAGATTATTTTACAGCAACACAACATCGTAATTTTAGAATAAACATTCTCCTATAAAAGTCTATTTATCTATATTTGCAATTCATTTGGCTGCGTAATTTAACGGATAGAATATCAGATTCCGGTTCTGACAGTAAGGGTTCGAATCCCTTCGCGGTCACTTTTTAATTTTTTTTTTGAGATTTTTTTTTTATTTTAGCGTAACACTAATTATTAATTAACACATTATTATGAGAAAAAAATTACTATCTCTTTTATCGATAGCTGCGGTAGCTGTATCTTTTGGTCAAACTTATACAACACAAAATAGTGGTATTCCATTACAATCTTTTGGTGCAAGAGAATATTCTATTGTAGATCAAAATACGGCTTGGATTACTTATTTTGATGGTTCTGGAAATCAATCGTATCCTAAATATATAGGTGTGACAACAGATGGAGGAACTAATTGGAAAGCTAATCTGGTTTCTAACTTACCTTCGAATGCTTTAATATCAGATGTAGGAGCTATAAATGGAACAACAGCATTTATCGTAACAGCACCTGCATCAGGTTCAGGAGCTGCTAATGGTTTATGGAAAACTTCAAATAGCGGAACATCTTGGACTAAAGTTTCAGGAGTATTTGGAACTAATTCTTTTGGAAATATTATTCATTTTTTTGATTCAAATAATGGTTTAGTTATTGGAGATCCTATCAATGGAAAATATGAAATGTATAAAACTACAGACGGTGGAAATACATGGTCTACACTTAGTACAGCTCCTTCTACTTTAAGCAGTGAAGAGTATGGTTATGTAGCAGGTAGAGTTTTCTTAGGTGAAGATCTATGGTTAACATCAAGTACTGGTCGTATTTTGCATACAAATGATAGAGGAGCTACTTGGAAATCATACTTCTCTCCTGTTGATGATTTTTCAGGAGAAGATTCAAGTGCTAACATGTCTTTCTCTTCATCAAAATATGGTTTATTGATAGATAATACAGCTACACTTTGGGTAACTGAAGATAGTGGTGACAATTGGGATATTTTAGAATCTAATAGTTATTTTGATGGTGACATATCATATATTCCAGGATCAAATGGTATTTTTTTATCAACAGGATTTAACTCTGAATCTGAATTAGGAGTAGGTTCTGCTTACACGCAAGATAATGGTAAAAATTGGACAAATATAGATGATGGTCAACAAAGACTATTTATTGGTGCTCATGATTGTAAATCTGTTTGGGTTGGTCATTATACATCAGATAACAAAGGAACAGGAGGTATTCTAAAATTAAATGACATACCTAATTGTACTTTAGCCACTACAGAACAAGCTGCAACAAAAGTTGAACTGAAGGCTATTGTTAATGGTAATACACTTAATATTATATCTAATAAAGAAATAAAAAGTGTATTAGTTGGAGATTTAACAGGAAGAAAATTTTCAGAAGTAAAATCTAAAGATGTTAACATTTCTGCTTTAAAAACTGGTGTATATTACGCTCGTGTAGCTTACGCAGACGGATCTTATGGAACAGTTAAATTTATTGTAAAATAATAAACTACTTAGATAAAATTTAGAAAGGACAAAATCAACGTTTTGTCCTTTTCTATTTCTACATTTGCCAAAATTTTTCTGTTTTGGAAATCGAGATTCTATTCTATTTATGTATAACAGCTTTTTGCGCTGGCTTTATCGACTCTATTGTTGGAGGTGGAGGGTTAATACAAACACCTTTATCACTTGCTTTTTTACCAAATTTACCAGTTTCTACAGTTATTGGAACATTAAAAATTCCAGCATTTAGTGGTACAGCTTTAGCAACATCTCAATACATAAAGAAAGTGAAAATAGATTGGAAACTCTTTGCTATTATGGCTACATGTGCTTTTATTTCTGCATTTTTAGGATCACAATTGTTAACAATTATTAACAACGATTTTATGAAACCAGTTTTATTGATCATTTTAATTGTTTTAGCAATTTATACTATTTTCAAGAAAGATTTTGGACAAGCAACCGAACGTAAAATCCCTTATCATATTGCAATTATCAATGGTTGTATTGTTAGCATAGCAGTTGGTTTTTACGATGGTTTTATTGGTCCTGCAACAGGAACTTTCTTTATTTTGGGATTCGTTACCCTTCTCGGAATGGATTTTTTGAAAGCTAACACAAATGCAAAACTGATCAATTTAGCAACTAATTTTGGTTCAATTTGTTTGTTTTTGATTAAAGGACAAATTATTTGGAAAATAGCTTTACCAATGGCTTTATGCAATGCTTTAGGAGGTTTTATCGGTGCTAAATTAGCTATTAACAAAGGAAATAAATTTATTCGTTACATATTTATTTTGGTAATACTACTCTCAATTTGTAGATTTGGTTATGAAGTAATTTTCAAGTAAATGAAGACAAGTTTTTCAATCTTTTTTGTTTTGATATTTATTACTGTTTTTTCTCAAAAGTTTGAGTTAAAAGATTCTATTTTGATTGAAAATAAAACTATAAAATCAATTGATACTGATCTCAATAATTCTATTTACTTGATTTCTGATACAAAAATTGAAAAAATATTTCAGTCAGAAAAGAGTAAAGTAGTCAATCTAAAAAATGTAATAACTTCGGTTGATATAGGAAATCCACTTAGAACATATATTTATTCTAATTTTAATCAATTGGCTGTTTTAGATGAAAATCTTAATCCTATACAAGATATTATTCAATTAAAGTCGACTGATTTTATACCAACAGCATTAAAAGTTGTTGACAATCAATTTTGTTGGTTTTATGATATTATTGGTAATAAAATAATCTATTTTAATTATCAATTGCAAAAACCAATTTTAAATTCTAAACAAATTTATCTTAAAAATAACGATCAATCCATTGAAGAAATTCACATACACAAAAATTTGGTTTATTTAAAAGGTCAAAAAATAATTTATGTATATGATGATTATGGAAATTTTAAATCTAATTTTGAATTAGATTTTGATGGTTCACCATATTATTTTTATAAAGATGTTATTTTTTACATTAAAGACAACAAGCTAATTTCAAAAAATATAACAGATAAAACAACTTCTACTTTTATAGATTTAAAAAATGTAAAAAGTATGGCTTTTAACGAACTAAATCTTTATACTTTTGATGGTTCAAAAATGCATATTTATAATATTCTAAAATAGAATAAATAAATTGATTATCAATAATTTAAACTTAAATATTAATTTATTACGTTTTCTTTTGAACCAAAAATAAATTATAATTTAACTTGAATAAAAATGTATAAATCAATCGGAATAATTTTTTTCTAAAAAAAGATTTTTCTATGAGTTGCATACTTAGATTTTGTTTTGAGAATTAAGCTTTAGTATATTTGCAGACGTTAAAATAATTGGAAAATGCATATCGCCATCGCAGGAAATATTGGAGCAGGAAAAACAACTCTAACAAATCTTTTAGCAAAACAATACAATTGGACAGCTCAGTTTGAAGATGTAGAAATGAATCCTTATTTGGATGATTTTTACAATGATATGGAAAAATGGGCTTTTAATCTTCAAATATACTTCTTAGGAAGTCGTTTTAATCAAGTAAAAGAAATTAGAGAAAGCGGTAAAGATATTATTCAAGATCGTACAATTTATGAAGATGCACATATTTTTGCGAGCAACCTAAATGATATGGGACTTTTGTCTACAAGAGATTATAACAACTATTTACGTGTTTTTAATTTGATGACAAGTTTTGTTGAAGCTCCAGATTTATTAATTTATCTTAAAGCTTCTATTCCTACTTTAGTAGCTCAAATCCAAAAAAGAGGTCGCGATTATGAAAACTCGATTAGTATTGATTATTTAAGTCGTTTAAACGAAAAATATGATAAATGGATTTCAAATTATAAAGAAGGAAAAGTCTTGGTAATTGATGTAGATAATTTAGATTTTGTTGAGAATAAGGAAGATTTAGGACTTATCTTCAACAAAATAGAAGGAGAAATAAATGGACTTTTCTAGTTAAAAAAAATATAGTAACTTGCGCGGCTTGATTGATAAAAAATCAAGCCTTTTTTTGTGAAAAATAATTATGAAGAATAAGAATTTATTAAAGGGTGTCTTGTTTGTTGGAATGGGAGCTAGTTTTTATGGAATGTTAGCAACATTTGTAAAAGTAGCATATGATCAAGGTTACACAACAGCAGAAGTTACCGCTTCTCAATTTGTTTTAGGAATAATCTCATTATTAATTATCAATGTGATTATGTCTAAAAAGAGGAATAATATTCCTACTATAAAACCAAAAGATAAGAAAAGATTAATGCTAGCTGGAACTTCATTAGGTTTCACAAGTTTATTCTATTATCTAGCTGTACAATATATTAATGTTTCAATTGCAATTGTATTATTAATGCAAACTGTTTGGCTAAGCATTTTAGTAGAAAGTATTCTAAGTAAAAAGATTCCTTCTGCTAAAAAACTAATTTCAATGATTTTGGTTTTAGTTGGAACTGTATTAGCTACAAATTTAATTAATCAAGATGTAGAATTAAATCCTAAAGGATTATTTTGGGGATTCTTAGCAGCTTGTTCCTTTACAACTACTATGTTTACTTCAAATAGTATCGCAAATTATTTACCTCCTTATAAAAAGAGTTTGTATATGCTTTACGGTGGAGGAATTATTGTTGCCTTATTTGTCTTTTTTAGTCAAATTGGACCATATTATTCTGAAGGATTAATGAGTTTATATAAAAACTTTTCAGATGATCTTACAGGTATTCATCCATTAAATTTAAAGATTTTCTATACTTGGGGATTGTTCTTATCATTATTTGGAACAGTCTTGCCTCCTATCTTATTAAACAAAGGGTTTCCAAACACAGGATTAGGATTAGGTAGTATTGTAGCTTCTATAGAATTACCTGTTTCTGTTACAATGGCATTCATCGTTTTACATGAACAAGTTTTAGCAATACAATGGACAGGAATTGTAATTATAATCTTTGCAATTATTATTTCTAATCTAAATTTCAAGAAAAAATAATCACAAAAAAAGCCAACTCACAATGAGTTGGCTTTATATTTTGTGCCAAACAATTATTTCAATAAAATTTTATTAGCTAATTGATTTGTCCCATCAATTTTATCTTGAATTGGCAAACCTAATAATTTTGCAAGCATTGGATAAACTTGTGTATTCGGAAATACTTTAATTTCTTTTCCTCTTTTTATATTCGGTCCCCAAGCCATAAAAGTAGCTTTCATTTCTGGTGTTTCTTTAACTAGAAATCCATGCGAACCTTTTGGCGCATTTCTATTTGAAAAATAGTTTGGTGCATGTGCAATCAAAATAATATCTCCTATACGATTGAATCGATCATTTTTCGCATTAAAATGATATTTAGACGGAACATTTGTCGTTTTATAAACCTCAAACGTATCATCCTGAGTCGCTTTTATTTCTTTATAGATTAACTCTATATCGCTTTTATCTTTTACAAATAAACTTACATAGGATCCATTAGAAGCAACTTGGATTTTTGATTCATCAATTTTAATTGGTAATTTTAATGGATTTTCATCATCAATCCTCGTCATTCCGTGATCAGAAACAAAGACAAAGTTTACTTTTAATCCAGTTTTAGCAACCTCATCATTTAATTTTTTTATTGATTCATCTACAAACTGTACTGCTTCTTTGGTTTCTGGCGCATCTGGGCCAAAAGAATGTCCCGCGTGATCTACTTCTGGGAAATAAAACGTGATTAAGTGAGGTCGTTTTTCAGCTGGCAATTTTAACCAATTTACAACTTGTTGAATACGGTAATCAATTGGTGATTTCTCCGAATACTTGTACGAATAAGTTGGAAACATACCATTAATAGGCGCTTCTGAACCTGGCCAATAATAACAAGCCGCTAACATTTTGTTTTGTTCAGCAAGATTCCAAATTGGAGTTCCTCCGTACCATTTCGGATTGATAACCGCATTTCTATTTCCTAATGAATAACGATCTCCTACTTCTCTATCTAACATATTATTCCCAACCAAGCCATGGTGAATAGGAGTTAAACCTGTTACAATTGTATAATGATTTGGAAAAGTTACAGAAGGAAAGGATGGATACATTGCGTTCGCTTTCACTCCATTTTTTGCTAATTCTAATAAATTTTTTGCATCATGTTTTTCAGCATAATCATAACGAAAACCATCTGCCGAAATCAAGATTACATAAGGTTTATCTTGTTGTTTAACATCATTTACACGATTTTCAATTACAATCTGTTCTTCGATTTCTTGCGCATTTACTGTAACTGAAACAGTTAAAATGATTGCGGAAAATATACTAAGTATTGATTTTTTCATGTATCAAATTTAGAGAGTTTTATATTTAAAATAAATTAAAAAAATATCAAATCTTGATAAGAAAAAATAAAAAAACTGATTTAATTTTAATTAAATCAGTTTTTTTATTTTTTCTATGCAAAACTTATCAAATCTTCGTAAGCCTTTTTAGCTCCTTGAAAAACTTGTTGCTTTTCCTCTTCTGTTGTGAATTCTTGATTGATATAATTTATAAAATTCTTCCATGCTTGTCCAAGATTTTCTCCATAATGTCCAAAATAATTAAAACTTTTATTTTCCAAAAAAGGATATTTCTTTAAAGTTTTAGCTATCACATTTCCACCAAGCATAGAGCCTTCAATAACATACAATGCGCCAATGGCTTCTGCTCTACTTTCTAATTCAAATTGTTTATTTGCCATTTGTGGTTCAATTCCCAATTCTTGAATATCTTTTTCAATTAATTGCAATTTATTTAGCTTTGTTAATGCTAAGTTTTTCAAATCTTTTTCTGTCAAAAATTGCTTAATTGAATCTTCATAAGATTTAAGAAAAACATGATTAACTTGTAACATTTTATAATAATTCTTATCTGTAAATGTGCTATTAAACAATTTGTTAGACTCTAACTTCTCTTCTATTTCCTTATGATAAATTTCCGTTTTTTTCTTTAAGTAATCAGATAACATCTTTACATTTTTTAAAAGTTAATACAAAAGTCGTTCCTTCTCCTATTTTACTATCAAAAGATATATTTCCATCCATTCTATTCATCATTCGATGTGCAATAGAAAGTCCTACCCCATTTCCTGAAATATTTCCAGTATTCGACATTCTACTAAAAAGTTTAAACATTTTATCATTATCTTCTTCTTTTATACCAATTCCATTATCTTTTACTTTAAAAATCACATGCTTATTATCAATTTCTGATGAAATCATAATTTTTGGATTCTGTTCTTGTGAAGAATATTTCACAGCATTTCCTATAATATTCAATAATACTTCATAAAACATTGTTTTATCTCCTAAAACATCATGAATATTTTCTACAATAACTTCGGTATTTGATGTTTTGTAATATAACAAAACATCATGTACAATTTTATCAATAATTGGTTTAGTTTCGATATTTATCAATTTTATCTCAGACTTTTTAGCTTTGCTTAATGCTAATAAATCTTGCATCATTTGCGTCATCCTATCAATTTCATCTATAACACTTTTTAATCGATTATTTTTCACTTCATCATCCTTCAGACTTCGTTGAAGCATCTGACAATTTAATTTCATAATAGATAAAGGTGTTCTTAAATCATGTGAAACTGTATAAGAGAACGAATCCAATTCGTCATTTATTTCTTTCAATTGTTCGTATAAACTATGTATTTTGAATGATTGTAGATGAAGTGTCTCTATAATTAATTTTACAACTTCCTTCGCTACATATTTTTCTTTTTCGAGCCAAATGAATGATTTATGTTTAATTTCTTCTCTCCATATTTTAAATGAAGTTCTTGGAGAAAAAGAAAGTACTTTTTTATCTTCAAGAATTTCAGTTTTTTCAATCTTATTTGGTTCTCCTGCCCAATTTAATTTTTGAAGATGTTCTTTCTTGAACCAAATTATAAAGTGATTAAAACCTTGGCCTAGAAAACAAAACATAACTCCAGCTGCATTTTTACTGAGATTCAATTCTTGTCCATAATCTACGTAGAAAGAATTTGATGTAAATAGTTGATGTCTTTTTTCTTTAACAGCCCATTCTTTAATTCTTAAAACCTCGCTTTCTTCAGGTGTTATACCTTCTTTAAAAACTTTATTAAAATTAATTAAAGCAATTCCATCCGCTTTTGTTAAATGAAGAATTTGACTCAAATTACTATTCATTGAATTCTCAAGATTCTCTTCTGTTAAAAGATTTTCTTTAAGTTTTATAGCAATTTCATTAAAATGATTTTGAAATTTTAATTGTTCGCTTGATTTAAAATTCGCATAAGTCATTCTTGCCAAACGTGTTAACAATTCACTTTGTAAACGGACTTGATTAGGAATAAATTTTGGTTCAGAATTTTGACAAGCCACAATGCCCCATAGTTTCTCATTAATAACTATTGATATTGAAAAACTTGCTGAACAACTTGTATTTTTAAGATATTGAAGATGTATAGGAGAAAGTGCTCTTAATGAAGAATACATCAAATCAATTTTTTGATTTTTTAAACTTATCAATGGAATTCTTTTGCTATTAACGTCAGAAACCATCCTGCTTTTTTTCTCTAAATATAGCTCTCTAGCTTGTTTAGGAATATCAAATTCAGGAAATCTTAAACCTAAATATGAATCTAAATTTTTATTTACTTTTTCACCTATAACTATTCCACTTCCATCTTCTAAAAACTGATACAACATTACACGTTCATATCCCGTTAATTTTTTAATTGAAGAAATTAAACTATCCCATGTAGAGTCTATAGTTTTAGAATAAAGAATTTGCTCTGAATAACTATAATACTCTAACCTATTCTCTAGTACAATCATATTTTCTAATTCCAAATAAATAAAATCATTTGTATAAAATGTAGTAATATGATAACTTGTTGAATCTATTTGAATATTTCTTCTAGAAAACTCTCCTATATCCTGATTCAAAACTTCTTCAAAATCTATATCAAAATCATGAAGTTCATGAATGTTCACTCCTAACATTTCTGTTAGAGATATCTGAAATATTTCATCAATATTTTGAGAAACAAATTCAATTTCAAGAGTTTTTTTGTGAATTCCTATCAAATAGCCAAAAGGTTGTATATCGTTAAGGAACTGAATTTCTTCATCTTCACAGTTTTTTATGATTTGGTTGATCATATGGTTAAGTTACTTAGAGAATAATTAAAGTATAATGTAAAAAAATACTTTATTGTTTATTCTTCTTGTCTTTTTAATTTCAAAATATAATTTTCTAATTCTAATTCATCAGTTTCAACTAATTCAAAATCTTCGAAATGAGTTAATTTAGATTTAAAAAATTCTACTACATCTTCTTTTTTTAAAGAAGGATCTACTTTTACTCCGCCAAATTTTATGTTTTTCATATACACATAAAAATCATAATCAAAATCTGTTTCTCCTAAATAAGTATTCGCTATTTTACCTTTCCATTTGATATCAAAGACACCAAATTCTTCTGTATCTAAAAAAGTTATTTCGTGTTGAGCTATCGAATCATTTCCTAACATAGAAACACCAAAAGCAAGGCTTTCTGGTTCATCAAGATTCATTGGAAGAGGATCTATTTCGAATATTTTTTTATTAAGTAGATTAAAATCTAATTGCGTTTCATTCTCTATCTTGATCCCTTTATTATTCCAATACGTACTTGAGATGATAGCATGATCATAATTAATCCATAATTGTTTCTCAGCATTCTCTTGTGAAATATCATCTATCTCATCCAAATCATCCTTATATTCCTCTTCTTGATCATAATTATCTGATTCTAAATGAAGATCCATCCAAAGATCAAAATTCTGATCAAGGCGAGCATTCCAAACAAAATCTATTACTTTGTGACCGTTAGTAAATGGGCTATTTGAAAAGTATATTTTGTTATTCTCCTTACTCATAAATTGGGTTTTGACTTCTGTTTTTGAATTTACAACGATTATTCTAGTCTACAAAATTTAAAAAAATAATTGAATCGTTTATTAGATATTGTCATTGATTTTCAAAGAAATAAAAAAAGTGTAATTTCTATAGAAATTACACTTTTAAATTATAGTTATGATTCTTAAATTAATTAAATTACAATGTTTCTTTTAGCCATTTGAAAAATTCTGTATGCCAAATAACAGAATTCTGAGGTTTTAACACCCAGTGATTTTCTTCTGGAAAATAAATAAAACGAGATTTAATTCCTTTCAACTGTAAAATTTGATAAGCTTCTTGACCTTGTCCCATTGGTACGCGGTAATCGTGACCACCAACGTAAATTAACATTGGCGTATTCCATTTATTTACTAATTCTGTACTACTTGGATCAAATTTAGAATATGTTTTCTGAGCAGCTTTGTTATCAGTTTCCCACCAAGCGCCACCAGCATCCCAGTTTGTAAAGAAAATTTCTTCTGTTGTTCCATACATCGATTTCAAATCGAATACACCGTTATGAGAAATAAATGATTTGAAACGACCTTCGTGAATACCTGCCAAATAATAAACAGAATACCCTCCATAAGATGCTCCAACAGCTCCACGACGATCTTTATCTACATAAGACTCTTTCGAAATATCGTCAATCGCAGCTAAATAATCTTGCATTACTTGTCCTCCCCAATCTTTCGAAATCTGTTCATTCCACTCTACTCCATGACCTGGCATTCCACGACGGTTTGGTGCAATAACAATATAACCTTGTGCCGCCATTAACTGGAAATTCCAACGAGGCGAATAAAATTGTGTTAAAGCAGATTGTGGTCCACCTTGACAATATAATAACGTTGGATACTTTTTATTCGGATCGAAATTTGGTGGATAAATTACCCACGCATGCATTTCTTTTCCATCTGTAGTTTTGATTTTACGTGCTTTTACATCACTTAAAGCAATATGATCGAAGATATCTTTGTTCTCGTTTGTTAATTGTGTTAATGCTCCAGATTTCAAATCGACCACATAAATTTCTGCAGCGTGATTGATATCTGTTTTTGTGACAATTGCTTTATTATCAACAATTTCTTTGATATCTGCAATATCAAAATCACCTTTTGTTATTTGTTTGATGAAAGGCATTTTTCTCATTTTGAAGTTTACATCAACCTCAAATAGTTGAATTGTTCCTCCTACTGGAGCATTGAAATAAATTTTGTTTCCATCATTGCTCCATTTGTAACCTTGTACCGTTCCGTCCCAATGTTTTGTAATATTCATTTCGATATCACCACGGCGAACGATTAAGTCATTTTTATCTGCCTCATAACCATCGCGCTCCATGCTCAAAAAAGCAAAATCCCCTTGAGAAGAAAAACTTGGTGTATTATCATATCCCATTTTTCCTTCCGTGATATTTTTCGTCGTTTTAGTTGATAAATCATATTGATAAATATCTGTATTTGTGCTTAAAGCGTAATCTGTTCCAAATTTCTTTTTAGAAACATACAAAACCTTTGTTCCATCAGGTGACCAAACAAATTCAGAAACTGAATAAGGCTCGTCTTTTAATACATCAATTTTAGCTGCATTTTCTTTATTTTCTGATACAAATAAATGATCGTAATTACCGTCATTCCATGTATCCCAATGTCTGTAATTTAATTCATTATAAATCTGAACATTTGATTTATCCATTTCTGGATAATAATCTGAACCAAATACTTTTTGCAATTTAACTTTTTCTGTTTCAGCTTTATATTTTTGAGATTTATTTAAAGATTCATCTGCTAAAAGAGCCTTATATTCTTCAATTTCAGAAGCTTTTCCTCCTGCTAATGAAATCATATAAGTTTTAGATGTATCTTCTTGCGTTTTTACATTAGTAGAAGTTACTTTGTAAATCAGATTTTTTTGATCCTTTGTTACTCCAACTGGAGCAACTTTTTTTACTTGCCAAAGTAATTCTGGCGTCATTACTTTTTGTCCCATTGCTGTCGTCGTCATCAAAATACTTGCGACCAATATAGAAAATCTATTCATGTTAATTTTATTCAATTTCCTTGTAAAAATAACAATTCTTTATTGAGTTAAATAAATATTAATCATAAAAAAGACATCATTCAATACAAATTGTATTCAAATGATGTCTCCGCTAATAATTTTTTTCAAATCGTCTAATCGATTCTTAAAATTAGGCTATATATTTTATATTTAGACTCTTAATTAAAAGTTTAACTTATTTTTATGAGTAAATACAGGAATAATTGCTCCAAAAACTAAGTTTTGTTGAGAAAAGAAAAAGTCTTGTTTTGCTTTATCTGATTTATCATAAGTTGTACGAATATCATTCATATTTGCATATCCACCTTTCATCTCTGCCTGAATAAAGAAATAATCCCAAAATGTAAAGTTAATTCCAACCATTGCTGCTGTAGCAAAACCTGCTAAATGAAATTCATCATAGCGATCATTTCCCATCAACTTAACATTAGATCGAGGATATAAAATTCCTGCTCCTAAACCAGCTGTAACATTAACATCTATTCCTTTTCCATTTTTTGTAATTGGAAAATGCTGAATATTATCAAAACGACGAACTTCTAAATTTGCATAATTTAAACCATCTGTATGTTCAAAAGTTAAGAAATCTTCAGTTAATTTTTTATCTACGTTATTATAATTTCCATCAAATTCAGATCCTGTATTAATTGATCCTTTCATTTTAACAACTTGATCTTGATCCATTACATATTTCATATGATCTATCCCGAAAGAAATATTCCAATTATCCGTAACAAAGTATCCTAAACGAAAGTTATATTGAGGAATAGTCATAGAGCTTGGATTAAAATACTTGATTCCAAAAGAAGTTTGACGGTCATGTGCAACAACATTATCTAATGTAAAATCATATCCATCTCCTTTAAATTGAATATCAGATTTTGTATACTGCGCATGGTTCCAACCCCAATAGATATAAAATTTCCCTTTATTATTTTTTCCTTGCCCAAAAGTAGTTGCAACTAAAGCAACCAAAAACATTACACTTATATACTTTTTCAAAATTTTATTTTTATGCAAATTTATTGTTAATAAAACTGAGTAAAAATGATTTATGATATCAATTTTATATACCATTGATATTTTTAATCAATATATTTTGTTAAGCGTCATAAAATAAAATGATAAATATTTATTAAAAAAGTTTCTGAGTATTTTGTAATTAAAAATTAAAATATATTTTTGTCACATAATGAAGGATAACCTGATAAAACATACTATTGGAATTTTTTTCACGCTACTTTTGGTGTTCAGTACGAACATGCAAGGGCTTGCGGGGTATCTAGATTATCAGATGAGATTAGAACAAAAGACTTGTAATGACTCTACAAATGATGATTCTAAAACTTTATTTTCTCAAACATCAACAGAAGAAGAAAACAATCAAAAAAATTCTTCAAACGAAATCACAGAAAAAATACATTATTTTCACGAAATAAAATTGTTTACATTTTTTAATGCTAAGCAAACTACTCATTCAAATTATCATCATTCTAAGATATATTCTTCTTTAGATAATGGTGTAACGACACCGCCTCCTGAATTTATTTAATTTTTAACTGATTTTTTGCTTCATTCTTTTCAAAGTTATGAAATAGAATAGCAAATTTATTTTCATCATCTTAAAATATTAAATAATTCATTTTAAAATTATTATGAATCTTTTTCAAAATTGGAAGAAGGACATACCTGCGAGTATTGTTGTCTTTTTCGTTGCATTACCTTTATGTTTAGGTGTTGCGTTGGCCAGTGGTGCGCCTTTATTTGCCGGTATTATAGCAGGTATAGTTGGAGGAATTGTTGTTGGTCTTATTTCTAAATCTCAAATTGGAGTTTCTGGACCTGCAGCTGGTTTGGTTGTTATTGTTTTAACTGCTATTACAGATCTAGGAGCTTATGAACTATTTTTAGTTGCAGTTGTAATTGCAGGAATTTTTCAAATACTATTAGGTATTCTCAAAGCTGGTGTTATTGGTTATTACTTTCCATCATCGGTTATCAAAGGAATGCTATGTGCTATTGGTATCTCTATTTTTTTGAAACAAATTCCGTTAGCATTAGGTTATAAAGAAGCTTTTAGCTTTGATACATTTAGTTTAGATTTTATAACGCCTGGAGCTATAATTATCACAGCAATCTCTTTATTTATATTGATTGTATGGGATAATATTTTAGGAAAAAAATCAAACTTTTTCAAATTATTACCAGGGTCATTAGTTGCAGTATTAATTGGTATTTTATATCAAATTACAATTGGGGATACCAATCACGAAGTTTTTGCAATTGATAAAGATTTGTTAGTGAAAGTTCCTGTACCTGAAAGTGTTTCTGACTTTATAGGACAGTTTACAACACCTGATTTTGCTTCTGGACTTACGAATCCTTTAGTATGGCAAGTTGCTTTTACTATTGCAATTGTAGCATCTTTAGAATCTTTATTATCTGTAGAAGCAACTGATAAACTAGATCCATTAAAACGTCAAACACCTACAAATCGTGAGTTAATTGCTCAAGGTATTGGAAATTCTTTAGCTGGTTTAATTGGAGGTTTACCTGTTACCCAAGTTATTGTTCGTTCTTCGGCAAATGCCATGAGTGGCGGACTTACAAAACTTTCTACCATTACACACGGAATTTTATTATTAGTTAGTGTAATTTCTATTCCAGTTTTTTTAAATTTAATCCCGAATGCTGTATTAGCCTCTATCCTATTAGTTATTGGTTATAAACTAGGTAATCCT
The DNA here is from genome assembly GCF_004785645.1 of Empedobacter tilapiae. Classification (GTDB taxonomy): domain Bacteria; phylum Bacteroidota; class Bacteroidia; order Flavobacteriales; family Weeksellaceae; genus Empedobacter; species Empedobacter tilapiae. Next base: position 363,690 of record NZ_SRPE01000002.1, on the reverse strand, counting down.
AAACAGTTTTTGGATATGAAAAAATTAGGTAAAGATCAACTAATTCCTTTTGCTGTAACCGTTATTGCTATTCTTGCAACAGATTTATTGAAAGGAATTATTATTGGTTTAATCGTTGGTGTTGTTGTTTCATTAATCAAATCTTATAACAATTCGCATGTAATGCTAGTAAAAGAAGGGAACATTTTTCATATGAATTTTGCAGAAGAAGTAACTTTTGTTAACCGTGGTGCTATTGTAAAAGAATTAGATGGATTAAAACCTGGTTCTAACTTAGAATTAGATGTTAGAAAAACTCGTATTCTAGATTATGATATTATCGAATATTTAGATGAATTTAAAGTAAAAGCAAAAAATAATAATATTAACATTCGATTAATTTCTGAACGTGGAACAGTAGATAATCCTCCATCATTTAGAGAATTCTTTGGTTACGTTTTAGTAGCTGGAGCGCATTAATAATAAAAACTGAAATATTTTTAAACAAATAAAAACAAAATAAAATGACAAACGAATATTACAAAGATATATTAGATAAAAACAGAGCTTGGGTTGAATCAAAATTAAATTTAGATCCAGATTTTTTTAGCAAATTGGCCGATGGTCAGCAACCTCCTCTTTTATGGATTGGATGTGCAGATAGTCGTGTTCCTGCAAATGAAATTATTGGTGCAAAACCGGGTGAAGTTTTTGTACATCGTAATATTGCCAATATGGTTGTCCATACCGATATGAATATGTTATCTGTGTTAGATTATGCAGTAAATGTATTAAAAGTAAAAGATGTTATTGTATGCGGACATTATGGTTGCGGTGGTGTAAAAACTGCAATGGGTAATGCATCTGTCGGATTAATTGATAATTGGCTACGACATATCAAAGATGTTTATCGATTTAATAAAGACGAATTAAATAATATACAAGACGAGCACGAAAGGTTTGATCGTTTTGTAGAAATCAATGCAAGAGAACAAGTTTATAATTTAGCTAAAACATCTATTGTTCAAAATGCTTGGGCAAATGGACAAGAATTGCATATTCATGGTTGGGTTTATGGAGTTGGAACAGGATTGGTAAATGATTTAGATGTTTCATTAAACTCTAATGATGAGCTTGATCAAGTTTTCCAATTAGAAATTACTCAATAATTTTTTTAGATAAGATTTTTAGTAATGTAAAAGCCACTCAAATAGAGTGGCTTTTGTCATTTAGAAGTAAATGTTTTCCATTCCTTAAATCTACTATCAATCTTTGCTTTAATAAGTAAATAATTTTGTTCTGAGTCTTCAACATGATAAACAGATTTTTTGTCAATTATCTTCTCGAATATCTTTGTGTAATCATCTAAATATGATCCATTATTCTTAGAAAAATCACTATTATCTTCGTAATAATCATTTGTAAATTTTCTTCCAATATCACTTAAATCAGTAGATAAAAACTTACCATCAGAATAACTATTAATAAACTCAGCTCCAGTTATTATGTTATTTTTCACAGAATCAATTCCAACTTGTGAATCTTCTTTCAACTCCGAAGAAATTAAATCATTGTTTATACACCACTTCATATACATTCCAATATGAGTTGAAACATTTTCTTGAGCTAAATCTTCTGGAAAATCATTTCCATAATGCCAAGAAGCATCATCAAATTTAGAATTAATAACTTGTTGTTCTTCATTCTGTTTAACACAATTTATATTTACAAATAAAATTAAAAACAAAATTGGCTTTATATTTATTTTCAATTGGCTTTTTAATTTTTATAATGGTTTGAAAGGAATCACACCTTTTTTAATCAGCTCTGATTTTAATTTATCTGCATAATTATTTGCAAACTTTTCTTTCTCTTCTTTCGGAAGATTAATGTGAATATCATTTCGTTTCTCCCATTCATCAAATTCCTCATCTTCATGGCCTAGTTTTTCTACTTGTTCTAAATAATGTACATAATGTCCAAACTCATGCAATAATGTTCTATATAATTGTGTATTTCTTGCAAATTGAGGTTCTATTTTTGATGTAAAATACTTATTACTTTCTTCAAATATGTGTCCATCATCTTTGAGCTTTTCAAATTCTTTTCGTTCATCAACTGATAATTTTTTACTCCAAATCAATCTTGAATCTTTATCTATAGATTCTAAAATGATAGCAGGAAAATCCTCTTTCTCGAATTCATATAAATAAATTAATCTTCCCCAAACACTCGAAATAATTTGCTCCTTTCGCTTTGGTTGTCTCAAAACTATAAATTTTAATTCTCCATAATTCTCAACAGGTATATTTGAAATAATTTTCACAATATCATTTATTGAACATGCGTGAACAGAATTTGGTCTAGTATCTTCTACTACAAACACGAACTCATGATTATTAATAATCCTACTCTCTTTTTTATAAGTTGTTAGTTTTTCATAAAAAGATTGATAATTACCATAAGGAGTAGAAATCGTCAGTTTATTATTCTGACCAAAACCCTGTTTGACTGTACCTATATTTCTATTTCTTCTCGAAGGATTAAACATTATCAACTATTTCTTTAAAAATTATCTCATCAATAAATCAACACATTAGCACGTTATTCCTTCTTTGGTAACTCTTTCAAGAAGTTATATCTTTTTTGAACAAAATCCATCATACAATAAAAATGATTCAAACCATTTGTTACCATCAACAATTGAGAACCTAACACAATATTGTAACGTGCTATTTGATCAAAAGTTGCTTGCGAAATTGCAATATGCGGCGCTTTACATTCCACCATAATAAATGGTTTTTCTTGCTGATAAACGACAATATCCGCACGTTTTCGCATTCCTGTAATATCAATTGCAACTTCTAATGCAATAGCCGAAGTTGAATAACCCAAATCGTTGATTAAATAATTCAGAACGTGTTGCCTAACCCATTCTTCAGGCGTATAGACCAACCATTTTTTTCGAATCAAACAAAAGATATGCAATTTATCTTGGGCTTGTTTCAATCTTATTTGGTATTTTTCGGAAAAATTTAATTGTACTAATTCAGTCATTGTATGAGTCCTGTAGAATCTTTGATCAAAGATATAAAAAACAAAAACTATAAACCGATTTACTTCTTGGCTGGCGATGAGCCATTTTTCATCGATCAGGTAACTGATTTATTGGAAGCGAATATTTTACCAGAAGAAGAAAAAGGTTTTAACCAAACAATAGTTTACGGACAAGATGTTGAAATAGGGCAATTAATAGGAATGGCACGTCAATACCCGATGGGTGCAGAAAAATCTGTAGTCATTGTAAAAGAAGCGCAACATCTTAGTCGTTCGATAGATCAGTTGGAAATGTACGCGAATCAAGTACAAGATTCGACGGTTTTAATTATCAATTACAAAGGAAATTCACTTGATAAACGCAAGAAAATCTACAAAGTTCTGAATGAAAAAGGGTATTACCACGAATTCAAAAAGATTTATGAAAGCGAATTGCCAGCTTGGATAGAACAAAAAGTTGGAGATAATCAATTTAAGATTGAACCAAAAGCAAAGTTTTTGTTGACAGAATATGTGGGAGCTGATTTGTCTCGATTGAATAATGAATTAGAAAAACTCTTTACAATTGTTGGTGCGAATAAAACTATAACACCAAATCATATTGAGGAACATATTGGGATTAGTAAAGATTATAATGTTTTTGAACTTCGCAATGCAATCGAAACGAAGAACATCGAAAAAGCATTCAAAATCATTAAATATTTCGAGAAAAATCCGAAGGATAACCCGTACGTCGTTTCAATCACAACAATTTTTAATCTGTTTACAAACATCATTCAAATACATATTACGCCAGATAAATCGAAGCAAAATTTGGCAAAAGTATTAGGAATTAATCCCTACTTTGTACAAGGAATGATGACAGCTGCGAGTAATTATCCGCTAAAAAAAGCTACGAGAATTATCTCATTTATACGTGAATATGATTTGAAAGGAAAAGGTGTTGGAACTACTGGAAATGTGACACCAAGCCAATTATTGATTGAATTAGTGTATAAAATTATGAATCTATAATTTTCATCTATTTATAGAATCGAGAAAACTAAATAAGAAATACTAAATTTGTAAAAAAATAAAACAACACAATGGAAAATAACGTAAGAGATGTTATCATAATAGGATCTGGACCTGCGGGTTATACAGCTGGAATTTATGCAGCACGCGCGAACATGAACCCTTTGATTTTAACTGGTATGGAACCAGGTGGACAATTAACAACAACAACTGATGTTGAGAATTTCCCAGGTTATCCAGAAGCAGTTACAGGACCAGAATTGATGGCTGATTTACAAAAACAAGCTGAGCGTTTTGGAACTGAAATAAAATACGAATATGTAACGGAAGTAACTTTTGGAGAAAAAGAAGGTGATGTACATACTGTAAAATCGAACAATGGAACTTACCAAGCGCGTTCTATCATTATTTCGACTGGTGCAACTGCGAAATATTTAGGTTTAGATGATGAAACTAAATACGCTGGTAGCGGAGTTTCGGCTTGTGCAACTTGCGATGGTTTCTTTTACCGCGGTAAAGATGTTGCTGTAGTCGGTGGTGGTGATACGGCTGCTGAAGAAGCAACTTACTTATCAAAACTTTGTAACAAGGTTTATTTATTAGTTCGTAAAGAAGAAATGCGTGCGTCTAAAGCTATGCAAGATCGTGTTGCAAATACGCATAATTTAGAGGTTTTATATAACCACGAATTAATTGGTTTAGAAGGAAACAATGTTGTTGAAAAAGCTAAAATCATCAACAATGTTACAAACGAAGAAAAAGAATTAATCGTTGATGGAGTTTTTATCGCGATTGGACATAAACCAAATACGGAATTATTCCAAGGGAAATTGGATATGGACGAAACGGGATATTTAATCACGCAAGATCGTTCGTACAAAACAAATGTACCTGGTGTTTTTGCTGCTGGTGATGTACAAGATTCTGTTTACAGACAAGCAATTACTGCTGCTGGATCTGGTTGTGCTGCTGCATTAGACGCAGAACGTTATGTTGCAGAATTTTTTGAAGCATAATTTTTCAGAAGAAATTATAAATACAAAAATAGCGAGCTAATGCTCGCTATTTCTTTTAATAAAATAAACAACTACAAATTATTTCAGGAATTTCTGTTGATATTCTTTTCTATAGGCATAATAAAATACAACTGGAAGAATTGTAAAGGATAAAATTAAACAAATGATTAATCCTCCTACAATCATAATTGCCAAAGGCTTTTGAATTTCTGATCCCATTCCGGTAGAAAGTGCTGCTGGTAATAATCCCATCGATCCCATAAGCGCAATCATCACAACAGGGCGTATTCTACTTTTAACACCATTAACTATTGCTTCTTTTAATTGCATTTTATGCTTTAAATTATCTCGAATAACACCAATTAGAACAATTCCATCAATTGTTGCTACTCCAAAAAGAATAATAAAACCTATTCCCGCAGATATACCAAAAATAGTTCCTGTTACCCAAAGCGAAATAAATCCTCCAATAAAAGCAAAAGGCAGTGTTAATGCAGCTATCGCTGTGTCTTTTACATTTCCGAAATTAGTGTACAATAATAATAAAATCAAAACTAACGAAACCGGAACGACCATTGCTAATTGTTTTGCTGCGCGCTCTTTACTTTCGAATTCACCAGCCCATTCCATGTAATTTTCTTTCGGTAATTTAACTTCTTTGGCCACTACTTTCTTCGCTTCATCGATTGTACTTCCTAAATCACGACCTTCTATACTGAATCCTACACCGATATAACGGCTATTTCCTTCTCGATAAATAAAAGCAGGTCCTGTTTGATAACCAATTGTAGCTATTTCCTGCAAAGGGACATTGTTCCCGTTACTTGTCGGAATCAAAATATTTCCAATTTTCTCAGGAGTATCTCTATAAGCTTCCTGAAAACGAAGAATAACATCAAACTGTCTATCATTTTCATAAAACTTAGTAGCTGCTTGTCCACCAATTGTCATTTCAATTACTGCCTGAACATCCGCTGTACTAATACCATATTTCGCCATTTTTGTATCACTCAATTCTATTCTAAGTTCAGGTAATCCAATATTTTTGTAAACATTGATATCCGTTATTCCATTTACTTTTTCTATAGATGAAGCTACCTTATTTGCATATTTTTCTAAATCATACAAATCATCACCAAAAATCTTAATAACTAATGAACTTTTTACACCAGCGACATATTCTTCAACATTATCTTGAATGGGTTGCGAAAATCCAAATACAATTCCAGGATAATGATTCAGTTTATCTCGCATCTCTTGAATAATCTCTTCTTTTGAAACCTTACGCTTCCAATCTTTTTTATCTTTTAATTGAATATTAAACTCAATATTAAAGAATCCTGTTGGATCTGTCCCATCATTTGGACGACCTGTTTGTGTTAAAATAAAATCAATTTCATCACAATCTTTCTGCATCAGATCTTTCATTTCTTTTGTTAATCGAGTTGATTCTTGTAAATTGACACTATTTGGTAAAGTTGCACGAATGTAAATTGCTCCTTCATTCAATTTCGGAAGAAATTCTGATCCATAATGTGAGAATTTAAACAAACAAAGAGCTAAAATCCCCAAAAAGATTCCTATTGTTGCTTTTTTATAACGAAATGCGGTTTCATATAATCCGAAAATAGTTTTCTGAAAAAATCGAGTAATAAAGTTCTCTTTCTCCTCCATATTTTTCTTAAAAAGCAACTTACACATTGCAGGAACATAAGTTAGACTTAATATTAAAGATCCTAATAATGCATATCCTAATGTAAATGCTAAAGGAGAGAACATTTTACCTTCCACTTTTTGGAATGAGAATATCGGTAATAAAGCAACAATAAGAATAAGTAAAGCAAAGAAAATATAAGAAGCCACACTTCCTGCACTTTTCTTTATAACGCCCATTTTACTCATTTTCGCGAAACGTTCTGCTCCTACTTTATGTTGCATTGTAGCTAAAGCAACAAAAACTGTTTCCACAATTACCAAAGTTCCTTCTAACAACAATCCAAAATCCAATGAACCCATTGAAATTAAATTCGCTGGTAATCCTTGTATTTTCAACATAATAATTGCGAACAAAAAAGAAAGCGGAATAACCGAAGCTACAATAAATGTTGATTTCCAATTATATAAAAAAACAAAAACAATTAATGAAACTAATAAAATACCTTCAATGATATTTTTAGAAACCGTATGTACTGTATTATCCACCAATTTCGTACGATCTACAACTGTTTCAATTTTTACATTATCTGGTAAAGTTCTTGTATTTAATTCTTCAATCTTCGCTTTCAGGTTTCCAATGACTTCTGATGGATTTTCTCCTCGTAGCATAATAACGATACCTTGAACCATATCATCATTTTCATTATAACCAACTTGTCCCAATCTAGGTTTATTTGAAACAACAACATCTGCTACATTTTTGATAAGAATTGGTGTAGAACCATTTAGAGCAACAGTAATATTTCCTATATCCTCTATCTTATCTAACAAACCAACACCACGAACTACATAAGCTTGATCTCCTTGCTGAATAACATCTCCACCTACATTTATATTTGATTTAGAAACTGCTTCGTAAACATCTAAAGGCGATAAATTATAATTTTTTAATTCGGTTGGATTGATTTTGATTTCATATGTTTTTTCTTCTCCACCAAAACTTACAACATCCGCAACTCCTGATACAGAAAGTAATTCACGTTCAATTACCCAATCCTGAATTGCTGTAACTTCCTTTATTGGTAAATCACTTTTGATTACATAACGAAAAATCTCTCCCGTAGCACCAGAAGGTGGTTCAATATCCGCATCAGCTCCTTCTGGTAAATCAACTCCACTTAATTTATTCGATACGTATTGTTGTGCATAAAAATCATCTACACCATCTTCAAACTGAACAGTAACAACAGATAACCCGAAAAGAGAAATAGAACGAATATTTGATTTATGCGGAATACTATTCATTACTTTTGAAACTGGTAGAGTCACCAATTTTTCCATTTCTTCAGCACTTCTTCCTGGCCATTGTGTTATAATACGAGCTCTAGTATTCGTTACATCTGGAAATGCCTCTATCGGTGTATGTTTTAAAGAAAATATACCTGCAAAGAGTAATGCAAATACAGCAAATAAAACAAAGGTTGTATTTCGTAACGAAAAAGTTACGACTGATTGTACTAACTTTTTCATTTATTATTTATTTAATTCCTCAAATATCATAAGAGCGTTTCGAGAAATAACTTTCTCATTTGGAGCAAACTTTTCGCTAACAAATGTGTATTCCTCATTCTGACCAATCGTCGTAATTTTTCGGATTTCCATTGTACAATCATTTTTATATACAACCACATATTCCTTGTTGTTCTCAAAAACTTTGGCTTTGTTTGGTATCGCAAATGCATTTCCAATAATATTTTGTTTATCGATAATAATATCTGCACTCAAACCTGGCATCAAGTTCAAATCTTGATTTTCTAACACAACACGCGCTTTCAAAACGTGTTCATTTTCATCAAACACATTGTATATTTTATCAATTTTTCCAACATAAATTCGATCAGGATACGCCATAGATTTCACTTTTACAGCATCACCTTTTTTTACATATTGCAGATTATTGGCGTAAATATTTACCATTACCCAAACCTGTTTTAAGTTTGAAATAGAAAAAAGATTTTCATCTGAATCTGAAGTAATAGATTGACCAACGCTCATGTTTTTCTGAACGATATAACCATTTTTAGGTGATAAAATCTGGAATTGACCATTGCCAACTGCACGATACATCTTCAAGGTTGCATTGATTTTATCAATTTCAATTTGCGCTGATTGTAATTCGTGTTCTGCCTCTGTAACTTCGGGTTGAGAAGCCATTCCATCATTCAATAATTCTTTTTTCGACTTGATTTGTTTTCGAATCAAATCCATTTGATTTTGATGATAACGCTTTTGCTGCACCAAATCCAGTACTTCGTTCGATTTTACAACTGCCAGCACTTGACCTTGACGCACATAATCGCCTAATTCAAAATTCACTTTATCTACCACACCTTGCAGCAAACTTTTAAAGCCAACTAAATCATTTTCGTTGTACTCAATTTTTCCTGATAAGGTTAATTGTTCGTGAATTGGTTGCTGCAAAACTGGTACAATTTCGGTTGACTTTTTCAACTGATCATTTAAACAAAATTTGTTTTCTTTTACCGCTTCTTTCTCGGTTTCTTGCTTGTTACAACTACTTAAAACCAAAGTAAAAGCAGCTAAAAAATAAAAAAATTTTTTCATCATTTTATAAATCTTGTCCAACGATATAATTTAATTCTTCGAATGTGTTTTGATAATTCTCTAACAAATCAAAATAAGCTTGTTGAGATTCTCGATAAGCCTGTGTAAAATCTATAAACTCTAGTAAAGTAATTTGTTTGTTTTGTAAATGTTTTTTGTAATTGTCAATCATGGTTAATTGCTCTTGATTGTTCAATTTTTTCCACTGAATAAGCGCTTTATCCAATTGATTGATTTGATTTTGAAGGCGATCAATCGAAATATCTAATTCAGAATTCAAGGCATTTTTGGTGATTTGTTGTTGATTCAGTACAATTTCAGAAGCTTTGATGGTTCCTTTATTCGTATTGAAAATCGGTAAATCAATGCTTACACCAACACCAACAAAATCGCGCATAATATTTCCACCTCGATCATAATTTACTTGAAAAGCCAAATCTGGTGTACGTTGTGCTTTTTCTAAAATCAATTGTTTTTCAGCTAAATTGATTTCATTCTCTTGTTTTTTTAACGCTATATTTTGCTCTTTTGCTAATTGTTTAGCATTAAATGGTATTGATTTGGAATGAGAATTGAATCTTGAAAAATCTATTTCATCTACATTTAAATCTGAGTTTTGCGTTAACAATCGAAGTTTATTGATGTATTCAATTTCTTGATTTTCTAACTCAATTTGATCTTTTTGTAAACCAATTAATTCTGTTTGAAGTCTGTAAAAATCTGCTTTGGGAACATTTTTTAAATCTGCTTGTCGCTGATATTGTGTTATCATTTGTACAAACAAATCAACACTATTTTGCAATTCTTTCTTTTCAGATTGAATACGCGCCAACGAAAAATATGTTTGTCTTAATTCTTTTTTCAGCTCACGCAACAATTCCTCATACTCAAAAAGTGCCGAATTTTTCTCTAATTCTTTAATCGCAACACGCTTTTTTCGTTTACCAGCGGTTTCAATTAATTGCTCTAATTCGACAGAAATTTGTTGATTTTTCCCATATTTACCAAATAAATAAGGCTGTTCTTCTACATTATAAGTTTTCCAAAGATTAACCTCAGAAATACTCAACGTTGGATTTTGCCATAATTTCTCCTGAATAATTTCAGCATCAATTCTGTCTACATTGAATTTATTCGCAATAAGCGCATAATTTTTTTGTAAAAACGCGGCTTCTAAATTGTCCAACGTTATGTTTTGCGCCTGTGTTTGTATCGCAAGAACAATTGGAATTGCTGTATAATAGATCTTCTTCACTTCTACTCTTTTTGAAAATTCAAAAGTAAAAGTGTAAGATTAAGGTGAGTTTTAAGTTAGATTAAAAGTAGATTAGAAAATGAGTTTAACAATCGTTCCTTTAGGTTTATTCGGAACAATTTCGATATCAATTTGATGAAGTGTAAAAATAATATTCGCCATCGAAAGTCCAATGCCTTTTCCTTGAAAATCTTGCGTATTTTTTCCTCGAAAAAAGTTTTGTTTAATTTGTTTGATATCGGTTTCTAAAATACCAATTCCTAAATCGGAAATATGAATTTGCAAACGATGATTAATTTCCAAAAACTGCACTAAAATCGGTTGATTGTTCGAATATTTTATTGCGTTACTTACTAAATTATTCAACGCAACTTCTAATAATTTTTCATTTCCTTGAATGGTTAACAATTGATTATTTTCGACTTGTAAATCCACATTTATACGTGCTTGATGATACAAAATAGCATTTTCAATCACTTGCCAAACTACTTCATCAATTCGAATTTGACTAAATTCAAAACTCGTTTTTGCTCCCGAAAGTAACATCATTTGGTCTAACGTTTCTTGCAAATCATTGGTATATTGCTTCAGTTGTACAATCACGTTTTCGTATTCTTCGAGCGTTCTTTTTTTATGATTCGTTACTTCTAAAGTTCCTAATAATGCAGTAATTGGCGTTCGTAATTCGTGCGAAACATAATCGATAAAATTCTTTTGTACATTAAAAGTTTGTGCCATTCGATCAATAAAATGATTGTAGGTTTTGATTAAATCCTCAATCTCTGCATACGACTTATTGAGCTTTAAAGGTTCAGTAAAATTCTTCGCATCACGCTCTTTTATTTGTTCAATAATTTTTGTAATCGGTTCATAAGCAATTATTCCTAAAAAATTAGAAAATAGATAAATAAAAATTAACCCAATCAATGAAACCGAAATCAAAATTTGAAGTAACGATTGCATTTGTTCATTAAATTCTTGTTTAGATTCACGTGTGATTACAACAAAATCACCTTCATTATCATGATAAAAAATTCCGTTATAAAAGAAGTCTTTACTTGTAAAAAAATCGGATTTATTGGCACGAATATTTTCTATAAAATTGGTCGAAATATCTTTATTGGAAGACATATTTCCATTGTATTTTTTATTGTTATGATCAACAATTAAAATATTTTTTCGAGAAATCGTCTTCTCTAATTGACTTTTGATATTATTATGTTCTAGAACAGGCAATTCGTCTTTTTCTAAATAATAAATAGAAGCCAATAGTGTCTTATTCTGCAATGATTTGATCTCTTTTTTCTCCATTTCGGTATAAAAAGAAAAATAAATAATTGTAGAAACAATCAGAATAATTATACTGAAAATAACGACTGAATAAAGCGCTAATCGGTGTTTTAATTTCATAATTTAGGCTTTAAACATATAACCAACGCCTTTTACCGTGTGAATATATTTCGTCCCGTTTTTTTCAATTTTATTACGCAAATACGAAATGTAAACATCCACTACATTGGTGTGATTATCGAATGTTATTCCCCAAACGGCGTTTAAAATTTGGATACGAGTAACGGTTTTATCTATATTTTCGATTAAATAATTCAACAACTTAAACTCTCGTGGAGAAAGTTCTGTTTCTTCTTTATTTACAAAAACTTTGTATTGATCCAAATCAATTTCTAAGTCATCAAAAATCAATTTATTTTCAGGAACTTCTTGCGAACGAAACTGATTCCGGCGCGTCAAAGCTTTGATTCGCGATAATAATTCGTCGAAATGAAATGGTTTTGTAATGTAATCATCTGCACCATAATCTAAAGCGGATACTTTATCTTGAACTGTATTCAAAGCGCTTAACATCAATATTGGAGTGAATATTTTCTTGTAACGAAGTGTTTGTACAAGCTGAATTCCATCCATTTTTGGTAACATAATGTCACAAATAATCAAATCAAACTGAATCGTAAGAAATTCATCTAAAACAGTTTCCGCATCTTTACAAAGCGTAACCAAATGTCCATTTTCTTCTAATCCTTTGATTAAAAAATCGCTAATTCGCTTATCATCTTCGATTACTAAAATTTGCATTTTGTTTCAGTTTTTTCAAAAATAATAATTTTAAGTTAGAAGAAATAAATATAGGTGACTTTCTAATAGGATTTTAATACAAAAAGCTCAACAATTTAGTTGAGCTTTTTGTATTATTTATTTAATTAAATCAATCTAGATATCTCATCTTTTCTTTGTAAATTGAAATTTCAAAAACAACTACAAAACGACTACAAATTTTAATTATAAATACGTCAAAATATTTCCTCTAGTTTTCAACCAACCTGTGATACTATATCTTGGTCGATTAACGGTTTTTACTTCATGAGGAATAGTTTTACTATCAAAAACAGCCAAACGACCAGCAAGAGGAACAATATCTAATTCCGTTTCATTCTTATTCTCATCTGACAAGTACAAAGTCAATTGTCCGCCAAATTCATCTTTCCATTCTTCATCATTCAAATACAACACAATCGAAAGTGTACGTCTATCATCATTTTTGAAAGCATCAACATGTTTTTGGTAAAATGTCCCTTCGGGATAAATGGCATAATGAAATTCACTTTCCTCAATGCCCATGTAGCATGTTAGATTGAGATATTCAATAAAATCATTGATTTTTGAGAAAAAGATTTCTTCCGTTTCTGTTTTATTTTCTTCATCAATCCATCTGATTTTATCACCTCTGATTGATTTTACAATTTGTTCGTTAACCGAACTTCCGACAGCTGCTTGATGAAAATCTTTTTTATTTTCTTTTCGAATTATTGCTTCGCGAAGTTGTTTTGTTTCTTCTGTTGAGAAAAAAAAGTCTGAAATAGAGTATTTTTGATTTGATAAGTCATCAATAATCTTTTCATAAATTGGGTTTAATGTAATATTACTCATTCATTATTATGAAAACTTCAGTAAAAGTATATTTTATTACGAAAAGTAAAATCATAATTTTTATTTTTTTTAAAAAAAATTAACAGAAAAACTTTGTCTATAAAAAATAGTTTTAATTTTCAATTACTTAAACCAGTCAATTTTATTCAGCTGATAGATAAAATTTAATTTTGGTTCCTCCCCAAAATATTTTACTTCTTCTTCTTTCACTTTTTTGCACCCCAAACGTTCAACTGCAATTTGCGAACGCACATTATCAGCACCAACATGTAAATAAATTTTTTCAACAAACTGAAAAATGTAATCAAACATTAATTTTTTAACAGAAGGATTAAAGCCTTTTCCCCAACAATTTGTCGAATAAAACGTATAGCCTACTAGAATTGATGAGTCTTGCTCATTATAATCATAGAAACGAGAACTTCCAATCACTTGATTTGTTTGTTTATCTATAATCTTAAAAGCTCCCTTACTTTGAATTGCTCCATCAAAAAAAATCATAAAAACATCTCTTTTCCAACGATTTTTATTCGGATGTTGTTCCCAAACTTTTGGATCAGACGCGGCTATATATAGATCTTCAAAATCGTTTATTAATAATGGTTTTAGTTCCACTAAATCATTTTCTAAATTCGGTTGAATATTTATCATTTGTCTATTTTAGTACAATACTAATTTATCTAAATCTAACAATAAGTAATTAATGTTTTGATTAATTGTTCGTGTAGCAGACTGCATTTGATTTAACATACGTGAACGATTAAATAAATCTGAAGCTCTATATACTCCTCCATCTCCAAAATTAACAGATTGATTTGCATGTTCTATATTATTCTCAAAATTAAATTCTAACCAACGATCTTTTATATTTTCTATAATCGATTTACCGTCTGTATGATTTGAAAACTTTTTTTCCGTATACATGTACCAAACGAATGGAGGAAAGTTTTCTGACTCTAACTTTTGAGTCCAAACATCTCTTAACAAGTTCCTTTGATGAATAAACTCAACTTTTCGTCCTTTAGGATTTAGGGTTGCAAATCCAAGGCCAGCTCCTAAAACACCTCCTCCAATATCAACCGCATTTCCCCAACTATCATTACTAATAATTCCGCTAGCAACAGAAGCAGCAGCTCCAGCAACTATAGAATATATCACTAATTTATTATTACGATTATCATTTATATTCTGTACATAACTTGCCATTTGTTCTACTCGTTCTCCTTCGCAATCAAACTCCGCTGCAACAGCATCTAATTCAGTTAAAGCTATTGTAATTTTATTATTAATAGAATTTTTTAGTTCCAATACTCTTATTCTTGATTCTAAAGAAGAATCTTTTTTTAGTTCATTTATTTTCTCAACCTCATCTAGTGATTCAAGAGCATTTAGAATAAGTATACTTTGATCAGAAAAATTAGCTCTTAGATCCGAATTTTCTTTTATAATAGAATCTGAATTGTATGAAGGTAACTCTTTCTTATAATTATAATGGTGAGGTGCTTTACAATAACTATTCTTTAATGTCAAAATATGTTCATTAATATTTTGATTCTTTTGTGAAACACAAGAGATTATCAAATTTACACTTAATAATACATAGATTAATTTCTTCATACACCTAGATTGTTTATAAACAAAAATAAAATTTTATTTAAAATATTTATCTTATTACTAAAATAGTATTTGTTAATATTTTTTAGTTTATTTATAACCAAAATAAAATCATAGTATAATCCACTTTTTCTTTTTACCTTCAATGAAAAATTAAAAAATATGTTTCTAAATTTTGAAGATAAAGCTGATGTTATTTCTAAACTAAAAAGTTTAGATAAAAATCAACAACCAGAGTGGGGAATTATGACACCTCAACACATGGTTGAGCATTTAATTGTAACTACAAAAATGTCAAATGGTAGTTTAACTATTCCTTGTCGTACTCCAAAAGAGCAAATTCCACAGTATAAAGCTTTCTTATTAGAATCAGACCAAGAAATGCAAAAAGGTATAAAAGCAGGCGGAATGGAAGGGTTATTAGATTTACGTTATCCTTCTTTAGAAGCTGCGATAGATAAGCTAGAAAATGAAATTAATCAATTTCATTTTTATTTTGAGAATCATCCTAATGCAAAAGTTGTAAATCCTGTTCTAGATGAAATAGATTATGAGGATTGGAAAACATTTCATAAAAAACATTTTACACATCATTTTAAACAATTTGGATTAATTTAAAAATATAAAAGCCTTAACAATAATTGTTAAGGCTTTTTATTAGGGTGAATGATGGGTCTCGAACCCACGACCTCCGGAACCACAATCCGGCGCTCTAACCAACTGAGCTACAATCACCATTTGGCGTTAATTTCTTTTAAAACTAATTCTAAAGTTTTTAGGGTGAATGATGGGTCTCGAACCCACGACCTCCGGAACCACAATCCGGCGCTCTAACCAACTGAGCTACAATCACCATTTGGTATGAATTTTTTTTTAAAACTAATTCTAAAGTTTTTAGGGTGAATGATGGGTCTCGAACCCACGACCTCCGGAACCACAATCCGGCGCTCTAACCAACTGAGCTACAATCACCATTTACACTAAGAAATTAACTATAATTTAATCTCTCAATTGGATTGCAAATATAGCCTATTAATCGGTACTAGCAAATAATTTTAATAAAAAAATAAAGGTTTTTTACACCTTTATTTCTAAATCAAAGAATCTAAATTATTTACACCTATGTAACTTCTTGAAATAAATCCTTCACCAGCTTCTGTTCCAATTAATCTTCCTAAATCATACGCTCGATATCGTATAGAGTCTGTAAAATTCTTAGAAGAAATTGGTGTTTGTGGTTCATTAGAATTAGGATCAAAAAATTGTGTTTTATAAGCCAAACAGGCTTCAACTTTTGTTTCAATAAAACCTGTAATATCTACTACAAAGTTAGGTTCTAAAGGTAACCATTGAATATAATGAAAGTGTTTTTTTGGTCGCCATGCAGACAATCCATTTTCTATTTTAGGTAATCCTGATAAAAATACAGCTGTATTCACTAAATCCGAACCCTTTCCATGATCTGGATGCCTATCATGTGGTGCATTACTCAAAATAATATCAGGTTGATATTTGCGAATAATTTCGACAATTTTCAATTGATTTTCTTTATCATTCAAGAAAAAACCATCTGAAATTCCTAGATTTTCTCTCACAGCAACGCCCAAAATGTTTTTGGCATCATTTGCTTCTACACGGCGCGTTTCATCGGTACCACGAGTTCCCAATTCTCCTTTAGTTAAATCAAGAATTCCAATTATTTTACCATTTTTAATCTCTTTTGCAAGTGTTCCTCCACAGCCTAATTCCACATCATCAGGATGCGCACCAATTGCAAGAATATCTAACTTCATTTATTATTTATTTAACCAATCTATTATTTCTTTTGAATTTGGAGTAACCTTTGAAGGATAAGAAGCTTCTAAAGTTCCATCTTCGTTAATCAAAAATTTCGTGAAATTCCATTTTACATCATTATCAGATTTTCCATTCAATGATTTTTTCGTTAAAAATTTGAACACTTCATTCTGATTTTTTCCAATCACGTCACTTTTTGACATCAAAGGAAATGTAACTCCATAGTTCAATTTACAAAAACTTGCAATTTCTTCGTTGTTATCAAACTCTTGTCCTCCAAAATTATCCGACGGAAATCCAACAATAATCAAACCTTGATCTTTATATTCTTGATACAATTTTTCTAAAGCATCATATTGAGGCGTGTAACCACATTTTGAAGCAGTATTCAAAATCAATACTTTTTTACCTTTCAAATCTGCGAAATTAAAATCGTCATCATTGATATCTTTGAATGTATAATCGTAAATTTTATTCACTTTTTGCGTATTTTTTATATTTTGATGAGTTGGTTGTTTTTTAGAAACTACCTTTTTGTTTTCTTGCGCATTACAAGCTATAAACAGACCTAAAAATCCGATGAATAAGTATTTCATTGCTTATTTGTTTTAAACAAATTTATAAAAATTGTCTTTATTTGTAAGTTAAAGAAGGTTAAAATAATAAAGCTCATCATAGATGAGCTTTATTATTTGTTAAG
This sequence comes from Empedobacter tilapiae, assembly GCF_004785645.1. Lineage (GTDB taxonomy): Bacteria > Bacteroidota > Bacteroidia > Flavobacteriales > Weeksellaceae > Empedobacter > Empedobacter tilapiae. Next base: position 346,034 of record NZ_SRPE01000002.1, on the reverse strand, counting down.
AAAAATATTTTAAACAGTTAAATCCTCTCCTATTTCCAATAAAATCAATTGAATATGTCTTGAAAAGAAAATTGATTTTGCTTCGGCTTTATCAATTTTAATTGGCGGAAATGTATCATAATGATATCCCAAAACTTTAGTTGCTTGGACATATTCTGCAGCAATAGATGCACTTTTTGCGCCCATTGTAAAGTTATCTCCAATTGGTAATATAGCTAAATCTAATTGACCTATTGTATCTGGAATCAATTTCATCTCATATGTCAAAGCTGTATCACCTGCTATATAAATTCGTTTCCCTTCACTTTCTATAATATATCCATTTGGATCACCTCCATAAGTTCCGTCTGCGAAAGAACTTGAGTGAAATGCTATCGTAGACTGAATTGAACCAAAGTCAAAATTAAATTTCCCTCCAGTATTCATTCCATGAGCATTTAATCCTTTTGTACCATAATAAGTTGCTATTTCTGCATTTGAAATAATTAAAGCTCCAGTACGTTTTGCCAATTCTTCAACATCGTACACATGATCTTGATGTGCGTGAGTGATTACAATATAATCAGCTTTCAAATTCTCAAAATCTATACTTTTAGCTAATTCGTTTGGTGTAATAAAAGGATCTATTACAATATGTTTTCCATTTGCTTCTATAGCTAAAGAAGCATGACCTAAATATTGAATTTTCATTATATATTTTTTTGTGATTAACGTGTTAATGTATCTATAAAATTAAATCCTATTAAGCTATAACCTAATAACACAGCAAAAAATAATGCTAACATAGCTACTTGTTTCAAAAAAGGATCATAATCTTTTGGATCTTTTACTGCAAAAATTTGACGCCGAATTGCATTCGCAAAAAAGATTAAAATTAAGAAAACTAATCCTGATAATTTCCCTGATTTTTCTGGAATCATTGTAACATAAAGCGCACTTAAAACAAATGGAGCTGTCATTAATGCCATTTGATAATATTTACTATTTTGAAATCCGAGCTTTGAAGCAACTGTAATTTTATTGTTTTTGACATCGTTTTTGACATCGCGCATATTGTTCAAATTTAATACAGCAACACTCCAACATCCCATAGATGCTGCAGGCAATAAAATTTGCCATTGAAAAACTTTAGAATATAGAAACTCTCCTCCAACAACAGCTAAAATTCCAAAAAATAAGAACACAAAAATATCTCCTAACCCAATATATCCGTATGGTTTCTTTCCCATTGTATAAGCTATTGCAGCAAAAATAGATGCTACACCTAAACCTAGGAATATATAGATATATTTCATATCATTTGGATAGAACGAAACATATAGTAATGCAGCAATACATATCATAGAAATAAAAATCATAATTGCAATTGCAATTTTCATCTGTTTTTGAGTAATTAAACCAGAAGCAACAGCCCGTTGCTCTCCTACTCTATTTGCATCTGTTCCTTTTATCGCATCTCCATAATCATTAGCAAAATTTGATAATACTTGAAAAGCTAATGTTGTTAATAGAGATAATAAAAATATATTATTCTGAAATATCCCTTCCGATTTTGCAATAAATCCTGCTAATAATAATCCACTCAAAGAAAGTGGCAATGTGCGAAGCCTTGCAGCTAATATCCATTTTTTCATACCGAACAAATATAATGAAGATTTTACTTTTTTTATCATCGAAAATTGAAGTAATATTGCATAGAATTTATCTATTTCAACTACTAAAATGCCTCGTAAAAAGAAAACTCAACAATCACTTTTTTATATTTTAAAAAAAATAAAACTTTCTACATATGTTATTAGTTTTATGATTTTATGTGTTTTATATTTTTCTTACCGATACCGTCATGGGATTCATTATTATTTAGTTATTATCGAAAAATCACTAAAAGGTGAAAAAATAACAGATGATAAAGTAACAAAATATGACATTAGAAATATTGAGGTAATGGATAAATATTATCTCAAAACTTTTGGAGTTGATGTTTCACATTATCAAGGTAAGATTGATTGGACGAAAATGCATACAATTTACCATTTATATCCGATAAACTTTGCTTTCATTCGTTCTACAATGGGAACAACTTCTATTGATGATACTTTTGAAGATAATTGGAAAGGAGCAAAAGAAAACAATATTTTGCGCGGTGCTTATCATTTTTATAGACCCGATGAAAATTCTACATTACAAGCTGAAAATTTCATCAAAAAGGTAAAACTAGAAAATGGTGATTTACCTCCTGTATTAGATATAGAAACTTTACCAAGAACACAATCCATGGAACGTTTAGTTGAAGGAATAAAAAATTGGTGTAAAATTATTGAAGATCATTATGATATAAAACCCATCATTTATACTTCTGATAAATATTTTGAAGATTATTTACAAAATCATTTTGAAGGTTATATTATTTGGATTGCAAATTATAATTTTTGGGTACAAGAAATGAAAGGACATTGGGATTTTTGGCAATTTACGGAAAAAGCAACCATAGAAGGTGTTGAACGATACAAGGTTGATGTAAATATTTACAATGGAACAATTGATGACTTGGAAAGATTGACCTTATAAAATTTATAAATTACTCATTAACAAAATTTTTGTTTTAATAAAACTCACCATCTATATAAAACCATTTACCATTTTCTTGCACAAATGTAGAAAGTTCATCATGTTCATAGATTTCGCCTTGTCTATCTTGGTAATAAGCTCTAAATCTTACTTTATTATCTTTAGCAAAAACAATTTCTAACTTCAACCATTTATTCGATTTTGCCCAATCTTCGATATCGCTAAAATCATTATCTTTTCGCGTAGAAGAATGTGTTGTATCAACTAAATATTCAGGCAAAACCATTGCAAAAGCAGTATAACGAGAACGCATCAATTCTTCGGGAGTTTTTGGCAATTCTTTATTCAAATGAAAAGGTTCGCAACAATTTTTATATTCTTTTCCAGAACAACAAGGACAATTCATTTTATTCTTTATTTTTTACAAAGATACTGTTTACTTGTCTCTGTGATAATGATAATGATCCTGAATCACCACTTGAATAAAATCAATATTCCCTAAACCATCACTTTTCACTTCCATTATTTCCTCCAGTTTTCGCGTTAATTTTAGTAGAATATCATAATTATTATTGTGCAATGCTGACGTAAAGTTTTCTTTTACAATATTAATATCACGATCAGATAATCGATAAACTTCGGGAAAACGAATTTTATAAGTTTCAGAAACTTCAGCAAAAATGGTTTGTGATAAATCTAATTTCGGATTCAAATCAATCAAACATGTATTCGCCACAATATCGCCTAAACGTTGTCCATTTTTATTAACAATCATCGTTATCAACGCGATAAGTCCAGTAAATAAAAACAATTCTACAATTCCAATCACCCAACGTAAGAAATAATCGAAATTATTAGCGCGGTTTCCATCCATTCGTATCACACGAATCTTCATGATCCATTTTCCTACAGTTTGCCCTTTCATCAAAATCTCTAAGATCAACGGATAAAGTAAAAATATAAAACCTATTATACTATAAATTCCCATTCGAAACCATTCGTCTCTGTTCGGAATAAACTCCGAAAAATAAGACATACCGTAGACTAATACGATTCGTATAATCATATCGATAATATAAGCCAGTAGACGTTTTCCGAGTGGCGCAATATTATAAGCAATTTGCACGTTTTGTGGTGTATTGACTAAAAGTTTATTCATATATTTGGTTCACTAACAACTACTCTACTATGAGAGAAGCGCATTTTATTGATAAAAATAAGGCGAAATGGTCTGATATTGAACATAATTTGAAAAATAAAATTGATGTTCATCCAGATATTTTAGCAAAAAACTACATCGAAATTACAAATGATTTGGCGTTTGCTCAAACTTATTACCCAAAAAGTAAGACAAAAGATTATTTGAACGAGCTAGCTTTATTTGCGCATCAGTCAATTTACAAAGATCAACGAACTTCTGGAAATCAATTTGTACAGTTTTTCAAAGAAGATGTGCCAAATGTAGTCTACAAAAATCACAAAATGTTGTTGTATTCATTCCTGATTTTTGCCTTAGCGGTTTTAATTGGTGTTTTATCATCGCATTTCGATCCAGATTTTACACGATTAATTTTAGGAAATCAATACGTAGACGAAACGTTAATGAACATCAAAAAAGGCGATCCTGCAGCAATTTATAAATCAGGAAGTCAGACGGGAAGCACATTAGCAATTACAATCAATAATATTCGAGTTGCTTTTTTGGCTTTTACATTGGGCTTGTTTTTCAGTATTGGTTCGGGATATATTCTATTTTCGAACGGGATTATGTTAGGCGCATTTCATTATATGTTTTTCAAAGAAGGCGTTTTGGGAAAGGCAATGTCAGCAATTTGGATGCATGGAACAATCGAAATATCGGTGATTATTATTGCAGGAGCTTGCGGTTTGATGTTAGGAAATGGCTTTATGTTTCCAAAAACTTTATCGCGAAAAAAATCACTCACAATCAAAGCAAAAGAAGCAGTTATGATTTTATTAAGCACTGTTCCAATGTTTATTATAGCTGGATTTATCGAAGGTTTTATTACGCGTTTATATGATGTAAATATTGCATTGAGTTTATCGGTTATAATCCTTTCATTAATCTTAATTATTTGGTATTATATCATTTATCCGATTCAAAAAAATAGACAAAAAACTTTTTCGTTCAATCAAACTTTAGGATCGAATGAAACAATTTAGATTATTTTTTACATTAACATTAGTATTGATTCAATTCGTTGTTTTCGCACAAGAAAAAACGGAAGAATTTCAAGTATTCAAAGAAAAATATACTGGAAAAGAATTTAATTACGAAGATGTTCCAAAACCTAAAAAAGAATTCGAACCTGGTTTTTTCTCAAAAATAATCGAAGGGATTTTTAGATTTCTTTCTTATTTACCTTGGGAAATCATTTTCTATTTTGTGATTGGATTATTTTTAATTTTTCTTGCCACACGTATTTATAAAAATGGAGGAATTCTTAAACGAAATTCGAAAAAATTATATAACGAATCGGATTTTGATTTTATCGAAGAAAATTTAGCAGAAGTCAATTTAAACTCTTTAATCAATAAAGCAGAAACGGAGCAAAACTTTGCTTTAGCAATTCGTTATTTGCATTATCAAAATCTACAAAATTTAGATAAAAAAGGTTGGATTGAATGGGATCCAAAGAAAACAAATCAGCAATTTATCAATCAAATTGAAGACAAAAAATCAAAAATTTTATTCAATCAAAATACTAAAATTTTTAATCAAGTTTGGTTTGGAGAATTTAAAATTGATGAAAATCAATACCACGAATTCAAGACAAATTTCAATCAATTTAATCAATATTTAGCTTCATGAAAAAGAAATTAGGTATTCTATTAGGCATGGTTTTATTGGTCGGAATTTTTGTATTTTCTTTCTCAAAACTTCGTTATAAACTTCCTAAATCATGGGATGTTAGCCTTTATCAAAATAGTAAAGATCCGTACGGATTATTTATTATGCACGAAGAACTTGGAAATTTATCCAATGGAAAAATGAAAGATTTGGAAAAACTTTCTGAATTAAAAATTGATCCTAAAAAAGCTAAAGATTATGCAGTTGTTGTGCTTGGTTCTGAGATTTATTTTGATACAGTTTCTAAAAATTTATTGAGCAAAATTGCCGAAAATGGTGGAATTGTAATGATTGCAGATTATTATGACAATTTTGGTGATGATACAAATGGAAAAGAAGACATTAACGACGAAACATATTCTACAGATACAATAACAGCTGATTCTAAGGAATCTGAAGAGAATATGTTGTACAATCAGACTATAAATATTAATGATAATTTCGAGCTTAGAACAAATAAATTGTTCAAAATAAATAAGAAAAAAGAAATCGAACATCACTATTTTAGTGAGATTACGAGTGATTCTGAAATTCTTGGAACAATTACTTATAAAGATAAAGCTTATCCAAATTATTTAAAAATCAAACCAAAAGATTACAAAGGTTATTATTTGTATCATGCAGAACCGCTTTATTTTACCAATTACTATTTATTAAATGAAGACAGTTATTTCTATGTAAAATCGGTTTTAGAACCATTAAAAGGGAAAACTATTTTTTGGTACAATACCTCGAAAACTTATGCAGGAAGTTCGTCAATGATGCGTTTCATAATGGGCGAACCAGCTCTAAAAGCTGCTTGGATAACACTATTGGTTTTACTTTTCTTCTTTTTAATTTTTAGAAGTAAACGTGAGCAACGTATCATTCCAATTTATGCCAAAGAAGAAAATCATACAGTCGAATTTGCTAAGACAATTTCTTCTTTATACCAAGAAAATGGAGAAGTAAAAGACATTGTTTCAAAGAAAATCGATTATTTTTTATACAAATTAAGAAAAACATTTTTAATCGAAACAGACGATATTACGAATAAACAATTCATTGAAATTGTTGCACAAAAAGCAAATTTGAGCCAAGAAGAATGTCTTGAAAAATTCACGATTCTGAAAAATATTTATCAAAAAAATCAACCAAATGAACACGATTTGAAAACTGTGTATCAAATCATCGAAAACTATAAACAAAAAGCAAATATCTAATGAGCGAAAATACATATCAACCATTCGAAAATAGAGTCGTTTTTTCGGATGTACAACATAAAATGCAAGCCGTAAAAAATGAATTGAAAAAGGTTATTGTCGGACAAGATGATATTATCGATCAATTGATTTTAGCTTTGCTTTCTAATGGACATTCTCTGATAGAAGGTTTACCTGGAGTTGCCAAAACAATGATGGCAAAATTGTTAGCAAAAACGATCGATTCTGGTTTTAGTAGAATTCAGTTTACGCCAGATTTAATGCCTTCTGATGTGATTGGAACATCTATTTTAAATTCTAAAATCAATGAATTTGAGTTCAAAAAAGGACCAATTTTTTCAAATATTATTTTGATTGATGAGATTAACCGTTCGCCTGCAAAAACTCAAGCAGCTTTATTCGAATCGATGTCAGAAAGACAAGTGACGGTTGATGGGACAACTTATCCTTTGCAAGCTCCTTTTCTAGTTTTTGCAACTCAAAATCCGATTGAACAAGAAGGAACGTATCGTTTGCCAGAAGCGCAATTGGATCGTTTTATGTTTAAGATTTATATCAAATATCCTTCCTTAGAAAGTGAAATTGAGTTATTGAAAGAACAGCAAGAACGCAAAAATATCGACAAAGAATCATTGATAGAAAAAGTAATTTCAGGAAATGAAATTATAGAATTCCAAAATCGCATAAAATCGGTTTTCGTACACGAAGCGCTAATTACGTATATCGCAACAATTGTTCATCAAACCAGAATCGATCAAACCTTATATATGGGCGCATCGCCACGTGCTTCTATCGCAATTTTAGATGCTGCAAAATCTAATGCAGCAGTGAATGGACGTGATTTTGTGATTCCAGAAGATATCAAACAAATTGCACATACAATTTTGGGACACCGCGTTGTGATGGTTCCTGAAAAAGAGATGGAAGGTTTTACAACAGAACATATTATTCAGCAAATTATTGATCGCGTAGAAATTCCACGTTAATGAAATTTTTCAGAAGCTTATTTCTTACCAATCGCTTTTTTTATGCGGGATTATTGATTGCATTTTGTTATGTAATCGCATTTTTTCTACCTCCTATTTACATTATTGCAAAGATTTTGACACTTGTCTTTATCGTTAGTATTATTGTCGAAATATTTTTGGTTTATATTCCTAAAACTTCCATTGAAGTTCTTCGAAATTATCCAGAACGATTATCAAATGGTGATGAAAATGAATTGGAACTTTTTGTAACAAATCATTATCAATTTCCGCTGAATGTAAAGATTATAGAAGAGTTTCCTGTTCAATTACAATTAAGAGATTTTCAGTTTAGAAAACGATTTAAAAGTGGTCAAAATACTAAATTTGATTTTAAAATTCGACCAACAGAGCGAGGTTCGTATAAATTTGGATTAACAAATGTATTTATTTCTGTTTTTGGATTGATTGAGAAAAAAATTAAAATAAACGAACCAATTTCGATTGCGTGTTATCCTTCTTATTTGCAATTAAAACAATTTCAACTGTATTCTACCGCTCATTTACAGAATCAATTTGGAATGAAAAGAATTCGAAAAATTGGAACAAATACAGAATTTGAAAATATAAAAAATTATACGATTGGTGACGAATATCGTTTAATCAATTGGAAAGCAACGGCAAAAGCAAATCGATTGATGGTCAATCAATTTCAGGAAGAAAAATCGCAGCCTGTTTATTCGTTAATTGATTTGGGAAGAACGATGCGAATGCCTTTTGATGGTTTAAAATTGTTGGATTATTCAATCAATTCTAGTTTAGTTGTTGCAAATATTTCACTTCAAAAAAATGAAAAAGCAGGTTTAATTACGTTTAATAAAAGAATTCAAGATCATGTTGTTGCGGATAGAAAAAATCATCAAATGCAATTGATTTTGGAGATATTATACAATGTACAAACTGATTTTTTTGAAAGTGATTTTGGACAATTATATGCTTATATCAAACGAAAATTAACGCAACGATCGCTTTTATTTATTTACACCAATTTCGAGACAATTGATGGTTTGGAACGTCAATTACCTTATCTAAAATTGATTAAAAAATCGCATGTTGTGGTTTTGATTCTTTTTAAAAATTCGGAATTGAAAAAGTTAAATCATCAGAAAGCAAATACTACAACTGATATTTATGATCAAACAATTGCTGAAAAATTTAATTATGACAAAGAATTAATCATAAACCGTTTGCATCAAATCGGAATTTTAACCATTTATTGCGAGCCACAAGAATTATCTATTAACCTTATCAATAAGTATTTAGAAATAAAGGCACGTGGTTTGTTTTAAGAAAATATCTTTTAACCAAATTTTTAGAAAAAAAAGCATAATTATTGCTAAAAATATTGTCTAATCTAAATAACTTATGAAAAAAATATTCCAAATCTTTTGTTTAATTGTAACAACAGGTCTTTATGCACAAGTAAACTTTATTGACAATAATACTCCTTCTACAAAACGAATAATTCTTTTAGATGCTGGACATGGAGGTACAGATACTGGTGTTAAAAAAGATGAATTTCAGGAAAAAGATATTGCGCTGAAAATTGCAACTATTATTCAAGAAAAAAATCCTTTTGCAGATGTTGATTTTGTTTTATTGAGAAAAGGTGATGAACAAATTATCAATACAAGTCGTGCAAAAATGATTAACGAAATTAAACCAGATTTAGTTTTGTCAATTCATGCAAATTATAATGTAAAAGATTCTAAAAAAGGAACAGAAATTCATCTTTCTCCATTGAATCCTACTTTTGAGGAATCGAAAATACTTGGCGAAAAAATTGGAAAAAGTATAAGTACTTTAGGTTTTGAAAATTTAGGAATTGTTGAAACAAATTCGAAAATATTACGAGATTCACAAGTTCCAATTATTATGATTGAAATCGGTTATTTGACAAATGACGATGACCGAAAAATCTTAACAAACGAAAGTAATTACCCTAAAATAGCAGATAAAATTTTTGAAGCATTGAAAAATTAGACATAAAAAAATCTCAGAGCAAAATGCTCTGAGATTTTTTGTTTTTTCTCTATTTACCTCCACTCCTATTTGCTTCTTCTGCATTAGAAGTTTGACGTTTACTCACATTGATTTTTGAATTACCAAATTTATATGAAACCGAAAAACGTATTGATTGCGAATCATAATATTGTCTAAACGATTGCGGAATATTTTGCACATTTGTCGACAATGTTGAAAGATCTGTTTTAAAAATATCATACGCCATCAACGACAACGTTAATTTCTTATCCATCGCTAAATATTTAAAGCCTATATCTAACGAAGAACTTGAACTATAATCAAATTCTCTGTTTTTTCCTTTTGGTACAAATGTATAATTAACTTGTGCTGTAAACGTTTTTTTAGTATTTAAATTCAAGTTATTATAAACCGAAAAATTCGCTCCATTTCCTGTATATTCTTTATCTAGCACATCAATTTCATTGATTGATTTATTAAATCCAAAATTAAATTCAAGATTAGATTCCCACCATTTATAAGGTTTTAAAGTTGATGACAAACTAATTCCATAATTAGACATTTTATAATAATTTAATCGCTTAAATATTTGTGTTTGCGTCAATTCACCATCCAACTCTTGCTCTTGATGAAAGGCAATTTGACCAAAACCATCTTGTATATTTTGATAATAAACTTTTGCTTGTAAATAATCTTTGAATCCATAACTTAACTCGAAATTATACACAAAAGCTGGTTGAATAAAAGGGTTTCCTTCTGTATAAGAAATAGGATTACTGTACCATTTATTTGGATTTAATTCCCAAAAAGCTGGTCGTTGAATTCTTCGCCCAAAATTAAAATTGAACGAATGATCTTCTGTTGGCTGATATTGAATATAAAATGTTGGAAATAATTTGAAATATTCTTTCTCCGTAATAGTATTTGTGGTAATCGAGTTGGCTTTAGATTGCATAAATTCTCCTCTAAGTCCAATTTTTGTTGACCATTTATCTGATAATTTTCGTTGATACGATAAATACAAACTTTCTACATTCTCGGTATAATTAAAATGATCATTTTGCGTCATCAAATTCTCGTTGGTATTGATATCTGTAAAAACTGAATTCAATTTATAATCAGATTCTGTAGAACTTACTTTTGAACCAAATTCCCACGTTCCTTTTTTGTATGGGAAATAAAAATCAATTTTCCCCGAAATATTCTGAATATCCTTATCATTTAGATTATTTGCTAAAATTGTTTTGCGCTCTTTCTTGAAATACATATCCGAAATAAAATCATTTCCATTAGCTCCTGTATTCGACATATAATCTAAATCAACAGAAAATTTCTTTCCAATTGTATCAAACTTGTGAGTAAAATTCAAATTAAAATTATAGTTATCTCCATCTCCCTTTGTACGAGAATTAGTAGAAAAATCTTTGATAATCTGCTCATTTTGATTACTAATTGTTTTCGTTTTTTCTCTCTTTGCCGAAAAATCATGCCCTCCGTTAAATTGAATTCCAACTGTATTCTTATCATTTATCTTATAACTTAAAGTTGTTAAAGCAGATAAACCTCTATACATATTTTTATTTCTTACCTTTTGATTCCAATGTTCAGTTGGATAATCATAATTCATATCGTTTGTGTAGATATTATTTCCTGTATAATGTGACAAATCTACTAAAGCAGAAAATTTATCTTTAGAGTATGAAAAATTAATTCCATTATTCAATATCCCATAAATACCTTGCGTATACGAACTTCTCAACGTTGTACTCCACGCATTTTGCTTTGCTTCTTTCAATACAATATTGATTAATCCACTATTTCCCTCAGCTTCATATTTTGCAGGAGGATTTGTTATCACTTCAATCTTTTTGATATTTGCAGATGGAATACTTTTGAGATAATTTGTTAAATCATTTCCACTCATCTGAACTATTCTATCATTCACCAAAACATTCACCGTACTCTTTCCAACAATAGAAATTTGATCATCCTTAATTTTGACAGAAGGTGTATTTTTCAAAGCATCTAAAGCATCTCTACCTATTGCCGCAATGGAATTTTCGACGTTAAAAACCAAACGGTCAACTAATCGTTCATACGTCTTCGCTTTTCCTTGCACCAAAACTTCCTTCAAGCCTAATTGTTGACTCGTTATCGCAATATTTCCTACATCCAAATCATTGTATACAGCTATTTTTCGTTGTTCTACAACTTTTCCCATTTCTTCTATTAATAATTCGACTTCTCCTTTTGGAGTTTTAATAAGAAAAGTTCCATCTGTATTTGTTGTAATAAAATCTATAATAGAATCATTTTGAATAATAGAAACATCTAAAAATTCGACAGGTTGATTTTCCTGATTGACAATTTTTCCTTTTATAGAATATTGAGCAGATAAAAAATTCTGGAGTAAAAAAAGCGTTAGAATGGATACGTAAAATTTCATTTGTGTTAATTTTTATACCTTATAGACGCTTGAGTAGTTAAAATGTTACATCTTTTTTTAGTCTAAAATGTAATTTTTTATAAATAATTGATTATGTTTATATTAATTAAATCATTACGATTATTATGAAAAAGAAACTATATCTATTTGCTATTACAAGTTTATTCGCAACATCTACCATGTTTGCACAAACTGCTAAAACTTTTGTCATAGATGCTGGACATGGCGGTTTTGATAAAGGTTCAAATAATGGAAATATTGTAGAAAGTGAATATTCTTTAGAGTTGGCTCAAAAAATTCAACAATTAGCTAAAAAGAAAAATATCAATGTTATTTTAACAAGAGATAGAAATGATAATTTAGATTTACAATCTCGTGTTAATAAAATGCATGAATTGAATCCTGAATTAGTTATTTCTTTGCATTTGAATAGCTCTTCGAATAAGGAACTAAAAGGATCTGAAGTTTTTATCAATAAAGATAATACTGATCCTCATACAGAGAAAATTGGAGCTGAATTAGCACAATTAGTTAGCATGAATTCTATCGAAAACAGAGGTTTGAAAAAAGCTAATTTTAAAATATTAAGAGATTCTAAAAAGCCAACTTTTCTCATCGAATTAGGTTTCGCTAGCAATCCTACTGATGCCGAAACTTTGAAAAGCACTTTTCATAAAAATCAATTAGCAGAAAAAATTGTACAATTTTTAGAGAATTATCAATCGATATAAAACGAAAAAAAGGACTTCAATAGAAGTCCTTTTCTATATTTATTTGCAAATTGTTTTAATCACAATTTCCGTCTACATCACAAGAAGCACCATTTTGTGGTTGATCCAAATGATCTTTTTCGTAAGCTTGCGTCAAAGCAGAAACAAAATATTCGACAGGTTGAGCACCAGAAAGTGCATATTTACGGTCAATTACGAAAAATGGAACGCCAGAAACACCAATATTACGTGCATCTAAAATATCCGAAGCAACTTCAAAAACATTTGCATCAGAATTTAGCATTTCAAGAACTTCGGTTTTGTTCAAACCAATTTCTTCTCCCAATTCAGCCAAAACTTCATAATTAGCTACATTTTTACCTTCTGTAAAATATGCTTTAAAAAGTCTTTCTTCTGCCTCCGAACCTTTTCCATTTGCTTGCGCAAAATGAATCAATCGATGAGCATCACCTGTATTGACAACTTTAGAATTTTGTTGTTGAAAATCAATTCCAACAGCTTTTCCCATCTCAGCCAATTGATTATTCATTGCCGAAACTTGTTCTTCCGAAATTCCTTTTGCTTCGATTAAATAATCATTCACAGAAGTAATTTCAGTTTTAGATAAATCAGGATTTAACTGAAAACTTTTCCATTCAACCTGTATTTTATCTTGATAAGGAATTTGCATTAAAGCTTGTTCAAAATGTTTTTTTCCGATGTAACAGAATGGACACATTACATCCGACCAGATTTCAATTTTCATATGGAAATTTTTGGTGTAAAAGTTTGTAAAAATACGTTATTTATTTTAATGAATTCGGTTAATTTTCGGTTAATTTAATCTTCAAAAATTATTAACAAAATCTTGAAAAATAATCGTGCTAAATTGAGTTTAAAATTTGTTTAAGACAAGGTTTAAATTACCTTTGCAGTGAACCAAGAAAAGATGATTAGTTTCATTTTTATTCCAAATCAAATAACGAACAAACAATATGTCAACACACGTAGTAGTCGGTCTTCAATGGGGTGACGAGGGAAAAGGAAAAATTACAGATGTATTAGCCGAAAAATCGGATTATGTTGTACGCTACCAAGGTGGTAACAACGCAGGTCACACGGTTTATGTAGGTGATGATAAATTTGTCTTACACTTATTACCTTCTGGAGTTTTACAATGCAAAGGAAAATGTATTATTGCGAATGGTGTCGTAGTAAATCCTGAAGCTTTTTTTGCAGAAACTGAACAATTAGAAGCAAAAGGTTATTCTACAGATCACGTTTTTATCTCGAGAAGAGCGCATATAATTATGCCTTATCACATTTTGTTAGACGAATATCGTGAAGAATTTGCAGGAAAAGATAGTCAAATTGGTACAACAAAACGCGGAATTGGTCCTTGTTATGAGGATAAAGTAGCTCGTGTTGGTATTCGTGCAATTGATTTATTAAATCCTGAAGTTTTAGCAGAAAAAATCAAAGAAAATTTAGTGGTTAAAAATGCTTTATTCGAAAAATTATTCAATAAAGAGCCATTAAAATTCGAAGATATTTACGAAAAATATTTAGCATACGGAGAGCGTTTGAAAGAACGTATCATGGATTCTGAATTAGAAATCAATCACGCGATTGACGAAGGTAAAAATGTATTATTCGAAGGTGCACAAGCATTAATGTTAGACATCGATTTTGGTACATATCCATTCGTTACATCATCTTCTCCTACAACTGGTGGAGTTTGTGTTGGTGCAGGAGTTCCTCCTACAAAATTGAAAAATTTGATCGGAGTTTCGAAAGCATATTGTACACGCGTTGGTAACGGCCCTTTCCCAACAGAATTGGACAACGAATTAGGAGAACAAATTCGTCAAGTTGGTCACGAATTCGGAGCATCAACAGGTCGTCCACGTCGCACAGGTTGGTTAGATTTAGTAGCGTTGAAACACGCTTGTATGATTAATGGAATTACACATTTAGTAATTACTAAATTAGATGTAATGTCGAATATTGATACAGTAAAAGTTTGTACAGGTTACAAAACGGAAGACGGAAAAATCATTGATTATTTCACTTCTTCTACAACTAAATTAGCTGATTACGAAGCGCAATACGACGAATTACCAGGATGGAAAGAAGATATTACAAATGTAAAATCTTTTGATGAGTTACCGCAAACAGCGCAAGACTACATCCACTACATTGAGAAATACTTAGGAATCGAAGTTTATTTAGTTTCGGTTGGCCCAGAGCGTTCTCAAAACATTATTAGAACAACTTTATTTTAATAAATTAAATAGTATAGCCTGACTTTTGTTGGGCTATAACTTTATGAGATATTTTTATGAATGAAATTTTAGAACGATTAAAACAATTGAATTTAGATATAGATTCTATCGTCCCAATAAAAGGTGGTGATATTAATGATGCTTTTCGATTAGAATCGTTTGATAAAAAATATTTTTTAAAGGTAAATTCCGCAAACAACTTTCCTCATCTTTTCAAGAAAGAAGCACGTGCTTTAGAAGCTATTAAAAAGACCAAAACATTTTCGGTTCCGAAAGTGGTAAATGTTGGTGAAGCTGGAAAAGATTTTCAATATTTATTATTAGAATGGATGGAAACCTCTACTCCAACTGTTGTAAATTGGGAAAACTTAGGAAAAAATTTAGCAAAACTTCATCAAAATACAAGTAAACAATTTGGTTGGTCAGAAGATAATTACATTGCTATTGTCGTTCAACCGAATAGTTTAACGGATTCTTGGAGCGAATTTTATGCAAAAAATCGCATCATGCCAATGATGAAACTACTGCAAAACAAACAATTAATCAATTCAAAACAAATAAAATCTGCAGAGAATTTATGTAAACAATTGAATTCGATATTTCCAGAAGAAAAGCCAGCTTTATTGCATGGAGATTTTTGGAACGGAAATATTTTAGCCAATAAAAAAGGTGAATTCTCGGTTATAGATCCTGCAATTTATTATGGTCATCGCGAAATGGATTTGGCTATTGCAAAGCTTTTTGGAGGATTTGATGATGTATTTTTTGATGCTTATCACGAAAATAGTCCTTTAGCACCAAATTTTGAAGAGCGTTTACCGATTGCACAATTATTTCCATTGCTGATACACGCTTACCTTTTCGAAGGTTATTATGTGAAAGATGTGCAAACCATTTTGAAAAAATTTTAAAAAACAAAACAAACAAATACAATGAACAAGTATCAAAATCCTTTAGAATCGAGATATTGTAGCGACGAAATGCTATATATCTTTTCTCCTGAGAAAAAATTTACAACATGGAGACAGCTTTGGATTGCTTTAGCAGAAATTGAAAAGGAACTTGGATTAGATATTACAGACGAACAAATTCAAGAGCTGAAAGATAACGCAACTAATATTGATTATGATGTTGCTGCGGCTTACGAAAAGAAGTTTCGTCATGATGTAATGGCTCACGTGCATACGTACGGAGATGTTGCACCAAGCGCAAAAGCGATTATTCACTTAGGTGCAACTTCAGCTTTTGTTGGCGATAACACAGATTTGATTCAGATTCGTGATGGATTTCAACACGTAAAAGGACAATTAATCAATGTGATTGATGGTTTAGCTAAATTTGCACGTCAATACAAAGATTTACCTACTTTAGGATTTACTCATTTCCAACCAGCACAATTAACAACCGTTGGAAAACGTGCAACACTTTGGTTACAATCTGTTTTATTAGATTTAGAAGAATTAGAATTCAGAATAGATACATTACGTTTTCGTGGAGTAAAAGGAACAACTGGTACAGCGGCATCTTTCAAAGAATTATTTGATGGAGATTACCAAAAAGTAAAAACATTAGACAAAAAATTATCTGAACGTTTCGGATTCAAAAATGTTTTTGCAGTTTCAGGACAAACTTACGATCGTAAAATTGATGCACAAGCATTAGAATTATTATCAAACATTGCACAATCTGCTCATAAATTCACAAACGACTTACGTTTATTACAAAATTTAAAAGAGATTGAAGAGCCTTTCGAGAAAAATCAAATTGGATCTTCTGCAATGGCATATAAACGCAATCCTATGCGTTCTGAGCGTATTGCTTCTTTAGCGAAATATGTGATGTCTTTGGCAACTTCTCCAGCAATGGTTGCGTCTACTCAATGGTTCGAAAGAACGTTAGATGATTCTGCCAATAAACGTTTAGCGGTTCCTCAAGCTTTCTTAGCGATTGATGCAATTTTAATCATTTGGAACAATATTTTAGATGGTTTAGTCGTTTATCCTAAAATCATCGAGAAGCATATCGCAGAGGAATTACCATTTATGGCAACTGAATATATCATTATGGAAGGTGTTAAAAATGGTGGAGATCGTCAAGAATTACACGAAATTATTCGTACACACTCTATGGAAGCTGCAAAACAAGTGAAAATGGAAGGAAAATCTAACGATTTGATTGAGCGTATTATTGCTGATGATAATGTAAAAATTGATAAAGAAAAATTAGTCGAATTATTAGATCCAAAAAACTTTACAGGATTTGCTTCTGAACAAACAGAGGAATTCTTAAAAGATTTGGTTGATCCAATTATCGAAGAAAATAAAGCACTTTTAGGCGCTCATACAGACCTTAAAGTGTAAACACGCTTAAGACAAACACATGAAACAAAAAAAGACTTCCGAATTGGAAGTCTTTTTTTAATTTTAACCTTTAATCAATTATAATCAATGAAAAATTTCTTTCTGCTTTTTGCACTTATTTGTTCTTTTCAAGTATTTGGACAAATCAAATATATCACAAATAAAGAATTTACTCTACAAGGAAAAGCCTTTGATAATGCGCCTTTTTATCACAGAATCGATACCAACAAATACGCAAATCTTCCCGAAAAAGTAAAAGGTTTATTTACTGCTTCCGCTGGATTATATGTTACATTTAAATCGAATACATCGCAAATAAAACTAGATTGGACAACTCGTTCTACTTATTTGGGTGCGAATACAACTGGAATTATGGCTCGTGGATTGGATTTGTATATCAAAGAAAACGGAAAGTGGATTTTTGCGGGTGCGGCTTTACCAAATCAGCAAAATATCAAAAGTGAATATGATATTGTCAAGAATTTATCTAAAACAGAAAAGGAATTCATGCTTTATTTACCACTTTGGAACGAAATTACAGACTTAAAAATAGGAATTGATGCTTCTGCTAATTTTATCAATCAACCGATTGCGTATAAAAAGAAAATCGTGGTTTATGGTTCGAGCATTGTACAAGGTGCGTCAGCAAGTCGTCCTGGAATGAATTATCCTTCTATTTTAACGCGAAAAACAGGTTACGAATTCATTAATCTTGGTTTGAGTGGAAATGCTAAAATTGAAATTGAATTAGCTGAAATGATTAAAGATATTCAAGGTGTTGATTTGTTTATCTTGGATTGTGTTCCGAATAGTTCTCCTGAAGAAATCAAAAGTAGAACAATTCCGTTCGTCAAATTACTCCGAAAATATCATCCAAAAACGCCAATCTTGATGGTAGAAAGCTTGATTCGACCAATGAGTAAATTTGATTTAACAGCTCACGAAGATATGACAAGACAAAATCAAACCTATCGCGCACAATACGATGCGTTGACAAAAGATGGTATAAAAGATTTGTATTTATTGAAAGGTGATAATTTAATCGGTTCGGATAATGAAGGTTCTACAGACGGAATTCATCCAAATGATTTAGGTTTTAGCAGATTATCAGAAGCTATTGAGAAAAAAGTAAATGAAATTTTGAGTAAGAAATAGATTAATACTTAACTCCGATTTTACGTAAAATAAAACCTAACAACCAAATTGGTCCGACCAACAAAAATTGTAAATCTTTGAGAAAACTTGGCTTCTTCCCTTCTATTTTGTGTCCGACAAATTGTAAAATCCACGTGATAATAAATACCACCAAATAAACTATCCATGATTTTGTACCGAATTGAAGATTGCACAACGAAATAAAATATTCCATCAGCAGCATTAGAAAAATCATAATTAGACCAACGACAACCGATAATCTAAAATAAAAAATTGAAACAATTACCAACGCAATGATTGAAGCTATACTGATATAACCAAAACTTGGAATATAAAAATGTGGTGTTGGAATGTAGGAAATAAAACCAAGAATCGTCCAAAAGATTAAAGGAACACAAATCCAATGAATGGTTTTGTTTGTCCCATTTTGATGACTTTCTCCATATTCACTAAAAAGTTGTTCTATTTTTCTCATTTTGGATGATTTTATATTAAATATAGGTTGAATTTGGGTTATTATTAAACTTTAAAACCAAAATTATAGTTGTAAATTTATCTCCACTTCAATCAAAAAGTTTAAACTATTATCTTGCACAATGATTATAAAAAAATATATATTTTTCTTTATCAGTATTCTATTTGTAATTCTATCTATTACATTATTAATTATTTCGGAAGAAAAGCAAACAAATATAATAGCGCTTTTATCTCTATTATTTTTTGGTGGAGGAGCTGTTGTATTCTACATTCTAATTAATAGATTTTATGGTAACTCAACTAAAAACATTGCTAATATATTAGGCGCTCTCATTTTTACTATAACTAGCTATTTTATTTTGCCTTTTAATCATCTATTTGATGGATCTAGAAAATACAATCCTACTATTGCTTGGGTAGTTGGAATTATAGGAATATTTTTTTTTGGTTTTGGTTTTTTCAGATTAATTATAAAATTACTAAAAGAGAATGACAGAAATAGAAACTGAACGAATCAATTTATCTTCTTAAAAAAATAGCATATTACACGATTTAGCTATTTACATCATCTAATCAATATGCAACCATCAAACAAGAAGCCTCTCGTTGATCAACGAGAGGCTTCTAATTAGTAAAAAGGAAGCTTCTTTTCAACCAACAAGAAGCTTCCTTTTTACTACACTCTCTTTACCTTCTGAAATTTAGCAACTTTTAACGCTTCAGAAATACGTTTACCTGGTCGGTAATTAATTTTTGCACCTTTAATTAAACTAACATTAAAATCAGTTTCGTAAGTTGCGCCTTCACTACTTAAGCTAGGATAAAAACTGCCTAACTTATCCAAACGTACAATCTTTCCATTTACAATTTGGTTAATAATTACATTTTCTAACGCAATGATAACACCTCGAATATCAGCTTCAGAAAGTGCCGAAAACTTTTCAATTTCTACAGTCAATTCATCAATGCTAATTTCTCCATCGGCTTTTGCGCTTGCATACCATTTTTTTACACCTCCTCCAGCGACACCTGGTTGCGGTTTTTCTACTAAGTTAAATTTTATTGCCATAGCATATTGTTTTAGTTAATTAATTCGTATTAAGATAGTTATTTCTTTATTCATACTCAACAAAACATAAATAGATAATATAAATAGCGAAGCAACTTATCATTTTTTTATCTAAGTAAGATGATTAAAATGATGAAAAACTGAATTAAATTCTGTCCAACAATTCCATTTTATCATTATAGAAGAGGTTTGCAAACTAGATAAAAATAGTTAACATATGACGGAAAACAAATTCAATATTAAAACATTAGTAATAGTTACCAAAATTTGGTAACTTTATTTTATTAAACTTAATAAGAAGTTATGGGACGAAATACATCTGTTTCTTTGGGAGATTATTTTGAAGAATTTGTTGATACAAAAGTCTCTCAAGGTAGATACAAAAATGCAAGTGAGGTTATTAGAGCTGGTTTGAGACTTTTGGAAGAAGAAGAAGATAAAATTCAGTTATTGAAAAATTCAATACAAGAAGGTATAGATAGTGGAATTGCAGAGGATTTTGATGCAAAGAAACACCTCGAAACTTTAAAAGCCAAAATGAAAAATAATGGCTAACTATTTCTTGACAAATAAAGCTGTTGAAGATCTTTCGAAAATATATGAATATACGTTTGAGTTTTGGTCAGAGAATCAAGCGGATAAATATTATGAAGAACTAATCAATTTTTGTCAATTATTAGCCGAAAATCCGATGATTGGAAGAAGTTATAATGAGGTTAATTCTGAACTTTATGGATTTTTAGCCAATCAACATATTATCTTTTATAGAATTCTAACTAAAGATGAAATTGAAATAACAAGAATTCTTGGTGCGGAAATGGATTTGAAAAATCGTATAAAAGAATAAACTTTTTAATTTTCTCACTTCAATTATTTTCACCGCAAAAAATGATTATACGAGAAAGCCAACATCTATATGTTGGCTTTCTCGTATACTTTGGAGCAACGACTCGCGAAAAGAAACACGAAGTGTTGATCTATATTATAAAAATTTTAAGCTTGCATGACAAAAATTGCGGGACGTTTATGAAAATCATACTTTTCGTTTTTCCACTCTTTAATCGATAACGTGCGGATATCTTCATCCTCTAATGTAATGTGACATGCAACGCAAATCTTGGTTTCGGCACGAAGAATTTTCGTTAAATCGTCTACCATTTGATTGTTACGGTATGGCGTTTCCATAAAAATTTGAGCAATTCCAGATTTAGCACTTTCAGCTTCTAAATGGGCTAATTTCTTTTTACGTTCCGTTTTATCAATTGGTAAATAACCATGAAAAGCAAAGTTTTGACCATTCATTCCAGAAGCCATTAACGCCAAAAGAATTGACGATGGCCCAACCAAAGGGACAACCTGAATGCGTTTCTGTTGCGCAACTTTTACCAATTGTGCTCCTGGATCTGCAACCGCAGGCAAACCAGCTTCGGAAATAATTCCCAAGGTTTTATTTTGATCTAATAATTTGATCAAATCTAACATTTCTTCTGGCTCTGTATCTTTGTTTAGAATGTAAATATCTAAATCGGCTTGAACTTTTTCGGGGCAAACTTGTTTGATAAATTTACGTGCAGATTTTTCGTTTTCTACCACAAACGTATCAATTGCTCGAATAACGTCAAGATTGTATAAAGGCAATACTCTACTGTGTTCGCTTTCACCTAAAAGTGAAGGAATCAAATAAACTTTAGCCGTTTTCATTGTATAATTTTAAAGATTGTATTTTTTGATGACTCCGTCTGTGGCTTCATCTAATAATTGATAAACATGCTCGAAAGCATCTTCACCATCGTAGTAAGGATCAGGTACATTTTGCGTTTGCCCTATTCCGTCTTTCAAGATCAATTTAATTTTGCTTTGCTCCTCTTCGTTTCGAGCCAATTTTTGCAAATCGATTAAATTTTGTTCATCCATTGCAAAGATTAGATCAAACTCATCGAAAAAAACTGGATTGAAATGCATCGCACGTTGATCAGAAATATCAACACCATATTTTTTAGCAACCGCAACCGAGCGTCTATCTGGTTGTTCACCAACATGCCAATCGCCCGTACCAGCAGAATCTACCAAATGATTGTCGCCAACCTTTGTTTGTAAAATTCCTTCTGCCAACGGAGAACGACAAATATTACCTAAACAAACCATCAAAATTTTCATTGAAAAAGTATTTATAGATTAATCTGCAATTTTACGTGAAATATCTTCGATATAACCACGGAATTGCTTATCCGTTTCTTGTAAATTTTTCACAGTTTTACAAGCATGTAAAACTGTTGCGTGATCACGTTTACCAATTTGTGTCCCAATACTTGCCAACGACGCTTTTGTATATTGTTTTGCAAAATACATCGCTAATTGACGCGCTTGAACTACATCACGCTTACGTGTTTTAGACTGAATATCTTCCATTTTTACTTTGAAGTATTCACAAACTGTTTTCTGAATGTAATCAATCGAGATTTCTTTACGAGCAGTTTGTACTAATTTTGATAAAGTACGTGCTGTTAAATCTAACGTAATTTCGCGTTTATTCAACGTTGCTTGCGCTATGATTGAATTTAATGAACCTTCTAACTCACGCACATTTGTATCAATATTTTGTGCAATATAATCCATTACTTCATCAGGGAATTCGATGCCATCGTTTTCTAATTTTTGCTTCAAAATAGAAAGACGTGTATTGTAATCAGGATTTTGCAAATCGGCTGATAATCCCCATTTAAAACGTGAAATCAAGCGGTCTTCCATGTCTTGAATATCTGCTGGAGATTTATCCGAAGTCAAAATAATTTGATTTCCTCTTTGATGTAAATGATTAAATATATGGAAGAAAACTTCTTGCGTTTTTGCTTTTCCAGATAAAAACTGAATATCATCCATAATCAAAACATCAATCATTTGATAGAAGTGAATGAAATCATTTTGATTATTATTTTTTACAGCTTCGATAAATTGTTGAGTAAATTTCTCTGTCGAAACATACAAAACAGTTTTCTCTGGGTGTAAATCTTTTACTTCTAAACCTATCGCATGCACCAAGTGAGTTTTCCCCAATCCTACTCCACCATAAATAAATAGTGGATTGAACGAAGTTCCTCCTGGACGTTTGGCAATAGCACGACCAGCTGCACGAGCTAATCGGTTTGATTCTCCTTCGATAAAATTATTGAATGTATAATTATGATTTAATTGCGAATCAATCTTTAATTTTTGTAATCCTGGAATAATGAAAGGATTCATCATTTTACCAGCCTGCAAATTAATTGGCGCTTCAACCTCTTGTGGGCGAGGTTTTTCTTTATTCGAACTTGGAATACGAACTGTAAATGGTTCACGTCCTTGAGACTTTTGATCCATCAAAATACTGTAAACTAATTTCGCTTCAGAGCCTAATTCTTTTTGTAATGCACTTTTTAAAATTTTGATATAATGCTCCTCTAACCATTCGTAAAAAAATTTACTTGGTACCTGTATTGTTAAAACATTATTATTTAGCTTGCCCGGACGAATCGGAACAAACCAAGTATTGAATGCATCTTCTGCAATGTTGTCTTTAATAAACGACAAACATTTTTCCCACACAGAATTTGCAGTTATCATTGTAATATTGTCCAAAAGTGCTTAAGTTTTAATGTAATTTACTGATATTCAATGAAGTTTTTTAACAAAAGCTTCTCTACAAAATTGTGAACAAATTTTGAATAAAAAAAATGAAAAGGGTATTGATATATTAAAAAATACTTTGTATAATTAGAAATATTCAACAAGTAGTTTTAGATAAAAAAAGTCCTGCAAAGATAATCTTTTTCAGCCATATTTTGTCTTATAATATTTATAATTCTTATTTTTGTTTCATTATGGAAATTACACAAGAAAAAATTGATTTTGCAATTATCAAAGTAGAAAATCATTTAAATGATTTAGGAATCAAAAATAATTTTTCTCTTTTACGAATTGAACAAGGTGAAGATGAAAACGTAAAGATTTTTTATTACGAAATCGCAAATCCTACTTTCAAAACGAACATTCAAATTCAATATGATTTCTTAAAAGAAGAGCAAAAAGATTCTTCACAAACTTCTTTTAGTTGGATGGATTACAAAAAAATTACTGAATAGACTTTTTCATTTTTTATATAATTAATGATAAAGTCTTTTTTTTGTTCTCTACTTTTGAAGATTAAAATGATGTTTTAGAAAATTATGGAGAAGATAGAACAAACTGAACAATTGAATGTTTTTCGCACCAAAACTCGTATTCTATATAAACACACCGATCAAATGAAAGTGGTTTATTATGGAAACTATCCCGAGTTTTATGAAATTGGACGTGTAGAGTTGATGCGTGAACGTGGCTTTCCTTATTCCGAATTGGAAGCAATGGGAATTCAGATGCCAATTATTGAAATGCATACAAAATACATTGGAAGCGCTTTGTACGATGAATTAATAGAAATTGAAACAACAGTTCCTGAACGCGACAAAGGTGTTCGCATTCGTTTTGATTACAATATTTATAATGAAGCTGGAAAAATAATTAATCAAGGCTATACTATTTTATGTTGTATTGATGCTGAAACTCGTCGCCCTGTTCGTATTCCAGAACGTATTTGGACAAGTTTAGGCTTATAATATTATTTAGAATGATTAATTATTCGTTAAAACAAATTCTAACAAATGATTTCTCATTAAATTTGTTCCTTAACAAAACATGATTAAAAACGAATGTCAACACTTCAAGAAAAAATCAATCAAACGATTGTAGACGTTATCGATTTTCCAAAAGAAGGAATTGTCTACAAAGATATTACTCCATTGTTCTTAAATCCTGACCTTTCGGACGAAATTGTAGACGCTTTTGTAGAAAAAGCTAAAGGTAAAGTGGATATTGTTTGTGGAATTGAAAGCCGTGGATTTTTGTATGGAATTCAGATTGCGCAAAAATTAAAAGTTCCTTTTGTATTAATTCGTAAAGCTGGTAAATTACCTCCTCCAACTATTAGTCAGTCCTATGATTTGGAATATGGACAAGCAACCATCGAGGTAAATTCGAATTACATCAAAGATGGTGCACGTGTATTAATTCATGATGATGTTTTAGCAACTGGAGGAACTGCTGAAGCTTGTGCTAAACTAGTAGAAAAATGTGGTGGTAAAACAACACAATTTTCGTTTATTGTTGATTTGACTTTCTTAAACGGAAAAGATAAATTAACTTCTTTTACAACAGATATTATTACATTGATAGAATATTAAAATAAAAAACTCCGCTCAAAATTTTGAGCGGAGTTTTTTATTTTTTAGGGGCTATAATCACTTCTGGTGTTCTTTCATTCCCAATATCCAACAAAGCTTTTATATTCGCTAAAATCTCTCTAAAACTCTGTTTACTTTCTGTTTTATAAGGTCCACTATCCGCATTATATCCAATACAATCCAATGCAAAAACTTTACCCAAAAAAAGTGCTCTTTTAAGATGATAAGATTGAGAGATTAAAATAACTTTATCAAACTTAAAAATATTTTTAGTTCTATATATTGTACTATATGTATCTAAACCAGCTCCATCAAGATATGTATCTTCTATTTTAACACCTCTATCTAACAGATATTTTTCCATAACATCTATTTCGTTAAAATTTTCATGAAGTTTTTCTCCAGAAAGTAAAATTACATCCACTTGATCTTCTTTATAAAGTCGAATAGCAGCATCCAAACGATCTTTCAAAAAACGAGTTGGTTGTCCATTAGCTTGCACTTTTGCACCAAAAACAACTGCCACACGATAATCTGACGGAATATTTCCTTGATAATTATAAATGTAATATGAAGCAAAAATTTGAATAATCAACGCCACAATCAAAGTGAAAATCGCTATTAATCCAACAATTAATATACTTTTTCGCACTACAAATCTTCCTATTTTGACAAGTTTACTCAACTATATTTTGCTTTTAAAAATTTTAACAGTCAAAAATCTATAAGATTAATGATATTTAAAAATTATAAATGTGAAAATTATTTTAAATTTTTCATCGTAATTTTAGAGAATGAATAAAATTGAGTTAAGAACAGTTACTGTTGAACGCTATTTACAACCTTTGCGCGAAGGTGGTTCTTTGCCTGCATTAGCTGATGCAGATGACGGTTTTAAATATGTTTTAAAATTTAAAGGTGCTGGTCATGGACCTCGCATGTTGATTTCCGAATTGTTAGGAGGTGAAATTGCACGTGTTTTAGGATTTAAAGTCCCTGAATTAGTTTTTGCAAATTTGGACGAATATTTTGGTCAATCTGAAGCCGACGAAGAAATTCAGGATTTGTTAAAATTTAGCGAAGGAACAAATTTAGCTCTACACTATTTATCTGGTGCTATTAATTATGATCCTGCTGTGATGAAAATTAATGATAAACTATCTTCGCAAATTGTTTGGTTAGATGCTTTTTTAACGAATGTCGATCGTACTTTTCGTAATACAAATATGTTAATGTGGCACAAAGAATTGTGGTTAATTGATCACGGTGCTTCTTATTATTTTCATCATTCGTGGGACAACTGGGAAAAAGCTGCTCTTGCTCCTTTTACTCCAATAAAAGACCATGTTTTATTGAAAAATGCGACAAAACTTGAAGAAGTTGACACAGAATTTAAAGTTGTTTTAAATGATGAGATCATAGATGAAATTGTTAATCTGATTCCTGATGAATGGTTAGAAACAGAAGTTACACATTCTACTCACAAGGAAATGAGAACAGTTTACAAAACATTTATCAAAACACGATTACAACATACCGAACTTTTTATAAACGAAGCGAATAATGCCAGAAAAAATCTTATATGAGTATGCAATTCTTCGTTTGGTTCCGAAAGTTGAACGCGAAGAATTTATCAATGTTGGAGTGATTTTATTTTCGAAAAAGGAAAATTATTTGAAAGTAAAATATTTTATTAACGACAATAGAATCAATGCTTTTTGCCACGAATTAGACCTTGATTTTATTGACAGTAATTTGAATGCTTTATCTAAAATTGCAGAAGGAATTCATCCTGAATCTGCTATTTCTGATTTCGAAACGCCAGAGCGTTTTCGTTGGTTAACCGCTGTTAGAAGTTCGTCTATACAAAGCTCTCGTCCGCATCCAGGAAAAACAACAAACCTTGATAAAACATTGGATAAATTATTTAAAGAACATGTTTTATAATAGTTAAATACTTAAAAACGAATATTTTAAAAACAATTTCTTAAATTTGGTAATACATTAATTTTTAAATTATTTATCGCCATGAGTACATTAAGAAACAAAGTTCAACTAATTGGGAATGCAGGTAGTAGTCCTGAAGTTAAAACATTAGAAAACGAAAAGAAGTTTGCTAAATTTAGTCTAGCAACAAACGAAAGCTACACTAATAGCAAAGGTGAAAAAGTTCAGCAAACAACTTGGCACAATTTAATTGCTTACGGACCAATTGTAAAAGTGATCGAAAAACACGTAGAAAAAGGGAAGCAACTTGCTATAGAAGGTAAATTGACTTACCGAGATTATCAAGATAAAGATGGTCAACAAAAAACGATTACAGAAATTATAATTGATGAAATTGTGCTTCTTTAGCGTTTAAGATAAAAGGGAAGTAATTGTTGAATTATTTCCCTTTTATTGTTTTATTAATTAACTTTTTCTAAAATAGTTTCCAAACTCTGGATTTATTACAATCATTAAACCTACTATTAGACTAAATATGATTATTAAAACGATATATGAAAGTATCATTAACAAAAAAATTAAAAAGATTTTCCATATAATCAATTTTACTGATTTTGTTGAATAATAATTCTTATAAAAGAAGAATAAAATAAATGGAAGTAATAAAAAACTTAATGAAGTAATTTTAAAAATAATTTCCAAATCATTTTTAAAAAAATACATTAGTGGATATATTATCAATATTGAACTTATTGTATAAAACGATAAAATAAATGAATTCATCACTACATGTTCATAATAATTTTCACCCCATTTTCTAAAAACAATTTTTGTAAGTATAGCAAAAAATGGAAGTAATGCTAACATCAATAATGCATTATTACTAGCTAAGAAAGTAATTATATCATTTGAAAACTTATTATTAAATCCCATTGACCTATAAGTCTCTTTAAAAATGTCATTTAGACCAATTACTTGATAACTTAAAAATGATGCAATACCAGAAAGTGCCAAAGCAAACATTAAAGGCTTATAATGATTAACACGACTTCCTTCAATAAATTCCCTTGCTGTTTTACCAGGATTTATTGCTGTTTTCTTTAATGTGTAGTAGAAACCTTTGTTTGTATGCGCATACAAATCTTGTAATTCATCCAATATATAAGTTTTATTAATTCTCTTATTTTTACGTTGACCACAATTTCCACAGAAATTTTCTGTAATTAGATTACCACAAGTCATACATTTATCACTCATAAAAATCTTAAGAATTAATTTCTTCTATTTTTTAATTCTTGGTTGATTTGATTTAAATCTGTAATAAATGGAATAAAAATGACAGATAAAGAAACAAAAACGACATTTATAAGTTTTAAATAATTTGCAAAAATTCCAAGAGTAAGTGAAATGGAAATTATAAGTAATATAACTTGAATCTTAACTGTTAGTTTATTAACTTTTTTATGTTTAGCCTGTAATTTATCTAATGTTAGTTCTAATAATTTATTTTCAGTTTGCATAAGTTTTTAGTATTAATTACATCAAAAATAAAAAATTAAATGAAACAAAAAAGGATTTCAAAAAATGAAATCCTTTTAATACTATCCTAACATTCTAATCGCGGTTTTTAAACCATCGATAAATGTATCTATTTCTTCTTTTGTGTTATAAACAGCGAATGAAGCGCGTACCGTTCCTGGAATATTGAAATGATGCATAATTGGTTGCGCACAATGATGACCAGTACGAACTGCAATTCCTTTTTTGTCTAAAATCATTCCGACATCTGATGAGTGAACGCCGTCAAATTTTAAGTTGAATGAAACAGCGCCAGAATGTTCTGCATCTTTTGCATAAATCTCCACTTCATCAAATTCTGATAAACGTTGAATTGTATAATCTACCAATTCTTTTTCATAATCGTGAATGTTTTGTATTCCTATCGAATTGATAAAATCTACCGCAGCTCCAAGTCCGATAATTCCTGCAATATCTGGTGTTCCAGCCTCAAATTTAAAAGGTAAACAAGCATAAGTCGAAACTTCCATCGTGACATCTTTTATCATCTCTCCTCCTCCATGGAAAGGCGGTAATTCATTCAAGATATCTTCTTTTCCATACAAAACGCCAATTCCTGTTGGTCCATACATTTTGTGTCCAGAAAATACCAAGAAATCACAATCCATTGCTCGTACATCTATTGCAGTATGTGGAGCAGATTGTGCCGCATCAATCAAAACCCAAGCACCTTTTGCATGCGCTTTTTCGATAATCGTTTTGATTGGATTTACAACACCTAAAGCATTCGAAACTTGATTAACACAAACTAATTTGGTTTTTTCTGTCAATAAATCATCCAACTTCTCAATATCCAAAATACCTTCTGCAGTTAACGGAATATATTTCAGTTTTGCACCAGTTCGCTGACACAACAATTGCCAAGGAACGATGTTAGAATGATGCTCGATTTCGGTAATAATAATTTCATCATCTGCTGTTAAAACATTACGAAGTGAATTAGAAACTAAGTTAATTCCTTCCGTTGTTCCACGCGTAAAAATGATTTCGTAATCATGTTTCGCATTGATAAATTTCTGAATCTTACGGCGTGATTCTTCCATCAAATCTGTTGCTTCTTGACTTAATGTATGAATTCCACGATGTACATTTGCATTGTACTTTTCGTAATATTCGTCTAAAACATCTAAAACAACTTTCGGTTTTTGAGAAGTTGCACCATTATCTAAATAAACCAATGGTTTTCCGTTGACTTCTCTATTTAAAATTGGAAATTGACTTCTTATTTGTTGAATATCTATTGACATTTTTTATTGTATTATGTAGTTTGTAAAATGTATTAGGTTAAAAAAAGTTGTAAGTAAACTTACAACTTTATACTTATGACTTAATACTTTCGTACATTCAATTATAATTCGAAATCTAAACTAACTCCTAATTTTTTTGCAATTATAGAGTTTACTCTATTTGAGATTTGCGGAATTTGTACATGTCGCAAAGCGTCTGCAGCAAAAGCATACAATAACATTGCTTTCGCTTCTTTCTTCGGAATACCACGTTGTTGCATGTAGAATAAAGATTCTTCTTCTAATTGCCCAACTGTACATCCGTGAGAACATTTTACATCATCAGCAAAAATCTCTAATTGAGGTTTTGTATTAATTGAAGCTCCATCAGATAATAAAACATTATTATTTTGTTGGAATGCATTCAATTTTTGTGCTTCTTTATGAACAAAGATTTTACCATTGAAAACTCCTTGTGCTTTATCATCGTAAATTCCTTTGTACAATTCGTGTGACTCACAATTCGGGAAATTATGTTCCACAAATGTATGATGATCGATATGTTGTTTTCCATCAATCACCGTAATTCCGTCCATTACAGAGTTACAATTTTCTCCATTTTGGAAGAAATTCAAATTGTTACGAACAATTTTCCCTCCAAAAGCAAACGTAAATACATTTGCACGAGAGTCTCTTTCTTGGTTGATGTATGTATTATCAACCAAAGAAGCATCGTTAGAATCATTTTGGAATTTATACCAATGAATTTCAGAATTACGTCCAACATTCACCTCAGAAACAACATTTGTTAAGTTTGCTTTTTCGTCTAATGTTTGATGTCTTTCGATAATTTGAACTTGCGCATTATCTCCAACTACAACCAAATTACGTGGTTGATACATTGCTTCTTGAGAAGCTCCTGTTGAGAAATAAACAATCTGAATTGGCTTAGATAAAATCACATTATTTGGAACATAAATGTAAGCTCCATCTTTTGCAAAAGCTGTATTTAACGCAACTAAGCTTTCACCTTTTTTCGCAATTTTACCGTAATAATTCTCAATTACAGCTTGATGAGTTGTTTTATGCATTGCACTTGACAAGACACAAATATCAGCTTCATCGTGTGTTGTATTTGACAAAAACGAAGAATATTTTCCGTTAATAAATACGATTGTGTATGTATCGATATCATTAATCAAATATTTCTTGATGTCTTTGTACTCTACTGCAACTTCGTCTTCTGGGAACAATTTGTAATCCACCTTCAACAAAGGAGCAAGATTTGTATATTTCCATTCTTCGTCTTTACGTGTCGGAAAACCTTTTTGATTAAAGATTTCGATGGCTTCTTGACGTAAACCTTCGATTCCTTTATTCACTTTATTTTTTTCGTTGAACACTAAATGACGAGAAACTAAATTTTCTTTTAAATCAATCATCTTTATAAGATTTTAGATTTTAGATTTCAGATTTTAGATTTCAGACTTCAGATTTTAGATTTTAGATTCTGGATTTAAAAATATTTTTTCACCACTTTCTAACTTCTAATATCTAATATCTAACTTCTAATATCTAACTTCTAAATTAATTAGATTCCTGCTTCTTCTTTTACCCAGTCGTAACCTTTTGCTTCTAATTCTAAAGCTAATTCTTTACCACCAGATTTAATGATTTTCCCATCTGCTAAAACGTGTACAAAATCAGGAACGATATAGTCTAATAAACGTTGGTAATGTGTAATTACTAACACTCCATTGTTTTCATTTTTGAATTCATTTACACCGTCCGCAACAATACGTAAAGCATCAATATCTAAACCAGAATCAGTTTCGTCTAAGATCGCTAATTTTGGGTTTAACATTAACATTTGGAAAATTTCGTTACGTTTTTTCTCACCTCCAGAAAAACCTTCATTAAGCGAACGAGATAAGAAATCTTTTTTGATCCCTAATAATTCAGCTTTCGCACGAATTTCTTTCAACATTTCAGAAGCTCCCATTTCTTCTAAACCTTGCGCTTTACGCGTTTCGTTGATAGAAGTTTTGATGAAGTTTGTTACAGAAACTCCAGGAATTTCGATTGGATATTGAAAAGACATAAAAATTCCTTTTTGTGCTCTTTCTTCTGGTGCTAATTCTAAGATTGATTCATTATCAAACTCGATATCACCATCTGTTACTTCG
This sequence comes from Empedobacter tilapiae, assembly GCF_004785645.1. Taxonomy (GTDB): domain Bacteria; phylum Bacteroidota; class Bacteroidia; order Flavobacteriales; family Weeksellaceae; genus Empedobacter; species Empedobacter tilapiae. Next base: position 313,690 of record NZ_SRPE01000002.1, on the reverse strand, counting down.
TATTCTTCTTTACCTGTAATAACGTTAGACAAAGTTGATTTCCCAGCACCATTAGGTCCCATAATCGCGTGAACTTCACCTGGATTAATTTGAAGGTTTAAACCTTTTAAAATTTCGCGCTCTTCGATACGAGCGTGTAAGTCTTTTATATTTAATAACATTTTTATCTTAAATTTTAGATGTTAGATTTTAGAATCCTCCAACTATGTTATCTATTTATTATTGTTAATTTCTAACTTCTCAATTCTAGTTTCTAAGAACTATCCTACAGAACCTTCTAATGAGATTTCTAATAATTTTTTCGCTTCAACGGCAAACTCCATTGGTAATTTGTCTAATACTTCTCGGCTAAAACCATTTACGATTAATGCAATCGCTTTTTCTGTATCGATACCACGTTGATTACAATAGAACAATTGATCTTCACCAATTTTAGAAGTTGTTGCTTCGTGCTCTAATTGAGCTGATTTATTTTCGATCTCGATGTAAGGGAAAGTATGCGCACCACACTCATTACCCATCAACAATGAATCACATTGAGAGAAATTACGTGCTCCTTCGGCATTCTTCATTACTTTAACCAAACCACGATAAGAATTTTGAGATTTTCCTGCAGAAATACCTTTCGAAATAATTGTTGATTTCGTATTCTTACCGATGTGAATCATTTTTGTTCCCGTATCTGCTTGTTGATAATTATTTGTTACCGCAATTGAGTAAAACTCTCCTACCGAATTATCACCTTTTAAGATACAAGAAGGATATTTCCACGTTACCGCAGAACCTGTTTCAACTTGCGTCCACGATACTTTTGCATTTTTCTCACAAACTGCACGTTTTGTTACAAAGTTGAAAACTCCACCTTTTCCTTTATCATCACCTGGATACCAGTTTTGCACTGTAGAATATTTGATCTCAGCATCGTCCATAATGATTAACTCAACCACAGCAGCGTGTAATTGGTTTTCATCACGCATTGGCGCTGTACAACCTTCTAAATACGAAACATAAGAACCTTCATCCGCAATTAACAATGTACGTTCAAACTGTCCTGTTCCTGCTGAGTTGATACGGAAATAAGTTGACAATTCCATTGGACAACGAACACCTTTTGGAATATAACAGAATGATCCGTCCGAGAAAACTGCCGAGTTTAAAGCTGCATAAAAGTTATCTGTTGGTGGAACTACTTTACCAATGTATTTTTTCACCAATTCTGGATGCTCTTTAATTGCTTCCGAAATTGACATGAAAATAATTCCTTTTTCTGCTAAAGTTTCGCGGAAAGTTGTTTTTACTGAAACTGAATCAAAAACCACATCAATCGCAACTCCAGACAAACGTTTTTGTTCATCTAAAGAAATTCCTAATTTCTCGAAAGTTTTTAATAATTCAGGATCAACTTCGTCCAAACTTGCTAATTCTTTTTTAGGTTTTGGAGCTGCGTAATACTGAATAGCTTGAAAATCTGGCTTTTCATAAGTTACGTTTGCCCATTCTGGTTCTTCCATTTTAACCCAAGCACGGTAAGCTTCCAAACGCCATTCCGTCATCCACTCAGGTTCCTCTTTTTTGGCTGAAATAGCACGCACGATATCTTCATTCAATCCAACTGGGAATTCTTCATATTCCATTTCAGTCGTCCAACCAAACTCATATTGTTTTTGGCTAGCAAGATCTTCACGTAGATCGTCTTCTGTATATTTTGTGTTACTCATCTTATTATTTATAAAATGTATAGGTAAAATTAAACTGTAAAGGTTGCTGTTTATCAGCTTTATTTCCTAAAAATTTGAATTCTTTCAATCGTTGATTTTGATCTAAAATCACCTCAAATTGCGGTAGATTATTTCTCAAAATCTGATATTTATTTTGAGAAATTAATTTAATTTCTGACCAAGGTCCTTCTTTCAAATTAATTCTTTCTGTTTTTGGCGCAACATCTGGTGTGTATTCTTTTATTTTGAATGGCACCTTAAATGTCGAATTGCTATAACAAATCTTATTAATGTCTTGACCTAATGATTTTGTAATTCTACAATCGTGCATTAATCGATCCTCGAAACCAATTTTCTGCTCCATATAGGTTTTTTTCAACATCACATCTCCTTCTAACCAAATGATATCAAAAAGTTTATTCCCGTTTTTGACATACATATTTTCTTGATCGTAAAAGAATTGATTTGTTTTTGCTTCACTTCCTTTTCTTGCAATTGCTTCGGCAGAAATTACACCATCTTTGTACGTATAACTTACTTTAGTTGGTGTTGCAACCTCATCTGTCAATTCAAAATCAAGAAGATTTCCTGTTGCATCATAATTTGCTTTGTACGCAACTTTTTTATTTGATGCATTGGTAATGGTGATTGTTTTGATTTTTGATTCGTCTAAATCCAACGCTTTTATAAAAGGTTTTACATTAAACAAACCGAAAAACATATGTTCTGAATAAGCTTTATTCAACTTTTTTGAAGATTCAGTTGGTTGAAAAACCATCAAATCTTTTTCTACAATTGTATTTTGTCCAAAAGCAACAAAACCAATCAAAAACGTAACGAATAAAGCTATTTTTTTCATCTTAAACTGCAAAACTTTCTCCACAACCACACGTGCGAGATGCATTTGGATTATTGAATACAAAACCTTTTCCATTCAATCCTCCAGAATATTCTAACGTCATTCCAACAAGATATAAGAATGATTTTTTGTCAACCAAAATTCTTACATTATTGTCATCGAATAATTTGTCATCTGCACTTTGTTCTTTTGTAAACTCTAAATTATAGTTTAAACCTGAACATCCTCCACTTGTTACTCCTACACGTACAAAAGATTCTTCTATAGAAGTTCCTTCTTCTTGTAAAAGTGAAATTATTTTATTTTTTGCTGATTCTGAAACCTTAATCATTTGATTCTAATTTTATATTGCAAAGATACTTATTTAAAATGACTTCAAATAACGAACGATATAAATATTAACAATCACTTAAGTTTTAATATTTATAATAACCTTTTTATATCTTCTTGAAAAAAGATAACTTCCCGTATAAAACTTAAACAAGTATATTTTTAGGCTTTTAATCCTAACTTAACTCTTGTTCTTTTCAATACTTTTTGAGCTACCTCTCTTGCTTTTAACGCTCCGTTTTCTAAAAAAGCATCTAATGTTGCTTTATCATTCATCAATTCATCAAAACGAGTTCTTGCATCTGCATATTTCTCTAAAATCAATTCGAATAAAGCCTGTTTTGCATGACCATATCCGTAACCTCCATTCAAATAATTTTGACGCATTTCCTCTATTTGTTCTGGTGTTGCCAATAATTTGTATAATGCAAAAACATTGTCTGTATCTGGATTTTTGGGATCTTCTAATGGCGTTGAATCCGTTTCAATTGACATTACTTGCTTGCGTAATTGTTTTTCTGGTAAGAAAATATTGATGAAATTATTTCTTGACTTAGACATTTTATGACCATCAGATCCAGGAATCAACATAATATTTTCGTCGATTGCAGCTTGCGGTAAAACAAATGTTTCTCCCATTTGGTGATTGAATTTTTCTGCTACACTACGTGTGATTTCCAAATGTTGCAATTGATCTTTGCCAACAGGTACAACTTCAGCATCATACAATAAAATATCAGCAGCCATCAAAATTGGATACGTAAATAATCCTGCATTTACATCTGCTAAATAATCTGCTTTATCCTTGAAAGAATGTGCTAAAGTAAGACGTTGAAATGGAAAGAAGTTCAATAAATACCATGTTAATTCTGTTGTTTCAGTCACATCAGATTGACGGTAAAAAACTACTTTCGAAGGATTTAAACCTAATGCCAGCCAAGTTGCAGCCACTTCGTACGTATTTTGTTTTAACACTTCTGCATCTTTAATTTGCGTTAAAGCGTGTAAATCAGCAATAAAAATGAAAGAGTCATTTCCTTCTTTCTCCGTTAATTCGATTGCGGGAGAAATTGCTCCTAAAATATTTCCTAAGTGCGGAGTTCCAGTAGCTTGAACTCCTGTAAGTATTCTTGGCATTTGTTTAAAAATTTAAGAAGCAAAGATAAACTTAATCAACGAAATGCACCAATTGTAATGAGAAGTTTATTTGAATTAATTGACAAGAATGACGAAAAACATATGGATCAACTAAAAAAGCTTCCCTATTTGTCGAAATGGCCAAGAGATTTTTCTTAATGTTTTACCAACAATAGTCCTCTTTCTAAAAATAATTGGACCTCCTAATTCTATATTATTCATTTCTTTTTCATTAATAATAATCTTACAAACAGTAGTGTCTTCTATCACAAACAATTGTTTTTCACTTCCTAAATAAGAATATTCAATCTCATAATAAGATTGATTTTTTAAAGCTTTTAACTCAAATTTTCCGTTTTCGTCTGTATAAACTATTTTATTAGAATTCTTTAAATTAACCTCAGCATCAGCAACTGGAAAATTATTATTATCATTAATAATCCCTTGTACAATAATCGAATCATTCTCAGTTTGTGCTTTTGTGATAGTTGAAAAGCTTAAAAATCCCACTAAAGATGAAAGCTGTAACCATCTTTTGGATTGATTAGAAATAGATTTTGAAGCTTCGTATGAATTAAACTGTTCTAAATTTCTAGTTTTAATTTTTACACAAGCAGTAGGATTATCATTCAGAAAAATTTTTAATTCTTTGAATGAATAATGATCCAAATCGTGAACACATTTCGAACAAACATCACAAAACTTTTGTTGCGAATCTGAATCCTTCATTTCGTCCCAATTCTGATTACATTTTTTATCAATTTGTAGCTGCATAAAAATCTACTTTTCAATAAAATTAAACTTTTTTCGAAAATTTTTCAAACCTCAACCAACCTTTTTGCAAAAAGATGAATCTATAAAGAAAAAAGATTCATTAACCTTAAATTATATTGATATGAGTAACAAAGCTTTTTTAGACATTCTTTTCGAAAATCGAAACAAAGAATATGGTGCTTATCAACTAAGACAAGTTGCAAGCCAAGATTTGATGAAATCTCTTTTTGTAGGGATTGGTATTGTTGCATTAATTACTGGTGGAACTATTTATGCAAATAATAGAACAATGAATAATGAAATAACAAAAAAAGGTGATGGTGTAATTGTTATTTTAGATGATGTAACTCCTCCTGATAAAAAAGTCGAAGAAGTAACTCCTCCAAAAGAAGATCCACCGATGGAAGAAAAAACAATTCAATTGAAAACAGATCAGGCGAAACATATTATTCCAACTCCAACAGAAAGTCCGAAAATTGAAGAAACTATAAAATCTGTTGACGAACTGAAAGGAAAAGATTTAGGCACTTTTGATAGAGATGGTGATAAATCGAATGGACAAGTTGGTGGTGGCGAAGTAAGTGATACAGGAAATAAAGCTGGTGGTCCAAACACGGATATTCCAGAAGGACCAAAAGAAGTAAAACCTGTTATCAATACAAATGCTACAATTACAGCAAAGAATGCTGCCGTAATGGCAATTTATCCTGGCTGTGAAAGCGAAAGCAAAAAAGGAAACGCTGCATTGACAAAATGTATGAGTGATAAAATCTCGAAAGAATTAGGAAGTGAATTAAGTGATTTTGCCGAAAATGCTTCTCGTAACAATTTAAATTCAGCCGTTGCAAAAATGCAATTTATCGTAAACAAAAATGGAGAAATCTCACAAGTAAAACCGTTAAGCGGAAGTAATCAAGATTTAGGGAAAGAAGCTAAATCTGCATTGGAGCGAATCAATAAACAAATTCTAAGAAAAGGTAAAAAAATAACACCTGCAAAATTAGAAGATGGTTCGGATGCAAATTTAATTTTCTCAATTCCAGTAAAATTCCAAACAACAGAATAAAATAATTAATAATACTTTTCTTTCTGAAACCATTGCATTCATTTTTTTGAGTGTGATGGTTTCTTAATTATTTAAAGAATTGAATATCCATTCAAAAATAGTTACTAAAAACACATATTTGTCGTATAAAATTTAAGTTTTAAGTCAATCTTAACACAATAAAATTGTAACTTCGTTGCGAATTATGAATAAGAATATTGTTTACGGATTGATTGGTTTCGGTTATTTTTTGATCGGAATTTTTACTTGGAAATATCAGTTTTTCATCATCAAATTAGATGAAATAAAAGCGATGTTATTGGGTATTTTATTTATTGTTTATGGCGCTTTTCGTGTTTATCGCGGTATAAAATCTTATAAAAATGATCAAAAAAATTAGTTTACTTTCACTTTCGGCCTTTCTTATTTTTTCCACTTTTAGTTGTAAAGACAAAGAAAAACAGACAAAAGCTGAACAAAAAACTGCTGTAAAACGCGCTTTACACGAATACGGAGATTTGGCAATGACGGTAGATCCAAGCTTTAAGAATTTGGCGCAATCGTTAGCAAATATGTATATGGTTGATTATCCAGATGTAAAAATTACGATTAACGAAGAGATTGAAGAAAAAGCTATCAAAGATTTTTATGAAGGGAAGATTCCTATTTTGATGGTAAGTAAGCCTTTAACAAAAGCTCAACAACAACATTTATTCAATAAAACAACAACAAAATATATTTCTTCTGTAATTGCATTAGACGCAACAGTTTTTATTACCTCTGTTGATAATTCAATCAACTCTATCTCGATGAATGATATTAAGGATAATTTGTATAAAAATGATCCGAAAATAACATTTGTTTACGATCATCCAAACTCTGCCAATTACAATACAATAAATGATAAATTAAAATTATCTGTAGAAAATGGCGCAAAAGTAACAGCTATGGGCGATGCAGAAAAAGTGATTGATTTTGTACAAAAAGATAAAACTGCAATCGGAATTATTGGATTGAATATTTTAAGTGATAAAGGAAATCCGAAAGTTGAGGAATATCTTAAAAAGGTAAAAATATTATCTATTGCAGATGATAAAGGAAACTTGGCTTTGCCAACTATCCCGAATTTGAAATATGGTGTTTATCCTTTTTATCGTCAAATTTATATTTTGAAAAACGAAGTTGGTTTTGGAATTGGAGCTGGTTTTACGAGGTTTGCAGGTTCGCAACGTGGACAAAAAATTGTAACGCGCGAAAGTCTTCAACCTTATTATATTTATAAACGTGAAGTTCAGATTAATAATTTAGAACAACCCTTACAATAAAACAGAAAACCTTCCGAATTGGAAGGTTTTTTTTTACTTTTTAACGGGGAAATCTTTATGATTTTCTTTTATCTTTTTAATCTTTTCGAAATTTGAATTAAAATTTCCATTAAACAACTTTTTTATTTCTTGTTGTTTAATCAACCAATCTTCCATTGGACTTCCTTTATTTATTTTAGTTGTATCAACTTCACTTAATAATTCTGTTGCTCTTTTATCTATTTCTACAATATTTTCAAAAGTATCAAAAATTAATTGTGCCAAATCATTAGGCATTGTTACGCATCCTAAAGTGTAAGACACTACCATCGGATAATCTTTATAATGTTGATATAATTCTACAATTCGAATATCATCTCGGTAAACAAATTCTTTACTTGAATAAATTCTTAAAACATCATTAGAATTTTTTGCTAAATAAAACAAATCATCATTCGATAATTGATTTTTGATGTTCTCAAATTTTTGATAGACTTTGCTTTTACTTCCTCCTATCCCTACATGAGAAGATTCCGCATTCTCTTCAATTAATAAAGGTCTAATTAATCTTTGATTCTTCGAAGATAATTGTCCAAATGAAATAATAGGTAAGGTAAGAAAAATAAAAATAAAATTTTATTCATTATTCATAATATTAATAAAACCTTGCTCCCCAAGGGTTTTGTAAATCGAAACCTAAACTAAATAACATTCCATTTTTTCGACCATCAACTTGATAATCTGACAAGCCAATATCATAGGAGATTCCAGCTTTTAAAGAACCAACTTTAAACTTTAGAATTGGCGAAATAAATAACGGATTGCTATTTTTGGAATCCATACCTTGCTTATATCCTATTCCAATGTCCACACCTTGATTATTGTCTCCAAAACCAATATGCGACATTAAATTGATATCCAAATGACGCTCAGAATTTGAATTTAAATTATATACCAAAGAAGGCTCTAAAGCAATCCCTTCTGCAACATTCCATTTATATCCAACATTGAAATAATACCATGTTGGCAAAGGTTCTATATTATTAACATAATATATATTTTGACTTAATGGAATATCCAAAACAGAAACTCCTCCAAAAAAACCTGCATATTTGAAAGACAATCCTAAATTCGCAAAATAAGTAGAATATTTATCTTCTTGTAAAGCAGGGTCATTTGGATCTTCTGCAATAATTTTAGAATAATCAAAACGCTGAGAAACGTTAGAAGCTCCAACTCCAAAAGAAAAGACATTTATTTCGTCTCCATCATAACTTCTATCATCAATCGGAATATGATATGCCGCGTTAATCCCGAAACCAGTCATTTTAACAGCACCATTTCTATCATTAAAAAATTGCATTCCTAAAGCCAAACGATCTACAATAATTCCATGAGCACTTACTGTTTGTGTACTTGGACTTTCAGGCAAATCGTCCCACTGATTGCGATGTGTTCCTGTTATAGAAATCACATTAGGATCTTGTCCAGCATAAGATGGATTAATTAACATTCTATCACTTACTAAGTAATGATTGTAAAATGGTAATCCTTGCTGTGCCTCTACTTTTGTAATTGAAAATAAAGCGAATATAATTAGTGATAATTTCTTCATAAATGTGTTTAATCAATTATTTGATTTTACGTTTAAGTAAAATGCTTCCAGAATATAAAACTTGCATATCATCTGATTGTTTTGAAAACTCTAACATATACCAATAAGTTCCATCCGCAACAGGTTTCCCATTAAGCGTTCCGTCCCATTTTATAATACCTATTCCTTCTTGTGATAAAATTTGTTTTCCAAAGCGGTCAAAAATAATCAATTTATACGAATTTGATGTATCACTGACTTTCCCATCTTTTGTCATTGGTTGCCAAACATCATTAAAACCATCACTATTTGGCGTTACAACATTAGGTAACGAAAGATAAATTACATTTTTACGTTCCGAAACTCCACAATTTTTTAATCTTACTTTTACTGTAAAATCATTATCTCTGATATTATCTGGAATCATTAATTCGTTATTCGTTTGCCATTCTACAATTACTTTTCCTGTAGAATCAAACAATGCATATTCTAATTTCCCATTTCCTTTAGCTGAAACAATAATGCTCTTTTCATTAATAGTAATTTTATTAATTATTGGAATTTCTGAGTTTAACAATTTCAAAGTAAATTCTTTAGGACAACCTGAATCTTTATTACTAATTGTTATCGTATAATCTCCTACTCCTAATTCATATTTATAAATTGAAATTTGAGTTTTATCAAATCCATTTACTACAAAAGTATACTCATTCACATCTAATCCTTTCTCTTTTGCTAATTCCTCAAAATCTAAAATATATTTTGTATCTGAACAGATTTCAGATGAAGATGGAATATTAAAATCTGGTAAAGTATTTTTTTGATAAAAGAATTTTATCGAGACAATACCACAAAAATTAGGATCTTCAAAATCAATTGTAACTTCAGTATTATTAGAATTAAATTGATCAAAAATTTGATCTTTTGTTTTAGAACTTGTTAAAGAATAATTCGTTTTAATATAATCTAAAATAGTTTGAATTTGATTCTTTGCATTTTCATCAGCGCCTTCACAATAAATAATAGAATGGTCTTTTGTATACGTTTCTAAAGCATCAGTATCAACAACTAAATCTTGTTTTTTATTGATAATAATATCTTTTTCTACAAAACACAAATTGTCTAACTTATTTTTGAAAAGAACTTTTACACTTGCTTTTCCACTTGCATCAAAAGTTAATGGCGTTGAATTATTATGTAAAATTTCATAATGATAATCAACAATAGAATTTGCACCAAACAAATCACTTAAAACTTGTGTATCAATTGTAATTTTATCATCACAATCTGCCATTAATTCTTGTGTAATATCTATTACATTTGGTTTATTAATCGTTTTAATTATTATTTTCGAAGAAGTCCAACATTCACCAGCTTTTCTTAAATCATATGCTATTTCTAATTCAGAATTTTCATTAAGTGAATAACCTGCTAAATCAAAATTTCTAAACTCTAAATCTTGATGATAAACATTATCTTCTAAATACTTCTCGATTTCAGAAACTTCAAATCTTGTAACCGAAGCTGCTTCCATACATTTTTTTTCAAAAACTGGAATTGTTGTAGGTAGAGCAATATCCGACTCGTCTAAAGCAAAATTTAATTCAACTTCCGTATCACAAATTGTATTTCCATTATCAACAGCCAACGCTTTTACGATGATTTTTCCATTTTTAGCTGTTTTTATATAGTTGAATAAATTAGATTCAACAATTTCAGTAATTCCATCTGCTTGATAAAATCTTAAATGAAACGAATTTCCTTTTTGAATGATATTAATTGCATTATCTACATCTGTTTGAGTAAAATCTGATAAACAAATTCCATTAATCGAAGCATCTATAATATCCGCAGGTTGAGTTTTAGTAACTACGAAATTAACTTCATTGCTTTCACAACCCGCAATTTTAGATTTCACTTTTACTTTATAATCTAAAGTTGTAGTAATTGGAGTTGCTTGTCCATTAAAAATCGGTAAACCGCCTAAGGTTACAATTAAATCATATTGGGCTTTATCAATTCCTAATTTCGATAATTCTGAATAAATATAATCAAAGCTAATTTTATAAGTTAAATCACATGTAACATCGTCTTTAATTTGTCTTATTACTGGTGTTCCTTGTTGTATTTTTATTATTTTTTCATGAGAATCTATTGGACAACTCCCTGTATATGAAACTATAATTTTTAAATCTTTATTTTCTCCAGTAGTTAAATTGATTTGAGAGCCTTCTGAAAATACAGCTCCATTCACCGTTTTTATTATGTATTTTGAAGTATCTGTTCCTGTTGGAAATAATAATCCTAAAAGTGTATTTTCATTTAATGTATAATTCAATGAGCATTCAAAAATTTGATTAATTGTTGAATTAAAATTAAATTGATGTTCTGGAATAAAAACAATCGGAATTGTATAAATAAATTTTAAATTTCCAGCAGCATCTCTTACTTGTGCATAAATTCTAGTATCTGAACTTATACTAGTCCCAATCGGAATCTCTGTACTAAATGTATCATCTGTATATAATTTTATATCATTATAACCAGAATCATTTTGTATAGCATTATAAATTTGACTTGCTGTGTAGGATTGACCAAAACATAAATTATTAAAAGTTGTAACTGTTCTATCTTCTGCCACATTTACTTTCATATCAAACAGTTCCGTAGTACTTCCTCCATAAACTGCTATTATGACTATTTCTCCTTTCTTTAATAGTTCTGATCCTTCAAATGCTTTTGCATAACCATTGGCTCCCGAAGTTGAATATGTTTCACAAGAATTAGCATCTCCTTCATTCATTCCTTTTATATTAAACATTCCTTCTACCGACCTAATTGCTTTTATAGTTGTACTATTACCTACAAAAACATCTTCTGCAACTTTTCCTTTTGGTAACTTCCATGTTAAAAATTTAAAATCTGGTACTTTCGCTTTTAAATCAAATGCAAATACCATATCAAAGTTAGCTTCAAAAGAAAAATATTTATACGTTTGAGTAGGATTAAAACCACATCCATCTGTTACTACTGGTGTAAAATTTATGGTACTTGGATAGAAATCTAATGTCTGATTCTCAAAAGTAAAACCTCCTCTTAATGGATTAATAAAAGGTCTTTGTCCACAAACAATTCCACTAATCATCAACAATAAAAAGTAAAAAATCTTTTTCATAGTTCTTTTGTCATCTATTTTAGAATAACGCAATTTACTTTAGAATATTCTATCTATCATAATGTTTCTAATTTTCGTGAGATAAACTATCTTTGCAACCTGAAAATTTGATTAAGATGTCTTTAGAACAAGAAATAAATAAAAGAAAAACCTTTGGTATTATCGCCCATCCCGATGCTGGTAAAACAACTTTAACAGAGAAGTTATTACTTTTTGGAGGTGCAATTCAGGAGGCTGGAGCTGTAAAAAGTAACAAAATTAAAAAAGGAGCGACATCCGATTTCATGGAAATTGAACGTCAACGTGGGATTTCTGTTGCAACTTCGGTTTTGGCTTTCGAATACAAAGGAAAAAAAATTAATATCTTAGATACGCCTGGTCACAAGGATTTCGCAGAAGACACTTTCCGTACTTTAACTGCCGTAGATTCAGCGATTGTTGTAATCGACGTTGCTAAAGGGGTTGAGGAACAAACAATCAAATTGGTAGAAGTTTGTCGTATGCGCAAAATCCCGATGTTGGTTTTCATTAACAAAATGGACCGCGAAGGAAAGGACGCCTTTGATTTGATGGATGAAGTTGAACAAAAATTAGATTTACAGGTTACGCCACTTTCTTGGCCAATTGGTATTGGAGCAACTTTTAAAGGTATTTATAATATTTGGGAGAAAAACATCAATATTTTTTCTGGAGATAATAAACAAAAAATTTCTGAAACGACGAAAGTTGAAGATTTATCAAGCTCAGATTTAGACACATTAATTGGAACAACTTACGCAGAAAATCTTCGTAATGAGATTGATTTAATTGACGGAGTTTATCCAGAATTTGATATGCAAGAATATATGGACGGAAATTTACAACCTGTATTTTTTGGTTCTGCTCTTAATAATTTTGGTGTTCGCGAATTGTTAGACGCATTCGTTGATATCGCTCCAACTCCTCAATCTAAAGAAACAGATTTAAGAATTGTTGAACCTTATGAAAATAAATTTTCTGGTTTCGTATTCAAAATTCACGCGAATATGGATCCAAAACACCGTGACCGTTTAGCGTTTATCAAAATCGTTTCTGGAAAATTTGAACGAAATACCAACTATTTCCATGTTCGTCAAGGTAAAAACATGAAATTCGCTGCGCCAAATGCTTTCTTTGCTGATAAAAAAGAAGTGGTTGACGAATCATTTGCGGGTGATATCGTTGGTTTACATGACACAGGAAACTTTAGAATTGGTGATACATTGACAGAAGGTGAAAAATTTTCTTTCAAAGGAATTCCAGCTTTCTCGCCAGAACATTTCCGTTACATCAACAATGCTGATCCAATGAAAGCAAAACAATTGGAGAAAGGAATTGATCAATTAATGGACGAAGGTGTTGCGCAGTTATTTACATTAGAAATGAACAATCGTAAAGTTATCGGAACGGTTGGTGCATTACAATACGAAGTAATTCAATACCGTTTAGAGCACGAATATGGTGCAAAAGCAACCTACGAACCTTTTTCTGTTCACAAAGCGTGTTGGGTAGAAGTTGAAGATGAAAAATCTGAAGAATTCTTAGAATTCAAACGTGTTAAACAACGTTATTTAGCAAGAGATAAATTCAATCAATTGGTATTTTTAGCGGATTCTGCTTTTACAATTCAAATGACGCAAGATAAATTTCCGTCAGTAAAATTACATTTTGTTAGTGAGTTTTAAATTTTGGTTAGATAATTGAATTAAGGACTGGAATATTTTTTGAAAAAATCTAAATGAAAAAGACCATATTAAGTTTAACATTGATTTCAGCGTTCGCAGTAAATACGAAAGCACAAGATTTGAAATCAATTTTTGGAACATTAAAAAAAGAAGTCGAAAAAGTAAACACTCAATCGACAACACAAAATAATTCAACAGTAAAAGTTGATTCAATAAAAGTTGTAAATGGTTCAAAAGAATCTAAAACAATTTCTGCTGAATCCTTAACAAAATTAAACGGATTATCTAACGCAACTGTTGCCTCTGGATTGAAAGAAGCTTTGTCATTAGGTTTGACAGACGGGATAAAATCATTGGGTCAAAAAAATGGTTTTTACAATAATTCAGTTGCAAAAATCTTGATGCCAGAAGAATTGCAAAATGTAGAAAAAACTTTGCGTTCTTTGGGAATGGGAAGTTTGGCAGATAAAGGAATTAAATTATTGAATTCGGCTGCTGAAGATGCTGTTTCTGAAGCTGCTCCTATTTTCGTAAACGCTGTGACATCAATGACGATTACAGATGCAAAAGATATTTTAGTAGGCGGAAATAATTCGGCTACCAATTATTTAAAACTAAAAACAACTTCTGATTTAACAAAGGCTTTCCAACCAAAAGTGGAAGCTTCTTTAGGGAAAGTTGGTGCGGATAAAGTTTGGAATAATTTGATTACAAAATACAATACGTTAACTGGAAACCAAATTGATCCAAATCTGAATGCATATGTAACACAACAAACTATAAATGGTGTGTTTAACATGGTTGCAGAAAAAGAAGAAGGAATTCGTGGAAATAAAGCGTTGCGTACAACATCATTGTTACAGCAGGTTTTTGGAGCACAAGATAATAAGAAGTAAGATACTTATATTTTATAAAAAAAGACTCGCTACGATTTGCAGCGAGTCTTTTTGATTAACTCTTCTTCATCAACAACTTCTGAAATTCTTTTCCAATAAAAGGATTAATAATATGTTGAAAAGAAGTGTTTCTTCATTTAGTGTTATTTGACTTATTAAATATATTATTTCATAATTATTTATACCAACTACTATACATCAAATAATTGTTAGCGATTCTTTCAATTTCTCCTTCTTTCAATTCTTTTGGAACATCTTTAATTTTTTTAGCAGGAATTCCAGCCCACAATTCACCTTCTTTTACATGTGTTCCTTTGGTTAAAATCGCACCAGCGGCAATCAAAGAATTAGATTCAATAATGCAGTCATCCATCACAATTGCGCCCATTCCAACCAATACATTATTGTGTATTGTACAACCATGTACAATTGCATTATGCCCTATCGAAACATTATTTCCAATTGTTGTTGGCGATTTTTGGTAAGTTGCATGTATTGTTGCATTATCTTGAATATTTACTTTGTTTCCCATTTTGATATAATGTACATCTCCTCGCACAACCGCAGAAAACCAAATTGAGCAATCATTTCCCATTTCTACTTCTCCTACAACTACTGCATTATCCGCTAAAAAGCAGTTTTCACCGAACTTTGGTGTGTGCCCATTTAATTCTTTAATTATTGCCATAACAAAATCTATAATTCTAATGATAAAGATACATTTTTATAGCGTATTTTTGTAAAACTATGAGAGTATACGAAGAAATTACACCAAATAATAATGTGATGAAGTTCGTTTGTGACGAGACTTTAACACAAGGTGGCGTTGAATTCGATAAAGAATCTACAGCTACCGAATCTCCTTTAGCGCAAGTTTTATTGACAGTACCATTTATTCAAAAAATATTTATCACAGCAAATTTTGTTGCGATAGAAAAAATAGATGCTGTTGATTGGGCCGATGTTACAGAAGATTTGAAAGAAATTATCAATGAACATTTAGAAGAAAATGCAATTTTAGCGCCAATGAAAAAGGCTCCTATTTCTATTTATGCAGAAATGACACCTAATCCTGCTGCGATGAAATTCGTTTCAAATTCTATGTTAGCGCCAGAAATTATCGAGATAAAATCGAGAGAAAAAGCTGCTGGAGTTCCATTAGCTGTTGCTATTTTCAAAGAATATCCTTTTGTTGAGGAAGTTTTTATTGTTGATAATTATGTTTCTTTGACAAAAAATGAAACAGAAGATTGGTCACTTTGGGCGATGGATGTTCGTTCTTTTATTACCAATTATTTACAAGCTGGCGGTCCTGTTTTTGATGAATTTTATGAATTCACGACAGAAGCTCCAGAACATGTTGTTGTAAAATCTGCAGAAGAATTTTCTTCTGTTGAGCAACAAATCAAAGCTATTTTAGACGAATATGTTCAACCAGCGGTTGCTAATGATGGAGGAAACATCGAATTAATTGAATTTGATGAAGAAACTCGTACAGCAAAAATGTTATTACAAGGAGCTTGTTCTGGTTGTCCTTCTTCTACAGCGACGCTTAAAAATGGTATCGAAGGAATTTTAAAACAAATGATGCCTAATGTTGTAGATAACGTAGAAGCTGTAAATGGATAAAATCAAAAAAAATTTTATCTAAATAATAATAAAAGCCTTCTAATAAATTAGAAGGCTTTTTCTATTCAACAATTGATCTGAAAAAACCTTTACCTCTGAAATAAATAGTATCATTCTCTTTAGAAATTTGCCTAATTAAAAATTGAGATTTACCATATAAGCTATCTCCTTTTTGATACGATTCTTTATTCAAAGTCAATTCTTGTTTTATAATTGTATTGTATTTTTTTTTCTTTTTATCCTCTTTCACTAAATAAAAATATGGTTCTATAAAGAAATCATTCTTTACAACCTTTATATCAAAACCATCTTCTGTTTCAATATTTTTATATCCAATATTTATTACTATTTCATTTGCATTAATCAATTTTGTTCTACAACTAAAAATAGAATCTTCATAAGTTTTAGAAAAATCAAGTGAATTATTAGTTTGTAATATTACAATTGTTGATCTTTTTGATTTATCATTTGGTTTCAAATCAACATTTATAATTTCAATCATTTTATCCATTTTTTTAAAAATGGCCGTTTCATTAAGATGTGAATCTATTTTATATTTCTTAAAAGTTGAATAATCTTTTATTTGTTTCGTATCTTCTTTTGCTTTGTCAGTACATGACAAAACGAACAATAGAATACAAATTTTTATAATTATTTTCAAAATCAACTATTTTTTTACAATCAATATAATACAGCTATAAAAATAACGATTAACTTTTATCACATTTTAATTATTATAAAAAATATTTACTCATCAAAAAAGTCGATAGAACGACGATAATTGTATAAAAACAATCTTCGGCGAGCTTCTAAATCATTCACTCTAATAGATGAAATATCATCAATTTGAAAATACAAAGAACCTTCATCTGTTCCTTCTGAACCAATACATTTCAATTCAAAATCATCTTCTGTTAAATTTCTAATAAATCCAGCAAAACGACTATTATTATTAAATTGAATTCTGGATACATATTCACTTTGATTATTTATTTCTCCTAAAATTTGGTTCATCCAATTCTCTTCAGTTGTAACATTAAATGTCACTAAATTCTCTTCATCTAAATCTGTATGATGTTCTTTTAAATAATTTAAACATTTACAATAATCATCTACATCGATTCGGCTAATTTTAAAATAAGGTTCAATTAAGATTCCATCTTTTTTACCATACTTTGAAATATGTTGCATAGTAAAAAATTCATCATTAAAATCTAGAATATATCCAGCCCAAAAATTATCTCCTTCTGGATCATTGTAAATAGCAATAATAGATTGATTTTCTTTAGATTTTTGTAAAATTTTATAGAAATTAGAGTTCATACTATTTCGAGTTAAAAATTGAAAATACGAATCTTTTACACATAAAAAAAGGTTCTTGAAATTTCAAAAACCTTTTCCTTTGTGTTAATTTTCTTTTCTAAGAATCGAAGCTTCATAACTTAATGTCTGCCAGTCTCCTTTCTTCAAATTATCTAATTTTATTTTTTTATAAATATTTTCTTCACCTGCTATTGTCATTGTAAATTGTGTACGATCTAAAATGTTTTTCTCAGATAAAGAATAATTAATATCAAATTTCTTTTTCGTTACTTTTTCAACTAAAGGTTTTAAATAAGCAATCGTAGCTTCAGGATTTTTGAATTGTTCGTTTTGAGGAAACTGAACTTCAAAATAACCTTCATATGTAAAATCAGGTTCAGTAATAATTAAATTATAAGGGTCTGCATACAATGCTTGACGTTGTTTTTGATATTCTTTTTCGTTTTTATATTGACGTTTTTCTTCTTTATAAATCAATGGATATTTTTCTGCAAGAACAACTAATTTATCAGCATCAAAAGAGTACGGAGTTCCATCATGAAATGTATTATAAAGAGCTGGATTAATTAACCATTGATCTACAATTTTTTTATCTTTCACCATATAAACCATCAATCCATTTTCTTCTGCCTGAAAATTAGAAGACTGATATCCATACTCTAAAATAGGTTTTGCAGACTGAATAGCTGAAGCGGTTTCTAACATAAAATTGAACTTCTCATAAGTTTTTGTGACATCATTTAAAGGAGCCATTCCGTATACTTTAGTTGATGCATCTACATTCTTATCATTAATCATAGATGTTACTTGAGCTGTTGCAAAGTTTGAAAGAAAAACAGCTGTTGTAAGTAAAAATTGCTTTATCATGTATTATATTCTTTTAATTTTAAATATTCTCAAATTTATTGATAAATTTCGATAATTATCTTACCCGATTGTGTAATACTTCCTCGATACATTCCTGCTGTATTAAAAGGAAAACTTGCTTGACCATTTTTATCTAAAATAATCATTCCTCCATCTCCTCCTAATTCACCAATTTTTTTGATAACCTCATCTCCTGCTTCTTTCGAAGAAAGTTTTTTGTAATTCATCAAAGCCGCGACATCGTAAGCAGCAACAGCTCTTATAAAATATTCGCCCCAACCTGTAGTCGAAATACCAACTTCGTTGTTTGCATAAGTTCCTGCACCAATAATAGGTGAATCTCCTATTCGTCCAAAACGCTTATTGGTCATTCCACCAGTAGAGGTTCCTGCAGAAATATGTCCTTTTTTATCTAAAGCAACAGCTCCAACAGTTCCAAATTTTTCATCAACAAAATTAAATGGAATATAAGCTTGCGTTTTAGCATCGTGATCTAATTCCATTTTTTCTTTATCCTTTTCTAATACTTTTTGTAAAGAATTCCAACGTTCTTCTGTTTTAAAATAACTTGGATCAACTATTTCTAAACCTTGATTTTGAGCAAATTCTTCAGCTCCCTTTCCAACCATCATTACATGAGCAGAATTTTGTAAAACTGCTTTGGCTGCTAAAATAGGATTTTTAATCGTTGTTACACCAGCTACTGCACCAGCTTGCATTGAATGTCCAATCATTAGAGAAGCATCCAACTCATTTTTTCCTTCATGTGTAAAAACAGCGCCTTTTCCTGCATTAAATAATGGTGAGTTTTCCATTACTTTTATGGCTTCTATAACTGCATTTTCACTTTCACCGCCTTGTTGGATAACCTCATAACCTTTTGTCAAAGCTTCTATCAAAGCTTCTCGGTAAGCCTTTTCTTTTTCTAAAGTCATATTTTTTTTCAGAATTGTTCCAGCTCCGCCATGAATTACTAAAACAACTTTATCTTGTTTCATTTGAGCGTAAGTAGTAATTGTCAAAACTGATAAAATAAAACCTATTATTTTTTTCATGTGTAAAATTTTATTCAATATTTAAAAATAGAAAAGTTTATAGAATTTAACTATTTTTAAAAAAATTTAATGAGGGATAATCTTTAGCATTGAATTTGATAAAAAATAGAATATTAACAACTGCTATAAAACAAGTAAAGACATCTATGAATCCAAATAAACATTATCTTTCTAATAATGTATTATTGCAATTAGCTTTTATTGCAATTATTCTTTTAGTTTTTGGATTAATCACCAAAAATTTATTAGCTTTTTTTCCAGGCTTTCTTGGAGCATTATGCTTGTACGTTCTACTTTTAAATCCACTTCAATGGATGGTGAAAGTAAAAAAATGGAATAAAACAGGAAGTGTTATTTTATTAATGTTTGCTAGTGCAATTCTTATTATTGGTCCTTTATATTTATTAATTCAAATGCTTACAAATAAAGTATTAGTATTATTAAATGATACTGCTCAAATAAAAACTGATGTAAATAAAATTATTCAAATGCTACAAACTAAGTTTCATATTGATGTTTTTAGTGCAACAAATATTGAAAAAATAACACAAGTTGGAGGAAAATTATTAGAAAAAACATTGAATGCTTCCATGGACATGACAGTTCAACTTGGAGTTGCTTTTCTTATTTTATATTTCATGTTAATGAATCATCACAAACTAGAAAATTGGTTTTATAGAACAATTCCACTTAAAACAAGTAACCTAAAGAAGATGAATACAGATCTTAAAGACTTAGTTATTTCAAATGCTGTAGGAATGCCATTGACAGCATTTATACAAGCTATTATTGCTTATATTGGGTATCTTATTTTTGGTGTAGATGATGCCTTTACGTGGTTTATATTAACAATATTTGCGGCAATGTTACCTGTAGTTGGAGCTGCACTAATCTACGTTCCATTAGCTCTATTTTTGTTAGCTAGTGGTGATACTGGGCAGGCTGTTGGTTTATTAATTTATTGTTTTGTAATCGTTGGATTATCAGATAATTTAATCCGTTTAGTTTTACAGAAAAAAATGGCAGATGTTCATCCATTAATTACTATTTTTGGGGTAATCGTTGGAATAAATTTATTTGGATTTATCGGAATTATTTTTGGACCAATCTTATTTTCTGTATTCTTTTGGTTAGTTAAATTATATAAATATGAATTTATTGACCCAAACCCAGAAGATTAATTTAATATAAAACCTGTTAAAAAATGAGCTTAGAAAACTTTAAATTCTTCAAAAATTTAGAACCTCGCTGGAGTGATTTTGATCCAATTGGACATGTAAATAATGTTTATTATTTTGAGTATTTTCAAATTGGTCGAGCATATTATATGATGACTTCTAGCAAAAAATGGCAATGGACAAGACATATGTTTGTTATTGCTCATATGGAAGCAAATTACCAAAAGGAATTACGCCCAAATGCAATCAACCCTCGAATTGGAGTAAGAGTAACAAAGTTAGGAAACAAGAGTTTCGACTTCGAATATATCGTTACCAGCAAAAGTGAGAATGGAGAAGACCTTATTCATTGTATGGGAAAAAGTACACAAGTAATGTATGATATGGAAGAAAAAAAATCGATAGAATTACCTGATTGGGTGAAAAACGATTTTAAGAATTACGAAGGTAATCTTTAATAGGTACTAAAAAAACTCAGCAGTAGTTAAGTCTTTTCGTTAGATAATGAGTAGATTTAACTACTGTTTCTTTTTTAATTATTTGCGTTATGAAAAATTTATTTTTAATGCGTCATGCAAAAAGTAAGTGGGATGAAAATCTATCAGATGAATTTCGTTCTATTACAGAAAATGGTAAGTTTAAAACTGAAAAAGTTGCACATTTTCTTAAAGATAATTTTGAATTGAAATTTGACAAAGTATTTTCAAGCAAAGCTATTCGCGCAAAGGAAACCTCTCAGCTTGTAAAACCGATTCTTTTTCATTTTCAAGAAATTCATATTGAAGAAGAATTATACACTTTTTCTCATTATTTACTAGATAAATGGATTAGAAATTTAGATAATCAATTACAAAATGTTCTTATTTTTGGACATAATCCAGCTTTTACTGACGTAACTAATCAACTAGGAAATAAAATGATTTATAATCTTTCAACCTCAGCATTTGTTTGGATTCAGTTTGAATCTGATGACTGGAAAACAATTGAAACAGGTAAAACAATCAAAATTATTAAACCTAAAGAAATTAAATGAAAAAATATATAAATCGTGAAATTAGTTGGCTTTCTTTCAATGCGCGTGTACTACAAGAAGCTTCTGATGAAACTGTACCATTGCTAGAAAGAATTAGATTTTTAGGAATTTATTCTAACAATTTAGACGAATTTTATTCTGTTCGATATTCTACTATTTTACGTTCTATTCAATTTAAAGATGTAGAAATTGTTTATCAAAATATAGTACCAGATCAAACTGACGAAGAATTAATTGATGAAATCAACGAAATTGTTCGTCAACAGCGTGTTCAATATGACGATTTACACAATCAATTATTTAAAGAATTAGAAAACTATAATATTTATGTTGTTGATGACACTTCTATTCCTGAAAATTATTTAGAATTTATTTCCGAATATTTTTACAATGAATTTATCCATACAGTTGGAGTTTTTATTTTAGATGATATAAAAAAAGCTCCACCTTTAAGAGATGGATCGTTTTATTTAGCTGTAAAAATGCAGTTAAAAGACAAAGTACAATATGCACTTTTGATTGTTCCAACACATTTGTTTCCTCGTTTTATCGTTCTTCCGAAATTCGACGAAAACACATACGTCATGTATTTAGAGGATATTATTCGTTATCATTTGAAAGATATTTTCAAAATGTTTGATTTCGAAACAATCGAAGCACATTCTATAAAAATCACTCGAGATAGCGAACTTGATTTTGATAATGACTTAGAACATAGTTTATTAGAAAAAGTCATCAATAGTTTAGAAAATCGTAAAAAAGGTGTCCCTGTTCGATTGGTTTATGATGCTGAAATTGCGCCAGATACATTGAAATTTTTCTTAAAAAAATTACGATTAGACGAATATGATAGTATCAATCCTGGAGGTAAATATCACAACAAGCGTGATTTGATGAGTTTTCCAAGTTTTGATATGCCCAATTTAATATATGATAAAATAAAACCTATCATTTTAAATAAACCATTCAAATACAATAGTTATTTTCAAGCTTTTTCAGAAAACGAAGAAATGATGATGGCTCCTTATCACGATTATTCGTTGTTATTAAAGTTTTTACGAGAAGCTGCAATTGATCCTAAAGTGACTAAGATTAAAATAACAATTTATCGTGTTGCTAAAGATTCTCAAGTAATGCATTCGCTAATTAATGCAGCAATGAATGGTAAAGAAGTTACAGCTATTTTAGAACTTCGCGCGCGTTTTGATGAATCAAATAATGCAATGTGGTCAAAAAAGCTGCAAGAAGCTGGAGTTAACGTTATCTTTGGCGTTCCTGGCTTAAAAGTTCATTCAAAAATTGGTTATATAGAACGTAAACCTGAAAATGGATTAGCGCAAAAATATGTGTTTATTAGTACAGGAAATTTTCATGCTGGAACTGCAAAAATATATACAGATTATACATATTTCACAACAAATCCTGGAATAACAAAAGATGTAGAACAAATTTTTAAATTCTTTGGAGCAAATTATTTAAACTTAACGTACAATCATTTATTAGTTTCTCCTTATGGTACGCGCAAAAAAATTGTAAAGATGATTAAACGAGAAATAAAAAATCATCAAGCTGGTTTGCCTGCAGAAATTAATATGAAGTTAAATAGCTTAAGCGATAAACAAATAATTGATCTATTATATAAAGCTTCTCAAAAAGGAGTAAAAGTACGCTTAGTTGTACGTGGAATTAATTGTTTAATTCCTGAAGTTAAAAATCTGTCTGAAAACATTCAATGTGTAAGTGTAATTGATAAATTTTTAGAACATCCTCGTGTTTATTGGTTTAAAAATGCTGGAGATGACAAAGTTTATATTTCTTCTGCAGATATGATGGAACGTAATTTGGATAATCGTGTTGAAGTTGCTTGTCCTATTTATGATCACAAATTCAAAAAAATTGTGATGGATACGTTTAATCTAAGCTTTGAAGATAATGTAAAAGGTCGACAAATTACAGCTAACTCATCATTAGAATATAAAAGAAATAATAAAAAGCCTAACCGCTCTCAATTCACTACGTATGAATATTTAAAAAAATTAAACGAACAAGAAAATGAAGATTAGAAAATTAGGAGCAATAGATATTGGGTCTAACGCAATGCGATTGTTGATTAATTATGTTTATGAAGAAGAAGGTCGAGCACCAATTTTCAATAAAACAAGTATTGTCCGCATGCCAATTCGTTTAGGACATGATGTTTTTATTGATGAAGAAATTTGCGAAAGTAATATTAATCGCATTTGTGACGCAATGTTATCTTACGCGCTAATGATGAAAGTTTATGATGTCGAAATATATAAGGCTTATGCTACATCTGCAATGCGTGAAGCTAAAAATGGAAAAGATGTTGTAAAAAAAGTAATGAAAAAATCAGGAATTAACATTGAAATAATTGATGGAAAAACTGAAGCGGAATTACTTTTCAATACAGAATTAGGCTCTTTTATAAAAGATGACAAGACTTATTTATATGTTGATGTTGGCGGCGGTAGCACTGAATTAACTTTATTAAAAGATAACAAAGTTTTTACTTCAAAATCCTTTGAAGTAGGTACAGTTCGCTTATTAGAAAATAAAGTGTCTCCCAATGCTTTTAACGAAATGAAACATTGGATTATTGAAAACATAGGTAATAACGATATCGAATTAATTGGTTCTGGAGGGAATATTAATCATGTTTACAAATATTCTGGTGTAAAATTAGGAATTCCTTTAAGTAGTATTTATGTAAAAAAACAATATCAAATTTTACAAACAATGACTACAGAGGAACGTATGCAAAACTTCAACATGAAACCTGATCGAGCTGATGTAGTTGTCTTTGCCTTAGAAATATATAATAATGTCTTAAAATGGTCACATGCAAAGAAAATACATGTTCCTAAAATAGGACTTTCAGATGGTATAATTCGAAAAATTTATAAAGATTTGAAATAAAAAAAGATCAGAGGTTCTCTGATCTTTTTTATAGATTA
Organism: Empedobacter tilapiae; assembly: GCF_004785645.1. GTDB lineage: Bacteria > Bacteroidota > Bacteroidia > Flavobacteriales > Weeksellaceae > Empedobacter > Empedobacter tilapiae. The sequence continues at coordinate 289,095 of NZ_SRPE01000002.1, read as the reverse complement.
ATTATCTAATCCAAATTACCAACTCTAGTAAACCAGCTTTATCTTAAATATTCAATTTTTTTTACTAAAAAGTAATAATTACTTTAGATTAATTATTAACACAATATTTTAAAATGAAGAAAAATTTAACGCTGATATTCTCTGCGTTTCTTTTATCGATGACTGCTCATGCGCAAACAGTGGAGCAAATTGTAGATAATTACGAAACAAGAGCAGTAGCAAGCAATGTAGAGTATAAGTTTGCTCAAACGATTGATGATAATCAAACACAACGAGTTTATACTCAAAGAACTTATCAAGGAATACCTATTTATAATAGCTACTCTACTTATATAATTAAAAACAATCAAGTTGTTTCAAAAGCTTCTTCTGATAACTTTAATATCTCTTTAAAAAGAGCCAATACAACTCCATCTCTTAGCTTTAATCAAGCACTTAATGTGATTTCTCAAAATGAAGGATTGAATATAATTTCTGATACAAAAATCACAAAAAAAGGAATTTATCTTTCAAATGATGATGTTCAAGAAATTGTATATTACATTAATGAAGATCAAGAACCTATTTTAAGTTATACATTTAGCTATCAATTGGTAAATGATAATCAAAATGATCTTATACATGTAGTTATAGATGCTAACACTGGAAAAATATTAGAAAAACATAACAATACGTTAAGTTGTGGTTTTAATCATGAATCATTTTATAATGAAAATTTAGCTACATTTAATAAAGAAGATTGGAACTGGTTGTATACAGATATTAACAATACAGCTGCTTCTCCTCAATACAATGTTTATCAATTACCTTTTGAAGCACCTAATCGTGGTGATAGATCTTTTGCAGATTTATCAGTTTCCAATACAAATGCTTCTCCTAATGGCTGGCATAACACTACAGAAGGCACGATAAAAAGTAGAACCGAAGGTAATAATGTAAGAGCTGTAAGAGATCATGATTCTAAAGGATATCAAACTTATAATTCTAGTTCAAATACCATTACAATCAAAGATTCAGATTATGCTGATGGAGGAAATTCTTTAAATTTTGATTTCCCTATGAATCTAGATAATCATCCTTATACAAATTGGGAAGCTGCTACTACAAATTTGTTCTATATGAACAATATGATGCATGACATTTTCTATAATTATGGTTTTACAGAAGCAAATGGAAATTTTCAAAAAGTCAATTTTGATAAAGGAGGTACAGGAAATGATGATGTTATTGCCCTAGCTCAAACAGGATTAGCTATTGGATCTATAAACAATGCTACTTTTGCTACTCCTGCAGATGGTAGATCTCCTCGTATGTCTATGTATTTATGGAGTAAAACTCCAGAATCACTTACAATAAATAACCCTTCTAATATTTCAGGAAAATACAAAACTTCAATTCCTACTTGGGGAGGAAGTTTAACATCTACTTCACTTACGAAAGATTTAGTTTTGATCTTAAAAAGTGAAACTACTGGCACACCATACGATGGATGTGGAACAATCACTAATACAACAGAAGTAAATGATAAAATTGCCGTAATTTACCGTGGAGATTGTTCTTTTGCAATAAAGGCTAAGAATGCTCAGAATGCAGGAGCAAAAGCTGCTATCATCGTAAACAATGCAGATGGAATGATAAATATGGGAGGAGATGATCCTACAATTACAATTCCTGTCATTGCCATCAGTAAAGCTGATGGAGATTCTATCGTTAAAGAATTAAAGAATAAGATAACTGTCAATGGATCTTTAACTAAAATGGAAGATGAATATATTGACGGAAGCTTGGATAATGGTATTATTGCTCATGAATATGGACATGGAATTTCAAATCGTTTAACAGGTCCTTTATATACATCAAGTTGTTTAAATAATGCTGAACAAATGGGAGAAGGCTGGTCAGATTTCTTTGGATTAATGATTACTCAACTTCCTGAAGATACAGGAAAAACACAAAGAGGTATCGGTACATTTGCTTCTGGAGAAACTTCTTCTGGCAAAGGTATTCGTCCTACAGTATACACTACAGATATGAAAATTAACCCTTCTGTATATAGTGATTTGAAGAAATATGCTTCTGATACATCTCCTCATAATGTAGGATATTTATGGGCAACTATGATTTGGGATTTAAATTGGAAATTGGTAGATAAATATGGTTTTTCTCCAGATTTATATAATGGAAAAGCAGGAAATAATTTAGCTTTACAATTAGTAATGACTGGATTAAAATTACAGCCTTGTTCTCCTGGATTTGTTGATGGTCGTGATGCTATCTTAAAAGCTGATGAACAATTAAATGATGGTGTAAATAAATGTGAAATTTGGCAAGCTTTCTCTGACAGAGGTTTAGGTTATAGTGCAAAACAAGGAAGTTCAAACAGTAGATCTGATGGAACTGAAGCATTTGATATGCCTCCTGCAAGTGTTTTAGAATGTAAATTAGCTACATCAGATATCAAAGAATCTACTTTCCAAATGTATCCAAATCCTGCTAAAGATATTGTTTATATTGTAGATAAATCAATCAAAAAAGATATCAAAGTAGATATTGTAGATATGACAGGAAGAGTTGTATCTACTAAAACTGTAAAATTTGATGGTCAAAAAGGGAGTATTTCAACTGACAATTTATCAAAGGGAATTTACATATTGAAGTTCGAAACTAGTAACGGAACTGTTACAAAAAAATTAATAAAAAACTAATTCTAGTTTTTCAAATAAAAAATACAAAACCGAGAAAGTAAATTTCTCGGTTTTTTTTTACAGAATAAACTTATTTATTATAATTAAGTCACCCATAATTTTATTATCAAGTTTTTAATCAATTCAATTATCTTTGCCGCAATTATTCGATAAAATTTATGATTACAGTTAATGATATTGCCGTTCAATTCGGTTCTACAACTTTGTTTAGTGGAGTTAGTTTTGTAATTAACGAAAACGACAAGATTGCCTTAATGGGTAAAAATGGAGCAGGAAAATCTACTTTGCTTAAGATTGTTGCAGGAATCAATAAACCTTCTTTGGGAAATATTTCAGCCCCAAAAGACGCTGTCATCGCTTATTTGCCACAACATTTATTAACAGAAGATAATTGTTCTGTTCGAGAAGAAACCTCAAAAGCTTTTGCAGAATATTTATCAATGAAAAATGAAATTGATGAATTAAATGAGCAATTAACTGTACGAACTGATTACGAAAGTGATGATTATATGAAGTTAATCGAGCGTGTCTCGGAAGTCAGTGAAAAATTTTATTCGATAGAAGAAGTAAATTACGAAGCCGAGGTGGAAAAGGTTTTGAAAGGAATGGGATTTGCGCAAGAAGATTTGGATAGATCTACTTCTGAGTTTTCGGGAGGTTGGCGTATGCGAATCGAATTGGCGAAAATTCTTTTGCGTAAACCAGATTTAATTTTATTAGATGAGCCAACAAACCACTTGGATATCGAATCTATTCAATGGTTAGAGGATTTCTTGAAAAATCAAGCCAAAGCTGTAATGGTAATTTCGCACGACCGCACATTTGTCGATAATATTACGAATCGTACAATTGAAGTGACAATGGGACGAATTTATGATTACAAAGCAAAATATTCTGACTATTTAGTGTTGCGTCAAGATCGTAGAATTCATCAACAAAAAGCCTATGATGAACAACAAAAATTCATTGCCGAAAATAAATTATTTATCGAACGTTTTCGAGGGACTTTTTCTAAAACAGAACAAGTGCAATCGCGCGTTCGTATGTTAGAAAAGTTAGATATTATCGAAGTTGATGAAGTTGATACTTCAGCTTTAAAGTTAAAATTTCCAGCAGCTGCACGTTCTGGACAATATCCTCTTGTTATTGCAGACTTAGACAAATCTTATGGTGATCATATTGTATTTAAAAATGCAAACATGGTTATTGAACGAGGTCAAAAAGTTGCTTTAGTTGGAAAAAATGGTGAAGGAAAATCTACAATGATTAAAGCGATTATGAATGAAATTGATTTCGAAGGAAAATTAGAAATTGGTCATAATGTACAAATCGGATATTTCGCTCAAAATCAGGCAGCTTTATTAGATGAAGATTTAACTATTTTCGAAACTGTAGACCGCATTGCAGAAGGTGATATCAGAACGCAAATCAAAAGTATTTTAGGTGCATTTATGTTCAAAGGTGATGATATCGACAAGAAAGTAAAAGTGCTTTCTGGTGGAGAAAAAACTCGTTTGGCAATGGTAAAATTGTTGTTAGAACCTTATAACGTATTGATTTTGGATGAACCAACAAATCATTTAGATATGAAAACAAAAGATATTATCAAAGATGCATTGAAAGAATTTGAAGGAACAGTTATTTTAGTTTCCCACGATCGTGATTTCTTAGATGGATTGGCGGAAAAAATTTTTGAATTTGGAAACAAACGTGTCAAAGAACATTTTGAAGACATCAAAGGTTTCTTAGCAACAAAGAAAATGGAAAATTTAAAAGAAATAGAAAAATAAAAACACTTTATTATATATGTATAAAAATAGATTATTTGTATTATTATTTTTGATAATATCAAATCTAACTTTCGCTCAAAGACGATATGTAGATGTTGAATTAATAAAAATGAATAATGATACAATTCATTCAAAAATGATAGTAACTGTTAATCTTTTTAATAAAAAATTAATTAATGATGCTAGTTTTTATAAAAAAGTAATCTTAGTTGATGACAACGATAAAAAGAAAGCTAAGATAAAAGCTAAAGACATTAAATCTTTGTCTTTCACAAACCTTTTTGATAATAAAATGACTTATGTAAACGATGGAAATCAATTACAAATTTTGGTCTATAATGGAAAAATAAAGTGGTATAAAAGTATATCACAAAACATCATGGACGGCTCAATAAGCTATCATGATTATTTGGTAAATGAATCTGGAACAGTTTTTCCTTTAGGTTTATTTAATCATAGAAAAAATCAGTTAAGTAAGGCTATCGCTAATCACCCTGAACTATTAAAAGAAATTGAAGATCAACGAATGGATAATATCGATTTATTAGATATTCTGACAAGATATAATGATTCTAAAAATTAAATAATAAAAAACTACTCAATTGAGTGGTTTTTTTATTGTTTCAAATTAACTTTAAATTCAATAAAATTACAGACTTTAATCAATGAATATTGAATACTACAAGCCTAAAAATGATATTTTAAAAAAATACGTAGACGGCTATTATTTTATAAAAAAAGATAAACTATCTGGAAGTGTAGAATATGAAACATTTCCGAATAACAATATCTTTTATACAATCAATAAAAACACAATTGTCAAGGAAGAAAAAGAGAATATTTTTCTTAGTTCTTCTGAAAATAATATGATTATTTGTTCTTTGGTTTTGAGTTATTCTAAACCAATGAAAATTTTCTATACACATTTAATAGACGAAATAACAATTTGTTTTAAACCATTAGGAATATTTCATTTTGATATAACTGATTTTAGTTCAAAAAGTAAAAAGACATTAATTGATTATAATTTGTTTGAAGATATAACAGAGTTTTCTGCCAAATTATTTGATTTAACTATTAATGAAAAGGCTGTTGCATTGGAACAATATTTAATTTCAAAGTTGATTGAAGTTGATTTATCTTTTCTGGATAATATAATTAGAGATGTCGAAGATGAAATTAAAATTGAAGATATTTCAGCTAAATATTCAATTTCAAGGCAATATTTGAACCGAATTTTCAAAAAACATTTAGGAAAATCTCCTTCTGAATATAGAAAAGTATATCGATTCAGAAATTCTTTACTCAATAAAAAAGAAAGTAAAAATTTAACTGAATTGTCATCAAATGATTATTACGATCAATCACATTTTATCAAAGATTTCAAATCAATCACAAAACTAAAACCAAATCAATTTTTTAAAGAAGTTGATTTAGAAAACGAAACAGCTTTAAAATTTTTTGATTAGTTTACATTCTTACAATTTTGAATCATTTTATTAAAATATTTTAGCCAATAAATTATTGTTATATGATCAATTGGAAAAAGATTCATTATTTTACTTATACATTTTGTCGCTATTTTTTAGCAACCATGATTATTTCTTACGCTTTTGCAAAAATTTTTGAAACTCAATTTATATCGCAACCAAGTGTTTATGACAAGCCAATTGGAAATCTTTCAGGATTTGAACTTACGTGGTTTTATTATGGTTATTCATATTGGTATGGTTTAATCATTGCCTCAACGCAAATTATCAGTTCTTTGCTTCTATTTTTTAGACAAACAACAAGAATTGGCATCATCATTTTCTTAACATTTATGGTTAATATTTTGCTGATGGATTTTGCTTATGATATTGATGGAGCAAAAGGAATGGCTGTAGTTTTAACCATAATGGCATTATTCGTTTTTTTCTCTGATTATAAAGAATTAATTAAATATTTTATAAAAACGCCTCCACTATTTGAGGAAGAAAGAACTACAAGAATAAATAAAATAAGTAACCTGAAATTTATCTATATACCTCTTGTTTTCATCGGATTATTTGTTTTGATTACGACACTTAAAGATAAATTTTTAAGTCAAAATCATTTTTTTGGAGCTTGGGAAAATGTAGAAAGTAATGAAAGAATTTATTTTGAATCTGCTAATACATTTCAAAAAGTGAATAATTCAACATTTAAACCAATTAATTCAGGAGTGTATAATTTTGAAAAAGATTCAATTTATTTAAAAGGAACGCAAGAAGAAAATCAAACTCCTGAAATTATTCTTAAAGGAAAGTTTAATATCAATAATAATGAGTTGAAAATAGAAACAACGAAAGGAGTCAAAATCTATAAAAGAATTAGATAAAACGAAAAATCCACTCAATTGAGTGGATTTTATTTATTTCTTTACAAACTTCGTTAAAATAACGATTAATTGTCCGTCAACTTTTCCTTCAATTTGTTCTGTATTATCATGTACCAAACGAATATTTCTTACAGCAGTTCCTATTTTAGCATTGATAGAAGAACCTTTTACATCTAAATCTTTAATCAATGTAACAGTATCTCCATTTACTAAAATATTCCCGTTGCTATCTTTGTGCAAATCAACACTCCCATCTCCTTCATGATCTCCAGAAGCTTTTGCCCACTCCATATTTTCGTCATCTAAATACATCATATCCAAAGCATCTGCAGCCCAAGACTCGTTTCTAAAGCGATTCAATATTCTCCAAGAAAGCACTTGTACAGCAGGAACCTCGCTCCACATAGAAGAAAGTAAAAATGATTCCCAAAAAGATGCATCCAATTCTTCTCTTTTTTCAATCTGATTAATACATTTTTGAGTTATATAGACATTTCTGTCTGGATTACTACTTGCATCAGGATTCACTTCATAAATAGCTAAATCCTCTGTAACTCCTGTCAACTCACATTGGTTGCCACTTCTTTCTTGTAAAAATGTTTCTAATTTCATATGTTGATTTTAAAGCTTTGCAAAGATAACCTTTATTTAGAATTTAAACTTTTAAGGATTTTTGATTAGAATTATTTAAATTCGTTAAGAATAAATTCAACCTTATAATTATGTTAGTAAAGAAAAACTCAGGCGAGTTAATTCCATATAATCCAAAAGCATTAAAACGCTCATTAACGAAATCTGGCGCAAAAAAGGAAGAAGTTGAGGAAGTTTTTGAATTAGTTTCGAAAGATATTTACAATGAGATTCCAACAAGAGAATTGTATCGCATCGCTTTTTCTCATCTCAAAAATTATAGAAATTCTTATGCGGCTCGCTATAGCTTGAAACGTGCTTTGCGAGATTTGGGACCAGAAGGCTATTATTTTGAGAAATGGATAGGAAAGTTAATGCAAGCTGCAGGTTATCAATCTTTACATTCAGAAATTGTACAAGGAAATGCGGTGACGCACGAAATAGATGTGGTAGCTTCTAAAGGTGATCAGTTACTTTTTTGCGAATGTAAATTTAGAAATGACGAAGATGCCAAAATTTCGGTGACAACACCGATGTATTTTTTATCACGAATGAAAGATGTAGAAAATCATACGTATCATTTTTTTGGACGAGATATGAAACCAACAAAAGGATTCTTGGTAACAAATGCGTATTTAACAACTGATAGTATAGATTTTGCAAATTATTATGGAATTGGATTGATTTCTTGGGATTATCCAGAAACAAATAGTATTAAATATTTGGTTGATAATGCAGCTTTGTATCCAATTACATGTTTAACGACTTTGACGCCAGAGCAAGAAAAAGTTCTTTTGTCAAAGGAATGTATTTTGGTGAAAGATTTACAACAAAATAATAAATTTTTAGATTCATTAAACTTATCTAAAGAACAACGAAACGAAGTTTTGGAAGAAGCGAATGAATTGTTAGAAATCGAGAATTTCACCTGCGAAATTGCTTAAACTGAAATAAAAAAGAAGCTCAATTGAGCTTCTTTTACTTTATAATTCTTTAAAAATTTCAAAACTATCTTTGTGATCGCACCAAAATTCATCCAAATTAATCATTCGATCTTTTAGGAACGGAATAATCTGTGGCCAATCAGTCTCTCTAAAAATACTAATGTTTTCTAAACGTATTTTTATCGTCGAAATCATTTTTCCATCTTCGTCATAATCTTCTTTTGTCCAAATCCATTTTTCGCCAAGATAACTTTCTAAAACATTTTCATATTCCTCAAACTGTTCATAAATCATCAATTGAACTGACGGATCAGGGTGCGAAATTTCAATAGAAACCTCTGCAAACTTGCGTTCGACATCTGTTCTAAAATAAACACCTTTTACATCCGTTTTGTAATTTACCCAATTAATACGCGTTCCTTCGGCATTCATCTGCAATTTCATATACGTTCCATACGAAATCCAAAAATCCTTTTTTATGCGATAAGCATCTTCTTTTGAAAACAAATTGATTATTTTTTTACAAAAATCGGTCTAATATTCTATTCAACAAAATTTCGAGAAAAATAGCTTGGATTGATTCTTGTTCTATTACATTTGAACAAATATTTTTAAAAAGTAAATATGAAACTATTTTCTTTCCTTGGTTTAATAGGATTTTTAGCTTTTTCTACTGTAAATGCACAATCTGTGGAAACTGTAAAATATGAAGCTTTGCACGAAAAAATAGCAAATTATAAAGATAAAATTGTGGTGGTTAATTTTTGGGCAACGTGGTGTGCACCTTGTGTAGAGGAGATTCCTGCGTTTATGGAAATTAATGAAAAATACAAAGATAATCCCAATTTCAAGATGTTGTTGGTTTCGTTGGATCGACCAAAAATTATCGATAAAGTAAAGAAATTTATGGTTGACAATAAGATAAATGCAGAAGTTGTTTTATTGGATGATACCAAACGAATGAATGAATGGATTCCTTCATTTGATCCGAAATGGGCAGGAAATATTCCTGTAACAATCATTTATAATAAAGGCGAGAAAAAGGTTTTCCATGATCAAGCCATGACAAAATTTGAATTAGAAGATTACATTACCCAATATCTTAATTAAGCAATAAAACTCCTGAAAATACTTTTAGGAGTTTTTTATTTTTTGTAAGTTTATACTAACATAAACTACAAAAATGAATAAAAAACATATTAGAAAAGATGTTATTCAACATTTAATTCAATTGAAACAAAATGAAATTGATGCGTTAAAAGAATCTGAACGAATTTATGCAGAAGGTGCAGATTTAGATGAAGAATCAAGTTTAGAGTTAGATGATTTTGCACAACAAAGTCAGTCGACTGATGCGGCGAGAAGTTTACGAATTCGTATTAATCAAGCAAATGAAGATTTAGAAAATTTCAAAGCGTTAAAACCTGAATTGGTTGACGAAATTACAGAAGGAAATGTTGTGTTTACAGATAAAGTGAATTTTGTAATTGGTTTATCTTTCAAAGATTTTGAATGGGAAAATAAAAAGTTTATTGGAATTAGTACGCAAGCGCCTATTTTTGATGCTTTAGTTGGAAAACGAGCTGGAGATAAATTAGAATTTAATGGAATCAATTATACCATAGAAGAAATATTATAACATGCCAAAAATACATACAATCGATCTTAATTTTCAGAATGAAAATGAAGCTATCGCAACTTATTTAATCGAAACTGAACAAGGACCAATTTTGGTTGATCCAGGACCATATTCAACTTTTGAGAATTTGAAAGCAGGAATCGAAGCGTTAGGTTGGGGAGTAATTGATATCGAAAACATATTAATTACACATATTCATTTTGATCATGCTGGTGCTGCATGGAAATTTACAGAACATGGTGCAACAATTTTCTTAAATCCAATTGGTTTACCACATCTGAAAAATCCTGAAAAATTGTGGGAATCTGCAAAAATGATTTATGGAGATGATATGGATCGTTTGTGGGGAGAAATGAAACCAATTGACGAAGAATATTTGGTTGGTTTGGCAGATGGTCAAAGTGTGGAGTTTGGTGATGCTGTTTTTCAGACTGTTTATACGCCTGGACATGCTGTTCATCACAATGCTTATGTGTTAAATGATGTTATTTTTACAGGAGATGTTGCTGGAGTTAAAATTGAGAATGGTCCAGTTTCTCCTCCATGTCCTCCACCTGATATTAATATTGAATTGTGGAAAGAATCGATTGCTAAATTGAGAAAAATTAATGCAAAAGGAATTTATCCGACGCATTATGGTTATCACGAAGATTTAGAAAATCATTTTGATCAATTAGAAAAATCGTTGGATGATTGGTCAAATTATATCAAGCCAATGTATGATGATAAAATTCCGACCGAAGAAATTGTGCCTGTTTTTGTCGATTATGTCACAAAAAATTATAACGATCTAGGTTTGACAGAAGATCAAATTCAGGTGTATGAATATGCCAATCCATGTTGGATGTCTGTCAATGGACTTTTGCGTTATTGGAAATTAAAGGAACAAGGAAGATTATAAAACGAAAAGCTGTCAAAATTTGACAGCTTTTTTTATTCTATTTTTAATTCATAATGTTCAACCAAAATATTTCCGCTAGAATTTAAAATTTCAGTTCCAAATTCAAACGAAGATAAATAGACGTTTTGCCCAATATAATTTCGTTTATTCATCTGATTTATCAACTCCATCACATTTACTTTTCCCGAAGTTCGTTTTTCTTTTCGTACAAAAGCAATATAATCCCAGCTTGTTTTCAAATCCTTTTTGATGATATGACCTCTGTAAATATCATATTGTCCAAATGTGGTAGAAATATTTCCAACTTTTTTACCAAAAGGCTTAAATTTATTGTAATCTTCCCAAATCATCACTTCAATTCCGATGGTTTGTAGAGCGACTTTTGGTGAATTGTGCAACCAAAAATCAAAAGCTAAATTATATTTTTTGTCATTAACTTCTAACTTCGTTTTATACTCAACTTCAAAAGTTTTTACCTCATTTATATTCTTGAAATAATTATCAGTTTTGATGTCAGCTAAATTAAACCAAGCACTTTCCCCAAACCAAATTTCAGGATAACCAACTACGCCATATTTCTTACCAGGCGTTTGCCATTTCCAACCAGCCGCTGTGTCAGTTGCGAAAATTGTTTGTGAATAAACACCTTTTTTTATTTTGTGTTCGCCCCATTTATTGTTGTTAATTTCATATTTCTGCCATTTTATGGTCGCTCCATTTTCTGCCATTTCTTGATCAGATTGTTGACTAAAACTGATAACTGAAAAAGAGAAGAATAAAATATTTAAAAGTTGTTTCCTCATTTATGCTAATTAAAAAAGGATACAAAAGCATCCTTGTAAAAATATGAAATTGTGATGATTATAATCGAATTAATTTATCTTTGGCAACTTGATAATCTGCTAATAGATCGTCAAAAACTTCTGCAACTGTCGGAATAGAATTAATCAAAGAAGAAACTTGACCAATTTCTAATTCTCCATTAACCAAATCACCTTCGAACATTCCTTTTTTTGAACGACCTCTTCCTAAAAGTTTTTTTAATTCTTCAGCAGTTGTTCCTTTTTGATATTTTTCTTGAACTTGATTGTAAAATTCATTTTTAATTAAACGGACAGGCGCTAATTCCTTTAATGTAAGTTGCGTATCACCTTCTTGTGTATTTACAATCACATCTTTGAAAGCTTGATTAGCAGAAGATTCCTGAGTTGCAGCGAAACGAGAACCTATTTGAACACCTTCTGCACCTAAAGCAAATGCTGCCAAAATTTGAGAACCTGTACCAATTCCTCCAGCAGCAATTAATGGAATATCGATTTGACGTTTGACATTTGGAATAAGACAAAGTGTAGTCGTTTCTTCTCTGCCATTATGTCCACCTGCTTCAAAACCTTCTGCCACGACAGCATCCACTCCTGCATCTTGAGATTTTAATGCAAATTTGGCACTACTGACAACATGTGTTACAATAATTCCTTCTTTTTTTAATATTTCTGTCCATGTTTTGGGATTTCCAGCAGAAGTAAAAACAACTTTTACACCTTCTTCCATAATAATCTGCATAATCTCTTCAATATTTGGATAAAGCATTGGAACATTAACTCCAAAAGACTGATTTGTAGCAGCTTTACACTTTTTTATATGTTCACGCAAAACATCAGGATACATGCTTCCAGCACCTATTAAACCTAATCCTCCAGCATTACTAACAGCAGAAGCTAATCGCCAACCACTATTCCAAATCATACCTCCTTGAATAATTGGATATTTTATTGCAAATAATTTTGTTATATTCGTGTCCATTTTCATTATATTTAGGCATAAAAATAATGAAATATAGAGAAGGAAAAAATTTAATTTTAACATAAATACTGACAGTTTGACTTTGGCAGATTATTTGATTTGCAAAAATCAAATTTTTTGATAAGAATTTAGAGTTTAACTATCTCTACTAATAATAAAAAAATATAAGCTATGTATTGGACTTTAGAATTAGCATCTTATTTAAGTGATGCACCTTGGCCAGCAACAAAAGATGAATTAATTGATTACGCAATTCGTACTGGTGCTCCTTTGGAGGTTGTAGAAAATTTACAATCTATAGAGGATGAAGGAGATTCTTACGAAAGCATTGAAGAGATTTGGGCTGACTATCCAACGGATGACGATTTCCTTTGGAACGAGGACGAATATTAAAAATAAAAAAGCCCAAATTGGGGCTTTTTTCGATTCTATAATCTATAAATAACATAGTTAACGTATATTTGCATCTGAATTAGTCATCAAATATATTGTAGCTAATTTTGACGAAGAACGCAGAAAAATATGAATATTTTAAACAAAATTTTACAAGGTTTCTTAGGTGATAAGAATGCCAAAGATGTAAAAGAATTACAAAAATATGTTGACCTTGCTAATCAAGCAGGTCAATCACTTGGTTCATTAACAATTGATGAATTAAGAGAAAAAACAACAAATTTCAAAACTAAATTAGTTGAAGCAACAAAAGATCTTAAAACTCAAATTGATGAGTTAAAATTAAAAGTTGAAGAAACTGAAGACTTTGGAGAGAAGGAAGATTTATATACTCAAATCGATAAAATCAACAAGCAAGCTTACGAGATTGAAGAAAAGATTTTATTAGAAATTTTACCAGAAGCTTTTGCCGTAATGCGCGAGACAGGTAAACGTTTTACAGAAAACGAAACGTTAGAAGTAACTGCCTCTGACTTCGATAAAACATTGGTAAATCGTGGTCATGATTTCGTGTCTTTAAAAGACGACAATACTGCCGTATGGAAAAATTCTTGGGATGCAGCTGGTCGTCAAGTTACATGGGATATGTCTCATTATGATGTTCAGTTTATTGGTGGATCTGCTTTACACTTAGGTCGTATTGCAGAGATGCAAACAGGTGAAGGAAAAACATTAGTAGCAACTTTACCAATCTATTTAAACGCATTGACAGGACGTGGAGTCCACTTAGTAACGGTAAATGATTACTTGGCTAAACGAGATATGGCGTGGATGCGTCCAATTTTCTCTTTCCATGGGCTATCTGTAGATTGTATTGATAATCACCAACCAAACTCTCCAGGTCGTCGTGATGCGTATGCATCTGATATTGTGTATGGAACAAATAACGAATTTGGTTTCGATTATTTACGTGACAATATGGCAAACACGCCAGATGCTTTGGTACAACGTGAATTAAACTTTGCGATTGTCGATGAGGTCGATTCTGTTTTAATTGATGATGCTCGTACACCATTAATTATTTCTGGTCCAGTTCCACAAGGAGATCGTCACGAATTTGACGTACTAAGACCAAAAATTGATCGTTTATACCAAATGCAACGTGAGATGTTAGGAAAAACATTAAACGAAGCAAAAACATTATTCAAACAAGGAGATTTAAAAGAAGGTGGTTTCAAATTATACCAAGTTTACCGTGGTTTACCAAAATACAAACCATTAATCAAATTCTTATCTCAAGATGGTATTCGTGCCCAATTACAGAAAACAGAAGCGCATTTCATTCAAGACAACAATCGTGAAATGCCGAAAATTGATGAGCATTTATACTTTGTAATTGATGAAAAACAAAATCAATCAGATTTAACAGATAAAGGAATCGAGTATTTGTCAAAAGGTATGGAAGATGATCAATTTTTCATTTTACCAGACGTTTCTACAAATATTGGAGCGATTGAAAATTCTGGAAAAGATAAAGAAGAGATTCTTCAAATGAAAGAAGAATTCTTCCGTAACTTCTCTATCAAATCTGAACGTATTCATACTTTAAGTCAGTTATTGAAAGCTTATACGTTATTCGAAAAAGATATCGAGTACGTTGTTGTAGATGGTGAAGTAAAAATCGTTGACGAATCAACTGGACGTATCATGGATGGTCGTCGCTATTCTGATGGATTACACCAAGCAATTGAAGCGAAAGAGAATGTGAAAATTGAAGCAGCGACACAAACTTTTGCTACAATTACGTTACAAAATTACTTCCGTATGTACAACAAGTTGGGTGGTATGACTGGTACAGCAGAAACTGAAGCTGGTGAGTTTTGGGAAATTTACAAATTAGATGTTGTTTCTATTCCTACAAACCGCCCTATTTTGCGTCATGACAGAAATGATATTGTTTTCAAAACAAATCGTGAAAAATATAAAGCAGTAATCGAAGAAATTGTTCGTTTATCCCAAGATGACAAACGTCCAGTTTTAGTTGGTACAACTAATGTTGAGATTTCTGAATTATTATCAAAAGCATTAAAATTACGTGGAATCAATCACAATGTTTTAAATGCTAAATTACATAAAAGCGAAGCTGACATTGTAACAGAAGCAGGTAAACCAGGAGCTGTAACAATTGCAACGAATATGGCTGGTCGTGGTACTGATATTAAATTGACGAAAGAAGTAAAAGAATCTGGAGGTTTAGCAATTATTGGTACAGAACGTCACGATTCTCGTCGTGTAGATCGTCAGTTACGTGGTCGTGCTGGTCGTCAAGGAGATCCAGGATCATCTCAATTCTTCGTTTCATTAGAAGATTCATTAATGCGTTTATTCGGTTCAGAAAGAATTGCAAAATTAATGGACCGTATGGGACACAAAGATGGTGATGTGATTGAGCATTCTATGATTACTAAGTCGATCGAACGTGCACAGAAAAAAGTTGAGGAAAACAACTTCGGTATTCGTAAACGTTTGTTAGAGTATGATGATGTAATGAACAAACAACGTGAAGTAATTTACAAACGTCGTCACAATGCATTATTCGGAGATCGCTTGGAAGTGGATATCGCAAACATGATTTATGATGTTGCGGCTTCTGTTGTAAAATCAAACAAAGATTTCGAAGATTTTGGTCAATATGAATTAGATTTAATTAAATTCTTTACAATGGGAACTCCTGTTACAGAAGATGAATTTAGATCTAAATCAATTAAAGATTTAACAAATATTACGTACGATGCAGCAATTGAAGATTACAAAGCACGTATGAAGTATGTTGCAGAAACTGCTTTCCCAGTAATTTCAAATGTTTTCGAAAATCAAGGACATATGTTCTCTCGTATTCAAGTGCCGTTTACAGACGGAATCCGTCAAATGACAGTTGTTTGTGATTTGAAAGAAGCTTACGAATCTCAAGGCAAAACTTTAATCAAAGATTTCGAAAAATCTGTTGTTTTAAGTTTGATTGATGATAACTGGAAAGAGCACTTACGTGATGTTGATGACTTACGTAAAACATCTCAAAATGCGGTTTACGAACAAAAAGATCCATTGGTTGTTTACAAACAAGAGTCTTTCCATATTTTCCAAAGAATGTTGGATACAGTGAACAAAGAAATCATTTCGTTCTTATTCAAAGGAGAATTACCAAATGCTCAAAAAGAAGAATCTGTAGAGGAAACTGAATCAGTAAACTAAAAAGATTTTTTTATATAACTTTAACCCTTTCTGAAAATTTTAGAAAGGGTTTTTTAGTACTTTTACATTAACTACTGAAAGTTTTCAGTATCAAATTATTAAAATTTTAAACAAATGAAATTTGCATACTTACACGGCTACCAAGGTTTTGTAACAGATGAAAAGAGAGAATATTTAGACTCTTTGGGAGAATGTTACGCACCATCAATTGATTACGATAATGCTCCAACTTTGATTCAAGATTTGGTAGAACATTTTACAAAAGAACCAATCGAATTTATTGCAGGAACAAGTTTAGGAGGAATGATAAGTTATTATTTGGGATTACTATTAAATGTTCCAGTTTTGATGTTTAATCCTGCTGTAATTGCAGTAGAACGTTTAAAACCATTTTTGCCAGAACAATTATTAAAAGGAGTTCCAACAAAATCAAATTTAATTTTCACAGGTTTAAAAGATGATGTGATCGAACCAAAATTTCAGATTGAATTTGTAGAAAATCTTCAAAAACAAAACGGAAATATCGAACAAATTTTTGATGCTGAAATGACACATTTAATCACATTAGAAGAATTCGAAAAAGCGTTTGGAACTTTTTTGGAGAATAAAAAAGCTTAATGACTATATTTTCTTTACTTTTTCAGGGCTTAATAATTATTATTTTAGCAATCTCATTTTTAATTGGAATAATTTTAATGGTTATTAGTTTTTGGAGAAGTCCTATGAATAAAAACCAAATTTTAAAAGGATTTAGTTTATTCATTTTTCTTTTGTTAATTTTTATTTATTATTCGATAAAGCCTTTATTGCTCTATGAAGTAACTGATAAGAATATTGTGGGAACTTACAAAGTTTCTGAATCTTCAACAGTTGATGTTAGTCATTTAGAAAAAGTAAGATTAAAAATGAGTTCTGATGGGACTTTTTATTTGAATGAAAATATTCCAAATGTTAAGATTTTGTCCACAAGGAAAATTTGAATATTCATCAGAAATTGAAGATATAAATGCTTTATCTTTTTATTGCGGAAATGTAATCAATGTACAAGGGATAAAACGAAATTTCACCAACTTTGAAATAGACTTTTTTATTGGTGATCCAGATAATAATGAAGTGATATATTTTGAAAAAGTAAATTAAAAGCCACTTATAAAGTGGCTTTTAATTTATTTAATATCGGTTATTATTACAATCCTAACATTTTAGGTCCTTGTTCAAAAACAACATCAACTGGAATACTTTTCGTTTTCAAGACATCTAAATCTTTTTGTAAATCGTCGTGAATAATTCCTTTATCAGCATATAATTTTTTCACACCATCGTAATCTCCATTTCCTTGCAATGTTAAGATCAATTCTGATAAACCATTCATTGCTTTTTCCATTTTAGCTACATTTACTTTGTAACGTCCATTTGCAGATTTTTCGAAAGCACCATTTTCAGCAAAATAGTTGAACGCAATCATGTTTGCTTGTCCGTGTGCAGAACTCGCTCCAAAACGAACAGAACGTAAGATTCCAGCTAAAAAAGTCACAAAATAATCTTCTTGTGTTCCTGTCAATTCTTCTTTTTTTAACAATTGATTGACCATGTATAGACCAAGAATATCTGCTTTTCCTTCTTCTAAAGCTGAATTAGCTTCTTTTAAAGCATCGCGAACAGAACCTTTTCCATTTACTGTATTTTTGATTCCTAAACCATGTGCCACTTCGTGAAACATGACATTAGAAAAGAAAGCATCAAATTTGATATTCTTCTGCTGGCTTTCATCAATCAAAGCAGTTGCAATAGGTGCAAGAATTTTATCAAATTTTGCTTTCATAGCATTTTTTAATTGCAAACGACGGGTTCCTTTTTCCAATTGAACTTTTTCATCATTTGGTAAATTAATCGCAATTGTTTTACCTGCCGCATTACAATCTCCCGCATAATACACAACATCATACGCATTAAGATCAGAATCTGTGCCTGGAACTTCTTTTTTATAATTTGCAGAGACGGGCAAATTCTTTTGCAATTCTGGTAAATATTGTACGAATTTGGCTAATTTCTTCGACCATTCGATATCTTTTACTAAAATATACGCCGAATAAGAGGTTTTATATCCAAATAATTGATCTTCATAATTTTCGATAGGACCAACTACCATATCAATATTCGCATTTTTCATATCCATCCAAGCTAAATCACTTTCATAGAAATCATCGTTCATCAAAGCTACAGCACGTAATTTTAAATAATTTTTAAGTCCAGCATCCTCAGCTAATTCAGAAGCTTTTGTCAAATATTCAGCTGCTTTTGATAATTGATTTTTGAAATTTTCGTGATACGGAATTGAATATAAATTACCTTCGCGGTTACGGCGAATGATTGTATAAGGAGATTTACCATCTTCTATATTAGCTTGTTCAAATTCCTCTTTTGTCATATTTGTAGGATAAAAAGTTGCGCCAGCTGGTTTTGCTTCAACACCATTTATAAAAGGCGCTTCATTATTTAATCTATCCCAAGGACCATAATTTATTTTTGCATATTCTTTGGCCTCACCTTTGGTTTCATCCATCAAATCTATTTTAGCACCATAAGCTTGTTGCCAAAATAAATCGTCCATAATATCAGCTGTTTTAAACATTAAATGCAAAATTTCTTTTTCATTCTTTGTTAAATGCGATATATCTGTTGTTAATGGAACTTGAGCATAATATTGATAAGCGTAATCTTTTGTCATTTCTGTTGAAGTTTGAGTTGATTCCGATGCTGTTTTTTGAGTTGAACAAGAACTGACAATTCCAGCAAAAGCAACTATACCTAAGAATATTGATGTTTTTTTCATTTTGAATGTTTTGATAAATTTAAGAAGAAAAGTCTTAATCCAAAGTCCTTTTTGTTATTGATTGATTCATCAACTTAAATACATAAATTGGAGATTTAAAAGATACAAAACAGTTAAAATAAATTTAAAAACTCTATAAAAAACAATAGGCTTCATAAAAAAAGAGCTGAGAATAATCTCTGCTCTTTTTTATTTATTAATTTGAATTGATTATTTAATCTCAACACGAATTCCTTCGCTTTGCGTACTCAATTCTGGTGCATACATATTCTGCATCGATGTAATTCCGTTCGAGAAATTACCTGCATTATTCGCTTTCAAATCATACTCGAAAACATAGGTTCCTTTTCTCATATAATCTGCAAAGAAATTTGTTGCCGCATCACGTGTACTTTCGTAATACCCAAATTCTCCTTTCCATTTGTAACCAGAAAGCACATTCACAGGCTCGAAACCACTTGCTCGCATATCTTTAATATGTACAAATTGCATGTTACGATCAACCGAAATCTCTAAACGAACCGTTACAATATCACCAACTTTTATCGGCGTTGACGTTGTAATTTCTTTCAGAATTGGACCATTTGCAGAATTCGATTTAACAAACAATTTCTTATTGAATTTGATTCCAGTTTCAGCAGATTTTATTTTATCCAAATCTTCAAAATATTGCCAATACATTGCTCCCCAAGCGACACCAGGAGAAGTTTTTGAAACCTCAATTCTACCCATTTCAGGTTTTATTTCTTCTTTGTTCCAAGAAGTTTTTACATAACCTGAACCAGCTTGCGTATTTTTATCTAAATCAAATTTTTGGTTTCCAATCTTTACATCAATTCCTTTGTCTGCATCTATCCAAGATTTACCGAAATTCATTAAAGCATAAACCGCTTTTGTTGTTGCTTTTGTAGAATTCCACTGATTTGTTTGACGATTTTTCAATAACCAAACTTTCATTTCTTCTACTGATTTCTCGTCTTTTGTAACTTCATCAAACGCTTCAATTAACAACGATTGTGTTTCAACAGGCGCTTGATACCAAAACCAACCCGGTTGATTTTCTTTCCAATACATACCCATTTCATCCGATTCTACAGCTTTTTCTTTGATCGAATTCACAACGATTTTAGCAGCAGATTGCATTTGGAAACGATTCATAACAATTGCAGCCATCGCTTTTTGTTGCAACGATAAATCCAATTTTGTATCATTCAAATTCTTTAACATCGCCGTTTTCATTTCTTCCAACTCTTTCGACATCGGATACTCTTCTAGGAAGAAAGAACGCGCATATAAATAATGTAAACCGTCTGAATACGTAACATCCTTGAATAATTTCTGATCTTTTTTGAACTCTTTGAAACGTTTTAAATTCTCATCATCAATAAACTGAATCGCTTTTTTGATTAATGGATTCACATCTATTTCAAATGCTTTGAAATTCACATCCATTTTCTTCATATTTCCGAAACCAGAAACAATATGCGTTGTGATATATTCGTTTGGACGACCGCCATCAAACCAAGCAAAACCACCATTTGATTGTTGCTTATCCGTTAATTTTTGGAAAGCCGATTTCATTTCCGTTTGCATTTGATTTAATTGGAATAAAACCGCAATTTGTTTCATTTGCTCCTCTTCACTTTCCGCATTTTTAACCCAAGGCGTTTCTTCTAAAATGATATTTTTCAATTCTTGGTTCAATTGTAATTTAGATTTCAATTCACCTTTTTTGTTCCAATCATCAAAAACAGCTTTAATTTTTGGATTCGAATTAATCACTTTTTCCGAAATCATATTCCCATATAAACGCGAGAAGACTTGCTCAGCGCATTCGTAAGGATATTCGCGCAAATAAGGCAACGAGAAAATCGCATACCAAATTGGATTCGTTGTCATCTCAAAGGTTAATTTGAAATTATCCAAAGAAGTCGATTTATTATTGATCATATTCTCAAATTGGAACGATTTCTTTTGACCTTCTTTCACATAAATTGGTAACGTCTCTGTCACCATCATGCGATTTGTCAAAATTGGTAAAGCCGATTCCTCTCCATCAGAAAAATCTCCAGCTGAAGCCACCACACGATAAACAACCGCTTGTACATTTTTAGGAACATCAATTGTCCACGTCACTTGATTCGAACTTCCTTTTGCAACAGAGAAATTCTGAATTGCATTAGTCAACTTGAATTGCGTATCAATTGGTTGATTGGTAAATGCATCAAACAACATCAATTTTGCAGAACCATTTAATACTTTATCTGATAAATTATTAATCTTAGACGAAACCGAAATTTGATCGCCTTCGCGTAAAAAACGTGGCATATTTGGTACAACCATCAAGTCTTTTTGCGTACGAACATTTTGTTCTAAATAACCTGTTTTAAGATCTGGCGTATGCGCAATTGCCATAAATTTCCATTCCGTTAAACTTTCTGGCGTTGTAAATTCTACAATAATATTTCCTTTTGCATCTGTTTTTAAATTTGGATAAAAGAACGCTGTTTCATTTAGATTTGTACGCGCTTTTACGTTATCCAATGCTGTATTTGCCCCTTTTTTAGTTGTAATAACCACTACTCCATTTGCTCCTATTGCTCCATATAATGCAGTTGCGTCTTCTCCTTTCAATACAT
The DNA here is from genome assembly GCF_004785645.1 of Empedobacter tilapiae. Taxonomy (GTDB): domain Bacteria; phylum Bacteroidota; class Bacteroidia; order Flavobacteriales; family Weeksellaceae; genus Empedobacter; species Empedobacter tilapiae. The sequence goes on along the minus strand of NZ_SRPE01000002.1, from coordinate 267,207 downwards.
TCATAGACTGAATATCATCTGGATTAAGTTCTGACATTTTATCATATACAACTCCATCTACTATATAAAGTGAATTTTCATTCCCTTGTAATGATGATGCTCCGCGTATTGTTATATTATTTACTGAACCTGGAACACCAACTAAAGATTCCTCTAAAGCTACATCAGCTGCTTCAACTTGTACACCTGCTACATTTCCAGCCAATTCATTATTCATTTGAGCTGGAGCAGCTACCGATTTTCTCATCATACGATTCATACGATATTGGTTAAATCCAAAATCAAATAAATTAAGGTCTAATCCTGCATATCCTCTTGCATAAAAATCATAATTTGTACGATAATAAATTGCTCGAGAAGAATTTGTTAAATAAAATTGATAGAGATTAAATGGATTATTTCTTCTTGAATTTGTGAAATTATATACATTAAAATCTAAAGAATTCGACGCAAATTGATCCAACGAAGCATCGTACATACTTGCTAAAACCTCAGCTGAAACTTTGTCTTTATTTGGTCCTTCAATTTTTAATTGCCATTTTTCCTTTGCACCTGGCGTCAATTTATCACGTAAAACTTCAGCCGTTACTTTCAGTTGTTTATTGGTAAAAGGAACCGCCAAATGAAGACTTCCTGTTTGCACATCATTGAATTTCGTCATCGCATAATTCATGTAAATTCCGCCACGATATTCTTCTTTGATTGGAATTTCAACCACCGATTTTTTACTCAAATCCAAGAAACCTTTGTCTATAATTACCTGATTCGCCTCTACTTCATAATACACAAATGTATTTTTAGAACCCGATTTGAATTCAATTTTTGCAACATCTTTTGGCTGATAACTTGATTGATTTGGCGAAACTGCTAAAAGCGTTTTGATTTCATTTGCTTTCTTTTCATTCGAAACATAAATCAATTTATCTACCTCAACTTTTTGCGTTCCATCTAACACAAAACCTTTGATGACATAATAACCTTCTTCTAAATTTGACGCTTGATTGAATTTTATTTCATCTGAAACTTTTGTATCAAAATCATTTTCGAAAATCTTTTGATTGGTTGTCCATGTTTTTGGATTCATTTCATCACCATAAGGTTCATTTAGAAACAATTTCTTGAATTCTTCTTTCGAATAAAAGTTATAATCTGTTGTAAATTTTTGACGACGAATAACTTCTTTTGGCGCATTTAACGAATAAATTTCAATATGACCTTTTCCATCTAATTTTTCATCATTCAAGTTTTTTACCTCAACTTTGAAAGCTTTTAAATCGTCAGCTTTTATTTTTTCTGAAATAGCCACATTCAACGACATTCTCGTATCACCAACTTTTACCGAAGAAGACTCAGATTGTGTTTCTCCATTGATATCCGTTGCATTTACTTCGATAAAATAATTGTACGTTCTTACCTCATCTTTCTTTTTTTCCGAGGCTGGTTTTGCAACAAATTCGAAATTGAATTTCCCTTCTGCATCAGTCTTTATATCTCCAAAAGTAATTTCTTCTCGCTCGCCACGACCTGCTGGAATTGAACGATACCAAGGCCAAAACGTAAAAATTTCTTGACGATAAACGCGATACGAAACTTTTGCATTATCGATATTAGCACCAGAAAAAGCAATCGCCTTCCCTTCTACTTTTACCTTGTCATTTAAACTATAAACGCCTTTGTTTTTCTCGATTTCTACTTTGAATTTTGGACGTTTATATTCTTCAACTTTGAATGAATAATGACCATCTTTATCAATAGCACTAATCGAAAAGTTACCTGTTAAAGCAGAACTTGGCAAAATAAAACTTCCATTTACAGAACCAAATTCATTTGTTGTTAAATCAACTTTAGAAAGTTCTTTGCCATTAACATCATACAAAGCAATCGTCAATTTAGAATTTGGAATTACTTTTCGAGCTTTATCTTGTGATGAATAATAAATTCCTTTGAAATAAACCGTTTGCCCAGGACGATAAATCGCACGATCTGTGAAAATCTTAACAGTAGAATAATCGCCGTTATCATAACGATCGTAATCGTAGTAATACGTTGAATAAATTGTATTTTCGTCTTTTACACGATATTGAAAGTTTCTCCAAGTCACAGGAAAAGTGATTATTCCATCTTTATCCGACGTTAAAATTTTAAATTCCTTTTTATTATAATCTGACAAATTAGAAAACTCAACTGCAACATTACTTTCTGGTTTTCCAGTTTCACGATTTACAACCGAAGCCTTTTCATTCAGTGAGTTTATCGCATATTTCGAAACCATTATATCTAAATAATCAATATCGTCTTTTGTGTTGATTTTGAATTCAGAATTATTCGAAAAAAGGACAATATAACGACCAGATTTTAGTGGATTTAATTTGACAATTGTCGAATGATTTTGATAATCTTCAAACGATTTGACATCAATTGTATATTGATCAACAACTTTTAAACTATTCAGAAATTTTTGAGCTTCTGCAATTCGGTTTTCGTTGTAAACATTTAACGCTTGTATTTTATCTTTTCCATCAAAACCTTCATTATAAGCGAAAACTTTCACAAAAACTTGCGACAAGTTTTTATGCGTTAATTGGATTGGCGTATTCTGATTTTCGTTAATATATCGCTCTACTTGCACACTTAATTCTTGCGATTTGATCTTCGAAACTAAATTATTTATATTCTCTAATTCTTCCGAATTTGGATAAAGCTTAGCAACTTTTTGTTGTATTTCAAAAATCTTATTTGTGTTAGCCAATTTATCTTCTTGCAATCCATAATAATCTGTCGCTAAAGTTGCGTACACATAAGACGAATACCACGCTTTTGGATATTTTGTTGCTAAAGATTCTTTTTGTTTAATAATTTCTTGAACTGAAATTGAACCACGTTTTGAATCAATTAAAATCAATTCGTTATACAAAACAGCATTTTCGTTATTTTTTTGTGTATTCAATTGAACCAAATCAGCAAGCAATTGATTTGCTTTATCTTTTTCATCATTCTGATTCAAATAATTGATATATTTTTTCGCTAAAACATCATACAAAGTTGGCGATAAATCTAATTGTTGTTGCGCATTTTTCTTATCCTCAGTAAAATTCAAAATCATTTTATAATCTTGAGATTTAGCATTAATTAATTCATTTTTTGATTGAATTGATTTCGAAAAATAATCATTAATCGTTTTCTTAAAAGTATCTTCTGTCCAAAATCTCAGATCATTTGTCGCTTGATTTTCGACATTTGTACGACTTTGAATTTTCCAACGATTTTCGTTGTAATACAATTGATATAGTTCAGCTAAATATGAATAAACAATCGCATTATTTACGTTTGATTTTTCGTCTAAATCTTTTTTAAACAAATCAAAAACGAAGTTTACATCATCTTTTTCATCAGAAGTTGCGACTTTTATTTTTGCTTCATAAAACAAAGCTTTCATATAACTTTGTTGATTATTTTGCTTTTTTGATAAAGCTTTTAGTTCATCAATTTTTGGTTGGATTGATTTGAATTGACCATTTTGCATTTGTTGGTCAATTTCTTTCCACTTTTGATCAATCGTTGGGGATTGAGCCATAAGCATCGAATTGGTTAAAATTAATAATAAAAACAGTAGCTGTTTCATAGATTCTTTCTTTTATCAGTAGATGCAAGTTACGGAAAAATGGTTGGTTATGGAAGTAAAATAATTATCAAATGGTTGATATATAGCACAAAAAAAATCTGAATGTTAACATTCAGATTTTTTGATATATAAGTAGATTAGTTGTAGTTTTTATAAATCATCTACGTCTAAATCTTCGTCAATTTGTAAATCATTTAATTCTGCATCCTCAGCAAAATCGATATCATCTTCATCGTCTAAATCAACCAGCATGTCTTTTTTAGGTGCTTTAAGAGGCATTGAACCAAAACGGTAAACCGTTAAAGGGTAATTAAGAACAGCTGGTTTATCTTCTACAGAAATTAATTCAGCCACAAATGTCCACATTTCCATAAAATCATATACAAAAGCCATACGATCTCCTTGATTAGCAAAAGCTTCTTTTATATAAAAATCAGCCATTGTTTCATCAGTTCCATCATCAGACATATCCTCTAAAGGAATTTCTTTTGTTTGTTTTCCATCTTCATCTACTTCATAGAACGACGCTAACTCCTCACCTTGTAAACTAAAAGCACTAATAATACCTTTGTATAATGTGAATAATGTTTGCTTCTCTTTAATTTCTATGTCTCTAAAAACATCCTCTTTTGCATCAAGGAATACACGAATTTTATATATCACTTTCTAAATATTTTTCGGTTCCAAATTTAAATCTTTTCCCATATTAATTACAAATTCTAATGCAGAATTATAATTATTTTCGACTTCTCCTTCCAAAATTGCTTCTTTAATGGCATTTTTTAATATCCCAATTTCTCTTCCTGGTTGAATATCAAATATTTTCATAATTTCTTCACCCGAAATTGGTGGTTGAAAATTACGTACTCTGTCACGTTCTTCAACATCTTTTATTTTTTGTTCTACAACTTCAAAATTTTGCTTGAAACGTTTCTGTTTACGTTCATTTTTTGTTGTAATATCAGCTTTACAAAGCGTTATTAAATCATCAAAATCTTCTCCAGCATCAAATAATAGTCTGCGTAATGCTGAATCTGTTGCATCATCTGTTACAACTGCAATTGGACGAGAACTCATCATCACCAATTTTTGAACATATTTTACTTGTGGTCCTAATGGTAATTTTAATCGTCTGAATAATTTTAATACCATTTTAGATCCAACAAATTCATGCGAATGAAATGTCCAACCTACATTTTTATCAAAACGTTTGGTAACTGCTTTTCCAATATCGTGCAACAATGCTGCCCAACGCAACCAAACATTATCAGTATTCACAGAAATATTATCGACAACTTCTAACGTATGATAAAAATTATCTTTATGTTTTTGACCTTCAACTTCTTCGATACCTTTTAACGCAACCAATTCTGGTAAAATATATTGCATTAATCCTGATTGTTCCAATAACAATAATCCGACTGAAGGTTTATCTGTCATCATAATTTTTTGAAACTCATCCATTACTCGTTCAAAAGATACGATACTAATACGTTCTGCATTATCAATTATTGCCTGAAAAGATTTTTTTTCTATTTCGAAACCCAATTGAGCAGCAAAACGAATCGCACGCATCATACGCAAAGGATCATCAGAATACGTAACATTCGGTTCTAATGGTGTTTTAATGATTTTATTATTCAAATCTTCTACTCCATTGAAAGGATCTATTAATTCGCCAAAATTCTCTTTATTCATCGAAATTGCCAATGTATTAATCGTAAAATCACGACGTTTTTGATCGTCTTCCAAAGTTCCGTCTTCTACATGTGGTTTTCTACTATCTTCTGAATAACTTTCTTTTCGCGCACCAACAAACTCCAAATCAGTATCTTTGTATTTGAACATTGCTGTTCCAAAACGTTTAAAAACTGAAACTTGTGATGTATATTCTAATTTATTTGCTAATTCTTTAGCTAATAAAATTCCATTTCCAACTGTTACAAAATCGATGTCTTTTTTCTGACCACGATTTAATAAATAATCGCGTACAAATCCACCAACTACATAAGTTTCTTGATTAATTTCATCAGCAACCTCTGCTACATTTTTAAAAATTGGATTTGATACGGCTTCTAAGATTTTCATTCTGCAAAAGTATAAGTTTTGAAATAAAAAACTACCCTCTAATAACTTTTACTTCGTTATCTAGACCTAATTTAATTATTGTAGATGCAGTAAACTGAGGTACAAAGGTTTTTATTTCCTCAGGATAAAAATCAACACGCTCTAAAATAGAAGGATTAACTTCGGAAAACACTTTTGGAGAAGGTTCTCCTGATAAATTTGCAGATGTAGATACAATTGGTCCTCCTAATTTTCCTATGATTTTTTTACAAAATAAATCTTCTGTTAAACGAATAGCGATCGTATTATCTTCTGCAACCAATGACTTTGGTAGACCCTTTGGATTATCATAAATAATTGTAATCGGTTTTTCATTCAAATCAATCAAATCCCATGCTAATTCAGGTACTTCAACAATATCTTGCAACATTTTAGGAGAATCTACTAAAATAATTAACGATTTTGATGAAGGACGATTTTTTATCTGATAAATTTTTTCAATTGCAGCCTCATTCTTTGCATCACAGCCTAATCCAAGAATTGTATCTGTTGGATAAAGCATTGTTTCGCCTTGTTTTAGTTTGACTACAATTTCATTTATATCTGACATCTTTTTTGTTTTTATAAATTTAATTACAAAGGTATTGCAGGAAAGTTGAAATATGTAAATTTATTTTTATTTATAATACTTTTTATTCTGACATTTGTATAAATAAACTATTATAATGAACATTACAATTATTTCATATGATAACTGGGGACTAAATCAAAAAGTAGTGGACCATTTACAACAAAGAGGATATAATGTTACACATATTAATTTTCACTCATTTCAATTTAAATATTCTAGTCCTATTCAACGAATTTATAATGTGATTTTAAAAACTTTTCTCAAAAAAAATTTGAAAAATATTTTTTATGGAAAAGAGATATTAAAAAAATTAAATTTAAATAAACAACAAGATTTAATCATTACAATAAAGGGTGATTTTATTGATCCAGAATATATTCATAAAATAAAAACTCATTCAAAAAAAACAGTTGCTTTTTTTAACGATTCTTCAAAAAGATGTCCTAAAATAAAAAGAGTCTACCATTTATTTGATAAATCTTATTCTTTTGAAAAAGATGATTGTGAAAATTTAAAAATGTCATTCCTAACTAATTGGATATTTACAAAACCTGATATTAAGAATCAATATTTATACGAAATATCAAATGTTAGTTCAATGGACAATAGATTCAATATTCTGAACTCCATTTCATCTCAATTAAAAGAAATGTCTGTCAGATATAAATTTATTGTTCTAAAAAATAAAAAGAATTACAAAAGTGATTCATTAGAAATTGTTAAAAATAAACTTTCTTTAGAAGAAATAAATCAATTAAATAATGAAAGTCAAACATTACTAGATATTAACCGAGCTAATCAAAGTGGTTTATCTTTTAGAGTTTTTGAATGTTTAGGTTATAATAAAAAATTAATCACTACTAATGAAGATATTAAAAGTTACGACTTTTATAATCCTTCAAATATTCTCATAATAAACAAGGATAATCCTATAATTGATTCAGAATTTTTTAACAAAAAATATGAATCAATTTCAGAAAACATTTACTATAAATACACTATTGATGGATGGTTTAAAGAAATCTCTAAATAATATTCTATCTTTAACACATCAAAGTGAATAATAGATTAACTCTATTATAATCATAAGATTTAATAAAAATGATGCAAAAAATTGTCGTAAATAATAATTATAAAACTACGCAAACTGAAATCAAATCCATTATTGAAAATTTTAATTTGATTGATGATTATATTGCAAAAGGTACAAGAAATTCTATCAAAAAAAAGAGATTAGAATCAGGAAGAATTGTAACGATTAAATCATTCAAAATTCCTAATATAGTCAATAAATTTGTTTATCGATTCTTTAGAAAATCAAAAGCAGAACGATCTTACGAATATGCAAAAGAATTGATTAGATTAGGTTTTCTAACGCCTTATCCTATTGCTTTTGTCGAAAACAAAACAGCTGTTAGTTTTAGAGATAGCTATTATTTTTGTGAACTAGTTGAAGCTGATTTAACATATCGTGAATTAGTTGAAATACCAACTTGGGAAAATCGAAACGAAATCTTGAAACAGTTCACAAAATTCACTTTTGATTTACATGAAGCTGGAATTGAGTTTTTGGATCACTCTCCAGGTAATACTTTAATTAAGCAAGTTGGAGAAAATCAATATGAGTTTTATTTGGTTGATTTGAATCGTATGAATTTTCATGATTCAATGAGTTTTGAAAATAGAATGAAAAATTTTTCTCGTCTAACTCCTCAAAAGGAAATGATAGAAATTATGGGAAAAGAATATGCGAAACTAATCAATAAACCTGAGCAAGAAGTTATTGAAGTAATGTGGAATAAAACGCAAGAGTTTCAATACAAATTTCTGACAAAACAAGCTCAAAAAAAGAAATTAAAAGCCTTAATTGGTAAAAAATAAATAAAAAAGCAGATTTGAGATCAAATCTGCTTTTTTATTTATTTTATCATTTCAGAAAATGGAATAATAATATCATATCCTTTTTCTTTAAAATAATCGTACATTCCCTCTCTGTACGTCACCAAAACAAAGTCTCCGCCCCAAGCACCTAGACTTTTTACTATTCCTAAATAATCAGAAAAAAACAATTCTTTGACTTGCGGAATTTGCATGAAATCACCTAATCGAGCTTGATACTCATTCAAAATAGCTTCTAAATCAAATAAATGTTCAACTTTAGTCGCTTTTACAACCAAATCAGAAAGTTCATGAATCATCTTCCAATCTTTTGGTTTGTTTTTGTAATGATTTCCAACAACAGCTTGCGTATCTTGCTTTTGATTAAGATAAACAAAATAAAGTTGATCTTTAAAATTCCAATTCAATTCTAGTTCTTCTACTTCAATAGGATTGTTAGAAAATAAAATTGGTTGATAATGATGTGCACAAGCAATGTCATAACCACTTGTATTAAATGTTAATTGATTCAATTCAAAAGGATCTATTTCAATCCATTGACTAATTAGATCGATCAACGTCGAGCTACTTCCCAATCCCCATTCTTGTGGATATTCTAACTTCGTTAAACATTGGTAACTATTATTAGAATTGAAAAAATCAGAATTTAATGTTTTAGCTTTTTTTAAAATTGTCTGTAATGATTTGCTTAATCTATCATTTGTAGTAGAAATTATTTCTAAATCATTCAATCTAATTTCGGCTTCAAACCAAATAGAATCATCAAATTTAATCGCTTTCCAAGTGATTAAATTTTCAGTTTCTGATGAATTTTCTACAAACAAACATTGCCCATATTTAGTGGGCAATGCAAATGCTTTCGCTCCATCAATCACAATATATTCCCCTATAAGGAATAATTTTCCATTGGAACGGTATGTTTTCATTTATTTTAAATTTGTGCCGAAGAAGTTGAAACTTCTCTGTTAATTTTTTTCACTAAACCTTGTAAAGTATTACCTGGTCCAACCTCAATAAATGCTTTCGCTCCATCAGCAATCATATTTTGAACTGATTGTGTCCATTTTACAGGAGCAGTTAATTGTACAATTAAATTTTTCTTTATTTCAGCAGGATCTGTAACAGCTGTTGTGCTTACATTTTGATATACAGGACAAATTGGTGTATTGAAAGTTGTTTCTTCAATAGCTTTTGCTAATTCCTCTTCTGCAGGTTTCATCAATGGTGAGTGAAAAGCTCCACCAACTGGTAAAACTAAAGCACGTTTAGCTCCTAATTCTTTCAATTTTTCACATGCTAAATTAACCGCTTCAATTTCTCCAGAAATCACTAACTGACCTGGACAATTGTAATTTGCAGCAACTACAACTCCATCAATTTCTGCACAAGCATCCTCTACAATTTTATCTTCTAATCCTAAGATTGCTGCCATTGTAGATGGGTTAGCTTCACATGCAGCTTGCATTGCTAAAGCACGTTTGTAAACTAATTTCAATCCAGATTCGAAATCTAATGTTTCATTTGCAACTAAAGCAGAAATTTCTCCTAAAGAATGTCCAGCAACCATTTCTGGTTTAAAATCTGATAAAGTTTTAGCTAAAATAACAGAATGTAAAAAAACTGCAGGTTGTGTAACTTTTGTTTGTTTTAGGTCTTCTGCAGAACCTTCAAACATAATTGATTTTATATCAAATCCTAAGATTTCGTTTGCTTTGTCAAATAATTCTTTTGCGATTTCAGAATTTTCGTACAAGTCTTTACCCATTCCAGAGAATTGAGCTCCTTGTCCTGGAAAAACATATGCTTTCATTGTATTATTTTTAATGTATGACAAATGTATAATAAAATCTTAAACTTCTTTATTTAACCTAAGTTTTGATTCTCTTTTCTATAAATTTCGTCTAAATATTTGTAGCGATTTGCAACAGAAATTGCATGTAGTTTTGCAATTGTGTAACCATCTTTTCCATCTAAAAAACCAAGTCTCATCACGAAATAATTTAAAAAACGATAAGCAGGTTTTATTTTATAATGATAAAATGATGGTTTTAAACCTTTTAGACGAAGCTCTTGAGCTCTTAAACTCGAATAACTATTTAATTTATCTAAATACTCTTGCTCATTATCAAAAGTATAGTGATCTAGTTTATTTGTTAAAAAGCCTACTTCACCATTACATTCGATAATTTCATGCACCATACGGTCTAATCTATATTGAGATTTAGATTTCTTAAAAATTCGAATAGCCTTATCATTTTGCATACCCGAATATTTAATATGTTTCTTCTTAAAAAAGAACTTTCTATATACAAAATAAGCGTCAAATTTAGGTTGATTATTAAAAATCGAAATAATTTCTTTTTTTAATTGAGTCGAAATTCCTTCATCAGCATCAAAAAATGTAACCCAATCATTTTTTGCCAAAGAAAGTCCGTAATTACGTTGATTGGTAAAATTATCAAACTTTCGTTTTATAAATGTCACTTTCGGATTTTGAATAGCAATTTCTTCCGTTTTATCTATACTATAAGAATCTATTATAATAATTTCATCAGCAAAATCAACATCATTTAAGTAACGACGCATATTTTTTTCTTCATTATAAGTAATCAGTAATGCTGAGATTTTGGTAGACATTGATCTTATAGAATATTCCTTTTTAGTTTCTATTTCAACGTTATTCTTATTTATAAATTGTTCACCTAATAGATTATTGTTTAGAAAACCATCTAATTTATCTTTAAACAACTCGAAATCAAACACTGAATAAAATTCATTTACTTGTTTTTTTATTTGACGATTGTTTAATTTCTTAAACCTTTCGGGAAAATAATCTTTTAAATGAACACTTGTATGATTTATTCCATCTTCGAAAGTTGCCCATACTTTCTTATCAATCCATGGCGAAAAAATAATAAATGATTTTTTACCTAAAGCTTTTGACATATTAATCGCTCCACCATCATTTCCTACTATCAAATCACACTCGTTAGCAATAGCAATAAATTCACGTAAATCATTACCTAACAATTCAAAATAAATTTTTTCTTGCGTTTCTTTTGATAATTGATTGTAAACTTCTTTTGCTTGATTTATTTGTTTAGGAAAATAATTGAATAAAATATTGACATTATAATTTTGTCCAATAAAATCAACCATTTCCGCTATTTTATTTAGAGGATAAGTTTTTGAAGGATCAGAACCAAGCAAACTAATCATAACTGTTTTACGCGTTGTATCAACTTGATGTTTTTCAAATAAATCTTTTGCGAAATTTATTTCATCAATTGTCAAATATAACTTTGGTTCAGTAATCAAAGGAGTCTCTATTCCTAAAGGTTTTAACAAAGCTAAGCGATGTTCTATTGCTAATCCTAAATATGAATGAGGTTCGTTATGTTTTTCTACATTATCCGTATAAATAAGTGTACGTCCTGGTTTTTTATATGATATTTTTTTTTGCGCATCATTAATAAAAACGTCTACCCAACTTTGTAATTTAGAATAAGCATCAATAACAACATCATATTGATTTTGATTAATTCTTTTAGAGAATTTCACCAATTTTATTAAACCTTTTATTTCCTTTTCTTCAAAAATAATTTTATTATCGATATAAGGATTATTTTCTAAAACAGGTAATGTATTGCTATTAATCAAATAATCTACAATAGTATTTGGAAAAGCTTTTTTGATATTTTCGCACAATAATGAAGTTAACAATACATCTCCTATCATTTTGTGTTGGATGATCAAAATTTTCATAAAACATAGTTATCTAACAAAACTACTAAATTAAGTTTAATTTTAAATAAAGCGTAATTGTAAAAATTATATAAAAAATCAGATTAAAGAAATCCTTAATCTGATTATAAAAATATTTATCAGTAACAATTTATTGAATTACTCCAATATCATTTCGATAATATTCGTAATCAAAATGTACTTTTTTGATGTTTTCATAAGCAGTTTCACGTGCTTCTTCTAATGTATTTCCTAATCCAACTATGTTGATTACACGTCCACCAGAAGTCAAAATTTGTTCTCCTGATAATTTTGCACCAGCAATAAAATTAGGACAAGTTACATTTTCTAAACCACGAATCTCAAAACCCTTGTCATAATTACCTGGATATCCTCCTGAAACCATTACAACACAACATGCATGTTGATTTTTGAAAGTCAAGTCGAAATCTTCTCCTTTGATTGCTTTATTTACAACCTCAGCCAAATCATTTTCTAACAAAGGTAAAGTCGTTTGTGTTTCTGGATCACCCATTCTAAGATTATATTCCAACAAATAAACTCCTTTTGTCGTAATCATTAATCCAAAGAAAATAACTCCAGCAAACTCTAATCCTTCCTTGATTAAACCACATTTTGTTGGCTCCATAATTTCTTCTTCGAACATTTTGAAATGTTCATCCGTAAACAATGGATTTGGAGCGATAACGCCCATTCCACCAGTATTAAGACCAGTTTCTCCTTCTCCAATTTTCTTGTGATCTTTTGCAGAAACAAATGGAACGATTTTTTTCCCGTTAAAGAAAGACAAAATAGAAGCTTCAAAACCTTCTAAATATTCTTCAATAACCACTTCATTTCCTGCATCTCCAAAGGTTTTATCTTCCATGATATCTAAAACAGCTTGCTTCGCTTCTTCGAAATCTTGGCAGATAATCACTCCTTTTCCAGCTGCTAAACCAGAGGCTTTCACTACAATTGGGTACTCTTGTGTTTTCAAATAATCAATCGCCAACATTGGTCCTTGAAAATTCTTATATTTTGCTGTTTTCACACCATACTTATCCATAAAATCCTTTGCAAAAGCTTTAGAAGCTTCCAATTGTGCAGCTGCTTTATGAGGTCCGAAAACGTTTAAATTCTCTTTCTGAAAAATATCAACGATACCTTCCGATAATTCAGCTTCAGGTCCAACAAAAGTTAAATCAATTTGATTTTCTTTCGCGTAATTTTTCATTTCTTCAATCGAAGAAACCGAAACATTTGTTCCGATTTGAGCTGTTCCTGCATTTCCTGGAATAAAGAATAATTCTACTTCTTGACCTTTTTGTTTAAAGTCTTCAGCAAATTTCCATCCGATTGCGTGTTCACGACCTCCTGAACCTATTACTAAGATGCGAGTTGCAGTTTGCGATTCTCGGTTTGCGCTATTATTTTGTTCCATTGTTTTTCTTTATTAAATAGTTTTGAAAATTTTGATTCATTCTACAATAATGATCAATTAATTCTAAAGCTTCATTTAATTCTGATTCTGTTATATAATTCAACTCAAAAGCTATTATTAATTGAGCTTCAACCTCAAAAGCAGAACCTTTTGAAATAGATAGAAAATTAATCATTTGCTGATTTGAATTTCTTCCAGAACCTTCCGCGATATTTGAAAGAATTGAAACAACGGCTCTTTTTATTTGAACAGTTAATCCATATTTTTCTGATTCTGGAAATTTATTCGAAAGATCGTAAACCAATCTCAAAATCTCCAAACTTTTTTGCCATATGTCTAAATTTCTATAACTTCTCATTTACACTAAGTTAATCTTAAATCCCCACATCGCAAAACAAATATCGCACATCGAATTTTAGTGCATAAAATGTCTCATTCCTGTGAAAACCATCGGAATTTCGCGTTCGTTACAAGCATCAATAGATTCTTGATCTTTAATTGATCCTCCTGGTTGAATAATTGCTTTAATTCCATTTTCTGCTGCAAAATCTGCTACATCACGGAAAGGGAAAAATGCATCTGAAGCTAAAACTAAATCTTCTTCCACTTTTTCTTTTGCACGAGCAATCGCTTGTTGAGCTGCCCAAATGCGGTTTGTTTGACCTCCTCCGATTCCGTAAGCTTGACCATTCGTTGCTACAACAATCGCGTTAGATTTTACCCATTTTACAATTTTTTGAGCAAAAACTAAATCTGTCATTTGACGATCAGTCGGTTGAGCTTCAGTTACTACTTTAAGATCTGTTGAAAACTGATTATCTGTAGACTGAACAATTAATCCTCCATCAACTTTTACATAAGTAACTTTGTCCGAAACAGGATTTTTCACTTTTATGATTCGTAAATTCTTCTTTTGTTTGAAAATTTCTAACGCTTCTTCTGTAAATGAAGGCGCAATTACAATTTCTAAGAAAATTTTATTTAATTCAACTGCAGTTTTTCCATCAACTTCTCTATTGAAAGCTATAATTCCACCAAAAATTGACATTGGATCACATTCATACGCTTTTTCATAAGCTTCTAAAATATTATCTCCAATCGCCACTCCACAAGGCGTTGAATGTTTCACTGCACAACAAGTTATTTCTTCGAATTCTGAAACTACTTTATAAGCTAAATCCATATCACGAATATTATTGAAAGAAAGTTCTTTTCCTTGTAAATATTCGAAATCTTTCATTGCTCCATTTTTCGTTTTATCAACGTAATAAGCTGCTTTTTGATGTGGATTTTCTCCGTAACGTAAATCCATCACTTTCTCGTAAGAAGACTCTAAAAATTGAGGAAAATCTTCTCCTAAAATGTAAGTAGAAATCGCCGCATCGTAAGCAGAAGTTAAGTTGAACACTTTACCAGCACATAATTTACGCGTTTCGATAGAAGTTGAACCATTCTCGCGAATTTCATTCATCACAACTTCATAATCATTCACATCCGTTACAACCGTTACATCATAAAAATTCTTTGCAGAAGAACGTAACATTGATGGACCTCCGATGTCAATAAACTCAATCATTTCCGCTTCAGAAAGTCCTGTATTCATCTTTTCGAAGAAAGGATAAAGATTTACAATAACGATATCGATTGGGTTAATTCCATGTTCTGCAATTGTTGCCATATGGTTTTCGTCCGAACGACGCGCCATAATACCACCATGAATTGCAGGATGTAAAGATTTTACGCGACCATCCAAAATCTCAGGAAAACCAGTTACATCTTTTACTTCTGTAACCTCGATTCCATTGTCTTGTAAATGTTTGTAAGTTCCTCCAGTTGATAAGATTTTGTAATCTTGTTCAACCAAGAATTTTGCAAATTCTAACAAGTTCGACTTGTCCGAAACACTGATTAGCGCTTGTTTTTGCATTGTGTTTAGTTTTTAAAGTTTATTGTTTGTTTACTATTTTATTGGAAATGAAAAACCTCAATGTACACGACATTGAGGCATTCTATATTTTATGCTTCGCTGATTTGCTTGATTGCCTTGATATAAATTTCGCTTTCTACCTCAGCAACTTTACGCTGTAAATCTGCTACTTCATCACCTTCTTCGATCTCAAAAGTTCCTTGACAAATAATTTGTCCTTCGTCTACACCAGCTGTCACAAAATGTACAGTTGCTCCTGATGTTTTTTCACCAGCTTCTAAAACTGCTTGGTGAACTTTTGCTCCATACATTCCTTTTCCACCAAATTTTGGTAATAATGCAGGATGAATATTAATCATTTTCGAGCCCCATTTCGAGGTAAATTCTGGAGATAATATGGTTAAAAAACCTGCCAAAACAATTAAGTCGATTTCTTCTCCTTCTAAATTATGTTCGGCATCTTGCGAAAAAGTTTTTCGGTCTAAGACATACGTTCGGATATCTTTATCCAACGATCGTTCTATTGCATAACAGTCGCGGTCTGCCATTACCATCGAAATCTCGACATTTGGTAATGTTCCGTCTTCAACTGCATCAATAATATTTTGAAGATTTGTTCCGCCACCGGAAACAAATACAGCTATTTTCATGTTTGTTTGTAAGTAATCTTGTTTGTTTTACAAAGATAAGATTTTAGTTGAAGCAAGCCGAAAAATATAACTTGGATTTAATCTATTTATTAATGATTTATTCACAATTAAAAATAAAAAAGGCTATCTCTTATCGAAATAGCCTTTTAAAAATATTTTTTAGTGACCTTGAGTTCCATCAACTCCATGTGCGTGTCCGTGAGATAATTCTTCCTCAGTTGCTGGACGAACATTTAAAATTTCAACTTCAAATTCTAACGTTTTTCCTGCCATTGGAGGATTCAAATCTGCAATTACAGCTTCTTCTGTCACCTCTACAACTGAAGCTCGGAATTGATTTCCTGCGTCATCTGTTAAAGGTAAAAGTGCTCCAACTGGTGGTAATCCAGATTCTTTGAACATATCTAAAGGTAATTGAGCAACAGCTTCTTCTACTCTTTCACCGTATCCTTCTGCTGGAGTAATTACGAATGATTTTTTGTCACCAACTGTTAATCCTTTTAATTCTTCTTCAAATTTAGGAATCATCATTCCTGCTCCGAATAAGAAAGTTAATGGTTCTTGTGCATTTGATTGTTCTACAAATACTTTTTCACCATTCGCTTCGATGGTATGTAATGAGTAGTTTACTGAAACTACATTGTTGTTTTCTATTGACATAAATTATAAATTATGGATGCTTTAAAAAAGCGTTCATTTTTAATACTTATCTTTTAACAACAATTATTCCTTTCGAAGGATTTAACCAATTTTGTCAGTTATTTAGATTTTCGAACTGACAATAATCTATTTTAATCAATAAAAAGTAATGCTTTTTTGATGTCTTCATAACCGATTTCACCATTAAAATAATCGTAAATTGGTTTTAAAACTTTATTCTCTTCAAATTCAATTTCACTATAAGCCAATCGAACTTTATCAATAATTTTGTCAGAAGGTCTAAATTTTGAATAATCCAAATCAGGTTCACTTTCTTTTATTTTACCTATATGATCGACAATTGCAGAAGTTGTTAACCCTCTTTTTTCTGCAATTTGATCCAAAGTCAACCCCTCTTTCACATATTCTAATGTGATTTCGTAAGTCGATTTCTTTTGACCTTTTTCTTTCGTTTTATTCTTTTCAATATTTTTTGCAATTTGCTTTTTATCTAACGTTCCACCAGAATATCGAATAAAAGCTGCCCAAGAATTTTGCAATTCTTTTTCGTTTAAAAACTCATCCATTTCATTCGATAAAACCTGAAAACGTCTATCAGCCTTCATTGCAAGTGAATCAATTTCTAAAGCTGTTTGATTTAATCCATGTAGCATCAACGAATTTAAATCTCGTAAACGTGAAAGTGCAACATACCCTTGTCCTTTTTCGAATGCTTTCGACAAATCTATAAAAGCAGAATCTAAGGTCATTCCTTGAGATTTATGAATCGTAATCGCCCAAGCCAAACGCAACGGAACTTGTGTGAATGAAGCCAACGCTTTTCCGCTTTCGTCTTCTATCGCCCAAGTTTCTGGTTTTGCAACATAAAATTCGTTGTCCAACGTTTTTATAATTGGTTCATTTTTTTCAGTATAACCCGAGACATTTCCAAGCGTTCCGTTTACAAAACCAACTTCGAAATTGTTACGAACAAACATAACTTTCGCTCCAATCTTCAATTCTAAAACTTCTTCAGCTAAAACAGATTTTTTCAGAACTTCAACCAAGGCTGGATTTCCCGCAACTTTTGCTTCAAAAGTTTTGGAAGAAGAATCAATATTAATCAATTGACCTTTATTAATTCGATCAACATCCATATTATGTGTATACAAACGCGTTTGTGAATCTATTTCATCTGGAAAATATTCAATTCGAGATTCTAATAAATCAACCGTTTTTTGCGAAATATGTCCCGAACGAATTTCATTTAAGATATCATTTAACGCATTATTTGTCTGACGATATTGTTCTGTCAAATAACAGATATGCACTTTTGATTGCACCCAAGCATCGGACATAAAACAGAATTTATCTTTCGATTCTTCCCACTCTTCACCAATCGGTGGCAACTGAAAAAAATCTCCCGAAAAAATTACTTGAATTCCTCCAAAAGGTTCATCATTTTGCTTAAAAAATTTCAATACATGATCAACCGTATCCAACTGATTTCGGTGCAACATCGAGATTTCATCAATAATCAACACTTTTACTTTGTCCATCTTATCACGAAAATATTTCTTGTCACGAAGCGAAGCTAAATATCGATCTGAAACATAATCTTTTATTCCAATTCCAGCCCACGAATGTATCGTTTGACCATTCATGTGCGTTGCTGCAATTCCCGTAGAAGCCGTTATAGCAACAGGAACGCCATGTTGTTTAAGATACGTAATGTATTGATTTAACACATAAGTTTTTCCGGCACCCGCAGAACCTGTTAAAAATACATTTCGACCAGATTTTAGAATTGCCAAAGCCTTAGATTGTTGCATAACTTATGAGTGAATTTGGAGTTTTTTGAATGAACAGCAAAGATACGAAGATTGAATGAAGTGAGGAAATGATAAATATTTTAAATAAACCTCTTCCATATTTAGCTAAAAATAGTGAGTTTTTTTGAGTGACGATTTTACAACTTTGTAATACAACAACTCAAAAAACTACTACCATGAATTTATCATCAAGCGGACCTTTTATCGAAATCATCGAGTGGATAGAACAAGATCCAAACTTGTTGATGTTAAAATTTCCTGATCAAGACAAGGAGATAAAAAATGGTGCGAAATTAATTGTAAGAGAAAGTCAAGCCGCGTTATTTCTTAATCAAGGAGTTTTTGCAGATGATTTTTCAGCGGGAACATTTTCTTTATCAACCGAAAATATTCCTATTTTATCAAAACTAAAAGGTTGGAAATATGGTTTTCAATCACCTTTTAAAGCAGATGTTTACTATTTCTCAACAAAAGATTTTGTCAATTTAAAATGGGGAACTCCTGCTCCAGTTTTACTTCGCGATCCGCAATTTGGACCAATTCGTATCAAAGCATTTGGAAGTTATAATATTAAAGTCTCTGATGTCAGAAAATTCTTTTCAAAATATGCAGGAACTTTTCCTATCCTGACTGTTTTCGAATTAGAGCATCAATTACGTGATTTTATCGCACCTATTTTTGCTGAAGTTTTAGCTCAAGCAAATATTTCTGCGCTTGATATTGCGGAAAATCTTTCTACACTTAATCAAAAAATCCAGCCATTGATCGCTCCGCATTTCGAACAATTCGGAATCTATGTCACTCAATTCACCATTAGTTCTGCGACTTTACCAAAAGAGGTGAACGACAATATTGATAAAATAAGTAGTATGAATATGATTGATGATATAAACAAGTTTCAACAATTCAATACTTCTTTAGCGATTGGAAAAGATGGAAATCCGATACAACAAAGTGTGCAAGATGCAGCTGCGCTTGGATTGATGATGCAAGGAATTACGCAACAAAACATTCAACAGAACACACCTCAACAACCTGCTCAACATCAAGAAGAATCTGTTGTATATAAACTAAAAAAATTAAAAGAAATCTATGATTTAGGTTTAATTGAAGATACTGAATACCAATCAAAAAAAGCTGAATTATTAGATAAATTATAACCACTAAAAACTAAATTTTATGAAAACTATTGGAACTTACATGGCTATTTTCGGATTATTAGCAATCGTTTTGAACTTTTTTAATGCCGTTCCTCGTCTTTTGGCTTGGATCTACAATTGGGGCGATGGCGTTGCGTGGGGAATTAAAATTGCGTTCGTTATCATTGGTGCGATTCTCTATTTTATGGGAAGAAAACAAGAAGAAAATATCGCAAATTAAAATGATATGAATGACGAAAAGCCAAAATTATCATTGATTGAAAAATTGAAATTTCAAGCGGAAAATCAAACGAATCTTGGAGGAAATTTCATGAAAAATCAATCAAAGCTAGAAACTGTAGATTGCCCAAATTGCGGTGCTGGTCGTGCAAAACAAGATGGCGTTACCAAATGTGCCTATTGCAATTACGAATTTATTAGTGGAAAATTGGACGATGGAATACATATTAAAACCTCAGATAATTCGAGAGAATAATGGAAAATAACTTTGTAGAATTAGACAACTTAATTGATCGTTTCAAGAGCTTTTTATTGAAATTAGAACAACGCGCTTTAGAATTAGAAACTGAAACGATAGAAGCTGGACAACAAATAAATGATTTGGATGAAATAAGATTCATTCATTTCAAAGCTGGAATTACAGGACAATATGAAACATTGAAAGTTAAAGCTAAAGAGGTTTTTAAAGAGCAAATTGAGAAAAAATCTTTTTCATATTATTACTCAGATGAAGATGTAAGAGTGGATGATTATATGTATTCTCATGACACTAAGATTTACGAAACTTCACTTTTGTTAGACGATTTTAATGATAAAATTGATTTGATTTTGGAGAATATTTTTAGTCAAGTAAAAGCTGAAAGTTCAGAAGATAAACTCAAAAAATTATTAGCAGAATACAAATCAACAAAGAATAATTTCTGTTGTACACAATGTGGTGCAAATTTAAAAATCGAGAAAGTCTATTTTGTTTCTGCTTATGTTACATGCGAATTTTGTCAAACACAAAACACATTTGTTCCTTCGACGAGAATGTCACTTTTACCAGATTTAGTAAGAGAAATTGCAACAGAAAAAACGGGGATTTTAGATTATCCAATTCCTGGAAATTCAGTTTTTAAAAAATTTTTGAACAATGAAAAACATGCAAGACAACAATTCTTTATCAAAAAGAATCTACTTCCAGAATTAACCAATTCTTACAAAGAAGTTTATAAAAGAGAGATTAATGATTTTGTACAAACTTTTCAGCATGAAACGGAAACGGAAGCATCTTTTTATCAAAACATTATTGATCAATTTGGAACAAAATTTATCAATCAAAATTCAACTATAAATGATTTAGAAAAACAAGACAATCTTGCTTTTGAAACGCTTTTGAACAAAGAATTACTCAGTATGAATTTCATGAAAGAAGCTGTAGAAAAAACTACAATTCTGACTGATTTAGAAAACTATTATCAATCATTAAAACAACAAAATAATTATTAATTAAATACTCAAAACTATGTTCGGAAAATTAAAAAACATTTTCAATAAAGCAGAAGAAGCAATTGAAAATTTACAAGAAAATAACACAACACAATCGTCAAATTCAGAAAATGAATCTGTTCAAAGTTCTTATCAACCAGAACCAATTTATTTTGAAGATTACATCGATTATAGTAACATCATTCCCGAAATTGATGAACATTATGTAGACAATTACGAGAATTTTTACAATGCTTTGAATTCAAATAATCGTCAAAAAGTAGAAAAAGCAATTTCAATTTGGAAAAGCGATCTTGAAAAATACAAAGAGCAAGTGCATAAAATGGGACCTTATGAAGGTGATGATTCGTTACAACAACATGCGATTGCATATTTTGATGATAAAATAAAAAACATTGAAAATGATTTTGAGCCTTATGCAGAAGCTTTTTTAATGGATGCTACAAATCAACAAGAGTTATATGACAGAGCTGAGGACAATAAAATGGCTTTGTATGATCGTATTAATGATCAATTAGAAAAATTTGTTCAGAAATATGAAGATAAAAATTCGGATATTGGAATTGAACAAATGTATCAACAACATGACGCAAAAGTGCTTGAAGATTCTAAAGATAATCCTTTGTTAGAGCCGATTCATGGAATTTCTTTGTACGATTATGCTGCAGGAGTTGTGAAAATTGGTTCTAATATTCCGGAAGTAGATGTATTAAAGGCTTTGGGAGTTGATAAACCTCAATGGGACGAAGCAAATTTGATTTGGAATCAACGAATGGAACAAGATACAGAAATGACTGTAATGACCTTATATAGCCAATATTTCACAAAAATTAATGAACATCCAACATTAGGAAATAACGGAAATCTTTCTGCTGATACAGCTTCAAATCCAAACTTAGAACGTTTGAAAACGGATGAACATTTCTTCTATGATTTAGCTGCCGAAAGAGATGCTGCAATAGAAGTTGGAAAAGATGGTGCGCAATATATTCTAGATAAATACGGAATCGGAATTGTAGATTTTCAAGCGCAAGCTGTTATTTGGACTCGTTCTGGAAATTATTCTTCGATGATTACTTATCAAATGGAAAAAAAAGAAGAATATTTAAAACAATTTCAAAATGAAATGGGCGGAACAATCGCTGATGATATTGATTTTTAATATTCTATCTAAAACAAAAAAACCGGATAAGAACTAACTTATCCGGCTTTTTTAAACTATTTAATCTACTATTTCAATATAATTTTGTCAGCACCCTCTTGAATTTCTCCAATCAACGCGCTTCCATCAATAATATTCAATACTTTTTCAGCGTCAGTTTGGTCAACGATGACAACCATTCCGACACCCATATTAAATGTTCCAAACATTTCGTTTTCTGCAATTCCTCCGTGTTTCGCTAATTCTTGCATCACTGTTGGTACATTTATTTTTGCTTTTTCTATTACAGCCGTCAAACCGTCATTTATAATACGAGGAACATTCTCGATTAATCCACCTCCTGTAATATGAGCAATTCCAGACATTTCAATTCCAGCATCTTTGATTTTGAAAATATCGTTTTGATATAATTTTGTTGGAACTAATAAAGTTTCGAACAAAGGTTTACCTTCAAATTCTTCGTTAAAATCTGGAAAAACTTTACGAACCAAAGAGAATCCATTCGAATGGAAACCACTTGATGGTAACGCAATAATTACTTGTCCAGCTTTTATTTTAGAACCATCGATAATTTCATCACGCTCTACTACTCCAACACAAAATCCTGCAACATCATAATCACCAACTTGATACATTCCTGGCATTTCTGCTGTTTCTCCACCAATTAATGCTGTTCCAGTTTCTTTACACGCTTGTGCAATTCCACCTACAATTTCTGCTGCAATATCAGAATCTAATTTTCCACAAGCTAAATAATCTAAGAAAAATAATGGTTTTGCACCATGACACAAAATATCATTTGCACACATCGCGAAACAATCAATCCCAACTGTATCGTAAACTTTAGAATCTAAAGCCACACGTAGTTTAGTTCCTACACCATCAGTTCCAGATACCAAAACAGGATTTTTGTAACCTCCTAATTGGTAAAATGCACCAAAACTTCCAATTCCATTCAACACGTTTGAATTGTGTGTTGCTGCAACTGCATCTTTAATTTTCGATACCGTTTGATAACCTTCTTCCTTATCTACTCCGGCTTGTTTATATGTATTGCTCATTTTAATTATGATTTAGTTTTTCGAAATACGAAATTCGTATAACTTATTAATCTATATGCAAAGGTTTTACCTCTTTACACTCTTCATTAGAATAATTTACGGGATATTTTTCTGTAAAACATCCAAAACAATGTTCTTTACTTCCTAATAAATCAATCAGATTATCAACTGTTAAGAAATCTAACGAATCAACATTCAAATAATCTTCAACCTCTTTAATTGACTTATTTCCTGAAATTAAATCTGCTTTAGAAGGCATATCAATTCCTAAATAACAAGGTGCAATAATAGGAGGCGAAGCAGAACGGAAATGAATTTCTTTTGCTCCTGCTTCTTTTAATATTTTGATTAATAATTTCGAAGTTGTTCCACGTACAATAGAATCATCTAAAACAACCAAACGTTTTCCTTTGATTTTATTTTTGATAGGATTCAATTTTAAGTTTACCACACGCTCACGCATTTCTTGAGAAGGCACGATAAACGAACGCGACATATAACGATTCTTAATTAAAATTGGTTCATAAGGAATACCCGAAGCTTCTGAATAACCAATTGCAGATGGAATTCCAGAATCTGGAACACCAATTACAATATCGGCATCAACAGGAGATTGTTCGTATAATTTTCGACCAGATTCTACACGTAAATCGTAGATTTCATTTCCTTCTATATTCGAATCAGGACGTGCAAAATAAATGTACTCAAAAGCACAAATATTACGTTGCGTTGGTTGATTTAATGAATAAGATTTTAAACCTTGTTTATTTACTACAATCAATTCACCTGGCTCTACATCGCGGATAAATTCAGCTCCGACAGCGTCTAATGCACATGTTTCTGAACAGAAAACATAGGCATCGTCCAATTTACCTAAACATAAAGGACGAATACCATTTGGATCGCGAAAAGCTGCCATTTGATTATTCGCTAATAACAAAACCGAATAAGCGCCTTTTACCTTTTCTGTACCTTTCTGAATAGCTTCTACAATATCTAAATGCGAATATTTTTGAATAGAACGTAATAAAACCTCCGTATCCGAAGTTGCTAAAAATGGTAAACCTTCTGCTTCTAATTCAGCTCTCAATGCTTCAACTTCAATTAAATTTCCGTTATGTGCAATAGAGAAATGAGGTTTTCCGTAAATATTGTACGTGTAAAGTGGCTGAATGTTACGACGACTTCCACCTCCAGCAGTTGTGTAGCGTGTATGTCCAATCGCAGCATTTCCTTGGTATTCTTCAATTTCGGCTTCCATTGTTTTGAAAACGTCCAATACCAAACCTGTTTTTTTCACCGTTTTAATGTTTCCATCTTTCAAGAAAGAAACACCACACGCTTCCTGTCCACGGTGTTGAAGCGCAAATAAACCAAACTGCGCAATAGAATACGTGTTGATATTATTTGGCGAATAAACCCCAAAAACACCACATTCTTCGTTTACACTATCCACAGTATCAGCTGCATATTTTTTTAATAAATTTCTTTCGTAGAAATTCGTTAAATATTCAGCTTTGAATTGGCTTTTATGTAATTTTTTATCAATCATTATAGAATGAAAAAAATGTTTATTTTAAAACTTCTGTCAAACGATTATATACTTCGTGATAAGCTTCTGAAACATCACCTAAATCACGACGGAAACGGTCTTTATCTAATTTCTTACCTGTTTCAACATCCCATAAACGACATGTATCTGGAGAAATTTCGTCAGCTAAAATGATATTACCATCAACATCTTTACCAAACTCAATTTTGAAATCAGCTAAAATTAATCCAGCTTTTAAGAACAATTCTTTCAACGCTTCGTTAATTACTTCCGTCTGAGCATACATTTCATCCAACTCATCATACGTTGCAGCACCTAATAAAACTGCGTGATGATCGTTGATTAATGGATCTCCTAATTCATCTTTTTTGTAACAGATATCGAAGATTGTAACTGGAGATTTCGCTCCTTCCTCTAATCCTAAACGTTGAGCCATAGACCCAGCAACATAGTTGCGCACAACCATTTCAATTGGAATAATTGATACTTTTTTTACCAATTGCTCACGATCATTCAACTGCTCGATGAAATGAGTTTTAACTCCTTTTTCAATCAAATAGTTGAAAATTAAAGTCGAAATTTTGTTGTTCATTTCTCCTTTGTCCTCAACAGTTCCACGCTTTTGTGCATTAAATGCAGTCGCGTCATCTTTGTAATACACAATTACTTTGTCTGCTTCCTCTGTTGAGTAAACTTGTTTTGCTTTTCCTTCGTAAATGAAGTCTTTTTTTGTTAAGCTCATCGTTGTTGTTTGTTTTTTCGAAGCTCGATTTTCGAAATTCGAAGTTAATATTCATCTAACTTCTACTTTCTAGTTTCTAACTTCATTACATCGTTTTTTTGTTTTGTTTGAAATGAAAAAGTCCACTTCGTGTTTGTTGTTTGCTTTGAAAATTAACTTGTTCAAGGTTAACTTTCGAAATTAATTTCGATTGGTTCAGGATCGAAATTGGTATTAGTTTGTTGTTTGTTTCTTTTTAGTATTTAGATGTTAGATATTAG
Organism: Empedobacter tilapiae; assembly: GCF_004785645.1. Classification (GTDB taxonomy): domain Bacteria; phylum Bacteroidota; class Bacteroidia; order Flavobacteriales; family Weeksellaceae; genus Empedobacter; species Empedobacter tilapiae. Next base: position 241,324 of record NZ_SRPE01000002.1, on the reverse strand, counting down.
TATTTAGATTTTTTCTTACTTCTAATTTCTAGCTTCAAAATTCCTTATTTTTATTCAATGTCAAGCTGAATTTAGTTCAGCTTCTTACTCTTTTAGGATGAGTTCCTGAAACAAGTTCAGGATGACTCAAACTTTATTTTTCAATTGTCATTCTGAATGAAACTTTAGCGTAATGAAGAATCTTTTTTAGATTCCTCGACAAGCTCGGAATGACATTTTTTTATTTAATTTTTAAGAGTTAAATTATCTCAAATCTAACTTCTAATATCTCAAATCTATATTTTACCCTCTAAAATATTCTACCGCATTTTTGAAGATATTCATATATCCATTTCCTGGAATGTTCTTGAATAATCCTTCTTCGTAACGCTCCGGATGTCCCATTCGTCCATAAATTTTTCCACAAGGCGATACAATTCCTTCTACCGCAAACGTAGATCCATTTGGATTATAAGGCATTTTCCCTGCTAATTTTCCGTCCAAATCTACAAACTGAGTTGCAATTTGTCCTTTATCAATTAACTTTTCTAATTCAACCTCATTTGCTACGAAACGACCTTCTCCATGTGAAAACGGAATCCAGAATTCTTGTCCTTCCATTCCTTTCAACCAAGGTGAATGCGATTTATTTACACGAATTTTTGCTAATTGCGTAATATGACGACCTATTTCGTTGAACGTTAATGTTGGTGTATCTTCTTCCAAATCTTGGATACGTCCATAAGGTAATAATCCTGATTTAATCAAGGCTTGGAAACCATTACAGATTCCTAAAACCAATCCATCACGTTCTAATAAATTATGAATTGCATTTTTGATTTTCTCATTACGTAAAACCGTTGCAATAAATTTACCTGACCCATCTGGCTCATCAGCAGCTGAGAAACCTCCTGGTACAAAGAAAATATTGGCTTGATTGATTTCATTTACAAAAGCATCTACCGATTCTTCAACATCTTGTTGTGTTAAATTACGGAAAGGCAAAGTCGAAACGATTGCTCCTTCCCTACGGAACGCTTTTGCTGAATCATATTCTGAATTTGTTCCTGGGAAAATTGGAATAAAAACTTTCGGGTTTTCTACTTTATGATCTGCGAAGGCAAAACAAATTTGTTCAGCTTTCAAATCTTTTTCTTCAACGACTGTTTCAGAGGTTGATTTATATGGAAACAATGAATTGAATGTTTCTTTCCATTGTTGTTTTAATTCGTTCAAATTAATTTCTTCTCCATTAAATTTAAATGAAGTTGAATCATTTGTCTGACCTAAAACATGATAATTTTGAGCAATTTCAGCAGGAATATTTAATTCTTCTGAATGTTCAATCACTATCGAAGCTGGATAATATTTTCCTAAATCTAAATCAGTGTTGATTTCAAATCCGATTTCATTACCAAAAGCCATATTCGCTACAGTTTCTGCAATTCCACCAAATTTAACCGTCATCATTGATTTTACATCATCATTAATTGTTCCGATAAAATCAAAAATAGCTTTTGTATTTGTTTCGTCGATTAAATAGTCTTCAGTCAATTTTGGAATAAAAACTGAAAGTTTAGAATTCTTTCCTACTAAAGTTCCTTGTACAATTTTTTCAGCCTTAGAAGGCGCAACTGCAAAAGAAATCAACGTTGGCGGAACATCAATATCTTGGTAAGAACCAGACATCGAATCTTTACCTCCAATTGCAGGAATTCCGAATTGTTTTTGAGCTTCAATCGTTCCTAATAAAGCTGCAAATGGTTTTCCCCAACGCGTTGCTTCATCACGTAATTTTTCAAAATATTCTTGAAAAGTTAAACGAATATCAGCGTAATTTCCACCAGCAGCAACAATTTTTGTCATCGAATCAATTACCGCGAAATAAGCTCCGTGATAATTTGACCAACGCGAAATTGTAGGATTGTAACCAAATGAAGCAATTGAAACCGCATTAGTAAACCCATCTGTTGGGAATTTTTGTACTGAAACATCTTCTGGCGTATCCATCGTTTGTCCACCAAAAGCATTCAAAATAGTAGAACGACCAACGTTGTTGTCAAACATTTCTACCATACCTTTTTGTGACGCATGATTTAACTCTTGCATCATTGCAATAAACGCTTCTTTATTGAAAGCTTTATTCTCAAAAGGATTTTTATATTCTTCCTCCGTAACTTCGATTTTAGCTTGTTTACGAACGCCGTTTGTATCTAAAAATTTACGGTCTAATTCAACAATCTTTGTTCCTTTCCATACCAAAGTCATTGTATCATCTCCCGTTACCTCAGCAACACAAGTTGCTTCAAGGTTTTCTTCTTTTGCTAATGCAATAAATGTTTCCACATCTTTTGCCTCAACTGCAACAGCCATACGTTCCTGAGATTCAGAAATCGCTAATTCTGTTCCGTTTAATCCAGCATATTTCAATGGAACTAAATCTAAATCAACATTAATTCCACGTGCAATTTCTCCAATTGCAACAGAAACACCTCCCGCACCAAAGTCGTTACATTTTTTGATTAATGTTAAAACGTCTGGATTACGGAATAATCGTTGAATTTTACGTTCAACAATTGCATTTCCTTTTTGAACTTCTGCTGATAAATCGTCTAATTTTAAACCATCGTGTGTTTTAGACGAACCTGAAGCTCCTCCTACTCCATCACGACCTGTTGCTCCTCCTAATAAAATAATTCGGTCACCTGCAACTGGTTCTTCACGACGAACATATTCTTTTTTTACAGCTCCAGCCACAAAACCAACTTCCATGCGTTTTGCTTTGTACCCTTCGTCGTAAATTTCTTTCACAAAAGTTGTCGCTAAACCAATTTGATTTCCATATGAACTGTATCCGTTTGCTGCTTCTTTAGAGATTTTACGCTGTGGTAACTTACCAGGTAACGTATCTTCAATTTTTTCTAAAGGATTTGCAGCTCCTGTAATACGCATCGCTTGAAAAACGTAAGAACGTCCACTCAAAGGGTCGCGAATTGCTCCACCAACACATGTCGAAGCTCCACCAAATGGCTCAACTTCTGTTGGGTGATTATGTGTTTCGTTTTTGAATTGTAATAACCATTCTTCCTCAACACCATCTACATCGATTGGAACGACAATAGAACAAGCATTGATTTCTTCTGAAACATCAATATTTTTTACAACTCCTGTGCGAGAAAGATATTTCCCCATCACAGTTGCTAAATCCATCAAACGAATTGGTTTAGTTGTTCCTAATTCTTGACGAACTTGTTGGTAATAATCGAATGTTTTTTGAAGTGTTTCGTTAAATTTAGAATTAAATTGAACATCTGTAATCTCTGTCTCAAAAGTTGTATGACGACAGTGATCAGACCAATAAGTATCTAAAACTTTTAACTCAGTTTCTGTTGGATTACGATTAATTGATTTGAAATAGTCTTGAATAAAAACTAAATCATCCATTTCTAATGATAATCCAAATTGGTTGTAAATGTCTTGTAGTTTATTTTCGTCAGCAGAAATAAAACCTTCAATAATTGGAACTTCTGTAGCTTCTGGATTTGCTGGAATTTCCATTTTAGAAAGAACTTTCTCGCGCGACTCAATTGGATTGATTAAGTAATCTTTTACTTTCTTTAAATCTTCCGCAGACAAATCATCATTGAAAACATATAATAAACCAGATTTTACGGTTACATTTTCAACATTCATCAACACTAAACATTGTTCCGAAGAATCATCGCGTTGATTATATTGACCAGGTAAAAATTCGGTTGCAAAATAGTTTTTAGAATAAGGAATGCTTTCGTTAACTGCGTCTTCTACGTATTTGAAAACAACGTCTGTCACAGGATCGACAAACACCTTATTTTGAACCTCTTGTAATTGGCTTTCTTCTATATTAAATAGATCATAAATAACAAAAACCTTGCACACAATTGTAGGTACAAGGTTTTTGAGTTCTATTGTAGTCTTCTGACTGATAACGTCAAAATTCGATTTCTTCTGAATGAAAAGTCTGTGGTTCATTGTATTGTTTGCTGTACTATTTGGTTTAATGTGTTTAAACCATTTGTATCATCTACATCAACAAACAAACTATTTTCTAACAAGAGTGGTTCAAGACTCATTTTGTAGAAAAAAAATTCATTTGTAGTGGCAATTTTTTATGGTCTGCCGTAGAGACGCTCAACCTTATTATGAGCTATACAAATGTTGTAAACTTTAAAAACTAAATCACCTTTAAAAGTGAACTGCAAAATTAAACATTTTAATTAGTAAAATCAAATCTAAATCAACAATATTTTATTTAATTTTTTGGTTAAATATTTTTCTTAAAATTTAAGCATGATTATCAATTAAATGTCAAATTTTACAACAAAAAAAAATCCTTATCAAAATTGATAAGGATTTTTCGTTTTCCGTAATTATCTTGTAATTGTCAAATCGTATTCGTTGTCTGATTCATCATATTTATATGATAATTTCATATTGAAATCTTGCATAAACTTTTTGCAAAACGTTTCTATATTTAATGAATCTGGAAAAGTAGCTTTGTTAACTGTCATAAACAAAGTTGTCCAACTTGTATTGTCTTTAAAAATTGTAGAGAATCTTTTCTCCCAATATGTTAAAAACTTTTCTTCTTTTTCATTGATTAATATCTCTTCCATTATACCTACTTTATAAACCAATTACAAATTTACAACTATTTCTAATCAAAACCATTTTTTCACGAATTATTAACGTTTTCAGCTTCTATCTTTCATTCAAAATTCGCAAACTTAAGATTCGCTTAAGATTCACTTTAACATGTTAATAATCTATTAAATATCAAGACATTTGAACAATAATTCAAAAACAAAATGTTTACAAATAATTTAAAAGGACGTTACAGTATTTTACTATTTTTCAGCTCGTTATTTATTCTAATTTCATTTATTCTACGCTTAATTTTTGCGGTTTGGGTAAAGGGTGATTTCGATTGGAATATTGGCTCGTTATTCCACTCTATTTTTTATGGATTAGTTTACGACATTAGTGTTGTAAGCTGCTTCACGTTATTCTTGTCATTTTATTTTATGATTTTACCAAACAAATTCGTCAATTCATTATTTGATCGAATTTTCGTGTATTTCGTTTATACATTGTATTTGGTAATCATTTATTTTACATTTTTTGCGGAAGTTACATTTTGGGACGAATTCAAAAGTCGATTCAATTTTATTGCGGTCGATTATTTGATTTACACATACGAAGTTGTCAAAAATATTCAAGAATCATATCCATTACCCATTTTAATTGGTGGAATTGTGCTGATTATAGGCTTGACAATTTTCGCAACAAAAAAAGGTTACTTCTTTTACAACACATTTCATAACAAACCAAAAACAAGTCAAAAAGTTGGCGTTTTTGTGTTCAATTTATTACTTGCGATTGGCTCATTATTCCTTTTAAACAACGATAGCAGTTCAACATCAGAGAACCGATACAACAATGAAATTTCAAAAGCAGGAATCTTTTCTTTCTTTTCAGCTTTCCGAAATAATCATTTAAAATACGACGAACATTATAAATCTATTCCGATTGAAGATGCTTTTGCTGTAATGAAATCTGAATTGCAAGATTCGAAAACTGTTTTCGATCAACAATTCAAAAATCCAATACGAAGAACAATTTTAGCGAGTAATCCTTCACAAGCAGAACAAAAACCAAACGTGATTTTTGTGTTAATGGAAAGTATGAGCGCTTCATTTTTGCAAGAGCAATTCAACGGAAAATCAATCACTCCAAACCTGAATGATATTGCAAATAACAGCATCTATTTTTCGAATATGTATGCCAACGGAACCCGTACTGTACGTGGAATGGAAGCTGTTACATTATCAATTCCTCCAACGCCTGGAAACAGTATTGTAAAACGTGTTGATAATCAAAATTTGTATACTATTTCAAATGTTTTCAAAGCAAAAGGTTATCACAATATGTTCTTTTATGGTGGTGATGGTTATTTTGACAACATGAATGCTTTTTATGGTGGAAATGGTTTTGATATTTACGATCGCGGTCGTGGTAGCGTTTTAAGTGATAAAATCAACACCAATCGTTTCAATATTAATGATAATGAAGTTACTTTTGAAAATGCTTGGGGAATTGCAGACGATGATATTTACAGAAAAGTAATCAAAGTTGCTGACGAAAAATACAAAACAAAACAACCATTTTTTGCTTTTGTAATGTCAACTTCTAACCACAAACCTTATACATACGAAGATGGAAAAATTGATATTCCGTCTGGAACTGGTCGTCCTGGTGCAGTAAAATATGCCGATTATGCGATTGGAGATTTAATTGCAAAAGCGAAAACAAAACCTTGGTTCAGTAATACCGTTTTTGTGTTTATTGCTGATCACTGTGCAAGTAGCGCAGGTAAAGATGCGATTGATGTTAAGAATCATCATATTCCTGCATTTATTTATAATTTGAAATCGCACGCCAACGAAAATGTCACAAAAGAAGTTTCTCAAATTGATATTTTTCCTACGTTATTTTCGTTGTTCAATTGGAAATATACATCTCAATTTTATGGAAAAGATATTTTCGATCCGCAATACAAATCGCGCTCTTTTGTTGGCACATACATTAAATTGGGAATGAAAAAAGGCGAAGATGTTTCGATTTTATCCGATCAAAAGAAAATCAATCAATACAAATGGATTAATAAAAATTTAATTGACACAAAGGTCGATCCTATTTTCGAACGTTCTATCATATCTAATTATCAAACAGCCGATTATTTATTTAGCAATCATTTATTAAATGAAAAATAAAATCATTTTTATCATCAATCCTATTGCTGGAAAAGGAAAAGGACGAGTGATTGAAACTGAAATTCAACATTATTTTAGTCAAAAAAATGTTGAATTCGAAACATTTTTGACTAAAAGTATTGGTCATGCAACTGAAATTGCAAATCAAGTTCTCACAAAAAATCCTGAAATAATAGTAGCTTGTGGCGGCGACGGAACAATAAACGAAGTCGCTCAAGCTTTGGTTTGTAGTAATGTTGCTTTAGGAATTATTCCGATTGGCTCTGGAAATGGATTAGCGGCTAATTTGCATATCCCTAAATCTACCGAAAAAGCTTTTGAAATGATTCTGAATGCAAAAATCAATAAAATTGACGCAGGAAAAATCAACGAAAAATACTTTTTTAGCAACATGGGATTAGGAATTGATGCAGATGTGATTAACAATTATGCGCAAACCAAAACCAGAAACTTTTTGGGATATGTATCTGCCAGTACAAAAGCAATTTTCAACTTTCAACCGAAAAAATTTAGCATCGAATTAGACAATGAACATATATTAGATGATGATTTCTATTTTGTATTCTGCTCCAACTCTAACGAAGCGGGTTATGGAATTTCTTTTTCCCCTAATGCAAAATTAAATGATGGAAAATTAGACTTTCTTGCGGTAAAAAAGCTTAATTTTATAAAACAAATTCAGTTTTCGGCTTGTGTTTTAGGAAAACAAATTGAAAAAATGAATGATGCGAAAGTATTACAAGTAAATTCAGTGAAGTTCAATTCCAACCAACCTAAAACAATTGCTCAAGTTGATGGTGAAGCCGTTATTTTTAATCAAAATTCTATTGAAGTTTCGATTGTTCCGAATGCTTTAAATGTTATTGTTCCGAATTAGAAAATGAACAAACCAAAAGTTTTAATTGTTGAAGATGAATTGGGAATTGCTAATTTTATGCTTCAAGGCTTAGAAGAAGAAAATCTATCACCAACTCATAGTTTAAGTGGCGAGGATGCTTTATTGAAAATAAACAACGAAAAATTTGATATTATTTTATTGGATTGGATGATGTTAAACATTTCTGGATTAGAAGTTTGTCAAACAACTCGATCTACCGAAAATCCTAATAAAAAAACGCCAATTATTTTCATCACAGCGAAAGATACAGTTCAAGATACAATTGAAGGTTTGAATGCAGGTGCAAATGATTACATCAAAAAACCATTCGACTTCAACGAATTAGTAGCACGAATTAATGTTTATCTTCGTCAAAATAAATTGAATAACATCTTAAATTTCGGAAATATTTCATTAAATACAGAAACACATCAAACTTTTTTAGATGACAATTTAGTTGAATTAACTTTGAAAGAATTTCAGCTTCTTGTTTATCTTTTTAAAAATAAAAATCGAATTTGTACACGCAAAGAAATCATCGAAAATATTTGGGACATTCATTTTGAATACGATACAAGTGTAATTGATGTTTTTATTAATGCTATTCGTAAAAAATTAAATCTAAAAAAAGAAGATTCTCGTTTACATACAATACGCGGAGTTGGCTATATTTCGAAAGATGTTTAAAAATTTATCTGTAAAAAATAGAATTGCACTTTTTTATAGTATATCCTTTTCGGTTATTCTACTAATTATCTTTTATTTGATATATTTCTCAGTTAATCAAGGTATTAACAAAACAATGTACGAAACTTTAGAAGAAGAGATAAATAGTCATTTAGATTATATCTTACATGAACCTACTTTAGAAAGTTTTGTTCAACCACGAGAATGGGAAGAAGTAGAGCATACAGATATTGCCTTAAATCCTGTTTTTATATCGATTTATGACAAAAATTATAATTTAGTTGAAAGTTCTCCAAATTTGGTTCAAAATCAATTGGATTGGAATAAACAAGAGCCTGAAAAGATACCTTTTTATGCAGAATACAATTCAATTCAGTTATTAGTTTCTCAAGCAAAGTTAATTCATCATGGAGAAATTGTTGGATATTTAGTTGTTGGAGTTTCTACAAAACATAATCAGTTAGCATTAGATTACCTTAAAACAACATTGTTAATTATTTTTCCGATTTCAGTTTTATTGACTTTTCTTTTGGCTCGTTTTATCGCTGCTAAATCAATTAAACCTGTTTTCAATGTTATTCATACAGCACAATCTATAACAGAAAATAATCTTTCAGAACGCATTCAATTACCAAAAAATAAAGATGAATTATTTCAACTTTCAGCGACAATAAATTCACTTTTAGATCGATTAGAATTTCAAATTATAAAAGCTAAACAGTTTTCGGCTGACGCTTCACATGAACTTCGTACACCTTTAGCAATTATAAAAGGAACGTTAGAGATTTTGATTCGGCGAGAACGAACTCCTGAACAATACAATGAAAAAATTGATTATACTTTGAAACAAGTTAATCGTTTAGACCGTTTGGTTGAGCAATTTTTATTACTTTCTCGTGTTGAAAATAATAGTTTAGAGTTAAAAACTTCTTTATTTGAGCTAAAATCCGAAGTTTTAAAATCAATTGAACGCTTTGATGTTTTATTACAAGAAAAACAAGTTTTGGTTAAAACAGATCAGCTTCAAAATGTTAAAATAGATAATTATCAAGAATTTTTTGAAATTATCATTGATAATATTTTATCAAATGCTATTAAATATTCCAATCTAAAAGGCGAAATAAATATTTATTCAAACATTAAAAATAATATTTATGAATTGATTTTTGAAGATAATGGTATTGGAATGAATAAAGAGGATTTGAGGTTTGTACAAGAACGTTTTTTTCGTGTAAAAAATAATTCAACTTTACATATTTCTGGTTCTGGATTAGGTTTAAATATAGCTACTCAATTAGCTAAAATGTCTAATATTAGCATGACTATTGGAAGTCAATTACAGAAAGGTACAAAGATAATTTTAACTTTTAATATTGAAGAATTTTAAGTAAATTCAAGGAATAAATTTACTACAATGAACCAACACGAGTACACTAACGGAGAAGTTACGATTATTTGGAGACCAGAATTATGTAAACATGCTGGTATTTGCACTAAAATGCTTCCAAAAGTTTACCATCCAAAAGAAAAACCTTGGATAAAAGCGGAAAATGCAAGCAGCGAAGAAATTAAGAAACAAGTTTCTCAATGTCCTTCTGGTGCTTTAAGTTTAAAATAATTTCTATAAAGTATTATTTCTTATTGATTTCAATAGCTCTGAAGCCTTTTTCAGAAATTTCTTTTTTATAGGTAACTTTATCATATTTTTTCACTTCTTGTTTCAATTGACTTTGGTGAAAAAATATGCTATCGTTTGATTTTTCTTCTGTAATAAAACCAAAACCTTTATCATTTAAAGAATTAATCACTCCTGTATATACTTTTGCAGGATCAATTGCTTCATTTGGATTTTCTTGTCTACTTAACAAATCCTCTTCTCTATTCTGTAAATGAGGTGGAACATCTGTTAAATTTCCATTAATATCAACATAAGCAATCATATCTTCTAATGATTTACCTTTGTTATTATTCGTTTTTCTTTCTTCTCTCTGAAGACGTTTTTCTTCTCTTTTTTTCTCTTTTTTCTTAATATTCTCTTTTTTAGAATACGAATCTGCCATATTTATATATTTTTTAATTTCTCTATTTTCTTAACTGATTATAAACTTCTAGTATATTTTAAAATCTAGCAATTTTAATTGCTTTTAGAATAGTTCATTTGTTTTCATTGCTATTTAAAAAATAATTTATCATACATCTAATATTCAAAATTAATTTTACAGAACAAGAATATTTTTTATAAATGTATGATTTGATAATAAAATTTAGTAGCTGAAAGCATAAACTGAAGCGAAAAGCATAAACAGAAAAGCAATAAAAGAAACCTATAAATTAATTATAATGCAAAGATACGAAAAAGTAATGAATAATATTTTTTGTAGATATTCAATAAAAAAGCTCCAAACTTAGTTTGGAGCTTTTCGCGGAGAGTGAGGGATTCGAACCCCCGGAGGTGTGACCCTCAACAGTTTTCAAGACTGCCGCATTCGACCACTCTGCCAACTCTCCAATAACGCAGTTTATTGCGGTATTGCGAGTGCAAATATAGAACGCTTTTTCGAATTTGCAAACCTTAATTTAAAGTTTTTTTAATACAAAAACATAGTTTATTCAGTATCAAATAAATATTTTTAAAAAAATTTATACAATAATTACCAAAGCTATCTGAATAAGAAAACCAAGTGTAAAAAATAAAGCGGCAAACTTCAATAAAGTAAAGCGAAAAGTTTCGTTTATGATTAATTTATTGACCAATGGTTTCGAGATTTTTTCGTCCAAAAGCTTTTCTACTTTTTTATAGAAAATTAATAATAAAATTATAATCATTATAACAACAATAAATACAAAAAAAGAACTCATCGAATGATAAAACATCACTCCCATACCCATTCCTAATACAGCTAATATTAATTGTGGCAACTGGTTAATTGCTTTCCGAATCATTTCTTCAGTTTTACTTAACCAATCAGCTCCAAGAATTTCTGGTGCAGCCATCCAAAATGCTACAAATTGTAATATCAAACCAAGTAAAGTAAAAATTTTTATCATTCCCAAAAAATTCAATTATAGCTAAAGATAAAAAAAACCGTTTAAAATAAATTAAACGGTTTTCATATTATTCTTTCAAAAAAGATTATTCTTCCTCTTCTTCGTCTTCTTTCATCGTGTGATAAACGTTATTTACGTCCTCATCTTCGTCAAATTTCTCCAACAATTTTTCTATGTCAGCTTTTTGTTCTTCTGTCAATTCTTTTGTTGTTTGCGGAATTCTTTCAAATTCTGAAGAAATAATTTCATACCCGCCTTCTTCCAAAGATTTGAAAATTGTTCCGTAATTCTCGAAAGGTGCAATTAATACAATTTCATCTTCATCTTCAAAAATCTCCTCTACTCCAAAGTCAATCATTTCAAATTCTAACTCTTCCAAATCTACATTTTCAGGTTTTTGAATCTTGAAATTACAGATATGATCAAACATAAATTCAACAGAACCTTGCGTTCCTAATTGTCCATTACATTTACTGAAATAAGAACGAACATTAGCTACTGTACGATTATTATTATTTGTAGAAGTTTCAACTAAAACCGCAATTCCGTGAGGTCCATAACCTTCAAAAATAACTTCCTTATAGTTTTCTGTATTTTTATCAGATGCTTTTTTGATTGCGCGTTCGATATTATCTTTAGGCATATTTACGGCCTTCGCATTCTGAATTACCGCGCGAAGATGAGAATTTGAATGCGGATCAGGTCCTCCTGCTTTTACTGCCATTACGATATCTTTCCCAATTTTAGTAAACGCTTTAGACATTGCCGCCCAACGTTTCATTTTACGTCCTTTTCTAAATTCAAATGCTCTTCCCATTTCTACTTGTTTTTAATAGTTGCAAATTTATTCATTATACGAAAAAAATCCAAGAACTATGTCTTGGATTTTTAAGTTGTTAATATTTTAGAATGATTATTTCAATCCGTGGTATTTTAACATTGGCTCAATTGAAGGGTTTTTACCTCTAAAATTTTTGTAAATCACATTCAAATCATCCGAATTCCCTTGAGAAAATACTTTATCTCTTAAAATTTGACCATTTTTACGTGACATTCCTCCATTTTCAATTGTCCATTCGTATGCATCATGATCTAACATTTCTGCCCAGATATACGCAAAATATCCCGCTGCATATCCTCCACCAAAAATATGACTAAAGTAAGAAGAACGATAACGAGGTGGAACTTGTGGTAAATTTGTTTTGTTATCAACTAAGGCTTGTTTTTCAAAATCATCTACATTTGAGATTACCTTATCAGCAGAAACTGTATGCCAAGATAAATCCAAAGATGCCGCAGAAAGCATTTCTGTTAACGTATAACCTTTATTAAAGTTAGATGCTTTTTTCATTTTTTCTACCAACGCATCAGGAATCGCAGCTCCTGTCTGATAATGCTTCGCATAATTTTTTAAGATAGATGGTTCTGTTACATAATGTTCGTGAAATTGCGATGGAAACTCTACAAAATCTCTTGAAACATTTGTTCCAGATAAAGTTGGATATTTTTGATTCGCAAAGAAACCGTGCAACGCATGCCCAAATTCGTGAAAAGTTGTCACTACATCATCATACGAAATCAACGCAGGTTGACCATTTGCAGGTTTTGTGTAGTTTCCGACATTATAAATAACAGGTTTTGTTCCGAATAAGTGCGATTGTTCTACAAGATTACTCATCCAAGCTCCTCCTTGTTTAGAATCTCTTTTGAAATAATCGGTATAAAATAATCCCAACTGAGAACCATCTTCGTTAAACAATTCGTACACTTTTACATCTTCGTGCCAAGTTGGAATATCTGTGCGTTTTTTGAATGAGATTCCGTACAATTCTTTCGCCATAAAGAAAATTCCATTCTCTACAACTGAATCTAAAACGAAATAAGGTTTCATTTCATTTTCGTCGATATCGTATTTCTCTTTACGAACTTTCTCCGCATAATAGTTCCAATCCGCAGCTGTTAATGTATTTGCTGGATTTTCTTTCTTCGCTAAGGCTTCAAATTCTTTAGCATCTTTTTGTGCCATTGCAGTTGCTGCCGGAATCATTTGATTCAAAATTCCTTTTGCTGCTGTTGGATTTTGCGCCATTTGGTCTTGCAAATTCCATTCTGCATAATTAGAAAATCCTAATAATTTAGCTTTCTCTGCACGTTTTTTAACCAAAGTTAAAATTGTAGAACGTGTATCATTTTCGTCTTTTTTCTCTGTTCTAATCCAAGCTGCATCAAATAACTTTTTTCTTGAAGTTGCATTGATCATATTTTGCAATTCAGGTTGTTGCGTTGTATTCAATAAACTGATTAAATATGTTCCATCAGCTTGTTTGAAAGCTTCTAAATCAGCATCACTCAAACCTGCTAATTCTTCTTTCGAGAATGTTACACCACCAGATTTTGTTCCTTTTAATAATTGATTTGAGAATTTAGTTTCCAGAGAAGCTATTTCTCCATTCATTTTTTTCAATTCATCTTTTTGTGCAGTAGATAAATTTGCGCCAGCCAATTCAAATCGTTGATAATACACATCTAACAAACGAGATGATTCTTTATCTAAATTCAATGATTTTTTATTATCATGTAAGGTTTTTACACGTTGAAATAATTTATCATTCAAGTAAATTGCATCACTATGAGCGGCAAATTTAGGCGACATCTCCTCCCCTACTGCTTGTAACGTTTCGTTAGTATTTGCTCCAGTCAATAATCCAAAAACATGATTAACTCGTGTTAATAATTGACCCGATTTTTCCATCTCAACTAATGTATTTTCAAAAGTTGGTGCTTCAGAATTATCAGCAATTTTATTGATTTCGACTAATTGTTCAGCCATTCCTTGCAACAAAGCAGGTTTGAAATCTTCGTTTTTAATTTTTGAAAAATCAGCCGTTTGATAAGGCAAAGTGCTCACTTCAAAAAAAGGATTTTTATCGTTCCACATACTATTTGTTGACTTTTCGCTACAAGAAGTGGCTAGAATTGACGATCCAACCATCATTCCGTAAAAAAGTTTTTTATTAAACATTTTTATTATTTTTAGACCTAACGAAGTTAAAACTTATAATGTTAAATTTCAAAAATATTCTATTTTTCATCCAAAAGCTCAAAAATATTTAAGCTAAATCTTAAAAGTTAAATAATTAATAAACCTTACTGAAAAGGTTGAATTTTCTTCGACGAAAATAATTATCTTTGAAAAAGAGTGAGGAAAAATTTCACTCTTTTTTATTACCCTAAAAATCAATCCATTTTGTATTTAGATTTAGAAGAATTAAAATATTTATTAGCCGAAAGTGTTGAAGAATTGCCGAGTTGGGAATCGCACCAAAAGCTTTCACCTCCATATCGTCAAAAATTTGATTTAGAATATATAAAACGTACCAATCCAAGAAGTGCGTCTGTCATGATTTTATTGTATCAAAACGAAGATGGAGAAATTGAATTTCCAGTAACCATGCGTGTTTCTTATGAAGGCGCGCATTCTCATCAATTTTCTTTGCCAGGTGGACAATTCGAAGAACAAGACATTAGTTTTGACGAAACTGCTATTCGCGAAACTGTGGAAGAACTTGGTGTAGATTACGAAAACATTGAGATTATAAGACAATTGAGTGAAATGTACATTCCGCCAAGTAATTTCTTGGTTTATCCTTATATCGGAATTTATCATGGAGAGCCACATTTCACCCCAGACGAGCGTGAAGTACAATACATTGTTCCGTTAAATTTGGAAGCTTTTTTGAATGCTGATTACGAAGTTTTTGAGAGAGAATTTTCTGGTCAAGTTGTCGAAATTCCTGGTTATAACATTGGTGACGATGAATTTCTTTGGGGCGCAACTGCAATGATTTTAGAAGAATTTAAAGATTATCTAAAAATCGTATTAAATTTGTAACTTAAATATTAAGAACTCGTGTCTCAAAAAGCAAAGAAAAAGAACGCATTTCGCGATTCATTTGGACATCTATATTTCCTAAAAAGGACGTTAATTTTCTTATTAGGATCATTTACCTATAACCGTTATAATGGTTTTAATAAATTAAAAGTTAGCGGTACAAAAAACTTAGTTCATTTACCAGCTCAAAATGTATTATTCGTTTCGAATCATCAAACTTATTTTGCTGATGTTTTTGCGATGTATCATGTATTTTGTAGTGTAAAAAATGGTTTTATTGATACTATTAAAAATCCAATTTATTTACTTAATCCTAAGATTGACTTTTATTACGTTGCCGCAGAGGAAACGATGAAAGATAATCTTTTAACGAAATTATTTGCCTACACAGGAGCGGTAACCGTAAAAAGAACGTGGCGTGCAAAAGGAGAAAATGTAAATAGAAAAGTAGATTTAAGCGAAATTAACAATATCGATATTGCGTTACAAAGTGGTTGGGTAGTAACGTTTCCGCAAGGGACTACAACTGCGTTTGCACCTGGTCGTCGTGGAACTGCGCATTTAATTAAGAAAAATAAACCAATTGTAATTCCAGTTGTAATTGATGGTTTTCGTAGAGCTTTTGATAAAAAAGGTTTGCGTATTAAAAAACGTGGAATTAATGCGACAATGACATTCAAAGAGCCTTTGGAAATCGATTATGAAAATGATTCGAGCGATGCAATCATGAAAAAAATTATGAATGCAATCGAGCAAGCACCAGAATTTAATAAAGTTCGACCAATGGACGAAATTCTTGCTGAAAATAGTGAAAAATCATTAGACGATTATTTGAATGAAGATGACGAAGAGTTTGATGATTTCGAAGAAATGGGCTACGACGAAGAAAATAAAAAAGACTAAAAGAATACAACATACAAAATGAAAAAAGTTCATTTTATTGCAATTGGTGGTAGTGCAATGCACAATTTGGCGATTGCTTTGCACGAAAAAGGATATCAAGTAACAGGTTCTGATGATGCAATTTTTGAACCTTCGAAAACACGTTTGGATCAACGCGGAATTTTACCAAAAGAAATGGGTTGGTTTCCAGAAAAAATTACAGCAGATTTAGATGCAGTGATTTTGGGAATGCACGCTCATGCTGATAATCCTGAAATGTTACGTGCGCAAGACTTAGGTTTAAAAATCTATTCATATCCAGAATATTTGTACGAACAATCAAAAGATAAAACGCGTGTTGTAATTGGTGGTTCGCATGGAAAAACGACGATTACATCAATGATTCTTCACGTTTTGCATTATCATAATATCGATGTTGATTATATGGTTGGTGCGCAATTGGATGGTTTTGATGTGATGGTAAAATTGACAGAAGACAACGAATTTATGATTATGGAAGGTGACGAATATTTATCATCTGCTTTAGATCGTCGTTCTAAATTCTTGTTGTATCAACCAAATATTGCATTGATTTCAGGTATTGCTTGGGATCATATCAATGTATTTCCAACGTTTGCAAATTACACTTCTCAGTTCTCAAAATTCGTAGAATCTATCGTGAATGGAGGTGCTTTAATTTACAATGAAACAGATGAAGAAGTTGTAAAAGTTGTAGAAGAAACGGAGAAAGCAATCAAGAAATTCCCTTATCATTTACCAGAACATTTTATCGAAAATGGAATCACTTTTATAGAAACAGAAGATGGCCCTATTCCGTTAGAAGTCTTTGGTAATCATAATTTGATGAATTTAGAAGGTGCTCGTGCTATTTGTAAACAATTAGGTGTAATGGATGATGATTTTAACGAAGCAATTCAATCATTCAAAGGCGCGTCTAAACGCTTGGAATTAATTAATCGTACTTCTGATTTTGTTGCGTATAAAGATTTTGCACATGCGCCAAGTAAAGTGACTTCGGTTACGAATGCAGTGAAAGAACAATACACAGATAAAACAGTTGTAGGCTGTTTAGAAATTCATACGTATTCATCTTTGAATCCTGAATTTTTAGTTCAATATAAAGGAGCTTTAGACAAAGCTGATATCAAAATTGTGATGTATAGCCCAGAAGCATTAGAAATAAAACGTATGGAAATGATTTCTCCAGAAGATATCAAAAAAGCATTTGGAGATGATTCTATTTTGGTGTTTACAAATGGTGAACAATTACAAGATTATATAGAAAGTTTAGATAAAAAAGATAAAGTATTTTTAATGATGAGTTCAGGAAACTTCGGTGGAGTAAACTTTAATGAATTATTTAAAGCATAAAAATCACCTTTCAAAAAGGTGATTCTTACTCAAATATCTATAAAATACTGAAAAAGAGAACTTAAATTAAGTTCTCTTTTTTATTTTTTTTCAAACGGTCAAAACAATGATTTGCGTTTTTGGATTACTTCTTTTCAAATATCAGTAAACTAAGAACTATGTTAAACTTTCGGAACTATTAATTTTAAAAACATTTTATTATAGATAAAAACAGAGGTGATATAACCTATTAGTAATATAATACTCTACTCACTTTTGTAGGCTATGCCTTCAAAATATCACCCCTGTTTTACACTAGAAAATTATAGTGACCCTTTTGATTAACAAAGATCAAAAAAAATTATTCAAAAAAAAGTTCAAAAAGTAGTCTAAAGATGTAAAAAACGGAAGTTATTTCAAACTTTTCCTAAATTGAGTTGGGCTTATTTTGAGTTGTTTTTTAAAAAAATTTCCAAATGAATATTGATCAGAAAAGTTTAATTCATTCGAAATTTCCGAAACTGTTTTTGTTGTTTCACTCAATAAAATTTTCGATTGACGAATAATCACAGAACTTATCAATTCTTTTGTAGTTCTCCCTGTTATTGACTTGCAACACTCTGTTAAATACCGTACTGTAATATTCAGTTTATCTGCATAAAACTTTGCATCTCTATTCTCTCTATAATAGCTATTCAAATCAACCAAAAATTGTTTTACAATTTCATCTTTTCGCGTTCCTTTTCTAACAACAATTGTTTCTTGTTTTGATAATTCACTAAACGTTGTATAAACAATTGCATAAAACAGATTATACTGAATATATCGAACAAATTTATTCGACTTTTCTTGCAAACGCAATTTTAATTGTAACAAAAGTTCGATTAAAGCAGAAAATTCTACTTTATTAAAATGATAATTATTAACTCTATTTGCTCCAAAAAAATGGTTATATTCATAACCACTCAAATCGATAATCGACGTATCTAAAATCTTTTTAGTTAAGACTAAACTCAATAATTCTAAATCAGATGATTTTGAAATTATTCGATAGAGTTTATTAGGTTCAGGGAAGAAAACATCGTGTTGTTTAAGTTTAATTTCTTGCTCATTTTGAGAGATAATTAAACAACCATTCTGAATAAAAATCGTTTGAATCAAATCTTTTTTCAAACGTTTATTTTCGACAGTTTGTTGAATAAATTCTTCTTGATCAAAAACATTAAAATTCTCCATAAATCAACACAATAGCCTCAGTTAATTTGATACAAATTTTAACCCAATAATAGAGCAAATTAAAGTCGTTAAAAAGAATACACGCCAAAAACTTGCTGGTTCTTTAAAAATAAAAATTCCAACTAAAACTGTTCCGACCGCTCCAATTCCCGTCCAAACTGCATAAGCTGTTCCGATTGGTAATGTTTGCGTTGCTTTTACTAACAAAATCATGCTCACGGTTAAGAAAAATAAAAACCCACCATACCATAAATAGGTATCATTTCCAGTTGCTTCTTTTGCTTTTCCAAGACATGATGCAAAGCCAACTTCGCACAAGCCAGCGATAAGTAAAATTATCCAATTCATTTTTTACTGATTTGTGTAAAAATTAAGACTACAAAAATGTAGCCTTAAAATTAATTATTTTTTTAACTACTTACCGAAACTATCGCTAAATTCTACTTGACCTTTTATGTGTACTTCGCTCCATGTTTTAGAAACTCCGTCCGCGCCTTTATGTAATTCTAAACAAGCCTGATTCAAAGCTGCCATCGCTTTTCCTGTGTTAAAATCCATTAAATCAACATCTGTCTCAATCGTAAATACATTATTCTCAAACATTGATTTTACTTCGTATTCTTTAAAAGCATTATTCAACGTTAAATTCAAGAAAGTTTTACCATCTTTAAAATGTAATTGACCTTTGATTTCACTTGTATTGATCATATTTCCGAATAAAATGTCTTTCAATTTTTGATCACGATCAATTTGATCCGAATTTAAAGTCGCAACTGTCGCAATAATATCTGCTCCTTCTAAAACTTCTTGAGGCGTTTTTCCATCTTCCTTTGCATTTTTTACCAACACAACATCAAAACGCCCAGAAACAGCAACTTTATCTGTCGTTTTATAAGCCGTCCACTCAACTCCAGATTTTCTGATAACTCCTTCTACAATTTCCGTTGGTTCTTCAACTGTTACTGCAGTTTTTGTAGCTTGTTCTTCTGTTTTTTCTTCTGTTTTATTTGTACAATTCATCAGCATTACTGATGCACAGCATATAATTGCTGTAGATATTTTTCTCATTTCAAACATTTATAGTACAAAAGTACAATAAGCCAACACTAATTCACAATTGATTTTTAACATATTCTGAAAAAACTTTACTTTTGTAACATGATAAAAAATCTTCTAAATACATGTCTGATTATCATTTGTTTACCATTTATCTTAATCTATGAGATTTATTGCTCGGTTTACAAATACAGAAAATAAATTGGTAACTTCGCTTTCAAATTGAAAAAATGAGCGAAAGAATAATAGGAATAATGGGTGCTATACCGCAAGAAATAAACGGTGTAGTCAATTTATTAGCAAACAAAAAAGAACATAAAATTGGTCGAAGAAGTTATTTTACAGGAGAATTAAACAATCAAAAAGTTGTGGTCGTTTATTCTCGTGTTGGTAAAGTTGCTGCCTCGGCTACGGTTACAACATTAATTCTTGAATTTAAGATTTCTAAGTTGATTTTTACAGGTGTTGCAGGTGGAATTCATACTGATGTAAAAATTGGAGATATTGTATTAGGGCAAAGTTTAATTCAACACGATATGAATGCTCAACCTCTTTTTCCCGCTTACGAAATCCCAATGTTAGGAAAAGCTTATTTTGAGGCTGATTCATCTCAATTAGAAGTTGCGACAACAGCAATTTTAGAAATCTTAGAAGAGCAACATTTGCACAATGTTATTTCCGAAAAAGATTTGGATAAATTTAATATTCATCAACCTCAACTTCATGTTGGACTAATTGGTTCTGGAGATTTATTTTTCTCGACAAATGCTCAAAAAGAAAAATTACAACAGAACTTACCCGAAATTCTTTGCGTCGAAATGGAAGGCGCTGCTGTAGCACAAGTTTGCTACGAATTTGAAATTCCTTTTATAATTATTAGAACAATATCCGATGATGCTGATGATCATTCTACATTAGATTTTAATAGTTTTATAGAAAAAATTTCGAATGTATATTCAATAGAGATTATTAAAAATATCATCAAGTAAAAAGTCCTTTAAAAAGGGCTTTTTTTATGATGCACACATTAATAAAAAAATCATCAAAAGACTTGATGATTCATTTCCATATATTTAAAATGGATTGTGGGGAGAGCAGGATTCGAACCTGCGAAGGTGAAACCAACGGATTTACAGTCCGTCCTCGTTGGCCGCTTGAGTATCTCCCCGCCTAATAATAAAGTATTCTTCAAAAAAGAAGAGCCGATAGAGGGACTCGAACCCACGACCTGCTGATTACAAATCAGCTGCTCTAGCCAGCTGAGCTACATCGGCGATTTTTTATTTTTGTTTTAAAAGTAAAATATAAACTTTTTAAGAGCCGATAGAGGGACTCGAACCCACGACCTGCTGATTACAAATCAGCTGCTCTAGCCAGCTGAGCTACATCGGCAATTTGTGGGGAGAGCAGGATTCGAACCTGCGAAGGTGAAACCAACGGATTTACAGTCCGTCCTCGTTGGCCGCTTGAGTATCTCCCCAACCTATATTTTTACTGAGCCGATGGAGGGACTCGAACCCACGACCTGCTGATTACAAATCAGCTGCTCTAGCCAGCTGAGCTACATCGGCAAAAATATTGTTATTTGAAATATTTCAAATTGAAAACAAGAAATTCATTTCTCGAAAGAAGTGTTGTTCCTTTTTCGTGGTGCAATATTAGGGCAGTTTTTCGAATCTCGCAAATGTTTTTTCAAAAAAAAGTTGAAGTTTTTCTTAAAAAACCACTTCAATTTTGAAAATCAGAATTTTAGAATTGAAAAAAAATTAAACTTTTTTTTCAATAAAAGTAAAAAAGATAATATTCTATTTACATTAGAGTACCTATTTTTGTAGTCAATTAATCATTAATGCATCTGATCATACAAATTTTGCAACTTTTCGGAGCAATTGCTTTGTTTATTTTTGCGATTAAACTATTAAGCGAAAATTTACAAGCATTATCTGGATCGAATTTTAAACGCACTTTAAATAAACTAACTAAAAACAATTTCTCAACAATTGTTACAGGTACTCTTTTTACAACAGCTATACAATCTTCATCGGCTGCGAGTGTGTTTATATTAGGCTTTGTAAATGCGGGATTGATTAATTTGAGAAAAGCATTTGGTTTAATATTAGGTGCAAATATCGGAACTACGCTTACATTATGGTTAGTCTATTTCGGAATGAAATTTGATTTGGTTCAAATTGCACTACCTCTCATATTAGTTGCTTTTCCATTCTATTTATCGAAAAAACGTAACCAAAGAAAAGTAGGTGGAATTTTATTTTCACTTTCGTTACTTTTTCTTTCGCTTTATTTCCTGAAAACTTTTTTGCCTTCTATCGAAAGTCATCAAAAGTTACAAGAATTTTTTCAGCATTTGTCACATTATGGCTTTTTAACAAATTTATTATTTATTCTGTTTGGAATATTATTAACAGTTTTAGTCCACTTTTCGTCAGCATCAATTACTATTTCAATTTTATTAGCGAGCAAAGGTTTACCTATCGAATTAGCTGCAATGATTGTTTTAGGAGCAAATATCGGAACTACTTTTACAGCCCATTTAGTTGCGGCAATTGGTGATAAATACACAAAAGTTGTTGCTGCATTTCATACATTTTTCAATATTGTAATTGCATTAATTTTTATGTTGATTGCAAATTTTGTTTTAAAATTTATTGGAACAACAATTTCATCGAATATCGCTGTTCAACTAATTACTTTTGATACCATTAGCAATTTGGTTGGTGTAATTTTATTTACTCCTTTTATAAATAAACTAGCTTTTTACTGTCAGAAAAAATATTTTTCTGTAAAAACTACAGATAATAAATTAGAATTTTATGCTATTCCTTTCGGAACAAATTCTGACCTATATAAAAATGAAGCAAATAAAAAACTTCTAAAACTAGCTTCTACAACGAAACAGACAATTTATACGCTTGGACGAATGATTACTGAAAGTGATGAAGAAAAGATTTTGGTTTTTCGTGAACGAATTTTAGAACTCGAAAAAGAAGGTGATCAATTGGAACGAGAAGTCAATGAATTTTTGAATGAAATTGCTGATTTAGATTTACCAAACGAAAATACAATTGCTATTCATCAGCTAATTACCCTTTGTCATCATCTGGAAAGTGTGGGCGATATTGCGATTAAAATTTCTTCTATTCATCGTCGTCGTAGAATGACAAATAGTTATTTTACACCAAAAATGAGAACGTATTTGGTCGAATTTCAAAATAATTTAGATCAAACAACGCGAATTTTAAATCAAAACTTGAACGAAACGCAAGAAGAAGTTTCTATCAAACAAGCAGAGTTTATCGAAAAAACAATTAATACAATTTACAAAGAAGCCGAAGCCAATTTGATGAAAACGATCGAAAAAGAGAAACTTTTGACTACAAGTGCGCTTTTCTACAAAGATTTAATTCAGAATTATGAAATTCTTGGTGATCATCTTTACAAAGCTAATGCAACAATTGTTAAGCTGAAAAATCAGTAGATTTTTGTAAGTTTAAAGAAATTATCTAAATATGAATATAATTTCTAAAATTTTATCAATTATTCTAATTATTATTTTCTCTACATTAATTGCTATTCTTTTTGGAATTTGTCATAATCAAATATCTTTTTCAATCTCTAATGAATTATTTGAAAAATATTTTTTCTTTCAATTTGGAACTTCAGAATGGAATATTACTAATCCGAGAATAAACGCAGCTATTGTTGGATTTTTAGGTACTTATTGGTTAGGTTTTTATTTTGGTTTAATATATTCCGTAATATTTTTATTTTTAAAAACATCTAATAATTTAAAATATATCTTTAATTCAATAGTTATAAATTTCTCTTTTGCTTTAATTGGAAGTCTTTTAGGGTATTTTATTGCAATCCTATTTTTTGATCTAGAAAATGTGTCTTTTAAAGTTGCAAATAGATATTATTAATATTAAAAATTATATTAATGCTATGTTTATGCACTCAGGTGCCTATTATGGTTCTTATTTCGGAATGGCTATTTCAATAGTCTATTTAATTTATAAAAATCAAAAGAATAATTAATTTTTCGCACACTTCTACTCTATTTTGTAATTTTGCAAAATGTTTGATTCAAAGCTAATTTTTTCTATTCAATCCGAAGAAGATTTCCAAAACGTTGCATTGGAAGTTTTCCGTTATCAAGCGCAAGAAAATGAAGTGTACAAAAACTTCTTAAATTTCTTGAACGTTGATTATTCTACTGTAAAACACACCAACAAAATTCCTTTTTTACCGATTCAGTTTTTTAAAAAATTTGAATTGATTTCAGGAAATCGTGAAGTGGAAAAGATTTTTACAAGTTCTGGAACAACTGGAATGGCAACAAGTAAACATTTAGTAACGGATTTGGCATTGTATCATTACAGTTTAGAAAAATGTTTTGAGCAATTTTACGGACCTCTTTCCGATTACACTATTTTTGCACTTTTGCCTTCATATTTGGAGCGTACAGGTTCGTCTCTGATTGATATGGTGGAGTATTGGATTGAGAAATCTGGCAGCGATAAAAGTGGTTTCTATTTGTATAATCACGATGAATTGTACGAAAATCTTATCGCGCATGAAAAAACGGGTAAAAAAGCTATTTTAATTGGAGTTTCGTTTGCTTTGTTAGATTTTGTCGAAAATTATAAAATGAATTTGCAGCACACAATTGTGATGGAAACTGGAGGAATGAAAGGTCGCAAGAAAGAAATTACGCGCGAAGAATTACATTCAATTTTGAAAAATGGTTTCGGGACAAATGAAATTCATTCGGAATATGGAATGACAGAATTGCTTTCGCAAGGTTATTCTCGAGGAGATTTAACGTTTAAATCTCCAAATTGGATGCGAATTTTAATCAGAGAAACCGAAGATCCTCTCCAATATGTTGAAGACGGAAAAACAGGCGGCGTAAATGTGATTGATTTGGCAAACTACAATTCGATTAGTTTTATTGCAACTGATGATTTAGGTAAAAAAATAACTCATAATCAATTTGAAATCTTAGGACGTTTCGATCATTCGGATGTACGAGGTTGTAATTTGATGGTGATTGAATAATAAAAGAAAAACCGCGCTAAAAAATTCAGCGCGGTTTTTGTTTATTTCTTTTTCATTAAAATGACTGTATCTTTATTCCTTTCTATAATTTTATTTAAAAAATCTGAATATTCTTTTAGGTCTTTATTGGTTATAATTGATTGATTAACTAATAAAATATAGGATATAACAAATTCATTGTCATTAATTTCGATGTGTTGTTTGTATTGTAATTTATTTCCTAAAGCCTTTATTTCTTTATTAAATTCTTCTTGTTGTAAAGTAAAATCATTAGGTATTTTAGATTTAAATTGAATAACTTTTTGAAATGGGAAATCTAATTCAACTTGATATTTTCTGTCCTTTTCAATATTTAAAAAGTTCAAATCTTCGTTAAATGGAAATTCAAACCCAAAATAATCTATATTTTTTCCTTTTGAAGCAAATATTTTATTTATAGAAGAATATTCGCCTTGATTATTTAAATCTTCTGATGAATATACTAATTCATTAAACATTGGAAAATCATATTTCTTTTGATTGTCTTTATTAAAATAACCTTTGAATTTATTTAATGATTTCATTTTAATATCACCTTGTTTAAACTCAATTTCATTTATCAAATAACTTTCTGATATCGGTGGATTTATATTAAAGAACTCATCTTGTTTAGATTCGAGTTTTAAAACCAATTGATTATAGTAATCTAAATAAGGAAAAACAATTTTTTCTTTATAATTATCGTCAACTATTTTTAAAATATTTTCATCAAAAAGATAAATCTGATTATCTAAAACTGACATATTTTGAATATTAGAAATTCTTGATACAATAGGAAAATTCATAATTAATCTTCCTCTTCTTCTAAAACTATTAATCACTAAGTGAGATTCTATTCCTTTTGATTTTAGTAGTTTATTAACTAAAATAACTAACTCTAAATTAGAACCTATTTTAGTTCTTAAAATTCCAGAATTAAAATTTGAGATTTTATCAATAGTTTTAGTATTATCGGTTTTATAATTTTTTCTAACATATTCTATTACATTTTTATATGTTTCTAATTGCGAAGATCCATTCTGAATCTTTAAAGCAATCTCATTAAAATTCGTTCCTCTTAAATTGGTTTCTATTTTCTTCGTAAAAACAGATCGAAATAAAGTCCATGTTGGAGAAGAAAAAATAGTACCATGCAAATCTTGCTCCGCTGTATATTGAAATCCTATAGACTCTTTAAAATCTCTAATATTATATATTTTATTGAATTTCTTAATACTTGGAACATTTTCAATTTCCCAAGATTTATTTGACTTCCTATTCCCATATTTTTCATTTAGTTTTTGGCCGATCAAATAAATTCGGTAATCAAAATCTGTATGCATTCTAATATCTAATTTAGATTTTAAGGTTGGGTAATCATTCTGAAAGCTCCAAGGAGTAGCATATAAATTTGCAGTACGAACATTTTCTGTTTCGTATTCTATAATAGAGCCAACTTTCAAATTTGGAATGGCATATATAATTCGTGAAGTATTTTCGTCTATTGATTCTTCAATAATATCTTTTCTATTAAGTTTTGAAATAATTACTTCATTATTAATTTTATTATAAACTTGGACTTTATTAATATTTGGACGATTATATTTATTATTAGGATTATAGGTGAATTCTAATATATTTCCTTTTACAGCTTCTTGTTTTAAAATTTTTTTTCGAATATGTTGTTTTATCACATATCCATAATTTTTCATCTGTAATTCTCCATATTCAGAAAGAATCACTGCCGAAGCGTCTGGTTCAAATGGTACTATTGAGTAACTATATTCTTCTTCTGAAATTTTTCCAAACTCAAATTTAGTTGATTGAGCTAAATTTAGTTGAAGTAAGATAAAACTAAAAATAAAATAAATTTTAAATTTCATATAAAGTGTTATTGTATAAATATACAATTAAAAACCGCGCTAAAAAATTCATCGCGGTTTTTGTTTATTTCTTTTTCATTAAGATTTCTTTCAATGATTCTGTTTTTATTTTTTCAAAAAATTGTTTCAATTCATTGTATTTATCTGCTTCATAAACTCCTTCTGGCAATAAAAATTGAATCGCTAACGTGAATTGTCCATCTTTTACTTTTGCTTCCTGATAATATTCTAAACCAAGCTCAGTTTTATGATGCGCTTTGTATTTTTCATCAATTATCACTTCATAACCTTCTGGAATTTTAGATTTCACCTGAATATTAAACAAATAAGGATAATTAAATTCTATTTTACGTTGACGATTTGTATCGTCAAAAGTATATTGTTTTAGAAATTCGCGCATAGGATTAATAAATGTATAAAATGGAGCATTCGGAATTACAGTTTTTGCTTTATAGTTTTTAACGTAAGAATCGGTATCAAAAACCGTTTTATCATTAATTTCTTCGTCCAAACGCACATCTAAAGATTCAGTCAAATATCTATTCAAAACTTTTTTTTCTTCTACATCATTATCATAAAAATAACCATTGAATTTGTCTTTACGATAGAGAACTAAATTTCCATTACTCATAAAATCATACTTTAATGATGATTCATAATAAGACAATTTTTGATTCAACTTTACAAACGAAGCATCACCTTTTTTGATGACAATTCCGTGATAATTAAATACATCTAAAGGTCCAAATTCGATTTGCTCTTTATTTAATTTCGAAGCATCTAGAATAATATTTGAAGCCCCATTATTTAATTTCACAACTGTTAAAACAGAATTAAATTGATTGACAATTGGATAAGAAAACAAAATTTGTCCATGATGACGACTACTAAACACAACCATCGAAGTTTCGAAACCTTTGGCTGTTAAAACTTCATTCAATAAAAGATTCATATCTGCCGTAGAACCAGACTTTTCTTTCAATAAAGTTTTGTTTGAACGCGTTGGAATAATTCCATAAAATCTGTTCCATTTTACATTTGAATCAATATATTCAATCACATTTTTCAAAGTTTCTACCTCATCTTTTCCATTCGGAATATTTTGCGCTACATCTCTGATTGCAGAAGGATTTCGATACAAATCATATTGTGCATTTATATCTTGAATCAAATCTCTCCACGCGCTCATCGTAGTTTTCTTTGCACCATCTGTATGATAAGTAGCAGCCTGAATTTTGATACGTTCACTCTGATCTTCAGGATTATAAACGTATTTTAATTGATTATAACTTTGGATATTATGTAATAACCACTCCGTTGAACTTGATTTGCCTTTATACTTTGTATTCAAACCATCACCAATTGTAATAATCGAATAGGTACCATAAGCTTGATTATTTAATCGAAACTTGCTCGAAAGCGTAGGTATATCATGTTGAAAATTCCATGCATCAATAGAAAAATTGTGTTCACTACTTTTGATATAAGTATACTCGATAATAGAACCAACTTTTACGTTTGGAAAAGTGAAACGTTTTGCAGCATATAATTCATTTAAAGAAACATCAAAAATCTCTTTCTCATCAATCGGTGTAATTTGCTCTACTCCATTTACAATATTTATTGTACTTCCCTTGATTCCGCTTATAGATTCATTTCTATTCTTGCTGTAATAATTCAGTTGTATATTTGCTTCCTCAAGTCCTTTATCAGTCAGAATTTTGATTCTTCGTTTTACTGTCAAATAATAATTAGACGAAGTTAAATCCATTTTTCCTTCTTCTGAAAGAATAACAGCATCAGCATTTTTCTCAAAAGGAACTTGCATTAAGTTAATTTCTTGCTCTGAAATTTTTCCAAATTTTAAATCTTTCGATTGTGCATTTACATAAAATGTAAAAAGTAAAAAGAGTAAAGTAATTTTTAGTTTCATTTTAATTTATAATTATTGCAAAAATACAATACACAATAATATATAAAGAATAAATAAAATAAAATTTTATTTACTTATGTATTAACTCTTCTAATGCTTTCTTTAATGTTGGATATTGAAATTTAAATCCTGTTTTCTGAATTTTAGTTGCGTCAATTCGAGAACCTTTTAAAACTAAATCACTCATTTGTCCTAAAGCTAATTTCATTACAAAAGCAGGAATATTTGGCATAAAAAATGGTTTATTCATTTTTTTTGCTAACATATGATTGAATGTTGAATGATTTATATTTTCTGGTGATGAAGCATTATAACTTCCATTCATTTTTTCATCTTCAACAGCTTGCGCATATACCTGTAACAAATCTGCAATATGTATCCAAGGCATCCATTGCTTTCCGTCGCCTATATTTGCTCCTATACCAAGTTGAATGGGCTTCTTTAACAATTTGAAACCTTCGCCATTCTTTGCCAAAACCAAAGAAGTTCTAACACAAACTACTCTCGCTCCTATTTTTTCGAACTGATACGCCGCATTTTCCCACGCAACACAAACTTCTCCTAAAAAATCAGTATTTGGTTCATCAGACTCATTAAAAATTTTATCTGAAGTTACTTGTCCATAATATCCAGTTCCTGATGCGGAGATAAAAAATTTCAAATCAATATTCAATTTTTTGACATCATCAAAAAGTAAATTTGTCGTATCAACTCTACTCGAAAAAATTTCTTTTTTGTAAGAATTTGTCCATCTTTTCGCTATTAAACTTCCAGCCAAATGAATAATTCCATCTAAATCTTCAAAAACTTTTTCATCAATTTTATCTTTATCCCAATGATAAAAAGGATGTTCAATGTCTGTTTCTCTTGTTAAAATTCGAACTTGATGTCCATTATCAATTAAAATCTTCGTTAATTCTGAACCAATTAATCCACTTCCGCCAGTCAATAGAATATTCATACTAAATTTTTTCCTAATTTAGCTCATTCCAAAAATATAAACCAATGTTTAAAGGTAGATTTCCTTATCTAAAAAGAATGGGAGCTGATGAAGAAAAGAAGCTGAAACAAAAAATATTCGATATAGTTTTTGAAGCTGATACACCATATGGAAAACTTTTCGACATATCTTTATTATTATTAATCCTATTAAGTGTTGGTTTAGTAATGTTAGAATCTATTCCAGCAATTAATGCAAGACATCATACAGTTTTAGTATCTTTAGAATGGATTTTAACCTTTTTATTTACTATAGAATATTTATTAAGAATCTATTGTGTTAAAAATCGTTGGCGATATATTTTTAGTTTTTATGGAGTTATTGACTTATTGTCTATTTTACCGTTTTATCTTGGTTTAGTTTTACCTACAAGTAAATACCTAGCAAGTATTCGTATTTTAAGATTGCTACGTATTTTCAGAATTTTTAACCTTACACGATTCACACGAGGAAAAAATGTATTGGTACTGGGGCTTAAAGAAAGTAAAGATAAAATCATTGTTTTTTTATCATTTGTTCTCTTAATTGTTGTCGTTATCGGATCTATCATGTATATGGTCGAACACGATCATCCTGAATCTGGTTTCACAAGTATACCAATTAGTATTTATTGGGCAATTGTTACTTTAACAACTGTAGGTTATGGTGATATTTCTCCTGTTACAGGTTTAGGACAATTTTTAGCATCTGTTGTTATGATTATAGGTTATGGTGTAATTGCTGTTCCGACAAGTATTGTAACAATGGAAATGAATAAAGCAGCTAAACATAAAGAAGATATCCCTACAAATACACAAAGATGTCGCAATTGTGGTGATGATTATCATTTAGATGGTGCTATTTATTGCAAAACCTGCGGGCATCTTTTAAATGAGCCTTAAAATTTATCCAAATTAATAAATCGATTATTGTCGATATGGTTAACGTATTCGTAATTTTTGGTGTAATTAATTGACATGTTCAATTCATAGCCAACTAACATCAAAATCACATTGATATATACAAAAATCATCATAATCATCACTAATCCAAGCGATCCATACAATAAATCGATGTTTGTAAAATAACTTAAATACGAATTAAAACCAATCACAGTTAATAAGAATAAAACTGAAGTCAAAATAGCACCAGGTAAAACTGTGCTACGCGATTTTTTGTGATTTGGTCCGAAATAATACAACATACACATCGAAACAAAGTAGAAAAGAAATACCGAAAAATAGTTGATTAAATACGAAAACTGTCCAAGTTTACTTAGAAATGAAACATTGGTTAAGTATCTCCAAATAATTGATGTTGAATACGATAAAAATACTTGCAACACAATAAAAGCTGTAAAAAACAAGGTTAAAATTATCGAAATCATTCTCGATTTAGAGTTTTTTCGCTTCACATAAACATCTTGATACGAAACATTAAATCCATTAATAATCCCCTGTATTCCGTTGGATGACATAAAAATTGTAATCAAAATCAAGAAATAATTCACTTTACGTTTTCCTTGTACAGCCGTCGTTTTATCAATATACGAAATCACTTCGTTGCTCACATGTTTAGGCAAAAGTTGAGGAAGAAGTTGTGTAAATAATAGATTTTTTATTTCTTGATAATAAACCAAATGCGGCAAAATACTAAACAAAAAAAGCAAAAATGGAAACATACTAAAAAATAAAATCCAAGAAACTGCTGCCGAACGCAACGGAAAATTACCTTTCATAACGCGAATCCAAAAAACTTTCAAGAAATCATATACCGTGATGCCCGTATTTTTGTTCATCAATTTTGTTTTCGACCAATCTCGAAAATAATTTATTCCTGTATATGTTTTAAAATCTTGTAGAATGCGCATATTTTTGTCTCAATAAATAATTTTGAATGAATATTACGACTATTTGTATCGGTAAAACAGACGAAAAAGCCATCGAAATGCTATTACAAAAGTATGAAAATCGATTGCCTTCGCACATTAATTATCAAAGAATTGAAATTCCTGACATCAAAAATCGTAAAAATTTGTCCGAAATTCAACAAAAACAAAAAGAAGCTGAGCAAATTTTGAGTAAAATCGTCAATACAGATTTTGTTATTATTTTGGATGAAAAAGGAAAACAGCCTACTTCGAAGCAATTTGCAGATGATATTCAGAATTACATGAATCAATCTGTCAAAAATCTTGTCTTTGTAATTGGTGGCCCTTATGGTTTTGAAGAATCTGTTTATAATCGTGGAAATAAAAAAATGTCTTTATCCAATATGACGTTTACGCATCAAATGGTTCGCCTATTTTTAACAGAGCAAATTTACCGAGGATTTAGTATATTGCAAGGTAAACCTTATCATCATGAATAACACCTCTCCGTTTGAAGAATTTGTTCCAAATCAAGAAAATAAACTAAGTTTCGGTATTGGAAAAGCACTTTTGTATAGCGCAATTGCGGTGATTATGATGCAGTTTGCTGGCGGAATTATTTCTGCTCCAGCACTTTTTTACAAACCACTTAATCACGTTCTTTTACCATTAGGTTTTTTAACAGGAACAGTTTGCGCAATTGTTATTTTATTGATGTTAACACAAACTAAATTTGCATCAATTTTAAAAGATATCAAACATTCTTTTACTCCAATTCAGCTCATATTATCAATAGCTTGTTGGTTATTTCTTTTGCCTTTAGCCGAGGTTGCAACAAGTTTAATTCCGACAACTGGACCTTTAGAAGAAATCTATAAAATCTTTCAAGCTTCTTTTGAAATGATGTTAGATTACAAAATCGCTGGGTTTGTTATGATTTGTATTTTGGCTCCAATTTTCGAAGAAATTATTTTTAGAGGAATAATCTTGAAAGGAATGCTAAACTTCAATGTAAATCCTACCACTGCAATCTTAATCAATGGATTAATTTTTGGATGTGCACACATGAATCCTTGGCAATTTATAGGCGCTGGACTTTTAGGAATCATTTTTGGAATAGTTTATTATCGTACAAAATCGTTGTTTTTACCTATGTTATTACATTTCTTAAACAACACACTTTCGTACTCGTTAATGCTAATGCAAGGCGATATGGAAGGCGAAGTTTTTGCACAAAGAGATTATTTATTAATTGGAGGAATGACACTTATCGGAATTTTATCTGTCTATTTATTAATCAAAAAAACAGAACAAAAAACAATATAAATGGAATTAATTTTTGCCACACATAACAACAATAAAGTAAAAGAGGTTACAAAAATGTTACCTTCTTACCTATCGATGAAATCGTTGACTGATATTAATTTCTTTGATGAAATTGAAGAAACTGGAACAACTTTCGAAGAAAATGCACAATTAAAAGCGAAAACTATTTTCTATAAAACTGGGAAAAATATCTTTGCAGATGATTCTGGATTAGTAATAGAAGCGTTAGATGGCGCGCCTGGTGTATATTCTGCTCGATATGCTGGTACAGGAAAAGACGAAGATAATATTGCAAAAGCGTTGAAAGAATTGGAAGGAAAAACGAATCGAAAAGCGTATTTTATTTCTATTTTCTGTTTAATTTTGGATGGAAAGGAATATTTTTTCGAAGGTCGAGTAAACGGAACTATTACAACTGAAATTATGGGTGACAATGGTTTTGGCTACGATCCAATTTTTATTCCTGATGGTTTTTCAAAATCTTTTGCACAAATGTCTCCTGAAGAAAAGAATGCAATTAGCCACCGAGGAAAAGCTGTCGAAAAATTAAACGATTTTTTAACTAATCTAAACGTAAATTGAGTTTACAACTAACAATATTAGGATTTAATTCAGCATTACCAACAGCTTTTACGCATCCAACTGCTCAATTATTAAACATCGCAGAACGCTATTTTTTGATTGATTGCGGAGAAGGAACACAAGTACAATTGCGAAAAGCGAAGGCAAAATTCAACCGAATAAATCACATTTTTATATCGCATTTGCATGGTGATCATGTTTTTGGATTGATTGGATTAATTTCTACACTTCAATTACTTGGTCGCGATATGCCTTTGCATATCCATGGTCCGAAAGGAATTGAGGAATTTATTACGACACAATTACGTTTAACAGAATCTAATAATTCATTCGAGATTATTTTCAATGAATTACATACAAAAGAATCTGTTTTAGTTTTTGAAGATGATAAAGTTGAAGTTTATTCTATTCCACTAAATCACCGAGTTTATACAAATGGTTATCTTTTTCGAGAAAAACCAAAACCTCGAAAATTGAACATGGATACAATTGAGGAATTTCCTGAAATTGAAATCTGCGATTATCAAAATTTGAAAAATGGTAAAGATTTTACGTTAGAATCTGGAGAAATAATTCCGAATAATTATTTAACGTTTGATGCTCAAAAATCATTGAGTTATGCGTTTTGTTCAGACACAAAATACAAACCAAATATAGTTCCGATTATTAAAGATGTCGATTTGTTGTATCACGAATCAACATTTTTACATGAATTGAAAGATTTAGCGGTTTACACAGGACATACAACGGCAAAAGAAGCTGGAATGATTGCAAAACAAGCCAATGTAAAAAAATTAATTTTAGGCCATTTCTCTAATCGTTATCACGATTATAAACCTTTGTTAATCGAAGCCCAAGAAGAATTTACGAATACCGTTTTACCAGAATTGTTGAAAACAATAAAAATAGAAAGTTAGTAATCAAAATATAAAAAAATCCGTTCGAATCATCGAACGGATTTTTTGTTTACGAAATAACTTCTATAAAACTACCTTTTTCTTCGTCTTTTGTAATTTGAAGCGCTACTGGAATTCGATCTTTTAACTCATCAACGTGAGAAATAATACCGACAATTCGGTTTTCTTTTTGCAAACTCATCAATGTTTCAAACACGATATTTACAGCATCTGTATCTTGCGTTCCAAAACCTTCATCAATAAAAAAGAAGTTTTTATCTGACTTCGCATTTGTTTGCACACTCTCTGCCAAAGCCAAAGCCAAACTCAACGAAACTTGGAAACATTGTCCTCCAGAGAGCGTTTTAACACTACGTGAACGACCTTCATTCAAATAATCAATAATCTCAAAATCATTGTTGTCATTCATTTGTAAACTCAATTGATTTCTCGTCATTCGATGAAATCTCACATTTGCGTTATCACATAACTGTTTCAAATAAATAGACGAAACATATTGCACAAATCCTGCTGAATTAAACAAATTTCGCATCGTTTGTAAATTCGTCGCTCGTTTTTTCAATTTTTCCAATTCAATTAACAAATCTTTCTTTTCAGCAAAAGATTTATTCAATCGCTCAATTTCAGTTTTTGTTTTAGTTACAGTTTCAGTCGCTTCTTTTAATTGATTTGTTACAAAAATTAATTTTTCTTCTTGTGTTTTATAAATCGTTTCATCAAAAGAAACTTCCGCTAATTTTTGCTCTAATTCATGAATTGAACTTTTTAATGTTTCGAACAAAATTCTAAAATCTTCTAATTCTTTTCTGATTTCAGAAATATTAAACTGTTGATTTAAAACCAATTGAACTTCTTCAATATTTTGTATTTGATATTTTTCTAATGCTTTTTCTAATTGATTTTGATTAATATTCAACTCTTCTTTCAACTCAATGATTTGTTTTTCAATCAATTCAATTGAAGTTTTTTGAGAAGCTAATTTTGGATTTAATTGATTTAAACTTTCTGTAAACTGAATATAATTTTGTTCAAGTTTTGTATTATTTAACTTTAAATCATTCAAGTTTTGAAGTACACTTTCTGTTGTTTGATTTTGAAAATTTTGAAATTTCAACACTTTCAAGTTTGCTTGATTCTGCTTGATTTGAGAAACTTTTTCAGTTTCTTCTAATCTAAATTTTTCTAAAGCATTTTTATATTTTTCAACAGATTGACGTTCTTTTTCTAAAGTTTCACGAAAAATTTCAATCTCTTTAGTTTTATCCGAAATTGTTTTGTCCAAAGCAATAGCAACTTTCTTTTTTTCTTCAAATAACTCAATATTTTTCGAATCAAAACCTTTCCAAACAAACAAATTCAAATGATTTTCTTGTTGAATTTTCAACTCATTCAAAACTTGATTTTCTTGTTCAATTTGTTTTTCAACAAACTGTTTTTGATCAACAATTTTCTGAACTTCATTTTGCTTTTTCTGAAGCGATTTTAGCTTTTCATCAATTTGATTTAATTCATTATTTACAACTTCAAATTTTGTTGAAATATCATCAATCTCAACAATATTCGGATGTTCTAATGCGCCACAAAGCGGACAAGATTCACCTTCGTGTAAATTATGTGCAAAATGTGCCAACTTTTGCTGAACTTCTAGTTCATTTTTCTGTTTTTCAGTTGATTTTTTAGCTAATTCAAGCTTTTCAAATTCAGAATTAAACCAATTTTCAAAACTTGAAATCTCAATATTTTCAGTTTTTAATTGAGCTTTGAAAACATTAATTTGTTGTTTTTGTTCGTCTATTTTAGATTGTTGTTTCTGAATAGATTGTTGCAAATTTTGATCCTGAACAAACCAATTTCCAACTTCCATCAATGTTTGCGCATCTATTTTTGATTCAGTTAATGTTTTGACTTCTTTTTCAGAAGATTTAATTGAAGTTTCAATTTTTTGTTCATTTTTCTGGACTTCTTCAACTTCTTTCAAACCTTTTGCAGTTCTTTCTTTTAACTTTTCAATTTCTCCTGAAAAAGTTAAAATCTGAGCAACTAATTCTAAATCAGTTTCTTCTTTTCGTTTTGTTGGTAAAGCTTCATAATCATTTTTAATTGCTTCAATTTGATTCGAAATTTCTTTGATTTGATTTTCGATTAAAACCAATTGTTTTTGTTGATTCTCAACTGAAATTGACTTTTCTTCAATTTGATTTGAAACTTTTTTATAATTTTCTAAAAGTTGAAAAAATGCATTAAAAATCAATTCATAGCGTTCAATTTCAACTTTTCGTTGATCCATCTCATTTTTCTGAATTGAAACTTTTTCGAATTCAATTTTCTTTTGTTTTAACGTCTCAAAATCTGATTTCAACGCTTTTAAACGTTGAAACGATTCATTCATTTGATTATATTCTTCTTGAACCTGAGTTGAAACTTTTGTTTGCTCAATCAAATTGCCTTCAAACTCTTTTATTCTTTCTTCCGAAACTTCTTCAAAACCAGATAATTTTCCTTCTAGTTGATTCAAATTTGTTAAGTTTTGAGAATTTAAAGCTGCAACTTTATCTTGTAAATCATAACGATGAAGTCCAAAAATTTCCTTCATCATTTGTGTACGATCTTTTGCCCCCAACTCAATAAACTCCTTGAATTGTCCTTGCGGAATAATAATTGTTCGTTTGAAATTTTCGTAACTCAACCCAATTATTTCTTCTGCTTTCGAATGATTAAGCGGAATCCATTCATTGTCTTTTTGTTCATAAAAAACAACTATTGGCGATTTTACATCTTCAAAACGTTTAGAATTTCGTTTAAATTCACGTGTTGCTCTGAATAATTTTTGTTCAAAATTATAAAAATCAAACTCTATATATGACAAATTCGATTTCAAATTCATCATATTGTAAGCACGCTTATCTTTGGAATTTAGACGTTCTGTTTCGCCATACAAAACGTACATAATCGCTTCCAGAATAGATGATTTTCCGGAACCTACATTCCCAAAAATCCCAAATAATCCTGCTTCAGTTAATTCAGAAAAGTCAATTGTTTGGCGCTCTTGGTACGAATAAAGTCCTTCTATGGTTAATTTTACTGGAATCATTTTTTAAGTTTTTAATTAAAATTTAGGTTAAGGATAAAATAAGTTTTTGATTCTTCTACAAATTCAAAATGATAGTTACATTATTTTTGTCATTCTAAATGTAATTTTCAGCGAAATGAAGAAGCTCAGATTCCTCCTAACGTCGGAATGACAATTTCACTAATGTATTTATTCAATTTCATCATTCAAAAATTTCCATTCAGAATTAAAATTATTAATAAGCAATTCTTTCTTCTCTCTATTCCAACCTTTAATTTGTTTTTCTCTTGAAATAGCTAAATTAATATCTGAAAAACATTCATAATAAATTAAAAAACAGCAATTATACTTCATTGTAAATGCATTACTAAAAACGTTAGGATTTGAATGTTGATATAATCTTAATTTCAGATTATTAGTCACTCCAACATACAATACAGTTTTCGTTTTGTTAGTAAGGATATAAACAAAATAATTATGTGTACCTAAAGTTTTCATATTATCTGAATTTAAAATTCTTCGAAAAACTCATAATGATATTTACATAATTTTTTGTCATTCTGAATGTAGCTTCAGCGAAATGAAGAATCTCAGATTACTCCTAATGTCGGAATGACAATTTCATTAAATTATGTATTCAAAATTTCGTTAAACAAATCCTTTATTTCATCGTTTGGTTCTTGGTTTCCATTTTTCGATTTGAAATAATCTGCAAACAATTCTTTCATATCTTTTGTTTGATCTGCAAACTTATATTCAACAGTTTCAATTTCTTGATTTTTCAATTTCGGAATCAAATGAATAATTCCATCATGTGATTGATAAATCAATTTTCGTTCATCAGCTTTCAAGAAAGAATCACTTTCTAAAGTCAATTCAACCAACGCATTTTGATTTTCATTTAACCATTCAACAGCTACATTTATATTATCAAAAGTTTTTCGAATAAGTGGTTTTCCGTTCTTTAATTCTATTTTATGATAAGAAATAGTTTGATTTGGTTCTGCTTCTATTAACGAAACATATTTATTTTGACCAGCTTCGGAAAAGCTATAACACAAAGGCGAAGAACTGTACACAACGGGGTTTTCTTCCGATCCTATGTTCTTAAAACCATGTAAATGCCCTAAAGCTGTATACTGAATTTGAGGCGGAATAGCTTCAGAAAAAATCATATCTGCATTTCCAATTTTAATCGGTTTTTCTCCTTCTGGTTCCTCTAAAATTTCAGCACCTTTTTGATTCATATACAAATGCGCCATCAACAAATTAACTCCATTTTCATCACAATATTCATCCGCAATATTTTTCCAATTTGTCGCTAAAACTTCATTCAATGCATCTTCTTTATTCTCTCCAAAATATTGTTTCAAACGGATTTCGTTTGCATAAGGCGTATGAATAATTCGAATCGGAAAATCAAAAGAATTTAATTTCAATTCAATCATTCCTTCCACTGATTTTGAAATTTTGAAATCATTTAATTCAAATTCCTGAATTTTTGCATTTGGATAACCAATCAAAATAATTCCACATTCGCGTGCCAACGGATCTGGCGCGTCAATCAAACTTGGAGAATCGTGATTACCAGAAATCGCTATAACAGGACGTTTCCCATTATTTGAAAGTTTTTTCAATGTTTTATAAAATAATTCTACAGCTTCTACACTTGGATTAAAATTATCAAATAAATCTCCCGCAATAAGTACCAAATTAACTTGCTCTTGATCTGCAATTTCGACAATTTCATTCATCACTAAAATTTGTTCTTCTAATCGTGAAAAACTATCTAATTTTTTACCCAAATGCCAATCGGCTGTATGTAGAATTTTTATCATTATTCTCCCGTTTCTGGTTTATTTTTATCGTTAAATTGTTGATTAATTACTTTCAATCGAGCTTTACGTTCAGCTTCGGCTTCTTGCGCTTTACGTTTCTTCTGATCTAACTTTTTTTTATGAGCTTTTTTATTCGCATCGGTATTTCTACT
Source organism: Empedobacter tilapiae (assembly GCF_004785645.1). Taxonomy (GTDB): domain Bacteria; phylum Bacteroidota; class Bacteroidia; order Flavobacteriales; family Weeksellaceae; genus Empedobacter; species Empedobacter tilapiae. The sequence goes on along the minus strand of NZ_SRPE01000002.1, from coordinate 201,837 downwards.
CATTTTATACATTTTAAAAGTTAATATTTCATCATGTCAAATAATATAACAAATTTAGCTTAATTCATAAAGAATTGTAAATATTTTGCCCAACTAAATTGAATTCATTAACTTGTATCAAAAGTTATCGAATTTATTAATTTAAAAACATTTGAATGGGAAAAGGAGATAAAAAAACAAGAAGAGGAAAAATTGTAAATGGCTCTTATGGTGTAAAACGTCCGAGAAATAAGTATTATTACGAAGAGGAAGTTGTTGAAGAAAAACCAGCTAAAAAAGCTAAAAAGTAATTTTTTGAAGCTGAAAATCAAGTTTGATTTTCAGCTTTTTTTATTACATACATTTTTTTAATTTCTTTAAATCCTTCACTTTCAAATTAAAAAATTTATTATAGTCAGGATCTACCATACTTTCTTCAAAAACTTTATTATTAGTAAGATCTATCGTAAACCAATTTGCATTATAATCACGTTCAGGATAATGTTGAACTAAAACAAATCGATATATATTTTTTTCTACTTCGATAGGTTGTAAACCATAATGAGTTCCTCCATTATCTTTAATCAATTCTTCCCAATCTTTAGTTAATTCTTTTATATAATCTGAATTGTACAAAGCATTTGCAGCGATCTTTTCACATTTGGAAGTTGATTGAGCTTTTATTGAAAATGATGCAAATAAAACTATTAATAAAACTATTTTCTTCATTTTTTAAGTTAGTTAATTTCTTCTTCTAATTTAATCAAAAAAGTAACTTAAGAATTCTTATTTTGAAATTATTCTTCTTTTTTTATCAATTATGTTTTAGCTTTGAAACCGCTTAAATAGCAAGTTTTAGAGATTATGAAACATAATGATTTGGAAATTAATCGCTTAATTGAACGATTAGAAACTTTAGGAATTTTAGTAGAAAATATTACAACTTCTGGATTTGGAAGTATGTTAAATTTTGAAATGACTTACCAACTTCCTAATCAAAGTATTTCTAACTCTATCAATTTTAGACGTTTTGATATACAAGACGTTTATCTTTATTTCAAAGAATCTGTTAATCAAAAAGGTAATTTACTTTTCGTTGATTTGTAATTAAACCATTTCCAAATTTTATACGTTATTGTAGCTATACAAAAAAACCACTCAAAATTGAGTGGTTTAGAAACATCTTTTTTAATTTATTTTAAAAAATATTATAACCTAGAACAAATGAAATTGTAGAATATTTCGTATTCACATTTAATTCATCTAATAATTTTCTATCAGTAAGATAACGTACTTCAACATTAAATTTGTCTTTAAAATTATATCCAATACCGGTAGCAACATTACCTCTACTATTAATTTTATAATCCCAATAAGTATATTCACCTCTTTTAAATTGAATACTAGAATCTAGATTAAGGTTTACCATATACTGTAAATTAATAAACAATTTAGAATCTTGATTTAAAAAGAAGTAGTGTCTTACTCCAAAAGGAATTTCAATATTTTTATAATCTACATCAACAATATCACCACTTGTCAATTTAGTACCTTTAACTTTATAACCTTGATAAGATGGTTCTACAATCAAACTCCATTTCTTTTTATTAAATGGTAAAATAAATTCAGCTTCAATTCCTAAACCGAAACCAGTTTTATTACCTAATTTAGCTGATTCAGTATCTGTTGAAATATTTAATTTGGAATTATTTAAACGAGGTCTTAACCATAAATTAAAATCAACTTTTTTAGATTCTTTCGAAAAAGTTAAATCAGAACCTTTACACTTATTAATTTCTGTAAAAAGTTTTGTTAATTCACTTTCTCTGTAATTTACTTTTTTAATTCTATCATTAGAAATCGATTCACATTTGAAATTTTGAGCAATTTGTCCTCTAAATGTTCTGTTATAAGCAAACTGATTTGTAGAAACTTCATATTTTTTATACACTAATTGCTCAATATCTCCAGTATTATTTTTGTAAAAAAATCTCTTCAAATTATAATCATTGTAACCATATAATGAAGCATCACCTTCTATCAATACTTTCAAAAATAATTTTTCTTTTTTAAAGTCTGGTTCTTCATTTGAGCTTATTTTATCCAAATCTTCAGAAGATCGATCAATCTTAATATCCGCTCTAACATATTTGGATTGATTATCAATTCCAAATTCTTTTATCTGATTTATCGTTGTAATTTCAACTTTAGAGGTTTCATTATTTTTATACTCTATTGATTTAGGATTGTTTAGCCAGTCTACATTTTTGATTAAAACAACTTGCTTTTGATTATTGTTATCAATTAAATAACCTTGTTCAAATCTGATTTGCGCTTGTATCGTAATTGACAATAAGAATACTAAGATTAATTTTAATTCTTTCATAAGTGATTATAGTGTTTAATTTGATACAAACATAAACAAAAAAACCACTCAAATTTGAGTGGTTCAGAAAAATACTATATTGTAATTTATATCTGCTGATACATAAAGTTTTCACCAAGATAAACGCGACGAACATCTTCATCATTTGCTAATTCTTCTGGTGAACCTTCTTTCAAGATTTTACCTTCGAACATAATATATGTTTTATCAGTAATTGCAAGCGTTTGCGATACATTGTGATCGGTAATTAAGATTCCGATATTTTTATCTTTTAACGAACGTACAATCTTCTGAATATCCTCTACCGCAATTGGGTCAACTCCAGCAAAAGGCTCATCTAATAAAATAAAATTAGGCTCTGTTGCCAAACAACGTGCAATTTCGCAACGTCGACGCTCACCTCCAGAAAGTAAATCTCCACGATTTTTACGTACATGCTCTAACGAAAACTCTTCAATCAAAGCATCGGTGCGCATTTGTTGTTCTTTTTTGGAGTGTTTGGTGAATTGTAAAACTGATTTGATGTTATCTTCTACAGAAAGTTTGCGAAAAATCGACGCTTCTTGTGCCAAGTATCCAATGCCTTTTTGTGCACGTTTGTACATCGCATCACTTGTGATATCTTGTTTATCCAAAAAAACTTTTCCTTGCGTAGCCTTTACCAAACCAACAATCATGTAGAAAGAAGTCGTTTTACCAGCACCATTTGGCCCTAATAATCCAATAATTTCTCCTTGTTCTACTTGAAAAGACACATTTTTTACGACGTGTTTTTTACCGTAATCTTTTACTAAATTCTGACCTTTTAATACAATTCCCATATCGCTTCAAAGATAGGATTTTTGTTATTTAATCGAGCTAATAATATCATATTTTGTGATGATATGATATTTTCCGTTTTCTAATTCTATTAAAACAGCTTGATTATCTTTTGTAATTAACTTCGAAACTTCTTCAATAGATGTTCCTGCTTTTACTACTGGATAAGGTTTTCCCATAATTTCGTGAACAGGTTTTTCTGCTACATTTCTATCTTCTAAAAATGCTTGAAACAAATCTGATTCTTCCAAAGAACCAACAATTCCATTCACGTCCATTACTGGAATTTGAGAAATTTTGAAACGACGCATACGATCAATTGCATGAGAAGCCAATTCCTCTGTACGAACCGTTACCAAAGGTTTATCGACATGTTCTTTTATTAAATCTACAGCCGTTTTGATTTCTTCGTCCAAATATCCTCTATCACGCATCCAATCATCATTAAAGATTTTTCCAACATAACGAGAACCTGAATCGTGGAATAAAACTACCACAACATCGTCTGGTCCGAATTCGTCTTTCATTTGCAACAATCCTTTGATTGCAGATCCCGAAGACATTCCAACAAACAAACCTTCTTCTAAAGCTAAACGACGCGTATAAACCGCTGCATCTTTATCAGTCACTTTTGTAAATCCATCAATGATATCAAAATCTACATTTTCTGGTAAAATATCTTCACCAATTCCTTCTGTTACATAAGAATACACTTCATTTTCGTCGAAGATTCCAGTTTCTTTATATTTTTTGAAAACTGATCCATACGTATCAACTCCCCAAATTTTAATGTTAGGATTTTTTTCTTTCAAGTATTTTCCAACACCTGAAATTGTTCCTCCAGTTCCAACTCCAACAATAAAATGCGTTACTTTCCCTTCTGTTTGCTCCCAAATTTCTGGTCCAGTTTGCTCATAATTCGCTTGCGCATTCGATGGATTATCGTACTGATTTACATACCAACCATTATGTGTTTCTTGAGCCAAACGTTTAGAAACTGAATAATAAGAACGTGGATCATCTGGTTCAACATCCGTAGGACAAACCACAACTTTTGCACCAACAGCACGCAAAATATCCATTTTCTCTTTCGATTGTTTGTCTGTAATCACACAAATTAATTTGTAACCTTTGATCACAGCAGCCAAAGCCAGCCCCATTCCTGTGTTACCAGAAGTACCTTCGATAATTGTTCCTCCAGGAACTAAACGACCATCTTTTTCGGCATCCTCAACCATTTTCAACGCCATACGATCTTTACAAGAATGACCAGGGTTAAAATATTCAACTTTTGCTAAAACCGTACATGGTAAATCCTTTGTAATCTTATTAATTTTAACCAAAGGTGTATTCCCTATCGTTTCTAATATATTGTTTGCGTATTTCATTTTTTTCTAACTTTTAAATTAAAACATTAAATTTTATCTAAAATTAATCGCTTTTGCAGGTGTAATTTTAGATATCATATACGATGGCAAAAGTAATACAATTGCACAAACTAATAACGCTCCTGCATTCAATAAAACAATTGTACCAAAATCTAAATAGACTGGAGCTGTTGATAAATAATAGTTTTCTGCCGGAAGTTTGATAATTCCGAAATATTTCTGAATCAATAATAATCCAAGTCCAATTGCATTTCCAGCAATTAATCCTGGCAACATAATAAATAATGCGTAATTGATGAATAATTTTCGAATTCGCCAATTTGTTGCACCAAATGCTTTTAAAATTCCGATTGAATGTGTTCGTTCTAAAATTAAAATCAATAAAACCATCACCATATTAATCACCACAACAAAAAGCATGATAAAAAGAATAATGACAATATTTTTATCGAAAATTGAAATCCAATCATTAATCTGAGCAAATGAAGCCGTAGCAGATTCTGCATATAAATTGTATGGAATATTTTCTTGCACACGCTTTGCAACAGGATCAATATTTTCGACATCATTTACAAATAATTCGAAACCGCCAACTGTATTCGAATCCCAGCGATTAAGACGTTGTACATGCTTGATGTCACCAAACATTATTTGATCGTCAAAGTTTTTGATATCTGTTTTGAATAATCCAGAAATGGTAAATCGACGATAAATAGGCTTTGTATCTTCTTGAATAAAATACATCACAAACGAACTATCAACATCCAATTTCATTTCATCCGCAATCTTTTTCGATAATAAAACCTCATCCATTATCGAATCTTTATTGATTCGAGGAAAATGTCCTTTTACCATAAATTTCTCGAAACGAACCGAATCATAATCTGTTCCAACTCCTTTGAACACAACCCCACTAAAATTTTCATCCGTTCGGATAACACCACTTTTATTGGCAATTGCTTGTACATGTTCTATTTCTGGAATCGATTTAAACTTTGGATAAAAAGCTTGATGAAGTGATAATGAATCAGAATTTAATGACGTATTACTATTGTAGTTTCTAATCGTAATATGACCATTAAAATCGGCCAACTTTTCTTTGATCGCCTTTCTTGCTCCAACACCAGTAGAAATTGTCACCAAAGAAACAATCAACCCTAATGCTACCGCAATTTGACCTACTCGAATAATAATACTCGATAAGTTATTTTTAGTATTTTTACCAAGCGCAATTTTTTTTGAAAACCACCAAGAAAAACTCAAATTATATATTTTTTATAAGATTAAAACTAACTTTAGGCTTTAAATTCGCCTAAATTCAAATGATTCAAAACGAAATGAAAAACTTTGTCAAATATACATCAATTGGTTTACTTAGTTCAGTTATTTTTTTCGGCTTTTCTACTCCAATTTTAGCTCAAAATAATACATCAAAAACGATAGAAAATCATTCAACTATTCTTGTTGGAGCAGAAAATACAGCTAACTATCTTTCGAAATTAAAAGGTAAAAAAGTTGGATTAATTTCGAACCAAACAGGAATCGCAACCATTAATGGAACAACGATGCATACAGTTGATTTGTTATTAAAGAATAACATCAATGTGGTTAAACTTTATTCGCCAGAACATGGTTTTCGTGGAGATGCTGATGCTGGTGCAAAAATAAAATCTGGTATTGATGCAAAAACTAACTTGCCAATTATTTCGCTTTATGGTGACAATAAAAAACCAAAAGCAAATCAAATTGCAGATGTAGATATTTTGGTTTTTGATATGCAAGATGTTGGCGCGCGTTTTTACACTTACATTTCTACTTTACATTATGTTTTGGAGGCTGCAGCTGAAAATAGCAAGAAAGTAATTGTATTGGATAGACCAAATCCGAACGGACATTATGTGGATGGACCTGTGATGAAAAACGAGTACAAATCCTTTGTTGGAATGCACAATGTTCCGATTGTTTATGGAATGACGATTGGCGAATATGCGCAAATGATAAACGGTGAAGGTTGGTTAGCAAATGGTGTAAAAGCAGATTTGGAAATTATTCCACTCATCAATTATACACATCAATCCAAGTACAATTTACCTGTAAAACCATCACCAAATTTACCAAATGCTCATGCGATAAATTTGTATCCAAGCACCTGTTTGTTTGAAGGGACAAACGTTAACGAAGGTCGTGGAACAGATATTCAGTTTCAGGTTTATGGCTCGCCATTTCTTAAAAATATGCCTTTTCAATATACGCCAACTTCAAAACCAGGTGCAACAAGCCCTAAATTCAAAGATCAGGTTTGTTATGGAGAAGATTTATCGGATGTACCGTATCAATATGCCATCAATTTGAAATGGTTAATCAATGCGTATAAAAACAATACGAAGCAACCTTTTTGGACGATGAATGGTAAAAAATTGTGGATTGATCAACTTTCTGGAACAGATGAATTACGCAAGCAAATAGAAGCAGGTTTATCGGAAGCAGAAATAAAAGCAACTTGGCAAAAAGATTTGGAGGCTTTCAAGAAAATAAGAGAAAAGTATTTGATTTATAATTAAATTAATGCAAGTTAAAAGAAGCGTTCTACAGAAGCTGTCTACAAATGAATTAAATTCTTACATCAAAGATGATTCTAGATTTGTTCCTGAAGCAATAGAAATGGCTTTCGAAATTAAAAAAAATGAACGAAACATTCAGTTTTCTAAAATTGAAACAACTCGAATTAAAAATTTAATTTCATCTAAAATTATTTATCACGAGAACGAAGAAAAGAAAAATTCTTTCGAACCTAATTTAGTTGAAGATATCGAGGAAAATAATGAGGTTCCGAAACTTCATAGTAAAACTGAAATTATTTTTCATTCAAGCGTATTTTTTTCTTTTATTGGAGCTGTATTATTGTATAAAAATCTAAAAAAAATTAAAGACATGATACTCTTTCATTATGTCATTTTAGTTCTTTTTAGCCTTTCGATGTTAGTTTTTGATTATTATTTATACGAATATATAGTTAATCATCAAGAAGAATTATCACATATTAAGTACAAACGTTTTGGTAATTTGGGGATATTTATAACAATTCGTGGAATAGCAAATTTGATTCTTATTAGCTTAATATGGAATTACTTTTTTGGAAAAGATTTTAAGTATAAAGAATTAAAATAATAAAAAAACGGAAGCCAAATTTAACTTCCGTTTTTATTTTTTAGAATAATTATTTTTCTCCGACAACCGCAGAAATAGATTCACCCAATTCTTTTACTTTATCATATAATTTTGTAGAACCTTTTTCAAACTCTATCGAAATTTTTCCTTCACGTGCCTTTATTTCTAAAGATTCTCCTTCTCGCCAAACATAGTTTTTTCCTTCAGTCATTGGCTTTCCAAAAGCTTTCTCTATTTCATTTATTGCAGCTTTAGATTTTGGTTTATCAAAAATTGCCGAATACGAATAAACTTCGTTACTATCGCTCACACTAACCGAAACATTAGAATGAGTTGTTGATCCTGAAGATTTGGCAACTGCGTGCGATTTTGCTGTTTGTCCGTTGCAAGCTAAAGCTGTTAAAGTTATTGCGATAAATAATGTCTTTTTCATATTTTTATTTTTTTTATAAAATTCTAAAAAAGATTAATTTGTATTGGTTAATGAACGGTTAACGAAGGGTTAATACAAAATTGTTTTCCTTAAATTTCTTTTGTCTGTGTTAAAAAGTTTCTCTCATCGAGAAATAAGACTGAGTCTTATTTGCTCTCAATTGTACAAAAACAAAAAAATGAAATTGCAATTACAAATAAACATAAATATTTCTTTATAATCGTCTATTAAATAATTAGTTAATATTTTAATGCTTTTGTAACTGTTGATCCTAATTCTTTTATTTTTTGATAAATATTTTCTGTATCATTACTTTTTCCAAAATTAATTTTCAATTGATAATCAGATAAAACGATTTCATAACTTCCATTATCATTCCAAACCAAATCTCCTCTATTTACCTTTGGATTTCCAAATTGTGTTTCAATTATTTTTTTAAGAATATCATTTTGTTGTGGACTAAATACTGCCTTGTAAGTATACGATGATGGATTATCATTTAGAACGTAATTTTTAGTTGTAATCAAAGTATTTTTTGGACCAAGAGTAAGAATAATTTCAGTTACATCTTTTTCCAAAGCTAAAAATTGATTATAATACGAATCATCAAGTTTATTTTTCATCAAAAAGAATTCAATTTGATCCTCCTTCAATGTAATATCATAATCTGCAGATTTCCAAACATAATTATTTTCTAATAATGTAGGTTTTCCAAAATATTTATCAACACTTTTCTTAATATTTTCCCGTTTATTCGATGTAAAAACACCTCGATATGAATAAGTATTTGCTTTATCATTAATTACATAAAACTTTTTTGTAATTAATCTATGTTTAAATACTGGTTTATTAGCAATCGTTGATAAATCTTGTCCTAATAATTTTATTTTTTCATAAGATATTTCATTGTCATTACTTTTTCCAAAATTAATTGTAACCGTATTTTCATAAACAACTATTTCATATTCACCGTTATTATTCCAAACTAAATCTCCTCTATTTATCTTTGGGTCATCAAATCGGGATGATATTCTTTGAATAATTTCTTCTTTTTTACTAGAATCAAAAACAGCTTTATATGTATAAGAAACAGGAGAATCATTTACAGTGAACTGTTTATTGATATTTTTTTGAGCTATTGAGTAAAGAGAGATTGATAGAGAAATTAAAAGTAAATATTTTTTCATTTAAGGTTTATTATTAAACGATAAATATCTGAAATTTTCATCAAAAAAACAGCTTATGCTTCATTTAATATTTCAATAGTTAAAAATTCTCCCGTCATTGAATCAAAAGAAAACAAACAATTTAGTCGACTATAATCATTTGCTAAGCGATTGGGGTCATTATTAATAACTCTTTGATAATCATCGTTTTTACGAACTTGAGTTTCATCAACATTTCGATTCAAATTAAATATATTTTGTCCTTCGTAAACCATACAAATTGGATTTGGTGAAAGATAAAACTTAATCGAAGTAATCATTTCATAAACAATTTTCACAGAAATTCCATCCTCTTTATATAAAACAATTTTTCCTTGAGGTATATTTTGTTCAGATGTTTCTGAGTGAAATTCCTTTTGAAATAATTTAAAAATTTCGTCTTCCTTTTTCTTTCCTATCAATAAAAAAAATTGATCTGGGTTTGTTTGAAATGATTCCATAGTTTATTTTTGAAATATTAGTTTATAAAAAAACCTTTCTATTCTTGAAAGGTTTTTAATTTTATATTGAATGTAAATCTTAATTTTCTTTCAGATAAACTCCATCAGCTTCAAAATTATATTGTAACTGAGGTTTTGTTATTTTAGCTATTTCTTCTTTCGATTGTCCTGCATCTTCTGCATAATGACGCAATTTCTCAACAGAAATTTCACTTACAAATGCTTTTCCATGAACTATAACATTTGCTTTTTCACCATCTAAAGGCATGAAAAAACCATAATCTTTAAAACGTACAAATGATTGTTCTTCTCCTTTACCTAAATCAACTTTCATCCAACAACCTTTCTTTTTACAAACAGATTCTATTGTCGAAGTAAATTGTATATTTTCTAGTGAATCGCCATTTTTCATGTTATCATATAACTTTCCAAGTTCGTTTTTCGTCAATGTATTTTTGATATCAAACGATTCTCCATAAACCTGATAAGCTTGTATATTTTCTACCTTAGCTGTTCCTTTATTCAAGGTTTTCACTTGTAAACTAGAAGCCTTTTCTGTTTTAGTTTTATTATCTTTTTTTGTTTGTGCATTTGTAGTTAACACGAAACATGTTAAAGCACAAAAAGTTAATATATATTTTCTCATTAAATTTTATTTATTCCAAATTTAAATAATTATCCATTAACAATTTAATATTTGGATAAGAATTTTCTAATAACTGAGGTATTTCACTTTCTTTTTTCCATTCAACAGATTCTATTCCTTCTTCTGTTTGTGGCAAAGGCAATTCTACTCCATTATAAAAAACCTCGAACCAAAAAGTTTCTTTTATAATATATTCTCTCATAAAATAGATATGAAAAGTTGGCATTAAGAATCGTTTTAATTCTAAATTGGTTAAACTACATTCTTCTTCAATTTCACGAATCGCAGACTCTTCTCGTGATTCTCCTTTCTCCATTTTACCTTTTGGTAAATCCCATTTCCCAAGTCTAAAAATAAATAAATAATCGTTTTGAGGATTACGAACAATTCCTCCTGCTGCTTGTATATGTTTATAATATTTTAAAAATTTTGTCCAAACACCATCAATATCTTCGCTAAATATATTGACTAAAGTTACCGTTTTTGTTGATAGCAAATGAAATGATTCATCAAATTGAGCCTCATTTTGAAACAATATATTTTTTGCTTCTGGATTCGATTGATTGCTGAAAGTTAACAAACTTTCATTAAAAAAAACTTTGTACATTTGAAGGGTTTGTTACAAATTTATAAAAAACTCACAAGGATATGAAGGTAAATACAAATAAAGTCCGTTTTGCAAAAAATCAACAAGAAGCTTATAATTTTCTATTAGATATGAAAAATTATGAGCAATTGATGCCTGAAGATACAAAATCTTTCGAAATTCATGAATCAGGAAAAGGATTTACAGTTGGAGTTGGTGCTTTACCAAAAGTTGGTATGCGTTTAAAAGAAACAGTTGAACCATCGAAAATTGTTTTCGAATCTCCTGCACCTGCTTTTGAATATACATTGACAATTTCTATTGATGCAGTTGATGGTAATTCATCTGATGTAACATTAGATTTTGATGGAAATTTCAATATGATGATCGAAATGATGGCGAAAAAACCATTAACTTCTTTTATCGAAACTATTGCCGAAAATTTAGGAAGAATAGGATAATTCTATTTAAAAAAAATACAAGTTCTAAACTGTTAAAGACACTTTATTTTTTAAAGTAATTTAACAGTTTTTTTATCCTCAATTATTAAAAAAATGACGCATTTTTACGCTAAAATAATACTCTTATTCAGCTTCTTTTTAATCCTGAATGGCAGCCTATTTGGTCAATTTATTCAGGTGGACACATCTTTATCGAAAGAAGAATTAATTGATAAATTTATTGGAACAAACACTGGTTGTATTACTATTTCTAATATTAATTTTTCTGGATACAATATAGGCAATGATGATATTAGCTACGGATATTTTACAAAAGGAACTAGTAATTTTGATCTTTCCGAAGGAATTATTTTATCTACAGGTAAAGCAAAAGATGCTAAAGGACCAAACTCATTTTTACAAGATTACGGAGTTAGTTCTTGGGGAGGAGATCAAGATTTGATCGATATTTTGAGAGCATCTCATCTACCTTATAATGATATTTTAAATGCTACATCTCTTGAATTTGATTTTGTATCAAACCTAACAACAGATCAAATTAGTTTCGAGTATATGTTTCTTTCAGAAGAATATCAATCAAGTAATTGCCAATACTCTGATGCTTTTGCGTTCTTAATCAAAAAAGTAGATAATTCTGAACCTTATCAAAACATTGCATTAGTTCCAAATACAACTATTCCTGTTACTTCATTAACTATAAATGGAGCTGATAGATGTAAAAGTTATGAACAATATTTTGGAAGATTCAACCCTGAAAGTTATTCAACAAATAGTCCTACAAATTTCAATGGACAAACAAAAGTTTTGAAAGCAAATGCACAAATTGTAGCAGGTGTAAAATACCACATCAAATTGGTAATTGCCGATCACGGTGATTATAGAGGTCGTTATGATTCTGCAGTTTTCTTAAAAGCAGGAAGCTTTTTAGGGACTAAGAACTTAGGAGATAATATTATACTTTGTCCTGATCCTGGATCATCAGCTATAATAGATGCTTCAACTCCAGATTCTACTTATAAATGGTACAAAGATGGTAAAGAAATTATTGGTGAAACGAATGAAAAAATAACCGTAACTGAAGCAGGATATTACGAAGTAGAAATTACACAAAATACAGGTTGTTCTCTGAAAGGTCATATTAATGTTTCTGTACAAGAAGAACCGCAAATATATCAAGATAGTTTTTCTATTTGTGATGATGATTTAGATGGAAAATCCCAAATAAATTTAAATGACTATACAGATAGAATTGTAGAAGATTATTATTCGGCACATCAAGTGAAATATTTTGAAACTGAACAAGACGCTAAAAATAATATTTCTGCTGGGATAATAAATTTTGAATTAAATGAAATTCAGTCATCTAAAAATGTTTGGATTCGTGTACAAATTGGAACTTGTGAGCCAGTTATAGAAAAAATTACTTTTACATTAAATAATCTGAGTATTGCAAACGTAATTCCTCCAATAGAAATTTGTGATGAGGATTTAAGCAATGATGAAGAAATTGTTTTATCAGATTATGTTGATGACTTGGTTATAAATCTTGAAGGCTCTCCGACATATTACTTAAATGAAATTGATGCTAAAAATAAAAAAAATAATATCAGTACAACACAAATTATAAATTCAGATCAAACATTTTGGGTAAGATTTAAACAAAATGGATTATGCGAAAACGTTGCTCCATTGCATTTTATTTTCAAACAATCTGGAAAATCATCAACTCTAAAAGATATTACAATTTGCAAAGGAACAACGACTACTTTAGACGCAGGTTCTGGATTTGATACTTACGAATGGTTGCATAATGGGGCTAAAACTCCTTCAATTACAAATATTCCTGTTGGAACTTATTATGTAAAATTAGAATTGAATGGTTGTTTTTATATACAAGAAGTGAAAGTTATTGAAGCCGAAGATCCAATTATTCAATCCATCGAAATTCAAGGTTCTACAGTGACCATAAAAGTCACTGGGTCTACACCTCCATATTTATATTCGTTGGATAATGGCGCTTTTCAATCTTCGAATATTTTTACAAATGTAACTTTAGGAACTCATACAATTTATGTGAAATCGGCAGATAATTGTACGCCTATTTCGAAAGAGTTTTCGCTGATTAAACTAATCAATTTTATTTCTCCAAATGGTGATGGTAAAAATGATGTATTGGATTATTCGCAACTAAAAAGTAAAATCAATCCGAAATTTATCATTTATAATCGAAAAGGAAAATTATTATTTACGGGTTCTAATGCAAATAATTATACGTGGGATGGTAAACTGAATGGAAAAACACTTCCTTCTGATAGTTATTGGTATATTATCGAATGGACAGAACCAAATTCAACTCAAACTCAAAAATTTGAAGATTGGATTCTATTAAAAAGCACTTATTAATGGATAATTGGATAAATTTTCCTAAAAAGGATTTGATGCTCGAAATTTATTTTTCGGAACAAAATATGGAAAACGAAACCTTAATATTTTGGAATCAAATTAAAATTTCTCCTGAAATATGGAAATGTGATGATGTTATTAAGGATAATTTTTGGGTAGTTGCTTTATGTAAAAATTATTTGATTTGGTACAATGATATTGAAGAAGGTTTTAATATTTCAAGATTCAAAATTAAAGGTGAAATAGTAGAGTATAAAGCTTCTAAAAATGAATTAAATTTCGCAATTGAAGCACTTAAAAATAAAATCGAATCGATTTAAAACAAAAAACCAGAAGATTAACTTCTGGTTTTTTGTTTATATAATTTCAAATGATTAGCTCATTGATTTTTCGAAACGTTTACGATCTACTTCTTTTAAGTGAATTTTACGTAAACGGATGAAATTTGGAGTTACCTCGATACATTCATCAGCTTGGATATATTCCATACATTCTTCCAAAGTCATTTCTGTTTTTGGAGCGATAGAAGATGAATCATCTTTACCAGCTGCACGAATATTATTTAGTTTTTTAGCTTCAACAACATTTACTACTAAGTCATTGTTACGAGAATGCTCTCCGATAATCATTCCTTCATAAACTTCTTCACCTGGTTCGATAAAGAATTTACCACGATCTTGTAATTTATCAATAGAGTAAGGAGTTGATGTACCTTGATCTTTCGAAATAATTACACCTGCAGAACGACCAGCGATTGCTCCTTTGAATGGTTTATATTCTAAGAAAGTGTGTGCCATTACAGCTTCACCAGCAGTAGAAGTTAACATTTGAGAACGTAATCCGATTAATCCACGAGATGGGATTTCGAATTCTAAGTGTTGCATTCCTTCTTTCGCTTCCATTACTAATAAATCACCTTTACGTTGAGTTACTAAGTCGATTGCTTTAGAAGAATAATCATCTGGAACATCAATAACTAATGTTTCATATGGTTCACATTTTACACCATCAATATCTTTTAAGATTACTTGCGGCTGTCCAACTGTTAACTCATAACCTTCGCGACGCATCGTTTCTATTAATACAGATAAGTGCATAATACCACGTCCGTAAACTAATTGTGTATTAGAATCTTCTGTTGGCTCTACACGTAAAGCTAAGTTACGCTCTAACTCATCTTCTAAACGCTCTACTAAGTGACGAGAAGTAACAAATTTACCATCTTTACCAAAGAATGGAGAATTGTTAATTCCGAAAGACATATTCATTGTAGGCTCATCGATGTGCATAACTGGTAATGCTTCTGGATTTTCTGGGTCTGCAATTGTATCTCCAATTTGGAAACCATCGATACCAACAACAGCACAAATATCACCAGCTTTTACTTCAGTAGCTTTTACTTTACCTAAACCAGCAAATGTATATAATTCTTTGATTTTATGTTTTTTGAACGTTCCATCAGGTTTTGTTAAAGCAACCCAATCCCCTTCTTTAATAACACCACGAGTTACTTTACCAACTGCTATACGTCCTAAGAATTTAGAATAATCTAAAGATGTAATTTGCATTTGTAAAGAACCTTCGTAAGCTTCTGGAGCAGGAACATGTTCAAGAATACCATCCATTAATGGAGAAATATCGTCTACACGTACATTTTCTGTGTTGAACCATCCTTGTTTAGATGAACCGTAGAATGCAGGGAATTCCAATTGTTCTTCTGTTGCATCTAAATTAAAGAATAATTCGAAAACTTTGTCGTATACCTCATCAGGTCGACAGTTTTCTTTATCAACTTTATTAATTACAACTAATGGTTTTAATCCTAATTCTAATGCTTTACTTAAAACGAAACGCGTTTGAGGCATTGGTCCTTCGAAAGCATCAACTAATAAGATAACCCCATCAGCCATTTTCAATACACGCTCAACTTCTCCACCGAAATCCGCGTGGCCAGGAGTGTCAATCACATTGATTTTTACACCTTTGTAATCTACCGAAGCATTTTTAGAAAAGATCGTAATCCCTCTCTCACGCTCGATATCATTGTTATCCATGATTAATTCACCAGACTCTTGGTTTTCTCTAAAAACGTTTCCGCTGTGAAGAATTTTGTCAACCAATGTAGTTTTACCGTGGTCAACGTGTGCGATAATCGCAATATTTCTAATGTTTTGCATCCTTGAAAATTATGGGTGCAAATTTACGACAAATTTATTTTTTATTACTATACTTTTTATTTTATTTAAATTTAGCAATAATTAATTTAGAAAAATTTAATATTACTGAATACTTTTTAGTAAAACATTGATTTATTTGCTGATTGATTAATGAAAAAATAGTTCCCTATTGATTAAATTGAGCTATTTTAATATTTTTTCTAGTAATTTATATGCTATAGAAACAAAAAAAGTTAAATCTAATTTAGAGAATAGATTTAACTTTTTTGTGACTCGTCTGAAGCTCGAAATTAAGAGTTTCGTACTCTAACAACTAAGCTAACGAGCCAAAATTAATAAACATAACAAACAAAATATCTTGATTTGAATAGCAAATTTCATTCAGGACAAAGGCTTTAGCGAACTAAAAAAATTGTATTCTTCAATTAAACCTATAAAACAAAATGATAATCCTTCTATCTTATTTTCAGATTAAGTTTTAACTCATTTTATCTTGACAGAAATTTTAATTTTTATCGTCCGTATTGTTGGTAATTATCCGTTGCATATTTTTCAAAACGCTTCAACAACGCAATATTCTTTTTCTCGGTTGGCGACAATTTATCTTCAACATTTGCATATAAAGGCACATACCAATTTACATTATCAAAAAATTGTCGTGCGCCACGATTCGCAAAAGTATAACCATGACGCGCATAAATTGTATTTCGAATAATTTCTAAATCTAACTTATGTAAATTTTTTAGTTGTTTTTCTGTCAGCTTTTGTGTCGAACCATTTATCTTATAAATTTCATCCGAAGCTGCACGATTAACATAAATAAAATATTCTTCACCATCCATTTCGTCATACTTTTCTTTTTTTGAATTTACCCAATCTATATTATCGTATTCATCCGCATATTCTTCATCTGCACCATATTTTGGTTGAACTAAAATGTTCTTCGGATTATAAATAAACTCTGTTTTCTTCAAACTAAACTTTCGAGAAAGCACAGGTAAATCTTTGCGCTTAGAAATCCAAGTTCCATAAATTGAATCATCATTTTCAGAAATATTAAACTTGAATGTCCCATCATATTTATGATCTCCAGGTTCATTCGCCATCACATAACGTGAGTTTCCTTCTTTCACTAAATCTCCTTTAAATGGTCTGATATTTCCAGCTGAGACACTGTAACCTTCAACAGTATTATCATTATTAATTTTCTGAATTATGATACTAATTCTATTTCGAATAGACCAATTATCACCTTTTTCATAATCAACAGAATCAGCCACAAAAACCCCAGACCAAAGACCTACATCTTCTTGTGTTGGCTCTATATGAATAGATGAAATTGTGTCGTTAGAATCATTATTTTCTATAGCTTCTTTCTTGCCATCTTTACAGCTAAAAACAACAAATGTTGTACAAATAAGTAATGCTAATTTTTTCATATTTTAGATTGTTTAGTTTTATAAATATAATATTCTACAAGCAGTAAATTGGGAATAAATCCCAACCATGCAATAATTTGATAAACATCCATTGGTGCTGGTTGAAACAAGTAAACCAAAACTACTTTCCAAGCACGTAATGTAAGCGCAGAAATAGCCAAAGCATAACTGCGGAGCATAAAATTTCGGTGCGATTGAATATCTTTCTGCTTAATTTTAACAACTGCAATCACAGTAAAAATCCACCAAAGAATTCCCAAAATGACAAATGCTGTTTTAGCTGTTAATTCTCCATTTGCATAAAAACCAATGTAAATTCCACTTGGCGCAGCCAGTAAAACAGTAATATAAAAATAGAATTTCCCAAAGAGTTGATGTAATTTCTTTATATGTCGATTGGTTATTCTAATGAATTGTACAATTCCAAAAAACAATGTAAATATTGCTGAATAAACGTGAATATAAAAAATTGTTAAATAGCTCGGAATTGTTGTCACCTCATCTTGTTTAATCGCTAAAAATGAGACATCAGACGAAATCGGAATATAACGCAACGTAATTTGAAGCATTAATCCGAAAAAATAAAGCCAAACAAGGAAAAGTAGTATTTTCCACCACGAGGTATTTTTTATTGCAGTTGTAAGTTTCAGATTTGGTTGATTTTGAATCTAAAAATACACTTTTTATCGATGATTTGCAATCACTATTTTTGATAAAAAAATTGTATTTTCGGTTCAAATTTATAAAAAATGAAACATTCTTTACCTTTTTTACTTTTTCTTATTTTTTCATCATTTTCATTTTCTCAAAAAAAAACAATACTTTGATTTTGAATGGAATAAAACTCAAAAAAAACATGCACGTTATTATCGAACAATAACAGAAACAAAAAATAATCTTTATGAAATAAAAGATTTTTATATAGAAAACGACCAATTACAATTTATAGGATATTCAAAAACAAATATAGAACCCTTTGAATATGAAGGGAAATCTATTTGGTACAGCTCAAATGGTAGATTAATACAAGAGATTAATTTCAAAAACAATTTAATAGAAGGTAATTATATTGAATATTATTCTAATGGAAATATTAAATATAAAGCTAATTATAAAAATAATTTGAAAAACGGAGATTATAGAGCTTATTTTCCTAATAATGAAATTTCTCAATTTGCTACATTTTTAAACGGTAAATTCGAAGGAGATGCTGTTTCGTTCTATGCAAAAAATTTGATTGAGTTACAAAACCAATATTCTAATGGAATTATCAATGGTAATTATCTTTTTAACAATTATTATGGAAATCCAATATACAAAGGTGTTGCAAGAAATGGTTTCCAAAACGGAAATTGCTTTGAATATTTTAATGAAAGTAATAAATTATTAAATAAAACTGATAATCTAAAAAAAGATTATAATAAAATTGATGGTGTTTATCATGGTAAGTATAAGCAATATAACAACAATGACGATTTAATAATTGACTTCAATTTTGATAATGATATCCTAAAAAGTGGAATTATTTCAGAGGTATATCTTGATTTTAAAATAAATATTCAATTAGTTAATGATATTGAAAACTGGAATTTTATAATAAATAATAAAACACTTGCTAAAGCATTTTATAAAAATGATCAGCCATATGGCGATTGGATTATATATGATAATGATGGTAAAAAAATAATTGAAACAATAAAAAATAGTGATTTAATAACTGACACAATGATCCATATCAGAGAAGTTATACCATTTTATAAAGAATCTAATCTTAGAGAAAGATATGATATAAATAATCCTACTAAGAATACGCAAACTATTATCGAAAAATTAATCCAATATGATTACTTATATCCTGCTCGATTTGCAACTGCAAGATACGTCCCTATATCTGAATATTCTAGGATAAATAATGATAAATTTATAAAAGACAATAACTGTAATCACTCGGCAGAAGATAAATCCACTATGGTTTGTAATAAAAATATTAATCCATTCAAATTTTACATTTACTTCAAGGATGAAACTTCAAATTCTGGTTATTATAATGAAAAACCAAACGATATGGAAATTTACTATTTATATGATTTCAAATCAAATGAAGGAAAGTTCAAATTATCTAAGTCTACAAAAGAAGGATTAAAATATGGAACAATAAATAAGGAATTTATTGTTAACTCTATAATCTCTAATTACATTAACTATTATAGCATCAAAAATTTAGATTTTAAGAACGTTTTAGACCAACTCGAAAAGGAAATAAGAAATAATTAATTTATTCTATCATAAAAAAGCCAAACATTACTGTTTGGCTTTTTCTTCTTCTAACGACTTTTGATATTCACTAAATTCATCATCTGATTCGTTTAAATCTTCTTTGTGGTATTTTCCTACTTCAACCTCAAAAGTATCAGCTGGACCAGTAATTTTGATTGGTATTCCAATAATTCCAAATGGAGGTAATCCAAGTCTCATTCCAAGATTCATATAACCATCTAATGTCACTTGACCTTCTATTCGCGGACGGAAACCAGCAATTTTAAACTTAGTACGATTGATCGTAATTACATTATTTTCTATCTTCGTTTTAAAAGTTACTTTTTTTAAGTTTGCGTCATGTAAGGCATCTGTCGAAGTTTTTTCTGCTACAGAATTAAAGACTTTAAAACCTAAAAACTTAATATCTTCTAATGTAAAATTTCCTTCACCTTTTATTGTTTTCATCTTCGGAAACATATCTGCCCCCAAATCTCCTTCAAGTTGATAATCCATCGAAACTTTACCATGGGCTTTTTCTGCAGCACTAGCCAATTCTCTAAATAATGTTATTTCGTGATAAGCTCGTTGAATATCAAAATTATTGGCTTTTATAGTGAAATTAAATTTTGCTTTTTTTGCATTTGTTGGCACATAATTTCCATTCATAGTAAATTCAGAACCAATTAAATTAAATTTAGTATTTTGAAGCTCAAGATTTCCTTGTATCAAACTTAAATCTCCTTCAAAGTTTTGTAGTATAATATCTTTAAATAATACTTCTTTTGCCTGACCTTTTATCGACAATTCAACATTTTTTGGCAATAAAACTACACCTTCTTCTGCAGCGATAGAATTAGAAGCGGTTGACTCTGTATTAAACGCCATGAAATCATCAATATTAACACGATTTGTTTTGAAATTAATCGTTCCTTGTAAAGTTTCATTCTCTTTTAAAGCATAATTAATATAATTAGAAACATTTCCATCAAACACAAAAACATTCTTTTTATAACGAGCCTTAACATCTTTAAATGTCAAAAAATTTCCTTCAAACCTAAAATCACCTTCTTTCACCACAAACTTACTTGGAAAGAATTTTGTATTAATCTTAATATTCTGAATTTTCACAAACCCTTTATTCTGAAAACTTTCCAAAGGCGCTCCGTTATTACCTTGAACACCAAAATTAGTTTCAATTAATCCATCAATATCCAAACCTTCAATTGGAAATAGTTTATAAATATTTGCTAAATTCAATTCGCCTTTTGAATGAACTCTATAATCTAAATTGTTTAAATTTTTAAGATTTGCATTTACCATAAAGGGCTTTCCTGCTAACGTAAATTTTATAGGTAAAATATCTATTGATAAATCATTAAAAGAGCCTCTACCCGATTTTATGTGTGTTTCAACTGTAATATTTTCTAAAGGTAAATTCGGATATTCATGTAATTTTATGTAACCATTTCTCAACTTTAGAATAGTATTCGAAATTGGAACTTTTTTACGCTTCGGTTCATATGTTCCATTTGCTTTCATTTTTACATACAAATCTCCACGCATGTCAATATTTTGTATAGGATAAATTTTGTAAATATCTTCTAAACGAATTTTAGCAGCAAAATCAGCATTAATTGGGAAGTTATTCAGATTCTTCAACTCCAATCGCCCAATCATAAAATTATCCATTGCTTTTGCATCAATTTGGTGAACCAAAACAGAGGTGTTTTTATAATTACCATCTTTATTCTGCATTGTCATATTCAAATTTATATGCTCCAAAGCAGCAGGCATTTCATTCATTTTGAAATAACCGTTTTCAAGATTAGCTTTTAAATAAAACGTTGGAATTTTTTGCTTTGAACTCTTAACATTTTGAACAATTGAACCTTTCCAACTTCCTTCTAAATCTAGAATTCCTTTTGCATCGAATTGGTTGAATCCTGTTGCGTTTTTCAATGCTTCCAGATCAATACTTGACTCGATAATCCCTTCTGAAAACATGGTTTTTCCTGTCCAATATGTGAAATTTGTTTTAGTTGCTCCATCCAACAACTTGAAATCAAGATTTTCTACTTTTACACGCATTTTATCAGGATCTAACGCTTGCAAATCAATAGTGGAAACGAGATTTATATTTTTAATTGGCGAAGGTGATTTCTTGTAATTCATCCATCCATCATCAATTTTTGCATCAATATGAATATCTGGATTCTGATTCGTCATCGAATTCATTATTCCTTTCATCGAGAAAAGAATCGTTGATGAACCTTTCAGTTCTATATCTTTTGCCCATTCTTGATAAGCTTCTGGAATGATTGCAGGAATGTATTTCAAATCATTTTTCTCTGATGAAATCGTTAAATCAAAAACTTTGTTTTCATTTGGCATTAACAAAGAACCTTTCAACGAAAAAGGAAATTGACCTAATTCAAGATTATTTTCTGTAAAATAAAATGATAAATTATTTAAATCGATTTTAGAATTAATCTTTCCTTTTAGAGGTAGATTTTTAACATAATTCTGCTTATCAAAACTAAAGTTGACATTTTTGATATCCGTTTTTGCATTTAATACTAATTGATTATCTGTAAGATCTATCAATCCATCATAATCAAATTTATCTAATTTCAAGTATGTTTTAGAAGATTGATCATCGTATAAAAAATTAGAATAAGTAATTTTGAAATTATTCAAAGCTAATCCTACGCTTGATTCTTCTTCTTTTTCAACTTCTTCAGAAGGAACTATAATATCAAAATTATTATGTCCTAAACTATCTATTTTTAAATTAATCGTTGCATCTGTAATAAACAATTCATTAAAGATTATTTTATCTTCAAATAATGTTTTAACATCTACCCCTAGTGCAATTTTTTTTGCGGAAATTAAATTTTCAATTTGATATGGCGTTGATCCTTTAACTGACGAATCAGTAAGAGTTACAGTAAGTTTAGGAAAGTGATTAAAAAAAGAAATATCTAAGTCTTTAAAATCAACTTCTGTTTTAATATAATTCTTAGCGACTTCTTTTATTCCATCATTAATTTGCTCCTTAAAAAAGTAAGGTGACACATACAAAACCAATGCAATCCCACCTAAAGAAATTCCAGTAATCTTTATCACTTTCATTACTTTAGAAAGAATAGTTTTCTTCTTTTTCATAATCAATTAAAATCGGTTGAACAAAGTAACTGAGAATAGAAATTAATCGAAAATAATATAGTATCTATTTACTACAAACATTTGTCATATTTATCTCAATCATTTGCATAAAAAAAGCCAAACATTTCTGTTTGGCTTCTTGTGACCTGGCTGGGGCTCGAACCCAGGACCCCAACATTAAAAGTGTTGTGCTCTACCAACTGAGCTACCAGGTCTCCATTTTGGAGTTGTTATTGTTTTTAGACTTCTCAATAACTAGAAGTTTGTGACCTGGCTGGGGCTCGAACCCAGGACCCCAACATTAAAAGTGTTGTGCTCTACCAACTGAGCTACCAGGTCTCCATTTTGGAGTTGTTATTGTTTTTAGACTTCTCAATAACTAGAAGTTTGTGACCTGGCTGGGGCTCGAACCCAGGACCCCAACATTAAAAGTGTTGTGCTCTACCAACTGAGCTACCAGGTCTCCATTTTGGAGTTGTTATTGTTTTTTAAACTTCTCAATAACTAGAAGTTTGTGACCTGGCTGGGGCTCGAACCCAGGACCCCAACATTAAAAGTGTTGTGCTCTACCAACTGAGCTACCAGGTCTCCGTTTTTTCGGACTGCAAATATACGATTATATCTGAGTTTACAAAACGAAATGTGTTTTTATTTTTCTCTTAATAAAAGAACGTTTTGACTAAGTGACCTGGCTGGGGCTCGAACCCAGGACCCCAACATTAAAAGTGTTGTGCTCTACCAACTGAGCTACCAGGTCGGTTTCTTAAATCGAGTGCAAATATAGGATGTTTAATACTAATTTAACAAACGTTTTATAAAGTTTTTTATAATTTATTAATTAAACATTTCGGTTTTAAGAACTTAAATTTTTAGTTTATTTTAGTTTTTTCTTAAAAGCCAGTTTTCAAACTGAGAAAAGTGAAAAAATAAGCACTATAAACATTATATTTATTCTTTTGATAAATGATTTATATATTATATTTGTCAACCAACAAATGTAAATCTATGTGAACTGAAATTATTTTCGGAACGCTATTAAAGATTGAAATTTTAGAATGAAGAAGAGTATATTATATATTATTATTGCTTTGTTTTCGGTAGTATCGTGTAAAAAATCTGATAATCCAGAGGCTGACGTACCCGATTCTGAATATGCAAACAATTGTAATCAAGAGACTAAAGATGCGCATTTATCTAACTTTACATTAAAAGAGTTAAAAGGTCTAATAAAAGAGCAGCCACAAATTATTCATCAAAAATTGAATGATCATTGTTTTAAGGTTTCTAAACTAGGAAAAAACTTATATATTCAAAATACAGAACGTTTAGATTCTTTGAAAATTAAAAACAATAATCAAGGAACGATGTTCTTGAATAAAATTACTGCTATTCAAATTTCTCAAGAGATTGTTTATAAATTAACCTATTCTTTTCCTATCAAATTTTTGAATCAGTATAGAGCAGAAATTAAAAAAGATGCTCCTAAATCCAAATATCATCATTCAAATTCTATTGTTACGAATGAGGATTATGAAGTAACTTATAATGTCGAACGATATGATGCGAGACGATTAGAAAACACCTACTCTTATCAAATTGATACCTTTGACGGATTTGCTAGATTGACAATATTTTATTCAGAAGATTTACCTGTAGATTAATTATGATAATTTCTTTAGTAGGCTATATGGGTAGTGGAAAATCGACTACTGGAAAAGATTTAGCAAAAGCACTTGGATTCGAATTTATTGATCTAGATGATTTTATCGAAAAAAAATATCAAACTAAAATAAGTGATATCTTCGAAAAAGAAGGTGAATTAGGTTTTAGAAAAAAGGAAAGAGAAGCTTTAAAAGAAGTGTTAACTTCTACAAATATTATTCTTTCTTTAGGTGGCGGAACTCCTGTTTATTATGACAATATGGATGAAATTACCAAAAATTCGGTTTCTATATTTATGCGAGTACAATTGCCTCAATTAGTAAAGCGATTAGAAAACAAAAAAGAAACTCGCCCTTTAATAGCTCATCTTTCTAATGAAGAAATGACAGAGTTTATCGCGAAACATTTATTTGAACGGAATCAATTTTACGATAAAGCAAAGTATACAATTAACATTTCTAATCAAAGCTCATTAGAAATTTTGGACGAGATTATGAATCATCTAAAAAAGGAGAAGATTTGGAATTAATCCAAATCTTCTCCTTTTATAATAATATCTCCTGTTTCTTCTACCCCTTCGTCTAAATAGTCATCCAAATCTCGACGATCTTTTTTTGTAGGTCTACCTTCTCCTCTCTCTCGATAATAATCTTGCGAAAGTTTACGAAGCTCTAACACTTCATATTCTTCTTTTGGTGTTGTATCCACAATATGCAAGGTTAACAATTTAGCCCCAATTCTATTATTTGGTACTTGCAATACTTTAAAAGATAAATTAATTTGATCTTTTCTCACCTCAATCGCATCTCCCGGAATTATATCTCGCGACGCTTTTGCTACATCTCCATTCACTTTTACACGATTCTTTTTTACCGCATCAGCCGCTAAAGATCTCGTTTTATAATATCTAACACTCCAAAGAAATTTATCTAATCTCATTTAAATCTTAATATTTACTAGGATAAACTAATATTTTTTCTAAATTCGCAATATAAATCGAAATAACATGATAAAGAAATTCTTCGTTACTTTAATTGCATGTTCCGCTGTTTTAGTAGGATGTAATAATGATGATGATAACGGTGTGAATAAAGAAACTAAAATTCCCATTGAAGAGCGTAATGCTTTAGATGACGAAGCCATCCAACAGTACTTAGAAGATTTTTACTTCAATCCTAAAAATGGAAAATTAACTAAGTTTGATGATATAAAAGATAATGAAGACGATAAATATCCTTCTTTAAAAACATTCGCGAAACAAGATGATTTAGGAATTTGGTATGCCGAAAATCCTAATCATAAAGGAACTGGAAAATCTATAGTTTCTAATGATAGTTCCTCAATTTATATCTCTTACGAGATGGGAACATTCCTAGCTACTGATAATAAAGATTATAAAAGAAAATATGGATCAATATCAACCGCAGGCTCTATAAATTTAGGTGATGGTTCTGCAGTTCAAGACCCTAGTTTTTATTATTATATTCCTACAGAAAAAGAGACTAAAAATGGTGTAGAAAGAAAACATGTAGAATTGAAAAACTTTACTGAAGGCTTAAAACATTTCAAAGAAACAGAACGTTCTATAAATGAATTATATAATTTCCAAGGTGTAATTATTTTACCTTCTAGATTAGCATATGGACGAAACAATGTTTATGGAGGTTCTAACATTGGTATTTCTGATAGATTGCAAGCTTATAGAGATATGAGCTACATTTTTAATTTCGAATTACCTAAGATAGAAAATCGAACAAAAAAATAATTCTTTAAATTAAGATATTCATAGAAAAACCATCTGTATTGATGGTTTTTTTTTATCTTTAATTTTCATAAAAATTAGAATAAAACCTAAAACATGAGTATAATAAAATCTATTATCGATAACGATTTTTATAAATTTACAATGCAATTTGGCGTTACTAAATTATATCCAGATGTAAAAGCTCGTTATAAATTTATTAACCGCGGTCAACATGAATTCCCTCAAGGTTTTGCAGCAGAATTACAAAAGGAAATCAATGCAATGGCTTCTCTTGCCCTTACTAAAGATGAAAAAGACTTCTTTACAATAAATTGCCCTTATCTTAGTCCAGCTTATTTAGACTTTTTACAAGGTTATCGTTACGATCCTGCTGAAGTAAAAATCACCCAAAATGGTACTGATGTAGAAGTTCATGTAGAAGGATATTGGTATCGTACAATTTTATGGGAAGTTCCTATTCTTTGTTTAATAAGCGAAGTTTTTTATAAATTAACCAATGCTGAACGTATTCCAAACAATGAAATAACTAAACGTACTAGTGATAAAGTAGATTTATATAACTGTCTTGGTGTTACAGTTGCTGAATTTGGGACGCGTCGTCGACACAGTTATGAAGTACAAGATATTGTTGTAAAAGAATTGACAAATCATAAAGGAAAAAGTTTTGTAGGAACTTCAAATGTTCATTTTGCACATAAATATGGTGTAAAGCCAATCGGAACACATGCCCACGAATGGTTCATGTTTCATGGAGCACGATATGGCTTTAAAATTGCAAACTCTATTAGTTTAGATCGTTGGGTAAAAGTTTATTACGGTGATTTAGGAATTGCTTTAACAGACACATACACTTCAGATGTTTTCTTCGGACAATTTGACAAAAAATTATCAAAACTATTTGATGGAGTTCGTCACGATTCTGGAGACCCAATTGAATTTGGAGAAAAAACAATTGCGCACTACGAGAAAATGGGTATCAACCCATTATTCAAAACAATTATTTTCTCAGATGGATTAAATTCAGAAAAAGTAGAAATGATTACAAAAGCATTTAAAGGACGAATTGGTTTATCTTTTGGAATCGGAACAGATTTAACAAATGATACAAATCTTCGTCCAATGAATATTGTAATGAAATTAACTGAAATTTCTTCAATAGATATTAAATGGACTGGTGTTGTAAAATTATCTGATGAAAAAAATAAACACACTGGAACTCCTCGTATGATTGCTCTTGCAAAAGAAATGTTGGATTTAGATGACATTCCTGCACATGATGCTCCAGAAAATGATTAAAATCTTATAAAAAAAAGGATCTCAATTTTGAGACCCTTTTTTTTATAATTAACAATCTAAAAAGATTATTTATTCATTAAATCTTCGATTTCTTCTGCTTCTAATGGAATATTTTGCATCAAATTAAAAGGTTTTCCTTCTTTTTGAATTACATAATCATCTTCTAAACGAATTCCGAATCCTTCAGCAGGAATATAAAATCCTGGTTCATTCGTAAAAACCATTCCAGCAACAAAATCATCTGTTAATAAACCATAATCATGAGTATCTAATCCCATATGATGTGATGTTCCGTGCATCATGTATTTTTTATAAGCCGGCCAAGCTGGATCTTCATTTTGTACATCAGCTTTATCCAATAAACCTAAACCTAATAATTCAGATGTATAAACTTTTCCTAACTCTTCATGATACTTGTACCAATTATTTCCAGAAATCAGCATTGTTTCAGCTTCTTTTTTGCAACGTAAAATAGCGTCATATACTTCTCGCTGACGCTTCGTATATTTTCCATTAACAGGAATTGTACGCGACATATCAGACGAATAATTCGCATATTCTGCTGCTACATCAAACAAAATTAAATCCCCATCTTTACATTCTTGATTATTTTGAATGTAATGTAATACATTCGCATTATTACCAGACGCAATAATTGGTGTATAAGCAAAACCTTTTGAACGATTACGAAGAAACTCATGCACAAACTCTGCTTCTATTTCATATTCCCAAACTCCAGGTTTAACGAAATTTAAAATACGACGAAAACCTTTTTCCGTAATATCACATGCATGTTGAATCAATTGAATTTCTTCAGGTTCTTTAACAGAACGAATACGTTGCAAAATAGGATTTGAACGTAAATATGTATGCCCAGGATAATCTTTCTTTAATTGTTTCACAAAACGATCTTCACGCGTCTCAACTTGTGGAGCTTCTGTAACACGATAATGTTCGTTTTTGTTTACATAAACATTCTCTGTTTCAACCATCAATTTACGCAAAACATTTGGCAAATCTTGCAACCAAAGAACTGTTTTAATTCCTGAAACTTCAGTTCCTTGAGCTTTCGATAGTTTCTCTCCTTCCCAAACAGCAATATGATCATTTGTTTCACGGACAAATAACACTTCTTTATATTTTGGATCGTAAGCATCTGGGAAAATTAATAAAACAGACTCTTCTTGATCTACACCTGATAAATAAAAAATATCTCGATGTTGTGCAAATGGTAACGTAGAATCTGAAGAAATTGGATAAATATCATTAGAATTGAAAATAGCAAGAGAACGAGGTTTCATTGCTTTTACAAATTTAGCTCTATTCTTTATGAATAACTCACTTGGAATAGGTTTGTATTTTGTTGTCATAAAATTTTACATTAAATATTATGACCAAATTTAAGAAGATGTTTTTAGAAAAAAAAGGAAAACCCTCGCAGAAACGAGGGTTTTAACCTTAACCAACCTAAACCTATGAAAAAGCCATTAGCCTTTTATGTTGACAAATGTAAGTTACTTTTTTTAAACTGCAAATTTTTTTTAAAAAAAGTCTACTCTTTTTTAATATAAAAATGATAAAGTTATAATATTCAACAATTAACGTTGTAATAAAAATTCAATAATTATTCATTTGTGTAATCTAAATTATTATCCATATATTTGCACCTCGAATTTTAGTATAAATAATAACTTAAAAAGAAGTTAAAAATGACACATTACGAAACTGTTTTCATTTTGACTCCCGTTCTATCTGATTCTCAGGTAGAGGAAGCAGTTAATAAATTCAATGACTTTGTTACTGCTAACGGTGGTGAAATCGTAGCAAAAGAGAACTGGGGCTTAAAAAAATTAGCTTATCCAATTCAAAACAAAAGAAATGGATTCTACCACTTAGTAGAATTTAAATCAGACAATAACGAGTTAGTTTCTCAATTAGAAGTTGCTTACAAACGTGATGAGCGTGTAATCCGTTTCTTAACTGTGAAATTAGACAAACACGGTATGGACTGGGCAGAAAAACGTAGAACAAAATTAAAGTCTAACTCTAACAAATAAGCAAAGCTATGGCAATTGACGATTTAGCAAAAAAAGCAGCAGGAGGTAGCGAATCAGAAATCCGTTATTTATCTCCCTTAGATATCGAAACACAATCAAATAAAAAATATTGTCGTTTCAAAAAATTTGGAATCAAATACGTTGACTATAAAGACGCTGATTTCTTATTACAATTCGTGAATGAGCAAGGTAAGATTTTACCTCGTCGTTATACAGGAACATCTTTAAAATACCAAAGAAAAGTTTCTAAAGCGATTAAAAGAGCTCGTCACTTAGCATTAATGCCATTTATTGGTGATCAATTAAAATAATAACCTAAATATTAAAATATCATGAACGTAATTTTAAGACAAGATGTAGAAGGTTTAGGTTTTGAATTTGAAGTTGTTTCAGTAAAACCTGGATACGCACGTAACTTCTTAATCCCTCGTGGATTAGCATCAGTTGCAACTCCAAAAAATGTACAAGAATTAAATGAAGTTTTAGATGCTCGTAAAGCAGAAGAAGCTACATTAATCGCAGCAGCAAAAGAAAAAGCTGCTAAATTAGATGGTTTAGTTGTTAAAATCGACGCTAAAGTTGGTTCTGGAGACAAATTATTTGGATCTATTAACAATGCAGATTTAGCAGAAGCTTTAGTAAAAGCTGGTGTTGAAATCGAAAAGAAAAATATCAAAATCCCTGGAAACACTATCAAACGCTTAGGAAAATACGAAGCTAAAGTTCGTTTCCACAGAGAGGTTGAAGTAGATTTCGGATTTGAAATTGTACCAGATGCTGCATCTATTAAAGCTGCTGAAGAAGCTGCCAAAACTAGAGCAGAATTAGCTAAATTAGATGCTCAAAAAGCTGCTAATGCTAATAAAGAAGAAGGTTCTTTCTTCAACTTTGATAACCCAATTTACGCTAACGACAAGAAAGCGAAAAAAGAGGAAGTATCTGAAGAAGTTGCTACAGAAGAAACTCCATCTACAGAAGAATAATTATTATTCAACTATATATAAAAAAACCTCGCAAATTGCGAGGTTTTTTTTATATGTTTTATTTTAAGTAATCTAATGTATTTACTTCTTTAAACTTTGGAGATCGTCTTAAAAAATCTTTAAAGAATGCAGTATGTGTAGCTCCCATTAATACAAAAATACGATCGTCTTTTGTTATTGGCACATTGTTCATATTTGAGAACATTGCTAAATTTCTATGGTAATATTTTGCTGCTTGTTCTGCACCAACTGGATATTTCCTAAACGAAACTGTTGTTAACATATCTGCATTCATCCCAATAGAAGAATCTAAAAAATCAGGATGATTATAAAATTGTAGCATTTCTTTTATTTTTAAATCTTTTTTCTTCATTCCATTTTTCAACTCATTAGCTCTAAACAATTCCATATATCTATTAATTGACACCGAATCATCTTGTTCTTTCAATAAATCACCAATCATGTACATATAATCTTCTTGGTGATTAATCCCATAAATTTTCTTAGTTCCACTTAGTCGTCCAACTTCGTAAGCTAACAATTGTACTTCCGTTGGGTTTTCGAAACTCATTTTTGGATTTAAAAGATACTCTTGATAAATTTGATTCAACATTTTATTTCTAGAAGGATTTTGCTCTACCAAAATAATTGTAGGTTTGAATGCTGCAATCTGCTTTGCTATCTCATGTATTTGCCTAACATTATCATTATTATTTTCATCAAATTCTGTTGTATTGGCATCTGGTGTGTATCCCATGTGAAAAGTCCCCATATTAAGTACTGCAACAGCATCATCAAATTTTGTTTGAAAGTGATATTTTGTTTGAGCAGATAAATTCATAGTACCAATAAATGTAGCAATTGCAATAAATAAGTTTTTCATTTGAGTTAATTTTTAATTCTGATTCAAATCTCAAACATTTCGAAAAACATACTTCTAATTTATCGACTAACCCAATTGATTTATCGACGAATCACATCTCTTTTATGTAGAAAAGAGTCTAATTTTACAAAAAACAAAAAAAATGGAAGATGATAAAAAAAATTTAAGTTTCTCAAATCAAAAAAGCGTATTTATACTTTTAGGTTTCTGGGTTATTTACATTCTGTTTG
Source organism: Empedobacter tilapiae (assembly GCF_004785645.1). Lineage (GTDB taxonomy): Bacteria > Bacteroidota > Bacteroidia > Flavobacteriales > Weeksellaceae > Empedobacter > Empedobacter tilapiae. Next base: position 169,986 of record NZ_SRPE01000002.1, on the reverse strand, counting down.
ATTATACAACAATCGGATTAATTAATCTAGCTAATGGAAATTCTTTTTTTGAAGCAATTACATTATTCTCATCAACAATGTACATTGTCCAGCTAATTACAATTTTTATTATCTACTTTTTTATTGCTCCTTACTTTCTAAAAAACATCAATTGGAAATCAATATTATCATCTATAGTATGTTCCTTTACAACATTTATTGTTATTCGATATCTTATTGAGCAAATCATTACAGATTTTTTATTCCATAAAGTCAACTATTTTGAAGGAACAACAATAAGTTTTTACATCTATGATAATTTACATTATGGTTCTTTTATCGTTTTTTCATCACTTTTTTTATGGATGACCTTGCATTCAATCAATACATTAAAACAAAATAACATCATTGAAAAAGAGAAAAAAGAAGCTGAAATTAATTTTTTAAAATCTCAAATAAATCCTCATTTTTTGTTTAATACCTTAAATAACATTTATAGTTTGGTTAGTGTAAATTCTTCTGATTCGCTGAAAGCCATCGAAAACTTGAGTGCAATCATGCGTTTTACAACTTACGAAACCAATAAAGATAAAATTGAAATCGAACGAGAAATTGATTACATCAATCAATATTTAGATTTAGAACAGATTCGTTATGGAGAAAAATTTTATGTCAAAAAAGAATTTTTGATAGATAATTCTAAAAAATTAATTCATCCATACATCATTTCTCCTTTTATAGAAAATGCTTTAAAACATGGTATTGTAAAAGACAAAAGTCATCCAATTAAAATCAATTTAGCTACCAATTCTGAATTTCTTGAAATATCAGTTGAAAATAAAATTAACCAACATCAAAAAGATGAAACTCCAGGAATTGGATTGACAAATTTGAAAAAAAGATTGGATCATTATTTCGGAAATAATTATACTTTCAAAATTAAAAACGATTATGAAACGTTTCATATTTACTTAAAAATCCCATTAAATGACGAAAATTAATTGTATTATTTTGGACGATGAGCCTTTGGCAGTTGAGTTATTAAAAAAACACGCTTCTGAAAATGAAAATTTAATTGTTTCACTTTCAACAACTGAAGTTTTTGAAGCAATTGATTTTCTCAAAAATAATAAAGTTGATCTTATTTTTACAGACATTCAAATGCCCGAATTAACTGGAATTCAATTAATGAAAATTCTTGATCATTCTCAGAAATTTATTGTTACAACAGCTTATCAAGATTATGCTTTAGAAAGCTTTAATTTTCATGTTGTTGATTATTTATTAAAACCTATTACGAAAGAACGTTTTGATTCGTCAGTAAAAAAGTATTTTGATTTTTTTCAAACGACATCAACTAAAAATCAATCAACTTATTTATTTGTAAAAGCAGATGGAAAACAAATAAAAATTAATTTTTCGGACTTAATTTATATTGAAGGCTTGAAAGATTATATCCGAATTCATACCAAAACCGAAAAGGTATTAGTGTTAGAAACTATGAAATCTTTTGAAGAAAAATTACCAAATCATTTCAAAAGAATTCATCGTTCGTATATCATCAACCTTGATTTTTTAACTTCAATTGATGGAAATTCTGTTTATCTCAATCAGAAAATTTTACCAATTGGAGAAACTTATAGAAAAGAAATGAAAGATTTTGGTTAAATGCGTTAAATAAAAAAACTCTAACTTTAAAAGTTAGAGTTTTTTTATTTATATATTTCTTGTTCGTTGTATCAGTAACATATCAGCCAGAACCATCGCAGCTAAACTTTCTACAATAGGAACGGCTCTTGGAACGACACAAGGATCATGACGACCTTTTCCATGCATTTCTACCATTTCTCCATCTGCATTCAATGTAGTTTGTTCTTGCATTAATGTAGCAACTGGTTTGAAAGCAACTTTGAAATAAATATCCATTCCATTCGAAACTCCACCTTGTATTCCTCCAGAATAATTGGTTTTTGTTGTTCCATCTTGGTTAAATTGATCATTCATTTCCGATCCTTTCATTGATGTTGAAGCAAAACCTTCGCCATATTCAAAACCTTTCACCGCATTTATCGACATCATTGCTTGCCCCAAACGTGCGTGCAATTTATCAAAAATTGGTTCACCTAAACCAACTGGCACATTCTGAATAACACAAGTTACTTCACCTCCAATTGTATCGCCTTCTTTGCGAATTTCTTTGATACGATCAATCATTTTTTCTGCCATTTCTAAATCTGGGCAACGCACTGCCGTATCTTCAATTTTAGAAAAATCTAATGTAGAATAATCATTATCCAACTTCAACTCACCTACTCCGCTTACATAAGCTGTAATATTGATATTTGGAATCACATGTTTTGCAACAGCGCCACCAACAACCCAATTAGCCGTTTCGCGCGCAGAAGTTCTTCCTCCACCCCTATGATCGCGAACACCATATTTAGTTTCATATGTAAAATCGGCATGTGAAGGACGAAAAACACCTTTAATATGATCGTAATCGTGCGATTTTTGATTATCATTCGGAATAATAAACCCTATTGAAGCACCTGTTGTTTTTCCTTCAAAAATTCCTGAAAGAAATTGTACTGTATCTGGTTCTTTTCGTTGGGTAACAATTGCAGATTGCCCTGGTTTACGACGATCTAATTGTACTTGTATCCAATCGAAATCTAATTCAATTCCACTTGGAACTCCATCAATTACACCTCCAATCGCTACACCATGACTTTCGCCAAAAGTTGAAATTTTAAATAATCTTCCGAATGTATTCACAATAATGTATGTGTTTTTTATTATTTTTCAAATTGGTAAATAACCGCATTAATATTCATGCTTGCTCCAACAGAAGCCATAATAATTTTGTCGTTCGCATGAAATTGATGTGGGGCCAAATTATTTTCTTTAATTAAATTGAACATTGTAGGAACCGTTGCTACAGATGTATTTCCTAGAAATTGAACTGTCATTGGATCTACATTTTCTGGGATCTCTATTCCATATAGTTTATATAAACGTTCAATCATTGCATGATCCATTTTAGCATTTGCTTGATGCAATAAAATTTTATTAATATCTGTAATTGTTAAATCAGAATCATCTAACAACTCTTTGATTGCTGGTGGAACATTTTTCAATACAAATTCATATACTTTACGACCTTTCATATTGATATTTTTAATTGAACCAATATAATCAGGATTCAATGATTTCCCATTTACCAAATAGCTCATCTCATCACCATTATAAGATAATGTTGCATGATTGATAATTCCGTATTGATAATCTGCTTCTTTTGCTTCTAAAACTACCGCCCCTGCTCCATCAGCAAAAATCATAGCTGTACGATCATGAGGATCTACCGCACGAGATAATGTATCTGAGCCAACAACTAAGATTTTTTTTGCAATTTTAGCTTGAATAAATTGATGTGCTAAAATCAAAGATTCTATCCAACCTGGACAACCAAATGTCATATCATAAGGTTTACATTTCAGGTTTTTAATTCCTAATTTATTTTTTACTTTAGCTGACATTGAAGGCATAATATCAATTTGGCGAGCAACTGGATCAATATCTCCAAAATTGTGTGCACAAATTACATAATCTAATTCTTCAGGATCAATTCCTGCTTTTTCGATTGCTATTTTAGCAGCTTCAGTTGCGATATCAGAATTTAATAAATTATCTTCCACATATCTTCTCTCTCTGATTTCTGTAATCTCCTCAAATTTACGTGTGATTTCTTCGCCACTCTTATCTAAACGATTACCATTATCGTCAAAAAATTCGCAGTTTAAAAAATCTTCATTTGTAACAATTTTATTAGGCAGATAATGTCCAGAACCTGTAATTACAGAGTTTATCATATTAATATTGTTCAATTTTAATAAAAAAATAATACCGGCAAAGTTACACATTTCATTAAAATAGTAGTTAAAAATATGTAATAACTCATACCGAAATTAATAAAGTATATTTAATTTAGCAGCATGAAAAAGAATCCATCATTAGTTGGTCTATTAATTGTCTGTGGTTTAGCAGCTTTAATCATCCTTATCTACAACGTATTTTTAAGCAAAAAAGATGGTTATGTTATTGATAATCCATCAAACAAAACCTTGATAATTAAAATTAACGATAAAGATTTTACAATTGCTCCACAACAAAATGCGCGTATAGATTTAAAAAAAGGTAAGACTCATATAGTTTATTCATTCAATAATAAGAACGTAGATACAGTTGTAGATATTACAAGAGCGAATGGATTTATAAATCCTACTCGCCAAGAGTATTATACTTTCACTCGTCCTTATGGTATTAGAAAAAATAAAGATTCTTTATTCTTATCAAATAACATTGCGATAGACAATAAAGTTTATCATGGAATTATTGAAAAATCTTCTCATTTATATATTGAAAACTTCTATTATAATATTGATCAAGATTATCCTAAAATGTTTATTAAAAGTAGTGGAAGCGAGAAAGCTACCGATTTATCTAAAATATTTAACAAAGAAGATTTTAAACAATTTTATTTCGAGAATTACGAATAAAATTTAGATTTTATAACTTTACAAAATGGCAAATCATCAACACGATGCTGTAACTCCTTACGAAGCATCAGATCTAAATAAAAAGAAACAAGTCGAACAAATGTTCGATAATATTTCTCCTAAATACGATTTATTAAATCGTGTTTTATCAATGGGAATCGACATTCAATGGCGAAAAGATGTTATCAAAATGGTAAAAGCTTCTAATCCTCAGACGATTTTAGATATCGCAACAGGAACAGGAGATTTAGCTATTATGATGGGAAAAAACACCAATGCAAAAATTACTGGATTAGATTTATCTAACGGAATGTTAGAAGTTGGTCGTAAAAAAGTAAGAGAAGCTGGATTAGAAAATCGTATCGAAATGGTACAAGGTGATTCAGAAAACTTACCGTTTCCTGATAATACTTTTGATTGCATTACCGTTTCTTTTGGTGTTCGTAATTTTGAAAACTTAGAAAAAGGTTTAGCAGAAATCAATCGCGTTTTAAGACCTGGAGGAACTTTCGTTATCTTAGAATTTTCATACCCTACAGCTTTCCCTATGAAACAACTATACACCTTTTATTCTAAAAACATTTTACCTGCAATAGGAAAATTAGTTTCTAAAGATCAAAGTGCCTATACATACTTACCAGACTCAGTTCGTGCTTTTCCTCATGGAGAAGAAATGAAAAATATCTTGAAAAGTGTAAATTTCTCGCAACCTATTGATAAAAAACTTACTTTTGGTATCGCAAGCATTTATAAAAGTATAAAATAAAATTGCTCGTTATTCGTTGAAAGTCTATGAGAAAAAATCTAATCATCGCATTTTCGTTAACTGTTGCAAGTATTACAAATGCACAATTTCGCCCGAATTCAGATCGTAGTGAAAATAGAACAGAAACGGATCAGAAGAAATTTAGTTTCGGATATTTCTTGGGTACTAATATGATGAGTTACAAGATTGTTCCTAAAGCTCAAAACAATCCGTTACCAAGTACACCACAAACTCCAGATGATGATGGTGTAAATGAACATGGTTTAGTTTATTTGGATCAAGAAAGTAAAGCTGGTTTCTCTGTTGGTTTAATAGCCAAAATGCGTATAAATGATTATATAGATCTTAAATCTGAGCCTGGTCTACATTTTACTCAACGTATTTTAAATTTCAACAACTATATAGATCCTACTACAGGCGAAACATCTACAGATGCTTCTAAAGTTACACGTGAAGTGAAATCTACTTACGTAGAAATTCCTTTGTTACTTAATTTTCATGGAAATCGTTGGTTTAACACACGTCCATACATACAAGGAGGATTAGGATATTTGATGAATTTACAATCGAACGAAAACAAAGAGGATGACAACGAAACCGGAGTTTTCAGAACAACAACAAATAACTTTAACTGGCAGGCAGAAATTGGTATAGAAATTTATTTCAAACGATTTAAACTAACACCAGCTCTAAAAGGAATGTTCTTCTTTAATAATGAAATAGTTCCTGATAAAGAAGCTTCACAAAAATACTGGACAGGAAGTTTGAATTCATTATCAACCAGAGCTTTTGTTTTTTCTCTAAAATTCGAATAAAGCATAATCATAAAATAATAAAAACCATAAATAAATAATCACATGAATTTTCAATTATCGGAAGAACAATTAATGATTCAAGAAGCTGCTCGCGACTTCGCTAAAGCTGAGTTATTACCAGGAGTTATCGAACGCGACGAAACATCTACTTTCCCAACTGATGCAGTAAAAAAAATGGGGGAACTTGGATTTTTAGGTATGATGGTTGACCCAAAATACGGAGGATCAGGTTTAGATAGTGTTTCTTACGTAATTGCAATGGAAGAAATCGCAAAAGTTGATGCTTCTGCTGCTGTTGTCATGTCAGTTAACAACTCTTTGGTTTGTGCTGGTATGGAAAAATATTGTAACGAAGATCAAAAACAAAAATATTTAGTACCATTAGCTTCAGGTCAAGTAATTGGAGCTTTTTGTTTATCTGAACCAGATGCAGGTTCAGATGCAACATCTCAAAAAACTACTGCAGTAGACATGGGAGATTACTATTTATTAAATGGTACAAAAAACTGGATTACCAATGGAAGCACAGCTTCTACTTATTTGGTAATTGCTCAAACTAATCCTGAAAAAGGACATAAAGGAATTAATGCTTTTATTGTTGAAAAAGGATGGGAAGGTTTTGAAATTGGTCCAAAAGAACAAAAAATGGGAATTCGCGGTTCTGATACACACTCATTATTCTTTAATGATGTAAAAGTTCCAAAAGAAAACCGCATTGGTGAAGATGGATTTGGATTCGCTTTCGCAATGAATGTTTTAAACGGAGGACGTATTGGTATTGCTTCTCAAGCTTTAGGAATTGCACAAGGTGCTTACGAATTAGCGTTAGATTATGCAAAAATTCGCAAAGCATTCAAAACAGAAATTATCAATCATCAAGCTGTAGCATTCAAATTAGCAGACATGGCAACTAATATTACAGCTGCTCGTATGTTATGTTTCAAAGCTGCTGTTGAAAAAGACGAAGGAAAAGATATTTCTCTTTCTGGTGCAATGGCAAAATTATTTGCTTCTAAAACAGCTAACGAAGTTGCTTCAGAAGCTGTTCAAATTCACGGAGGAAATGGCTATGTTCGTGAATACCATGTAGAACGTATGATGCGTGATGCTAAAATCACTCAGATTTACGAAGGAACATCAGAAATTCAAAAAATTGTAATTTCAAGAGGAATTGCTAAATAATTTTAAATAAATATATAGATATTTATTTACTCGAGACATCTGTTACTGACAGATGTCTTTTTTTTATTTAATCTAGAAAATTCTAATCGTTGTATCTTTGCTGCGGAAAAAATATAGAGAAAATGAAAATTTTTAGATTCGGACCAAAAGGTCAAGAAAAATCAGGTATCATTATCGATGAGAAAAAATTTGATGTTTCAGCATCTGGAATTGTTTATGATGATGATTTTTTTGGAAATGCAGAAAAACAAGAAACTTTACAAAAATATATCGAGCTTAACATTAACAGTTTACCTTTAGTGCAAGATGATGTACGTATTGGTACACCTTTAACGCGTCCTGGAAAAATTGTTTGTGTAGGTCTTAATTTTGACGATCATGTAAAAGAAACAGGTTTGCAACAACAAGCAGAACCGATTATGTTTATCAAAGCAAATCAATCTTTTAATGGACCAGAAGACGGTATTATGCAACCGAATGGTTCTACAAAAATGGACTGGGAAACAGAACTTTGTATCATTATTGGGGAAAAAGCAAATAATGTTACAGAAGAAGAGGCAATGAACCACGTTTATGGCTATGCGTTGATTAATGATATTTCTGAGCGAGCTTTCCAAACTGAACGCGGAGGTACTTGGGACAAAGGAAAAGGATGTGACACTTTTGCACCTGTTGGACCTTTTATTGCTACGAAAGACGAAATCGAAGATGTAAATAATTTACGTGTTTGGTTGAAATTAAACGGAGAATTAATGCAAGATGGTAATACAAGTGATTTTATTTACCGCATTCCTAAATTAATCTCTTACCTATCTCAATTCATGTCTTTCTTACCTGGAGACATTATTTCTACAGGTTCTCCAGCAGGATCAGGAATGGGAAAAACACCTCAAGTTTGGTTAAAACCGGGAGATGTTATCGAGTATGGAATTGAAGGTTTAGGTTCTACAACTCAAACTATTTTACCTTTCTCAAGAGATTAAAATAAGATATCTTATTATAATAAAACGAGCAATTCAAAATTTGAATTGCTCGTTTTTAAATTCTGTTTAACATCATACTTAATTGATTAAACGATAAAAAGAATTCTTTTTCATGCAATCAGTTAATCATTTTAAACAATTAATCGATTAAATAGAAAGTCTAATTCGAAAAAAATATTGGATATTCAATTAATTAACGTAATTTTGCGAACGTTTTGACAACCGTCTAAATGGTACAAGTCCATCAAAATGACGAATAATTCCTAAAATCTTTTGGGAAAACAGAATCATTTTGTACATTTGCACCCCGATCGGATTGTCGGTAATTTATAAAATATTAAAAATCAAGATAGTGGACACGTTAAGTTACAAAACTTCATCAGCCAACAAAGAAACTGCTCAGAAAGAATGGGTAGTTGTGGACGCTACTGACTTATCATTAGGTCGTTTAGCGTCAGGTGTTGCGAAGCTTATCAGAGGTAAGCACAAAACAAACTTCACTCCTCATGCAGATTGTGGAGATTATGTAATTGTTTTAAACGCTGACAAAATTCAATTAACAGGTAACAAATGGGATGACAAATTATACATTCGTCACACAGGTTACCCAGGTGGACAAAGATCTTTAACTGCAAAAGAAGTATTTGCAAAAGATCCTGTACGCTTAATCGAAAAGTCAGTAAAAGGAATGTTACCTAAAAATAAATTAGGTAGTAAATTATTGACTAATTTACATGTATTTGTAGGTACTGAGCACAATCACGAAGCTCAACAACCAAAACAAATCGATATTAACGAATATTTATAATCTAATTCCATGGCAATAGTTCATAAAATCGGACGTAGAAAAACATCTGTTGCTCGTGTATACTTACAAGAAGGTAATGGAGAAATCTTCATTAACGGGCGCGAGTTAGCAAACTACTTCCCTACGGCAGTATTACAATACAAAGTAGAACAACCATTTTTAATCACTGGTACAAAAGAGAAATACAATGTAGATATCAAAGTATTTGGTGGTGGAATCACTGGTCAAGCTGAAGCAATTCGTTTAGCAATTTCTAGAGCTTTATGTGAAGTTGACGCAGATTTTCGTTTACAATTAAAACCAGAAGGGTTATTAACACGTGACCCACGTATGGTTGAACGTAAAAAATTCGGTCAAAAGAAAGCGCGTAAGAAATTCCAATTCTCTAAACGTTAATTTATTCAATTCATTAAAAAATCCATTTTCCGTTGGTTTAGCATCTAAACAAATAAGGCTAGATTTTTTCGACCACTTGTTTGTTGCTTGTTGAGATAACGGAACGTAAACTAAAAAAAAGAAAATGGCAAAAGTAAATGTAAAGGACTTATTAGGTGCTGGTGTGCACTTTGGTCACTTAACAAGAAAATGGAATCCGGCTATGGCTCCTTATATTTTTATGGAGAAAAACGGAATCCACATCATCGACCTTCACAAAACTGCAGTGAAATTAGATGAAGCATCTGAAGCTTTAGGAAAAATTGCTGCATCTGGACGTAAAGTTCTTTTTGTTGCAACTAAAAAACAAGCGAAAGATGTTGTAGCTAAGCATGCTGAAGAAATCAACATGCCTTATATTACAGAACGTTGGCCTGGTGGGATGTTAACTAACTTTGTTACTATCCGTAAAGCAGTTAAAAAAATGAATTCAATCGATCGTATGAAAAAAGACGGTACGTTTGAAACACTATCTAAAAAAGAAAGATTACAAGTTGATCGTCAAAGATTATCTTTAGAGAAAAACTTAGGTTCTATCGCTGACATGACACGTTTACCATCTGCAGTATTTATTGTAGATATCGTACGTGAGCACATCGCTGTAGCAGAAGCTCAAAAATTGGGTATTCCAATCTTTGCAATGGTTGATACAAATACTGACCCTCGTCAAGTAGATTTCCCAATCCCTGCAAATGATGATGCTTCTAAATCTATTGATATCATCTTATCTACAGTAGCTGATTCTATCAAAACTGGTTTATCTACACGTAAAGCAGAAAAAGAAAAAGCAAAAGAAGGTAAAGAAGAAGGAGCTGAAACAAAAGAAGCTTAACATTAACTTGATGATCAATTCATCGATATAATATACCTTGTAGCTCCTATACCACTTTGTGGTGTATGAGCTACTTTTATTTAAAATATTAAGAAACAAAATAAAAATATTACTATGAGCTACAAAGCAACAGCCGCTGAGGTAAGTAAATTAAGAAACGCAACTGGTGCGGGAATGATGGACTCTAAAAAAGCTTTAGAAGAAGCTGGTGGAGATTTCGATAAAGCAGTAGAAGTTTTACGCAAACAAGGACAAAAAGTAGCTGCTAAAAGAGCAGATCGTGAGTCTACTGAAGGTGCAGTTATCGCTAAAGTTAACGCTGACCAAACTAAAGGAATCGTTATCGCTTTGAATTGTGAGACTGACTTTGTTGCTAAAAACGAATCTTTCGTTGCTATGGCTAATGAAATAGCTGATTTAGCTTTAACAGTTAACTCTAAAGAAGAATTATTAGCTTTACCATTTGCAGGTATCACAGTTGGTGAAAAATTAACTGAGCAAACAGGTGTTATTGGAGAGAAAATAGAAATAGGTACTTTCCAAGTTATCGAAGGTGCTATCGTTAATTCTTACATTCACGCAGGTAACAAAATTGGTGCTGTAGTTTCTTTATCTGCTAACGTAGAAGGTGCTTCTGAGGTTGCTCGTGACGTTGCTATGCAAGTTGCTGCTATGAACCCAGTAGCTTTAGATGAAACTCAAGTTGCTCAATCTGTAATCGATACTGAATTAGCTATCGCTAAAGAAACTTTAGCTGCTGAAGGTAAACCAGAAAACATGATTGAAAACATCGCTCAAGGTAAATTACAAAAATTCTTCAAAGAGAATACATTAGTTCACCAAGCGTCAATCAAAGATGGAAAAACTTCTGTTCAAGATATCGTTAAAGCTGTTAACGCTGACTTGAAAGTAACTGGATTTATCCGTTACAGCTTATAATACATTTATAATTTTTATTATATATCTTAAAGTGATGCTAAATTTAGCATCACTTTTTTATTTGGTATATATTTTGAAATGTTTGTTTTATAATTATTTATTTTTATATTTGTTAGGATTACAAGCATATGAAACACTTTATACTATTTATAACAATTTTTTTATTCACTATAACATCCGCATCAGCTCAATCACGACTTGATCAGGATAAGAGTTCTGTTAGCATTTACCCAAATCCTACGAGTTCTATGTTCACAATAAAATTTGATAATCCATCAAAAGCTAGCTCTGTGTCTATTTACTCTATTATTGGAAATGAGGTTATGAATAAAAAATTAGACGGTAGTCAAAAAGCAAACTTTAACGTACAAAGTCTAAAAAAAGGAAAATACATTGTTCGCATTTTTAACGAAGATGGAACAACAGAAACACAATCGTTGATTAAGAATTAATAACTATTCAAATACATAAAAAAAGCTTCTCAAAAATTTGAGAAGCTTTTTTTATGTTGTTACTGAAAGTCTATTTCGCTTTCTTGTAATTATCTTCAACTTGTTTCCAATCTAAAACATTGTTAAACGCTTTCAAATAATCATCACGTTTATTTTGATATTTTAAGTAATAAGCATGTTCCCAAACATCAATTCCTAAAATAGGCATTCCTGCTATTTCCGCTCCTGGCATCAATGGATTATCTTGATTTGCTGTACTTGTAACAGCTAAAGAACCATCTTCTTTTACAACCAACCAAGCCCAACCAGAACCAAAACGTTTAGATCCAGCTTCATCCAATTGTTTCAATAATTCTTCTGTAGAACCAAATGTTGCGTCAATTTTCGCTTTTAATTCTCCTGTAGGTTCTTTTTGAGGTGTTGGAGACATAATATCGAAATATAACATATGATTATAATATCCACCTGCATTATTTCGTAAAGCACCATTATTCATATCCATTTTTTTCAAAATGTCTACAATATCATTCGATTTGATATTTGCATCTTTTAGCGCCGTATTCAATTTGTTGATATATCCTAAATAATGTTTAGAGAAATGAACTTCCATTGTTTTTGCATCAATGTATTGGTTCAACTCATCGTAACCATATTTCAAAGGTTTGATTTGAAAAGTTCCTGGGTCAGCTTTAACATCTGTCGGATTTCCAACAGATTCAGTTGACTGAACTGTATCTTTCTGTACCACTTCTTCTTTTGTTGAGTCAGTATTATCTTTCTTCGTTTCGCATGATTGAACAAAGAAAAGAACACCTAAAACCGACATCAAAAATATACCCTTTTTCATCTTATTCTTTTATGTAGTTTACTTATATTATGAATATTTCTACTAAAATAATAGATTTTGATTGAATATAAAATTCTTAACTTTTAATTTTCTGTTAAAATGGAGGTTGAGAATATATTTATTACATTTATAATAATTAACACGAAATAAAATGACGATTAAAAATCTATTTGCAATCATAATCAAACTGATTGGTTTTTTCTTTATTGTCGAAACTTTCATAACATTTGTTCCTGAACAAATCAACCTGCTAATGAACTTTGATATATTTTTTCCAGAAGAAATAAAAAATCAAAATATTGTTTTATTTCCTTACATCACGCTTGTAATTCTATCCATTGTACTATTTTTGATTTACTATACTTTTATTTATAAAACAGAAATTATAATCAAATTGCTTCGAATTGAAAAGTATTTTGGAGATATAAAAATTGAAAATATTACAATTACTATTCAAAAATATGCACAGATTTCGATAATAGTCGTTTCGATTATTTTATTGATTTTTCAATTACCTATTTTTATCAATTCAACAATAAAATATTTTGGCGTGAAAGATTCTTTTCAGGACGTACTTTCTACTGATTTAATTTCGAGTTCAATTATTATTCTACTTTCTTTTATTGGAATCATTTTCAGCGATAAACTCTCAAGAAATTTTACTAAATGAAATACTAATTTTATTTCAAAGATTTTAATGATTCATATTTTATTGATTATAAAAACCAAAAATGAAATATTATCTAACTTACATTCTATTTTTAATTTGTTCAATTTCTTTTTCACAAAATATTGATGAAAAAAGAGATATACTAATTCATAATCTTTGTAATATCCTTTCCAAAAATAAAAATCTTAATGATTTAGAAAGAATTAATTTAGTTAATCAAGATGTTAGTTTAATTAAATATTTTAAAGTTTTTTCAAAAGATGAAATTCAAGCTGAAGAAGAAGCTATTTTTTATAGATTTCAAAAAAATTGTAAAGAATACACTGATATAATAAAGAAATTCTCTGAAAAAAATAATGAAAACTGGATTACTTTAGAAAATTTGCCTAAATCAACAATCAATGACAAAGATTATAATTTAGTAAAGTCAGCTTCTGAATTATATTATTTTGATTACGAAGGAAATAAAACAATTGTAAAAATTGAAGATAATAATTGGATTGAATATTTTATTGATGAATCTTTTTCTAAACTAAAATTATATTGGATAAAAAATAATGATTTTAATCTAGAATTTTTAGAAAGTAATAATTCAATGAAAAAATCATTTAGTAGAAAAAGAGAAATATATCAATATAGAGTTTTAAGTAAAGAGAATAATTATTATTGGATCGCTTCTTATACAAAAGATCTAAATAATATTGTAAAATTTAAATTATATATTCAATAAAAAACCTTCCATTACGGAAGGTTTTCTTGTTATATCGAGTTTCTTAATCTCTCTTATAATTTACAACAGCTTCTATAAAAGCTTGTGCATTTTCAACTGGAATATTTGGTAAAATTCCGTGACCTAAATTGGCAATATATTTATATGGACCAAAATCGTCAATCATTTCTTTTACCATTTGCTGAATAGTTTCTGGTGGCGATAACAAACGAGAAGGATCAAAGTTACCTTGTAATGTCTTTTTGAAACCTGTAAACTCACGCGCTAATTGTGGCGTAATTGTCCAATCAACACCCAAAGCAGAAGCTTTAGAATCAGCCATTTTCTCTAAAGCGAACCAACAACCTTTTGCAAAAACTGTTACAGGAACTACTTTAGAAACTTCGTTTACAATTTGCTCAATATATTTCCAAGAAAATTCATCATAATCTTTTGGCGATAACATTCCTCCCCAAGAATCAAAAATCTGAATCACATTTGCTCCGTGTTCCACTTTTTTCAACAAATATTGAATCGTAGTTTGAGTGATTTTTTCTAACAATTGATGCGCTGCAACTGGATTTTGGAAACAAAAACCTTTCGCTTTATCAAAAGATTTAGAACCTTGTCCTTCTACTGCATAACACAACAACGTCCAAGGAGAACCTGCGAAACCAATCAAAGGAATATTATTATCCAATTCTTTTTTCGTCAAATCCATCGCTTTGTACACGTAACCTAACTCTTCTTCAACATCAGGAATATAAACTTTTTCTACATCTGCAGCCGTACGAATAGGATTCTCTAACCACGGACCAACACCAGGTTTCATCTCAAAATTCATTCCCATTGCTTGTGGTACAACCAAAATATCCGAAAAGATAATAGCTGCATCCAACGGAAAACGACGAATTGGTTGAACTGTAATTTCAGCCGCTAATTCTGGCGTTTGACAACGTGTAAAGAAATCATATTTATCTCTCAATTCGATAAATTCTGGTAAATAACGTCCTGCTTGACGCATCATCCACACTGGCGGACGTTCTACCTCCTCACCTCTCAATGCTTTTAAAAGCAAATCATTTTTTATCATTGATGTATTTTTTTATATTTTCGATAACTACTTCCACCAATGGTGTTTGCGCAGTTATAATTTCATGATTTGGATAAACTTCTTGTATCGCAGAAGTTGTTGTATTTCCGATTGTAAAAATACGCGAACTTTCCGATATTTTATTTTGTTGATGAAACGCTTTGAATGATAACGGACTAAAAAAAGCATACACATCAAAAGTTTCATTTAATTGATAAACAACCTGTTCTGATTGATATGTAATAATTTGATTGACTTCGTGATTTGCTTTTGACAATTCATTTACCAACAAATCTCGGCGCGATAAACCGCATAAGAAGTTCCATTTCGGAGAATAATTTCCTGAAATCAATTTCGGAGCTAAATCTTCTGCATAATCTTCAATCAACACAACCTTTCTGTTTTGCGCTTTTAGTTTTTCTGCCGTTTTTTTTCCAACAACAAAAAAATGACCATTCAATTCCAATCCTTGAATGGCATTTACTGTATTTTGACTCGTCACGATAAATTGATGAACGAATTCATCAATCTGTGCAGAAATTTCATTTTTCAAAGTCAATTCTATATGTAAAGTTGGTTTACAAACCACCTCAACATCATCTCCAAATTCTTTTTCAAGCAATTCAGTAGAAATAAACTTCGTAAATAAAACTCTTGTTCGCACTATTTCGTTCCGATTTCTTTTTTAATTTCTTCAATCATTCTTGCAGCACCTTGAGCAATACATTCTTCAGCAAATTCGCGACCTTTCGTCAAATATTCATCTGCTTTGAATTGTCTTTCGATTGAAATCATTTCCTGTCCATCAATTGATAAAATTGCTCCTTTGAACGAGTAATTTTCTTCATCAATTTTCTCAACTAATGCACCAATTGGCGCTGTACAACCTCCTTCTAAAACATTCAAGAATTGACGTTCTACTGTTGCAAAAAGTTCACATTGCAGATTATTAATATCACTCAAATCAAAACCTTCTTTGGCAACAATTCCCAAAATTCCTTGTGATGGCGCAGCAATCATCCAATCAATAACTTTATAATGAAGACCTTTTTCAGCCAATTCATTCAAAATTTCTGAACGATCCAAACCTGCAAAAGCAAATACAGCTCCGTCCCAATCTGCATTATCTTGCAATTTTTTCAGACGTAATTGCACATTTCCACGTAAATCTACAATCGTATCATTTGGATATTTATGATTCCAAAATGCTTTACGACGCAAAGATCCTGTTGCAATAATTCGGTGTTCTTTCTCGAAAATATCTTCCGATTTGTAAACCAAAATATCCGCAGAACTTGCACGCTCTGGATACGCAATCAACTCTAATGTTTCTGGTAAAACAGTTGGTACATCTTTCAACGAATGAACCGCAATATCAACTTGATCATTTAACAAAGCAATGTCCAATGAACGCGTAAAAACACCTGTTAAACCTAATGAATAAATCGGTTGTTTTAGATTTGCATCACCTTCAGAAGTAATCGGAACGATTTCTGTTGGATGACCTTTTGCCTCAAGAATAGAAGCAACTTTATTGGCTTGCCAAAGCGCTAACGGACTTTGACGTGTACCAATTTTTATTGTTTTCATGATTGTATTAAGCTTGTTTTAAATGAAACATTTTTTCGATTAACTGAATTGTTTCGTCTGCATTTTCTTTATTTTCAATCAAATAAGAAGCAAACTGATTTGTAATTTTCTGAATTACTTTTTCAGTTAAAATCGTTTCATTTTCGTCAATGTTTACATTATCTTTTTTCAAGTTATTTAAAGCAAAACTCTGAAAAAAGTCTAATCTATCTTTGAAAGATTGAATAGCTGGAACCAATTCTCTAGTTTCTAACCATTCGTAAAACTCTGTAGAAAGCTCCTCTATAATTGCCAAAGCTTCTGGAATTGCATTGCGACGTTGCGCAATCGTATCATCTACCATTTTAGACAATCCGTCCACATTTACCAATTGTATAGATTCGCGAGCAGCCAATGTATGAATTACATTTTCTGGAACTGACATATCAATAATCGTCATTTCCTTATCGAACGGAATCATTTCTTCTGTAATTGTGTAATTACTTGCTCCCGTAGCAACAATTAGAATATCTGTATTTTGTAATTCTTCTTTTAATTCGCTGTGATCTTTTACGGTAATATCATATTTCAATCCAAGAACTTCTGCCTTTTCTTTTGTACGATTGATTAACGTTATGTTTGTATTTGGATAATGTTTGACCAAATTAGCACATGTATTACGACCAATTTTACCAATTCCGTACAACAAAATATTTTTATTGGCCAAGTTTTCTTGCGTTGCTTGAATAAAATTAACCGCAGAATATGCAACCGAAGCAGAACCGTTACTTAAGAAAGTTTCGTTCTTTACTTTTTTACTAATTTGAATCGCAGTATTTACCAAACGCTCTAAAAAAGCATTTGATGCGCCTTGTTTTTTGAAACGAGAAAACCAAATTTTGATTTGTCCGATGATATCAAAATCACCTAAAATCTGACTTTCTAATCCCGACGAAACACGGAATAAATGTGTAATCGCTTCTTCTCCTTCTTTTACCATCATAAATTGACGGAATTCATCTGCATTACCTTCTGTATATTTACAATATTGCTCAACGATTTGATCTTCGTTTTCTGCAAAACCATAAAATTCAGTACGATTACAAGTTGATACAATAAAAAAGTTTTCTAAACCATTCGTTTTAGAATCTTGTGTAAACGTTTCAACTTGTTCCGGGAAAAATGTAAATTTACCACGTGTAATGGCGTCAGCTTTTTCATAACTGATTCCGATTACGTAAAAATTTTCTTCCGTTTTATTACCTCTAATTGCCATTTCTTCAAATACTGATACAAAAGTAGTTTCAAAAGTCTTCGAAAAATAACTTTAAAAAGAAAAAATAACGCTAAAAATTAAAGTTTGCTTTTTTAGAATAATTATAAATTAAAGGTTTATATTTGTATGTAAACCATTATAAAGAGCGAAGTTGACAATTATCACGTTTTTTATATGACAAACCTCATCATTCGAAATGGATTTAAAAAATACCCATAAAAGTAAAATTAACGAGTATAAATTGTCAACAGACGTATTTATCGCTCAAATTGACAACTTTACAGCTTCTACAGATACTATTCTGAAAGGAATTGACAAGCGTTATATACAATTCTATTTTTGTACAAAAGGTTCGTTGACATTTAATTTTAATAATGGTATTTATAAAATCAATTTGCACGAAGGAAAAAGTTTTTTGTTCTATTATCCAACATTAGATATTCCATTATCGTTAAATATAAATGCTGAAAGTAAAGTTTATATTATCGTTTTATCAATTCAAAAATTGCATCAATTGTTTGCGGAATATCAAATTCAGAATGATTTGATTTCGAGTATGACACAAGAAAAGTTTTATATTGAACGAGAAATTGGATCTTCGATAAAATTAGTTTTGAATCAAATTGAACAAATGAAACTTTCTCCACAATTTCAAAATTTATTTCTAATTGGAAAAATGTATGAGTTGTTCACACTTTATTTTTCTGAAATCGAAAGTCAAACCGAACATTGTCCTTTCCTGAATGATGAAAATGAAGGTAAACGAATCAAAGAAATCAAAGATTATTTATTAGCTGATTTTAAAAATCCTCCAACAATCAAACAGCTTTGCGAAAAATTTTCGATATCAGAATATCATCTGAAAGAAGGTTTTAAAGAAGTTTACGGAACAACTGTTTATGGTTATTTATTGGATAAAAAGTTAGAACATGCCCTTCATAAACTCGAAGAAAATCAACAAATGGTAAAAGATATTTCTTTTGAAATTGGTTACGAAAATCCATCTCATTTTATATCAGCGTTTAAGAAAAAATACGGTTTAACTCCAAAACAATATATCAAGCAATTTCAGTAAAAGTTTAATTATTGATAGCTTAATTATCGTTTTTAACCATTTATAAATACTTACTTTTGTGAAGTATTTAATAAATAGTTATGAAAAGATATTTACTTCTTTTATTTCCTTTAATTTCATTTGCTCAACAACCTGACTATTATGAAGGAATAAATTTTAAGCAAAATGGAAAAATTATAAAGGAAGAGTTACACGATTTAATCAATGCTACACATCATGCTGTAACGTACACTCCTGGTGTTTGGAATATTTTAGATAAATCTGATTTGGATTTAGATTCACAAGGTCGTGTATTACTGATTTATGGTTTTTCAGATAATTCAACCATTTATTCAGAACAACGTACACGCGACGTTAATAACAAAAACAATACTGGAGGAAATGCAAATGGAAAATGGGAACGAGAACATGTTTTTCCGAAATCATTAGCAAATCCTGTATTAGACACTAGATATCCTGGTACAGGTACAGATGCTCATAATTTACGCGCAGTGGACAGACAAATAAATTCTACAAGAAGTAATAATGCATATCGTGAAAAATGGCCACAAGATGTAACAGGGCAAGCTAAATTAATCAATGGTGGTTTTTATCCTGGTGATGAATGGACGGGAGATGTCGCACGAATTATTATGTATATGTATTTACATTATGGTTTGGAAACCGACCCTAAATTGGTTGCGTATAACAATACAACAACTAATAATGATGGAATGCCAGATATGTTTTTAAAATGGAACGTACAAGACAAAGTTTCAGAATTTGAAAAAGTAAGAAATGAAATCATTTATGAAACACAAGGAAGTCGAAATCCTTTTATAGATAATCCATATTTAGCAACATTAATCTGGGGAGGTGATAAAGCTGAAAATACTTGGGCTGAATTATCTGCTAACGATTATAATTATCAACAAACGCTTGTTGAAGTTTTTCCAAATCCAACAACAGATAAGGTAAAAATTAATGCGAAGAATTTTGATTACGCAAATTTATATGATTTTAACGGTCGCTTACTTGGTATTGATTTAGGTACTGAAGTTAATTTGAAAAATTATCCAGCAGGAATCTATATTTTATCTATTCATTTGAAAGATGGAAATATCATCACTAAAAAAGTAATTAAAAAATAATTTTAAATAAAAAACCAACTCAAAAGAGTTGGTTTTTTATTTAAAATTAGATATTCCTAACAACCTTCATTATACATTACATCGAAAGAAACTACTTTATCATTCACTAAATAGAATTGTAGAATCGATCCATTATCATAATCTTCGACATTAAAATAACGAAAAGCTTTTGTTCTTTTATCCGTTTTATCATCATAGCCATCGAAAATAGAAATATTCAGATTTTTATATTTATTAATTAACTCATCCAAAGATGAACCAATTTTAATTCCAGATAATGTTTTAAGACTAGAATCCGAAGACTTTACACTATATACAGTTAAAGTAGAAGAACCTCCAGTCTCCTCTCCATTTGTTGTCAGTCCAACTTTATATGTTACTCCTTTAGAAACAATTGTTACATCTCCATCAGGATAACCATATTCATTCAATTTTATTTTGAATTTTTGTCCAGTCAATTTCTCTAATTCAGATAATTTCATTCCAAGTTTTACGTCATTAATACGAGTTGTAGAAACTTGCGCTTGCAAAGCTATTCCAGCTACAAAAGCGGCTATAAAAAATTTTTTTTTCATTTTTATGTATTTAGGTTTTAATCATTACTTTAAAGTGTACATTCTTCTGGATTATAAGAACTCAATCCTATTGTTGTTACAATTTCATTATTCAAAGAAAACGTCAGTATAACACCATTTTCTCTATCGTCAATTCTAAATTCTCTGTTATTATTATTCGATTTATCCAACAACACATTATATTTTGACGAATAAACTTTCCACAAATCTTCCAGCGAACTACCAATTCCAATTCCAGACAAAGTTTTGATCTTTTTACTTCTTGTAGAAATAGAACTTAAATAAGTGTCATTTTCTGTTTTACTCAAATAACCACTTCTTATTTCGATTGTGTAATCAATTCCTTTTAAAGTTATTTTCGTTTCGTTTTCATCTGCAATCGCTACAGGTTTATTACTTAACAATTTCAACACTTCGGAAGGACGCATACCTATTTTCAGTTCATTCATTCGTGTTGTAGAAATCTGACCAAATCCAACAACCGAAAGCAAGAAAAATCCTAATAAAGCTATTTTAGTTCTCATAAATATTATTGTTTAAATATCCAGATTCATTCAACAAAACCATTTTGATTACTTTATTATCTTTCAAATAAAAGTCTAAAGTACAACCATTATCAACATCATTTATTGAAAAAGCTCTGACTGATTTTGTTTCTTCATCTTCAAAAATATCTTGCACAGAAATATCATATTTTTTGTACGCTTTCCATAAATCATCCAACGAACTTCCAATTTTTATTCCTGATAAAGTCAAAAGTTGAGCGCTAACAGACGAAACCGTATACACTTCAAATTGTTTTGTTTTCAAATTTTTATAATACGAAATATGATATTTAATTCCATTCAACTCAATGTCCTGTTCAGGCATTTCAGGATTATTTACATCATAAAGAGCTAATTTATTTGGCGTTAAAGCTGCTACTTGTTTTTGTGTCATTTCGTAAGAAATATCTCCAAATTTGGAAGTCGTTACTTTTTGAGCAAATATTGTCGAAGTAAATAGCAAAAAGCATCCTAAAATTGAAAAACGACTAAGCATAAGCATTAATTTGAGCAATATGTTTTACAATTTTTCCATTATCCAATATCCAAAGCGCATCATAAACACCCGCTCCATCGCTAAAAGTCCCGAACAAATAATATTGATTTAACTCTTTATTGTATGTAAGTTTTGTTGCTGATAAATTCGCGTTATATAAATTGGTAAAATATTCTTTTGGAATGATAATTTCTTTTCCTTTGAATGATACTTTAAACGATTTGAATTCTGTTTGAGGAATCATTCCGTCCGAACCAAGAAAATCTTTTTCATCAATCGCATAAACAAAATCATTTTCTTTAAAAACTTTATGCTTTTTCGAATTAAATGCTTGCGTTTCGAGCTGAATAATATAATCCGCAATCGAAAATTCTATTTTAGAATCATTTACCGAAGTTGGTGAAATCATTTCAAAATCTTCTAACTTTTTGATTCGATCATGGTAAACATAACCAGCTTTTTCAAGTTGATATTCGACCAAATACCATTTCGAATTTTCTTCATCAGAATCAATTGGATAGATTGAATTTGAATTGACTTTAGCAACTATTTTAGACGAAGTATTTTTCTCATCTCTCACGTTTGCGAAACCATCTTTATCTTGCACAATCCCAAATTGAGCTTGCGCAAAATAGCTTAAAAAAGTAGTAAGAATGAATAAACTTTTTTTCATTTTTATGATTCGATTTTCTTGAAGTAAAGCTAACAAAATCTAAACCAAAAATTTTCACGAATTATAGTGATTTTACAAAATCGATATTTCTTTTCAAACCATCAAATTTTGTACGTTTTACAGGTGATTTCTTGAAAATTTCTCGAAAAACATCTTCCGTAATCTCTTCCCAATCTTTCTTCGAGAATTGATTAATTTTTTCATGACCAATAAAACGAGTTTCTTTCGTTGGCAACGAAAAACGATTCCACGGACAAACTTCTTGGCAAACATCACAACCAAAAATCCAATCATCAAACTTCCCTTTCATTTCAATCGGAATTTGATCTTTCAATTCAATTGTAAAATACGAAATACATTGACTTCCATTCACAGTTTTATTTGGTAAAATTGCCTCAGTTGGGCAAGCATCAATGCAACGCGTACACTTTCCACAATGATCAGTTTCGATTGGAGAATCATACGCTAAATCTAAATCGATAATTAATTCGGATAAAAAGAAAAACGACCCTTTTTGTTTGGACAACGTCAACGAATTTTTTCCAACCCAACCAATTCCAGCTTTTTTCGCCCAAGCATGTTCCAAAATTGGTGCTGAATCGGTAAAAGCTCGTCCGCTCACCTCTCCTATTTCTTCTTGAATAAAATCTAATAATTCGCGTACTTTTTCCTTCACGACAAAATGATAATCTTCGCCTTGTGCATACATCGCTACTTTGTACGAATTAGGATTTCGATCTAAATTTTGGTAATAATTATACGCCAACGAAATCACAGATTTTGCTTCTTCGACCAATAATCTAGGATCTAATCGCATATCGAAATGATTTTCCATATACTGCATTTCACCATGATAATTATTCTTCAACCAAGCTTCTAAATGAGGAGCTTCTTCTTCCAAAAAATCAGCCTTTGCTATACCACAAGAAATAAATCCCAACGCTTCAGCTTTTTCTTTGATGCATTGGGACCATTTTATTTTGATATGTTCTTCTGTTTGAAGGAGCATTTGTTACAAATCAAACAAATCAGTTTGAGGAGAATTTTCGCCACGGTATTTTACTCCAATATGTTTGTAAGCTTTTTCAGTTGCAATACGTCCACGAGCAGTACGCATCAAATAACCTTCTTGAATCAAATATGGTTCATAAACTTCTTCCAATGTTCCGCCATTTTCTCCAACAGCTGTCGCTAAAGTTGTAATACCAACAGGACCTCCTTTAAATTTTTCAATAATTGTTGATAAAATTCTGTTATCCATTTCGTCTAAACCATTATCATCAACTTTCAAGGCTTTTAAAGAAAATTCCGCAATTGATAAATCAATTTTTCCATTTCCTTTTATTTGTGCAAAATCTCGTGTTCTTCTCAGTAATGCATTTGCAATACGAGGAGTCCCTCGACTACGACCAGCTATTTCTATTGCTGCTCTTTCATCAATTGGGGTATCTAAAATACGAGAAGAACGCTCAACAATCGAACTTAATAATTCGACATTATAATATTCGAAACGGAAATTGATTCCAAAACGAGCACGAAGTGGCGCAGTTAATAAACCAGAACGTGTTGTTGCGCCAATTAATGTAAAAGGATTCAGACCAATTTGAACCGAACGTGCATTTGGTCCTGATTCGATCATAATATCAATTTTAAAATCTTCCATTGCCGAATACAAATATTCTTCGATAACAGGAGACATACGATGAATTTCATCAATAAAAAGCACATCATTTTCTTCCAAATTCGTTAACAAACCAGCTAAATCACTTGGTTTATCGAGAACTGGTCCAGAGGTAATTTTGATTCCAACGCCTAATTCATTCGCAATAATATTTGCCAATGTAGTTTTTCCCAAACCTGGAGGTCCATGCAACAAAACGTGATCTAATGCTTCGCCACGAAGTTTAGACGCTTTTACGAAAACTTCTAAATTCTCGAGAATATGCGCTTGTCCAGCAAAATCATCAAAACTTTGCGGACGAACAGTATTTTCATGATTAAGATCGTCGTCTGGATAAAATTCTTTATCAGGATTTAATAAATCTGACATAAAATGATGATATAAATTATAATGATAATATTACGAAGGACAATTTAAATTATCCGCCGTACTTTTACACCTACAAAGAACGCAATATTTTTTTAGATAAAAAGAATTATGAGCAAAGGAATATTATTAGTGAATTTAGGTTCGCCCGATTCTACGGAAGTTGAAGATGTAAGAACTTATTTACGCGAATTTTTAATGGATGGAAAAGTAATTGACTCACCTTGGTTGATTCGTAAAATGATTGTAGAACTTTTTATTTTGCCAAAAAGACCAATTAATTCGGCAGAAGCTTATAGAAAAATTTGGACAAAAGATGGATCTCCATTAATTATTTATTCTAAAATTTTGCAACAAAAAGTTCAAGAACAATTAGAAATACCAATCGGTTTGGCGATGCGTTACAAAAATCCTTCAATAGAATTTGGAATGCAAGAGCTTTATGATAAAGGTGTTCGCGATATGTTAGTTGTTCCTCTTTATCCTCAATATACAATGTCTACAACAGAAACGGTAGCGGATAAAGTATTAGAAATTCAGAAGAAAAAATTTAAAGATGTTCATGTAAATTTCTTAAAAGCTTTTTACAAACATCCAGATTATGTAAAAGTTTTGGGTGATTCCATTAAAGAAAATTTACCTGAGAATTATGATAAATTATTGTTCTCTTATCATGGAATTCCTGAACGCCACGATAAAAAAGCTTTGAAAGCAGCAAAGGCGAGTAAATTACCAATTGAAACATACCGCAACCAATGTTTAGAAACAACTAAGTTAGTTGCCGAATATCTTCAATTACCAGAGGATAAATATTACACTTCGTTTCAATCTCGTCTTGGAAAAGATCCTTGGATTCAACCATATACAGACGAAACTTTAGAACATTTCCCTGAAAAAGGTGTTAAAAACTTAGCAGTTTGTACACCTGCGTTTGTGGCAGATTGTTTAGAAACTTTAGAAGAAATTTCTATGGAAGGAAAAGAAGAATTCTTAAAAGCTGGCGGTGAGTATTTTACCTATATTCCTTGTCTTAATGATCGTCAAGATTGGATTAACACATTGGTGAAATGGTTTCAAGGTTGGGAAAATAATTAAGAAAGGGTTTTATCCTTACAAAATAAATTAAATATCTTTGTTTAGAATTTTTCAATTTTAGACAAAGATATTTTTTAAAGATGAGACTAATTTTCTCAATCATTTTCTTAATCCTATCTCTTTTTAGTTCTGCTCAGTTTTTAGATACAGGTGGAAACTTGATTATTGATGGTCGAAAATATTTAAAATCTAAAGTTGATACAACAGGTCGAAAATCTGGTTGGGAAATTTATGGTGCAAATACATTAACCGTTAATCAAAATACTTTTTCTAATTGGATGGCAGGTGGAGAAAACTCTGTTTCATTAAATGCTAAAGCTGATTACGAATTCAATTTCCGAAAAAAGAAACACTTTTGGGATAATCGTTTTATTTTAGAATATGGTTTCTTAGATAATAAAACTAATGGAACACGCAAAACTGCTGATAATTTAAATATCACAACTTCATATGGTTATTTAATTAAAGAAAAGTGGTATTTAACCTCTTCTTTAAATATACGTTCACAATTTTCTGCTGGATATGATTATTCTGCAACACCAAAAAAGAAATTATCCAATCTTTTTGCTCCAGCTTATGTAACAATAGGTATTGGTGCTAATTATACTCCTAATTCTAATTTCTCTATTAGTTTTCAACCTTTAACTTCCCGAACAACAATTGTAGCAGATAAAGATTTACAAAGGAAAGGAACTTATGGTTTGCGTAGCGATGGAGATACATTTCTTTTCGAAGTTGGTGCATATTTAGGAGGAAGATACAAACTAAAACTTTTTGAGAACGTGACTTACGATAACAATATTGGAATTTTCTCTAATTATTCTAACAAATTTTATAATTTAGATATCGTATATGCTGGATTATTAGATATGAAGATTAATAATTTCATGTCAACACAACTAACAATAAATTTGATTTATGATGAAGATCAAGTTGCTGAAACACAATTTAAACAAGCTCTCGGAATTGGTTTGACTTATAAAATAGATAGTACAAAGAAAAAAGAAAAGAAAAAACGTCGAAAAAAAGAAATTCTCCCTTATTTTGATACTTCAGGAATAATTCCGATTAAATTACAAAAAATAAAACTCGATAAACAAAACTATGATCGTGTTTTCGATAAAAACACGATTGACGAAAAATCAACTTACATAAAATCTGAATCTATTTTTTTAGAATAAATTATTAATTAAATCAGCTTAACTATAATGAAAAAAATTTTATTTGTACTAGTAATAATTGGAAGTACTTCTTCTTTTGCTCAAACGGTAAAAGATGGGAAAGTATCTACAGATAGTAAACGTTATTTAAAAGATCAAAAATTTGAAGGTCGCCAACCTGGATGGTTTGTTTCAGGAAATAACTCTCTTTTATTTTCTCAAAGTGCATTCAGTAATTGGGTTGCAGGAGGAGTTAATTCATTTGCATTGAATGGAAATATTGATTACGAATTTAATCTAACTCGAGAAAAACATATTTGGGATAATCGAGTTGTTTTGGGATACGGAATCCAAACCAATAAAGGTGAAAGCTCTCGGAAAACTAATGATGTTATCGACTTAACTTCTTCTTACGGCTACAGCATCGGAAATAATTGGTATTTAGCTGCTTCAATGAATTTCCGTACACAATTTACAGAAGGCTTTGATTATTCAACTGATCCAAAAACGAAAATTTCAAATTTAATGGCTCCAGGTTATTTAAGTTTAGGTTTGGGAGTTGATTACAAACCGAACGAAAATTTCCAAGTTAATATTCATCCATTCACACCAAGAATGACTTTTGTTTTAGACAAAGATTTACAGAAAAAAGGAAACTTTGGACTTAAAAATGATGGAGATAATACTTTGTTTGAATTCGGTGCATATTTAGGTGCGCGATATAAATTAAAGATAATGGAAGGCATTATGTATGATAATCGTGTTGGAATCTATGCTGATTATTTGAAAAAATTTGGAAATATGGACGTTGCTTATCAAGGAATTTTGGATATGAAAGTAAACAAATTTATTTCTGCTCAAGTAAGTGTCAACTTATTGTATGACGAGGATCAAATTAAGAAAACACAAATTAAACAAACACTTGGAATCGGATTTAATTACAAATTCGACAACACTCCTCCAAAAGTTGAAGAAGCTCCAGCAACGGCTTTTATACAAGAAGCTCCTATTTTCGAAGAAAAACAAGATACTGTAGAAATGGCAACGAATATTTTGAAGAATGAACCTATTCTTAATGAAACAAAATTAGTCGCACAATAATATTTTCAACCTGCTTTTGATAAGCAGGTTTTTTATTTTCGTATTTTTACAATTCAATAAAAGTATAAAATGACAAAAAATATTTTCGGCGCTCTTTTACCTCAAATTTTAATAATTATATGGGCAGCTTTTGAATTGTATATTGGATTAAATAATGAGCAAAATAATCGTATCATTATTAGTATTGTTGTTATTTTTATTTTTACTCTAATTTCAATCGTTACTTTAGCTAAAGTGATCAAATATCCCAACGATCCAACTTATTTGAAGAAAAAGTAAAATAGTATGAATGTTATTCTTAAAACTGAACGATTAACTTTGAAATCAGTCACAATTGATGATACTGAAGCAATTCATCAATTACATTCTATCGAAGAAGTTGATAAATATAACACTTTAGGAATTCCAGAAAATATAGAGGTTACAATTCTTCATGTAAAAGATTTAGTAAAATCTAATCAAGGAGAACAACCACAAGCTTATACTTTTGTTATCGAAAATGACAATCAATTTGCTGGGTTAATTTCTCTAAATTTAGGTCGAGCTAAATACAAAAATGCAGAAATTTGGTTCAAATTACATCCAGATTTTTGGAACAAAGGAATTGCAACCGAAGCTTTAAAAGAAATTATTTCTTTTGGATTTAATACTTTAAATCTTCACAGAATCGAAGCTGGATGCGCAGTTGATAATATTAGTTCTTACAAAGTTCTTGAAAAAGTTGGCATGATACGAGAAGCGCATACAAGACAATTACTTCCTCTAAAATCTGGTTGGACAGATAATTATGGTTACGCTATTTTATCGACTGACTTACGATAAAAATTAAGTCATTCCAAACTTGTTTTGAAATCACATCTTATTTGATAACAAGTTCAGCTTGTTTACAAATTCTCCCTTAAATTTCGTAAACTTGTGTTATAAAACAACAAAAATGAAATTAATCGGTCCTTTCAGACAAATTATAACACTTGCCAATTTACCTTTAAAAGGTGCTATTCACGAAAATCAAGTCGAAGTTCTCGAAGATGGAGGAATTATTATTAATGATGAAACAATTGTAGAAATTGGAAATTTCGAAACACTTTCTCACCAACATCCAACCATCGAAATTGAACAAATAGAAACAGAACAAATTCTTCTTCCTGGATTTGTGGATTCGCATACACACGTTTGTTTTGGAGGAAATCGCGCCAAAGATTTTGCAATGCGTTTGGACGGAAAAACTTATTTAGAAATTGCCGAAAGTGGTGGTGGAATTTGGTCTACTGTAACAGAAACACGTAAGAAAACAGTTGACGAACTGAAAGATATTACGCTAAAGCATGTTGCGCAATTAACCAAACAAGGAATCACAACTGCTGAGGTTAAATCGGGTTATGCACTTTCTGTTGAAGGTGAAATTAAAATGTTGGAAGCGATAAATATGGCGAATCAAGAAAGTGAAATTGATTTAGTTCCAACTTTTTTAGGTGCTCATATGAAACCAAAAGATTTTGAAGGTTCGAACAAAGAATATTTAGAACTTTTGGTGAAAGAAGTTTTTCCAAAATTAAAAGCTGATGATTTAACAAATCGTGTCGATATTTTTGTGGAACAATCTGCTTTTTCTGTTGAAGAAGGCGATTATTTTTTGAATGAAGCAAAAAATCAAGGATTTGAAATTACGATTCATGCTGATCAATTTACAGCTGGAGGAAGTTATTTAGCAACAAAATATAAGGCATTAAGTGCAGATCATTTAGAATTTTCTGGTGAAGAAGAAGTGAAAAATCTTGCCAATTCTGATGTAGTTGCAACAGTTTTACCTGGCGCTTCTATCGGTTTGGGAATGCAATATTCTCCTGCTCGAAAATTGTTAGATGCTGGTTGTTGCGTTTCGATTGCTTCGGATTGGAATCCTGGTTCTGCTCCAATGGGAAATCTTCTGACACAAGCTTCTGTTTTGGCTACTTTCGAGAAATTATCAATGGCAGAAGTTTTAGCTGCAATTACTTTTCGTGCGGCAAAAGCACTGAATTTAGCTGATCGCGGCACAATAGAAAAAGGTAAAAAAGCCGATTTTATCAGCTTCTCTACCTTCGATTATCGTAATATTATCTATTATCAAGGGCAATTACAACCAACGCATGTTTGGAAAAATGGCGCGTTGATTAATCAATAGTGTAAATATTATCAGGAGTGATGGTGTTTGTCGGCGTATAAATTAACCAATCGGTAATCATTTCTTGCGGATAAAGACCTTCATCTCCTTCATTCAAACCTTCTACAGCATAAGGACGATTCAAACAAACACCAAAAATTTCGTTGTTTTCATTGATTCCGTACACATCAAACCAAATATGTTCCTTATTCATTTCATGATCAACATCAAATCCTAATTTGATTAAAAATCGATAATAATTCTCTTCATCTGCTTCTGGATTAAAATACGTGTTAAATGCTTTTTTATACGATTCAAAACGTTGATAAGCCAAGGCTGACATTCGTTCCGTTTCCTGATCGCTGATAAAGAAAATCGGATTATCTGCAATTGTTGCTGCATAAACTTCTGGCGTTAACGTATGTCCCTCTTGCACCGCTAACAAAACGCCACAAGGCTCATAATTTTCGTTTTCTGGCTGACGTTCATTGTAACCTCCAGGAATTGTTGCAGGATAATCTTTTACCACATCTTCCCAACGTTTCCAACAAAATGTAATATCCAAACCATCATAACCAATATTAAATTCTTCATTTTCTGGCGAACGAAAATCTGGTTTGATAAACGCATTTACAATCATATCCAAAGCCGAATTCATCTGCTCTACTCCATCTTTGATGTTCAACATTTCCAATTCCACAGAACCGCAACGATGCAAACCATGTGTATGCATCCAATAAACGCGATCGCCATTTTCGTCCTCATCATAAACGCCATGTATCACATATAAATACGAAGGCGCAGGCGGAATTTCTGACTCTGCTGTTACTTTCGCCCATTTACCAGAAAGCAAACGATAAGGCATAAAATCGACAACAATAGACGGATTCTCGACAATGGCTTGCATAATTTTTAGTTGCAAATGAAAACTATCCAACGCGTCATTTCCGAAATACATCACAGATTCCAAATAAAAATCTTGTTGAGTCGCAATTTCCATTTCTTCATCAGAAATCATATTTCCGAAGCCAAATTCAGAATAATCGTTACTTTTCGCATCCACAACATACAAATTCACATCAAATTCTTCTTCCAAATAAGACACTACAAGTTGATATTCTTGCTTCACCGCTCCATTTTCGTCTTTATCAATTTCGATAAGATCAAAATTAATTAATTGAAAATAATTAGTTGATTTCAAACTTTTTTCGATTGATTCTCTCGAGAATACAAAATCTTTCGACGAAGGAAAAATTCCCATTGTAGAAGGTAAACTCAATCCATCTTCTGCAATTCCTTTGTACAATTCTTGATTTGTCATAGTTATTTTTAGTTTGTTTTTTGTTAAAGGTAAATGTTTTAAGTTCATCAAAATTTTAGCAAAATGTTAAACTTTAAAATGATTAAAGATGATAATTCAGTTCGCATTACGTTAATTTATTGTAATTTTGTTCGCATAATTTTACAATTATGATAGCATCTATGACAGGTTACGGTAAAGCCGTATTGGAATTACCTGAGAAAAAAGTAACGATAGAAATCCGTTCTTTAAACAGTAAAACACTGGATTTAAACACGAGAATTCCTTCTTTTTATCGTGAAAAAGAATTAGAAATCAGAAACCTTATTTCAGAAAAAGTTCAACGTGGAAAAGTTGATTTTTCGATGTTAGTAGAGTTAAATCCTGCTGCAAGAAATCAAAATATAAATGCTGAATTAATCAAAAGTTATATGGCAGAATTCAAATCAATCACACCAAATGTGACTGATGGTGAATTGTTACCTGTAGTAATGCGCCTTCCAGACGTTATTTCGTACACGCAAGACGATTTGGGTGAAGACGAATGGAATCAAATTCGTGCAACAATTATTGACGCAATTGACGCTTTAAATCAATTTAGATTAGATGAAGGAAAAGTTTTAGAGAAATATTTGACTTTAAACTTGAATAATATTTTGGAGCTTTTAACACAAGTTGTGCCTTTTGAAAAAGAACGAATTGAGGCAATCAAAGAACGTTTTAATAAGCGTTTAGAAGAAGTGAAAGTTGATATTGATCAAAATCGTTTTGAGCAAGAATTAATTTTCTATGTGGAAAAATTGGATATTACGGAAGAAAAAGTTCGTCTAAAAAACCATTGCGAATATTTCTTGAAAGAATTAGCTGGAACTGAATCTAATGGAAAAAAACTTGGTTTTATTTCGCAAGAAATTGGTCGTGAAATTAATACATTAGGTTCAAAATCAAATCATTCTGAAATGCAAAAAATTGTAGTTCAGATGAAAGATGAATTAGAAAAAATTAAAGAACAATCGTTAAACATTTTATAATGAAAAAAGGAAAATTAATCGTCTTTTCAGCTCCATCAGGTGCAGGAAAAACAACTTTGGTTCGTTACGCTTTAGAACAATTGGAGAATATCAAATTTTCTATTTCTTGTACAACTAGAGATAAACGCGAAGGTGAAGCTCACGGAGAAGACTATTATTTCTTAACACCAGAAGAATTTAAAGCAAAAATTGCAAACGACGAATTCGTAGAACACGAAGAAGTTTACCGCGATAATTTTTATGGAACTTTAAAATCAGAAGTTGATCGCATTACATCAGAAGGAAATTCTGTGATTTTTGATATTGATGTTATTGGTGCATTGAATATCAAAAAATTGTACGGAGATCAATGTTTAACGGTATTTGTAAATCCTCCATCTTTGGAAATTTTGAAAGAACGTTTGATTTCTCGCAACACAGAAAGCGAAGATAAATTGAAACAGCGTTTGGACAAAGCAGGAATTGAAATGGAAAAAGCAAAAGACTTTGATATCATTTTATTGAACGACGATTTAGAAACTGCAAAAGCAAAAACCTTAGAAATTATTACAGATTTTATCAAGTAAAATTTTTTATTATTAATATATAAATGCCTCGAATAAATAAAATCGAGGCATTTTTGTTATCTTTAAATTCAAAAAAATTACTTCATAAATGGAAATAGAAAATAGTTTAGAAATTAACAACGCCAATATTCATTATTATCACCACGAAATAAATCCAGAAAGACCAACTCTTATTTTCTTACACGATTCTTTAGGTTCTACACAACTTTGGAGAGATTTCCCAAAAGAAGTTGCCGAAAAAACGAATTGTAATTTATTCATCTACGATAGAAAAGGTTATGGAAAATCTTCACCTTTTACCATTTATCGTCGTGAATTAACGTATATGCATGATGAAGCAGATTTTCTAAATGATTTGGTTCAACATTTCAACTTCAAACACATTATTTTATTTGGTCATAGCGATGGCGGATCGATTGCGTTACTTTATGCTTCGAAATTTCACCAAAATTTACAAGGAATTGTTGTAGTTGGTTCGCACATTATTGTGGAAGAAATTTCATTGCAAGGAATTAGAGAAGCTAAAATTGCATACACAGAAACTAATTTAAAAATGCGTTTAGAAAAATATCACGGAGAAAATACGCAGAAAGTTTTTGAGATGTGGACAGAAACTTGGTTACGTCCAGATTTTATTGATTTTGATATTCGAGAAGAATTAAAAAATATAGAATGTCCAACATTAGTTATTCAAGGAATTGATGATGAATTTGGTTCGATTGAGCAAGTAAATGGAATTATCAATAATGTAAAAGGAAGAAAAGAAAGTTATCTTGTTCTTGATGCAAAACATACGCCCTACAAAGAAAATAGAACGCCTACTTTGGTAAAAACAGTTGAGTTTATTGATTCGTTATAACGAATCAATAAACCTAAATATTACTATTTTATTCAATTTTTCTCCTACGTTTTATCCATTTATAAACTTCAAACCACAAAACCGATAACATTGCTACAAGCATTGCTATTACTAATTCTTTTAGATTTAATGAAGAAACTTTAAAAAATAAAGAAATTGGCTTTATATACAATATTGCAAAAAGTATAAGCAATGTAAGAATTGTAACGCCAACCATTAAATTATTTTTATTTTTAAAACTTGACCACAAACTATAATAAAACGATCTATTCGTTAAACTCAACCAAACATTCGAGAAAATCAACGTTGTAAAAACCATTGCTCGAGTTTTTTCTTCATTTCCTCCTAATTGGTAAGTGTATTGATAAACAAAAAGCAATCCTAATGTGATTATAATTCCTTGAATAATACTTGCCGAAAGTTCTTTCCAATTCAAAAAAGTTTCCGTCATAGGACGAGGTTTTTCGTTCATAGAATTTTTCTCTAAAGGCTCGTTTTCATACACAATAGAACACGTTGGTCCCATAACCAATTCTAAAAAAATAACATGAACAGGTGTGAAAATTTGCGGAAAAGCCCAACCTAAAAATAACGGTAACGAAACAATTAATATAATTGGAATATGAATCGAGATAATGTATTGAACAGCCTTTTTAAGATTCGTATAAATGCGTCTTCCAGCAGCTATTCCGACAACTAATTTTCCTAAATCATCATTTGTTAAAATTAATTGCGCAGCTTGTTTGGCTATTTCAGTTCCTTTTTCGCCCATTGCAACACCAATATGTGCGGCTTTCAATGCTGGTCCATCGTTTACTCCATCGCCCAACATTGCAACTACTTCTCTATCCTCTTTCAAAGCTTTTACGACGGCTAATTTTGCTTCGGGAAACATTCGTGCAAACAATACTTTTTCGTCGGCTACTTTTAATAATTCTTTTTCAGAAAGTTGTGTAATTTCACTTCCTGTAATGCAATCTTCAGCATGAATAATTCCAGCCTGATTAGCAATACTCATTGTAGTTTCAGGATTATCTCCTGTAATTACTTTTACTTTTATTCCGGCATTATATATTTTCTCAAAAACCTCATTTATTCCCTTTTTAGGCGGATCATAAAAGACAACAAAACCTAATAATTCAAAAGGTAAATCTTGTTGATGTTTTGGAAAATCGTTTGAATTAAAAGTAGATTTTGCAACACCCAAAAGTCGGAAACCTTTTGTCCCAAAATCGCGAATAACGTTTCGCAAATGTTCTTTTTGTTTATCAGAAAGATTCGAAACTTGTAAAATAGCTTCTGGAGCTCCTTTTGCCGCAATTATTTGTTGATTTTCATTATTTTTAAAACAATGTGTCATCATCGGAGGTTTTCCTGACAATGGATATTCGTGAAACATTTGATAGTTAGCTCGAACATCGTTTTGCGTTGCTTCATAAACACGATGCAATGTTTTTTCCATCGGATCAAAAGGAACCGGTTCGCTGCTCCACATTGCATATTCTATCAATTCAGAAATCGTTTTGTCATGAAATTGATTTTCTTCGAAAATAGCATCTGTTTTAAAATCGTAAATCGCTTTTAACTGCATCGAATTTTCGGTAATTGTTCCTGTTTTATCACTGCAAATTACAGTTGTGCTTCCTAGAGTTTCTACTACACTGCTTTTTTTAACGATAATTCCTTCACGCATTAATTTCCACGAACCTAAAGCCATAAATGTGGTAAAAGCAACTGGAATTTCCTCTGGTAAAATAGACATTGCCAATGTTAATCCGCTTAATAAACTGCTAATTATGTCTTTTGTTTGAATGTAATTAACCAAACAAACCAATAGAAAAACGACGATTCCGATGATTGCCATTCCTTTTACAAACTTTTCGATTTGCAATTGCAAAGGCGATTTTTCTTCTTTAATGGATAGAATCGAAGTTCCTATTTTTCCTAACTCGGTTTGCGAACCAATAGCCGTAACTTCAAAAAAAGCCAAGCCCGAAACAGTTAAGGTTCCACTATAAATTTGAGGGTTTTCTATATCTTTAAAAACCGACATACTTTCGCCAGTTAGAGCCGATTCATTTACAGAAAAATCATTACTATGAACAATTTTTCCATCAGCATTTATCATTTTTCCTTCTTCGGTTACACATAAATCTCCTACAGTGATTTCGTGCGTAGGAATTTCTATTAAACGTCCATTTCGAACAACCGAACTCAAAGGCTCGTTCAGCTTCTCGAGTTCTTCCAAAGCTTTCTGATTACGAGTATCCTGATAAAAAGAAATTCCTGTTAAAGCCAAAATCGCAACAAACATAAAGGTCGCCTCGCCAAAATCGCCAACAAGCAAATAAATGACCGAAACAACAATTAAAATAATCGTCATAGGTTCTTTCAAAATATCGAACAACATACTGTACCAAGTACTTTTATGCTCGTTTTTTATTGCATTATCGCCGTATAATTGTTGCGATTTTTTTACTTCAGAATCAGATAATCCTTTTAAATGATCGGGAATTTTTATAGACATTATTTCAATCGATTAGTGTTTACTAAAGTTACACCTAAATCTAATTAAAAAATAGTTTAATCATTGATTATGTCCTATTTAGATTTGATTTCAATTAAAACAAAAAAATCATTTCAAATGAAATGATTTTTGCTCTATTATTAAGAAATTAATTTTCGAATGCATCGCAGTTTATGCGAATATTTTTGTGAATCGGTATTAAAAATTCCATTTGTATCAATTGGATCAATGCGAACTTTCCCGTGTGCATGTAAAATATTTCCATTTCCACACATAATTCCGACATGAATAATTCGACCTTCTGCATTATCAAAAAAAGCTAAATCTCCTGGCTCTGCTTCTTCCACAAAACTCAAAACATCTCCCATTTCTGCTTGTTGATAAGCATCTCTCGGAATTTTGTAACCGCCTATTTTATATACTTGTTGCGTTAAACCAGAACAATCAATTCCAAAAGAAGATTTTCCGCCCCATAAATATGGAACATTTAGATAAGCTTTTGCAATTTCAACCAATTGATCTTTGGATTTTTTACCAGAAGTATATACACCAAAATATTCAAAACATTTTGGACCAATTTTGATTTTACTTTCATTCAAAGCACGAACCTCAGCTCCAATTGTCAATGTCATTGGTAAGCCGTTTTCCATTGCATGATTGTACGGATTGATAGCAAATTTCTCGATCGAGTCTTTGTTGTATTCTTCTTCCGAAATTTCTACAATTTGTTTTTGATCAAGCCAACCTTCATAACCATCAAAAGCTAACTGAACTTTCGTCCATTTTTCTAATTCTTCTAAAATAATCAACTTTTCTCCAAACAAAACCTGACTCACCATTTCTGATGAATCTCTTGCTTCGGAGCGCAATGGCGCAACACTTACTTGACAAATGGCGTACTTCATTATTTTTTTCGAATTAATGTAATTCCATCACGAATTGGTAAAATGATCGATTCGACACGTTCATCTTTCGTTACCATCTCATTAAATTCTTTCAAGATTTTTGTCGAAGGATCTTTCTTATCTTCCTCCTCCATCATCACTTTTCCGTACCACAACACATTGTCAACCAACATTGCTCCTCCGGGACGAAGAAGTTCCAATACTTTCTCGAAATAATAAGGATAACTCTCTTTATCGGCATCAATAAAAGCTAAATCTACAGAATCTTTTTCAATTGTATTCAATTCTTCGCGCGCATCATTGATTCTGAAATCAATTTTTGAGGCAAATTCTGATTCATCAAAATACTTTCTGCAAAGATATTCTAACTCATCATTTTTATCCATCGTAATGATTTTTCCATCAGCAGTCAAACCTTCTGCCAAACACAATGTTGCGTAACCTGTAAAAGTTCCTAACTCTAAAATAGTTTTAGGCGCTAAAATCTTCGACAAAATGCTTAACAAACGACCTTGATATTCGCCCGAAATCATGTGTGGCTGCGTTGTACATTGGTAAGTTTCAACACGTAAACGGCTCAAGATTTCAGGTTCTTGATCCACATGATGATCTAAATACGATTCTAAAACTGGTGAAATTTTTATCATACCTTTAAAAAGTCTACAAAATTACAAAAAATGCATTGAATCTCGGCTATATAAAGGAAATTTAGATGAGAAAATTTATCCAAAATAATCAAACCAAAAAAGCATTACTTTTTGGGTAATGCTTTTTGTTTTGAAAATTATTTTGATAAGCTTAGACTAAATCTCAACTATATTTTAAACTTTTCCTTTCTGAATAACAGTTACAATATCTGGATCTAATAATGTTGATGTATCGCCAAAATCAGTTTCGTCACTTGCAATTTTTCTCAAAATACGACGCATAATTTTTCCGCTTCGCGTTTTTGGTAAACCTGAAACAAACTGTATTTTATCTGGTTTTGCAATTGCTCCAATTAATTTAGAAACTCCATTTTTTATTTCTGCTTCAAGTTCTGGTGAACCTTGTACTCCATCTTGTAAAATCACGAAAGCATACAAAGCATTTCCTTTGATATCATGAGGATAACCAACAACTGCACTTTCTGCTACAGCTTCGTGTTCATTTATTGCATTTTCTATTGGCGCAGTTCCTAAATTGTGTCCAGAAACAATCACCACATCATCTACACGCCCTGTAATTCTATAATTTTCCATTACATCGCGATACGCTCCATCTCCCGTAAAATAATATCCTGGAAATGTTGAAAAATAGGTTTCTATATAACGTTTATGATCTCCATAAATAGTACGAGCCATAGATGGCCAAGGAAATTTAATTGCTAAACGTCCTTCTGCTTTCTCATTTACTGCTTCTACTTCTTTTCCTTGTTCATCCATTAAAACTGGCTGAATTCCAGGAAGTGGTAATGTTGCAAACGTTGGACGAAGCGGCGTAATTCCTGCTAATGGCGAAATCAAAATCGAACCTGTTTCGGTTTGCCACCATGTATCTACAATTGGACAATTTCCTTTTCCAATATAATCATTAAACCAGTGCCAAGCTTCTTCGTTAATTGGTTCACCAACTGATCCTAAAACTTTAAGACTTGATAAATCATACTTCTCGACATAGTCTAACGACTCACGAGCTAACGAACGAATTGCTGTTGGAGCTGTATAGAAATGTGTCACTTTTAATTTTTCGACAATTTCCCAAAAACGTCCAAAATCAGGAAAACTTGGAATTCCTTCGAACATTACCGAAGTTGCTCCACAAGCCAAAGGTCCATAAATAATGTAACTATGTCCCGTAATCCAACCGATATCTGCTGTACACCAATAAATATCATTGTGTTCCATTTGGAAAATATTATCGAACGAATAAGCCGTTTCTACCATATATCCACCACATGTATGCACCATTCCTTTTGGTTTTCCCGTAGAACCAGAAGTATACAGGATAAACAAAGGATCTTCGGCATCCATAATTTCCGCAGGACAATTATCATCTACTTTATGCATTTCGTCCATCCAAAATTTATCTCTTCCTCCTACCATTGATGTTGGTTCTATTGCACGACGGTAAACTATACATGTCTGAATAGATGGACAATCTTTTAATGCCTCATCACAAATCGCTTTTAAATTAATAGGCTTTGTTCCACGATAAACTTCGTTTGCAGTTACCAAAACTTTACATTGAGAATCATTAATACGAGAAGCTATTGCGGAAGAAGAAAATCCTGCAAAAACAATTGAATGCACTGCACCAATTCTTGCACAAGCTAATAAGGCTATTGCCAACTCAGGTATCATTGGCATATAAATACATACACGATCTCCTTTTTCTATTCCATTATTTTTTAAAACATTTGCAAATTGGCAAACTTTTGAATGTAATTGTCGATAAGTAATAATTCTAGTTTCTTCTAAAGGGTTATTTGGTTCCCAAATTAAAGCTGTTTTATTTCCATTTTTTTCTAAATGACGATCTAAAACATTTTCAGTAATATTTAACTTACCTCCTTGAAACCATTTAAAATCTGCCTTTTCAAAATCATATTCAAGCGGTTTTTCCCATTTCTGCTGCCAAACAAAATTTTCAGCAATCTTATCCCAAAATTTTTCAGGATCTTTTACACTCTTTTTGTACTCTTTTTTATATTCAGAAAAAGAGTGAATTCTAAAATCATTAATCATTTATAAAATATTTTGTGGTTTTGAGTACACAATATAAAAAAAACGAGCGGATTTATCAAATCAGCTCGTTATTTTTTAATAATGAATAAAATATTAATTATTTTCCTTTATATGGACTTGCTTTATAATATGCTAAAGCTGTTGGTAAAGCCTCTTTTATTTTCATGATACGTGTAGCATCCGAAGGGTGAGTACTTAAAAATTCTGAAACACCTGCTGAGCCACTTTTAGCAGCCATTCGTTCCCAAAAAGGAATAGCTTGAGATGGATCATAACCAGCCATTGCCATCAAATATAATCCTGTAACATCAGCATCTAATTCCATCTTACGAGAATAATTTAATAAACCAACTTGCGCTCCTACAGGATACAATTGTTCAAAAACTTTTGCATATTCTGCGTTTCCAATCGATCCTCCAACGATTTGCCCTAAACCTTGAGCTGCCATTTGTTGAGAAGCTTGCTCCGCACTGTGACCAGCCAAAGCATGACCTATTTCGTGCCCTAAAACAACTGCTAAACCTGTCGCATCTTTAGTTATAGGTAAAATACCTGTATAAACTGCAACTTTACCTCCAGGCATACACCACGCATTTACTTCGTTTGCATTCAACAACGTAAATTGCCATTGATAACCTTGTAATTGAGAAGATATTCCTTTTTCTTGATAATATTTTTCAGCGGCATATTTTAGACGTTCCCCTACTGTTTGCACCATTTTTGCATCAGCAGTACCAGTAATCACTTTACCTTGTTTAAGAACTTGAGAATACTGATTATAAGCTGTCGGAAATAAATCTGCGTTCGATACTAATGACAACGATTTACGTCCTGTAACTGGATTTGTAGCACAAGAAGCTAAGACTAAAGCTCCTGCAGCGGTTAAAATTATTTTTTTCATATTTTTAAGTTTATTTACCGAGTTTCTTTTTGATTTCATTCAATTTCATCAATGCTTCAACAGGTGTTAAAGTATTAATATCTGTGTTCATAATTTCTTTTCGAATCGATTCTAAAATTGGATCATCTAACTGAAAGAAACTTAATTGCATATTATCTTGCGTTATTTTCTCCGTTTTATTCGAGATTCCTTCATCTGTTTTCGTTGCTTCCAAGACCTTTAACACATCATTCGCCCTGTCCACCACTCGCTTTGGCATCCCAGCCATTTTAGCAACATGTATACCAAAACTGTGCTCACTTCCTCCTTGAACTAATTTTCTCAAAAATAATATTGTATCTTTTGTTTCTTTAATACTTACATTAAAATTTTTGATACGTTCCATCGATTTTGACATTTCATTCAATTCATGATAATGTGTAGCAAACAATGTTTTTGGTTTCAAGGCACTTTGATGTAGAAATTCTGCAATTGCCCATGCGATTGAAATTCCATCATAAGTTGAAGTACCTCTACCAATTTCATCCAACAAAATCAAACTTCGTTCCGAAATGTTATTTAGAATACTTGCTGTCTCATTCATTTCGACCATAAATGTTGATTCGCCTGACGAAATATTATCTGAAGCACCAACTCGTGTAAAAACTTTATCAATAATTCCTAAATCTGCAACTTGTGCTGGAACAAAACTTCCCATTTGAGCCATCAAAACAATTAAGGCAGTTTGACGTAAAAGTGCTGATTTACCAGACATATTTGGTCCAGTAATCATAATAATTTGTTGATGATCCG
The DNA here is from genome assembly GCF_004785645.1 of Empedobacter tilapiae. Classification (GTDB taxonomy): domain Bacteria; phylum Bacteroidota; class Bacteroidia; order Flavobacteriales; family Weeksellaceae; genus Empedobacter; species Empedobacter tilapiae. The sequence goes on along the minus strand of NZ_SRPE01000002.1, from coordinate 128,428 downwards.
AATTTAACTCAACATTATTCGACACATATTGTTCGCCAATTGGTAATTGTTGTTCAATTACAGCATGGCGACCTTCTTTTATATTTAACTCAAAACCATCATTAAGAGAAGGTTTAGTGTAATTATTTTTCTCAGCTATTTCTGCAAAAGTTGACAAAACATCCAAAAATGCAATTGCTTTTGCCGTTTGTTGAATAGGTAAAAGTTTGGTGATAATTTCTTGTAATAATTCAATAAATAATTGATTTTCTATAGCAAGAATTTTTTCTTCTGCGCCAAGAATTTGTGTTTCGTATTCTTTTAATTCTTCGGTAATATAACGTTCTGCATTCACCAAAGTTTGCTTACGAATCCATTCTTCTGGCACTTTATCTTTGTGCGTATTTCGAACTTCAATATAATAACCAAACACATTATTGAATGCAATTTTCAAGGACGAAATTCCAGTTCGCTCTGTTTCGCGTTGACACATTTGATCCAAATAATCTTTTCCAGAAAACTGAATTTTTCTTAATCGATCCAATTCTTCCGAAACGCCTTCTCTAATCACATTTCCTTTTACAATTTGATGAGGTGGCTCATCAGAAAGTGTATCAAAAATCTTTTGCGTTAAATCGTCAATCGGTTCTATTCGCGTAAATAAATCCGAAACTTCTTTGATATTTGATTGTTCAGCAACTTCTTTTATTTCTTCCGAAATTTTCAAACTTTGTGCTAATTGTTGTAATTGACGAGGTGTAATTTTACCTGTCGAAACTTTTCCAGCTAAACGTTCTAAATCGGTTAATTGTCCTAATTTTTCGCGTAGATCGTAACGTAAATCTCCAAATTTGTGGAAATATTCAACAATATTTTGACGACGTTGAATTGATTTCAAATCTTTCAACACCATTACCATCCAACGATTCAGCAAACGAGCACCCATCGGAGTTTTGGTATCATCTAAAACATTTAATAACGTAACACCTTTTGGATGTGGAGAATAAACCAATTCTAGATTACGAATCGTGAATGGATCCATCCACACAAAACTATCTTGATTAAGACGCTGAATAGATGTTAAGTGCTGAATTTCGAAATGATGCGTATCGTCCAAGTAAGCTAAAATAGCACCAGCAGAAATAATTCCATCTTTTAAATCTTCGATTCCAAAACCTTTAAGATTCTTAGTTTTGAAAAGATTGGTTAATTTATCAATTGCAAAATCATATTGAAAAGCCCAATCATCCAACAAAAATTTACTTTTTACGTCAGAAAAATTGTATTTGACACGTTTTTGATAAATCACTTCACTTGGTCGAAACGATTGAATAATCTTCGCCACTTGATCTTCTTGTCCTTCAGAAACTAAAAATTCTCCCGTCGAAACATCTAACAACGCAATTCCAAAAGTTTTATCACCTTGATGAACAGCCATCAAAAAGTTGTTCGATTTTGACGATAAAACCTCATCTTGCAACGCAACACCAGGCGTTACTAATTCTGTAACACCACGTTTTACGATACCTTTTACCATTTTTGGATCTTCGAGCTGATCACAAATTGCAACACGCAAACCAGCTTTCACCAATTTCGGTAAATAAGTATTCAAACTATGATGAGGAAAACCTGCCAAAGCACTATTATCAGAGCCATTGGCGCGTTTCGTTAAAACTATATCTAAAATGCGAGAAGCTCGCACAGCATCTTCTCCAAATGTTTCGTAAAAATCTCCCACACGGAACAACAACATCGCATCAGGATATTTCGCCTTGATCGTGTTATATTGTTTCATTAGAGGAGTTTCCTTATTCTTTACTACTTTTGTCAAATTATTATAAATTTTGAACAGCTAAGTTAGTTAAAAACGAAGTGATGAGAAAACTAAAATTAGACGAATTAGGTCGCGTTTCTGCGGAAGAATATAAAGCTATTGAAAAACATCCGATTGTTGTGGTGTTAGATAATGTGAGAAGTATGCACAATGTTGGTGCAGTTTTTAGAACTTCTGATGCTTTTTTAATTGATAAAATTTATTTGTGCGGAATTACAGCAACTCCGCCTCATAAAGAAATTCATAAAACTGCAATTGGTGCAGAAAATTCTGTTGATTGGGAATATGTAAAAGATTCGAATGAATTGGTTGCAAAACTAAAAGAAGATGGTTATCAAATTGTAACGATTGAACAAACCGAAGGTTCTGTTTTGTTGAATGAATTTGAAGTTGACCAATCTCAGAAATATGCAATTGTGATGGGAAATGAGGTTGATGGTGTACAACAATCAATCATTGATCAATGTGATACGTGTATCGAAATTCCACAATCTGGAACAAAACATTCGTTAAATGTTTCTGTTTGTACAGGTATTATTTTATGGAAATGGTATGAAGGATTTATGAAATAGCGGTAAGCAATAAACAAAACAAAAAACTCCAACTTTTCATCAAGTTGGAGTTTTTTGTTATTAAAAATTTAATCTTAATCCAGCTCCATTATTAGAAACTAAAAATTTAAAATCTAGATTTGATTTATTATAAGCTAAATTTTGCTTGTTATAAGTTGAAATAGAGTTTTTAACCGAATTAGCTCCTATAATTTTCAAAACAATACCAGAAGCTGCCAATCCTCCTCCTATAAAAAATAAAATTGAAGTATTATTTCTTTCTTCTCCTGAGTTAGCACTACTTACATTTGCAATTCCATTTCCTACAAATAATCCAGCCCCAACACCTATTAAAATGGTTCCAATATTTTTTTGTGTCACTCCATTTTTATATTGTTGTAGTGCTTTATTATCAGATTCAAGAATATTAATTAACTCTCCTTTAGATAATTTTTTTCCATCTAATAAAACATTTCTACTATTAATATATTCAAGCTGATAAACCTGCTTAGACACTTTAGTTAAATTGTTTTCTTTTAAATCATATTTATCTGTCAAAGCAATTCCATCAATTGATAAGATTGAACTTTTATATAAATGCTCTCGTTGTTGACTACTTAAATTAAAAAAATAGATTTTATCTCCTTCTTCTTCTAAAGAACTAAATTTAATTTTCTGATTATTCTTCAAAATCATTTCTCCATTTTTTATAGTAGAGAAATTAATTTCTTGGGCAAATAAACTCGCCGAAAAGCACAGACATAAAGTCAAAAATAAGTTTTTCATATTCATATTAATTTTTGCAATAATACAAAATATATAAATCTAAAAGTTTTAAAAATTCACTGAAACATTAATCCATTCTGGATCAAAATCAGCGTTATATTTTTTGTAGAAATTAATTGCAGGTTCATTCCAATCCAAAACTTGCCAAACCATTCCATGGTAATTATTCGCTTTTCCGTAAACAATTAATTCATCCAATAATAATTTACCAATTCCAGAACCGCGCATTTTTTCGGTTACGATTAAATCTTCCAAATATAATCTGCGTCCTTTCCAAGTTGAATAACGATCGTAATGCAACGCAATTCCTTCTACATTTCCATCCACTTCTGCGACCAAAGAACCCCAAACTGGTTTATCTCCAAATCCACATTCTTCCATTTCTTCTAAGGTTACTGTTACTTCGTCTGGTGCTTTTTCGTACAAAGCTAATTCTCTAATTAATTCCAAAATTCGAGGACAGTCTTCTTTTTTTGCCTCTCGTATTATTACATTTTTCATTATTGTATGATGTTATTTTTTCTACTTATAGATTCTTCGACAAGCTCAGAATGACAAATACGTTCATTGTTATGAGATGCTGGAACGAGTTCAGCATGACAAGCTCTGGAATTCTCTCCTCGAATTTCTAACTTAAATTGTCATTCCAATTTCAATTCCTTTGATACGACGATACAATTCAGTTGCATAATTATCAGTCATTCCCGAAACATAATCCAAAATCCCCATTACCTTTTGATACTTAGTTCCTTTTTCGTACAAAAACTGAGCAGGAACTAAACGCAAGGCTTTTTTCTCAAACGTTTTACGTTCTTTTTCATCTTTTAAAATTGGAGGAATAAATTGCGAAAGTAATTCAGACATTACATTATAACCTGCATTTTCAATTTCGAGAACAGAACGATGATTGTAAATATTTTCAATCGAGAAACGTTGAATTTCGTCCAAAACTTTTTTTGTTACTTGTTCTGTTTCATTTTTAATAACATCTAATAAAGCTGTTTTAAATTCTCCTTTTACAATCTGATCAAAATTATTTTGATAAACCTCAACCGATTTTTGAGTCAACAAATTAATTGATTTTGCACGTAAGTAAGCAATTCTATCATTTTTATCTGAAATCGATTTCAATGTATTTTTTGTTTTATCAATTTGAGATGGATCTAAAGATTCAACTAAATTCAAGAATAATTTTCGGCATTTATCGTGATCAATAATTCCTAAACGTTGCGAATCTTCAACATCGATAATCGAATAACAAATATCATCAGCCGCTTCAACCAACCATACAAACGGATGTCGCTTGTAAATAATTGGCGAATCTTGTTCCAAAATCATGTTTGTTTTTTCAGCAATCGTAATGAATGCTTCTTTTTGCGCCTGAAAAAATCCAAATTTCTTTCGATGCAATTGACTTTTATCTTTTGCAACCGATTCACATGGATATTTTGCAATAGCAGCCAAAGTAGAATACGTCAAACGTAAACCACCTTCCGATTTTCCGTTTTGTTGTTGTGTTAAAATTCGGATTGCATTTGCATTTCCTTCGAAATTGATTAAATCAGCCCATTCAGCTTCAGTAAAATATGGTTTCAAATCTGTTTCATGACGATCAAAATAGGATGCTATAGCATCTTCTCCTGAATGTCCAAAAGCTGGATTTCCGATATCGTGACACAAGCACGCCGCCGAAATAACATCGTGAATACTATATTTATAAAATTCTTGCGACTCTTTTGTCAATTGATAATTTTCAGTAATAAACTTTCCAATCAAATTTCCCATCGAACGTCCAACTGAAGAAACTTCCAACGAATGCGTTAATCTATTATGAACAAAAACACTTCCTGGTAATGGAAAAACCTGTGTTTTATTTTGTAAACGACGAAACGCAGACGAAAAAATAATACGATCATAATCACGCTGATATTCAGATCTCGCATCAGAAGTATTATTTGTATTACTGCGTTGATTGGTATAAATATGATTTAGAAGTTCCATAAACTGATTTAGAAAACGAATTTAACGAATAATGTTTAGTCCTAAAAAAATCCGAACGGTTTCGTTCGGATTTTTGATTTTATTTGATATAATAGTATAATACTTCAGAGTCAAAAATACTTTTTTTAAGTCTTATATTTTCAACTTCATTATTCGGTATCTCAATATCTCCTAACGAAGTTTTTTGAAAATAATAATAAATCTTACCATTATTAGCTTCTAATTTTATTATCGGATCATTGTGATCATAATATTTACTCGCATTCTTAATTGGATAATTTATTGCCAAAGCTTTATCTACATTAATATAAAAGTCCTTGAAAAATATAATCGAGACAGAGTAAATAAAACAAAAACATAATATAAAAATTAAAAACCTAAATGCAATAGGTATCTTTCTACAGACAAATGCTAAAACAATACTTATTAATATAGAAAAAAACACAATTATATTAGAACTAAAACTACTATTACCATACAATGGATACTTTAAATTAAAATATAATGCCCCGAAATAAAAAAAGATATTTAAGAACGCTATAATTGCAACTAAAAGAATAAGTATTTTTTTATTCATATAAAAATCATTACCAACTACCAGAAGCACCTCCACCTCCGAAGCTTCCACCTCCGAAGCCACCAAAGCCGCCTCCGCCAGATGATCCTCCCCAAGAGCTTCCACTTCCAAAAATTGAACTTCCAGTATTCATAATAATAATATCGTCCAACAAACTTCTTCGTCTACCACCATTTCCTCCATTATTTCCTCCTTTACCTTTAGATATAATAATAAAGATAAAAATGAAAAATCCTATGGCAAAAATCAATGCAAACCAATCCATATCTGGTTCTTGCGATTTTGGTTTGTCTTGTTTGTATTTTCCTGCAAAAGCTTGAAAAATAGAATTGACTCCAGCATTTATTCCGCCAGCGTAATCGCCTTGTTTGAAATACGGAATAATAACATTGTCAATAATTGATTTGTTAACACTTGGTGGTAGATAAATCTGAGCCGAATAGCCTGTTCTGATAGTAATCTTACGATCTTGTTCACTCAAAACAATTACCACTCCATTATCTTTGCCTTGTGTACCAACTCCCCAATTTTGACCAATATCATTCGCAAAAGTTTCTAACGGATAACCATCCAAAGACTCGACTGTTAACACCAAAATTTGCGTAGAAGTTGAATCATCATAGGCTACCAATTTTCGTTCTAATTCATCCAATTGCATTGCATCAAAAACATGTGCATAATCTTGCACAAGCTTTTTAGGCGGATGTTTCATATTAACCAATTCATCAGGCGTTTGCCCAAAAACGGTTAAAATGGAAAGAAAAAAAGTTAGAAAAAAGTATTTAACTGTAGCTAATTTCATCTGGTAATTCGTTTGTATCATCCTCTTGATGAGGAAAATATTTCTTAAGTGCTTTGCCAGTTTTCTTAATTCCTTTGCAAAGCCCTTTTACATAATGTTCTTTTTTGAAATGCTTGACAACATCTGCTTTTATATCTTCCCAAAAATCGTCTGGCGTTATATTGTCAATTCCTTCGTCTCCTACAATTGTAAAATTGTGATCGGTTGGCGAAACATGAAACAATACACCATTTCTATCTTTGGTTTTATGCATTTCCAATTGCTCGAAAACTTCTAAAGCTTTGTCAAAATGATTGAGAGAAGATTCGAATTCAATATGAATTCGAATCTCTCCACTTGTATTTTTCTCCGCTTTTTGAATGGCTTCGATTATTTTTTTTTCATCTTTTGAAGAAAGAAATTCATGTTTCTTTTTTCCCATAATGATGATAATTTATTATTTAGAAAAATCTACAGTAGGAGCGTTTTCAGTTCCAGCTGCAGCCTCGAAATATCCTTTCTGTGTAAACCCTGCAATTCCAGCCATCATATTAGTTGGAAATGTTTTGATTTTAGTATTATATACTTTTGCAGCCTCGTTGTATTTTTTTCTTTCAAATAAAACTTCTTGCTCCATACTTTCTATAGAAGCTTGTAAGTTCGTAAAGCCAGCTACAGCTTTTAATTCTGGATATTTTTCTACAGAGACTAATAAACGACTTAATGTTGATCCTAATTGATCTTGAGCTGCTTGAAATTTAGCAATATTTTCTTGTGTTAATTGGCTTGGATCATCAATTTTAATTTGATTAGAAGTTGCTTTTGCACGGGCATCTATAACTGCTGTTAATGTTTCTTTTTCGTAGTTTGCAGCTCCTTTTACAGTTCCTACTAGCTGATTTACTAAATCAGAACGTTTTTGGTATGTATTTTCTACATTCGACCATTGAGCAGTAACATTTTCTTGCATAGGTACTAATCCATTATAAACAGACATTAACCATAATCCGACAATTACAATGACAGCTAAAAAACCACCACCGATAAGACATCCTTTGTTTTTCATAGTATTTTTTCAATTTATTATTACGTAAAAATAGTATTTTTTCAATTTACTTTAACAAAAATAAAGCCGAGCTTACAAACTCGGCTAAATATTATTTTTTCTATTAAAAAAGATTAGTAAAAAGCAAAAGTAAGCAAAACGATTAAATCCGTTGCTATACAATGTTTTATAAAGAAGTAGTCTTTATTTGGAAATCGGTGTCTGATAGATTTTGGGCTTGAAATGACAAAGTTAAGTTACTAATTCGTTACCGATTAATAGAGGTTCCTTATTAGCTTAAACGGTTATATTTCAGTGTTTTGCACTTATTTTTATATTTCCTTGTAACTCAATGTAAATTAATTTTAAACATTAAACATTTGAGTTATGACGCAGACAAAAAAATCAACGTTCAAACTGCTTTTCTACTTGAAAAAGAACGAACTGAAAAAAAATGGTAATGCTCCAATTATGGCACGTATTACCATTGACGGAACACCTAAAACTTTTGGGACAAAGTTAGAAATTGACCCTAGCAATTGGGATCTAAAATATGGAAGAGTTGAGGGCAAAAGCGCAACAGCTTTAAATATTAATAAAAAGTTGGATAACATACGTGGGCGTATCGACAAAATTTATGAAGATATGCTGAAACACGAGGGCTTTGCTACTTCCCAAAAAGTAAAGCTCTCATTCTTGGGTGTTGGTGTAATGGATGATGCAATTCTAAAAGTCTTTAACGATAAAAATGAGGATTTTAAAAAATTGGTTGACAAGGAAGAACGTTCACAAAGCACCTACAACAAGTACATCACGGTTTATAATCATCTTACCACTTTTATCAAAGAACGCTATCATCGTGATGATATGGCCTTTCGGGAATTGACTGGAGATTTTATTAGGGAATTCGATTTTTATCTTCGGTACGATTTACAATCTACACATAATACGGTTTGGGTTTACACGATGCCCGTACTAAGTCTGGTAGAATTGGCTATAAAAAAAGGTTTGATACGTGATAATCCGTTTCAAGATTATGAAATTAATATGGAAGAAACCGACAGGGGTTATATTCTTAAAGAAGATGTAGAAAAACTGATGATGTGTGCACCGCCCCACCCACGGTATGAGCTTGTGAAAGATCTTTTTATTTTCAGTTGTTTTACCGGACTTGCTTATGCGGATATTAAAAAACTAACAAGGAACAATATTCAGTCTTTCTTCGATGGCCATCAATGGATCATCAGCAGAAGAAAAAAATCAGATATTGCTTCTAATGTTCGATTAATGGAAATCCCAAAACGTATTATAGAAAAATACCTCGGTAGCACTCGTAATGAGTTTATCTTTCCAGTTCCAACTAATGTAACCTGCAATACTCACATTGGCAAATTAATTGAAAAAGCTGAAATTATTACAGAACAAAAAGTAACTTTTCACACCGCAAGACACACATTTGGAACGATGTTTTTGACCGAAGGCGTACCTCTTGAAAGCCTTAGCAAAATGATGGGACATAAAAACATTTCAACTACACAGATTTATGCTAAAATTACCAGCCAAAAGATTAGTAAGGATATGGATTTAGTAGCTCCTAAATTTAAGGAGATTGAAGAAGCGTTTTTACAGGTTATATAGTTAATCACAATTTGATAATTACTAGCAGAACTTAACGGTTCTGCTTTTTTTATGCCCATATTTTATAGCCAAAGCACATTTACTTCGCTCTGCTATTCCCTTTCTGTAAAAGAGCTTTTCGGCTACTTCTGGAACAGAAGATTAAAAAATGTTGCCATCTACGCCTCCCACACAAATACAATTTTTTAATCCTCTATTAGTGTGGCTTTGATAGCCCCACCGCTTTAAAAAAGTGTTTTAAAAATTCAGCGAATTGGAAGTGTTATTTCAATTCATTGTAAACCATTTCTCAATGCCATCTTCTTGGCTTCCACATTCATTTTATCCAAAGACCCGTATGCTTTTTTGTCCCATTTCAAGAGCAAAGGTATTTCCGTGTTCTTAACGCATCACAAATGTCAAGCAAGTTTGGAAAATAATCTCCACCCGTTGGGTAGTATTTTTTTCCAAAACCTTGGTGATGCTAAACACGAACCTTTTATGCTCGTGAAACGAAACATAGCATACTCCGGCTCTTTAAACGAATAAAAAAAAATGTCAGATATGAAGATTAAAAACATTGGAAATGGTAATGAAACGAAACAGCACCTCCTCTCATTGCCGAATAAATCAAAAAAAATCAAAATCAATAACTAAAAATTAAAGAATATGAACATCACAGGAAGATTGACAAGGGATGCGGAAGTACGCACAACGTCACAGGACAAACAAGTAGTAAACTTTTCAGTAGCGACCAACGACAGCTACCGTAACAAACAGGGCGAACGCATAGAGCAAACAACCTATTTCGATTGCTCCTATTGGATAACCCCGAATGTAGCCAAGCTACTCACAAAAGGTACTTTGGTAGAACTATCGGGACGAGTAAGCACAAGAGCGTGGACAGGTAATGATGGAGAACCAAGAGCAGGACTGAATTTCCATACCTCTCAAATCAAATTGCACGGAGGTGGCAAAAAATCGGAAACGGCACAAGCTACCACAAGCACAAACAATAGCAAGGCAGAAGACGACCTCCCATTTTAATCAAGAACATTCAATCATTTTTAACATCAAAATTTCTAACATTATGGCACATAATATCAATTTTAACGAGAGAACAGGACGTTATTCATTTTTTAGCGTACAACAAAAAGCATGGCACAACTTGGGGCAAATCGTGGAGCAATACCCGACAAGCGAGGAAGCTATCAAACACGCAGGGTTAGATTACGAAGTCGTAAAATCCCCACTTTTTACCAAAGGTTCGGGCATTATCGAAACGGCTAACGGTATAGAGATAGGCAGTAGCGAATTAGAAGTACCTAACTATTTCGCCAACATTCGCACTGATAACAATAAGGTATTGGGAGTAGTCGGCAAGGATTACCATATCGTACAAAACCGTGAAGCCTTTAATTTCTTTGATGCTATTGTAGGTGGTGGCGAGGGCATTCTGTACGAAACCGCAGGAGCATTAGGCAACGGAGAACGTATTTTTATCACAGCCAAACTGCCTGACTATATCCGTGTAGGCAATGGCGATGATGTTACGGAAAAATACATTTTCCTAACCACTTCGCACGATGGTAGCGGAAGTATCACAGCCGCATTTACACCAATCCGTATCGTTTGCCAAAATACCTTAAACGCTTCATTACGCAATATGACCAATGTTGTCCGTATCAAACACACTTCGGGAGCAAAAGGACGTATCGAGAACGCTCACAAGATTATGGGACTTGCCAACACATTGAGCAACCAATTAGAGGGAATTTTCAATGAATGGGCAAAAGTAAAGGTAACAGACCGAGAGGTTAAAAAGCTAATTCAATTGGCACTTTGCCCGAATAAGGAAACCTTTGATTTAATCAAAAAAGGTGCGGAAGATGAAATTTCAACCGTGTTCAAAAACACCGTTGAAGATGCTTTTGCATACGCAATGATAAGCGACACCCAACAAATGGATACGACAAAAGGAACATTGTTCGGAGCTTATAATGCGGTTACAGGTTACTATCAGAACGTAAGAAATTACAAGAATGATGAAGCCAAGTTGCAGAGCATTGTATTGGGTGGTACTGCTCAACTCAAATCACAGAAAGCATTTGAATTGTGTAATGGTTTTGCTTTAGATGGTGCAGAAATCCTAAACCTTAATTAAATAAAAACAGGCTACCGCTTTAATCGGTGGTAGCCTACTAAAAACAAAAGTTATGGCAAATTGGTGCAGTAATACGGTTGTATTCGAGGGGAAACCCGAAACAATCACAGCAATACAGGAACTTTTTCAATCAATGAAGGAAAAGGAAGAAAAATCCGAAGAAGGGCAACTACCCGATTTTATTTCTAAAGATAATGGTGGTTATTTCTTCAATATCTATTGGAATGATGGCGATGAAGGGCAGTTTCAGTATGAAACAAAATGGTCGCCCAATATGGAAATCATTCAAAAGATAGCGGAACATTACGAAGTGAACTTTACATACGATTATGAAGAAATGGGCAATCTTGTATATGGCAGGGCAACATTTTATGACAAGCTACTCACAGGTGTTTATTTGGAAGACGAAGATTTTGAACAATACGAGTTTGATGAAGAAACCGATACCTACCATTTTGAGGGTAATGCTTACGAAAGCGATTACGAGATATTAGAAAACTTGTTGGAGAGGAAAATTAAAATTCAAGAAACTTAAAACCAAAGGCAATGGAAACAAGAACAATAGCTACAAAGTTTGTACGCCAAGATGTACCCGAATTGGCAACCCTGCAAAATGCAAAGGTTTACTTATTAAGGGAAAAACTGAACAAAGGCGAAAAATTGAACCGAGCCGAAAAAAATTGGCTTGCCGAAGCAGTAAACCGAAATGCTTATTTCAAAAGAGCCGTACCGCTTATGGGTTATCGCTTTGGTTTTGAGGATGTTTTAAAATCCTATATCGTAAAGCAGTACGGTAGTTGGGCAGAATACAACGCTCCCGATAAAACAAGTCTTCGAAGTATCATCTATTGTAGGATTGACCAAATAGCGGAAATCAGCAAATAACATTTAAAGCCAAGTACGATGAAAATCATAGATAAAAAAGGGAATTGGATTGAAATTACCGACCTCATAAAAGCTATTCAGCAAATAGATTGGTATAAAGAATATCAGCACAACCCACCAACAGAAACCGACAAGGAAAGACAGGATTATTGGGCAGATATGCACGAGAAACTTAAAAAAGAAAAAAGTATTAACAATTAAAATTTAAGAATAATGAACACCAATTTTTTCAATCAGATACAGCAGTTAGACTTTACAGGAGTATTGCAACTGAACATTTCAAAAGGAATAGAAAGCAACCTAATTGTAACAGTATTGCTCAACAACGAAGCGTGTGGAGATAGTGCAAAAAATCTAATTCCACCATTGACCTTTAACGCCACACCCCAGGAGTTTGACGAGGGATTTTTTGAGCAGATGACCACACCTATACAAAAGGTATCGGGCTTAATGGTGGATATGGAGAAATTTCAAAAGCAACTTGATGAAGCCAAAGCACAATCGGCAATCGAGAAAGCGAAAACCGAAAAAGAGAAAAAAGAAAAAGAAGTCAAAGACAAGAAGTTTAAAGATGCAATGGCAAAGGCGGACGAGTTGGAAAAAGAGGGCAAATTTCGTGAAGCGTGGATAAAAGTTCCCGATATAACGGAGTTTCCCGAAAAAGCAGACGAGATACGCAAACGCAAAACAGCATTATCCGACAAATTCGCAACACCGAGCCTTTTCGGAGCAATTGACGAAACAAAACCCAAACTTCTAGAAGCGGAAGAAGTTACTGCCGATTATCCTATTGATGAAACACACGAAGATGAAAACGAATATTAATCATTAAAACAGAACATTATGTTATTAGCAACGCAATTAGAAAGAGTTTTTATACTCAAAGATAAAGGACAGGACATCAGACTGACCGACCCCGAACCACGTTGGAGCGTGGAAGCCGTAATGAATTTTTACGCCAATATGTACCCGATTTTGACAACGGCAAAAGCATCTGCACCACAAATAAAAGACGATGCAGTCGAGTACAAGTTTGAGAGTGTAATGGGTACGAAAGGTTAACCAAATATTAAAGCGATGAATTATGCAACGCAACATCATATCGGGAACTATCAGCATACCCGAACAGAAACGACAACGGCAATTGCACCGACAGTTAGGCGAGTTCACCAATTGGCTACAAAGACCAAAGGACGCAAACCAAGTGCAGAAAGACAAGAAGAAATCCGTACCAATAGCAATGCTACCAATGGTATTCTAAAGTGTACGTTTCTGCCCAAACTAAAAACAGCACCATCCGTACAGGCTTGTCAGAAAACGGAGAGGGATTTTTACAAGTCCCTTTCCAAACTTGCCAAGCATTACAGGATTGAACCAATGCAGACCAACAGTTTTAAGTTTCCCTACAATATAACATTGGCTATGTGGGATATGGAAAACAAAGTAAAGCGTACCAACAGCAATTGGGATGGTTTCAGATTGGTAAAGGATAGCAGGAAAACCTATTTTATAAGCGAGGAACGATACAACACAGGAACAACCTTGTATTACATTCCCGTTGTGCCACTCTTTAAAATGCTCAAAGACCCAAAGCGTAAAAAGACCGCACAGCTTTTACTATCGGTATGTAGTTATCTGTATCATATCGCTCAAATTCCGTATTACAGGCAGGAAGAAAGTTACTTGTATTGGCTTTACGAAATGATGAACGATTGGGTGGAACAGGACGAGGAAACGGAAGAAACTGAAAGCTATAAAAGTGAATTGAGAAATGCCGAATACATTGGCGATAGAATAGAACAAAAGCTATTTAATCGAACTAATCTAAAGGTATTTGAACAGCGTTTGAACCGATTTAAAAGTGTTGATATGTTCGACAAGGAATGTTGGCAAGTGGCTTGTAATGCGTTTGCCCTTTGTACAGAATATCCGAACACCACTATTTTCAGCAACGCAACATTGCCTGAAAAAGACCCTTATGATGATGACGAAAATGAAGTAATCGGAATGGAAAAGTACATTTCATTTATTGCAGATACCAGAGGCTGGTTATACGAAAGCCTTTCAGATACCATCAACAATGAATTTAACGAGTACGGAGCAATGGAAGAACCTACCATTTCCAAGCGATTTGACGGAAGCGAAATACCAACAGCCAATCTTGATTTTGAAAACCGTTTGTTTGGTTTATTGAATGATTTGAGTGGAATATTATACGAATACAAAACGATAGAAAAATGAATACAACAACAGATATAAAAGACCATTTTGGCACATTGTACTATCCAAAATCCGCTTTGGTTTTCTATGAAACCAAAGGAACAGAAAACGATATGTATGTTGAGCATTTTGATATGGACATCAACGGAACGCCTATCAATGCCCATCCATTAACCGTAAAAGAAGCCAATATTTTAGCCAATTCCTTACAGACCGATGAAGAAAAGAACCAAGCTTTTTTAAAACCAAAAGGAATTTTGCCGACCAATATCTTACACATCAATCCAAATGCGGAAAAAGGTACGGTACTTTGGTACACCAAAACACAACAACGGAAACTGTATTTTGTGGATAGTTTGGGCATACCCAGCGGAATGGCACAAGTACCGCCAATGCTTTGGTTGGCAAGCAAAAGCAGTCTTACGTTATTTGCTTTGGCAAGCGACAGAAGACCCACCGAAAAAGCACCTTTGCATTATGCACCTTTCTTCAATATTTACGAAAAGGGCAATGTATGTATGGGTACGGTGAGTATTGACATTAAAAATTCGGCTTCGGTTGAGGAATTTATACATGCGTGGGAACATTATTTTTTCAATTCTTATTTCAGTCATTCATTATGCGAAAACTTAACGAAAAAAAATATTGTAACCCTTTGGAAAGACCTTATCAATACGGATAAACCCTTTCCTAAAGAGGTATTGAAAAAGAATAATAAAGCCCTTAAAAATCTATTGTGATGAATACGACAAAAACAGCAGTTCATTTTACGGACAACTATTTACTCAATCCTCCCAATCCGATTTCGGTAAACCTTATCGGAGCAGGTGGTACAGGCTCAAAAGTATTGACCGCTTTAATGGAAATAAACGAAAGTTTGATAGCATTAGGACACGCAGGGTTGCAAGTCCGCCTTTGGGATGATGATGTTATAACGAATGCCAATTTAGGCAGACAGCGTTTTGCAGAAAGTGAAACAGGATTATACAAATCCGTTGCTTTAATCAATCGTTGCAACCGTTGGGCAGGTACGAATTGGAAAGCCAAAACGGTAAAATTTGAAAAGGATAAGTTTGGCAGATTGCCCGAAGAAGCAAGGGCAGTCATTACCATCACTTGTGTGGACAGTGTACGGGCAAGGTTTGGCGTTGCTGAAATTCTTAAAGAAATAAGCTACCGCAGACACTATCAAGACGAGCCAAAATATTGGTTGGATTTTGGCAACAGTCAAGATACAGGACAAGTAATACTATCTACTATCGGAGAGATAAAGCAACCCAATTCTGAAAAGTATGAAACGGTGACAAGCCTGCCATTTGTTACCGATGAATTTGGCGAACTATTGAAGCAATCCGAACAAGAGGACAGCACGCCAAGTTGCTCACTTGCCGAAGCGCTGGAACACCAAGATTTGTTTATCAATTCATCGCTTACACAAATGGGTTGTTCTTTGTTATGGAACTTGTTTCGCAGGGGAATGACTGAATACAAAGGATTTTTTCACAATCTGAAAGATTTCCGCACCCACCCGATAAAAGTTGCCTAAAAGCCGAAATCGGGGGGCAAAAATGCAATTCCTCGCTACGGTCGGAAACGCATTTTTGCGGTTTAAAGAGGATGCAATCACTTTGCAAAAATGCACCGGCCCACAATTCCCTTTCCTTACATTTTACCAAACAGGTTGCGAGTTTTTTGCGTGGGATATTCAGTATCCCATTTTTTGTTTTTGGTAATGACTTCTTTTCTTTTCACACAGCGACCAAAGAAAAGCAAAAGAACGTCGCCTGATTAATGATGGTTTATAATAGAATATTTGCCATAACTTTAGTATCTAATTCATTAAATTTGTCCTTAAAACAAATAGACTAATTCCTATACAAAATACCCAAATTTTCTAAATTATGGGTTAGCGGTAAAGCTATAATACAGGTCATAAAAGATGAAATACTTAGTAAAGGACGAGGAACTCGAATTGAAATATGAAGCAGGTAAAGGTGCTTGGACATATCACATCCAAGTACCTAACACTAAACATATCGTAGGAAAATGGGGTTCATTGAAAGTATCTGGTACAATTGACAACTACACAATTGACAGTATTAATTTGTTTACGATTGGAGGACAAGACAAGCTAATTTCAATTAATGACAAAATCAGGAAAGCAATCAGCAAAAGTGGTGGCGACACTGTAACTGTGACACTTTACTTATTGACTTCAAAGGAGCCGATTACAGAAAAAGAAATATTAGATACTTTTAGAAATTCGGGTGTTTTAAAATCGTTCAATAAATTACCAAAAGAAGATAGGATCAAAATTATTGAAAAAATATCCTCTACAAAATCCGAGGACAAACAAGTAAATCTAATTTTGAAATGCATTGACCAATTGGGTGACGACAATGATTAAGCAGTCTTCACTTGATTTCCTTTCTACTCTCAAGCACAATGGTTTGAACAAAAAAATGGCATTACTTTAAAACTGTCAGTAAAAATAAATTTCAAAATGATTGAAACTGAAATCTCAATAACCGTAAACAGGAAATCCGATATTACCTTATTAGAGCAAACAATCGTCGGGAACAAGTTCCAATTTCCGGTTTACATTCGGGAATATGAATTTAGCTATCAAATAAATTTTACAAGTGATTATGAGGAATGGGAATTAGACACGGCTATTCTCAATTCTTTTCCTGGATATGAATTTACCACCGACCTCGAAAAAGGACGGAAGGAAATACGGATACAAATATACCGATACCAATCTGAATTATCGACTGATGGCTGGGGAAGACGGATTGAAAATCCTTTGGATGAAACGAAATATCTTGTGAAAGCATCGGCAAATAAGTCTGAAAAATTCAACTCTAAAATCAAAGTTTTGTTCGAAGATAAAGAGCAGTTCTACTTTGTAAACATTGTGGATGGTGTTAACAGTACAACCGAAGAAAAAGGTTTTTTGCTTCTGGATCATTTTAAAGCCAATGAAACGGATGAAGCAACTTTTTTTAAAGATAGATTATACAAATCTCCATTAGAAGCTTTTCATTCAGGATACTATAAGTTATCTGAATTGGTTGACAAGGATTTTAGCACTTATCTTGAAAACAAAAAGAAAGAAATCAGAGAAATTCAAAAACAACCACGAAAAATCATCAGAGATTTTATAAACGCCTGTAACAGTTCCGATGAAAGTAGTATCCTGAAAAATCTTGACGAAAATATCGTTTTTGAAGTTCGTAAAAACTGGAAAACAATATTTGAAATCGAAGGGCTTTCAAAATTCAAAGAATGTCTGAACTCATCCGATCAACAATTGTGTGGTAAGAATTTTAAAATCAGGTCATCTTGGAGTTTTAGTTTACCAAACGTGACTATTGGAGTAAAATATTTTCCGCCAGTTACAGAAAAGGATATGCACCCTACTCAAAAATATGAGCAGATAAGGTTTGTACTAAATGATAAAAAAATCGCTAGTATTTTGTATGAGAATTAGTGAATTTTATCCTAATTGATAACGGCTTCTATTACTTTTCTAAAATATTCCGCATCATTACCAATCAGCAAGTAACTTGAAAAACCAATATCTAAAAGATATTTACCCACTTTCTCATCATCAATATCACTATGTGCAATAAGTTTTATAGTTGGATATTTTGTTCTTAATTCTTGAAGTTCAACAAAAACATTCTTGTTGTAAAAATCAAGGTCGATAATACAAATTTTTGGGAGTTCATTTAATGAAGATAATTGTGATAGTCCATCTTCAATGCTTTCCGAACGAAATAAGACTTCAGTTCCTGAAGCAATGAGGTCTTTACAAATGAAATCTAAAATTGGGCTTTTATCATTGATAAAGGCGAGTGTAATTTTTTGTTGGGATGTACCAGTTTTCATATCATCATACTTTTTTAAAGTTGATGTAGCCCTGCACAAAAAGAAAGCGCAGGCCACTACACTTACCGCACATTGAGGCACTGGTATACCCGACAACGAATAAGCGAGCGCCCACGCCTATGGCATGAGCGTTCTTCCTTATCGTCCCGTTGTCTAAAAATTACCAGTTTTCAATGTGGGACTTAAAGCAAAAACACTTTAAGTATTTCTATATTTTACATAGCAAAGATACTAAACTCTTGCTATTAGATGTATTAATGCAATAAAAAAGCTTAGTCTGAATTAGTTTTGTGATTGATATAATTCTGCTCCAATATTGTCATCAAATCTGTTTCCTTATAAATAATTTTGCCACCAATCTGAATATACGGCAGGATATTATCATCACGATATTGCTGTAAAGTGCGTTTGCTAATGTGTAACAGTTTGCATACATCTTCGCCCGACAAATAAATTTCTCCATTCATTACGGGACGATAGTTTTTTAATATATTTTCAATACGGTCTCTCAATATCAAAATCATTTCTTGATGGGAAATGATTTCTTCATTATCATTCGTCAGTAAATCCATTATCATTGGTATTGTACGGCTGTCCAGCTTCGAGCAAAGCCCGTACGTCCGAGAGTTTATAATAATTCTTGCGGTTCAGTTTGGAATAAGGTAACAGCCCTTTGTCCTTGTAGGTCTGCAAAGTCCGTTTAGTAATCTTCATCATCAAACAAACTTCCTGGTTATCTAGCCATTTTTCTTCTTTGAAAATTGAAATGTATTTCATTGTGGCATTTTCGGTCAATTCCAAAAGTGCTTTCAGTTCATTTGTCATTCCATCCAATGCGGATTTTTGTATTGCGATAACTTCCATAATCTGCTCAATTTTGCTGTGGAAGTGGAATTTATCAAGGATTTGTAAAAGCTTGGAAAATGTTGTATTGATTGGCGTTGAAAGGTAGTATTTGTCGCCACGATATAAATTTCAAGATAGTTTATTTTGTAAATTTGAAGAATATAGGTTACTGATAAATTAATTTTAAATGGCAGTATTACAAAAAGGCAATTCAAATTATCCGTTTTGGGGAGCATCAATAAGTCTAATCACTGGACTTGACCCGTTAGGCCTTCAAACAACCTCAGAAGCGACTTACGCCACTATGTTGCCTGGAATTTCCAATTTGACTAATCGTCTCCGTTATTATGGGTTTTATTGTTGGCTTTTAGACTTCTATTTCAAGACCGAGAAGAAAGGCAACTCAAAAGAACAATATCGTTTTATCCGCAGAGCTGAATTGATGATTGCCATAATTATGCAAAGCGAGCGTAAAGGAGTTCAACAGATAACAGGAAGTAACTTTGCTTCAAACCTAATAAATACAGCTGAGGAAACTTATTTTGACTTAGCCGAAGGAGCAGACAAGGACAATACCGATAAAAATGTTTATTGGAAATATCCATCCGGTGCATTCGGACAATATTATTACGGAGCAATGCAGGCACTTTCCTTAATTATTACAGCAATAAATGATGATGGAGATGTTATTTACAACATTAGTAAACCACACCCAAGACAAAAAGTTTCTGGGAAACAATTAGCCGAGGCTTTTGAAGGATCATTGTCACCACAAATAAAAGAGTTATTTTATATTAATATCAAAAAAGGAAAACTCTACCAAGATGATATTTCAGAACTGATAAAGTATTTTGCGATTGATACGGTACAAACAGAAAATGCCGAATGGCAACTATATGTAGAAATGCTTTTGGACAAAGACGATCCAAGTCAAGAAATGGAAGAACGTTTTACTTTTCACAGAAGGGAAACAATTTTGTCGCTCTTAAATACAGCTGTTAAAAATGAAAATAATTACGACTGGTATAGATTTCTATTGGAAAGTTACCGAAAGAAATTGGGAACAAATGGTTATCCTGAAACGGAAACTAATATTGGTTGGTACTGCTATCAATTAAATGAGTATTGGCAGTACAGTTGCGGTACGATGTTTTGGGCTGTATTACAACATCTTTACGATTTCCAACAAGACCAATATCTACCATTGTTTGTAAAGAAATTTTCAAGCAGTATTACAAATGAAATATGCAAAGAGCTAAAGCAAGCTACAGAGCCAACAAGTTCACTTGCAGAAATTTTGGAGTTAATCCCTGACACAGAAGATGAGGAAAACATCAAAAAGGAAATTGATGCAACAAACGACCCTGTTATGGCAGCAAAATATGGTTTTATGCTTTTGCTTCAAATATTCAAGAATAATAGAGAGCAACTTCATCCATTGAAAGAATTTATGAGCAGAAAAAAGATAGAAAGGGATGGGAATATGGTTGATGGTATCTTGACAGTTCACACAGCAGAAAATGATACACTTCAAGATTTTGTTGAACAATTTATTTTACGCAAAATTATTTACAGGCACTCAATGGTTGCACTCAGAAAAATGGGCAACGGCTCACAGGCTACCCACAAATTTTTTATTGAGGAACAATACATCCGTTTCATAGATACATTTCCACCAAGAAACACATCGCCAAGAATGAGCGCCTTGCAAAACATAATGTTTGATTTACAGGTAATCAACGACCAAAGGGTTTTATCGCCATTACATAAGAAACTTTTGATTGACTGATGATACTAGAAAGAGAAAACATACTAACATTGATAGGAAGCAGAAGATATCATTCTGCAATTCTTACTACCTTCAGCTTTGACTTTTATTTTTTTGAAATGAAAGCAATGAAATGGTTGCGTTCTTGTGGCGTGAGAAACATCAACGTTTTTATTGATGGACATTATTATTCAGAGTTAATGCAACAAGCGACAGGAGAAGAAATGCAACTTTCTGCCGGTTATTCACTTTATCCTGTTTTTCAAAAGTCAGTATTCCATCCAAAAATTTGGATGTTGTTTGGTGAAAAAGAAGGATTGCTTATTGTTGGTTCTGGAAACCTTACAAATTCTGGAAATGGCAACAATGATGAGATTTGGGGAGCATTTCATTTTGATATTCGTTCAACCGAAAATTCATCAGTCTTTTCGTCAGCTTGGGATTATCTATCAACTCTTTCATCGTCAGTTAAGGGACAGATGAATGAAAAAACTACAAAATGGATACTTGAACATTCTAAATGGCTGAATGAATTGCCAAAGACAAAAACATTTCAATTTTTCGAAACGTCGCAAAAAGAGAAGGTTGCTTTCCTGTTTAATACTGAAACAACTTCTATTTGGAACGAACTTTTAAAACATCTTAGCAATGAGAAAGTAGTAGAAATAACTACCATTTCTCCATATTATGACAAAAATGGGAAAGTATTGCAAGAACTTAATTCTCTTTTTCCTTCAGCCATAGTAAAAGTCATATTGGATGAAAGTGGTTTAATCCCTTCTGCAATGCAAGTGAGCAAAGCGTTTACATTTTACAATTGGTGTGATGCAGGCGTAAGCAAAATCCAATATGCAAAATCTGGAAACTCAAAATCAAAACTTCACGGGAAGATTATTCATTTCAAGACAAAAAATGGAAAAGAGTTTTGCTTGTTCGGTAGTGCCAATATTACACCTGCAGGATTGGGATTATTGGGCAAAAATTCAAATGCAGAAGTTTCACTTCTTATTCAGTCAGAAAAAGGTGGATTATTAAATCAATTAGGCATAAAACTGAAAACAAGCAATAGTAAAAGCCTTGATGAATTTACAGCGACTACAAATCAGTCAATTTATGAAACTATAATCAAGAACAATCAATTTAAAGTACAGTTGCTTTGTGCAGAGTTGATTTATGATGAATTTATACTTCATTCCACTGGAACTTATACCGATGAATTCAAGGTTGTTTTCTTCGATAAACAAAACCGATTTTTGTATTCCAAAACTTTCTCAAATTATGCGAAAGAGCTAAAAATAACAGTCAATTTAGAATTAGGCAGTTTCCTATATGTGCAATTGACAAATGTTAATGATGGGATTATCTCAAATAAACTATTAATTTCCGATTATTTCCTTTTGGCGAAAACGCATCCTAACCCAAAAACAGAGGAAATTGAGAAAATTTATAGCGAAATTCAAAATGGCGAACTAAGTAAAGTTCTTGACTTGTTGCATTACGCCATCTTTGACGAAACAGAAAATGAGACAGGAGCCAGCTTTTTAGATAGCAGAAGAAACACGTTTACAAAGTTGAATGATGACAAAGAACCTGAAAAACTTTACGATCTCTCTTCCTATAAAGCAATAGAAAATTCTGGATTTGAAAAAAACCTTCTACTCTCTTCTCTTTCCCTACGTGTTTTAGATGTTTTGAAGTTCATCAATTTAAATGGAATTTCAACAAATAAAAAAGCTGATATAAGTATTGATGAGCAAGAAGACGATTTAGGCAACATAAATGGAAATGAGGAAGGAGAAGTGGCAACGGTTCGTAACCTCTCCTTTGTCATGCTTAAATCTGAAAAAAGAAAGTTGATGAACTACTTTGATAACCTTTACAATTACCAACAAGAAATTCTCTATGGGAATAGTCGACCAAAAACATATAGGCCTACACTTACAGATTTGACTAAATATTTAATCGCTCTTGAGTTGATAAGTGAATACGGAGGGAAATCTGCAAAGTATGACGAACAAGACACGCACCATTTTTTCAGTTATTTACCATTTGTAGACGATTATGACAATAACAATGTAAAGGGTTGTTGTTTAAACTTAATTGGCGACTTTTTGATGCTGGCAAGAAGCGGATTTAAAGCGTATGAATTTGACTATACAAAAAAGAAAATCGAGGAACTAAAAAAAGAGGCACTCATAAATACAATTGTTTGCTTAATTAACAATCGATGGAAAGATGATGAATTACATTACTTTTTTACTATGGCTTTAAATGCACTTCATTATTTAGGTTGTAGGAATGTAGATGATTTCAATAGCAATTTTGTAGAATTAAAATCCAAAATTAATATTAGAATTTCTGAGTTGAAAAACAGGACAAAAGGATTTGAAAAAAACTTAGAGATATTTTACGAAAGACTATGTCCTTCGTTTATAAAAGTGATTGAACAGATTGAAGATAAGAACTTTGATACATCAGCAGTTAACGGGCAAATTATTTACAAATCGCCTTGGGGTTATAGCTACGTTCAGTACGTAAATAAAACAAACGATTTTACTTTAATCAGACCTGGCTTTATGTGGGACTATGATAAAGAAGATTACATAAAACACAGTCCAGACGAAATTTATTTACCTCTAAAACTCTCATCTTTTATATGCACCGATTTGTAAGTTAAAAAATCGGATAACTTTTGGGTTATCCGATTTGCGCTATTTAAGTCCTGTTTTGTAAGTGTTATCAAGTTTGTTATGAATAATTGTAGCTACAACCAATACTTCAGTCATTTCTGAAAGTTGAGTGTCTTCTAATATTTTCGGGTTATGCGCTTTTGGATTTCGGTACATAGAAAAAAATCCTTTACAGAAGTTGCCGAAACCCTTATGCTCACTTTCTTCGCTTGGATTATTCAGCATATTAAAAGCAAGCATAGGTCTTTTGTCTTTTCCTAAAGCAAAACAATCATCAACCAGATCTGCTCCATCTGAAGTATAGCCACTTTTCTGCCTAAGTCTTTCCGCAACACTTTTTGTGATTTCTAGTATAGAGTGAAAATAATTTTCTTTCAGCCATTCGGCTTCGCAGTATGGTAAAATTTCTGAATGAACTCCGATACTGTGTACTTTTTCTTTGATTTTAAGTGACCTGCTTTTAGCTTCTGAAATGGTTTTAGCCTTTTCAACTAGTCGGGGTTGTCCGGTTTTATCAATTTCTATCCCTTCGTAAACTAATTTTTCATTGATAGTTGTTCTGTCTCTTTCAAATTCGTCTTCGGAATTATATCTTTTAGGATTTAATAACCTAACTACAAATGCCAATACATTATTTCCACAATTGTCTTGTATTTGCTTTTCTTTTAATGCATAAAAAAGTCTGTCGGTTTTGTTTGTACCAATTTGCGATTGAGAAATATTAGCACCAGCTAAATGTTCTGTGATTTTTGTATGCGTTAATAGATTTGATATAATGTCAGATATATTTCGCAAGGTTATGTCATCAAAGGATTTTGTCATTTAAAAATGATTAATTCTGTTTCTGGATTTCCATGTTTTGGATTTCCCTATTTTTTTTCTCACGAGAATAAACCCAAAGTGATAAAAGTCCAAATATAATCAATCCATAAGCTATCCATTTACCAACCTTTTCAATAAATTTAATGAAAACCGAACTTTCATAAGATGAAAAACCTTCGGCTCCCATCGGACCACGCCTGTAAAACTTTCGTCGGTTAAGCCAATAGCGAAGTCCTAAACCTGCAATCAAAAATATTATTCCTATAACCAATGATGCGACCATAACAAAACACTTAAAATCTACTTTTTAAATTTACAAAAAAAAACAGTTTTAATATCCCTTAAAAAGAGAAATCCTGCTTTTTGTGGCAGGATTTCATTGTTTTTAATCAGCACTATTAAACTGAAAACTTATCTGTTTTTCATTTCCAAAGCTGTCCGAAATCCAAACATCAAAGGATTGCGAAACGGCAGATGTTGAAGTATAGTACAACCGAAATTGCTCTGTGGGTAATGGGTATAAATCGTTCGGTAAATATGGTTGCTCATCGTAATACCGCAATGTGCCTTGTCCGTCAAATTGGAAATAGCGAAGAAAATACTGTGTGTTGCTGTAATTGCCTGTTCGCTGTATGGCAATGCGTATTTCTACCGTTTGTCCATTGGCTACATCTTTTGGAACTGGCATCACGTTTACCTCGAAAGGAAAATCGTTCTGTATTTCGAGTTCATCATCTTTACTACAAGATACTAAAGTTACCGAAGCTGTTAGGATTGCCAGCATTACATATATCGGCACTAATCCTATTCTGAATTTATTAAATATTGCTATCATTGTTTTAAGTTTTTAAAAATTAAACCTTAATCCCACACCTGCGGATGGTCGGAATTGCTCTAAGTCCGTACCCCAAAATACTTTTGTGCGTCCTTGCAGGATTAAAACAAAACGGTCTGATAGATATGTTTCAAGAGTGAGCCGTCCACCAGCTCCGTAGATGAAGTTATCCTCGCTCAAAATCTTTGCTCCGTCATACAACATCGCTTCGCCACGATTGATGCTTTCATAACCGACCACACCTGTTATTCCGAAGTTCAGTGTGATGTTTTTACGGGCATCACCCAACAGAAAGAAACTGTAACCGCCTTCGGCAGTATAAGTTTCCTGCGGTATGCGGAGGTCTTTATAATTGTGGTATTGGTGCGTGTATTCCAATGCCCAAAGCTGGTAGTTCCCGTTTTTACCGTTCACGGTCATTCCGATATTGAGGTAATAATCATTACCGATTTTATCATCGGACAGTATTCCTGTGCTTATTTCCAATCCTTTCTGTTTTGGGAGCATTCTTTGTGCCTGTGTAACCGTCATGGCCATCAAAATGAACATCACGGTATAGATATACTTTTTCATATTATTACATTAAAATGTTATTAAAATTTTAGGTGCATATCGTTTATCAAACGAGCTTTTATCAAATCTGAATTTTCTACCTGCAAAGTTTGATGTCTGCCACCGTTCTTCTCGAAAATCTCAATCAACAGTACCTTGTCATCGGCAATGGTAAATTGGTCTAACAGGAATACGTTTTGTTCGGTTAGTTTTCCGCCAATCTCGTCCAAAGGCTTGTAAGTTCTGAGGGGTATCATAGGGCGTTCTTGTACCACAGTACGTTTGGCTACCTTTTTATCTACTACTTTGAAATTGATAAAATCAATCTGGAAAGGCACATTGGTTTTATTTCTCAATTCCGTATGGAAATAGTATTTGCCGTTGTGAATGTAAATTCCTTTCAAAATAAACTGTATGCCGAAACTTTTTGCCCCAATGTGCTTTACAATACGCTTATCATTTTTGTAAATCGTTTCCAAAAGCAATCCTGCCAACGAAGGCGAATTATTGCCCAACTCTTCAAAAAGCACATCGTTACCGTTAGCTTTATCAACTGCCTTTTGCATTGTGAGTAGGTCGTAACTCATTGCCTCTGGGTAAGAACTGTAATAGACATTGAAACTGTAAAAACGTCCGTCATTGGTAATGACCGAAAAATTGGTTTCAGGTTCGAAATCCCTTACCGTTGCTTTTACACGCAACACGTTTTCCGCATCTTCTGCTTTTCCTGCAATTAGATATTCGCTTCCCAAATCCACATAACGGATAGCGGTCGGAAAAATCAAGTGCGAAGTTTTATCGTAGGTAACTTCCATTTTATACGGTTCTATCTTGCCTAATGCAAGCGGAGTTCTGATGCTGTCTTGTGCAAAAGATTGTACGGCAAAGCCGAGTATCAGGGCAATTGCCCAAAAGGTTTTTAAATGATTTTTCATTATTAAAATTATTTGAGTTCAACATTATTTTTTAGATACCAAGAAGACTTGATATCCTGCTTTCAGCGTAACTTTTGGGGTTCTTACCTTTTTGGCGAAGTAGCCCGAAATTCCCTGTACCACGCCACGACTAAGGTCTGCTGCAACCTGCTGTCCAGCATTTTGCGTGAGCATTACGCTTGTTCCGCCTGTCTGGCTCATATTGCCTGCCATTTCAGTAAGGGCATTCATTTCGGGCGAATAAGGAACGTACAAGCCTTGCTGTCCGTCCAAATCGTAAATGGTTATATCTACCGGGATGATATTGCCCTCCAGTTCTATCGAGGTAACTTTTAGTTGTAAACGCCCTCCCTGAAATTTCGCATTAGCCGTTAAAATCGTTCCTTTTGGAATGGTACGGCTCGGTGTTTTTGCAGGCTCTAATAATCGTAAACGCACACCTGTTTCGCCAACTACTGTTTGGGCATCGTGTACACAGGCTTTGATACTGTTTTTGGGTTGTGCCATTTGTTCCAAAGAACCAGCGGTATAAAAC
The DNA here is from genome assembly GCF_004785645.1 of Empedobacter tilapiae. Lineage (GTDB taxonomy): Bacteria > Bacteroidota > Bacteroidia > Flavobacteriales > Weeksellaceae > Empedobacter > Empedobacter tilapiae. Next base: position 101,111 of record NZ_SRPE01000002.1, on the reverse strand, counting down.
CCACGGTTCTTTGTTTCGCTCCAATCCGCTAAAAAAGCACTGTCCGATGGTTCACGGTAAAGGGCTGATACTGTATTTTTTCTTGCTGATGTGAACGATACAAAATGCTCTTTTTGGTTAGTAGCCATAGCACTAACAGCATCCGGAACAGCACCATTAGCAGGTGTTGAATTTTCGGTATTCGCATTTTTTGGCAGATACTTTGCTGCCATTTCATAGGATTTCTCCATTAGCTTCAATTGGTCATCAACTGTGGCCACAGGTGGCACATCCTTTTCTGATAATTTTTCTTTCAATTCGTCCACCTGCTTACGCAGTTCCATTGTTTCAGCGTTATCATCTTGATAAAAGGAACTCAATGCGCTTTGGCTATTTCGATAGCTGTTCAAAGCAGGGTTACTGCTTCTTGCCGAATTTCTCCCACTACCGCCAAAGCTGTTGTTTTCCTCTTCTTCATTAAACGGTTCGTCGGTTGGCTCTTCTTTGTCTTCTGTATTCCAGTAGTCTGAAAGTGTAGCCAATGCATTGCGTTTTTCCTGCTCTTTGCGTTCGAGCATTTCCTGTTCATACGCCTTGCCTTTGTCTGCAGGCATTCCAGTTCCAGTAGCCTCTGGTACCGCATCGTTCAGCCCTACATTTTCAATTGTCTTTTTGTCTTCGGATGGTTTAAATATGAGGTACATACAACCCACGAAAACAATCGCCATTAAGCCGAAAATTAAGGGCTTTTTGAGCTTCTCCTTATTATTCTGTGTGCCGTCTTGCAACACATCAGCAGTTGCTGTCGAGTTCCCCTCCGTTACCCGAACAACCGATTTTTTGTTCTCATTTTCTTTCATAAATTTGATTTTTTAAAATTGTTGATACACTATCCTGCAATCTTGCAGGACTTCCATTTTTTTTGAGGACAGGATTTTCGATATGCTCTATGATCATATCGTTTCCAGACTTTGAGGTATCGTACCAGACTTTGAAAATTACACCTGCGGTAAGCAGTAGATATCCCACAAAAAAGTACAGGGTATATTGGTGCTGCTTGCGCACTGGCAATGCCTGCCAACGTTCGTCGAGCTTATCAAAATACCTATCCATATTTGCTCTTAGTTTTTTCATACTCTTAATTTTTTATGATGATGTTAGAGCTTGAACCGCTTGGAGATTTTACCCACATTTTGCTTTTGTTCATCATTAACCAAAGCAATAACCTCAACTGCATTGGGTAGGACTATTAAAGAGAGGTTTGTCAGTTCCGATTTTTTTAGCAATTGCCCAAATTGGTCTTTTCTTGCCACCTCCATTCTGTTGAGTGAGAATTTGCCGTTCAGATAATTTACCCACATACTGCATTCTACGCTTGGCTTGTCTTCTCCCGACCATTGTAGGTAGCCTGTCAACAACAAGTCTTGTTTAGGCAAAGTATCTGCACCTTTTTGGCAGCTTTCAAGGTAATCGCTGATACTTTCTTTCAGCTTTCCGGCATACGCACCCTGCGTATGAAAATAGCCGTTATATCCTTTTTCTGTAAGGATTTTTGCGAACGTGTTTAAATCTGATAATGTTTCCATAAGATTGTTTTTTAGCGTTCGATGACTTCTATATCCCTGTTTTCCACGACTGCAAATTTTTCGATATTGAAGCCTTGTGGGTTGTTGTCAGAGCGAACGGAGTTGACTAGGTAGCAGGAAGTAATTAAGTTACGTCTGGTTACATTGCTTGACCGAATGATGAATTGTTTTGCATAGGTTCGTACCGCATAAGGATGGGTATCGAAATTGCAGACCACACTATCTACTTCGATGCGTTGCTGTACGTTTCCTGATATAATACGACTGTAATAGCCTTTTTCTGACAAGTCTTTATAGTAGTCGAAGGCACTTTTGTCGGCAAGATTGAATGCCCTGCTCATATTGCTTTCTATAGCGTTTTTGTCGGGAGCAAGTGTAAAAAACAGCTCGTGAAAACGTCTGACGTGTTCCCTTGCTTCCACAGGTCGGTTGATACTTGCATCTTGCGATAAGGCAAGCATCAAAGATTTGCCGTTATCCAATACATAGATTTTTTGGCGTTGTTCTTCTGCAAAGCGGTAGGACTGCCATACGGCATATCCTACCACGCCAATACAGAGAACCGCAAACACAATGGCATATAGTCTTATCTGCCTAAAGCTGTTTTCGATATTTCTTAGCGTTTTAAATTCCATTTTTTTGAATGATTTATTGTTATTTATTCATCAGTTTACCGCCGATGTTTCCTACTGTAGATCCTGCACCAGCACCCGCAAGGTTTCCTGCCTTCATCGCTGTTTGATTTACATTACGAGTAAAGTTTCCTGCACCTCCGGCTTGGATTACCCAACCTGTTACTGTTGGAATTGTGAAGTAGCCAACGATACCGATAATCATAAAGATGATGTACACCGTATTGCTCGTATCGGGTATGTAGGTCGGGTCGGCAAGCATTGCTATATCCCTTTCCAGTATGAGGGATTGTATTCTTGCCAGCATCGAGCTGAACAAATCGGAAACAGGAAGCCAGAGATATACGCTGACATATCTCGTGATCCACTGTGTGAGCGTGGACTGAAATCCGTCCCAAACGGAAATAGCAAAAGCTATTGGCCCCAGTATCGAAAGGACTATCAGGAAAAATGTTCGTATGGTATCAATAACTAAAGCCGCCGCCTGAAAGAGTATTTCCAATAAATTGCGAAACCAATCCTTTATTGCTTTCTCTATCTTGTAGGCTTGCCTGTCCATATACATTCCTGCCATTGTACCAACGTCCGATGGCGACCAGCCCAATTCATCCAGCTTTTTATCAAACTCTTCGTCTGATGCCATATAGGCGGTTTCGGGATTTCGTACCATTGCTTCGTATTCCAATTGGTCTTTCTGTTGCTGGAGTTGGTTGAGGTCAAGCACCTGGTCTTCGAGTATGGCGTGAGTTCCTGTAACTACCGGGCTTAATACTGCATTAATGGTTCCCAACACGATGGTTGGAAAGAACATTATACAAAGACCCAGAGCGAATGGACGCAGTAACGGAAACACATCGATAGGCTCGGCTCGGCTTAAAGCCTGCCAAACCTTTAATGCTACATAGAACAACGCACCCAATCCCGCCAATCCTTTAGCCACAGCCGCCATATCACCTGCAAGCGGCATCATATCGTCGTAAAGTGAACGAAGGAGTTCGTGAAGATTATCCCATTCCATTTTTACCAGTATTTTTGGTTAGAAGTTCCATAGAGTTCAAGAACTCTCTGTGCGTCGTTTTTCTTTTTCGCTCTTAGGTAGCTTACAGAAATGTTCTTATTAGTGTAGTAGCGTACAAGGCTGTGGTAATCCTTTACCTCTTTGTACACACGATCAATAATATCCATACGCTCTTTGTCGTTTAGCGAAAGGCTTGAAGAGGTTATAATTTGCTTCAATTCTTTCAGCAGTTCGGTACTTTCATTGAGCAGTGCCGAATAACCATTGCCGATTGCAACCAATTCCTGTGGTGTGAAATTGGGATCGTTCATCATTTTTCCAAAGTTCTGAACATATATTTCGGACACATCGCCTACCAACAATACGGTTTGCTGTACTTTACGGGCATCTTTCACAAGGTTGTTGATAGCTTTTAGCTTGTCGTAATATTCCTTGCCCTGATCGTACACTTTTTTCACTTCGTTGAAGTTCTTTACGACATTGCTCACGGTGGAAGAAGTCTGTATGATTTCGTTCGCACTGTTGATAATTCCTGATGCCAGATTTGCAGGGTCAGTTACTACAAATTGAGCTTTCGCTGATGGTGCTACGGCGAGCATTAGTGCCGTACACACCAGATACAATACTTTTTTCATTGTTTCTGAATTTTTAAATTGTTAATTGACTATTGATTTACTTTGTCCCGCCTTTGCATTGCGATATGCTTGATGGCGAGTTCTACATTGCCGTCCAGTTCAGCAGCAAGCTGCATCACTTCCATTTTTTCGGTTTCTTCGGTGGTGTAAGCAAGGTATTCCTCCAAACTAACTTCGGTGGCATAGACTGCCGAGTGCGTACCACCTAAGCCTATCCAAACCTCTTTGTAAAGTCGGCTTGCATCGTTGTTCATATTGATAGAAAGTACCTGCCCTTTTTCCTTATCTGTAAGCCCCAACATCGCCTGTATATCATCAAACTTGTTCATATACTTTCGTTGGTCTAAAAGGATTTTACAGTCAGAGTTATTGATGATACTTTCTTTGACGATAGGCGATTGGATAATATCATCGACCTCTTGCGTTACGACAATCGCTTCTCCGAAGAATTTGCGGACGGTCTTAAAGAGATACTTGATGTATTCTGCCATTCCTTCTTTGGCAATCGCTTTCCAAGCCTCTTCAATTAAGATGAGTTTGCGAATACCTTTCAGCCTACGCATCTTGTTAATGAAGACTTCCATAATGATAATGGTAACTATGGGAAAGAGGATTTTATGGTCTTTTATCGCATCAATTTCAAAGACAATAAAGCGTTTGGAAAGCAGGTCTAACTGCTTATCGGAATTGAGCAAATAATCATACTCACCGCCCTTGTAGTAGGGTTCGAGTACGTTAAGGAAATTGGCAATGTCAAAGTCTTTTTCCCTTACCTGTTTTTCTTCGAGTACCTTGCGGTAATCGCCTTTTACATACTCATAGAAGCCATTGAATGATGGATAAATATCTTCCTGTTTGATGCGCTCGATATAGCCTGATACAGCATTCGATAATGCTACTTCTTCTGAACGGGTTGGTGGTTCATCATCACGTTTCCAGAGTGTCAGTATCAAAGTCTTGATACTTTCACGCTTCTCAATATCGAATACGCCATCATCGGTATAGAAAGGATTAAAGGCAATTGGGTTGTCTTCTGTATAAGTAAAGTAAACACCGTCTTCGCCTTTGGTTTTACCTTTAATGAGTTCGCACAAACCTTGATAAGAATTTCCGGTGTCCACAAGCAAAACGTGAGCGCCTTGCTCGTAATACTGCCTAACCATATGGTTTGTGAAGAACGATTTACCACTTCCCGATGGACCGAGTATAAACTTGTTCCGGTTTGTGATTATGCCACGCTTCATAGGCAAATCCGATATATCCAAATGGATAGGCTTTCCGGTCAGGCGGTCAGCCATTTTGATACCGAATGGCGAAGGCGAATTGTGGTAATTGGTTTCTTCCGTGAAGAAGCATAATGCAGGTTCGATAAAGGTGTAAAAACTTTCCTCTGCGGGAAAATCACCTGCATTACCCGGTATTCCTGCCCAGTACAATGTTGCTACATCGGTAGTGTTGTGTCTGGGTTTACATTCCATCAATGCTAAAGCACTACCACAATCATTTTTTAGCTGTTTCAGTTCTGCCGCATCATCCGACCACGTCATAATGTTGAAGTGAGCACGAACAGAAGATAGCCCAAAACTGTGGGCTTCGTTTAGGTACTTTTCTATCCACTCTTTGTTGATTTGGTTGGCACGACTGTAACGAGCCAGTGAGTGCATATTCCTTGCGGACTTCTCAAACTTTTGTAGATTGGCTTCGCTGTTATCCAAAAACAAATATTGGTTGTAAATGTGGTTGCAGTTTAACAACAAGCCCACAGGTGCGGCGAATGACAAACGGCAATCACTTCGGTCGGTAGATAGCTTTTCAAAACGGGTATCAGCCGATACCGTTCCGGGTAAATCGTCAGTATCGGACAAGGTGTGCAGGCTCAACCTTTTGTTCCCGATACGGACTTCTTCCGTTCCGAGAGCGATGTCCTGCATCGGTGTTCCAGCTTCCCTTGATAGCGTAAGGTACTGTTCCAATAATCCCTGTTTTTCGTCCGTTCCGATAATGTCATCTTCGGTAAGACGTTTCAGGGTTATGAAACCGCTATCGTTTAAGATACGTTCAAACTGTGCCACCGCTTCCATAAAGCGGTGTATCGTTTCCTTGTTCCTGATTTCCTTTGGTATCAGCGAACCTTTGCAAAGCGATGAAAAATTACTTTGCATACGCATACGCTCTTTAGTTGTCTTGGTTAAAAAGAGGTAGCAGTAATGGTTTAGGAACGGTCGCTCATTAAAATGACGTTGGTAAGACTTCGATAAAAAGCTCTGGTCTTCGATTGCCAAATTGGGCGTATAGCTTTCCTTAATATACCAATCCTGTTTGTGAATAACTGTAAAATCAGGCAAGGTCTTGATAGCCTTATGCCAGGCGGAATGAATGGCTTCATATTCCGCAGAAGCTACAGTAAACAGTTCCGGCAAACGAACCTCAAAGCAGGCGGTAATATCTGCATCTTTGGAAAGAATGCAGTTGTTTTCCACCGCCAATAAAGGAAATTTATTTTCCAGCGTTGTTGTTTTAGATACATTTCTCATACTGCATTCTGTTTAGATGTGAATTTTAAATAGAGGTGTACAGGCTTGCGACAGATGATGTATCGAGGATGCCTTTTATTAGCGGCTATCTTCATTAATCCGTGTTCGCCATATTTCCTGTTCAGTGAAAAGGTCTGCCACACAATCAGCGAAGCACCGCCTGCTCCGAGAAAAAGGCAGATGTAAGAGTTTACGCCAGTCATATATAGTATCATCACGAAGATGAGTGTACCGAGTAGTCCGCCAGCGAAAATGAACAGGTATTGCGCTTTCAGACCCTTAAATTCCACCGTCCTTCCAATGCCTTTGTTTATGTTGTAACTGTTCATAAAGCAAAGGATTAAAGGAAGAATGAACGCAGGATGGTAGCCGCTACGATTAAGAAGATACACGCACCGAACCAGCTTGCCGCAGTCTTCGATGTGTCGGGGTCGCCTGAGCTGAATTTATTGTACACCTTAACACCTCCGATTAACCCGACGACCGCACCGATGGCGTAAATTAATTGGGTTGCTGGGTCGAAATAAGAGGTTACCATTTGGGTAGCCTCGTTGATACCTGCTGTACCGTTTCCCTGTGCGAAAGCACCAATTCCTGACAGCATAGTCACGGCTGCCAGCAAAACTTTTTTTCTCTGTTTTTCCATAATTGAAACACATTAATTTGTTATTGTTATCCCGCACCTTGCAGGCTTTCGGGACAAAGGTGTTTCAGAAATGAAGACGTTATAAGAAAGTGGCAGTCAGAGGAATTGTTTGGCGGTGAGTGGCAACCAGAACAGAGAAAAGTATTATATTAGTTGTTTTGAAAATCTAAATTTTAAAACGCAATTTTTAAATGTATATATCTAAAGTCAGCCTTGTCAATTATAGGAATTTTGCAAACGCATATTTTAATTTCAATAAAGGAATAAACACCGTTATAGGTGAAAATGGTTCAGGAAAAACCAACGTTTTTAAAGCAATAAGACTACTTTTGGAAGATGCTTCTCTACAGTTTGCCTATAAACTAACTGAAGGTGATTTTAATAGAACTTTAGACAAAGGAAGATGGAAAGGTCATTGGATTATTATCAGTATTGAATTTGATGAACTAAATGATGAAGAAGCCATTCAATCATTATTCATACACGGAACCGGTATTGCCGAAGCAGACTATGTAGAAAAAGCTACTTACAATCTTTTTTTTCGCCCAAAAGCAGACATCAGACAAAAACTTTCTGAGTTAGCTGAAGGCGACAAAGCAGGATTACAAGCTATACTTGATGATATTAATATTTTAGATAATTATGAAACGTTTTTCACAGGGAAGAGCACAGCGGATTTTAACGACCCTGAAGTGTACAAAGAACTTGTAGGTGATTTTGAAAATGTCATTTTTCCTTCTACTATCGATGCCTCAAAATTTGGTTCCAAAATCCCTCATCAATTATCTGTTGCAAAAGAAGTTTCATTTACTTTTATACAGGCACTAAGAGATGTTGTAAGTGATTTCCATAATAACAGAACCAATCCGTTACTCACCCTTTTAAAAAATAAAAGTGGCGAAATAAAAGATGCTGATTACCAGCCTATAAGCGATTTAGTAAAAGAATTAAATGAAAGCATTGAAGCACTTCCAGATGTACAGACTATCCGTGATGATATTAAAACTACAATTCAAGATGCTGTTGGCCTTACCTATTCTCCCTCGTCCTTATCTATAAAATCCAGTGTTCCTGATGAAGCAGAAAAACTGCTCCAATCCTTGAAATTATTTATTGGAGAACCAGGAGAAGAATATGAAGGCGGTATCCACGAATTAAGCTTAGGAGGTGCTAATCTTATTTTTCTGACCTTAAAACTTTTGGAATTTAAATATCGAAAATCAAAAGATACTTTCGCAAATTTCTTAATTATAGAGGAGCCAGAGGCTCATATCCATAATCACATTCAGAAAACATTGTTCGATAAATTAGATTATGGTGATACTCAAATAATATATTCAACCCATTCTACTCAAATATCTGAAGTTAGTAATGTGGAAAATATAAACATCTTAGCTAAAAAATTAAATTTTGCAGAGGTTTATCAGCCTTCTACAGGCTTAGGTGCAGAAAACATCAATCAGGTACAACGTTACTTGGATGCTGTAAGAACCAATTTGCTCTTTGCTAAAGGTGTGATTTTGGTAGAGGGTGACGCCGAAGAAATTTTAATACCAATTATGGTGAAGAACGTTTTTGGGATAAGCTTGGACGAGTTAGGAATAAGTTTGATAAACATTAGAAGCACAGGGTTTGAAAATGTTGCGCAACTTTTCCATAATGACAGGATACAAAGGAAATGTGCTATTCTTACTGATTTAGATGATGCTATTTGTGATACCACAATTAATGATGATGATAGTGAACGATTAAAAAAGTATAAGAAAAAAGTTGAAGCATCTAAACAAAAAGGTTTAGAGCGTAAAGCTAAGTTAGATGCTTTTGAGGCTGGAAACGATTGGTTAAAAGCATTTTATGCTGATTATACATTTGAAATAGATTTTCTTTCAGAAGGAAATGAAGATGAAATATTAGCAATTATTGATAAAGTTTATATCGATCCACCAACAAGAGAACTTGCTAAAGAAGATATTGAAAATCCTGATGTTGCTGTTTATGGAAAACGAGTGCTTACAATGGCAAAACAGGAAGGTAAGGGCTGGTTTGCAATTATGCTTGGCAAACATATTTCTTATAAGACTGAAATTCCAGCTTACATTCTTGATGCTATCCTTTTTGCAAAAGAAACCTATTCCTCAAATATTGTTGCTGACATTATCCAGTATAGAATGAATAAGTATTTTGAAAATGATGATACAATAGATTTTACAAGTTGTAATGTGGAACTTTTAAAATATAGAAATGGAACAAATAAATTGGAAGACTTAGCTTTTGACTTTGACCTTGTACTACCAGACGACCAAATATTAACGCTAATAGATAAACTGAAGTAGTTATGTTTATTTGGGAGAAAGACAGTATAAATAAAGAACAGGAGGATGCAATTCTTGAAGATAACAGCGTTCTTCTTATCGCTTGTCCCGGAAGCGGTAAAACGAGAACCCTTACATTCAAAATTGCTTATGAGTTAAGCAGGTTGAAATCAGACAAGGAATTCGTTATAGCCATAACCTATACTAATAGGGCTTCCGATGAGATAAAGGAGCGTGTTGAGTTATTAGGTGTTGATACGACACAATTATGGATTGGCACTATTCATTCATTTTGTATGGAATGGATTTTAAAACCTTATCATTTGTATTCTGAACGTTTGAAGAATGGTTTTAAAGTTATCAATTCTTTTGACAGTGAGAAGATTTTAACAGAACTATGCGAACCCTATAAAAAAGAGAAAATAACCTATTATGATTGTGGCATCCTTGCCAAAACTGATAATTTCTATTTGACTTGTCTAGATACAAAAAAACATAATTCATTACAAAAAATTCTTGGGGAATATTTTGCAATCCTTGAAAAAAATCGACAGATTGATTTTGAACAAATTTTGTTTTACGCTTATGAAATACTCAAATCAAAACCAGTTGTAGCAAATATTCTATCCAAATTATTCCCTTTTATTTTAATTGATGAGTATCAGGATACTAAGGAAATACAGTATCACATCATATCTATAATATTAAGCGTAAGCAAAGGGAATTCAAAAACACTTATTGTTGGCGACCCAAACCAATCTATTTACGACTCGCTGGGAGGCTTCCCAATGCCTAAAGATGAATTAGAAAAATTATTAGGCTTTGAATTGACACCACTAAGCTTAGATAAAAATTATAGATCATCGTCGGCTATCATCAGCTATTTTGATTATTATAAAACTTTTGAAACTCCAATTATTGCATTTGGCAATGGAAAAGATTACCCCAGTACAATTACATTCAATTCAGTTGTCTCAGTAGATGATTTAATTGAAGAATTAGCTCAGTTAATTTTGTACAATGTAGAAACAGCTGGAATTAGCCCAAACGAAATATGCATCACTGCCCCACAATGGGTACATATCGCAAGCATTACAAGAAAACTTATCATCAGACTTCCTGATTTCAGTTTTGACGGACCAGGGATGGCTCCGTTTTCTCGGGATATTGATAATTTTTGGTTCAAAGTTTCAAGAGTTGCATTGACAGAACCTTCTCCATTTATGTACGTAAGAAGGTTAAGGTGGAGTAAAGAAATATTAAATGAACTAGATAGTACAGGAGTTGATGTTTTAAATATAAGTAGTAAAGAATTTTTGAGAATTTGTAATTCTTTTGAGATAAACGAGACAGACGGTTTAACTTATTTAAAAATTTTCTTTAATCAGATTTGTGAAAAGTTAAAAATTGTACTGCCCAATTTTCCCTTGTTAGATGAACATTTTAATTCATTTTTTACAAGTTCGGAAAGTAGAATTCAGAGACTGATTGATGAAGGAAATCCATACATAGGGGATATTGAAAATTTCAGAAAAGTATTCAGACAACGAGATGGAATTACTGTTTCCACAATACACGGAACTAAAGGTGAAGAATACGATGCAGTTATTGGCTTTGGCTTATTGGACGGTTATGTTCCTCATTTTAATGATAATAATGGTATTGAAAATTCAAAGAAACTCTTGTATGTATTAGCTTCGAGAGCAAGAAAAAATTTACATCTTATTTCTGAAAAAAATAGAAATGTTCATAAGTTTTATGCGCCAGATGGAAAGCCTCCAACTTCACATTTGCTTGAATATGCCTATGATTATTCTTTCCAAAAATTTGAGGGGGATGGATTGAGCCATTAAAAAAATAAATTACGATGCCATTAAAAATAAATGTACCCTACAGCGATAAAGACATTGCCAAATCAAAAGGTGCTTTTTGGGATGTAGAACAAAAAACGTGGTTTGTTCCTGACCATAAGGATATTAATGATTTCCAACAATGGATAAACAAATCAAAAGTATCGGTTATTATAAAATCGCCCGTATCAATTGCTTTAAATAGTAGTGATTGCTATAAATGTGCAAACAAAACTGCTGTCATTTCCTTAGCTTCAAATAATTTTTATTATTTGAATACTGACGAAAATGAGGATGAAAAATGGTTTCGAGCCGATGGATGGTCTTTTTTTAGTATGCCAGTATTCATCGAAAATGAACTTGTAGGCAAAATCAATAAATTATTTCCAAATTATAAAATTGCGTATTCTAAAACGGCGGAAAGTAGTTATTGGGCAAATCATTGTGAACATTGTGGTGCCTTGCAAGGCGATTTTTTTCTACATTCAGAACCTGGTGGTGCTTTCTTTCCTTTAGAAATAGAAGAATATGAACAATTAACTTTCATTACTGTTCCGTCAAAATTTGATATAGAAATAGATGCTGATTATTCTTGGTTGAGCAATTCTGATGACATTCCTGTCTATGCTAAATCAATAACCTACGAAGAATTTTTAGAACAGAAAAAATAAGAAAGGGGAGTTTGCCTAAACAAACTCCCCAATGTCAAAATCACTCAAATCACTTTTCCGCAAAGTGGAAGAACCGGCTTCCGTTTCAGATGAAAGGGTGCTATCCAAAAGCTCGGCTATTTTTCGGGAAGCATCTTCCATAGAATTTTCCAATAGGCTGAATAATTCGGTTCCCTGTATTTTTTGAACTATGGCTATCGCTGTTTCCTTTTGGGCTGGTTCCAATTCTTCTTTTTGGAGCAACATCCCCACGGAGCTTAGTTCTTCAAAGGTAACCCCTTGGGCAAAACCGTTATCACCACCAGACATTCCGTACCTGTTCCATTCTTCTTCCTCTTCCTCCAAATCAGGCATATTTCTGAAAACTTCGTCCAGCTCTTCCTGCGGAATTTGAACACTTACGTTTTCATTTTCGTCGTATTCAATGTCTAAATTAGCAGGGTTTATTTCGTTTTCCTGAATTTGGCGTTCAGTGGTAGTGTTTGGCACTGAAAGGCGTTCTATAGGTTTGGGCTGTCCCATAATATCGGGTAAGTTCGGGTTGACTTTTTTATGCGGAGGGTCTTGTTTCGACCTTTTATGAATTACAATTTTATCCTGCAATAGCAGGACAATGACTATGAGTAGGCATATCACAATTACTATTTCCATAGCTTATAGAATAGGTTTAAAATGTTCGTTGAAATAATCGGTAATATCTTCACCGTACTCCCTGAAATGATGTTCGAGAATGTTGTCAATGTAAGAGTAGAGCGTTGTTCTTTCCTCCCTTGTCAGTTGAACGATGCGGAGCAATCTTTCGTGGTATTCAGGGCGTATGTAAACGACCTTGCCGTTACGCCCCGATGGAAACCGATTGACCAAAAACGTTTCCTCATAGTCCACTTTTTTTGATGAACTGTTACGGGCTTTTTCCCTTGGCTTGGTTTCCTTTGGTACATCCTGCTTTTTGTTATTGCTCGGTGGAGCTACAAGCTCATCGCCGCTTATGATGTTCATAAGGTATTCCTCATCAACATTGGGCTTTTCAAAATCGTTGTTTTTGTTATTTGAAGCCATACTTTACTGTTTTTATAGATGAGTGATTTTTAAAAATTCCTCGACAAACAAATCCATTTTCGTTGCTTTCATCAACTGTGGTTCAGCAGGCAGCAAACTTGATCGGAACACATAACTGCCTGTGTCGTCTGTTTCCTTTCGGAAACGTTTGCTGTCCATTATTCTTGCTTCCATTATGGGTAGGTTGAGTTCTTTGATGACATTTTGATAAGCATCATACAATCCTGTTCTTTCCCTCCCGTCCACTTGGTTCCAAAATAGCCACATCTCTTGTTCGGGATTTCCCTCGTCCGTTTGGGGAAGTCCGAGAAAGGCCTTGGTAAAGCCCAATGTACTTTCCACTACCAAACGATCGGCAGTAATGGGCGAAAAGATAAAGTCCATTTTTTTCAAGGTAGTCAGTACGCCTTTGGTATTGGCTGTTCCGGGCAGATCGAAGAAAACCACATCCGGTTCAACCGCCGACTGGCTTGTATATTCCGATGCTTTATCCAAAGCCGTTTCAGCCTTGCATTTAATAATCGGGTACGCTTTTTTGTTGATGGTTTGAAACTGCTTCATTGCTGCCTTTTTATGGTAGTCGTTCTGCATTATGGTTCTCTTATCCCTTTCACGCATATTGGTCAGGCTGTGTTGTGGAAAGTCACAGTCCATCACCAGTACATTAAAACCTAAACGGTAATGAAGCACACTTGCCAGCAAGGTGGTCATCGTGGATTTTCCCACACCGCCCTTTTGGGTGGAGAAGCTGATTTTTAAAGTTTTCTTTGTTGTTTCCATTATTTAAAAATTTATTGTTACACACTTTATCTGTTTTGTAGGATTGAATATTGGTTTATCTGATTATTACCTCGTTCATATATTCCTGCATTCCCTTTTGGGTGCTTTCCTGCACAGGTATTTGCTTTCATTTTTGCCTTGTTAGGTACATTCTTTGGCAAGTGGAAAAACTTGCAACAGGTAAATTGCTTTACCGCTTTTATGCTTTTACACTTTTATTGTTTTATGCTTTTAAAACCTTATGCTTTTATTCCAAACTATCTGTTTGCAAACCTGATTTTCTTCTTTGTTTAGATACATTTTTTACTACCTGCACTAAAATTCTACGGCAAATAAAGCGATTGATTTAACCGCTGATTGAGCTGTGGCAGTGTTTGGCGTTCAAAGGCAGTGTTTGGTACTGCTATACAGTACAATGCTTTCGTAAACAGGGCTTTACTTTGTAAAATGATTTTTATTAACGGATTTATGCAAAAGTCTTTTGACAAATTGGAGGGTAACGGGAACGGCTTCTATCCGTTTTTCCCTGTTACATCCAATCCGTCCCGCAGGGCGGATTTTTGTGTTCAACAGAACACGGCAAGTTGTGTTTTGAGGCACTCGAAACCGAGTTTAGTGCCTCAAAACAACTTGCCCTGCTGGGGGCAGAAAACACCTTCCGAAGTCAGGGTTTTGTATGATTTTAAAATGGATTAGTGATGAACGAGAATAGCAACAGTAAACAGAATAAGGGCGGACGGACACCTAAAACCGACCCAAGCATCCACCGCCACGTTTTCCGTCTTACAGATGAAGAAAACGCCAAACTTTTATCGCTTTTTGAAGCATCGGGAATGACCAATAAAGCGAAGTTTATCATTTCCCTAATGTTTGGTAAGGAAATGAAATCGGTTAAGATTGATAAAGGAACAGTTGATTTTTATATGCGGCTGACCTCTTTTCACAGCCAGTTCCGTTCCGTAGGCGTGAACTATAATCAGATTGTAAAGCTATTGTACAAGAATTTTTCCGAGAAAAAGGCAGCAGCATTCCTGTATAAACTGGAAAAACAGACGGCAGAAATGGCAATGCTTTGTCAAAAAATCATTCAGATAAGCGAGGAATTTGAAGCCAAACACCTGAAAAAATAGCGGTAGAAATGATAGCAAAAATTGGAAGAAGCGCAAATTTGTACGGGGCGTTGGCATACAATCAGCTTAAAGTAGAGAATGAAAACGGGCAAATTTTATTCGCCAACAAGATGATTGAAAATGCAAGCGGTCATTATTCCGTTACACAATTAGCCCAGTCTTTTGCCCCTTACCTGATTGCTAACCGCAATACAGAGAAACATACCCTGCATATTTCACTCAATCCCGACCCGAATGATAAAGTAAGTGATGATAAATTTCGGGAAATGGCAGAAGAATATATGCGGGAGATGGGCTACGGCGAACAGCCCTTTGTCGTATTCAAACATACCGATATTGACCGCAGCCATATCCATATTGTATCGGTTTGCGTGGACGAGCAGGGTAAAAAGATTTCGGACAAGTTCGAGAAAATGCGTTCTATGAACCTTTGCCGTGAACTGGAAAGAAAGCACGACTTAATACCTGCAACCGATAAAGAGCGCAATCAGAATGACAAGGTTTTTCGTCCGGTAGATTATCGGGCAGGCGATGTAAAAAGCCAAATTGCATCAGTCGTTCGCCACCTGCCGAATTATTACCAATACCAGACTTTGGGCGAATACAATGCCTTACTGTCCCTGTTCAATATTACCACCGAAAAAGTGCAGGGCGAACTGCACGGAAAAATGCAGGGTTTGCTATACGTTCCCCTGAATGAAAAAGGAGAAAGAGCCGGACATCCGTTCAAGGCTTCCCTGTTCGGGAAGAGCGCAGGGCTACCTGCTTTGGAACTGCATTTTGCGAAATGCAAAACAGCTTTAAAAGACCACCCAAGTAAGCATACCCTAAAAGCTGCAATTACAATTGCCCTGAAATCCACGAGCGATGAACAGGCTTTCAAAAAGCAGTTGGCTGAACAGGGCATTAACGTAGTGGTACGCCGGAACGATACAGGGCGTATTTATGGCATCACTTTCATAGACCACAATTCAAAAGCGGTTTGGAACGGTTCACGTTTAAGCACTGAACTTTCTGCCAATATCTTTAATGATTATTGGAACAATAACATCAAACCGGAGATAAAAGAAGCTTCCGTGCCAATACCCAAGCAATCCACATCAAATGATGCGGATCTTCCTGCGGAAGAACCACACCATTTGTTCGACTTCTTAACTACGGATAAACACGAAGACGGTTTGGTTGAAGCATTGGGCGGTTTACTGCCCGAAGCACAGGGAGAAGATTACGAAGAACAGGACTTTGCCAATAAGATGAAGAAGAAACGCAAACGCCAAAGAGGTCAGAAATAGTAATTAGCCAAATACTGCCACACAACGCCACTGGCTGCCACATTCTTATAGCCACTCCATAGAGCCTTTAAATTCACGCCCGAACATTAAAACTTAAAATAATGCAGGGAGAAGACGATTTAAGAGGGCTTGCCAAGATAATGGCTTTTATGCGGGCAGTCAGTATTCTATTGGTGCTGATGCACCTTTATTGGTTCTGCTACGGTTTCTTTTTAGAACGTGGTTGGACGTTGGAAGTAATCAACAAAATACTGGGCAATTTCGACCGGACGGCAGGTTTGTTTTCACATGCCTTATATACCAAAGCATTCGCTTTGGTTTTGTTGGCTTTGAGTTGCTTAGGAACGAAAGGCGTAAAGAATGAGAAGATAACCTGGTCTAAAATATACGTGGCTTTGGGCTTGGGCTTTGTGCTGTTCTTCCTGAACACACCATTGTTGAAGCTATCACCGGCAACAGGCACTTTCCTGTATATGCTGACTATCTCTTTAGGTTATATCGCTTTGCTGATGGCGGGCGTATGGATGAGCCGATTGCTGCGCACTAACCTAATGGACGATGTTTTTAATAACGAAAACGAGAGCTTCCAACAGGAAACAAAATTGATGGAAAACGAGTATTCCGTAAACCTGCCCACCAAATTTTACTACAAAGGCAAATGGAGCAACGGTTGGATAAACATTGTAAATCCTTTCAGGGCATCAATCGTGTTGGGTACTCCGGGTTCTGGTAAATCGTATGCTATCGTGAACAACTACATTAAGCAGCAGATTGAGAAAGGCTTTAGTATGTATATCTACGATTTCAAGTTTGACGACCTTTCTACTATTGCCTACAATCACTTACTGAAGCATCGGGACAAGTACAAAGTTCAGCCGAAATTTTACGTGATAAACTTTGACGACCCCCGCAAGAGCCACCGATGTAACCCGCTCAATCCCGACTTTATGACGGATATATCCGATGCTTACGAAGCCGCTTATACCATAATGCTAAACCTCAACAGGTCGTGGATACAGAAACAAGGCGATTTTTTCGTGGAAAGTCCTATTATCCTGTTAGCCGCCATTATTTGGTATCTGAAAATCTATGATAATGGTAAGTATTGCACATTCCCACACGCCATTGAATTACTGAATAAAAAGTATTCAGACGTATTTACGATACTGACCTCATACCCCGATTTGGAAAATTACTTGTCGCCCTTTATGGATGCGTGGCAAGGTGGAGCACAAGACCAATTACAGGGGCAGATTGCTTCGGCTAAAATCCCTTTGTCAAGAATGATTTCGCCGAGCTTGTATTGGGTAATGACGGGCGACGACTTTTCATTGGACATCAACAACCCGAACGAGCCGAAAATTTTGTGCGTGGGTAACAACCCCGACCGCCAAAATATTTATTCGGCAGCTTTGGGTTTATACAATTCAAGAATTGTCAAACTCATCAACAAAAAAGGACAATTAAAGAGTTCGGTTATCATAGATGAGTTGCCCACGATATATTTCAGAGGATTGGACAATCTCATCGCAACGGCGAGAAGTAATAAGGTAGCGGTATGTTTGGGCTTTCAGGATTTTTCGCAATTAACGAGGGATTACGGCGACAAAGAAAGTAAGGTAATACAGAATACCGTCGGCAATATATTCAGTGGGCAGGTGGTTGGAGAAACTGCCAAAAGCCTATCGGAACGCTTCGGTAAAGTATTGCAGAAACGCCAAAGTATGACGATCAATCGTAACGATAAATCTACCTCTATCTCCACACAGTTAGACAGCCTCATTCCGGCTTCTAAAATCTCAACACTTACACAAGGGATGTTTGTGGGTTCTGTATCGGATAACTTCGATGAACGTATTGAGCAAAAAATATTTCACGCTGAAATTGTGGTAAATAATGAAAAGGTAGCTGCCGAAACCAAAGCCTATCAAAAGATACCACAAATCCTATCCTTTGTAGATGACAGCGGAACAGACAATATGAAGCAGGAAATTGAAAGCAACTATAAACGCATAAAATCCGACATCATACATATTATTGAAAACGAAATGGAGCGGATCAAGAACGACCCAAACTTACAGCATTTGATACAATAAAAGAAAATTGTCGTTTGAGAAAGTTAGTTCAATTGTGGAATTTCAAAAAACGCCTTTAATGTTTTAAACTAAATTTCGGATATAAATCCGTTTTCTGTTCTTGCTCCTTTTATCGAGAAAGGCTATTTCTAACGTTCTTCGTGATATATACACTTTGATTAAACATTTTTTCACGTAAAAGAATAATAAATAAATCAGGAATCAAAATTGTAAAAATGTGGTTTGGTAACATTTGTTACAATATATTATAAACGCTAACTATACTTTTACGCATAAACATAAATAGTAAGGGTATGAAAGCACATTATCAAATAGTCATAATTGGAGCTGGTACAGCCGGTATTATGACAGCAGCTCAGCTTTTAAAAAAGGATAAGTCACTTGACATTGTCATCATTGATCCGGCAGAGATGCACTATTATCAACCAGCCTGGACATTGGTCGGAGCAGGAACTTATGATTTCGACAAAACGGCAAAACCTATTAGAGATTTAATTCCGCGAGGTGTAGAATGGATCCGGGATTCTGTGACCGAATTCTTTCCCGAGCAAGCCAAAATAAAAACACAACAAGGGCAGGTAATTAGTTACAGTTATCTCATTGTTGCTCCCGGATTAGTAAATAACCTTTCCCTAATAGAGGGACTGGAAGAAGCCGTAAAAAAAGGCATTGTATGCAGTAACTATATAGATCCAAAATATACATGGGAATGCCTAAAGAGCTTTAAGGGTGGAAATGCGGTTTTTACCCAACCTACAACCCCTATAAAATGTGGCGGAGCTCCTCAGAAAATCATGTACCTGGCGGCAGACTATTTTCGCAGGAATGGATTAGACAAAAAGTCAAATGTAGTGTTTGCAACTCCCGGTACGGTCATCTTTGGCGTAAAGCGGATTGCGGATACATTGATGAAAGTCATCCATCGATACAATGTACATTTTAAACCTTTTTATGCTCCCGTTAAAATAGATGCAGACAAAAAAATAGTCTATTTCAAAAGTGTAACTCCCGATGATAACAACTGTATTGTAAACGAAGGTAATGTTTTGGGAGAAAAGCAACAAGGTGATTCATTGATTGAAATGCCTTTTGATTTGTTACACTTAGCTCCACCTCAAACAGCTCCAAAGTTTGTAAAAGAATCTGTATTGGTGAATGAAGCAGGTTGGTTAGATGTGGATATCAATAGTCTTCAACACAAAAAATATCTGAATATTTTCGGGATTGGAGACGTAGCCGCATTACCAACCGCAAAAACCGGAGCAGCCATACGCAAACAAGCTCCTGTAGTGGTTGATAATATTCTCAAACTCATCAAAGGAAAAACTGCTGATAATAAATCTTACCAAGGATATTCATCTTGTCCCTTAGTAACAGGTTACGGAAAAATGGTATTGGCAGAGTTTAATTACAAAAACGAATTCACACCTGACCCAAAACTTAAAATGATGCTTATCTCTGACAGTTCAAAAGAACACTGGCGTTTGTGGCTGTTAAAAAAATATATGCTCCCATATTTGTATTGGCATAAAATGATGAAAGGCGAAGATGTTTAGTCTTGTGTAACCTATGTAACAGACTATCTCTTTTTATAATCCGAAATTTGCAACAATAAAAAAAAATGAAACTATAATTTATGGAATGGATTTTAGAACCGTGGCCGTGGTATGTAAGTGGGCCATTAATTGCATTGACGATGTTTGTTTTACTTTATATAGGTAAAAATTTTGGAATGTCGTCCAATTTAAGAACACTGTGCACCATGTGCGGTGCCGACAAAACTTGTGATTTTTTCTGTTTCGACTGGAAAGCACAACGCTGGAATTTATTGGTAATGAGCGGAGCTATCATCGGTGGATTTTTAGCTTCAAATTATCTGTCGGATAATCAAATACCTGATTTAAACCCGAAAACGGTTGAGCATTTAAAGGAAATAGGTTTTGAAAGTGCCGGGAAAGCATACGTACCGACAGAATTGTTTGGACCGGAAGCATTTTCAGATCCTAAGACATTGGCTATACTATTGATAGGAGGTATATTGGTTGGTTTTGGAGCACGTTACGCAGGTGGTTGTACTTCAGGTCATGCCATATCAGGTATCAGTAATTTACAGTTACCGTCATTGATTGCTACTATTGGATTTTTCATTGGAGGATTAATTATGGTACATCTTATTTTTCCTTTAATTTTTTAATACCGATGAAAAGGCTGGTGGTAATGCTGGTTGTAGTTATACTTTCTCAACCAATAAAAGCACAGGAAAACCACACAAAAGATACCGTTGAAAATAAATCATTGGTTTCATATCTGAAAGAAGGCGAAATCAGCGGTCATATCCGAAACTATTTTCTGACAACAGAAAACAATCATGGGAATGATTATCATGCCAATGCCATTGGAGGTGTATTAAGTTATGAAACCAAATCGTACAAGGGTTTTCAGTTAGGTGTTTCAGGGATATTTACCTACAAACTGTTTTCATCAGATTTGAATAAACCTTACGATCAGACCAATAAATCATCACGGTGGGAACAGGAACTATTCGATGTAAATCATAAGGACAATTTTAAAGATTTGGACAGATTGGAGGAACTGTATATCAAATATCATTGGAAAAATTCGTACGTAACCTATGGGAAAATTCCGGTAGAATATACGCCCTTATTGAATAAAAGCGATGGAAGAATGAAGCCTTTTGCCTTTCAGGGAGCTTGGCTGCATCTAAAAGATGAAAAATTTCATGCTGATATAGCCTGGATTCATAGATTTTCCCCGAGATCAATGACAGAATGGTTTTCAATGGATGAGGTTATAGGACTTACCGATAACGGCTATTTACCAAACGGAGAAAAAGCCGATTACAAAGAAACAACGCATTCACAAGGATTAGCGATTGTGCATTTGGGAAAGGGACTTAAAAATTTGAAAGCCAATTTTTGGAATTTTCATTTGGATAAATTCATCAACACCTCCTGGTTGCAACTGGAGTATACAAAAAAGAATTGGGAGCTTGGCATGGTTTATTCTTATCAGATTCCGAATGCTTACCAAGAAAATTTGCCTTACGAAAATCGGTATGTGCAGCCAAATGAAAACGGACAAGTAGCCAGCTTTATGCTGAAATACAATAATGGCTCATCACAATTTAAAGCAGCCTATACTAAAGCTTTTGAATCAGGCAGGTATTTATTTCCAAAGGAATTGGGACGGGATCAGTTTTACACCTCGATGACCAGAAGCCGTATCGAAGGATTCGGTGGAGTTGATGTCTTTGCTATCGGGTATCAGTACAGTTGGAAACATTTATTTTTGAATATCGATGCCACCACTACCCATGGAGCAGTAACAGATGACTATGAATTAAACAAATACAATATCGATGATTATTACCAGATCAATACACGTCTTCATTATGAATTTTCCAATTTCTTAAAAGGGCTTCATGTCGAGTTACTATATGTCTGGAAACAAAATAAGAGCGAGCATAACACAAAATTGGTTGCACAAAGAAGCGATTACAACCAAATCAATCTAATAACAAATTTTAATTTTTAAAAGCAATGAAAAATATAGTTTACTTACTAATCGGAACATTTTTCGGAATTGTTATGTACAAATCCGAAGCCGCATCATGGTTCCGGATTTATGAAATGTTCCAGTTTCAATCGATTCACATGTATGGACTGATGGGAACAGCTTTAGCAGTAGGAATAATCATAGTACAGTACATCAAAAGAAACAAAGTAAAAGACGTGAATGGCAATCCTATTGTTATTGCAGATAAGGACAAAAGTATCCCACGCTATTTAATAGGCGGTATTCTTTTTGGGTTGGGTTGGGCATTGGCAGGAGCCTGTCCGGGACCTATGTTTGTAATGACAGGAGCAGGTTATTTCCCAATATTAGTTGTAATTTTAGGAGCTGTATTAGGCACTTGGTTTTATGGATTAATAAAAAATAAGTTGCCTCATTAAAATCAAAATAATTATGGAAGAATTAATCCGTGAAACCTATCGTGGTATATTTGAAAAAGAGCTCATTGACGAAATCGTTTCTGTCGCTAAGGTTGTCGAATTCAAAGAAGGAGATGTATTGATAGATATTGGTAAATATATCAAAACCATGCCTTTGCTAATCAGTGGAGCTATCAAAATTATGCGTGAAGATTTTGATACAGGTGAACTATTACTATACTTTATCGAAAAAGGAGATACTTGCTCTATGACACTTACCTGCTGTATGGGCGATAAAAAAAGTGAAATCCGGGCAGTGGCAGAAAATAATGGTTTGGTAGCGATGATTCCCGTAGGGAAAATGGAAGAATGGATGGGTAAATATAAAAGCTGGCGTGCTTTTGTTTTTGAAAGTTATAATAACCGTTTCAATGAGATGCTCGCAGCCATAGACAATATAGCATTTACTAATATGGATAAGCGACTTTATAATTACTTGTTTGAAAAGAGTAAAATAAACGACTCCAATATCATTACCAAAACCCACCAGGAAATTGCTTATGAACTCAACAGTTCACGAGTGGTTATTTCCCGATTGTTGAAAGCTTTGGAAAATGAAGGAAAAATAAAGCTGAATCGCAATAACATAGAATTGTTAAACTAACGCTATGGAAGAAACCAAAGGCGAACAAATAAATTCACCTTTCAAAAAAGACCTGATACTTAGAGAAGAATTAGCTATCCAACGTACATTTCTTGCCAATCAATCGACATTTCTTTCATTTTTAAGAAGCTCCATGTATTTTTTGGTGGCTGGACTTAGTGTCAACAAGCTCGTTGATGGTAACGAGGCGGTTATTTTTGAATATATCTTGTTCGTTATATCCGGGCTTTTACTCGTTGTGGGCATTATCAACTATTTCCGCAACCACAAAAAAATCAAACAAAGTGAAATTCATATAGGAGATTATAAGCTGAAATATGAAAAGGTAGAATGATTGAAACTAAAGAAAAAATACGCTTAGGATTAAAAGAAAACTGGCAGCAATTCACCTTACTTGTCCTTGTCAATATGATGGTGGGGGGCATGGTCGGCTTGGAAAGAACCGTTGTCCCATTGGTTGGCACAGAAGAGTTTCATATACAATCCGATGTTGTTGTTTTTTCATTTATCATTGCTTTTGGTGTTGTCAAAGCATTTACCAACCTGATTTCGGGTGTGCTGGCAGACAAATATACCCGAAAGAAAGTTTTGATCTGGGGTTGGTTATTTGGTTTACCTGTTCCATTTCTTTTAGCTTTTGCACCGTCTTGGAATTGGATTTTATTTGCCAATGTATTACTGGGTATCAGCCAAGGATTTGCTTGGTCTATGACCGTCAATATGAAAATTGATTTGGCAGGTAAGAAAAATAGAGGTTTGGCAATGGGGTTAAACGAAGCCGCAGGTTATGGAGCGGTTGGATTGACTGCATTGCTTACGGGTTATTTAGCATCTCATTACGGACTGAGACCGCAACCTTTTTATATCGGAATTGCTTATACCCTTGTTGGATTATTACTTTCCATTTTTGTAGTACAAGATACCCGAAAATTTGCTCAATTAGAGGCCAGGCAAGTATCAACGGACGAATCTGCTCATAAGCCCAACTTATGGTGGGTGTTCAAAGAGACTTCATTTAAAAACAAAAACCTGTTTTCTATTTCTCAAGCAGGACTCATAAACAATCTGAATGACGGAATGTCTTGGGGTGTATTCCCTTTGCTCTTTATGTCTATGGGAGTAGGCTTGGAAGGTATAGGCTGGATCAAAGCCGTTTATCCTGTCGTTTGGGGCGTAGGGCAAATTGTTACCGGACCTTTAGCCGATAAAATCGGAAGGAAACCATTGATTGTTTGGGGAATGTTCGTCCAGGTTTTAGGCCATGTTGTTATCGGTTTTGAATGGTTTCAGCCTTTAACATCGGGCTTGATTGGTTCGGTACTTTTGGGCATTGGAACTGCAATGGTTTATCCTGCTTTATTAGCAGCTGTAAGCGATACTGCACATCCCAACTGGCGGGCATCATCCCTGGGCGTGTATCGTTTTTGGCGAGATATGGGCTATGCTCTTGGTGCATTGATGGCAGGAATAGTCGGTAGCTTCTTCGGATTAGAATGGGCTGTTCACATAGCAGGAATAATTACATTTATTTCTGGTATTATCGTATGGATAAGGATGAAAGAGGCTATAGCTTAAAAAAAGTGATTTGAAGAAAGGTTTATAAATTGACAACGAACTAATGTTATAATTTATTCTTCTGTAACAATTGTTACGATAAAAAAACTTTTATAAAAATAACTTTGTTGCAATAATGATTTCAAACGATTCTCTTTGAAAAAAATAGTCTTGTACATTTTCCTTTTCACTATGGTGCTTAGAACATTCTATGTACAATTTCATTATGCTTTTTATTTGATAGACAGAGAAACCTACATCGAACTGTTTTGCGAAAATCAGGACAAACCCGAAATGCACTGTGATGGTAAATGTAGTTTGAGCAGAGCCACAAAAGAAACTTACGACAAAGAGGATAAAATTCCAGAACATATAACCACTCTGATCTTTCCTGACTTTATTCCTACCGAAAAATTCACCTTAGAGTTTATAACAATCGAAAGATTACAGAAGAAAAAAATCATTGCCCAACAATCTTTATACTCTTTTCTGTATTTGGATAAATGCAAACACCCACCCGAAAATTTGATGGTCTAAATTCAAAATCCCTGATGTATTCACGGGACATATTTATTATTCATCAAATTTTTAAACAAAATGAAATCAATACTTTGGGTTTCACTTTGTGCAATGCCTTTTATGGCTGCGGCACAAGAGAAACAGCAACAAGATAGCGTAAAAACGACTATCTTAAACGAAATTATTATTAACGGATACAGGCTAGAAAACCCAACTTTTAGCAAAATTTCCAACAACTACAATGAAAAAATAGTACAACCCAAGAATGTAGCAGGACTTTTTAACGATATCAATGGTTTCTCACTAATCAAAAGAGGAAACTATGCAATGGACCCGACTTTTAGGGGGGCTCAATATGAACAATTGAATATTCAATACGATGGTGGTATCAAAGCGATGCACGCCTGTCCCAACCGAATGGACCCGATTACTTCTCATATCGCTCCTGAGGAAATCGAAAAAATCGAAATTATCAAAGGACCGTACAGTGTTCGTTATGGAGCTACATTTGGTGGCATTGTTAATCTCGTTACCCGCAATCCATCCAAAGGAAAACACGGTTTGCATGGTTCAGTAGCTTCGGGCTATGAAACCAATGGAAATGCGTATGTAGGAATGGCTCAATTACAATACGTCACTGATAAATTCGACCTTGCCGGAAATTTCGGTTACCGCAATTATGACAACTACAAAGATGGTGACGGGACAGAAATTCCGTCGGCTTTTAAAAGTACCGATTACGGATTAAAATTCGGTTATAACATCGAAAAGAATCACCGTATACAAGCCGCATGGAGACAGGCTTTTGGTCGGGATGTGCTACACGCAGGTTTACCGATGGATACCGATTTTGACAATAGCAGCATTGCTTCGTTGGATTATAAATGGCAACATTTCGGAAAAATCATTCAACAATTCCAAGTAAAAACCTATTACAGTTATGTAGATCATCTGATGACTAATTTTGACCGTTCTACCGCAAGAGCTACCGAGTCTTCTGCCTTAGTAGAATCCCGTACGGCAGGAATAAAAGCGGAGTTGGAATGGAAAACATCGGATAAACTGCATTTTTTCAGCGGAATAGATTACCTGCACATCGGCAGAGATGGTGACAGAACAAGCTTGATAAAGATACAGAACGGCAATCCGCTTACGGACCCTGTCACACGGATTAATTCAATATGGCAAGATTCTTATATTGATGATTTGGGCATTTACACAGAAGGAAAATGGAATTTTGCTCCAAGCTATATATTAACAGTAGGATTGCGGTACGATAGGGTTATTTCCGACATTCGTAAACCCGAAAACGATTTTGCTTCGCTTTATGATTTAGGAAAGAGAACCGAAAACAATATCAGCGGAACACTTTCCCTTAAAAAAGCAATCAGCAACCGCTTGTTTATAGAATTGGCTTACGGGCGTGGCGTTCGTTCGGCCAATATGATTGAACGTTACATCAATCGGTTCAACGTAGGTCAGGACAATTATACTTATACCGGAAATCCCAATTTGAAAGCGGAAATCAATAACCAGTTTGAAATTGGAGTAAGCGGATACGAAAACCTAAACGATTTTTTCAACACACTTTATTTTGAAGGTTCGGTCTATTATTCCTTTTTGGACAATTACATTTCGGCAGTCATTGAACCCGCAATCGGAACGGATGCTAAAGTATTTACTAACATACGTGACGCTTACAAAACCGGAGTGGATGTTTCAGTTAAATTAGATTTTGCCAATCATTATTTTCTAAAAACAGACCTTTCGTATGTATATGCACGCAATAAAGATTTTGATGAGTCATTACCGTTAATTCCACCGTTTACGGCACGTATATCTGCAGGATTTGAAAACACTAAATTCTGGGGAAATATGCAGTACAACATTGTAGCAACACAAAATGAATTAGCACCTTCCTTTGGAGAAATAAGTACAGGAGGTTATCAAACAATGGATTTGCGTTTAGGATACCGACCTGTTGAAAATTGGAGCATCGGTATTGCAGGACTGAATATTTTTGACAAGACTTACCACAATCATCTAAATTTTGCATTCCGCAATCAGGAAGGTTTTGCTAATGTTCCCATCAATGAACAAGGAAGAAATTTTACCGTTTTTGTTCAATATAAATTTTAAGGGAAAATGAGCAAGTTAACCAAAGCACATAAAATAACCACTATCACCGGCTTAGCGATCGTCATTGCGAATATGATTGGCACAGGAGCTTTTACCAGTCTTGGCTTTCAGTTGAAGGAGCTGAACAATCCGATGGTGGTTATTTCGCTTTGGATATTAGGCGGAATATTAGCTTTGTCAGGAGCATTCAGCTATGCAGAGGTAGGAACCGCCATTAAAAAATCGGGTGGCGAATATGCTTTTCTTTCCAAAATATACCATCCTTTAATCGGGTATTTGTCAGGTTGGATTTCGCTTACCGTTGGCTTTGCAGCACCTGTTGCTTTGGCAGCGATTGCTTTTTCGGAGTATTTTCCATTTGGGAATTTCAATGTCAAATGGATGAGTATTGCTTTGGTCGCTGTCATCACATTAATCCATACCCGAAGTTTGAAACTGAGTGCCGAATTTCAAAACATCAGTACTTTGCTCAAAGTAATTTTGATTGTAATAATCATCAGTATTGGTTTGGTTTTACCGGAACATTCGGGAAATGAAATTATTACTTACAAAGGATATTTTACGGAATTGACCTCAACAGCTTTTGCCATCGGCTTGATTTATGTAAGCTATTCCTATTCGGGCTGGAATGCGGCAGCTTATATTACCGAAGAATTTGAAAATCCTTTAAAATCTTTACCCAAAGCACTTATCGGAGGAACGGTTTTGGTAACGGTTTTATACACCTTATTGCAATACGTTTTTCTGAAACACGTTCCGGTTAACGATTTGGCCGGGCAACTAAATGTAGGCACCATTGCTACAAAGCAAATGTTGGGAGAAAAAGCAGGAAGTTTCTTTGGGTTGGCTATTTCATTACTGTTAATCTCAGGCATTAGTGCAATGGTTTGGGTTGGTCCGAGAGTAACATTAAGCATTGCAAAAGAACATCGTCTTTGGTCGTACTTTCAAACACAGGAAAACGGCATTCCTAAAAGAGCCTTGTGGTTGCAGTTTGGCATCAGTGCATTATTGTTGCTTACCGGAACCTTTGAACAGATTATGATTTATTGCGGAATATTGCTCACGGCTTCTTCTTTAATGACGGTTTTAGGTGTATTCAAATTGCGAAAGCAAAATCAAAATCAACAAATAAAAGGTTTCAAAAGTCCATTATTTCCGCTGTTTCAAATTGTGTTTATTCTTTTATCTGTATGGATGATTACCTACGCGTTTATCAATAATCCGTTTGAAACAATATTAGGAATGAGCAATTTACTCATTGGAACAGGAACTTATTTCTGGAGTAAAAAATTAGAAAAGTCTAATTATTAAATTAATATAAAATGAAAAAACAAATTATTACCGCAATCCTTGCGATTGCCTCAACCAGTACAATTATGGCACAGGAACATCAAAACAAAAAGCATCACGGTCACGGAGACGGAAAACCTGCACACTCTGCAAATGAATATATGCACAAATCTTCTACGGATGATTTGATTAACCGTTTCGAATCCAAAGAACGTGACGAATACCAGCAACCGCACAAGGTGATGCAATACTTAGGCGACATCAATGGAAAAGCCATTATGGACATTGGTGCGGGAACGGGATATTTTTCTGTGAAACTTGCCAAACACGGAGCAAATGTAATTGCAGCCGATGTAAATGATGAGTTTCAGACTTTCCTAAAAAAACGTATTGAAGACAACAAAATCGAGAATATCACTCTTCGCAAAATACCTTTTGACAGTCCTGATTTGAAAGACAATGAAGTGGATATGGTGTTAATCGTAAATTCATATCACCATATTGACAATCGAGCCGAGTATTTTGCAAAAGTAAAAAAAGGTTTGAAAAATGACGGAGAATTAGTGGTGATTGATTTCTTTAAAACCGATGTTCCGGTGGGACCTCCAACAAACCATAAAGTTTCGATTGATGAAGTAGTAGCAGAATTGAAAAAAGCTGGTTATACTTCTTTTGAAGTGAATGTAGATTTACTGCCGTATCAATTTATTGTTAAAGCGAAATAAGTTTTATTTCTGTAACAATGGTTACTGTGTATCTTTTAGTTCCCGATTAATTTTACAAAAATTTAAATGCAAGAATAATGGAAAATAAAACAACAGTACAGGAATTTAACCGCTTCTTAAATATCCACAAACAACTTTATCTTCAAACGTTGGAATTACTGAAAGATGTTCCTGATGAAGTGTTTAAAAGTACACCAATTGATAACGAAGTGATGTATCTCGGAACCCGTGTCAATACGATTAATATAGGTGGATTAATCCGTCATTTTGTATTGGCAGAAATTCATTGGTTTCAAGCGATGAAGGAAGGAGAAAACGGACTGGCAATTCCAAAACCAGATAACGCTTCTTTATTGGAAAACATTGCAGACGGACAAGAACTGGTCGAAAAATATAAAGACGTTTTTGCCAAAGGATTTGAAATCCTAAAAAGCTATACCGAAGAAGATTTGAATAAAACCGTTTCCTTTATGGGACGGAAATACACGGTAATGGCATTTCTGTGGATTACGTTTGGGCATCATTCGTATCATTTAGGACAGGTGGATATGCTGATGCGCCAAAACGGAATTTATCCGGCTGAATATATGGAATGGCCCAACACTTCAACCTTAATCGGCTAATGGAAAACATTAGAAAAAAGTACGAAGAACTGCTGGGTTTCGTTCCGGAAAACATCGAAAAAAGGTTAAAAGTGGCAGCACTTTCAGACGAAACAGACGCCATAGAAATCATCGAAAAATACCGAGAACAACTCATTTACAACAATCCGTTGGACAAGAAAACCCAGCAATTGGTTCATTTTGCTCTATTGATTGGCGGTATGCACAAAGAACCTGCAAAATTGCACGCCAAAGGAGCCTTAAAAGCCGGAGCTACCGTAAAAGAACTTTTTGGAGTTTGCGAAACCGCAGCCATTACAGGTGGAATGCCTGCATTTAGCATGGCAGTAGATTGCGTATTTGAAGCAATTGAAAAGCTGGCTTAAAATTTTTTTATTTGTGTAACCTTTGTTACAGTGTAGCTTAATGAGCTAAACTACTTTTACATTTTTAAAATAGTTTGGATTAAATGGATTTGTCTGAAAGACAGCTGGAAATCATAAAGGCATCAGGTAAAATATTGATGGAAAGTGGCATTGCAGGGCTTACAACTAAAAATTTGGCTCGGGAAATGCATTTTTCAGAAAGTGCTTTGTATCGTCATTTCAAAAATAAAGAGGCAATCGTAACACTACTAATTGCCTATTTATCAGAAAATATTACCCAGCGTTTTGATACTATTATCAATACAAAACAATCACCGGAAGAAAAGTTTAAAGCACTTTTTAAAAGTCAGTTTTCGTATTTCAAGCAAAATCCGTGTTTCATCAATATTGTTTTATCAGACGGGTTGATTGATAATTCCGAGGAGGTAAAAAATGCCATACAGCAATTATTACAAACTAATTTCATCCGTTTCAATTCCCTGATAAAGGGAGGACAAGAGACAGGTGTTTTTAGAACAGTAATAGCTTCAGAAGAACTCGTGCATATCGTTATGGGTACGTTTCGGCTGCAAATGCTGAAGTGGAAATTGGCTTCTTTTGAATTTGATATTGAGGTTCAGGGACAAAAAACAATGAATAGCATTTTAGCTTTAATAAAGGTCTAATTTATAATATTTTTTTGAATGAAAAAGTTAGTGAATATTCACAAACATAAATTACTAATAGTCATCCTTTTCTTGCCTTTTATGGTATGGTCGCAGGAGAAGAAAGAATTTCACACGCTGGACGAAGTACTTGCCTTTGCAAAGGAGAAAAAAGTCAGTTTCAGAAATGACATCATCCAGCAAAATTTAGCAGAGCTGACCAGAAAAACCGCAGTTGGAAATGCCTTTAATCCGAGAATTCCGGTATCGGCTCAGGTTATTGATAATATGAATTTGCAAACCAATTATATTCCTGCTGAAGTTTTCGGCGGTTTGCCAGGTTCTTTTCGAGAAATCACAATGGGTTTACAATATGTCAGCACATTCAGCATACAACCGCAGTTCGATATTATTAACCTTGGAAATATAAGCCGTATAAAACTTGCCAAAACCAATCAGGAACTGGTAGCCAATCAGCAAAAAATAAACGAATGGACTATTTATGACCAGTTGAACGGCATTTACTTTAATATCTTATCGTTTCAGGGACAGCAACAGATGGTAGAGCAGAATATCGTCATTGCAAAACAAATTTTAACCATCGTAAACAACAGATTTGAAGAAGGACTTGTACGCAAACAAGATGTAAACGAAGCCGAAGTGAACCTTATTCGATTACAGGATCAGCTTTCGCAATTGCAATTTAATATCCAAATCCAACAGCAAAATCTTGCTTTGTTTTTTGAGAATGAAGTCAATCCCATTTTAAATCAAAACATTCGAGATTTTGATCATAAACAAATATTGACAGAAGCAAACAACAATTTATGGGTAAACCATTATCAGCTGAGAGAAAAAGTGGCAGAACAGGAATGGAAAGCGGCACAAAAACAACAGTTACCCGTTTTGGGATTTGTATCTTCCTTTAATTGGCAAAACTTGAGTAATGAGTCCTTTTTTCATCCTAATTCCAATTGGATTAGATATAATTATGTTGGTCTTCGTTTGAGTTGGGATTTACCTACTACCGTTTCAAAATATTCGGCGGTAAAAGAGAAAAAAATGCAATGGCAAATGGCCGAAAATGATCGTATTCACTTTTTGCGTGAAAACGAAACCCGCAATAGCAATTTGTTGGTGGAGTACGAAAAAACATCTTCACAGCTCGAAAACTTTAAGAAAATTCAAACCCTGAAAGAAGATACTTATCAGAAATACTTCGATCAATATCAGGAAAATATTCTGCCCTTAGACAAATTACTTACTGCACAAACTGATATGCTGCTGAGCCAGCTAAATGTTATTACAGCTCTGGCAGGCATTGGATTTAGTGAAAATAAAATTATCATCAATAATAAGTTTTAGACGTATGAAAATAAAGTTGTTCGTTACCATTGTACTGTTCGTTACACTACAATCCTGTGGTTCAAAGGAAGAAGCGCAGCCGGTGGTAAAAGATATAAAAGAATTAGTTTTTGCATCGGGAATGCTCGATTGGGATGATGCCTATCATCTCACGGCACAAACAGATGGCATACTTACAGAAGCCAATTTTGAGGTGGGAGACAAAGTGAATACAGGAAAGGTTATTGCGGTTATCGACAATCCGTCTAACCGTATCAATACGCATTCGGCAGAGGAACAATTAACCATTGCCAACGAAAACCTAACGGAAAATTCGCCTGCCATTCAGCAACTGGAACAAAACATTCGCTATGCCGAAAGCAAGTACGAGCAAGACAAACAACAAGCTGAACGTTATGAACGACTTTTCCAAAAGCAAAGTGTAGCCAAGGTAGAATTTGAAAATATGCAACTGGCAACAAAAAATTCACTGGCACAGCTGAATGCCTTAAAAAAGCAAAAAGCAGAACTATTGCAACGTGCCAAAACACAGCAGATTTCTAACAAAAATCAGCTACAAAACAGCAAAGTGATAGAACGATACAATCAACTGATAATACCTCAAAATGGTACGATTGTCAACAAGCTGAAATCAACAGGCGATTATGTCAGAAAAGGAGATATTGTTGCTACAATTGCTGATGACAGCAAACCGGAAGTGGTATTGAATGTAGATGAAAAAAGCATCGGAAAAATAAAATTGGGACAATTGGTTTATATTCAGTTTAACACAGATAAAAGCAACGTGTACGAAGGCAAAATCAGTGAAATAGTGGCTGCATTTGATGAAAAAACACAATCATTTGTTGTAAAAGTGTTGCTGAATGAAGCACCTTCAAGTAGTATTTACGGCACACAGTTGGAAGCCAATATTTTGACAAGCGAAAAGAAGAATGCTTTATTAATTCCGAGAAGTTATTTGGGCTTTGGAAATAAGGTAAAACTAAAAGGAAAAGACGAACCCGTTGTTGTAAAAACAGGTATCATTTCTACCGAATATGTAGAAATATTGGAAGGAATCAGCAAAGATGATATTCTGGAACATATAAAACTTTAGACTGATGAATATTAATACAGACATAGCCAGAACTTACCTTTTTTCAGGCAAAAAAATGACTGCTGTAGCCGTTCTTGGGGTATTGCTCGGAATGTCAATCTATATTTTCATGAACAGTTTACTGGTTGGTTTTGATAAAGCATCTGACGAAAATATTTTCAAAAACACTCCACATATTCGGTTGTACAATGATGATGTCATCAGCAAAAATCTGGTAAGTGATACTGCTGCCGAGTACCTGATTTCCAATCCGAAAGTAGTACCCAAAGTCAATACCATCATTAACCCGAACGGTATTGCAGAAATGGTACAACAACAGAAGGAAGTAACTGTGGTAACAGCCCAAGTCAACACAAGCGTGTTTTATAATAACGGAAAAACTCAGGTGAGTGGATTAAGCATCGGGATAAAGCCAGACGAAGCAGATATGATGTACAGCATTACATCATCAATGGTTGAAGGCAAATTTGAAACCCTGAAATCCGACCCGAACGGCATCGTAATCGGTATAGGAATAGCAGAAAAAATGAACTTGGTACTTGGTGATAATATCAATCTTACATCACAAAAAGGTGTAACCAAAAATCTCCGTGTAACAGGTATTTTTCAATCATTTAATTCAACTGCCGACGACACCAAATCGTACGTTAATCTATACACCGCCCAGCAATTGCTCAAAGAAAACAATGTGTATGTAACAGACATCAGTGTCAATGTAAAAGATCCGTATCAAGCGGCAGCCGTTGCCGAAAAGTTATCTCAGTTAACCGGATACAAATCCGAAGATTGGAAAGAGAGTAACGAATCGCTGATGGCACTCAGCAAAATGCGGTTCATTATGATCAATTTTGTCTCTACAGCCATTATGCTCATTGCTGGTTTTGGCATTTACAATATCCTGAACATGACCGTTTCACAAAAAATAAATGACATTGCCATCTTAAAAGCTATTGGTTTTAAAGGGAAAGATGTGATACGGATTTTTGTAACGCAGGCATTATCTATTGGCTTGATTGGTGTAGTTGGCGGAATGTTGATGGCATTGCTAATGATTACCTTGTTGAAAAAGGTATATATCGGTGGTGACATAGGATACTTTCCTGTAGATTATGAACTGCAGAAATTCATTCAGGGAGTTGTTATGGGCTTAGTTATTACATTTTTTGCCGGATACATTCCTGCCCGTAAAGCAGCAAAAGTAGATCCGGTCAGCATTTTTAGAAAGTAAATCATGGATAAAAATATCGTTTTAAAAACAGAAAATATCGACAAGTATTTTTATGACCCGGTAGAATTTCAGGTGTTGAAAAATATTGGTTTTGAAGTAGAGAGAGGTGAATTTCTAACACTTATCGGGAAGTCAGGGAGTGGTAAATCTACTTTGCTCTATATCCTTTCCACTATGGACAGAGATTATAATGGAAATTTAGTGATAGATAATGAATTAATTACAGGAAAATCGGTTGATGAACTGGCAACAATCCGAAACGAAAAAATAGGGTTTGTATTCCAGTTTCATTACCTGTTGTCAGAATTTACCTGCCTAAAAAATGTAATGATTCCCGCACTGAAACTTGGTAAGTTTTCTCCAAAAGAAATAGAAGAACGTGCTTATGAAAAGTTGAAAATGCTGGGTATGGAAGATCAAGCTTTCAAAGCTGCGAATAAGCTTTCGGGCGGACAGCAACAACGTGTTGCCATTGCTAGAGCGTTAATTAATGATCCTTTGATTATTATGGGTGATGAGCCAACAGGTAATTTGGATAGTAAGAATACAGACATTGTTTTTGATATTTTCAAAGACCTGACCCGCAGTTTTGGACAGACCATTATTGCTGTCACCCACGATGATGAATTTGCTCAAAAAAGTGACCGAACCATAGAAATGAAAGACGGAAACATCATTGGCGGACATAAAAATTAAGTACAATGAATAATAACATATCTATACCTCAATACATTGAAAATCAAACTTCGTATAAAATAAAAGTTTCTTTATCAGAACTATTTCGTTCACTGGTATTAGCTGCGAGGTCAGCAATAGTATTTATCAAAAATAAAAAGCAGAAAACCATTGATGAGCAATTTTTAGAAAGATTGCAACTGGCAGTAACTGAGGTCAACTCTTGTGCCGTATGTTCTTACGCCCATACGCAGATGGCATTAAAAATGGGAATGAATAACGATGAAATATCGGGTTTCCTTACGGGAGACAAAAGCTTTGTCAAACCCGAAGAATCGAAAGCCATCCTATTTGCTCAACATTATGCCGAAACACGTGGATTGCCCGAAATGGAAACATACGAAGCCATTGTAAAAGAATACGGAAAAGAAGAAGCAAGAATTATATTGGCTGCCATTCAACTGATGCTGATGGGCAATATGATTGGCTTACCAATGAGTGCACTCCGTGCCAGAAAGAAAGGGAAACCTTATTCAGATAGTTCTTTGTTGTATGAATACGGAATGATTATAGCCGCTATATTCATAATTCCGATTGCATTGGTTGTTTCATTCGTAAAATGGATTTTTGGAAGACCGAATATCTATTTTGAGACCAACAAAGAATAGGTAAAAGATTAAAACAATGGAACAACTGCTTTTTTGAATGATTTTTTATTCCTGCACCCCTATGTAACCTATGTTACTTTCCGCCCAAATGAGAATTGCTAATTTTGGTAATTTAAAACTACACTATATCCATGTGAAGTTAGTGTAGATAATTATATAACATTGAAATTTTAAAGCAGTTAATATATGAAATCTATCTTTTTTAAAAGCAGTTTCCTTGGGTTGGTAGCCTTACTCTTCTTATCGAATTCCTCGTTTGCACAAGGTCTTTTTTTTGAACGTATTTATGACGAAACGCTATCACAGGCAAGTTATGTGATTGGCGATGCACAAACTAAAGAAGTAATTGTTATCGACCCTAAAAGAGACATTGATACCTATTTGCAAATTGCAGAGAAACATAATTTGAAAATTACCAAAATTACCGAAACACATATTCACGCAGACTTTCTCAGTGGTTCGAGAGAACTCGCAGCAGTTACTAAAGCACCCTTGTATTTATCCGATGAAGGCGGAAAAGATTGGCAA
Source organism: Empedobacter tilapiae (assembly GCF_004785645.1). Taxonomy (GTDB): domain Bacteria; phylum Bacteroidota; class Bacteroidia; order Flavobacteriales; family Weeksellaceae; genus Empedobacter; species Empedobacter tilapiae. The sequence goes on along the minus strand of NZ_SRPE01000002.1, from coordinate 64,852 downwards.
TACGATTTTCCACATACCGGACTGAAAGATGGCGATAAGATTTCGGTTGGAAGTATTACGATAGAAGTCATTCACACCCCGGGACATACGCCCGAGAGCCTGACTTTTTTGGTTAAAGACGATACAGAAAATCCAATCAAAGCCATTACCGGAGATTTTATTTTTGTAGGAGATGTCGGTCGTCCTGATTTATTGGAGAAAGCAGCCGGACAGATTGGTTCGCAGGAGCTTGGCGCAAAACAACTCTACCGTTCTATCGAGAAATTTTTGAAATTACCAGATAATACCGAAATATGGCCGGGACACGGAGCAGGTTCTTTCTGTGGAAAAAGTTTGAGCAATATTCCACAATCGACTTTGAAACAGGAAAAACTGACTAATCCGGCTTTGCAATTTTCAGGGAAAGAAGCAGATTTTGTAACTTATATTTTGAAAGACCAACCAGCTCCACCAAAATATTTTGCGGTAATGAAGCATCTGAACAAAGCAGATCGTCCGCTATTGGTTGAAGTGCCAAAACTTGCTGAACTCAATCAAAAAGAAATAGATAATGCAATTAAAAATGGGTTAATCGTTATAGATGCCCGTCCTAAAGCAGTTTCGAGTCAAGGATTTATTTCGGGAAGTTTTCTGATTGAAAATATGAAAACATTCTCCACATTTGCCGGTTCGATTGTCGATTATCAAAACCAGATTATTTTGATTGCCGAAGAAAATCAAATCGAAGATTTGATGCGAAAATTGATGCGTATCGGGATGAACAACATCTATGGTTACATTACCAATCCGTCTGAACAAAATTTGGCTTTGCAAAATGTAAAAACCATTGATATAGATACTTTCAAATCGTATTTAGGAAATAAAAACGTTCAGAAAATTGATGTCCGTACCGAAAACGAATACAAAAGCGGACACATCAGCGGTGTTGAAAACATAGCATTAAATACGCTTGAAAAGAATTTAGATAAAATCAATAAAAACGAACCAGTTGTCATTCATTGTCAAAGCGGTGCACGTGCAGCAATAGCTTATTCCATTCTTGTAAAAAACGGTTTTGAAAACATTCTGAATTATTCCGGAGGCATCAATGATTGGGTGGAAAAAAAGAACGAACTTGTGAAATAATTTTTTTGAATTCTAACGATGCAAAATAAATCTAAAGCCATTCAGGATTTATACGCCGACGAATTGGCACATTGCTACGGATGTGGAAAGAATAATCCCTTTGGCTATCAGTTGAAAACGTATTTAGTGGGCGATGAAACTATTGCCCATTTTACGCCAGATGAAAAATCCACAGCACTTCCCGGCAGTGTTTACGGAGGTTTGGTGGCTTCTCTTTTGGATTGCCACCGTACAGGTTCTGCCGCAGCCTTTGCTTGTGTTGGGGAGAATATTGATCTTGAAAATACAGAAACTATTCCGGTAAGATGTGTAACTGTTCATTGAAAGTAGATTTCAAAGCACCTACACCTATGGGAGTTGAACTGGAACTAAGAGAAAAACTACGAAGTATCGAAGGACGAAAAATATGGGTTGATATGACACTTTCCGCCGGTGATGCTCTTTGTGCAACAAGAGATATTTTTAGTGTTCACCATATCCAACATCGTCCATTTTTCCTTTAAAGACTCTAAACTGAATAATAAAATAAGCTACAACCAGTATTGCTGCTATTATAAACCAGTATAATCCCACAGATAGACCATATTCGTGAGCCGCTACATTTTGAATCGTTAAGGAAGGATTAACACCATTTGTAGAAGGCAATAATGTCGGAAACATAGAAGCTATCGTAGTAGCAAAACTCCCGAAAATAAACATTGAAGAAAACAGGAAACCACTACTATCTTTTTTGAATTTATTAATTCGGAACAACCCGATTAGACCTACTGCACCAAATATTGGGAATATCCAAAGCCAATAATGCGTTTGCAGATTATTTAAAGGAAAGGGTTTTACATAATGCCATAAACAAGCCGAAGCAACAACTAATGCCAGCAATACAAAATTCAATTTAAAAATGACCTTTTTAAGTCTTTGGTTTAGTGAAGTAGAAGTTTTTAGAATTATCCAATTTGCTCCATGAATGGTTAATGTAACAACTGCCACAAGTCCCAATAACAAGGTAAACCAATCAATAACTCCCTGTTGTTCTGCAAGCGGATCAAACGTAGGATTCCAAAGTGGTAAGAAGAAATAATGAGCCTCCTGTGTAGAAACACCATTTTCGACCATTCCAAGATTGACACCTCTCACTACATTGCCGAGTGCAGCTCCAAAGAAGAGAGCCAATAATAAACTTGCTATACCAAATGCCTTATCCCAGATTGCTTCCCACATTCGGTTATGCACCTGTCCTCTTAACTCCAATCCTACAGCCCTGAAAATCAATAACCATAATACCAGCATCAAAGGCAGATAAAAACCACTGAAAGCCGAAGCATAAAGTGTAGGAAATGCAAAAAACAGCACGCCTCCAGCGGCAATGAGCCACACTTCATTGGCATCCCAAAAAGGACCGATAGCATTGGTTACAGCTTTTTTCTCTTCTTTTGTTTTAGCAAAAAACAGATGTACAATTCCTGCACCAAAATCATATCCATCGAGAATCACGTAAGTTCCCAACATCACCATCAATACAATAAACCAAAATATTTCCATAACCAACTATTTTAATGCAATTTTAGCTTCAGGACCTTTACGAATGATTTTTAAAACAAGTAAAAGAAAAAGAAGTCCAAGCAGCAAATACAATCCGACAAACCCCAAAAGTGTAAATAACGTATTTCCAGAAGATACGGTAGGTGAAACACCATCTACCATCCGCATCAGATTGTAAACAAGCCAGGGTTGTCGCCCTAATTCTGCTGTATACCATCCGGCTGTGTTAGCTATATAAGGGAACGGAATCATAAACATCAGTATCCATAGTAACCATTTCGTTTTATACAATCTGCCTTTCCAGAGTAAGAAAGCTGCAAGCACCATAATTCCGATAAAAATAGTTCCTAAACCAACCATAATGTGATAACCATAATACAAACCGGGAACATTGGTAGGATGTATTGATTCGTCAAATTCATTCAAACCTTTGATTTCGGCATCCCATCTTTGGTAGGTTAGAAAACTAAGTACATTGGGCACAGCGATTTTATTGTCCAGTTTTTTGTTCTCCATATCCGGCTGACCTACCAAAACGATTTCAGATCCACCTTTTTCAGTTTCAAAAATACCTTCCATCGCAGCAAATGTTGCCGGCTGGTATTTTACGACATTTTTAGCAGCCCAGTCTCCCGTCGGGAAAGCCAATATGACAGAAGAAATCACCCCGAAAACGACACCGCTTTTTACAAAAATCTTCCCAAAGCGACTGTGTCTGTTGCTCAATAAATAAAAAGCTCCGACAGCTGCTACGAAAAAAGAACTCGTTACTAACGAACCCATTTGATTATGAAGATATGAAGGCCACAGCCAGGGATTGTTGAACAGAGCACTAAAATTGTTCAATACAAACTTTCCGTTTTCTAAAATCTCATACCCTACGGGATGCTGCATCCACGAATGTGTAGCGATAATCAGAAAACCACTCGCCCAGGAACCAAGAAAAACCATCAATCCGGAAAGAAAGTGTAGTTTCTGTCCGAGTAGCTTTTCACCAAAAAGAAACATACCCAGAAAAGACGACTCCAAAAAGAACGAAAACATTCCTTCCATTGCCAGTGTCTGCCCGATGATACCGCCTGTGAGTTCAGAGAACTTAGCCCAATTGGTACCAAACTGAAATTCCATCGGTATTCCTGTAACCACACCCATTGCGAAGTTCAACGCAAAAATCTTCATCCAGAATTTTGATGCATTATTGTAATCTTCATTTTTAGTTCTGAGAAACTTCCATTTAAAATAAACAATCATTAAGGAAAGACCCATAGTGAGCTGAGGGAACAAATAATGAAAGGTAATCGTAAAGGCAAACTGTAGCCGATTGTAAAGAATCATGTCTTCCATAAGGAATATTTTAAGCGTTTGAATATCAGGTTTTATTTCCGCATATATCCACTTTTTATATGCACCTGTAAATGTATTTCTAAATTACAAAAAAGATTGTAACACTTGTTACACAATATAGAATAAATAGACATCTGATGATTTTAGTTCTAATTTTTTAGCTTTGTAACAATTGTTACTGCCTGCGTTATCGTGGTATTCTAATTTTGCCGTATCATTTAATCTTTGAATTATGGCAACAGATCTTATAGGCTATTTATTAGCCGTTTTAGTAGGTGTTTCACTAGGACTTATAGGTAGCGGAGGTTCCATACTTACCGTCCCAATTTTGGTGTATGTGATGGGCGTTAATCCTGTATTGGCAACAGCTTATTCCTTATTTGTGGTGGGAACTACATCCTTGGTAGGTGGTGTTCAGAACGCCATTCAGAAAAAAGTAGATTTTAAAACCGTATTTATTTTTGGTATTCCATCTATAATTGCGGTGTACCTAACTCGGGCATATCTGATGCCTTTAATTCCTGATGTAATTTTCAGTATTGGAAACTTTGAAGTTACCAAACCTATTGCCTTAATGGTATTGTTTGCCATCGTCATGATCTTTGCTTCGATCTCCATGATACGTCCTTGTCCGCATTGTAAAGATGCAGATTCAGGTGAAATAAAATATAATTATCCGATGATTCTGTTGGAAGGAACTTTGGTTGGAACTTTAACAGGACTGGTCGGTGCAGGTGGTGGTTTTTTAATTATTCCAGCATTGGTTTTATTGGCAAAAATGCCGATGAAATTAGCCGTAGGAACTTCCTTATTTATCATTGCAGCCAAATCACTTTTAGGGTTTACAGGTGATTTGCAAGGTAATGAAACCATCGACTGGACTTTACTTTCCACTTTTACCGGATTATCGGTTGTTGGTATTTTTATCGGAATCTTCCTTTCTAAAAAAATAGAAGGCAATAAACTCAAATCTGCATTCGGTTGGTTTGTACTGGTGATGGGAATCTATATCCTTATCAAAGAATTATTCTTATAAAAAACAGTCTTGTAACTTATGTTACTGTACAGGTTGTAAGCAGGTTGTAGTTTTGTATCATAAAATTTAAAACAATTAAAAAATCATAAAAAAATGAAAGTAGAACAAATTTATACAGGATGTTTAGCTCAAGGAGCTTATTATATCGAAAGTAACGGGGAAGCAGTAGTTATCGATCCATTACGTGAAGTACAGCCTTATATCGAAAAAGCAGAAAAAGACAATGCCAAAATCAAATATGTATTAGAAACGCATTTTCACGCTGATTTTGTAAGCGGACATTTAGATTTGGCTAAGAAAACCGGTGCAACTATTGTTTTTGGGCCTACTGCAAAGCCCGGATTTGAAGCACACGTTGCCGAAGACGGGGAGATTTTAAACGTAGGAAACATTCAAATCAAAGTAATCCATACACCGGGACATACCATGGAAAGTACTTGTTTTCTTCTGATAGATGAAAATGGTAAAGAAACTAGCTTGTTTACAGGTGATACTTTGTTTATCGGCGATGTAGGTCGTCCTGATTTGGCACAAAAAGTAATTGCTGACTTAACACAGGAAAAATTAGCGGCTCATTTATATGATTCATTGCATAATAAAATCATTCCGTTGGCAGACGATATTATCGTTTATCCGGCACACGGAGCGGGTTCGGCTTGTGGTAAAAATATGAGCAAGGAAACGACCGATACTTTAGGCAACCAAAAGAAAACCAATTATGCTTTGCAACCAATGAGTAAAGAAAAATTCATTGATGAAGTATTAGACGGTTTGATGCCGCCTCCGGGATATTTTCCTGAAAATGTGTTGATGAACATCAAAGGTTATGAAAGTATTGATGAGGTGTTGCACAAAGGAACACAGGCTTTAAGTCCTGAAGCATTCGAAACGGCTGCTAACGAAACCGATGCATTATTACTGGATACTCGTGATGCACAAACATTTTCTAAAGGATTTATTCCAAATTCAATCAATATCGGCATCGACGGAAACTTTGCACCTTGGGCAGGAACATTAATTCCGGATATTAAACAAACCATTTTATTGATTGTCGATGAAGGTCGTGAAGAAGAAATCGTTACCAGATTGGCTCGTGTGGGTTACGACAATACCATTGGTTATTTGAAAGGCGGATTTGAAGCATGGAAAAAGGCAGGTAAAGAAACTGATGCTATCGAATCAATTTCAGTAGATGAACTGGCAAAACGAATGGAAGAAAATCCTGATTTGAATATATTAGATGTACGCAAAAAAAGTGAACATTTTTCAGAACACGTTTTAGATTCCGAAAACATTGCTTTGGATTATATTAACGAACATATAACTGAAGTAAACAAAGACAAAACTTATTATGTCCATTGTGCAGGTGGTTATCGTTCTATGATTTTCAACTCTATTCTTAAAGCCAGAGGATATGACAACCTGATTGATGTTCAAGGTGGATTCGATGCCATTAAAGCTTCAGGAAAATTCAAGGTGAGCGATTACGTTTGTCCGACCACTATGTTATAATCCCAAAAAAGCCGGTATTTAAAACATATCGGCTTTTTTAGTCAGTGTAACCAATGTTACTTTATAAGCTGATTTATGATGGTAAATTTGTATTATAATTTAACCTTTAAGAATAAAATGATACACACGATAGAAGTAGAAAATATAAAATGCGGAGGCTGTATGAACAGCATCAAAACGGCTCTTCAGCAAATGGAAGTTGTGCAGGAAGTCAACATAGATAAAGACACCGAAACCGTAACCATCGAATCCGATTCAGACATAGAACCTTTCATTCAAAAGCTGAATGATTTAGGTTATCCGCAAAAAGGCAATAACTCATTATTAAAAAAGGCAAAGTCTTATGTAAGCTGTGCCGTAGGAAATTTAAAATCTTAAAAATTAAAAATTATGTTTTTTCAACACGTATATGATAAAAGTTTAGCTCAGGCAAGCTATTTTATAGGTTGTCAGGCAAAAGGCGAAGCCATCGTGATCGATGCACAACGGGATATCGATGTGTATCTGGAAATTGCGAAGCAAAACAATATGAAAATCACGCATATTACCGAAACACATATCCACGCTGATTTTCTATGTGGTTCACGCGAATTGGCAGCAGTGACAGGAGCAAAAATGTATCTTTCGGACGAAGGTGGTGAAGACTGGCAATACGCTTTCCCGCACGTAGGTTTAAAACACGGAGATAAAATCAACGTAGGAAACCTGACCTTGGAAGTATTGCACACACCCGGCCATACACCCGAAAGTATCAGCTTTTTATTGACTGACCATCCGGCAACCGACAAACCGGTAATGGTTTTCACAGGAGATTTCGTTTTTGTCGGCGATATTGGCCGTCCGGATTTATTGGAAAAAGCAGCAGGATTAATTGGCACACAGGAAAAAGGAGCCAAACAGATGTACGAATCCATTCAACGCTTTGCCGCATTGCCGGAATACGTGCAGGTTTGGCCGGCACACGGAGCAGGTTCGGCTTGCGGAAAAGCCTTGGGAGCAGTACCAAGTTCTACGGTAGGTTACGAGAAAATCCGTAACTGGGCGTTTCAATATCAGGATGATGAAGCCGGATTTATCAAATACCTGTTAGAAGGTCAGCCGGAACCACCAAAATATTTTGCGACGATGAAACACTTGAACAAAGTGGATCGTCCATTATTGGTTGAAGTGCCGAAACATCCAAAGCTTTCCAGAGAGCAATTTTTGACAGCCTACAACGACGGATTGAAAGTGATCGATGCCCGTGTGAAAACGGATTTCGCTAAAGGATTTATTCCGGGAAGTATCAATATCCAAGGCAATAATTCTTTCTCTACTTGGGCAGGTTGGTTACTGAATTATCAGGAACAATTTATTTTGGTTGCCGACGACAATCAGATGGAAGATCTGACCCGGAAACTAATGCGAATCGGTTTGGATAATATCTACGGATACATTTCTGATGTGAATGATTTAGGTTTGGATTTAGAAACGGAAGACATTATCGATATTGATGAATTCAAATCGTATATCGGAAATCCGGATGCTCAAATTGTCGATGTGAGAGGATTGACAGAATACGAAACCTATCACGTAGAAGGTGCAGATCACGTTTTTGTAGGTACATTACCTGATAATCTAGATAAATTCAGTAAAGACAAGCAAATCGTTATTCATTGTCAAAGTGGTGACAGAGCGACCATTGCACAATCCCTTTTAGCTAAAAACGGGTTCAAAAATGTGAAAAACTATAGTGCCGGAATGAAAGAGTGGATGGAAGTAAATAGTTAATTAAATAATATTAAAATTTTAAAAAAATGGAAAATCAAGTAAATACAATGCCAAGAATTGGCGATATGGCACCCGATTTTGAAGCGGTGACCACTACAGGAGTAATCAAATTTTCAGAATACAACAAAGGAAGCTGGGTGATTTTATTCTCACACCCTGCTGATTTCACACCAGTTTGTACCACAGAAATGACAGGTTTTGCCAACGAAAGCGATTTCTTCGAAAAGCACAACACTAAATTGATGGGATTAAGCATCGACAGTATTCATTCACATATTGCATGGGTAAATGCCGTTGATGAAAAAACTGGCGTTTTGTTCAACTTCCCGATCATTGCTGATTTGGATATGAAAGTAGCAAAGCTATACGGAATGTTGCAACCGGGCGAAAGTGAAACTGCTGCTGTTCGTGCAGTATTTATTATGGATCCGGCAGGAAAAATTCGACTAATTATGTATTATCCTTTGAATGTGGGTCGTAATATGGACGAGATTAAACGCTCTTTGTTAGCACTTCAAACATCCGATGAATACAAAGTAGCTATGCCACTCAACTGGCAACCAGGAGATAAAGTAATTGTAGGTGCCCCAAAAACATTGGAAGGGTTGAAAGAACGTAAAGCCGACACAAGCCTGGAGCAAGTGGATTGGTACCTTGCTAAAAAATCAATTTAATCATTAAGAATAAGGAGATTGGCTTTACGCAAATTTAGGGTCAGTCTTCTTATCATAAATATTTACATCATATGTTAGAGTTATTAGACAAACTTTCTAAAGATAGGTTTTTAGATAAAGATTTTCTTTTTTTGGTTGATGTACGCACTCCTGAAGAATTTAATTCGGGAAGTGTTGACGGTGCCATAAACATACCATTAAGCGTATTGGAACAGGAGTTTTCACAATTTAAAAACAAAGAAAACATTATCGTTTTCTGCCGAAGCGGAGCAAGAAGCGGAAATGCACAAATAATCCTGCAACAACACGGATTTGAAAATGTAGTGAACGGTGGTCCGTGGCAAAATGTACAGCAAGCCTTGGATGAAATATTGCAGAAAAAGTAAATGACACATCACTTTTTCACTCAACGGTATAAATCAAAAAAAGATGCAAAAACAAAGTGTCAAATTCATTCTCATTATTATAATTGGAGTAGTTATGTTAGGAATTTTTAAAAATCTTTTCGGTCAGAAAGACAATACAGAACTAAAAGAAGTACTTACGGACAATGCCTATTTGGTTGATGTCCGTACACCTTCCGAGTTTGCATCCGGAAGTGTAAAGGGAGCTGTCAACATTCCATTAGACAAAATTTCGGGACAACTTTCCAAATTCAAAGGAAAGAAAAACATTGTTGTGTTTTGTAGAAGTGGTAACCGGAGTAGTCAGGCAAAAAGTATTTTAGAAAAAAACGGTTTTCAAAACGTTGTCAATGGCGGTACCTGGCAAAATGTTAACTCGTTAATTTCTAATAATTAAAAAAGCAGACAAATGAAAAACTATTTAAGAGGCTGGAACTTCATGCGGATTATCCGTCTGGTTTTGGGAATTGTGATCATCGTTCAAGGCATTCAGGTACAGCAATGGATGCTTGTTGTCTTAGGTGGATTATTTACACTAATGCCGCTGTTTAATATTGGCTGTTGCGGTGCTGCTGGATGCAATACAACATATTCTACAAGCAAAGCCAAAAATACGGAAGACATTACCTATGAAGAAGTAAAATAATGATGATGCAGACATTTATAAAAAAGAACCTTTTAACCATCATTGGCGTAACAATTGGTGCAATTGCCGGATTTCTCTATTGGAAATTTGTAGGATGCAATACAGGTACTTGTTCCATCACCTCTAATCCAATCAATAGCACGTTATATGGCTCTGTAATGGGAGGTTTGATATTCTCTATGTTTAAAAACAATAAAAAAGAAAAGAATGAAATTTCAAGAAATAATTAATCAGGATAAGCCGGTTTTGGTGGATTTTTTTGCGGTATGGTGTGGTCCTTGTAAAATGCAGGCACCTATTCTGGAAGAATTGAAACAGCGTGTGGGCGAATCTGCATCAATCATCAAAATAGATGTAGATCAGAATCAGCCGGTAGCGGCTCAGTATCAGGTAAGAAGTGTACCCACGCTTATGATATTCAAAAACGGAAAAATCCGTTGGCGACAATCGGGAGTATTCCCGGCAAATGAGCTGGAACGGCTGATAAATGAAAATTTATAAAAAATCCGAAGATGTAATTGTCTTCGGATTTTTTGTGGGCTACTCCTCCAAAAGCTTTTTTAATCCATTAAAGATTTCAGGTAACGAATAATCCCTTCCTCCTTCAATTCCTTGCCGCTATAGCACCTTTCTTATCCAGAATAACGGTCGTAGGTATTGCTCCGGCCAAGTATTCTTTGGGGATTTCGCTATGGGGAACATATACGGAAAGATTATATTTCCGTTTGTTCATAAAAGTTTGTGCTTTTTTATATTTACCATCTACATCTACCATCAGAAAAACAATATCTTCATTCCCGGCAAACTTTGTTTTCAGCTCATTGATGGAAGGCATCTCTTCGATACAAGGCGGACACCAGGTCGCCCAGAAGTTGATAAAGACAACTTTGCCCTTTAGATCATTTAATGCCACTATCTTACCATTTCCATCCTGAAATGTAATACCATTGTCTGTACGAATATCCGTTTTTTCAGTGACTGTCGTTGTTTTTCGCTCCTTGTTATTATGTTTACCATCAACATTAGAACAACCCGCAAGTATAGCAGTTGATAAGACTAAGAAATGAAATGCAAGCATATAATTTTTTTTTGTTCTGTTCATTATTTTTAGTTTACCGCTTATACTATCGAAATTTATACCCTGTTTCCGCCATTTGAGAGAAAGCATTTGTGCCTAAATCTACCGCAATTGAACGTCCGTCCAGTACAGGATTTACTGTTCCTTTTACCTTTAAATATTCTTCTACGGCATCGTGCAAAGTATAATCTTTAATCTCAACATTTTTACCGTTTGGCATACGGCATAACACGTGCAAAGGCTCTCCGGTACGGTTACACGAAGCCATTTTATAGGTTTTACCGAGATCCATCGGTTTGCCTTGAATGGTTACTTCCAGCACACGTTCGCCCATTTCTTTTGAGCTGTCGAACTTTAAGGTCATTCCTGAAAAACGAACCAACCATCCTCCAAATCGTTTGGACGGATCTTTGGCAAACACATTGTTGATTTCCTTTTCCAACCAATCTTTAATCTGTTTTCCGGTTACTTCGCCTATTTTCATATGTTCGTCCACAGGTAACATTCGCCAAAGGTCTTCTTTGGTAATGGCTTTTTTGCCACTTGCATCAGGCACAATAGGCACACCAAAACGAAAACCGTTTGAAGTAGCAAAATCAGCTCCCGATTTCCACAGTAAAGCGTCGGTAATCATATTGTCCATCGGATTTTCGACCACCAGATAGCGGTACATTGGTGTAGTGGTATAGCCCAAAACGCGTTGCATTTCATCTCGATAAGGAGCAATGGATTTTTCTACTAACTTTTGTACTTCGGTATCCGCTGGATATTTTTCCGGATCTACCTCCATCAACTCATAATCGTAACCTATGATTTTCTTATCTTTAATTTTCAAATCCAACTTTCCGACAAACGATCCAAAAGCTCCGGGCTCAACAACGGTCGTGAATTTACCTTTTATCGGCTTTCTAGTGCGTTCGTGCGTATCATTTCCAAATATAAAATCCACCCCTTCTACAGCAGGATTGTTTGCAAGTAACACTTGTTTTGAAATACCTATATGTGCTACCAGAAAGAGCAAATCTACCTGTTGGTTTTCTTTAAGTTCTTTAATCAATTCTTTCAGATTGTTTTCAACTTCGGTAAATTTCAATCCTTTACTAAAACCGGGATTTTGACGTATTGGAACTTCAGGATCGTTATAGGCGATGAATCCCATTTTAACACCTTTCTTTTCGGTAATCCAATAAGGCGGAAAAATCGGCTTTTCGTCGGTTTCGTTATACATATTCGATACGATGACGTTGGTGCTGTAGCCATTCATCACATCCAGCATTATCTGCTTGCCATAGATAACTTCCCAGTTGCCCGGAATCAATAAATCATAATTCATCTGTTGAATCAGAGCTGGAAAAATTTGTCCTTCGGAATGTACGCTTTCTCCGCTTCCTTGTATCAAATCTCCTCCGTCTATAAAAACAATTCCATCAGGATTTTCTTTACGTAGCGATTCTACCAATGTTTTGATGTTGGCTAATCCACCTGCATTTCTAAACACAATGGAATCATTCTCTACAAACAATTCCGGATGCGGATTAAGATAAGCGTGTATATCGGCAGTTTGTAGAATGGTAATCATTTCTTCGCCTTGATTTTGCGTATTGTTGCAAGCGGTCAATAACATCGAGCCCACAATTACTCCTATTAAACTTTTCATCATCATAAATTTTAAAGTGTTATGGTTTTAAAACCTGATTCCTGCAAACCAAAAAGGTAAGTAAAACCGTTAGGTGTAGTTAGAATTGATGAATGGTATTGCGATTTTTTAACGCCTAATTTTTCCATTGCAAACTCGCAAACAACGATTTTAACGCCTGTTTTTTGAGCTTTTTCAATGAATGGTTTTAATTCCGGATTTTCAGCCAAATCCTTTACGACGTCCCCGATAAGAACAATTTCAAATTGTATTTTCGGACTTTTGACTTTGTATTCTTCACCTATCATAACCGATACCATGAAATGCTTAGAGTTCTGAACTAATAAGGCATATTTTCCATTCTTTTTAATGGCATTTTCGACCTGAGATGTTGTACTATTTTGGGCTTTTACATCGTTGAAAAATGAAATTCCTACAAGGAATAGAGCTATTATTATGATTTGTTTTTTCATGTTAAAATTTGTTTAAATGTTATTACTATTTGTTATAAAGACTGAATGATTTCGGATTGTTGAGAATAAAAAACAAAAGACCACCAAATAGGGCAATGTTTTTCCACAGTGGTCCGTGCGTTAACCCGTTTCCCATTTGAATAGTTATCGTTATGGGAATGAGTGTAAGAAACAACATAATGGCTGACCAACGGGTAAATACTCCCAACAAAAAAGCAGTTCCGAAAATAAGGAGTACATACCCCGATAAAATCCCTAAGAAATGTGGATTTCCAAAAAAGGTAGCAAAACTACTATAGTTGGCATTTTGAATACGTTGGGTTACGCCTTCGGGGTGGATAAGATGCGAAAAGCCTGCAATGATAAATATACCACTGAGTGCAATACGCAACAATAAAACGGATAATCCGCTTATCTGAATTTGTTTGTCCATATAATTCTGATTTGATAAATATTAATTGAGAATTGTTGCTGTTTGAAACAGTAAATTCATCAGGGTATCAAATCAAGAATTGTTGATTGCGGATATGGGTAGGAATTTTCTCTTTAAAGAAATGATAATGGTCTAAAATAGGGAAAATAAGATGAGCAACAATCCTGTCTTTTTGTATAAAAGAGAATGGAGGTACGTTTTTTTTGAAAACTTGCTGTTTCTGTTTTTTGTTAGAGTTTATGTAGCTGGAACAGAAAGAAGCACAACCAATTTTAGCAGAATTATTTTTTGCAGACTGATTACTTTCAATATTGAACTGCTGTTTCAGATCTCTTTTTACCGAACACGGAATAGCCAATACAATCGTTAATAAAACGATTACGATCTTTCGGTATGTTGTTAGAAATTGTAACATAATCAACTGAGCACAGTTTAATATGACAACAAAAATAACAAGACCATATTCATTGGTTTGTAACCAATGTTACACATTAAAAATTTCAGATAAACTATTTTTGAAAGAAAAGAATGTGAATTTGAGAATAGCGACTTTACTATTGGCATTTATAGTGGTTTCCTGTAAGCATGCTACAAAGAATGAAAAAGAAATTTCTGCCTTAAAAAATCAGGCTGATTCCATTGCAACAGTATCTCAAATGATTTTATTGCAAAACGTAGCTGGAGCAATACAAAAAGGAGGAATAAATTACGCGGTTGAATTTTGCAACATTCAGGCAATCCCACTCACAGGCAGCATTGCTGAGGATCTTAATGTTTACATCCAACGACTAAGTGATAAGAACCGAAATCCCGCTAATGCAATTAAAACACAAGCAGATAGTTTGGCTTGGAAAAAGATCAAATCTAAGAAAGTAGATTTTATCGAGCAGCATAATAATGGGGAGGTATATTATTATAAACCCATTTTAATAGCGATGCCCACTTGTGTCAAATGCCACGGTGGTAAATCTGATATTGCCGAAAGCACACAAAATAGTATTGCCCAAAAATATCCCGGTGACAAAGCTGTCAACTACAAATTGGGCGATTTAAGAGGTATGTGGAAAATTAAATTAAAGTAATGACAAATAATATATCTATATAAAAGAAAAATATATTACCGACAATTGGAGTTCATCTTGGAATTTTGATGGGTTTTCTCTATTGGAAATTCATGTGATTAAGTTCAGTTAGTTATACTATAACTAAAGAAAATTTTTCAGGATACTATACACAACGTTTAGCAATGTTCTGGAAAGCGTGTAATCCGGAGCATTGCCTATTAGGCTAATATTTGATAAAAACTGAAAAATCAGATTTCATCATAAGGGATTTACCAATTACATGTCTGAAAAGTTTGTTAAGCAGATTGAAAACCTTATAAAAGAATAAGTCTATGGAGAAATACTATAATGAATGTGTTCAGAATTTAGATTATCAAATTAACGAACTGTCTGTTGAAATCGAAGACCGCATGCAATTAGCACAAGAAGTAATCAAACTTCTGATAAAATGTTTAGCTGACCTAAAACAAGAAGTAATGAAAAGTGGTTTTAAAGATGAGGAAGAAGAAATATATTTCTTTAAAAAGCTAAAACCCATTATACTTTCTAAATTGATTTGTTACAACGCCGTTTTTAAGATTGAGGCTAAAAAACCGTATGGTGGAAAGAAAGTGTTAGATGAATATTTCAGCGCTGAATTAACAAAGCTTAAAAGATTTTATGACAACAATAAAGAATTTTATAGTTATTATAGAACAAACAGCTCGTATCTTGACCATAAATATTTTGTACGTGGAAATTATGATATAGTTTTAAGTTTGGACACATTTTATTTTGAAACGGATCACAGCTTTTCTACATCGCACGATTACAAAGTAGCCAAAATTTTAGCGAATGACAGAATACAGGTATTTCTTGAAGAGCAATTAAACAACAATAATATTACAAATAGAACTAACGATATCTCCTTAAATTGGACAGGAAGTAAAGTAGCTTTAATTGAATTGATATATGGACTAAATGCTCAAGGTGTTCTGAATAATGGAAACGCTGATATTGTTGCTATTGTCAGATTTTTTGAAAGATCCTTTAATGTTGATTTAGGCGATTTTTATCATACGTATATGGAATTGAAATCCAGAAAAATAACCCAAACAAAATTCCTTGACAGTATGCGTGAAGCTCTGATTAGGAAAATGGACGAACAGGATGAGAGGTAATTACAGTACACCTCTCGGTAAGTGAATACCTTTTGTCCGCACAATACTCTCCGAAATGTCAGGGGATTTTTTTTGTTTTTCAGAATGTTCTTCGGGTTCGTTTTTCGTTTCTTTCATAGATAAATGTATCTTTCGCTCAACGGAAGCCAACTCCGTTTTAAGTTCGCTCAATCGGCTCTCTTTGCTCCACGTACCATTAAGCACCTCTTGCAGAACAGGCAAGTCATTTTGAATTTCGGCAATTTTCTTCTGCTCCAGTTCAATGTAGGCAGGCAGTTTTTCCAATGCGTTGAGGAAATTCATAGATGCCAATTTCTCATCTTTGGCAATGATACCATTGTTGTAGGTATATTTGATATTGCCCTCGCCTCGTACCAAAAATCGGTTTACCCGAATATCTAAACCTTCTTTTTCAGATATTTCGGTTTTGACCAACAAGGCAAATCCGTACAAACTACCGATTTCTTCATACTGACCACCAGTTCGAGATTTATCTGCAAGTTGGCTAAGCTTTGCACCGATTTGTTTAATATCCGCATTGAGTGTTAAGCCGTCCAATTGCACAGGATTTTCGATTGTACCGTCCGAACGTTTTTGGATACGCCCTTGCAGATTATTCCAATCAAGGCTCATACGGTCAAAGCGGGATTGAGCTTTATGAAGTTCAGCCGTATAGTCTTCCAATTTGTACTTCGCACTATATCTTGAACGGTTAAATGCCTGTTTTTCGCTTTCCAATCCTGCAATCTGTTTTTCTAATTTGGCTTTATCCAACAGGTCGGTATTTCCCGAAAGGATAGCCACATATTCCGAAAAATTCATTCCTGATTTTTCGTCCATACTGCCCTCGTCAATAGTCCGTTTGCCGAGATTATTGTTTTTTAATTGGTCAATGAATAGCTGTTTATTGTACAACAGGTTAAACTTATAGCTATCCAATGATTTTTCTACAGCATAGATAATCACATCTACTTTATTGTCGGCAAAGAATTTGGCAATCTTATTGCCTTTTCGGACTGCCCGACCGTCCCTTTGGGCAAGGTCACTTGGTCGCCACGGTGTATCTAAATGATGGACGGCAACGGCTCTTTTTTGTGCATTCACACCTGTACCCAACATACTTGTAGAACCGAACAGCACACGTATTTTACCCTCGTTCATTCCTTTGATAAGCTCCTTACGCTGCTTGTCATTTTTGGCTTCCTGTATAAAACGGACTTCGTGTGCGGGTACGCCGTGGTCTTCTACAAGTTTGCGTCTGATTTCGGAGTACATATTCCATTCGCTAGGCTTGTAGGTTCCTAAATCTGAAAAAACGAACTGCGTTCCTTTCTGTGCATTGTATTGGTTGTAATATTTAGCAATAGTTGCAGCACAATGCGAAGCTTTGCTATCGGGATGGTCTTCATATTTTCCATTTACCATCCGCATATCGAGTGACATTTTGCGGGCGTAATCCGTAGCAATGAGCATCTTCGCCTTTTCTTCGCTTTGCGACAACGGTGGTCTTCCGAGCAACTCGGCATTTCCCGTTTTTGCAAAATCCATCAATTTTTGAATAAATGCAGACTGGTCTGGAGTGGGCGGAATATTATACAATATCTCATTCTTATTCGGTCGGTCAATGCCTATATCCTTTGCGGTTCGGTAATCTGTTATTTCCGAGTAGAATTGCGCCAGCTCCGGCACTTTGATAAAGTAGCGGAAACGCTCTTTTGCTACAATGTTGTTAGCAACCGAAAATTCATAATCGGTCGTTTTCCTTGCATAAATAGCTGCCCACGCATCAAAAGAGTGAATACCCTGTTTTTCTATTGCCCGTGGTCGCAGGTACTTAAATAGCAGATACAGTTCCGTCAGCGAATTACTGATAGTTGTACCCGAAAGGAAAGTTGCTCCCATATCCGCATTGATGCGTTCCTGAATGGTACGAATGGCAAAAAGTAGGTTCATAGCTTTTAGGCTTCCGTCAACATTACCCAATCCCGCAACTCTTGAATGCCTTGTGTTAAACATCAGATTTTTGAATTGATGGCTTTCGTCCACAAACAAATGGTCAATGCCCATCATCTTAAAATCAACCACATCATCTTTGCGGTTATCAATATCGTGTTGCAAGGTTTTGAGCTTCACTTCGAGGTTTTCTTTTCGCTTGATTACTCCTGCAAGCATTCCTCTGGTAATTTCTTTACCTTGCGATTGCAGCGCATCGAGGTTTCGTTCTACGCTATCTAACTCGATTTGGAGAATTTCCTTTTGCATTTCGGGCGATTGCGGTATCATTCCGAATTGGTCGTGTGTGAGAATAACACAATCCCAATCGTTGTTTTTAATATCGCCAAAAATCCGCAGACGTTTTTGGGGCGTAAAATCTTCTTTGCCCGGAAACAGTATTTTGGCGTGTGGGTAAGCGGTGCGGTAGGCTTCGGCAATTTCGTGAACATTGCTTTTCAGCCCGATAATCATCGGCTTATGGGCCAATCCCAAACGTTTCATTTCCTGTGCTGCGGTACACATCACAAGGGTTTTTCCTGCACCTACTTCGTGGTCACAAATTGCCCCGTTGTTCAGCTTTATCATCCAAACGGCATCCTTTTGGCTTGAATACAGGTCTTCAATGCCCAACGCCTTACGGTCTAAGCCCGGAAAGTCCTGATGGCTTCCGTCATAGTTCGGTCGGACGAAGCAGTTAAACGTATCGTTGTATTGGTCGGTAAGTCTTGTCTTAAACTCACCATTTTGGGCATGAAGCCATTCGGTAAAGGCGGTACGGATTTCATCAATCTTGGTATTCGCCATTTGTATGGCTTCCATATCCCGCACCTTGACCTCTTGGTCGCTAACCGTAATTTTTTTGGTAATATCAGGCGTGGTATTGACAAGGGCGTGTTTGAACAGGGCAATCCCATCAAACGTCCGGCTTTCAGCTTTGACAGCATATTTCTCCCATATATGCAAATTCTTACGGTCGCACTTTACGGAAAAGTCATCGGAGCTTTCAGAGTAATGAACGAGTACGTCCGTATCAAAAAGATGTGAAGCAAATCGGGCATAAATACCTGTGGGTATCCAGCGTTCGCCCAAATTAAAATCGAGTTCCTCAAATTCGATACGCCTTGGTCGGGCTTCTTCTATGACTGTAAGGCTTGCTTTGGCTTCGGCATCATCGGGATTGCGTTCGAGATACGCTTTGACCTCTTGGGCTTTCTCTACTACATTCCCTGCAATCCAGCGTTCGGATATTTCATATTCCTGTTGCAGAGGATTGTAGTAAATACGACCGTGCAATGCTTCTTTCAAAGCATCGTCCGTCATACCGCTGATTTCGGACATATACTCCAAATCCACGCTTCCGTATTTGTTCAGCGAAGCCGCTAACGCTTCTTCGGGATTGTCCGTTGCTATTGTTAAGGTGGAGAAACTTACAGGACGGCTGAATATATCCGCTTTGTGTACCACGCCACCAACGACACGTTCCAAATAAGGGATTTCCTTACCTGAGCTATCCGTTTTGATGAGCTTGATATTATCGGCACTGTTGAGATTTCCGTACCTTTTGACAAAGGCATCGTAAAGGCGGTTAAGCGTTTCCCTTTCTTCCTTGTATTCGGTCTGAAACTTTGCCTCTTTATTATAAAGGTCTTGGTAAACATCACGTACAGCAATGTACGCTTCGGCTCTTGCTTTCTGTAAGGTCGGTAAAGTTAAAGGGTGGAAAACTGCCGTACCGTCTGATGTATCTACATCTTGCAGATAACCGACCCAACCATTATCCACAACAAGACAATCGTTACGGTGGTACGATTGCAGTTTGCCACTATAAGGGGCAGGTTCGGGAATGGTATTGGGAACGGCTGGCTTATCAGCTTGGCCATTCCCGTTTATTTGTGAAAACAGGTCGCCGATAGCTTCCTGTTTTTTACCGTTATTAAATGTATTTCCATTGGTAGCTCTATTAATAACAGGGGGCGTATAAGGTTGCTGCATCGCACTGCTGAACAGGTCAGGTTGGCGACCTATTGCACCTCTTCTTTTGTTGGTGCTTTGCCTTTTAACTTGTGTCGTTCTTTTGGGCGGAGCAGCAACCATTACAGGTTCGTCCGCATTTTCAAACAAGTCGAAAATGCTTAGTTGCTTTAATTCCTGCGGACTTTCCCGATTGATTATAGGAGCAGATAAAGATTGTATTTCCGGTTGAATGGTTACAGATTCGATAACCGGAGGTGTAACCTTTGGTGTTGGTGTAACAGGAACTTGTAATACAGGCTCATCGTTTAGTTCGCCTTTATATAAATTCAAATTCAGGTGCTTTCCAAAATCTTCTGAAAGCATTTGTTTGAGGTCTTTGGCAATGCTCTCAACGCCTCCTTTATGCGTATAGATTAGGGCAGGTTGTCCGTAAGGGTCGGTATCTAATTTGCGGTCGGTATGCACAATTCTTGTGCTGTCCTGAAAGAGTGCATTGCCCGGAGTATTATATTCCGTTTGCCTGCTTTGGCAAAACAGTTCTTCCGCTTCGGTCAAGTTTTGTTTTGCCGTATTCTTTTGCAGGATAATCAAATCACTGCCGACTTCCGTTCCTGCATATTCCGTAAACAGGTTGTTGGGTAAGCGGACAACCGAAACCAAATTATTATCCTGCATCAACACCCTGCGTATCGGTTCGTTCTTTGGGCTGTTGAGAATGCCCTGTGAAGTAATGTAAGCTAGCAAACCGCCCTCACGGAGCATATCAGCACCTTTCAGAAAGAAGTAATTGTGTATGCTTCGGGCTGCCTGTACTTTTGCAGTGTCCTTGCTTCGGGAATAGGAAAGGTCGAATACTGAAGTATCGCCAAACGGAATGTTACTTGCAACGACATCATAACTGTTTTGTTCCTTTTCGGAAATTTCCTCAAAACCACTTACACGGATATTGCTTTCGGGATAAAGCTGTTTTAAAATCTTGCCTGTCAGCAAGTCTTTTTCATAAGCGGTAACATTTGCCGATTGATTTTCCGAAAAGGATTGTATGAATGACCCTATACCTGCGGAGGGTTCAAGGAATTTATCAATGTTCAGACCGCTTTCACGCAAAGTTGCGGAAATCGCATCTATGACCTGTGGCGGTGTATAAAAAGCCGTCAGAACAGAGCTTTTCATACTATCTATATACCTGCGGTATTGCTTTTCGTCTTCGGAATTTTCCTTTAGTAGTTGGTGGAGTTCCTGCGTGATCGGGAAAAGGTCGTGTTCGGTTTTTCTCCAATTATTGATGTCTATTTCGTTCGCTATGGGGTTCAGAACGAATTTAAGACCACCAAATCCGCTGTATTGCATCATCGACTGTCTTTCGCCTACGGTGGCTTGTCGTTTCTCCTTTTCCAGTTTAAAAGCAATTCGCAGGGCATCAATGTTCTGTTGGAGATGTTGCTTCTTACTGAAGCCCATTTTCTTCTATCCATATTGCGATGGTTCCGGTTATTTCGGTATAGAGTAAATCAAACTCATAACCGTATGCGAAGTCATCAGTTAGTTCATAGCCGGAGAAAACAGGCTCACAAACAGGAAAAATTTTCAAGGCAAACGGTCGCAGTTCCTCGTCTGCCATTATGGTATCAAACTCGTTGCATACCACCTGAAACACGGTATCGAATTTGGAGAAGTGCAAGCCCTCAAAAAGAATGTAATTGGCTATTTCGTTACATTGCTCAATAGTATTTCTCGAGCGAAAAGCACCCTCGTAAGCATTGGCAGCCCACGATGAACGTTGTTCTATAAATTTTTGGTCGTTTGCTTTTTCGGGGAAGCTGGTATTTAATAATTCTTGCAGTCGTAACCTGAAATATGATAGGTCTTTTTGTTGTGTGTCCATATTGAATTTTATTTAGAATTTTTGCCTGAACCATAAATTTAGAGCAGGCCGCATAAGCATTTACGGAATTGGAATGGTTTGGCGTTGTGAGGTAGGGTTTGGCGTGTTAATCATTTAAACTGTTAATTGTAGCAAAGAATTATATTGGAAGAGTATGTTTTTTTTATATATATTTGCACCATAAAAGGAAATGGTGTTCTTCCTTGCCCAACCGCTTTAAAAAAGCTGATGACGCCTGATTAATCATTAATTACTATCAATTAATCAGGTATATTATGTCAAAAATTCAGCGTTCCCTTCGTAAAGCGGCATTTCTTCAATTCAAAATATTTTTCAGAAAATATCCTGCACTACCGTATATATTAAAATGGCTTTGCATCAGTTTAGTTATTGGTCTTACCGTAGGTTCAGCATCGGCAGGTTTTCTTATTTCACTGGATTGGGCTACCAATTTCAGAGAAAGCCACCAATGGCTCATTGCGTTGCTTCCAGTTGGTGGTTTGCTTATCGGACTTTTGTACTATTATTATGGTAAAGATGCCGAAGCAGGTAATAATCTTTTGATAGACACCATAAACGAACCTCAGAAAGTAATACCTTTCCATATGGCTCCGTTTGTTTACCTAGGAACGATTGTTACACATTTTTTTGGCGGTTCGGCTGGACGTGAAGGAACAGCTTTGCAAATGGCGGGAGCAATCGCAGACCAATTTAGCATACCTTTCAGGCTTTCCTCCACAGATCGAACTATTCTTATTATATCAGCAATTGCGGCAGGTTTTGGTTCTGTTTTCGGCACACCGTTGGCCGGAGCGGTATTCGGTTTGGAAGTATTTCTAATTGGTCGTCTTCGTTACAATGCCATATTCCCAGCCTTTGCATCAGCCATTTTTGCTGATTGGACTACTCGTTTATGGCACGCAAAGCATACCCATTATCATATTAGCATTATACCTGAAATTGATTTTCTGCCAGTCTTATACAGTATTATAGCTGGTATCGCTTTTGGTCTCTGTGCTGCCACCTTCAGTAAAATTATTCACTGGACAACAAATCAATTCAAAAAACGGATAACTTTTCCTCCACTACGTCCTTTTGTAGGAGGTATTATTGTAGCGTTGGCAGTGCTGGCTGTTGGTACTACAAAGTATATTGGATTAGGTATTCCTACAATTGTTCAGTCATTTGAAGTGCAATTGCCTCCATACGACTTTGCTGTAAAAATGGTTTTTACTATAATAACACTTGCAGCAGGTTTTAAGGGAGGTGAAGTCACACCATTATTTTTTATCGGTGCAGCTTTGGGCAGTGCTTTGTCTATCGTCATTCCTTTACCGGTAGGGTTATTGGCAGGTATGGGCTTTGTTGCCGTTTTTGCCGGAGCGACCAATACACCACTGTCCTGCATGCTGATGGGAATTGAGCTATTCAGTGCAGAATGTGGTATTTATGTAGCTATTGCCTGTGTGGTGTCTTATCTTTTTTCAGGACATAATAGTATCTATGGCAGGCAGAAAATCGGCGAACCCAAACACAGTCGTTTTAGCAATTATTTAGATAAGACCGTTTCTAACCTAAAATAAAATTCAAAGCTATATGGAACAGTACCAGTTATTAAGGATTTATTTTAAATACGGTCAAAAATCCAAAAAATTGTCCTTTTGGCAAAAGCTGTGGAATAGCAGTTTAAGCGATCAATTACTCAAGGCTGCCAAAGCGCAAAAAATACATCATGCAAATATTTTCATTGCCAGTGCAGGTTATCTGAACGGTGGAAATATAGTATATAATGTATCGGAACTGCCGCCACCCAAAAATACCGCATGTCTGGAACTGATAGATGAAGAGCTAAAATTACAAACCTTTCTGAAAGACAATGAAGCGGAAATCCAAGAGGCTATAAGCATTTTGATACATCCCGAAATACAACTGATAAAATGATAGATAAATTAAAAAACTTCGACACCCAGTTGTTCTTCTGCATCAATGAAAAACATAATGCCTTTTTTGATGTGGTTATGTATTGGGCAAGTCATAAATGGTTTTGGTTGCCTTTATACCTAACCTTGGCTATTTTTTTGGTAAAGCTGTATGGAAAAGCTAGTATTTATATTCTTTTAGCCATTGGTATGGTAATAACGCTCTCCGACCAAATATCTTCATCGGTTATAAAGCAATGGGTACAGCGTCCAAGACCTTCACACGAACCAGACTTGCTTCCATATATACATTTGAGCAAGGCAGGTCCCGGCGGTATGTATGGTTTTGTGTCCTCGCATGCAGCAAACGTAGCGGCTCTTACCATTTTTCTGATTTTACTTTTACCTCCTCGCTATAAATTATTAAAAGTAGCCATCGTTTCTTGGGCTTTGCTGGTCTGTTATAGCCGGATTTATAACGGGGTTCATTATCCCCTGGACATAATTGGCGGCATACTTGTAGGCATATTTTCCGGATTTACTGTTGCTATATTTGCAAAAAGAACGTTTATCAAAAAAGAGTATTAAGATGGAAAAAAGTATTTCAATATCAGAGTAGATGAGTTATGAAAAGCCTTCAACTGTGGTCATTCTAAATTATTAAAGAAGTTTTGGAGTTACGAACATTATAAGTTTTGTTGATTTAGTATTTGGAGCATTTTACCAACCTCAATATCCATTCTCGAAAAGGCAAACCATTTCTTGCCCAGGTCTTTGAGTGATGCTCCGATATGGTAAAGTTCCTCATTGTCAATAATCATAAATCGGTCGTGGGCATCGGAGAAAACCTCAATTTCAATGGGAGGATATTGGCTGTTGTACCGTTGTAAATCCAGCCGTAACTGATTACTGATGCTTTTGGTATAAATTGTTACGATTACATTGTCATTCCGTTTTCCCAATAAGGTCAGCACTGTATCATCCACATAATTATCCAGCAGGATAATGGAGCTTTTAGCATTACGAACAATGTCCGATATAAAGGCGTAGGCATCAAAAACCTGCCCATTGTAGAAAACCCCTTTTTCACTGTGGAGCTTATCGCTTTCCATAGCCTTAAAAATCTCTTCAAATTTTTGGTCAGCTTCTAATTGTTTCAGTTCAATTTTATCCAGACGATGAAAAAGCGAAGCATTGCTCATTAGCATTCTTCGCATTTCAACAAAAGCGTTCATAATCTCAATGCTGACCTTTATAGCTACCGTTGAACGGAGTACCGAAGCCAGCATCGCAATACCTTGTTCGGTGAAAACGTAGGGCAGATAACGCCTGCCACCATAATTCAAACTTGAGGTCACAAATTGTGACCTCAAGTTGATGGCATCAAATTCCTCCTGTGCCAATTGGAAACGAAAGTTTTCAGGGAAACGACCTGCATTACGTTTTACTGCCTGATTGAAGACTTTGGTTTCTACCTGATAAATACTTGCAAGGTCGTTGTCGAGCATCACTTGTTGCCCTCTTACAGTATAGATTTGGTTTTCTATTTCCTTGCTGGTAATGATAAGTTTATTTTTCATCACTTTTTGTAGCTTTTATTTTGGGCAAACTCAAAAGAACTTTCGGCATTTTCATTCAATACGATATAAGCATCGAATTTTTTTCCGGCTTTGCTTTTCATTCCTTTGATAAGCGAAGTTTTTCTTTTATTGATGAGGTTTTCAATATCGGTTATGCCGATTTGTACGCCACACACATTTCGAAACTGTACCCAATTACAAACCCCATCAGGACACTTTACTATTTTATCACGGATAATGAGTTGCTGGCTTTTGCATTTCGGACAAATAAGTTTTGGCAAGTTGTTTTGGGCAATGGAAGTCTGCAACAGTTCATTGGTAATAGATGAGGCGTAATTTTCCATTTCTTTTTGAAATACCCTTGCATCCGCTTCATTGTTCTCGATTTTCTGCAATGCGAGTTCCCATTCGGCTGTCATCGCAACGTCCGCAATTTTTCGGTCTTTTACCAACTTGTAAACCTGCAATCCTTTTTCAGTTGGTATTAAAGATTTCTTTTCCCGTTGGATATAATTTCGGGTAAACAGGGTCTCAATGATGGAGGCTCTTGTAGCCGGAGTGCCGATACCGATGTTTTGCAACGCTTTCCGTTCGTCTTCATTTTCTATTTCTCTTCCAGCACTTTCCATAGCCGATAAAAGTCCTGCTTCGGTATAAAGTACAGGTGGTTTGGTTTTCTTTTCGAGAACGGAAGCTTCTTTTATTTTGAGTTCATCTCCTTTTTTCAGTTCGGGTAAATCCTGTACAGGCTCAGTATCATCGTCGGAGAAATTCCCTTTGATGGAACGCCAACCAGGTTCAATTATCTTACAGCCTTTTGTGGTGAAATCATAATGCAATGACTGTAAAGCAACATCGGTTATCTCCTTGATGCAGGCTTGTGAAAGGGCTTCGAGCAATCGAAAGGCAATCATATCATAAACGGAATTTTCTTTTGCATTCAGTGCTGAAGGAATTTTATCTGTAATCAACAAACCGTGGTGGTCGGTAACACGCAAATCGTTCACAATACGTTTATTGAAGCGACCCCATTTCATTTTTGTAATCGCTTGTTTGCAGTTTTCTCTGTCCTGTAAAGCCCTTACGAGATTGGGGATTTCTGCCCACATATCCTCAGGAATATATTTGCTTCCGGTACGTGGATAAGTGATAAACTTCTTTTCGTAAAGGTTTTGGGCAATATTTAGGGTTTCGTCAGCAGAAAGGTTCAGTTTTTTGTTCGCTTCCTTTTGCAATCCTGTCAAGTCAAACAACAAAGGCGGTTGTTCCGTAACGCTTTTGGTTTCTACTGATGTAATTGTTGTAGTTCCGCTTCGTTGAATGGCTTTCAGCGTATCAACGGCAAGTTTTTGGTCTTCCCATTTTGTTTTGGAAATACTTTTAAAATCTATCAACTCTTTATTATGCGATAGCTGTATCTGCCAATAATTCTTAACCTTGAAATTCCTGTTTTCCAAATAACGTTTGCATATCAAAGCTAAGGTAGGCGTTTGAACTCTTCCGAGGGAATAGATACCATTTCCTGCGGCAATGCTCAATGCTTGTGTAGCATTGATACCTACCAGCCAATCGGCACGGCTTCTACCTTGTGCTGCTTGGTATAATCCGTCAAATTCTTTTCCTTGTTTTAGGTTTTCAAATCCTTGCTTGATGGCTTTTTCGGTCAACGAACTTATCCAAAGGCGTTCAAACGGTTTGTTGCATTTCAGGTATTCGTAGATGTAACGAAATATCAATTCGCCTTCACGGCCTGCATCGGTTGCCACAATTATGCTCTCGCTTTTATTGAAAAGCTGTTCAATAATTTTTAGTTGCTTTAACGCTCCTGTATCGGCTGTATAGCCTTTATCTTTTTTTACTTTCCGAACAGTTAATAAAAAAGGATTGGGTAAAATTGGTAACGCTGTTTTATCAAATCCTGAAATTCCATAATCTTCGGGCATTCCCAACCCTATTAAATGACCGAATGCCCAGGTAACAAAATAGCCGTTGCCTGTAAGGTAGCCATCCTTTTTATCAGATGCACCCACAAGTCCTGCTATTTCCCTTGCTACGCTTGGTTTTTCTGCAATGATTGTTTTCATACTTTAAGATATTTTTTTGCCTCTGGTTTTTGCTGGAGCTTTGGGCTTTTCCTGTTGTTCCTGCTGTTGTTTGTTTTTCGGTGTTTGTTGACCAGACTTCAAAGGCTCTTTGATGTTCTTGGTGGCCTCATTGGTTTTGCCTTCAGAATTGACGGCAGTTTGCGTTTTATGGGCTTCGGTTGGTTTTACTCTTTCCTTGTATTGATTTGGAAATTCAAAATTGGTTTTTCCATTTTCTTTATTGAAAGTGATATAACCTTGATATGGTTGCCCTTTTTTATCTTTCAATCCATCAATGTAGATGGTTTGACCGGCTTTGAAATCCTTATGTTGATCATCGGTCAATTCTTTACCTCTGAATGTTTTTGGAACTTCCTGAGATTGGTTTTGCTTATTTTCTTGAGTTTGTCCGTTGCTGTGGGTTTGCCTGTTAGAATTGTTTCGGTCGAACAAAAACTCCACATATCGCTTATCTGCATTGAACTGTACCGTTGCCGAAAATTCAGTTCCTTTCGTAGAAACCATACCTTCTAAATAAAGTGGTTTGCCTTCCAGTAGAGTTTGCTTTTGCTCTTCATTCAGTTTTACACCTTTAATTTCATCGGGAATTTTTATAAAATCCGTCCTCAATGCAATTACATCATTCGTTAGTCTGTCTATACTTATAATGGACGGCATCAGTTCTCCAGTTTTGGAATTTTTCAAATCTACCACACGCCCCATATTACCAGTTTCGAGCAGGTTCTTTTTGTCTTCATCCGTAAACTTGTGCCCGAAAAATTCAAAATGCAAATTGGGTTCTTTTTTGATGCCGTGTATTCCTACCACAACTTTTCCGTCTTCGGCTTGTTGTAAAGACAAGCGGGCATCTGTACGAAGAATTGTACCACCGAGGTTGACACCAATCGGTAAGAGTTCATTTGTTTTGTAACCTTTCAATAAAGGTTCAAGTAGGTTTCTCTTTTCAAGGTATTCCTTGCTTAATCCGAGATTGGTCATAGTATCCCAATCAATCTGCTCCGGTTTGTAGCGGTATTCGCTTGCTTCCTGTGTTGTTTGTGTTGTTGCCATATTATTTTGATTTACTTGTTTCTTATCCTGTTGCTGTTCTATTTTTACTTCGTGCTCTTTCATTATTTTTTCGCCTTCAGGAGTTGGCTTGTCAACCTGCTTTTGCATTTCCTGTGCTTTTTCAACAGCGATAGGTGCAGGCACTTTGAAGAATGAAAAATTGGTAGGGTTCTTTAGCTGACTGAAAAAATTGGAGAAGAAATTGGAAAAGAAATCACCGCTTTTGTCCACACGCATAAACTGGTTTTGGTTTTTCTTCGTGGGGTCAACAGTTTCCATTTTCCCGTTTTCGTCTATACTCTTTACGGCTTGGATTTTCATTTTTTCTTTGTCCAGCACCAGCAATATGTCCGATAACTGTTCGGGCATTTCCTGTTTATTTATGGTTTCTTCACTCATAGTCTGAAAATTTTAAAATTCAATGCCGAATGTAAAGGAAGCCTTCACTGAATTGCATTACTTGGCATTCAGAGGAAGTCTTTGTCTTTCATTGGCGTTATCTGGTTGAAGGTGGGTTAAAGCTATCTCTGATGAATTGATGAACATCAGACAATTTGTAATAAAGTTTGCCACTAATAGTGTAATAGGGCAGTTTGCCGATGGAGCGATACCGTTGCAGTGAACGGTTGCTGATTTTCAGCATCTGAAGTAAATCCTGGTTATCGAGCAGTTCCTCGCCATCTATGCTATTACGTTTCTTCTGTAATTCATCTATATTATCGCCCAGCATATCAAGACGTCCCATTAAGCGTTCCATCCACGCCAAAAATTCCATTCTGTCAATATTCATAATGATATTTTTAAGGGTTCATATCTATTTTTTATCTGTCTTTAGCTTTCTGCCTTTTTCGATGTAGCTTTTACCTTTTGCTATAAGTTCCTCTACAAATTTCTCACTGCTCTGTATGGCATTTGCGTTGAGCATATCTTTGATAGCTCCAATCGTATAGAAATACTGACCGTAGATTTTTGAATATGCTATTTCGCCTTTAGTACGCATACGCCAAAGTGTTTTCTCACTGAGGTGCAGGTATTGGCATACCTCGTGGTTATTGAGCCACAGGTCATCATAGCTTTTATCTTCCTGTTTTTTCAGATAATCAGCAATGGCATTAATACGGCTGTTGAGCTGTTGCCAGGCTTCTTCTTCAATGGTTATTATTTTCATTGCATAGCTTTTTTAAAGTTCACTATGCAAAATTGTGAAAGGTGGCAGTGTTTGTCTGCCAAGCCTTGCCAATTGGTTTGGCTGTTTTTTTAAAATTTTTACAATTATGGAAAACCCTTGTTTAATAAGGGTTTTATGGAATTTTGGGTATTTTGTAATGAAGTTTTGAGAGCATTTGCCAATTGGTAGATATGGGCAAAGAAAAAAGCAGTACGTTTTGGTACTGCTTTCAAATGGTTATTTTTGATATAGTTAAAGGTCTTTATCCATATATTCTTCAAGGGATATTTTGAGCTGGTCTAAAAATGCAGTTCTTGAACCAGCCCTTGTCTTCATTCGGTGGAATGAATGATGAATGTCGTTTAAAGGAGTTCGAAAAAGCACCTGAAAAATCAAAGCTAATTTTCTTATACCTATTTTTCCATATGCAATGGAATTTGAAGCATATAGAGCATATATCAGTTCGATAAGTGCATTTTGAGAATTGGTCCACGAAATATCCTTGTTTGCATCTAAATTTTGTAATATTGTATCGGGATTTTCTTCAGGATTTATTTTGGTAAGAGTGTAAGTATAAAGTAGTTCATTGGCAATAATATGTGCTATTTTGTTGTCGTAATATGTGGAGAAGCTAAGGTCAATTTCAAATACGCCACTCTTTAATCCATCGTGATAGTTAATCTTTCCGAGCCTGAAATAAGTGTGATCACGGTCGGTTCTGCCAGCACGGTAATATCTGTAGAAATCTTCATTGCAAATACTTTCTTTATATTCTAACTTGAGATTTTTTAAAACATTTTCATAATAACTTTGATGTATTTTACCATTACTCACGGGACAGGTAGTTTCTATCCGAAATACTTTATTGTAATAAATAAGTTTTCCAAGGATTTGCGGTTTAACATTCTTAAAGAAATCAACCTCTTGATCTTCATTTAAAAATCCAACTTGCAATATTTCAGTTTTAATAGCACACAACATTTCATTTAGAAACAAAATCATTTGATATGCTTCATCAGATGACCGTATCATTTGAGAAGAAATTTTGTCCTCCTTATGCCGAATTTCTGATAATATTTTACTCAATATAATTTCCATAGCATAGATGTTTTTAAAGTTTGCAGAATTTTATTCAGAACTCATCTAGTTCTTGGTATGTCAAAATTTGGAAATAATATTGAAACCAACACCACAGGTTTACCACAGTGGGGGAATTTTCTTAAAAGTTTTTCTGGTTTGATAACAAACAAAAAGGGCAAAGACACAATGCATTTTACCCTTTTATTTTTATATTTGCAGTAATGATTTACAAGGTAATTAAGTGAAAGCAAGTGCAGTAAGCACCATTACTAAATCGTTACCGATAAGGTTTTAACTCTTGTAAACTGCTCTTTATTAGCCACTTTTGGCTCTATTAATCTTTTTCTTTAAAAATATTAATTTAATAGAATTTTTGCCCAACTTTCTTCTAATGGCAACAACCAATTTTGTTTAAAATCATTCAAAGAAGAAACTCCATTATTAAAAACTTTGACATTTTTAATTTCTCCTTCTTTTACTTTTTGTTTAAATGTTGGTAATTTTTCGATAAAAATTTCTTCCTCATTTTCATACGAAACTAACATTCTGTTCAATAAATCGAACGAATAATCAGTATCTATTTCACGAACGATTTTCGTCAATTTATCAATTGAACAACCACTTGCTGTTGCTTGATTTTCATCTACTCCAACTACAATAAATTGATCGTAAGGTAAATCAAAATCAGCTAAAAGTTCTGCCCCATGTGCATTCCAATCTGCAATAAAATTATCTAGTTTTGCTATAATAGCTTGTTTTTCTTCTATTGAGAATTTACGATTGGCTTGAAAAATCCAAATTTTTGAATCGTCTGCTAAATTCATTTTCTCTCTAATTTAAAATTTGTTTTTCAAAGTTACAAAATAATTAATTAGAGATTTTTTTATTAATCGTAAAGATTAAACTTTATAAAAATAAAGAAACCATCTCTATATAGAGATGGTTTCTTTGTTTTTATCCTAGATGATATAAGACTTATAAATCTTTGGCTTCCATAATTAATTCGGCTAAATCTTTAACCAAAACTGTAGATTCCTTTTCGAAATGTTTTACACCATCAGTCATCATTGTATTACAAAAAGGACAACCTGTAGCAATTATATGTGGTTCTTTTTCAAGTGCTTCTTCTGTTCGTTCGATGTTAACATCTTTATTACCTTTCTCTGGCTCTTTGAACATCTGTGCTCCTCCTGCTCCACAACATAATCCACGTGTTTTACAACGTTTCATTTCGACTAACTCGGCATCTAATTTTTCTATTAATTCCCGAGGAGCTTCGTAAACATCGTTTCCACGTCCTAAGTAACAAGGGTCATGAAAAGTGATTCGTCTTCCTTTGAACGTTTCAGAACCTTCTAATTTCAATTTACCTTCGTTGATTAACTGTTGTAAATATTGAGAATGATGTAAAACTTCGTACTCACCACCTAAACTTGGGTATTCATTTTTTAAGGTATTGAAACAATGTGGACAAGTTGTCACAATTTTTTTAATCTCATAAGCATTCAAAACTTCAATGTTCATCATTGCTTGCATTTGAAAAACGAATTCGTTACCAGCTCGTTTTGCAGGATCTCCTGTACAAGATTCCTCTGTTCCTAAAACTGCAAATTCTACTCCTATATTATTTAAAATCTTTACGAAAGCTCGTGTTATTTTTTTTGCTCTATCATCAAAACTTCCAGCACATCCAACCCAAAACAAAACTTCTGGTTGTTTGCCTTCGGCCATATATTGAGCCATTGTCTTAACTGTAATATTTGACATATTTTTTTGTAGTCTTTGTTGTTATAATAATGGATTTGATTTAATGTTTCCCATCATCAAAAACTTGAATAGAAACACTTTTTTCGACCAAATCCGTGAATTTACCATTGTATCGCGTTGCTTTTACTAAATGGTTATCAACCCAATGATAATTTCCTCCGCGAGGTTTTCCCATTAAAAGTCCATGATATTTAAACCCATGTTTCTTTAACCAAATTTCAGTGTATTCACGATGTTCTTCTGTTCTTGATGTAAAAAATGTAATAATATGTCCTTCATCATACCATTTATTCAATGTTTCTAAAGCATCTGGATAAACCTCTGCTGTTAACATTCTTTCTGGTTCTTCATTTGGAATATCGTCACAAATTGTTCCATCAATATCAATCAAATAGTTTTTGACATTTTCTGGTAAAATAGGACTTACTCTTTCTCCGTTTTCAATTTTTTCCTCTAAGAAATTTTCCATGTGTGTTGTGTTTGTGTGTTATGTATAAATTAATAGTTCTTCGAGAATGAGTAATTGTATTTTACGATTTTAATCGTTTGCCCAGTTCAATCTATCAGCATTATTAAATTGCCAAGGAGCTCCATTATTTTCGATGTTTGTCATCATCATATTAAGCTCTTGCGGTGCTGCAGATTGCTCCATTACTAAATATCGTCTCAAATCAACAATAATTGATAACGGATCTATATTTACTGGGCAAGCTTGTGTACAAGCATTACAAGTATTACAAGCCCACAATTCCTCTGGTGTAATATAATCATTTAAAAGTGTTTTCCCATCATCTACAAACTTTCCATTTGTATCAATATTTTTACTTACTTCTTCTAATCGATCACGAGTATCCATCATAATTTTACGTGGAGACAATTTTTTTCCTGTTGTATTAGCAGGACACTCAGATGTACATCGTCCACATTCTGTACATGTATAAGCATTTAATAATTGTACTCTATTTAAATCAAAAATATCTTTTGCTCCAAATGTTTCTGGTTCTCCTTGTGGTTCTGCAGGTGCAGCATAAGGATCTGCATTTGGATCCATCATCATTTTTACTTCATCTGTTACAGACTGTAAATTATTAAATTCTGCCTTAGGTTCTAATTTAGAAAACCATGTATTTGGAAAGGCTAAAATGATATGTAAATGTTTTGAATAGTATAAATAATTCAAGAAAAAGAAAATACCTATAATATGGAACCACCAAGCAGCTCTTTCGATAATTGTAATAAAAGTAATATCATTAAAATGACTAATCAGTGGCGCTGTTAACCAAGATGAAATTGGAAAAGATCCTGTCTCAATATAATGAGGTGCTCCCATTTTTTGTAAAACTTGATCTGCTCCATTCATTGTAAATAAAGCTAGCATGAATGCAACTTCCATAATTAGAATATAGTTTGCATCATCTTTTGCCCAGCCCTTCATTTCTGGTTTCCAAAAACGTCCAACTTTTACAACGTTTCTTCTAATGAAGAAAATAATACAAGAAATCATAACCAAAAAGGCTAAAATTTCAAAAAAGGCAATCATTCCATTATAGAAATTTCCTAAGAAACTTAGTACACGGTGTGTTCCGAATACACCATCGATGATAATTTCTAAAACTTCAATATTGATTAAAATAAAACCTACATAAACAAAAATATGTAGAATACCTGCAACAGGACGAACTGTCATTTTTCCTTGTCCTAAAGCTACACGAGCCATCGTTTTCCATCTTTCAGCAGGATGGTCGAAACGATCAATTTCTTTTCCTAATCTGATATTACGTATTAGTTTCTTTACGTTTTTTGCAAAGAACCAAATACTTCCAATCATAATTAGAAGAAAGATTACATTTGGAATGTACTTCATCATTTTAACTAGTCTTTTTGTGAGTTTTGAGTATTATTTTGTTCTAATTGTTATGGTTGTACAGTTTGTTTTTTACCAAAAACTGAAATGTTTACATAACGACTTGGATTTTTCTTTAAGTCAGTCACTAATTCATTCATATTTTTGATAGTTGCTTCTAATTCATTTGCGAGCGATTCATCTTTTGCTAATTTACCTAAAGAACCTTTACCATTGTTCATATCTTCTAACAATGTGTTTAAGTTTTTGGAAGCATTTTCAAAATTCTTAATAACTTGATCCAATTCTAAAGCATTTAGCTTATCTGCTGTTTTACCAAATTTATCTACTGTAGCTTTTGCTGAAGCCATTGTAGCACTAGCATTATTAAGAGTTGTGTTTAATGTTTTTTCATTTGTCTCGATCAAACGATTTGCACTATTGGATGTTTCTGTCAATGACTTAGCTGTTTTATCGAATGAATCAATTGTATGATTTAAATTTCTCAGCATTGCTTTAATGTCTTGTTGAGTACTTGGATCTAATACATTATTTACACTTCCTAATGTTTGATTAAAGCTTAATAAAACACTGTCTAATTTAGCTTGAGTTGGCGTCAATTGTTTTGTTAAACCATCTAACATTCCTCCCGCAATACGTCCTTCTAAGAAATCTCCATCTTTTGCTATATCTGGTCCATAATCCAATAATAAACGAATTTCAGGTCCAGACATAATTCCTGGTTCATAAATCTCTGCAATTGTTTTTTTCGAGAACTCAATGTCTTTTTCTACAGAAATTACCACTTCAAAATAAATTGGCTTTGCTGTATCTATAATTTTAATTTCTTTTACTTGTCCTACTCTTAGTCCATTTATAGAAACAGGCTTCGAGGGAGCTAATCCATTTACATTTTCAAATTTCACCGTAAATAAACGTCCTGATGAAAAGATATTTTGTCCTTTTAAGAAATTGAATAACATGAAAAAACCAATCAATGTAGCGATGGTTATGATTCCTATTTTTAATTCTTTAGATAATTTCACTTGTTATGATTTTATGCAAAAATAAAATTTAATTTGTAAAGAAACATTTTATATTTCATTTACATTGGAGACTCTCCATTAAATGTAACAATAAAAGCATTTCTAAAACCTTTATCCTGAACTTGTTTTAATGTTTTCTGAGCAGCTTCCATTGTTTTATCTGCTCCATAATAATATTTTTGAAGACCTCCTTCTTTTACTCTCAAAACATCTGTAAGTCCATTAAACTTATCATCTTTATCTTTATATTTTTTGTTAGATGTCATAAACTGTACACGATAATTTTTAACTCCATCTAGCTTTTTATTTATTTCGAACTCTACTATTTTAGCACCAGAGAAACCTTTACGTTTTACTGTTTGTAACAAATCATCTGCTCGAGATTGCAAGTCCGTCTCCCCATAATAATATACATAATTATCACCTTCCTGAATCACATCTAAATCCGTTAAACCTCTTAATTGTGGAGAAGTAGCAGAAAATTTCATTTTAGATTCCATTACTTTTACTTTAAGTTTTTTTCCTTCTAATGGTTTCTCAACTTTCTTTGAAGGTTTTGGTTTTTCATCCTCTTCTTCGATTCCACTTCTTCGATCAAATTCTTTTTTAAATTGTTTGAAAGCTTCATAAATTGTAGCAGTCGATTTTTCTTTTCCTTCGTCTGATGCTAAAAATGTTCCTTCATCATAATTAGAAATAAATCCTAACTCGACTAAAACAGAAGGTGAAGCATTTCCTCTCAAAACATGAAAATTAGCTTGCTTTACTCCTCTACTTTTTCTAAAATCGCGATTAACAAATCCTTTTTCTACTAAATCTGCAAAACGAATAGATTGCTCTTTATATGCGGCATTCATAATTTCAAAAGCAATAACAGCCTCAGGGTCATTTGGATTAAATTTTTCATATCGTTCTTGATCTTTTTCTAAAAACACAACCGAATTCTCTCGACGAGAAACTTCATCTGTTTCATTAGAACGTTTTAATCCCATGACAAATGTCTCAGTTCCTGTTGCACTTGTGTTTGATGCAGAATTACAATGTATAGAAACAAATAAATTTGCATGATTATCATTTGAAATTCGTGTACGTTCCCATAATTCTAAAAAAATATCTGTATCACGTGTTAAAACAACTTTAACATCTTTGTGATTTTTTTTAATTAATTCCGCCAATCTTTTCGAAACATCTAACGTGATATTCTTTTCATAATCAGCGACTCCCCTTGCTCCAGCATCATGTCCACCATGACCAGCATCAATAACAATAACAAAATTTTGCTTTTTTTGTGCAAATGAAAATGTAGAAAATATCATCATCATCACAAAAAATAAATACTTTTGTATGTTAATCATTTTTAAACTCATACTCTAGGTTTGTTTTTTTGATTAATTTTGACGCAATTTATAAAAAATAAGTTTTTCAATTTGTTTACAAAGGCAATTAAATCGATTTTATTTTTTAGTCCAGTAATGGTTTGCACCGTTTCATTCGGTCAAATTAGACAAAATAATAACGATAAAGATCATTCGAAAATTGTTTCTGATTCAATAAAATTAGATACAATTATACCTGTAAAAGAAAAATTAGAATTTGTGGTAGAACACAGTTCTGAAGACGAAATTCATAACCGTAAAAAACGTATGACTTATCTTTTACGAAAAGCACATGTAGTTTATGGAGATATGACCATTGACGCAGATTACATTGAACTTAATTGGGATACAGGAGATGTTTATGCCGAAGGTAAACGTGACTCTATTGGTAATATTATTGAGAAAACAAAATTCTTACAAGGACAACAGGAAATTTTGCAAGATGCTTTTAAAGTGAATTTCAAAACAAAAGTTGGTATTGCATATAATATCCGAATGACGCAGGAAGATGGAATAATTATCGCAGATAAAGCAAAACGCGTTAACGATTCGGTTATGCTATTAAAACGTGCTGATTTTACAACTGATACTTATTTTAAAGAAGGAAAAGATACTCGTCCAGATTATTTTCTTCGTGCGAAAGAAGGAAAAATGGTTGATAAAAATGGTAAAAAGACTTTGATTACTGGACCAATCAATATGTGGATTTATGATGTACCTACTCCACTAGCTTTACCATTTGGTTATATTCCAGCAATGGGAGAAAAACGTGCTGCTGGTATTTTAATGCCTCGTCCTGGTGAGCGTACAAATCTAGGTTTCTTTATAGAAGATTTAGGTTTTTATGTCCCTTTTGGAGACAATTTCGATTTAAAACTTTCTGGAGATATTTATACAAAAGGAAGTTGGGCTGTAAGAGCTGAATCTACTTATAAGAAACGTTATAAATATAGTGGTTCTTTTTCAGCTACAACCGATAATAGATTAACAGGTATAAAAGGTATTTCAAATGGTGCAAATGCTTTTCAGAAAAACAATATGTTTCAAGTAACTTGGAGTCATCTTCAAGACCCTAAAGCTAATCCATATTGGTTATTCAATGCAAATGTCAACTTTTCTAGTACAAAATATTACCGCGAATCTGTACGAAATCAATATATTAATACTGGACAAGTTTTTACAAACAATGTTAACTCATCAATTAGTTTAACAAAAAACTTTGAGACGTTACCATTCACTGCGAGTATGAATATGAATCATTCTCAAAATTATAATACAGGAATTATTAGTGTTACTCTACCAAATTTAACATTTACGATGAGTCGCATTTATCCTTTTGCTAAGAAAAACACACCTAAAGAAGGTTTATTACAAAATCTTGGTGTTTCTTATGCATTCCAAGCAGCTAATCAAGTTACTACAAACGATAGTGATATTTTTACTGACAAAATGTGGAAAGACCAAATGCGTATGGGAGCTTCTCATAAAGTTGACTTAAATACAGGTGTTACATTAGCAAACTACTTCCCTTTAACTTTATCATCTAGATATAATGAAGTTTGGGGAGACAATCATATCATAAAATCATATAACTCTACAAATAATAAAGAAGAAAAAACTATTGTAAAAGGATTCAATGCTTACAGAACATTTGATTTTAACGCTAGTATTTCTACCAATTTTTACGGATTATATCTTAATCCAAATAAAGAAGCTAAAATACTAGGTATTCAACACGTTATTTCTCCTTCTATTGGTTTCACGTACACTCCTAACTTTCGGTCTGAAAGTTGGGGATATTACAAACCCTTTACAAATAAAAACCAAGAACAGGACTGGTACAATCAATACGAAAACATACTTAATGGAGTAGATATTCCTCCTTTATCGAATTCTTTAAATTTTGGAATTTCAAACAACTTGGAGATGAAAATAAAGGATAATAGCGATCCTAAAGGTTTTAAAAAAATAAAGATTTTTGAAACATTAAATTTCAGTTCTTCATATAATTTAGCTGCAGAAGAATTTAAACTTTCGCCAATTATTATAAACGGAATGACATCATTATTTGATCGCAAAGTGAATGTACAATTCTCTTCTAGTGTTAATCCATATCAAATCAGAAGATATCTTAATGCTTCTGGTGAAGAAGTCTCTGAGTATGTTGACAAAATAGGTTTAGGAAATCTACGAATAACAAACATGACATTAGGTACAGGATACACTTTCGATAATAGTACATTTGGAGGAAAACGTTTCGATGCAAAGAACTATAAAAAAAGAGGAACTGTTCGTGATGAAAATTTTTATTATGACAATGACAATTATGCTCAATTTGCAATACCATGGAGTTTAACTGCAAATGTCACCTATAATTACAACAAAATGCTTGAAAGAAAAGGAAAATCAACAGGATCTATTGCTTTCAATGGAAAAATTTCTCCTACTCCATATTGGGCAATTTCGGCAAACGCAACTTATGATTTTATTAAAAATGAAATAACATATGTTCGCTTCGGTTTTGAAAGAGATTTACGTAGTTTTACATTATCATTCAACTGGACTCCTATGGGAACATATAAAAGTTATGATTTCTTTATCGGAATCAAAGCATCAATCTTACAAGATTTAAAATACAACGACAGATCAAGACTTAATTACTAAAAAATATTAAACATGAAAAAACAAATAATTCATACAGATAAAGCTCCACAAGCTATTGGACCATATTCTCAAGGAGTAAAATACAATGGTTTTATTTACACATCTGGACAAATTCCTTTTAATGTAGAGAAAAATGAATTAGTAACAACAGGAATTCAAGATGAAGTTCATCAAGTAATGAAAAATGTAATTGCAATTCTAGAAGAAGGAGGAACAACGATAGATAATGTAGTAAAAACAACAATCTTCGTAAAAGATTTAAATGATTTCAATGCTGTAAATGAAATTTATGCTTCATATTTCAATGACACCAATTTTCCAGCTCGCGAATGTGTAGAAGT
This sequence comes from Empedobacter tilapiae, assembly GCF_004785645.1. Taxonomy (GTDB): domain Bacteria; phylum Bacteroidota; class Bacteroidia; order Flavobacteriales; family Weeksellaceae; genus Empedobacter; species Empedobacter tilapiae. The sequence goes on along the minus strand of NZ_SRPE01000002.1, from coordinate 25,165 downwards.
AGCTCGATTGCCTCGCGATGTAAATGTTGAAATCTCTGTCATAGCAATTGCAGATTAATAAAAATATATGCTTAAAGACAAAACTGTATTAAGAAACACTATTGCAGTAATTGTAGGACTAATTATTATCTATACAATTATACAATTTGGACTTATATACAACGCAAACAGATTACATTGGGATGACAAAATTTTTCCAGAATGGAGACATGTTATCAAATACTTTTCGCATGGAGAAGGTAAAAGATTCGAAGTGCAATTCTTTGGTTCAATGTTAGCTATCAGTGGAATAGCCGCTTTAGTTGGGGGAGTTATTACAGCGTTATTAGTAAAAAGAGCAAAGCAAGCTTACACAATGTTTGTTGGTTTTATTGTTTTAATTGTAGCTTTAGGAGATGTTCTTATTACACCTTATCATCCAACTTGGTACGAAATTGCTATTTGTCCAGTTTTATTCTTTTCATCTTGGATTGGAGGTTTAATCGTAGATTTAATTTATAAAAATTTTCTCAAAAAACACAAACCATCAAGCCAATCTTATTAAAATTAAATTATGTCTGAAAGAGATAGAAAAATAAGAGTTGCCATTTCTATTGGTGATTATAATGGAGTTGGAATAGAGGTTATTCTAAAAACTCTACAAGAAAAAGAAATTACAGAGTTTTTTACACCTGTTATATTTGCCTCAACAAAACTTTTATCTTTCCAAAAAGATCGTTTAAAATTTGACCGAATCAATTTTCAAGGAATTCAAGATGCAAGTCAAGTTGTAGACGGAAAAATAAATGTTGTCAATCTTTGGAAAGATCAAATTGATGTTCATTTTGGTAAAGTAACAAAAGAAGCTGGAGAACATGCTTATCAATCTTTAAAAGCTGCTTCACAATCTGTGATTGATGGTTTTACAGATGTTTTAGTTACAGCGCCAATTAACAAAGACAATATTCAATCCGAAGAATTTCATTTCCCAGGTCATACTGAATATTTAGGAGAAGTTTGGGGAGGAAAACCTTTGATGTTCTTAGTTTCAGAAAAATTAAGAGTTGGATTAGTCACTCAACACATTCCAATAAAAGATATCGCTCGTAATATTAATCATAAATCTGTCTATGCTAAAATTCAGCAAATTCATAAAAGCTTAGTTGAAGATTACGCAATCAGTAAACCAAAAATTGCAGTTCTAGGTCTTAATCCACATGCAGGAGACAATGGATTATTAGGATCAGAGGAAAAAGAAATTATTACTCCAGTAATTGAACGTTGTATCAATGAAAATCAATTAGTTTTTGGACCATATTCAGCAGATAGCTTTTTCAATCCTTCTAATTTAGACGCTTTTGATGCAGTTCTTGCCATGTATCATGATCAAGGTTTAGTAGCATTTAAAACAATTAGTTTTGATGAAGGTGTTAATTATACCGCTGGATTAAAATTTGTACGTACGTCTCCAGATCATGGTGTTGCTTACGACATAGCAGGAAAAGGAATTGCAAACGAAGAATCATTTAAAGAAGCTATTTTTTCGGCTATCGAATTGTATAAAAATCGAAACGAATATCAAGAGCTAACAAAAAATGTATTACAACATATTCCTCTAAAATTAGAGAAAGGCGATAATAAAGAATAAAAAATTAAAATAAGTTGCAAAGAGCTATTAATTTTAAATAAATTAGATTATCTTTGCACACCTTTTTGTGGTATGGACAAGTTAAAAAATTATAATATTGTATTTACAAGCTTGCCTTTTGGTAAGAGTGATTTTACATTCGAATTATCACAATCGTTCTTTGATTTATTTGAAATTGAGCAAGATTTTGACAATCCTAATTTAATTGCAACAATTATTTTGGATAAAAAATCAACAATGCTTGAGTTAGAAATCAGCTTAAAAGGAGACATTACAGTCCCTTGTGATTTGACTGGAGAATTGTTTCAACAAGAAATTTCAAATAATGCAGAATTAATTGTTAAATTTGGAGACGAGTTTGACGATACTGATTTTGAGATTTGGGTTATTCCTCGTGAAGAATACCAAATCAATCTTGCACAAGTTCTTTTTGAATTAGCAATGTTATCAGTACCAACAAAACGAATTCATCCCGATGTCTTAAACGGTAAAAGCGATTCTGAAATGATAGAATTATTAGACCAATACAGCATTTACGAATTAGACGAAGATGCAGAAGACGAGCATAACGATGAAGACAACAACAATGATGACGATGACGATAATAACGACATTGATCCTCGTTGGGCAAAATTGAAAGATTTAAAACCTTAATTGGTTTTTATTATTAAAATAAATTATAGAAATAAAGAAAAAAAAGTAGTTAGATATGGCACATCCTAAGAGAAGACAGTCGTCAACAAGAAGAGATAAACGTAGAACACACTACAAAATCGAAGCTCCACAATTAGCAATCGATAAAACAACAGGTGAAGCACATTTATATCACAGAGCTCACTGGTCTGACGGAAAATTATACTACAAAGGTAAAGTAGTATTAGAGAAAGTACAAGAAGTTACTGAATAATATAATCTTACAAAGATTTTGAAGCTGTTTCTATAAAAGAAACAGCTTTTTTATTTTTTTTTCAATACCTTTGAAATCGTTTTATAAAAAACAAACATAAAAGGTCAAATAAAAAACCGCATTATATGGACATTAAAGACATTCAAAATTTAATTAGATTCGTATCAAAAGCAGAAGTTGCTGAAGTGAGCATCAAACAAGATGACATCGAAATCAAAATCAAAACTTTAGCTAGCGTACCTGCGCAAGTTGCGTCTCAACAATTTTATGTACCTCAAGCTCCTGTAGCACAAGCTGCAACGCTACAAGCGACTGCTGCTACACCAGTAAGTAACTCTACAACTCCATCAGAAGAAGAAAACAGTAATTTAATCACAGTAAAATCTCCAATGATTGGAACTTTCTACCGTTCTGCAGGTCCAGGTAAAGATCCTTTCGTAGGTGTTGGTGATTCTATCGCTCCAGGAAAAGTTTTATGTATTGTTGAAGCTATGAAATTATTCAACGAAATTGAATCAGAAGTTTCAGGAAAAATCGTTAAAATTTTAGTTGACGATGCTAGTCCTGTTGAGTATGATCAACCATTATTCTTAGTTGATCCAGCTTAATTTATTTTTTAGAATAGAAAACTATGTTTAAAAAGATATTAATCGCTAATAGAGGTGAAATTGCTATGCGTATTATACGTACAGCAAAAGAAATGGGAATCAAAACGGTTGCTGTTTACTCTAAAGCAGACGAAACATCATTACACGTACGTTTCGCAGACGAAGCAGTGTGTATTGGTCCTGCTCCAAGTAAAGATTCATACCTAAAAATGGCTAACATCATCGCAGCAGCAGAAATTACTGATGCGGATGCTATTCACCCAGGTTATGGATTCTTATCTGAAAATTCAACTTTCTCTAAAATTTGTCAGTCAAACGGAATCAAATTTATTGGTGCGCCAGCAGATAACATCGACCGTATGGGAGATAAAGCAAATGCTAAAGCTACAATGAAAGAAGCAGGTGTACCTGTAGTTCCAGGATCTGATGGATTATTAGAAAGCTATGAACAAGCTGTAGAAGTTGCTCGCGAAATTAAATACCCAGTGATGATGAAAGCTACTGCCGGTGGTGGTGGTAAAGGTATGCGTGCAATTTGGAAAGAAGAAGATTTATTACATGCATGGGAATCTGCTCGTACAGAAGCTGCTGCAGCTTTTGGTAACGATGGGATGTACATGGAAAAATTAATAGAAGAGCCACGTCATATCGAGATACAAGTTGCAAGTGACCAAAATGGAAAAGCTTGTCACTTATCTGAGCGTGACTGTTCTATTCAACGTCGTAATCAAAAATTAGCTGAAGAAACTCCTTCCCCTATTATGACTGACGAATTACGTCAACGTATGGGTGAAGCTGCCGTTAAAGCTTGTGAATATATCGGTTATGAAGGTGTCGGTACTATTGAGTTCTTAGTTGATAAACATGGAGATTTCTACTTTATGGAGATGAATACTCGTATTCAAGTAGAACATCCAATTACAGAACAAGTTACTGGTTTTGATTTAGTTCGCGAACAAATTATGTTAGCTTCGGGTGAACCAATCTCTGGTAAAAACTACTATCCTCAAGGACATTCTATCGAATGTCGTATCAATGCAGAAGATCCTTATAACGACTTCCGCCCTTCTCCAGGAAAAATTACGAATATTAATATTCCTGGTGGTAATGGTGTTCGTGTAGATACACACGTTTATGCTGGATATACAATTCCACCAAACTACGATTCTATGATTGCTAAATTAATTGTTACTGCACAAACTCGTGAAGAAGCAATTAGCAAAATGAAACGTGCGTTAGGAGAGTTTTATATTGAAGGAATCAAAACAACAATTCCTTTCCATTTACAGTTGATGGATCATCCTGATTTTATCGCAGGTAATTATACAACTAAATTTATGGAAGATTTTGTTTTTGATGAATCTTACGCGAATTATTCAGAATTATAAGAAATTATTTTTTTAAATAAAAAATGCTAAAACAAATTGTTTTAGCATTTTTTTATGCCATAATGTCATTAGGTATCAAATGGCTTAATTGTTGAAAATATCACCTCAGAAAAGTAGTAAATAATCAATTCAATCATTCCATCTAAAATCAAAATCTCAAGTATTTGATAAGATTCAATCCGAATTGTTAATTTATAGTGAATGAATTGATTGTAATATTACTTTTTACTATTAAAAATCATTAATAATTTATACATTTGCACTCCAAATTTAAGGTAGATGAATATTACTAAAAATACAACAGACAAATTAAACGCAGTATTAACTGTAACTGTTGATAAGGCAGATTATCAAGAAAAAGTAGTTGACGTATTAAACCAATACAGAAAAACAGCTAACATCAAAGGTTTCCGTAAAGGACAAGTTCCAATGAGTTTTGTAAAAAAACAATACGAGCAAGCTGTTATTTTTGATACAGTTAACGAAATTTTACAAAAAAGTGTATCTGAATACATCAACACAGAAAAATTATCAATCTTAGGAAATCCAGTTCCAGTAATGAAAGATGTTGATTGGGATGCTGATCAATTATCATTTGATTTCGAATTAGGATTGGCTCCAGAATTTGATGTTGATTTATCTAAAATAGAAGTTGACAGCTACAAAGTAAAAGTTGCTGACGACGAAATCCAAAAATATGTAGATAATTTCGCTGCTCGTTTTGGATCATTAAAATCTTTAACTGAAGCTGAAGCTGAAGCTGTATTGAAAGTAGAAGCTGCTGTAGAAGGACAAGAAGCTAAACCAACATTTATCCGTTTAGAAGAATTGAAAGATGCTTCTGCATTTATCGGTAAAAAAGCTGGTGATGTTGTAGAAGTAAATTCTAACAATATTTTTGACACTGCTGAAGAAGCTGCACAACAATTGAACACAGAAGTTTCTGAAGAAGGAACTAACGTTACTTATACAATCAAAGAAATTAACAAAGCTGAAAAAGCAGAAGTTAATCAAGAATTATTTGATAAAGTTTATGGAGAAGGAGCTGTAGATTCAGAAGAAGCTTTCCGTAACAAAATCAAAGAAGAGTCAGAAAACATGTACAACAAAGAATCTGACAAACAAATTATCAATGATGTTGTAGCTAAATTATTAGATACAGTTCAATTTGATTTACCAACAGAATTTTTAACGAAATGGTTAATTACTTCTAATGAAAATGTAACATCTGAAGAGCAAGCTAAAGAAGAATTGGTAAAAATGGACAAAGGTTTACGTTACCAATTAATTGAAGCTAAAATTGCTGAAGTTAATAATGTAGAAGTAAATGCTGAGGAAGTAAAAGAAGCTGCTTTTGCTGCAATCAAAGATCAATTAAAAATGTACGGTCAAACTTCTATTCCAGAAGAAACATTACAACAAATTGCAATGTCAGCTTTACAGAATCAAGAAGAATACAACCGTTTATCATACCAAGTGTTTACAGACAAAATGTTAGACATCTTCAAAAACAATGTAAAATTGAACGAGAAAGAAGTAACATTTGACGAGTTTGTTGACATTATTACTGAAAAAAATAAAGAATTAGCAGAAGCTTAATCACTTCTAAAAAATTCTTTATACCTTTCATTTAAAATCTAAATTTAATAATGAAAAACGTAGGAGAAGAATTTAAAAAATATGCGCTGTTAGACAAAGGAATTAGCTCTTTACATATGGAGAGTTATATCCAAAACACAACGCCTTACATCGTTGAAGAAAGAAAATTGAACGTTGCACAAATGGACGTTTTCTCTCGTTTGATGATGGATAGAATCATCTTTTTAGGAACAGGAATCGATGATCAAATTGCGAATATTATTCAAGCGCAATTATTGTTCTTAGAAAGTGTAGATGCGACAAAAGACATTCAAATTTATGTTAACTCACCAGGTGGTGGTGTTTATGCAGGATTAGGAATTTACGACACAATGCAGTTAGTAAAACCTGACGTTGCAACAATTTGTACGGGAATGGCAGCTTCTATGGGAGCAGTTTTATTATGTGCAGGTGCAGCAGGAAAACGTTCGGCTCTTAAACATTCTCGCGTGATGATTCACCAACCTTTAGGAGGAGCTCAAGGACAAGCAACTGATATGGAAATTACATTGAAGGAAATCTTGAAATTGAAAAAAGAATTATATGATATTCTTGCAACTCATTCAGGTCAAACTTTCGAGCAAATCGAAAAAGATGGTGAACGTGATTATTGGATGACTTCACAAGAAGCAAAAGAATATGGAATGATTGACGAAGTTTTATTACCTCGTAAATAATTTTAAATTCAATAACGACAAAAAAGGATACTCATTAATGAGTATCCTTTTTTTATTTAAAGGCTTTGATAGAAAACAGTTTTTTCATTTACAAGTCATAAAAAATTAATAGTAATAATTTTTTATTATTGATGCAAAAATCAATTAATTTTCACCTGTAGATATGTAATCAATTACTAACATAATTACTTTCAACTCTCACCCCCGATACACGAACACCGAACAAACCATACGGAACGCATATACAATGGATACAGAATGGATACAGCGCGGATACACAACCGATACAGAAAAGTGTCATTTTGGATATACACCGATACAGGAATTTAACACTTTTTAACACGTTATTTCTCTAATATTCTATCATTTTATGAAATCTTCTTTTCATTTTTTATTCATTCAATGTTTATCTTAGTTATTTGTATTCATATGCCCTTCAGGGAAGCTCATCCAAAAAAACATTTGAAATTAAAAGGAGGAACCATGGTATAGCTCAGGTATTTTAAATAAATTATTTCCATAAAGTTGATAACTCACTTCGTTCAGACACCTCAACTTTTTTATTCCAATAATTTAGAGTTGAATTGCATTTCGATACTAAATCGTCGTTTTTTTTATTCCTATTTAAACATTCAAATCCTTTTTTAACAACGAATATATAAACCGTCATTGCTGAAAAGTCGAGTGTCAATTCGGCGTAAAGAGCGTTAAAAATGATTTACTGTTCGCATTTCATATGCGAATGTTCTAAAGCATTTAGCGAATAGCCATTATTGACCGACTTGAAAGCACGGACTTGATTTTTTTTGATTCGTTTTTTTTATCAAGAAAAAAAATGAATAATCTTAATCATGCCCCTCAACTTTTTGACACTCACCTCCAAATCATATGACATTTTTATGATCCTTTTTCAATATTCAAATACATAATACATTTTACGACTCTAAAATCTCAATTCTCATATCTCACATCTACATCCTTAGCAATCATTCCCCTTCATCACCTACCAATTTCGTTCACAGCTCGTCAGGTTTCAATTACTTAAAGCTATTCAGTCTACATTCGAATTGTTGCTGAACCAAGTCAAATAAAGTTTAATTTAAAATCTATTAAAAATGGGAAAAATTACAGATTCTCTTTTGTCGGGTACGCGAGGACGTACAGGACGAATTGTTGTTTCGAATATCGAAGGGCATGAAATATCTCGTATGCGTCCTCGAAAATCAAACCGAATACCAACGCCAAAACAACAAGTTATAAAAGACAGATTCAATTTTGCTGTACAATTTATACAAGGGTATAAAGCATTGGCTAAAACCTATTACGGAAAAAGGTCTGGACTAAAATCACCTTACAACCAAGCTATGGCAAATTTATTACAAGCTATTTTATGTGATATGGATACGTTAACTTTTTCTATTCAGTACAACAACATTCAATTCACAAAAGGTAATTTATTCGAACCTCAACCTGTAAATGTTACAGCAGACGATCCACTATCGGCAACGATTACATGGACTAATAATGCAACAGAACTTGTAGATCAAAATGACACCTTAGTTATATTGTATGCAGAAGATGGTAATACAAAAGCACAATCAACAGTTGTACAAACAACCGTAAAACGCTCTGAAGAATCCTATGTACTACAATTTCTGCCAAAATATCAAGGAACAGAAATACATGTTTGGATGAGTTTTTTATCCGTCATAAAACAAGATGCTGCACCGTCTGTTTATTTAGGTCAAGTCACTGTATTTTAACCACTTCCCCTCAGCTTTTTGGAGGGGATTTTTGTTTTTATTATAATTTATTGTATATTAGACAAATACATCTTTACTACAAGTATTTTCAATTTTAATTTTTAAGCCTATGAAAATTGAATTATATGAAGAATATATCAAGTACCTGAACTTTTTTATTCATCGATATGGGGATGTAATCAAGAAAATTGAACCACAAGTCGAGGCAAAACAAGATATCCTAAACAAACAGTATATGCAAATGATAGAATATGCATTTGGCTTTATTCAAAAAATCAATTTGTTTGCGATACAAGATTATCAATCACAACTTTTGTTTATTCCGCAATTAATTTTTTACTTCAATGATGTCTGCGAATGTCCAGGCCCTCCAAACATAACAATAAACTTTAATATTGATATGGAAGCATTTTACGAACTTTTAAAAATCAATACACAAATCAACTATAATCAAAATCAATATTTTCCTTTTCTTATTGATATTTCAGATTTATCAGACGGCTACCATCATTTAGCAGGTTTTGTTCACCGACACAAACAAAATCAATTTACTTATTACTGTGTTTCAATCCAAGTCAAAAGTCAAGAATTAAAGGGAAACTGGAAAAAGTTTTATCATATTCCCATTCAAAAACTCAAATTAATTTACAAAGAATGCTTGCAAAAGAACCAAACACTTTATGCCTTTGCAACAGATACGGAATTTACTTACTATGAAATTCAAAAAGGATTCAACTACTATTTCAACTGCTCCTTTTCGCAATACGAACAAAAATTAAAAATGTTGAAAGCCTTAGAACTGATCATGTTTACCAATGCTCCATTCAAAGACATTACCATTCAAAGTGGTTTCTCCACTTACAATACCTTAAAACGTACATTTGCGAAACACCAATTCCTTTAAAAGAAATTCCACGATTAATTATCTAAAAAATAAAACACTTTATCAATAAAACCGTCATTTCGAGTGAAATTCTGAAAGAATTTTATATCGAGAAAAAGGATTTCAAATAATCTGGTTAAAATAAGATTACCTTATATAGAACAATTCTAAAACTCATCAAAAATAAGAGGTTTTTCAAAAAAATGAGTAGAATTAACAAAAATTGGTCTGTTTTTTCTAAAAATAGGTATTGACTTGCTCAATAACTTCTCTGAACTTTGTATAATATTAATTGTTAACACTTTACCGTTAACTCTAAAACACAAAAACATGAGAAAATTAACACCTATTATAAAAACACTCATCTGCTACCTATTTATTGTGTTGTTTATTTACGCGGCTGTAAGCAAGCTGATGGATTTTGAAACCTTTCAAACGCAGTTAGGACAATCGCCTTTGTTAGCAAGCTATGCGATTCCTATTTCGTATGGAGTCATAACAATAGAACTGGTAACAGCGGTTCTTTTGATGTTTGATCGATTCCGAATAATTGCCTTACAGATTTCACTTTTCTTAATGGTGATGTTCACCACCTATATTGTGATTATTCTACATTTCACGGCATTTACACCTTGTTCTTGTGGTGGTGTTTTAGAAAAACTGGGATGGACAGAACATCTGATTTTTAATGGTGTCTTTGTAGGATTAGCTTTAATTGGCATTAGAATAACAAACATTTCTCAAACATGGAGAGGTTATGTAATTCAACAAACCACTCTTACTATTGTCGGGATTATTAGTGTAACCATTTTATATGGTTTATCAGAAAAGAAATCTCAGTATAACAATGCGTTTACGCGTAAATACATTCCGCATTTAGCAGAAAAACAAACTATGCTCAATTTAGAATCAACTGGTTATTATATCGCAGGAATTGACAGTTGTTATCTCTATTTAGCCAATACAGAAACACCATTATTTCTTAAAAGATATGATTATCTCGCTAATCAAATGAAGGATATAAAACTAGAAATTGATCAATATAAACTGCCTTACAAAAGAGTGATTGCTTATGTACAAACACCTTATTTTTATTTAGGAGACGGTTCGGTTGGCATTTTATTTCGAGGTAAAATTGATGATTGGAAAGCAAAAACTATTTCTAAAGGAGAGGTGTATTATAATCAATTTGTGGTCGCAGATTCTTCTAAGTTTGGGATAGCAACTTATAGTACCAAAGTAAAAGCTAATGTATTGGGATTGTTATCAAAGCATCAACTTCAGCTTAACTATAACAGTCTAGAAAAACAACTTGACGGAACATTTGAGTCGGACGGAACATTACTATGGAATTCCCAATTGAAAAAGTTTATCTACGTCTATTACTACAAAAATCAGTACCTCGAATTTGATGCTGATTTAGCTGAAATGAAAACAGGACACACCATTGATACTATTTCTAAAGTTCAGATCGATGTAGGCTATTATAAAAAAACAAAGCAATATAAGCTAGGTCCACAAACCTTACTTGTAAACAAATTAGCCTCTACTTATGGTAACCAACTCTATATATCGACTGATCGACTGGGTAATTTTGAACAAAAAATAGAAGGGGCAAGTATACTTGATCAGTACGATTTGGTAAACAAAACCTATACCCATAGTTTTTACCTCTACCATTCACCCAAAAAACAACTTAGAAATTTCATCATTTACAAAAACAAAATATTTGCAATTGTAGATCATGAACTTTATATCTATAACAAAAGAAAATAAATCGTTGCGCAACGCAGGGGATGACCGAAAACCTGTACAATAGAGTAAGTCACCACATTAAAATTATACAAGATGAAAACAAATTTTCTAAAAAAAGCGCTACCTATTGGGGTAGGAATGATGGCTGTTGCTTTTGCATTTGCCACTGAAAATAAAACTTCTCAAAACAATGAAGAAGAAGTATTAATGACAGGATATATTTATAATGCTGCTACGAATCATTGTGATGACGTAAAAGTTGATTGTTCAACAACAATTGGATTACCATGTACTGTGAATGAAAATGGAATTGAAAAAGATGTTTTTGAATTGAGAGATGTATCAGAAACTTCGTGTAGTATTCCACTATATCGTCAATAAGCATTTAAGTTTAATTTAAATAGAAACGGAGCATTATGCTCCGTTCTTTTATTTTAAATACGTATCAAACCAATTTTTTATTTTAGTGGATAAAAATTGTTGATTGGTTTTATTTTTTAAGGCATGTCCTTCATGATCAAATAAAAGTAATTCTGCACTTTTTCCTAACCGTTTTATTCCCATATAGAAATAAATACTTTGGTACCAATTTACATTATAGTCTTCTTTGCCTGTCCATAATAATATTGGTATTTGTAATTTTTCGACATGTTGTAAGGGAGAGTTTTTGTAATATTGATCTTTTATTTTGTAAAAACTATCACCCATTCTAAATTGGTAATTTTCTATTCGCCATAATTGATCTGAGTAATTATCTTTATTATAATCATGATAAAAACTAACTAAATCAGTCACGGCTGCACCAACAATTGCTGTTTTAAATAATTTAGATTGTGTAGAAATATAGGCTGATTCATATCCTCCAAATGAATGTCCAATTAAACCAATTCTTTTTTGATCAATTGTCGGTAGTTCTACAGCTTTTTTTACGGCATTTTCTACACTGACTAAGGCTGAATAACCTGGGTTTCCAATTTCATATTCTATATCAGGTAACAAAACAAAATAGCCATCTAATACATAGTCCATGAAATTAAATCCGATAGGTGAATTTTTAGATGGTAAAGTAAATTCATTGACTTTAAACGAATTCTTTTCATAAATGTACACAACCATTGGATATGTTTTAGTTGAATCGTATTGAGAGGGATATAAAAGAGAGCCATTCATCACGTTTCCATTTATAGATGTATAGTTTATGTTTTTAGAAAAACCTAAGTCGTATTCACTTAGCTTAGAGTTGCTTTGGTAAATAATACGCGTTGTATGATTAGTTGAAAGTTCATGAATAGAGGGTGATTCATTGTATTTTGCTTTTCTGTAATACAATTTATTTTTGTTGCTATCACTGTAAATTTGATTGATTTCGGCATCAGTTCTGAAAGAATGTATCACTTTTCCCTTTTTTAAGAACGCTATTCCATGCGACTGATCATCTTTAAGGAGTTTAATGATCAGTGGTTTATTCATGTCAATACTACGATTTGATGAGTTCGTTAAATTAATAGATGCCAAACGATTGTGTTCTTCTTTTTGTTCTCCAAAGGTAATTTGCTTTACTTCATTTTTATCTATACTAAACTGCCACAAATCATAGGTTGACGTTAGTACAATAAATTTTCCATCCTCTGACCAATATGGCTGATCAAAAGGCGGTTTGTCAGTTTCTGCTTTAGTTCTATCATAAAAAACTTGAGAAAGAACTGTTGTTAGTTTCTTATGCGTTTGCTTTTTTACATCATACAAATTCCAATGTTTTGTTTTAAAATAAGCAATGTACTCCCCATTTGGTGAAACAGAAATAAAATTAGGATTGGTATACAGACTATCGATTATTTTATATGATTTTTTTGATTGGTAATCATTTAAATAAACATCTGCAATTTCAAAATATCTATATTGTGGTTCATACTGTTTTCTATCAAATGTCAAGGCAAAGTGGATATTACTATTAAGTGCGAATTGGTTTCCTTTTATTTCCGTAACAGAATCGTATTCATCCACAGTCCAAATAAACCGTTTATAACCATCTTTTTGTTTCATTAATTGTTCTTTGGGATAGATCCACGTATCGTTGGTAGACCACTTTTCAATTCCTTTTAAAGAATCTTCGGTACTTTTTTCATTTAGTTGAAATTCAATATACTTTCCATCCGCTAATACACGAACAGATTCATCAAAAAAGGAATGAGAAGGATTTATTTTCAACCAATCTTCTACATTGATGAAATTCAGCCTTTTTGTTTGGAATGCATAACGAACTATTTTTCTCTTTTCATTTTCTTTTTCAAGAAATGAAAAATACTGTCCATTTTTACTCCAATTATTTAGAGGAGATCGATCATTAAAAATGTACGTGCCTATATCACTTGATATCTGATCAATAGCCTCTAATTTTGAGCTATAAAAACCAACTGTTTTTCCATCCTTAGAAAGAATTGCTAATGTAGATGAAGCAGGGCTCCAACTAAAGTTGGAAACATTATGTTTTGTAACAAATTTTTCCGTCTTGGTATCGAATAGCGTCAAAACATCATCAGTTGTTAAATAAGCAAGCTGTTGATTGGTCGAATCAAATTCTACTTTTCTAATTGGTTTATTCAAAATAAGAACGCTTTTCGAATTTCTTAAATCGATTATTTCAAGTTTGCTTTCACTTAAAAGGATTGCAAAATGTTCATTATTAGAAAATAAACTCTTTTTTGTATTTTCTCTTTCTATAGTCTTAGAAGTAGAAGAATGAATTAATCGAATGATATTTTTACCTAAAAATGATTCAGAGGTTTCAATCCAATTCACGTTAGTGCTAATGTTATTAATTGTAGTATTAGTAGACCATATACTGTCTAAATCGTGTGTATATTTTTTCTTATTTATCTCTTGACTAAAGACGTTGTAGGTCGAGAGAATCAATCCCAATAGGATGAGGAATATTATTTTACTTATTTTTTCCATTGGTACTAATTGTGATGTTTGTATGAATGCCTTTTTGCGACGTTGTATTTGTAGTACAATTTCTTAATAGCCTTTGTTTTGTGGTAATAGATTTGGATTAATTAAGAGTTCGGCTTCTGGAATTGGTAATAATACGTCAGTTGCTTTCCAATTTGTTTTTATGGGATTTAAGACTTGATCTGCCAATTTCCATCGTTTCAAATCAAACCAACGATGGCCATGCTCTGTAAAAAATTCATGTTGACGTTCCGTTACAATAGCTTCAAAAATATCTTGAGAAGATGAAGTTGTGATAGGTGTTAATCCAGCTCTATTTCGAATACTATTTATATCCCCTTTTGCTCCATTCAAGTTGCCTAATCTCATTCGTGCTTCAGCTCGAATTAAAACCTGTTCAGCAAGTCTAAAAACAATGGTATATTCTTTACTTGTTGTTGTCACATACTTCTCTTTGTATTTGAAGGGCATTACCCAATTTTTCCCATTAGTAGTAATTTGTTTTGTCCACTGTTGTTTTCTCAAATCAGTTGGCTCAAAAGATTCAAATAGTTGAGGGGATAAAGATGCATTAGGAGGAGGACCAGCTTCAAAAATGTAAATACTACCTTCATTAGAATTACCACCTTCAGCTTTGGCTTTTAATTGGAATAGTGTAGAACGACTTTCTTTCAAAAACTCTTTATTCAACTCATTCTCTAACTGAAATTTACCTGAATTGATCAATTCTGTTGATTCTCTTTCAGCTTTTTCCCATTTCTCCTGGTAGATGTATAGACGTGCTAATAATGCTGTAACATTATATTTGTTCGCCCTAAGGTTACTTGTAACTGACGTAAGCTCACTTAATTGTTGTTTTGATTCAATAAGATCTTCTTCAATTTTAAGAAGTATATTTTGATGATTTGTTTTTGAACTTTTCTGATTAATGGTATAATCTGTTGTTGTAATAAATGGAATATCTCCAAATAAATTGGTTAAATAGAAATAAGTTAACGAGCGAATAAATACAGCTTCCGCTTTGTATTGTTTCTTTTGCTCATAGGTCAATCCTTTTGATTTTTCTACACCTTCTATTACCGCATTGCATTCGTATATTACTTTAAAGGAACTTGTCCAAACCTCTTTCACACCACTATTTGTAGGGATAATTTGATGTTTGTAAAATAAATCTGCAACACTATTAGGAGCAGCATAGCTATCCAGCTCGTCTGAATATATTCCCATGTAAAAACCAGCACTAGATAAATTACCAGCTATTAAGCTGTTATCACGTAATAATGCATATAAAGTAGTAACAGCGGCTTGTGCCGTTTGGTTATTTTCAAATACATCTGTTTGGTTCAATTGCCCTTTTGGAGAATCTAATTCCACAAAATTCTCACAACTTATTATCGTATTTCCTATTAGGAAAACGAATAAAGAATAGCTTACTATGTTTTGATATTTTTTCATAATTGTGTCATTAAAAATTAGCTTTAAATCCTATCGAAATTCTTCTCAAAGGAGGAAGAAAACCAGTTGTCTGCTCTGGATCACCGTATTTATACTTACTCCATGTCCATAGGTTCTGACCTTGCGCATAAATCACATATTGATTGGACTGATTTTTACTTAGAGGAAGTTTATAAGACAATGACACGTTTTTCAATCGAATAAAAGAGGTATCGGTTACCATCGCATCACTATTATTAAAGTTAGAATAAGCAACTGTCGCTGCGGAATTAGAGCCACTTGAATAATTCTGAATTACCCCATTTGGAAACTGATTTAATACAGAAGCAGGCTGATTATACATTGTACCCGGCATAGTAGTCCCATAGAATTCATTAAATCCTTTTTTCTTGACAAATTGAAAAAAGAGCTCGATATTAAAGTTTTCATAAGAAACAGAATTGGAGAAACCCCCATAAAAAGATGGGTCTAATGATACAACTTGTTGTTTATCTTCTATTGCGGTTATCTTTCCATCACCATTATAATCTGTAAACTCATACAAACCAGTTGTTGGATTTATCTCTTGCAGATGATACATTTTCTTGCTGTTCAATGATTTTCCAATCACATAGATATTTGCATAGGAGGTGTTTTCTAAACCATCAAATGCCACCAATCTATTTTTAGGAATAGTAAGATTAAAAGAAGTTGACCAGTTGAATTTAGCAGATTTTATAGGAACAACTTGTAAATCCATTTCCCAACCTTTATTTTCTACAACAGCATTCAAATTTGCTTGTATAGAGGTAAAACCTGTTATAGCGGGTAAACTATAGCCAACCAATTGGTTATTTGATCGGTTTTGATAATAATTCAGTGTTAGGTTAATTCTATTTTTTAGGAATGCTGTTTCTATAGCAAATTCCAACTTTTTATTTTTCTCCCACGAAAAATCAGGATTATACAAACGTGCTGTTGTCAATAGTATATTCCCATCATATCCATTTTGACTGATGTTATAGGTGTTTAGGTATTGATAATCTCCAATCTGATCATTTCCTGTTACCCCATAGCTTCCTCGTAATTTCCCAAAACTCAACCATGATACTTCACGTAGAAAACTTTCTTTCGAAAAAAGCCAAGCGGCACCAATAGCACCAAAATTTGCAAAACGATGATTAGGACCAAATCGACTCGATCCATCTCTTCGTCCTGTTAAGTTGAAAAAGTATTTTTCGTGCAGATTATAATTTACTCTTCCATACAGAGCAGCATATTTATATTGCTCTTCAGTATCCTTGTATATCGTCACATTTTTAGCAGCGCTTAATACATTCATTAACTGGTTGTCTGTAAAACCACTTGCCATAATCACCAACTTAGTTGTTGTTTGGCTATTCAAAGTTCCACCAATTAATACACTTAGTTTACTCGAAGCAGTTAAATTAAAATTAGCATCCAATTGGGGTTCTATTAACCACCCTTCATGTTGCCCAGAATTTTTAGTCATGTTAGATTGTTGACTTGTAGCACCAAAAGAAGGATTGCGAATGGTATGTGGATTAAGTTGTATATCATCTAAATCTGATCGATTGTATCCTACATTAGATCGTAAAACAATATTATCCATCAACAGATAACTTGTATTTAGATTTGTATTTAAATTACGTGTATTATTACGGTAACTAGCATTGAGTGCCGCAAGTGGATTTGTCCAAGTATTGTTTTCCCAATTTAAGCTACCATCTTCATTAAACAACCGTGGTGCATTTGGAACAAGTGTTCTTGCAATTCTTGTCAAATCTTGTGTAGGCAAATAGTTTTTATCCTGTCCATAATTAGTTGTCCATTGCAATTTTAGTTTGTTATTCGCTGTTTTATGGTTTAGTGTCGAAAAAAAGCTGAATTTATTGTACGCATAATTACCATAGAAAACAGAAGACTCTTTCATGACATTGGCACCTATCATAAAATTAGTTTGCTCATTCCCACCGTTTATAGACGTACGAATGTTGTGATTGAAAGCTGTATTCCCAATAAGTAGTTTTTGCCAATCCGTATATCTGGTCTGATCCCATGTTCCATTTATGTCGTAGGCTATAGTTGGATACATCGTTACACCATCGTTGGCAAATGCTTTTTTTCTTATTTCTAGATATTGTTCTGTATTAAGTAGTTTAGGAAACTTAGTAGGGTTAATAACAGTGGTAGACGCATCTATAGAAATACTTGTTTTTGTTGCTTTGCCCTTCTTAGTGGTAATCAATAGCACACCATTTGCTCCCCGTGACCCATAAATAGCAGTTGCATCGGCGTCTTTCAAAACTTCGATAGATTGTATAGATTGTGGATCGATATAATTTAAAGGATTTATAGTTGACCCATAAAAGATTTGTGCAGAAGTAGAAGTATCTCCCATCGAATTGGTATCAAATGGAACACCATCTATTATAAATAGAGGATTATTTCCTGCAGCAATACTATTTTGTCCCCTTATCCGAATGGTGTAGCCGCCGCCTGCTGTTCCAGAAGTTGGTGTAATCTCTAAACCAGGAACACGACCTTGCAAAGCATCTAAAACAGAATTCACGGGCTGATTTTCTATTTCCTTTGCGGTAACACGAGTAATAGAACCTGTTCGTTCTTTGTCTTTTACAGCATAGTACCCTGCATTTATCACCACATCTTTTAGTTGAATTTCGTCGTCCTCTTTTGTGAAACTTACATTTATCACACTTCTATTCAGCACCTCTTCTTCACGAATAGGGAAATCCAATTGCTCAAAAATTAGTTTAGCATCATCATGTTGTAAGGTTAATGCATAATATCCATTCGCATCAGTTCGCACACTATTCTGTGTACCTTCTTCTGTTACGACCACGCCAGAGAGCAAATGGTTATGATCTTTCACCGTTCCAGTAACGGTTTTTCCTGTTTGTGCCAACAATGGTGTTGCACAAAACAATCCCAATAATACAGCAAATGACTGCCTACTGAGTTTAAAGTAAAATTTTTTCATAATTTTACATAAGTTTTTTAAAATTCAACATTAGTTTTAAAAGCCACTCCTTTTCCAGTACATCGCGCCAACTTTGTTTTTGGGAAAGGAGGTTTTATTTTTTTACGTTTTACGCTCAACGTTTTTTTATCAATTCTATCTTTAACCACAATAGAAGCATAGGTTTTATCAAGTTTTACACTTAACGTTTTACGTCTTTTGTCATTCTGAGCCTGTCGAAGAATCTTTCTATCACTTTTTTATGAGCAAAAAAGTAATCAAAAAACTCTTGGCCGTAAACCTCTCTACTAAAAATGTTTTCATTCCTCTAAAGATTTTACAAACCCTACGGGCTAAAACCTTTTTAACGCTGCACTCAAACATTTTCTTAACGTGAGAGTTTTAATGCCGGTTTTTCATCCTTTTTCAATACTCAAATTCACTTTTAAACAACAGATTTTGTCATTCTGGGCTTGTCTCAGAATCGCATCCTTTATAAATCCCCCGATATAGACAGGTTTTAAAAATTACATTAATAAATGAAAACTAACAATTAACACTAATCATTTTATGAAGATCATTTACTTCCTTCTTAGGGTGTCTTCGGGGGATAGAGTGTGAATCTGTTTATTCTTTCATAATTTTACATAAGTTTTTTAAAATTCAACATTAGTTTTAAAAGCCACTCCTTTTCCAGTACATCGCGCCAACTTTGTTTTTGGGAAAAGGGTTTTATTTTTTTACGTTATACGTATTACGCTTAACGTTTTACGTGTTTTTTATCAATTCTATCTTTAACCACAATAGAAACATAGGTTTTTTAAGTTTTACGTTTTACAGACTTTGTCATTCTGAGCCTGTCGAAGAATCTCTTCTTTTTCATTTTTTGAGCGCAAAAAACATTTGAAATTAAAAGGAGAAGCCATAGTATGGCTTAGGTATTCCATTTCTTTAATGTCACTTTTTACTTGACTAAAAAGTAACCAAAAAGTCAAGGCCGTAAACCTCTCTACTAAAAATGTTCTCATTTCTCTAAAGATTTTACAAACCCTGCGGGCTAAAACCTTTTTAACGCTCCATTCAACCATTTTCTTAACGTGAGAGTTTTAATGCCGGTTTTTTCATCCTGTTTCAATACTCAAATTCGTTATCACTTTCAACAACTCTAAAATCTCAATTCTCATATCTAACATCTAATCTGTACTTTTTACATAATACAATCCTCTCAATACTAAAATCTCATATCTAACATCTAATCTGTACTTATTACATAATACAACAAACAAAAAAGGTAGCAGAGCCCAATAAATTTGGAAAATGATATTAAACGTTTTACATTTAGTGTGCGAATAAAAAAGATAAAACGAATGCTTTCAAAGTCTCCTTACCGAGGCTCTGATAGAGAGCGTGTAAAGAAAGGATAGTCCTTTGCTTTACGATCCGTGTTTTAAAAATGTTATAAAAACGGAGTATTGTTCTTTAAAAGAATGGAAAAAACAAACAGACTTTGTCTGGTGGTTTTTTACGGATGAATGGAAATTGTTTCGTTCTCATTTTGTGTTGGGTTTTATGGAACGAGTCGAGATATGAAGAGGGGCGATTTCCTATCTTCAATTTAAATCGAGGTACGGCTAAGAACCTTTGACGAAATATCCGATAGAGAAAACCACCCCATAGAATGCAAATATACAAAATATGAGGTAGCGACAACCCTATTGGTCTTGCGTCATCTTAAATTAGCCGTTTTCGATAACAAGACTCGAGTTTAATAACTGTCGCTTAATTAATTATAGTCAAATATAGATAAATATTTTGTTACATGCAAATTTATATCTAATTAATTTAAAATAACATTAGAGTTGAGTAGTAATAATAGAAAAGATAGATTAGTTTCACCTGCTTATAGAGAAAAGTTAGGTAAGTCTTTATTAAATAAGCGTATAGAATTAAACTATACCAGAAAAGATATTTCTATATTAACATCTATAACAGAAAACACAATTAATAGTATTGAAAAAGGTATAACAACCAATATAGATTATTACGTTGAATATGCAAAAGCCGTTCAGTATCCATTGGAAACATTATTAGACTTTAAAATTCCTCTTAAACCTCTAAATGAATTACCTAAAGATAGAATAGAATCTTTAAAATTGACATCAAAAATTAGAGAGCATATAGTAAATACTAACTTTCTTAATAAAGGTAAAACTGTTGCTGAAATAAAAGAGGAGTTAGTTCGGTTGAAATTAGTACCAAAAGATATTACTTCTGTTGCTATCGCTGGTGTTATGAGGAACTTAAAAAACGATGAGTTGGTCAGTTCAGAAGAAACAACAGGTAGAAAGGCTATTTATATAAAGCCTAAGAACTAATTATAATACCATAATGAGTTTGAAGCTAGTATATTCAGCTTTGTTATTAGTATGTTTGCTTTATTTTTTTACTTCACCATATGCTTGAAATTATTAACAATAAATGGGAATGGCTAAATATTAAATTTATTAAAATCATTGATGAAAATGACTTTGGTAATTTAATTTTATTAAATAATGATAAATCTATTTGGAGAATTTGTCCTGAAGAATTACAATGTGAAAAAATTTCTGAAAGTCTAGAAGAGTTTCTAGAAATTCAAAAAACTAAGGAATTTATCGAAGATTGGAATCTTAATTTTTTAAAAACTGAAGCAATAAGAACATTTGGTAAACTAAGTGAAAATGAGAAATTCACGCTTATAAAACCTGCTGTGTTAGGTGGTAAATATGAATTAGAGAATATTATAAAACTACCTTTTAATAAATTAATTGAATTTTCTTCAGATTTAGCATTTCAAATTAAAGATTTACAAGATGGTCAAAAAATAGCTTTTAATATAAATTATACATAATATCTAAACTTTCTTAATTCTTTAGGATAATTCATTGTAATAACTATTAAGAGTTAATATTTATGATTTTATAGACCCAACGAATTGGGAAAATGAAAAATCTGATACCTACGAGGAGTTTGTAAAGAAAGTAAAAGATATTAAGTAATTAAAAACGTTTAGTTTAAAAACATTATACTAAATTAGTCGTGTTAGCTTATAGGCAAGGTTAATGTTAGTAATAGTACTCTGGAGTTAATTTTAGGTTTGTCTAACTCCAGAGTATTTTTTTATATGTAAATATATCAGATTTAATATAACAAAGGGTTCTATATAGAGCTCTTTGTTTATTTACACAATAATGGTTATAAATTAGATTAATTCTTATATTTGTTATTTAAGCGAAACTAAAGCTATAGTAGTTTCGTAAAAAACAATGATGTAACGCAATTCTACGCTATGCTATGAATCGCGTTACATCGACTGACGGATTACATCCGATAATGTACACATTTCATCGCTATCGCTTCTAACTGCGTACTTCATCAGATTTGCTAAATAAAAAATACGTTTAATGGAAAAACCAATTTTATTACTTAAACAAGACTTAATTAAACCAATCGAACAAGCGTTAGAAAGGATAGAAAAAATAAGACAACTAAAGGCATCTAATACGGATTCAATTATTCTTGAAGGCTTGTTTATCCTAGCTATTTCTTCTTTTGAAAACTCACTAAATGATACTCTAAGAATATTACTTATGAATATCCCAGATAAGTTAGATTTCAAAAGTGAAAATATTTCTAAAGAAGAGTTAATTGATGGAAACCCTTTAAAACAAGCAGTTGAAAATAAAATTATTTCGATTAGCTATAAAAACTTAACTGAAATTCAAAAGTTCTTTGCAAAGACCACAGGACTCAATGAAACAATTATTTCGGAAACATTAACGAATGAGCTTTTAGAAATAAAAGCAACTAGAAATTTGTTAATCCACAATAATTTAGTTGTTAATTCAATATACAAAGAAACCGCAGGTATAAATCAAAGAGAGCCTAATTTTGAAAAAAAATTAATAATTGATCAAAACTATTTATTTAGTTCTTTAACCACATTGAGAGATATTTTAAACAAATACAAGATAAAACTTCTTGAAAAATACTCTGATTTCACTAGAATTAATGCAATAAAAAAATTATTCAGGTATATTTTTAACACGCCTGTTATGCAATTTGAAAATGAATTTGAAGTTGACGAAGAAAATGATATAATTAGCACTCTAAAAAATAGTTCAAGAAAAAATGCTTTATCTTCTAGTGAAAAATTTTATTATGATATTTGGCTTGCACATTCTCATGGAACAAGATTTGAATTTAATTCAGGGCAATTTTATAGCATAAGCAATAAAGATAAGCTATCATTTTTTATGAAAAATATTGATTTATTGAAATCTAAAGAAAAACCTGCAGATGATATTGGTAACTGTTTAACAACTATAATTTTAGATACAAAGAACAAAATAGTATAAATAATAGCCTCTTTAGAAGTGATTTTTAGAGAGGTTTTTTGTTTTTGCGGGAAATCGTAATTTATTGTTAAATGGTTGTTGTATGTTTGAGTTTAGTTTAACAGAATGTAGATATAGGTGTTTTTTAAGACTATATTTTACTTTGTAAAAAAACAATTTTCTATGAATACTGATTATTTATTTCAATTAAGCTTTGAAGACTTAAAAGTAAGTAAATTAACTTACACAAATGGAAACTTTTCGAATTCATTATATCATTTCCATCAAAGTCAAGAAAAGTTAATCAAATCAATAGCATTAAAAATCAATTTAATCGAAGAAAAAGATTTAAAAAAAATTAGTCATAACTTTATAAAGCTTTACGATAAATATATTGAGTATATTAAAACTTCACCTATTGTAAGTAATTTAATTAATGAGGCTGATTTAATGGATATTCACGAAAAATCTAAACAATTAGAACCATCTGAATTCGTAGGATTTATCGTGAATGAATATTGTAACATTTTAGAAAATGAATTTATCAGAGATAAAGAAGATAATGAAAGTCATTTCGATTTGATGGTTGATTATTTTAAAAATTTAGAATACATAGATCAAATGCCTGATTTTCAGAAAGTATTAGACTTTGAAAACGAAGATGAAATCATAAAAAAATATATTAAAGAAAAATTAGAAGAACCTTCGAAACAATATTATTATCAAATAAAATATGGTCCGAAAATATTATTGATATTAATAATTAACTGTATTTTTTGTTCGTATTATAAACCTGATGATTTTAGATATTCAAGTGAAAAAATAAAAAATCCAATCGAGTATTTTAATGATAAAACCCCAATTGTAATTTCACTTAAAGCTTTAATTAATAATATGATTGAGTTATATAAAATCATACCTCAAATTGAATTTCAAAAAAACTACGTATAAAACTTCGCTTTGTTCTTGCTGGTAGGGCTAGTGATGTATTGCAATATTATTGAAGACAAAAAACAATATAATATAGAACCTCGCTAAGTTTTTTTTAGTGAGGCTTTATATTTTACACAATAAGGTATACAATGTAGTTTTGTTTGTATATTTGTGTTTAATTTCACGAAACAAAAGCTAGATCAATTTCGTGAAAAAACAATGTTATAGCCAATTTTATGAACACACTTAACGACTTTAAAGTAACGGACAGACAAACTTTTATTAAGTTCCTTGACTTACTACGCAAGGACTTTTTGGACAATCCTGAAAATTGGGAAAACAAAACTTTGCCTGACTTTCTGGAAGCGTTAAGTGCATACACAGAAGACGTTCAAGGTTATTACGACAATATGAACTTAAATATAAATGCTGACAAGCCAGACTGGTCAATATTTGCTGACATTTTTAAAGGTGCAAAAATTTATGAATAACGAATATCCAAACCCTTGGAATTTTTCAAATATCGACAAGAACCTGCTATCTCCAAATGGAAAATATAAAATTGAATTTAGAGAACTTTACGAAATTGCAATGGGGGCACCGATTGGTGGAGAATGTTATTTAATTTATGACGACAAAAAACTTAAGCTAAATGATTGGAGCGGCGGACCAATTATTTGGAATGATACAAGCGACAAAATTGCATTGCCAATTTGGACAAAACAAAGAAATCAGAAAATATCTATTGTTGATATAAATAATCTAACAATTACGACATTTAAAAATGAGTTCCGAGTTCTGCACTTTAGTAAATTTATTGACAAAAATTTATTAGGCATTGACAGTCCAATTTATATGACAACAAAATTAAACTTTGACATCGACAAGGAAGAAGTAGAAACAATTAAACAACTAAAATAAAAACTACAGATAATAACTAAGCTTTCGTCTTGCCCGGAGGGCTAGAGATGAAAGCCCGTTGAACGGAACCGGAGTAGCTTTATGTATTATGGGGTTTTCGAAATGTGGCTTTAAGATATACAAGCAGTAATTTTAGGATTACTGCTTTTTTTGTGGTTGAAGTTGTATTTCTTCATGCGTTTTGGCTGTTTTTTTGTGCTTTAAACACAAATTCCCTTACCCGTAAAAGTTAATTCACAGAAGCAAGTTTGTTTCCGATAAGATACTTTTCTGGCGGACCTCTTTGTCCAAAAACGTGCAAC
>NZ_SRPE01000019.1 GCF_004785645.1 Empedobacter tilapiae | reverse complement strand
TCTTAAGAAGATTTTAAATCACCAAGATAAGTTGACTAGAAGCAAAACAGTTTCTTTTACAGAAAAAAAAGATCAAATAAACGAAAGACAATCGCTGATTTTAAAACTTCGATGTGAGGGAAAACAATCGTTTACAACCATTGCTAAGACATTAGAACTTTCTCAGAAAGAAGTACACAATGAATTTATAGTCGCTTATAAATTCACTCAACAAAATAAAGCTCAATCCCTAAACTATTGATGATGGAAAAATCTACTTTAATACTCACTCGAAAAATACGATTAATCGTTGATTTACCAACTCAAGAAGAACGTAAAGAGGTTTTGGATACGCTTTACAGATGGCGAAATAGGTGTTTTAGAGCAGCTAATTTGATCGTTTCTCATTTATACATACAAGAGATGGCGAAAGATTTTTTATATCTCTCGGAGGGAGTTAAATACAAATTAGTGGATGAAAAGAAACAGCAAGAAGGTATACTAGAATGTTCGCGTATGAGTACCACTTATCGTATGCTCTCAAAACGATTTAAAGGAGAAATACCGATGAACATATTAACTATTTTGAATAACAGACTCTACAGTTCTTACAACCAAGATTACCAAAAATATTGGAAAGGAGAAGCTTCGTTAAAAAACTTCAAACGAGATATGGCATTTCCTTTTGGACTAGATGGTATAAGTGGATTATCTTATTCCTCCGAGAAAAAAAGTTTCTGTTTTCGGTTGTTTCAACTTCCATTCAAAACTTATTTAGGAAAAGATTTTACAGGCAATAAAAGGTTATTGGAACAAGTGGTAAGTGGTGAAATTAAACTTTGTACCTCACAAATAAAAATCGAAAAAGGAAAAATATTTTGGTTAGCTGTTGTTGAGATCAAAAAAGAAAACCATCATCTACAACCCGAAATTATTGCAGAAGCATCCTTATCCTTAGAATATCCGTTGGTTGTAAAAATTGGTAAGTCTCGGCTTACCATCGGAACCAAAGAAGAGTTTCTTTACCGTAGATTAGCAATACAAGCGTCCCGTAAACGAATACAAACAGGAGTAACCTATGCAAAATCGGGCAAAGGAAGAACAAGAAAAGTAAAAGCTTTAGAAAAAATGAGTCAAGTGGAACGAAGTTACGTCCATCATCGATTACATGTCTATAGTAAAATGCTAATTGATTTTTGCATCAATAATAAAGCAGGAACGCTTATTTTATTGGATCAAGAAGAAAAGATGGAAATAGCCAAAGAAGAAGAATTTGTACTGAGAAATTGGAGTTATTATGAATTGATGACTAAAATAAAATATAAAGCTAATAAAGCAGGAATAGAGCTTATTATAGCATAAATTATAATTTTTGAGGGTGATTGTACACCCATAAGGTGAGGTTGATTACGAACACTCACTAAATGTAAACAACATATACTAAGAGTGTAGCGTATAATTTAAATATTCCCTATATAAAATTAGGACAAAGGCTTTGCAATAGTCATAGTATGTAAAAGATTTTTGTAGCTCGCATTTAAGTTAAAATAGTTGTTTTTTTACACCCTAAAATATTCGAATACGAAACGTTAATTCTTATTAAATCGAATTGACATTTTCCAAATTTAATAGGATTATATTACTTGTTAGTTAGATTTTAGACGTTAGATATGAGAATTATAAAAACTAGAGGTTGAATTAAAACGATTGAAGTCAAGGAATTTTACTTATCTAAAAAGTACCTATTATAATTGAAAAAAAATACACATCACAATAGATAAGGTAAATTCTATAAGAAAAACTGAATATAAAAAAGGTCGCTTATTACAATTATAAAAAGTCCTATAAACATATTGTTTATAGGACTTTTTATTGGCAGTTAGTTAGGGGAACAACTCAATTTATTTGAATTGTTTTTAATGTCCGTGATCGCCAGAATTACTTAATTTAGCATTAACGAAAAAGGCTCCTTTTACAACAATTTGTGCAGTTGGATCAATTTCATTTACGGTTGTAATAGCTGTGTAACCCATATCTGAAGAACCTTTTACAACCTCGATTTTCTCAAAGTTTATCGATTTTTCATTTTGATGATCTTTATTCTTTTCGTTTGAATTTTTACTTTCTTCGTCTGTATGCTCTTTTACTTTTTTGTTTGTTTTGACAAAGATGTAAAACTTACCATCCGCTTCTACAATTGCTTCATTGGGAACAGCAGGTGTAGAGGAATTACTTAAGCTTACGGCTCCTGTAATATTCATTCCATTTATCAATCCACTTTTATTTCCTTGTACTTTGCTATGTACTGCAATGGTTTTACTTTCATTTTCGAAAGAAGAACCAATACTGTAAACGACTGCTTCGTAACTGTTTCCTGGATTATTTGTTAATTCAAATTGAATGACTTGACCAACTTTCATTTTAGGTAAATCTTTCTCGAAAACTTGCAAATCTAAGTGAATAGAACTGTTATCAATGATTTCAGCGACAGGAGAAGAGACATCTACATAACTTCCTATTTGCGCAATAATTTTACTTACTGTTCCACTAATTGGTGCTGTAATTACCATTCCATTTCTCAAATTTGCATTGGTTACTTTAGAAGGATTAATTCCCATCATTTGCAGTTGACGAGATAAAGATGCTTTTTGAGAACGTAATGTTTTCAATTCGGCAGAAGAATTCTGAAGATTCTTTTTTGCACCAGCATCGTTATCAAACAATTCTTTTTGTCTTCTAAATTCTTGCTCTGCATATGTAATTCGACTCAGAACAGTTAAGTATTGCTCTTGTGCAATAATAAATTCTGGATTTGAAATTGTCGCAATTACTTGTCCTTTTTTGACATATGAACCTTCCTGAATTGGCAACGTTTGTATTACTCCACCAAACATGGATGCAACACTTGCCATATTGCTATTAGGAACGTTTAAAATTCCATTTGCTTTAATCATAGCCGTTAGCTCCTTTACTTCAATTGTTCCCAGTTTTACACCAACAGCCTTCATTTGTTCTTCTGTTAGCGAAGCAATTGTTTGCGGCGCTTCTTCGTGCTCAGCTTCTTTTTCTTCTGTGGGTTGTTCCGTTTTTGTTTCTTTGGTACAACTACTTAGAAATAATATGGCTAACACGCTATAGATAATGATCTTTATTTTTTTCATTTTATTGATTGATGATAGAATTAATATTGACAATAGTTTGATTGACTTGTTGTATCGATTCAAGATATTTTAATTGAATATCCGTTGCGGTTTGCAATGCAAAAAGATATTCGACATAGGAAATTTCACCAGTTTTGTAACCCAATTGAGCTGCTTTTACAATTTTCTCTGCATTTGGAATGGCTTGGTTTACATAATATTCATATTGTTCCCAATCTTGCTGATATTGATTAATTGAATTATCCAATTGAATCTTTAGCTGTTGTTTTTGAAAATTGGCTGTTTCTTGAATGGCTTGTTTATCATATTCCAATGCTTTTATTTTTGCTTTTGTAGCACCAAACGTTAATGGAATTGCTACACTAAGGTTTACTGAAGTAAAACGATCAAGGCCATTGTAATACCTTTCAACTCCATTTTTTTCTTGCATTCCAATCATCGATAAACTGTTTATACCAAGTGAAAATTCTGGTAAACCTTCGGCTTTTACGACTTCTTTGTTTCGTTCTGTAATTTCCATCTGTTGGTAAAAAGCTTTGAGAGTAGGATTACTATCAATTGTAGAACCGTCTAAAATTCCACTCAATTTTAATGGAATATAATTCGTCTCTTTGGTAATTGTAAAACTTTCTTCGGTATTCAATAATACGTTTAGATTTTTATAAGCATTTGCTAAATACACTTTGTTTTGTTTCAACAGTAGGTTGATTTCTCCTTGTTGAGTTTCTGCCGTATTAATTTCGATTTTCTTAATATCACCTGCATTAAATCGAACCGAAGCAATTCGAATAAATTCTAAATAAAGTTTATTTAATTGTTCGAGTTGATCATGGTTATATTCTAAATATTCGATCTGATAGAAATAGGTTCTCACTTGTTTCAACAATTCGTTTGTTGTTACTTCTTTTTGTATCTTCTTGCTATTCACTTCTGATTCTAAAACTGCCTTTCGATGTTTAAAAATCGTTGGAAATGGAATACTTTGAGAAATAGATAAACCATAATCGAATTTTGGACTCGCATATTGCCCAAGTTGTGCTTCCACATTTAATTTTGGTAATTCATTTTCGGTTCCTTTTAAAGCTTCACTTGATGAGATACTTCGTTCATTTGCTTTGATTAATGGATTATTTTCAATTGCAATTTGTTGAGCTTCTTGAATATTAATTGAACGAGTTTGCGCTTGAATAGATTGTCCCATCAAAAACATTCCGAATACAAGGAATGGAAGTGTATTTTTTGAGTTCAATTTTATTTTTGGAAGTTTTGAATTGAATATTAAATATAACATTGGTAATACAAATAAGGTTAAAAAAGTAGCTGTGATTAATCCTCCAATGACAACTGTTGCTAAAGGTTTTTGAACCTCGGCACCTGCGCCTGTGGAAATTGCCATCGGTAAAAATCCTAACGATGCAACTGTTGCTGTCATTAATACTGGTCGTAATCGGATATTGGTTCCTTCCATTATTCGTTTTAAAATGTTTTTCTCTCCTTCTTTTTCTAATTGATTGAATGTTCCAATTAAAACAATTCCGTTTAAAACAGCTACTCCGAACAAAGCAATAAAACCGATTCCAGCACTAATACTAAATGGCATGTCGCGAATAATTAATGCAAAAATACCTCCGATTGCACTCATTGGAATTGCTGTAAAAATTAATGCAGCTTGTTTGAATGAATGAAATGTGAAATACAATAACATAAAAATTAACAACAAGGAGATTGGTACTGCAATCATCAAACGTTGACTAGCTGCTTGTAGATTTTCGAACTGTCCTCCATAGGTGAAATAATAGCCTGAAGGCAATTTGATTTCGTTGTCTAATTTTGTCTGAATATCTTTTACAACTGATTGTACGTCGCGATCTTTTACGTTGAAACCAATTACAATTCTTCGTTTTCCTTCTTCGCGACTAATTTGAGAAGCGCCTAATTTATAACTCACATTTGCCACCTGAGAGATTGGAATTTGATTACCAGAACTTGTAGGAATCATTAAATTGTTAATGTCATCAATGCTTTTTCGATGCACACTATCCAATCGAACAACCAAATCAAAGCGTCGTTCATTCTCGAAAACTTGTCCAGCTGTTTTTCCAGCAAATGCTGTACTCAACATATCATTTACATCTTGAATATTTAATCCGTAATTTGCCATTCGGATTCGGTCATATTCAACATTAATCTGAGGCAAACCACTTACGCGTTCTACTTGGGGTGCTGTAACACCTTCAACAGATTGAATTGCTTTTGAGGTTTTATCTGCATAATAAGAGAGAGAATCTAAATTTTCGCCAAAAATTTTGACAGCTACATCTTGTCGAATTCCTGTCATCAATTCATTAAAACGCATTTGGATTGGTTGATTTTTTTCAAAGAAAACACCAGGAATAACCTCTAGTTTCTCCATCATTTCATCACCTAATTCTTCATAAGAAATTTTTCTTTTCCATTCGTCCTTTGGTTTTAGAACGATAATCATATCTGTTGCTTCAGGAGGCATAGGATCTGTGGGAACCTCAGCAGATCCTGTTTTACCAACGACCATTTTCACCTCATCAAATTCTTTTAAAATTCGAGAAGCTTGCATGGATGTTTCTAAACTTTGAGTTAAGGAACTTCCTTGTGGTAAAATACAGTGAAAAGCAAAATCACCTTCTTGTAATTGCGGAATAAATTCGCCACCCATATTTCTGAATTGAATAATTGATACTGCAAAAATTGCAACAGTAATACCAACTAACCAATATTTGATTCGGATTGCTTTTTCTAATAATGGTTCATAAACTTTATGGATTTTCACCATCATTTTATCTGAAAAAGAAGGTTTGAGAGTAGGCTTTTTTGATAAAAATAAAGCACTCATCATTGGGATGTACGTTAACGAAAGAATTAATGCTCCTAGAATTGCAAAACCAACTGTTTTAGCCATTGGTGTAAACATTTTTCCTTCTACACCAACCAATGTAAGAATAGGAATGTAGACAATAAGTATGATAATTTCCCCGAAAGCGGCTGAATTTCTAATTTTTGAAGCTGAAAGAAAAACCTCTTCATCCATTTCTTTTTGGGTTAATTGATGCGTTGATTTTCTAAGTCCAAGATGATGTAAAGTCGCTTCTACAATAATAACTGCTCCATCAACTATCAATCCAAAATCAATAGCTCCTAAACTCATTAAATTCGCACTTACACCAAAAACATTCATCATTCCTAATGCAAATAATAAGGATAGAGGAATTGCTGAAGCAACGATTAAACCAGCTCTTAGATTACCAAGAAAAATAACCAATACAAAGATGACAATTAATGCACCTTCGATTAGATTTTTTTCTACTGTTTTAATTGCACGATTGACTAAATTCGTTCGATCAAGGAAAGGCTCGATGACGATATCGTCTGGTAGTGATTTTTGAATTGTAGGTATTTTTTCTTTAATTAGGTTAACCACTTCGTTAGAATTGGCTCCTTTTAACATCATTACAACACCTCCAACAGCATCTACTTCACCATTGTAGGTCATCGCTCCGTATCGTATGGCATGTCCTAGTCTTACATCAGCTACATCTTTTATAAAAATAGGAACAGTTCCCGTCGCATTTTTTATAGGAATTAATTTTACATCATCCAGAGAAGTTACCATTCCAATTCCTCGAATGAAGTAAGCATTTGGCTTCTTATCGATGTAGGCTCCTCCAGTGTTTTGATTATTTTTTTCTAAGGCATCAAAAATATCCGATACACTAATCCCCATTGCGCGTAATCTATTCGGATCTAAAGCAACTTCGTATTCCTTTAATTCTCCACCAAAACTATTGATCTCAGCAACACCAGGAGTTCCGTTTAATTGTCTCCGAACAATCCAATCTTGCATTTCGCGCAATTGTTTTGAATTGTATTTTTTCTCACTTCCTTTTTTAGGATGTAAAATATATTGATAGACTTCTCCAAGACCGGTACTCACAGGTGATAATTCGGGAATACCAACACCTTGCGGAATGTCTTCTTGTGCTTCTTTTAATTTTTCGTTGACTAATTGACGTGCAAAATAAATGTCAACATCTTCTTTAAACACTACTGTAATCACAGATAAACCAAAACGAGAAATACTTCTTGTTTCTTCGATATCAGGAATATTTGCAATACTTTGTTCAATTGGAAAAGTGACCAATTGTTCTACTTCTTGACCAGCTAGAGTAGGGCTGACCGTAATAATTTGGACTTGATTATTGGTAATATCTGGTACCGCATCTATTGGCAATTTTGTTGCACTCCATACGCCCCAGATAATCCATAAACCAGTCATAATTCCAATAACAATCTTGTTTTGGATACTAAATTTTATGATTTTATCTAACACAGATAATTTGATTAATTGCATTAACATTACCCACTTATTATCAAAATAAATGAGCACAGAAAAGTGTTGACTTCAATTTTAAATTAATTGAAATCAATGTGTAGACGAAAAATAGAAATCGTCTCGTTAAGCAATATTTATTTTAGGAGGTTGCCAGATATCGGCATACAATTGGTTTTGAATTGTATTTTTTTTGAATTGTATTTTCTTTGAAGTATTTGGTTCAAAGATTTTTGGTGTTTTTAGTAATCGTGTAAATTTTATAGAAGAAATTGTAATTTGACAACAATTACATGCGCACAAAGGACTACATTTATCTTTATGATTGGAATTTTCATTTTCACTATGTACCATAGAAGTTAGTGCTCCATTACTATTTGTATCCTGACACGGAATAAATGATAGAACATTAACATATAAAGCGATTATGAAAATCATAAATTTCATTATTGCAAATGTAATAAACATTTTTTGACTAAAATTAATTTTATCGTGTTAAGATGTGTCAAAATTTAAAATATATAATTTTTTCAAACTATATTTTATAGGTTTACTAGCTTGAAAAAGATAGTATCAATGTATGCTAGATTTATAATCGATGTTTTTTATCAAGCTAATAAGAAAATTGTTTAAATAATTTTAGAGCCTCTTTTATTTTGGAATCTTTGTTTAAATTCTCGAAATTATCTCCATCTTTTACTTCATAATCTGGTATAATATTTTGTTTGTACACTTTTTTATTTCGGTCTATCACATAATCAGTTGATAAATTTATTGCTGCAAATTTATTTATCTCAAACCCTTGAACTGCTGTCGTATAATTTGCAGTAGGTTCGCCAATGAAAAATGTATTATCTCTTCCAATAAACGAAATCGCTGTCATTTCTCCTGCACTTGCTGTATAGCCACTTGTAAGTATTGCTATAGGAATCGTATTTTTAGATGGAAAGATAAGTTCTGATTTTCTTTCTAGTAAATTTTTGTCAATCAGTAATTTATTGTTTTTTATTTCCCAATTTCCAGTAATTTCATTTTTAGAATTGACAAAACCTCCAAAGATTACATTATTTCCAATAAATTCCTTAAGTCCTAATAAAATGGGATACATATTTCCTCCAGTATTTATTCTTAAATCAATAATCCATGCTTTTATTTTTTTTGAATCAATAGAATTGATATTCGAAACAATATCATTTGCAATACTATCCACTTTCTTAAAGGCGAAATCATCATTTCCTGAAATTCTTATATAACCGATTTGTTTATTAATAATTACACTTTTTACTTTTGTTTCATTTTTTATTTTGTTTTTCAAATAAGTGTTGGTGCTTTCTGTAAGTTTATCCCATCCATACGTTTTTCCATTGTATTTTAAATTACCGTGATAGTCATTAAGATCTTTAAATACCTCTTTAAACAAAGGAGCTATCTCATCGACTGATTTAAAATCTACCGATTTTTTATATAATCTTTCTTTAATAGATGTTATATTCTCCACATTAACAGCATTATTTTCAATAATATTAATTGATTTATCTATAAATTTTTTCACATTAGCATTTTGAAAGTTTTGAGCTTGCATAACAATAGAGAAGTGAATTAGATATAGAAGTAATATGATTTTTTTCATAAGTGTATTTTTCTAATAGACTCTATGTTTAAAAAATAGTTACAATTCTTCTTAATCTTTTTATGACCTTTTAACTCAAACAAAGAAAAGTCTTATGTAAAGACTTTTCTTTTCTTATGAAATAAAATTGAAATATTTAACTTTGTTGAGGTATTTTATTTTCTATTTTTGAATCAAACGCTGCCAAGCTTTTTACTTGTTCTATCCAATTATTTCTATCCTTTTCATTGAATTTAATAAGAGGACCAATAAAATCATTTTGGATAGGAGATATGCCACAATATTCTAAAATACCCTTTTGTAATTGTATCTGTCCACTAGATTTATAAATCTCTTCATACTCCTTTTCAGATAAATCACCAGCTGTTGTGATTATTCTAGCCGTTTTTCCTTCTAATAAGCCTTCGCTCTGTCCATTTTTATTAATTTTGAAAGCAATACTTGGTAGAAATGCTCGGTCAAAAAAACCTTTCATTATTGCAGGCATTCCTAGCCACCACATAGGATGTATCCAAACTTGATGTTCACTCCAATGCAAATCTTCTAATGCCTTTACGAGATCAGGTTCAAGTTCCATTCGTTTTCGATATCCAAATTGTAAATTAGGATTAAAATCTAATTCTCCTATTGGTATATACCGAACCTCAGTACCTAAGCTTATCGCAGATGTTATATATGTTTGTGCAATAGCACTATTAAAACTTTCTTTATCGGGGTGACCATTTATAACGACTATCTTTTTCATCTTTATTTTAAAATTTGTTTTAATATTTTGACTTGCTGTTGATAAAATTTGTTTGATATAGGACAATCAAAAAAATCGAATGCATGGATAGCTTTTTTAATTTCTAATAGGTTGACTGATACATTAGCATCTTTTAATTTTTGCGCATACAATTTTCCTTCATCTTTCAATGGATCAAATTCACAAACGATGATTGTTGCATTTGGTAAATCATGAAAATTATGTTCTTCTAATGGAACAGCGTACTTAGGCAGATTGTATATTTGCTCTTTTAAGTAATGTTTCCACATTAATTTAGCAGCTTTCTTAGTTTGCATAGGAGCATTGGCTAACTCATTCATCGATGGAGTGTCCAAAAGATGACTAAAAGGCGGATAGAGTAAATATTGGTGTTGAATTGTAATCTCTTTTTTATCTCGTGCCAAATGCGTTAGAGATGCAGCAATTGTTGCACCAGCGCTACTTCCTCCAATTAACATATTGTTGTTATCTCCATTTATTCGATTAGCATATTGAGCTAACCATAGTAGAACCTCGTATCCATCTTCCAATGCTGCAGGAAAAGGATTTTCAGGAGCTAAGCGATAATCTACAGAAACAATTAGCATATCTACATCCAAAGCTAATTTGAAGAATATAAAATCATATTGTTCAGGTGTTCCATATATGAAAGCTCCGCCATGAAAGTAGATAAGTATAGGTAAGTCTTTTTTGTTTTTAGGTTGATAGGTTCTTACTCTAATTTTTCTTGCTTTATTAGCCGAAGGAATTTCTATATTTTCAACTTGAAGCTGTTTTGGAATATGTAATGAAGTTTCTTTTGTTGCTATTTTCAGTTCTTCGGTTCTAATTTTTGAAGGATTTATTTCTAATAAATCTTCGTAATTAATGGTATTATATGGACTGTTTGATACTGCTTGCCAAAGCTCGAAATCTATATTTTTAGTATTATTCACTATTCAAAACAATTATAATTTAACAACGACCTTACCAACTGTATGACCAGTTTCAATTTGTAAATGAGCTTTTGCCATTTCATTAAATTCGAAGACATGAGAGACGTATGGTTTCAAAACTCCCATTTCCAATAGAGAGGCGATGTGTTCCATATCTTGTCCACTTGAATAAACGGACATAAAATAACATGCATGTAGATTCTTCTCTTGCGCTTTTAATTCATCTTCTAAAGAATGCCCAGATGGTAGTGTAACAATTGTTCCAAAAGGTTTTAATACTTTAACAGATTTTTGAAAATTAGAACCGCCTATTGCTTCCAAGACAAAATCTAAATCTTGTAGTGTATTTTCAAACTGAACAGTTTTATAATCAATAAATTCATCAGCACCTAGCCCTATTACAAAATCATGGTTAGCGGCAGAAGAAGTGGCAATTACATAGGCTCCCATGTGTTTTGCTATTTGTATTGCAAAATGACCTACACCTCCTGAAGCAGCATGAATTAAGATCTTGTCTTTTGGTCGAAGTTTACCATAACTATTAAAAGCTTGCCAAGCTGTTAAAGCTGCTAGAGTACTTGCTGCTGCTTCTGTATGGTTTATGTTTTGAGGTTTTAAAGTAATATGATTAGGAGAAACAGCAACATATTCGGCATAGGCTTTTCCATGCCCAACAAAATTTACCATACCAAATACTTCGTCTCCTAGATTAAATTGACTGACTTTATTCCCTATTTCTACGATTTCTCCCGAAATATCCCAACCTAATATCAAAGGATTCACATTTACTAATTCTTCAGCCAATGGAGCTTCACGATTACGAACTTTGATATCTACAGGATTTATACTTATTGCTTTTACTTTTACGAGCACTTCAGTTTCTTTTATAATAGGTTTTTCAATCTCTTTATAAAGGAGATTTTCGACACTACCAAATTGATTTAATACAATTGCTTTCATGTTTTTATTTACTTTATTTAACAAAATTATACCTGAAAAATAATTTAAAACAGGTACATTTAGTGTTTGTTTAAGTATATTTACGCTATGGCAAAAGAGAATATGTATCAATCATTGGAAGTGTTTTATGAAAAAGTAGATGATTGTCCACTACGTGATAGACAGTTCAATTTTTTTGAGATGGTGTATGTTATTTCTGGAAGAGGATTTCATACAGTTAATGGAAATAAATTTACTTATTCTCAAGGTGATTTATTTCTTTTAGCACCCAATGACTGTCATGAATTTGATTTAGAAGGTACTTGTGAATTTATGGTTATTCGCTTTGGAGAACAATATATTAATCACTATCAATTCAAAGATAAAGGGCATATTGCTTGTTTATTGTATTATACTTCTCATTTGCCAGGTGCGATAGTTCTTAATGCAGATGATAAAATTATGATAGCATCTTTGATGGGAAATCTAAGAATGATTTCTGAACATCAAAGCTTATATGTAGAAGAACTTATGCATCATTTAGTGCATGCTATTATTGTACTTGTAGCTAAAAATATAGCGATTATCAATCCGCCAAAGATTTCATCAACTACGGATATTCGTTTAATGGAAATCTTAGATTATATACAAGCAAATATCTGTAAACCCGAATTATTAAAGATTGCTGTAATTGCAGAAAAGTTTGGTTTGTCTCCGAATTATCTTGGCCACTATTTTCGAAAACATTGTAATGAATCTATTCAACAGTATATATCTTCTTATCGTATCAGACTGATCGAACATCGGTTACGATTTAGTGATAAACGAGTGCATGAAATAGCTGACGAATTTGGATTTATAGATGAGAGTCATATCAATAAATTTTTCAAAAGGTACCATGGCATAAGCTTGAAGAAATATAGAATAGCATCTTTATCTATTTAATGTATTCTTCTATAAAAGGATTAATAATCTATGCTGTTTTTTTTATCTTTTCTTCTGTATAAGAATTTGAATAATAAAAGGTTCGTAAAGAACCTTTTATTTATACTTTTTGGTTAAAATTAATCTTTTACTTACAATAAGAACTATTAATAATATTTTCGATAGCTAGTGATATCCTTTCTTTGCCTTTTTCATCATTAATGTCTATTCCGCAGAAAAGACTTCCATTATTTTTTCCATGTAGCGTTAAATAATAAATACCTCCGATAAGTATAGCTAAGTTTGCTCTAATATCAACATTGCTATTTTCAAATTGTTTATCTATTATAGAAAATAAAACTTCTCCCATTTCTTCTCTCTTATCTGCAATTTTTCGAAGTGTTTTATTGCTTTCTCCTAATTCCCAGTGGATTATTTTTTGTAAAACTTTATCTTTTAAAAGAGTTTCAAGTTGTCCCTGTAAAATGTTATTTATATCATTTTGATTTATAAATTCGGGAGTTTCTGTAATTTTTTTTATTTCTTCTTTCGAAATACTTTTCCAAAAGTCACGTTGTTCGATATATTCTTCAACTAAATTATCTAACCCTCCAAAATATGTCCAAACAAGTTTTTTATCAACTCCAGCTGCTTTAGCTACACTTGGAGCATCTAATCCAGTATAACCTTTTTTTTGTAAAACTTTTCCGACAGCAGCAACCATTCTCGCCATGGTACGAGATTTGTCTCTAATCAATCCAGAAGTTGTTTTTCTTACTTTTAAATTTTTATCATTATTTTGGTTCATACTATATTATTTTAAGGAAGAGAGAAGATTAAGCAATTTGCAATTTTTTATTAATATAATCAAAAACATTTAACGCTTTATCTAGTTGTTCTTTTGTATGTGTTGCCATTATACTCATTCTAATGCGAGAATCTTTTAATGATACAGCAGGATACATAATAGGATTGGTATATATACCATTTTTAAGTAAAATCTTTCCTACTTCTGAATTTTTTTGCGTATCACCAATTTTTACAGGAATAATAGCTGAATTTGTAGTTCCTATTTCTAAACCGATATTTAATAACCCTTTTTTATAATAATCAATATTTTCCCATAATTGTTTTTGCCAATGAGGTTCTTCATCTAATAATTCAATAGCTCTTGTTATACCTTTAACAGCTGGTGTAGCAGCTGCAGAGAAAGCGTATTGTCGAGATTGAAATTGTAAGTAGGAAATAATTTCAGGATTAGCTATAACATATCCACCAATACTAGCAAATGTTTTACTAAATGTACCAGTGATAAAATCAGCTTTATCAAGTAAATTAAAATATTCTAAAACTCCTCTTCCTGTTTCTCCTATTACTCCTACACCATGCGCATCATCTACCATTATTAATCCACCATATCGATGAGTTATCTCTATTATTTCATTTAGTTTAGCAAGATCTCCGTCTTGTGAATAAACTCCATCAATAATAACAAGTTTAGTTCTAAAATTATCTTTACTAGCTTTTAATATTCGTTCAAGAGATTCAACATCATTATGAAGAAATCGTTTTGAAGTTGTACCTATTAAACCTTCATATACGCTAGCGTGTACAGCCATATCAACAATAGCAATATCTTCTTTTTTTAGTAAACATAAAAGTGTAGCGCTATTAGCAGTATATCCTGTTGTATAAATAAGGGAAGATCCTAATGGACGTTTAAAGAAAAAACATAATTTATCTTCTAATTCTTTGTGAAAGGAATAATATCCTCCAATTAAAGGTGAAGATCCTGCTCCTGTTCCATATTGTTCAATACCTTTTATTACGGCATTTTTTACTTCAGGATGTTGTGTGAATCCTAAATAATCATTACTGACAAAGCTAATATAGGTACTTGTATTTTCATTTTTTATTAACTCTATTTCTGAATTACAACCAGAATTAACTAATAATCTGTAATTCATAAAATCATTGTTTTTCAAGTGTATAAGGTATTTTATATGCTCTTTTGCTCTTTCGTTAATGTTAAGACCTGGGATGTTTTCGAAATCTTTAAAACTTAATAAATTATTGTGTTTTTTCATTTTTATATTTTCTATCGGCTCAAATATATCACTTATAAGCAACTATTATAAACGTAATATGTCGTTATGTTAAAATTTTAACTTTATAGAATAAATATATCCCTTGTTAGAGATATATTTATATTTTTGCAAAAAAATAAAGCATGAGAAAATTATCTATCTTATCATTTGTATTAACATCCTTAATTTTTAATTCCTGCCAATCAGATGATGATACTGATACTAATGTACATAATGAAGAAACTCGATTAAGTAATTTTAATCCTGAAGTAAAACTTGATACAAAATCTTTACAATATGATTATAGTTCCCGTTCTAAACTTAATAAAGGAACTTCAAATACAATTTCAAGCGATCAAATTATTGTAACCTATCCACAATATACATTTATTGGTTCTTTATTAAATGCTGAAACAATTGATAATTCGAGTTATAGTCCAGCCCCTTTTCAATTAAAACCAATTGATATATCATTTTCTTTTCCAACAGATTTTATACAAAGTACAATCTCTAGACCTTCATTATCTGCTATGAGAGCAGCAGTTAATAAAGCTACAAGAGATGTTAATTTTAGTGGACAACAATCTTTATCTTTCGAATATGACATTAAGCAATTCTCTAAATATGAAGAAGCTAAATTAGCATTTGGAGCAAACGTAAATGTAGGTAGTCTGTTTAAATTAGAAGCTAGTGGAAGTTCTCATTCAATAAAAAAGAAAACAGGTGTTTTTGCTAAGTTTATACATCGAAATTTTACAGTAGATATGGATTTACCTTACGATGGTAATATATTCCTAAATCCTTTAGATAAACAAAATTCAGCATCTCATAATCCTGTTTATATCAGCTCTATAACGTATGGAAGATTGGGAGTGTTGGCTTTAGAATCTAATTATAGTTTCGATGAAGTTTTATTTGCGTTGAAAGCAGCATTTACAGCGAAAGTTGTTAATGGAGAATTAAGCATTGATATACAAAGTAAAAAAGTATTGGAAGAATCAGAATTAAAAACCTATGTATTAGGAGGTAAAGGAACAGATGCTACTCAGATAGTAAATGGGTACAAGGGTTTTTCTGATTTTATAGTAAATGGTGGAGAATTTACCGCTGAAGTTCCTGGTGTTCCTATTTATTTTTCAGCTAGTCATGCATCTGATAATTCAATATTTTTTACAAAATTTAGTATAGAATGATAAAATCAAGATTAAAGACTCTTTTACTAGTATTTGTAAGTATCATTACAGTAGGTTGTAATGAAGATTTAAATGATACTTATTCTATTAATAGAAATTCAAACGGTAATAGATCTGTTAACTTAATTGAAATCACTTCATTTGGAACAAAACCATCAAATATTTTAAATGATAATTTAATCAATAGTAAAATTAACACATTAACTGGTGAGGATGAATTTCAAACTGCTGTAGAATTTGAGTCATCTGAATCTATTATTTTACCACATCTACAACGATATATATTTCCAGGTTCTTTATTAAAAGGAAACTCTATCCAAGATTTAGGCTTTGTACCAATATCTGCCAACATCAATCCTGTTAGAGTTTCATTATCTATACCTGCAACAAATTATGAAGCAGGATTTACAATGGAACAACCGTCATTGTCATCATTAAGAACTCTAGTTAATGAATATCTCAAAACGGCAAATTTTTCTCAAAATGGCCAATTGAGTTATAGCATAGAACAATTTTCTTCTTATGATGAATTAAAAGTGGCTTTTGGTTCAAATGTAGATACAAGAAAATTGTTTAATAAGCAATCGACTACTGAAAATCAATATGGTCATATGATTGCGAAGAGGACTGGATTTTATGTGAAATTTTATCAGACATCTTTCACATTAGATATGGATATTCCTAATGGAAGTTTAGTCAAAGATAGAAATTTTGATGATGGTGGTGTTGAACCTGTATATGTTAGTTCTATTTCTTATGGTAGAATGGGAGTTTTAGCAATAGAAACTGATGAATATTCAGAAGAAGCTTCAAAAATAATTAATACCACTTTTTCAAAATTATTTAAAAGTGGTAATAGTACATTTTCTAAAGAAGAATTAAAATTAATTAATTCAGCTGATTTTAAACTTTTATTATTAGGAGGTAATGCTAATACGGCTGTTCAAACGTTTAAAGGATATGAAGCGTTCGTTCAACATATTTCTCAAGGGATATTTACTAAAGAGAGTCCTGGTGTTCCTATATTTTGTTCCTATTCTTATCTTAATGATAACTCTCCTGTTAAAACGAAGTTTAAATTTGATATAAAAAAGGCTCCTTTATATGTTGAATTAGTTTTTGAAAATTTGAAAGAAGAAAAATATGCAAATGGTCAATTAAAACGTAAAGAAGGTGACTTGAGATTATATTTTTATCAATCTAGAAGTAAAATACCTGTTATAGCCTCACCATATATAAATATTAACTTAAGTGAAACTACTCATACTATAAGAAGAATGAGTGATAGAAATTCTATTATATCAAATACTAATGAGCAAGTGACAAATTTAATACAAAATACTCAAATGGGTACTTTTAAAGATCTAGGACATAAAATCATTTATAATTCAGGACCTTCTCCTAGAAATCATTTGCAATATGAAAAAACTATTATATTTAAGGTCTTATCTGATGAAAAATTTAATTATATACCTTTAAATTAATTATGAAACATTTATTATTAATACCAAGTCTATTTATTATTTTTTCATGTACTAATGATGACGATTCAATACCTGTAAAACCAAATCCAGAATCTAATAAGGAAGAAATTTATAAGTTTTCTAATAATTATAATATTTTAGATTTAAAATATTATAAAGGCACTGATGGAAATGAATATACAAAGGAAGCAGATACTTTTTTTAAAAAACAATGGTCTTTTTATAATGATCCATCAATAAAAATCATTCACTTAAAAAAAGATTCGATTATTATTAATGAAAATCTTTCTATACAAAAGTATAAGTATACGAAAGATGGAAATAACATTTTAATTGAGAAAGATCGTAAAAAAATTATCTTAGGATATGTAGATCAAACAAATAAATCCTTAAATATTTACAAAAATTTTCA
This sequence comes from Empedobacter tilapiae, assembly GCF_004785645.1. Classification (GTDB taxonomy): domain Bacteria; phylum Bacteroidota; class Bacteroidia; order Flavobacteriales; family Weeksellaceae; genus Empedobacter; species Empedobacter tilapiae. The sequence continues at coordinate 15,530 of NZ_SRPE01000019.1, read as the reverse complement.
AAGTTCATTAATTATAAGCAATAAAGAAACAAATGAAATCTTATACTCAAAAGGTATTAATTATGGTAAAATAACTTATAATGATATGTTTCCATTATTTATTTCATCACCTAAAGTACTAACTTCTAAAGATGAGTTTGTTTTTTGGTGCAACATTGAATATACATTTACAAAATAGAACTTAAACTAATTCATATATATCTTTTATGTAAATAAAAATAAAAACTTTTTTGTGTAACTTTATAGTTATATGATAAGCATATTTTTTATAGCATAAAAGTCTACTAAACCCAAAGCATATACTTTGGGTTTATTTAATAAATACTATAGTATTTATTATTTTAAAATTATGTTAGATAGATATTGCAAATTTAAAAGTAGATATATGCTAAATATTGTTTGTCAAATAAGTATCTTTTTCTATTTAGCAACAGTATTTCTACTTAATTTAAAATGATTAGCTAATTGAGAATTGTTTAAATTATGTGTTTTCTGATAATCTAATATTAATAAAATTTCCTTTTTCGAATAAGATTTGAATTTTTGATTTACTTCAATATTTTTATTGTGTTCATCTTCGAAAATCAATTTATTTAATTCTATAGTATCAAGTATAAATAAAGTTTTTTTATTCAGTATTTCTTGACAAACTGATTTTTTTGAAGGATAATGATCATTTATAATATCAGTATAAAGTGTTTTGTAGTTTACTTTGGTTTTCATTGGTTTGAGTTTAAAAAGCTACTAATCACTAAAAAACAATTAGCAGCTAATGGTTTATTAGAATAGGTTAATAGTAATTAGATAGTACACTTTTATGCTAACATTATTCTTCTTAATAGGAATCTTAGAAAAATAGACTACTTAACTTTTATGAATTAAATCAATATTATTCTTCTTTTATAATATAAATCAATAAACTAAAAAGGACTAATTTTGCGAAAAATAAAATTTAATTTATATGAAGAAAACTCTACTCTCAGTTTTCTGTTTATTTTCTATGTATACTATTTTAGCACAACAAGATGTGTTGTGGGAAAAATCTATAGGAGGAGAACAGGCAGAATATCTTTACAATGCTATTTCTACACCCGATTATGGTTTCTTGATTTTAGGTAGTTCAGCATCTAATGCAACAGGAGATATCCAGAAGAAAAATCAAGGAAGTTTAGATTATTTTATCTGGAAAATGGATGAAAATGGTAAACAAGAATGGCAAAACTCGTTTGGCGGGAATGGTTCAGATTTTTTATATGCCGCCCAATCCACTTCTGATGGTGGCTATGTTTTAGCAGGAGCTTCTACATCTTCTAAATCTGGTGATAAAGTGAGTGAAAACCAAGGAAACGAAGATATTTGGGCTATAAAAATAGATGCACAAGGAAAAATACAGTGGCAAAATTCGTTTGGCGGAAATGGGAATGATATTCCTGTAGATATTATTCGAACAAAGGATAAAGGATATTTAATTGCTGCTAATTCTAATTCAACGCCTTCTTCCTACAAAAAGAGCGAAAATTTTGGAGGAAATGATTATTATATCATCAAGCTAAATGAAAAAGGAGAAATCCTTTGGGAAAAAACATTTGGAGGTTCTTTTGATGATCAAATCAAATCGGTTATAGAAACGAAAGATGGTTTTATTTTAGTAGGTAATTCGAATTCTCCTATAAGTGGAAATAAAACGATAGATCAAACATCTAATGGAACTTGGATTGTTCAGATTAATCAAAAAGGTGAAATAATTTCAGAGCAAAATTTAAATTTGAATACAGACAATCAATTGATTTCTTTTCAAGAAAATAAGAATGGTTATTTGTTTTCAATTCTAGAAAAGGTTGAAAATAAGTTAAAACCAAAGGTTATTCATACCGATTTTAACTTTCAAACTCAGAAAATAACCGAATTGGAAATAGAGAATGATTTGTCTATTACAGAAATCAAATTGATTGACAATAAATACCTTTTTACAGCGAATAAAATCTCTACGTTAGAACAGTTAAAATCTAACAATCATTCAATAGAAAGCTATTATATCGCTAAAACTTTTGATGAAAATGGTTCAGAAATTTGGAAGAAACAATTTGGAGAAGAAGGATTCAATTACCTTGAAAAAGCGATTACAACACGTGATGGTTCAGTTATTTTATTTGGAAACTCAACACAAGAAGATAAAGGGAGTAATGGACAATCCGATTTTTATTTAGTGAAATTAGGTGATAAATCTTCTACAGAAAAACGTACCTATATCGAAGCCTATCCAAATCCTACGCGTGATATTGTGAATGTTTTAATCAACAAAGAGTTTGAAAAAGCAACGATTGAAGTTTACAATTTAACAGGACAATATTTGCAAACCAAAGAGGTGAAATACCGTTCAACACCTATTTCGTTGAGTAATTATCCAGCTGGTGTTTACATCCTAAAAATCAACACTGACAACCAGACAGAATCTATTAAAATTATTAAAAAGTAATTATGAAGAAAAATGTAGTGCTACTTGCTTTGTTAGCTTTTTTAGTTGGGATTAAAAATTATGGTCAAGATACTAATATAATACCTATACCTACTACTCCTGATGCTTATGCTCTTTCTAAAATAACTGATCTTGAAGTTGACTATTTTAGAGGACAAGCAAATATTTCTATTCCTATTCATTCAATCAATATCGATGGAGTAAATATTCCTATTAACCTATCTTATAACACATCAGGAATTAAATTAAATGAAGTAGCTAGTAGTGTAGGATTAGGTTGGTCTTTAAATATAACTGGTTCTATTAACCAAGATATAAAAGGACAAAATGATTTTAAAACTCCTCTCTATTCAAAAGATTTCAATGATTATGACGCTCTAAATGGAGGCTTAGCTCCTATAGCAGAGAATTCAGGATTAAGAGTGAAAGTAGGAGAAATATTAGAAGGAATATATGACACCAAACCCGATTTGTTTTCCTATAATCTACCTACTTCATCTGGTAGCTTTATAAAAGATGATAAAAAAGGCATCCCTATCCCTTATAATAATGATCAGATAGTATTTAATCCTGACAATACTATAGATATTACAGATTCAGCTGGTAATAAATATTTATTTGCCAAGAAGAATATTGTATTTACTGATAATTCCGCAGAGGGAAATTTATTTAAAGTAACTGAAATCATTACTCCTAATAATAAAAAAATAAATTTCTTTTATAATAAGGATTTTGGATATAATGACTTACTTGTTTATGAAAAAGCTCATTTACGTAAAATTCAACAGATTAATCAGCGAGAACAACTTCGTATTCCTTATGAATGTGAAGAAAAAAATACTGCAAACACAGAAAAATTAATTTCTAAAATAGAAACTGAAACTGAAGATATTTTTTTCACTTATTCCAATGATACACCAAGTTTATATATAAATGGAAATCCTAATCGTATCGATATAGATGGTTTAGGTATAGCTTTAAGAAAGATTATTGTTAAAGATAAACAATTAAAGATTATTAAAGAATATACTTTCAATTATGAATATTTTTCAAATAATAATACCCCAAAAACACCAGAAGATTACCGTTTAAAACTTGTCAATGTATATAATAATCTTGACAACACATATCATAAATTTGAATACAATGAAACCTATCAATTTCCTAGAAGGAATTCTTTTAATGATGATCATTGGGGGTATATCAATAGCTTAAATAATACAGGAAAGTCCAATATACCTTTAACTATAAACTATGGTATTCAATATAACCAAGATGATTTTGTCCGAATTAATAATAAACGTGATCGAAGTCCTAATTCTATATACACTCAAATAGGAAGTTTATCTAAAATAACCTATCCTACTGGAGGATATAAAGTATTTAAGTACGAAAACCCCATAGGAGAAGAAACGAAAACTGCATCAGGATATTATGGACACCGTACCTATAAAACACTTGAATTCAACAGCGAAGGTTATTCCGAAGGAACACTTCAGTTTACATACCAAGATTTGATCGAAATATCTAAATTAGCACCAGATGCTGAACCATATATAGAGTATAATTTTGATAATACTTGTAAGAATAATGATACAACTCCTAATCATATTCAAGAAACAATGTGTTTTGGATACCTAAATAGTCAAGGAAAAAGAATAGACGGTTTTGATGGTCCTCCCAAAATGGGAACAATATATGGTGATCTAACTAGACTATTTGAAGGTGGTGTACAACTATTAGATACCAGTCCTGAACCATGTCGTTGTTCTATTCCTTTAAAATTAAAGTATAAGTACATGATTATGTTTAGCACGATTCCTACCTATCCTGGATTAAGAATCAAAAGTATCTCAGATTATAATGCTAATTCTACATTAGAAAACAAAAGAGAGTTTAAATATGGTAAATATGAAGATGATGAATTTAAACCCTTTGCTTATTTAGATAAACCGATTCTTTATTTGAATATAGCCCCTAAATTTAAAGATAAACTTTATTTTGACCAACAAGAAAGTTTTGATATAGAAGAAATCATAACAATACATAATAGTAACCAATCAGCAAACGTCTATGGTTCTTCTAAAGGTATTGCCTATCCTTATGTTATTGAATATTCAAAAGGAGGAAGTACTGAATATGAATTCAGTCTTAATAATTATTATAATTTATCTAATGTTTTTTCTCTTATTAATAGCGACTATAGCGATTGGAAAGATGGTCTTTTATTAAATAAAAAAATAAAAGATGAAAAATCTAACCTATTAGAAGAATCTAATTTTAAGTATAATTTTAATGAATTAAGAAATGATTTAACTACTTTTAATACAGGAATGAATGCCCAAAAAACTGCTGTTTCTTTTAGCGTTAACCTAGATATTGCTCCAAAATCTTTACAATATTCTCCTTTACCTGATGATAAAACATATTTCATAAAAAAGACCATGAATTGGATTAATTCTGCTTCTATTGAAAACATTAGTGTAAACAATAAAAAATATTTCAATAATTCATCTTATGTTGAAGAAAATACCTCAAATATTTATTCAAATAAACCAAATTATTTTTATCTAAATTCTAAAACCACTCAAAATAGTAAAGGCGAAACCCTAACGACAGAATATCAATATCCACCAGATTTGGTAGGGCAAGAATATTATATGAAAGAGTTGACAGATGCTAATCGTATTGCAGAACCAGTCATTGTGAAACAAAGTGTTGATGGAGTATATATTTCAGAAGTTCATAATCAGTATAATCTATTCAACGGAATTATCCAAAAGTTAGCTATACATCAAAAAAAAGGATCAAATGTATTTGACGGAAATAATAACCGCAAAATCACTTACGACAGCTATGATGAAAAAGGTAATCTAACACAATATACTCCAGAAAACGGTATTCAAGTTTCTATTATTTGGGGATACAATGGTCAATATCCAGTAGCTAAGATTGAAGGTTCAACGTTTGCAAATGCTACAAGTAAATTAGCAAATTATCTAACTAAAATACAAAGCGGAACCTTGACTGCTGCTGAACAATCGACTATTCGAACATTAATTCCTGATGCGATGATAACAACCTATACGTACAAACCACTTGTTGGTGTAACAAGTATTACAGGACCAAATGGACAGACAGAATATTACAACTATGATGCTGCTAATCGTTTGCAAGATATCAGAAATGATAAACAAGAGGTTTTAAAAACATTCCAGTACAACTACAAACAACCTTAAGCTCAAGCGAAATGAAACACTTTTATAAAAATTTTATATACGGTACGCTTCTAACTATAGGAGGTGGTAGTGTATATGCACAAACATCTACAGAGAATTACATTAAAACAGTTGAATGTTTAGAAACAGATTGTTCTAAGAAGAAAGAAACAATTGTTTATTTTGATGGTTTAGGACGCGAAAAACAAATTCTACAAGTAGGCGGTTCTCCTACTGGAAAAACGATTGTAACCCCATTTGAATATGATGGTTTTGGACGTCAAGCCAAAGAATATTTACCATTTCCAATAACATCAGCAGCTAACACTATTGTCAGTTCTTCAGCTAATGGAAATTCGTTTTATTCTACATTAACAGGGGATACAACACCATTCTCTGAGAAAACGTTTGAGAACTCTCCACTGAATCGAGTAATAGCACAAGCTGCGCCAGGGAATTCTTGGAAAAAAGGTGCACACGAAATAAGATTTGGTTATGATACGAATGTAGATGGAGAAGTTTACAAATTTGGCGTAGACAATCCAACTACCAATCCAACTTTAACGTTAAATAGCACCTATCAAAAAGGTGTGTTATATAAAACTGTGACAACAGATGAGAATGGTCAACCAATACAAGAATTTAAAGATAAAGAAGGGAGAGTCGTTCTGAAAAGAATTAATATTCCCGCAATTAGTGGAAATTCTTCTGGCAATCATGATACATATTATGTGTATGATATTTATGGTAATTTAACTTTTGTTCTTCCTCCTAAATTAATTGATACTGATCATGGAAATATAATTTCTTATAGAAATAATCTTGCTGAATTAGGCTACCAGTATTTTTATGATGAAAAAAACAGATTAGTAGAAAAACAACTTCCGGGCAAAGGAAGAGAGTTTATGGTGTATGATAACCAAGATCGTTTAACCTTACAACAAGATATCAATCAACGAACGGCGGTTGAAAAAGGATGGACTTTCTTTAAATACGATAAGTTTGGACGAATGGTGTATTCAGGTTTCTTTAAAAATACAGCCTCACGAGGTTCAATGCAAACCGCGTTGAACAATAAAAAAACTCCTAATAATGAGGAAAGAGTATCGTCTGTATTTGCTAATAATGGACAGAGTATTTATTATACCAATGCACAATTTCCAAATGGAAGCTTAATAGTTCAATCTGTTAATTATTACGATCATTATCAAAATTTAGGAGTTACACCTTCGTCTATAGATAATCAAAATGTAATTGGAGCTGATGATACAAAAACCAAAGGTTTAGCTGTAGCGAGTTATATAAATGTTTTGGGAGAAACAACGTGGAACAAATCCTATACATATTATGATGCTAAATATATACGTCCTATAGCTTCACATTTAGATAATTATTTAGGAGGTTATCAAACAACAGCTTCTGTTTTAGATTTTAGAGGTAAAGTTAAAAATACCGTAACCAAACATATGTTAGCGGAATACATAAGTAATGAAATTACAATAAAAGAAGAATTTGATTATTATCCCAATGAATTGTTGAAGTATCAAACTCATCAGATCAATAATAATCCAAAGGAATATATTGTTCAGAACTCTTACAACGAGATTAATCAATTGACTTCGAAAAAAGTAGGAAACACCAATTCGTCTACGCCTTTACAAAAAGTGGATTATAAGTATAATATTCGTGGATGGTTAACGGATATCAATAATATTGATGTAACGGAAACAGGAACGTATAAAGATTTGTTTTCATTTCGTTTAAATTATGATAAAGTAACTCGTTTGACATGGGAACCTCAAAGATTCAAACCTTTGTACAATGGTAATATTAATGAAGCTATTTGGAAAGCCTCGGACAATATCATCAGAAGTTATAATTATCAATATGATAATCTTAATCGATTAAGAGAAGGTACTTATATCAAAGGTGCTAATCAGATAGTTAATGCTTATAATGAAATTATCAAGGGGTACGATAAGAATGGGAATATTATTGGAATAACTCGTTCAGGTGAGCAGGATATCTCTAACAATATGGTTTGGATAGATGATACGAATTATACCTATCAAGCGAACTCAAATAAATTGCTGGCTGTAACGGATAATCCCGGGTACAAAGATGTAGGTTTTATAGATGGAAATACTTCGGGGAACGATTACGCCTATGATGCTAATGGAAATTTAATTCAAGATTTAAACAAAGGAATTACGAAGATTTCGTATAATTCCTTAAGTTTACCTACGGAAGTTCTTTGGATAAATGGGGATAAGATCAGCTATGCATATGATGCTAGCGGTGTAAAATTAGCAAAGTATGTACAGAAGAATCTGCTATCAAATGTTGAGACGACCTATTATATGAATGGTTTTCAATATTCTCAAGAAGCAGGAAAAGGAAATCAGTCAGTTTTACAATTTTTTCCAACAGCAGAAGGTTATGTAAATGTAACAAACGGAACAGCGTTTAACTATGTCTACAATTACACCGACCATTTGGGTAATGTCCGATTGAGCTACCAGAAGAATACTGATGGAACACTAAAAATATTAGAAGAAAACAACTATTATCCATTTGGATTAAAACATAGTGGATATAACAATACTAATCTTGCGAATACTAACTATAAGTACAAATATAATGGGAAAGAATTGCAAGACGATTTTAATATTAATTTGTATGATTATGGTGCACGAAATTACGATCCAACAATAGGTCGTTGGTTTAATATTGATCCGCTTGCGGAGAAGTATTATGGGATAACACCATATTCTTTTGCTTTAAACTCTCCTATTTTATATACAGACCCTAATGGTAAAGAAATAATTATAGCATGGGATAGGGATGAAGAAGGAAATATTAATGGAATAAATATTTCAGTCAAGGGAAAAGTTATTGATAATACTTCAAAAGGTTTATCCGATAAACAGATGCAAAGAATTAATGGAAGAATAGTAAATTCCTTAGTTGGAAAAATAACATATTCAGGAGATTCTAAAGATGATAAATTTGGAATCAATATAACAGCAGATATAACAGTGGCAAATGATGAGTCTGAAATAGCTAGTAACGATCATGTTTATAGAATTGTTGACGATATAGGAAGTTTAAAAGGAGAAGAATTGTCTGATGATGAAAAAGTTATGGGTTTTGCTGCAAGGGGACAGAATTATATTTATTTAGATAAAAATTTCGATGGAACCACTGCGGCACATGAAACATTCCACTCAGCAGGATTAAAACATATTAAAGATGAAATGCAATCTGGTACATTTGGTAAACCTATAAAAAAGATTGGAAACCATTTTCAAAGCTTTTCAACTAATGATTATTCAGGTAATCTTATGCATCAACAGAGAGATCTAAATAAATTTGGGACTTCAAATCAAGGAAATAAGCTAACCAAGTGGCAATTAACAATGATTGAGTCTTTATATTCTAATAAGAAGTTAAATAGAGGAAAACAGAAAACAGATGATTAATAAATTAAGTATAATAATATTGTTAATATTATCATCATGTGCTGTCAACAATAACATGGATAATAAATTTATGATTCGATTTGCAAGTTGCTTCAACTCAGATAAAGTTTCTTTATATATAAATGAACAAGTAATATTTAAAAATTTAGTTATTAAAACAGATGATGAATTGGATTTAACTCCAATAAGAGTTATTTATTTCTCTGATAATACCATAAAAGTTTATAACAAAAAGGATATCTTATATAGCAATAAGATAGATTTAGATAAAGAAATTTCATTATATATTGAGAAAAATAATAAAATTCAAAAAAAAACAATTTCATTATCAAAAGGGAAAAGGTTTGTAATTGATGGTTGCAATAATGATATACAAATAAATCAATTTTCAAATAAAATTGTTTATGAATAAAGGACAATATTGCAAAAATATTGTTGTCTTGCAACATATTAATCATTCAGGCTAAAACAAAAGGTAGGCTCAGGTCTACCTTTTGTTATTTTATAAAGAAGTCTATAAATTCTGTAAACGGGACTATTTTCTTAAATTTACCTACGGAAGTTCTTTGGGGAAATGGGGATAAGATTAGTTATGTGTATGATGCTAGCGGTGTAAAATTAGCAAAGTATGTACAGAAGAATCTGTTATCAAATGCTGAGACGACCTATTATTTGAATGGTTTTCAGTATTCTCAAGCAGCAGGAAAAGGAAATCAGTCAGTTTTACAATTTTTTCCAACAGCAGAAGGGTATGTGAATGTAACAGGTGGTACAGCTTTTAATTATGTGTACAATTACACCGATCATTTTGATTCATGAATGAAAGCTTTGATAAAGCTTTTCATGAAATGACCCGAGCGAAGCGAGTGTACGATTGAGCTACCAAAAGGAAAGTAATGGTGCACTAAAAGTATTAGAAGAAAACAATTACTATCCGTTTGGGTTAAAGCATAAGGGATACAACAATACTAATCTTGCAAATACTAACTATAAGTACAAATACCAAGGGCAAGAGTTACAAGACGAACTTGGCTTAGGATGGTACTCTTTTAAATACAGAAATTATGACCCTGCTATTGGGAGATTCTTCAATGTAGATCCTCTTTCTGAAAAATACGCTTATCAATCTCATTATAATTTTGCTGAAAATAAATTAGGCTCTGGTAGAGAATTAGAAGGTTTAGAGCTAGGTCCTATGTTAGGAATATTTTATTCTGAAGCAACATTAACTCTTGGTACCGCTCAAACAGGTTATTACGCATCAGCTGGTTCAAGTTTTTCGACGACTATGACAGCTACAAGTGCGGGATTAACTAGTGCTTCAGGTACTGTTGGTGCATCTATCTCTACAACAGGTATTCCTTTAGACCAAACGATACAATTACAAGAAGCCACAATTTCAAGTTCTTCTAAAGGAAATTTATGGGATAGAATAGTAGATGGTGTAACATCAATTGGAAAGAGTATTGGTCGAATATTTAACAATGATTCAAATACTGCTTCTGAGACAATCAACACTGAATCCTCTAAGACTAATACAGGTAGAGGAAGTAATAATAGAACAGCTTCTGATGAAGCAGAAGGTGATCATTCTGTAATTAATGAAAGAGGAAATACTACTTATAGAGTCAACCAAAATAACCCTAATAAAAACTCGAAAGGAAAAGGATTCGAAACAGAAAAAAGGGTAGATTACCAAGGTAATTCTCACAAAAATAAAAACGGAGAAAGTATTCCTACTCCTCATGTTCAAGAAAAAGGTAATGTTAGACCTGCTATCCCAGGCGAGGATATGCCTAAAAATTTAAATTAAAATGATTGATTGGCTACAAAATTGGTATGAATCTCAATGTGATGGAGATTGGGAGCATTATTATGGGATTAAAATAGAAACTTTAGATAACCCTGGATGGGATATTTCTGTAGATATAAACAATTATATTGTAGCAGATATTTCTTGGTCTATATATGGAGATTTTAATTCTAAGTGGATTGGATTTAAAATAAAAGATAGTAAGTTTAATGGATCTTGTGATCCAACTTCTTTTAAAATATTATTAGAAGTTTTAAAAGAAATCATAGATTATCAAACTAATAATCCTAAGGAGTTTAAAAAATATTTTTAATGGTACTGTTCCAAACGTGTTATTATTACACAACGTATAATTCACAATAACACAAAAGGCGAACTATGGTTTGCCTTTTGTTATTTTATAAAGTTGCTACATTTTTAAGGTATAATTTCTTAAATTTACCAACAGAAGTTCTTTGAGAGTAGAGTGTTAAAAAATGTTTTGTAAACATTTTTAGCGAACGAGCCAGATTGTCGCGGAGGAGATAAGATTAACTATGTGTACAATTACACGGATCATTTTGATTCATGAGTGAAAAGCTTTGATAAAGCTTTTCGTGAAATGACCCGAGCAAAGCGAGTGTACGTTTAAGCTACCAAAAAGAAGCAAATGGTACGCTAAAAGTATTGGAAGAAAACAACTATTATCCATTTGGGTTAAAACATAGTGGATACAACAATACCAATCTTGCGAATACTAACTATAAGTACAAATACCAAGGGCAAGAGTTACAAGACGAGCTTGGATTAGGATGGTACTCTTTTAAATACAGAAATTATGATCCTGCTATTGGTAGATTCTTTAATGTTGACCCTCTTTCTGAGAAATACGCTTATCAATCTCATTACAATTTTCAAGAAAATAAAATGGGATCCGGAGTTGAACTAGAAGGATTAGAGCTTCAATTGGCACCTTATTTATTAGAAGCATTAGCTGCTTCTGGCGCAGGAGGGGTAGTTCTAGGAACTGCACATACACAAAACTCTGGAGCACAAGTTCCAGAAATTTTAACAATTAGCTTAAGTGAAACTATAATAATTGGTACTGCATCTACTGTATATAGTATCAATAATGAGTTTAATCAAAATTCTGGAAAAAGTATTTTTGGGAAAATCATTTCAGGTATAGCTTCTGGTTTAAATGCTGCATGGAATATATTAAATAATGATTCTAAAAATGAAGCAGATAATAAATCAACTGAAACAACATCTGGTGCAGAAACAGAAGCAACAAACGAACAATCTAAAGCTGAGCAAAGAGCGGCTAAATTAAGCCTAAAACCAAGAGATGGAATGGATTTCACTAAAGCTGGAAAAGAAGCTGTAATAGATGTAAATAAAGAAAAAAATGGAGGGAAAACTGTTTGTGTTGGTTGTAAAACAGAAACTGTACCTGCTAAAAAATCAGAGAAAGGTGTAACTCCTCCTAAAAATGAAACTCAAGTAGACCATATTATAAGGAAAAGAGAAGGAGGAAGTGGAACTCCAGATAATGGTCAAGTTTTATGTAGAGGGTGTAACCTTAAAAAGCATTAAAGATATATGAAAAATAAAGTAATTATTACTTATTACGATTTAGAAGATAATTTATCTGAAGAAACTTTATGGATTGATTCCCTTGGGAACAATCTTTACCAAATTAAAAACATCCCATTTTTCGCTCCAAATATTGCATATAATGACATAATAAAGGTTGAAGATGATGAAGGAGTTCTATACTTTGAAGAGATTATAAAAACATCTGGAAATAGTACAATACAGATTGTTTTTTTTAAAGATGAATTTGTAGAAAATACAACAAAAGAAATAGAATCTTTTGGATGCTCTTGGGAAGGAATGCATAATCAAAAAATTTTAGCAATTGATGTTCCTTTTAATGTTAATTATACTAAAGTTAAAGAATATTTAGATACTTTGTTTGATACAAATATTTTGGATTATAGAGAGGCTTGTCTTTCAGATATTCACTCTAAACAAATAAATTAAATATAGGGGTAGTGTTCCAGATGTGTTGTTTTTACACAACGTATTAATTCACAATAACACAAAAGGCAAACCTCGGTTTGCCTTTTGTTATTTTATAAAGTTCTCTCAATTCATATTGTTTAACGCAAAAAATATTACACCTAAATAAAGCTGTGTTTTAACCTATCTTCTTCGACAATCCTTCGACCGTTGTTCGACTGTTGTTCGACAAAACATACTTTTTCTCGAACCATTGTCGAAGGACACTCGAACAAACCTCGAATAAATAGACTATTTTGTTATTATAAAATATAGATGACAATATAAGAAGTATACATTGTTGTGTAAAGTGTTTTTAGAATGTGTAATAATGTAAATTAGTATTCAATAGATAGTAAGATTTACTTCTACTTTACAGCATTAATATTTATTACTTTACTGATGGGGTGCAAGAAAGAGGAGGTGCAAATTAATGAATTATGTCTGTATAAACTGGAAAGCACATTGCAAACCAATGATTCTTTACTACAAAAATTATCTAAAACGCAATAATAAATTAACGAAAGTTTAATAAATAAAAGCGACATTAAGAGTCTTTTATATGTTTACTAATTTGAAAAAATCATATAATTTAATCTCACGAGCTTCGCAAATTCGTAAAATTGTTTTTAAGCTTATATTATAATTTTCATCTTCCTTAATTAACCTTACAGTTTTTTCATCAATACCATGTGAAGTAGCAAAAGACAAATTACTTTGATCTTTAGATAACCAATTGTCCCTGATAAACTCTACTATTTTTCTATTTTTATCATTCATTTAAACAAATGAAAGAGTTATTTAAAAAAAAAATTCGGATTTATATCCGAATATTAAATAATATTATTATATTTGTTTTCAGATAGTTAAAAAATAAAAGTATTTATTACTTTGATCTCGCATTAGAAAACTGGTAATTTTTGTAGCAACGAGAAAAAATAAGTAGTTTTGCTCACGACCTAGGCGTGGGCTCTCTTGTTGTTGCGCGGTATACCAGTACCTCTAATGCTTTAAGATGAGCTCCACGCCTTTTTTGTTTTGGTCGTTTCTTCCATAACAATCGCATTGGACTTCATACGATATACTTGGTTTAATTCCTCTACAAATCAAGTAAAATACTCTCTCTAAAAATATGTGTTTCGGATAAAGAAATGCACAGACGGTTATTCGATTCTAATAGTAGATGTTAGCTATTAGTATTGAGATTTTAGAATTGTAAAATGTAGTATTTATGATGTATAGTGTAAAATGTAAAAAGTAGTATGTATTCAGATTAAGGATGAGGTTTTGAGATGAGTTCAGAATGACAACGAGATGAGGTTCTGAACATAATTACGATAATAAGAAAATGATTATTTGTTCATTTTTTATTCATGAGTTATTATTATTTCAAATGAATTCATATGCCCTACGAGGAACCTTGATGAAAAAACATTTGAGATTAAGAATTTGAAATTAAAAGGAGAAGCTCCAGTGGAGCTTAGGTAAAAATTGTTACAAGTTGATTAATAATTATATGTTCATTTTTGTCTTGACACAAAAACGAACCAAAAAAGTCAAGTCTATGCTTACAAGTCGGTCAATAATGGCTATTCGCTAAATGCTTTAAATCATTCGCATATAAAATGCGAACAGTAAATCATTTTTAACGCTCCTTACGCCGAATTGACACTCGACTTTTCAGCAATGACGGTTTTGGAATTCGTTCTTGAAAGAGATAACGAATTTGAATATTGAAAAAGGATGAATAAACTGGCATTAAAACTCTCACGTTAAGAAAATGGTTAAATGGAGCGTTAAAAAGGTTTTAGCCCGTAGGGTTTGTAAAATCTTTAGTGGAATGAGAACATTTTTAGTAGAGAGGTTTACAGCCAAGTCTTTTTTCGTTAGTTTTTTTGACTAAAAAAAGTGACAAAATATTCTTTGATACCTCGAAATGACAGAAAAGAAAAGGACATTTCGATACAATTTTCTTTTTCTATGAAACGAAAATCTCTCAATGTGGCAATAAAAAAGAATAAATGTAAAACTTAATAAATAAACCACCCTTATTATGCTAGAAAAAGAAATTGAATTATTAAAAAAAGGTGATCCCATAGCTTTGGATCAAATTTATGTAAGACATAAAAGGTTACTTTTTTGGATTGGTAAACAAATAGTTGATGATGAATTTGTAGTAGAATGTTTGGTACAAGATGTGTTTCTGAAATTATGGGAATATTGTGAGAAAATTGAATCTCCTGATCATATCTTTTTCTTTTTGAAACTTGTAATGAAACACAGTTGCTATTCGCATTATCGTAAACCGAAGAATAAGTTTTTTAGGAGCGTGAGTTCGCTAGAAAGTTATGAGAATTATCAAAGTTATTTGGCTGGATATGATCCCGCAGATAATATTCAAAACCTAATCGACCATGATAGACAACAGCACTATTTTGATGAAATTATAAAAGTATTACCCCTATTAAGTGTTGAAAGAAAACATTTGATTGAACTCT